>NZ_CP032418.1:12500-1212500 GCF_003595195.1 Paenisporosarcina cavernae
AGTCGTAATCGTCTAAAAGTTCTTCCACACGGATCGATTGGTGCCATTCCTCATTCGTCGAACGCATTAAGGAGATTAACTTTTGATCGAATTCTTTTTTCAATTTATTCTTCTTGAAAAACATCCTGTTCTCTCCTTACAGCTCTCTTCTGCCTTCAAGCGCTTTTGATAACGTAACTTCGTCTGCATACTCTAAATCTCCACCAACTGGAAGACCGTGCGCAATTCGAGTAGTGCGAATGCCAGAAGGCTTGACTAAACGAGAAATGTACATCGCGGTTGCTTCCCCTTCAATGGTTGGGTTTGTTGCAAGGATTAACTCCATGACTGTTTCATCTTGGAGTCTTTTTAACAATGGCGGAACATTAATATCCTCTGGCCCAATGCCGTCCATTGGAGAAATTGCCCCATGTAACACATGGTATTTACCGCGATAATCGCGCATTTTCTCCATCGCAATAACGTCTTTCGGATCTTGCACGACACATATCAAAGAATCATCACGGCTGTGATCCGAACATATTTGGCACGGATCAACATCCGTTATATGACCGCAAATAGAGCAGTAGTGCAAGTTTCGTTTCGCATCAACTAATGCTTTGGCGAATGAAAGAACGGTGTCTTCTTTCATCGATAACACAAAAAACGCCAGTCGAGCCGCTGTTTTCGGCCCGATACCTGGCAATTTCATAAAACTATCAATCAGTTTTGCAATTGGTTCAGGATAGTGCATGTATATTCCTCCTAGAACATGCCAGGGAGGTTCAATCCTTTCGTGAATTGTCCCATCGTGGAGTTCGCTGTATCTTCTGCTTTTTTCATTGCTTCATTCGTTGCGATAACGATTAAATCTTGTAGCATTTCTACATCTTCTGGATCTACTACGGATGGATCTAACGCTACTTCTAATACTTGCTTGTGACCTGAAACAGTTACTTTCACCACTCCGCCACCAGCTACTCCTTCAAAGCGTTGTTCCGCAAGTTCTTCTTGAGCTTGCGCCATTTGCTTTTGCATTTTTTGCATTTGTTTCATCATACCTTGCATATTTCCCATTCCACCACGCATTGTGTTTCCTCCTTAGTTAGTCGTCGTGTACTTCGACGAAATCTTTTCCAAATAGTTTTTCTGCTTCTGTAACAAGCGGGTCTTCTTCCTTCTCTTGTTCGTGAAGAAAGTCCATCAATTGCTCTGCAGCTTGTTCAGTTTCACTAGGTAAATCATTAACGGAAAGCTTCCCTTTACTACGGATAAATTCTTCCCGTATTTTTAGCCACTCTTCTTCCGGGACAAAGAGTACATCGTACACTTTCCCTAAATGTTGCTGGCTTAATTCACCAAAGCTGCTTGTAAATGATTGATTGTCCGCTGCCATCTGACAGTGTATGTCATAGGTGAATTTTAACACAAAACTAGTCGGAGATGCCGCTACTGGCTCTGCTTCATGTAAAAGTGCAGAGTGAGATTTAGGCATACTTTGTAGTAAGTGAGCCCAACTACTTTTGACGACTTGAATATCATCTTTTGTTGCGGTCTTTAAAACCTCTATGATGCGTCCAGTTGGTACATTAAACTTCGTTCGTGAATTCCCGCGTGATTGTCGAGGTTTTGAAGCAGCAGGCGTAGCAACCGTTCCAGTTGGCACACCCTTTCGCACTTGTTCTTCTAGTAAATTAAATTTCTTTTCAAGCTGTTGAATCTTTTCAAGAAATGGCTGAACTTCTACAGCGGTTGTTTTTCCACTTTCCATACTTGCGGTTTGCGACATTTTCAACATAGCCGTCTCTAAATACACTTTCGCATGGTTCGAGTATCGCATTTCTTGACTAGCATGTGACAGAATCTCGATATACGAATAGAGGGTTTCTGCTGGAAAGCTTTCCGCAAGTTGCTGGAACTTTTCTTCTGCTGTCGCGAGTTCTAATAATTCATCTAAGGAAGGAGCAGTTTTGATTACCAACAAATCTCGAAAGAAAGTGATGAAATCTTCTGTTAGTCGAACCGGATCTTTACCGTCTCTCACTAACTGATCCACGAGTGTCAAAACATTGCCTATTTCTTTTTGCAATAAAGCCTCCGAGATATCAAAAAAGACTTCCTGCCCAATAGAACCTGTCACTAACAATGCATCTTCCATCGACATTTGACCCGAACTAAACGACACTACTTGATCGAGCATACTTAGAGCATCTCGCATTCCACCAGAGGCAGCTTGTGCAACTACTTTCAAAACAGTTTCATCATACGGAATGTCTGAATCCATCAAAATAGTTTTCATACGATCGACAATTTCCGCAGACGAAATGCGCTTAAAATCAAACCGTTGACAGCGCGAGATAATCGTCAAAGGTAATTTATGTGGTTCGGTCGTTGCTAAAATGAAGATCACGTGCGCTGGAGGTTCTTCTAACGTTTTCAATAGGGCATTAAATGCACTATTGGATAACATATGCACTTCATCAATGATATACACTTTATATTTAGAGCTAGAAGGCGCGTAATGCACACGTTCTATAATGTCCCGAATTTCTTCCACACGAGAATTAGAGGCAGCATCGAATTCAATGACATCGGTATTCGATCCATCCATAATCCCAACACAGGACGAGCATTCATTACACGGCTCAGCGCCTTGACGATTTTCACAATTCAATGCTTTCGCAAATATTTTCGCTGCACTTGTTTTTCCAGTCCCTCGTGGTCCAGAAAACAAATATGCATGGGTTGTTTTTTGATAAAGGAGAGCATTTTGCAATGTCTGTTTCACATGTACTTGACCCGACATCTCTTCAAACGTCTGCGGCCGATAAACACGATAAAAAGCTTGATATGCCAACGATTCTCTCTCCTTCTACTAGCTATTATTTCAACTTACTTAGTATAACATAAAAAAGCATTTGTTCGGCTAAGAACAAATGCTTTACCAGATAATTTAAATGCCGTGCACCTTCCTTCGTCGAAAGAACATAAGCGCTACATATGTCGTTAGCTCAGTGAAGGTAACCCTGCGGCACATGAGAAAAACCACTTAATGCTGCTTCCTTCCGGACCTGACATGGTTCATGGGTACTCATTGCGCAGGACCCAGACGTCAACACTACGTGCATAAGTCAGACCCTACATATCTAATCGCCTCAGAGAAGGAGTTCAGTCTCGCTAGAGCGGATTGCGAGTTACAAGACACCGCTACCTTCCCACCTAGCACGGCATTAATTAGTATACGAAAGCCACGTAGAAAAATCAAATCGCAGCATCGAAAAGTTTTTTCACAAAAATTGTTGACACTTAATTCCTCACATGATAAATTATATTTTGTTGACACGGAGGAATACCCAAGTCTGGCTGAAGGGATCGGTCTTGAAAACCGACAGGCGGGTCATACCGCGCGGGGGTTCGAATCCCTCTTCCTCCTCCATTTTTTCAACAAACACGCGCATATATATGGGGATTGATTCGTTGCTTCTGTAACGAATTTTCTTCAAGCGAAATGTGTCTGAATATTTTGAAGGTACCTCTTAGGAGGTGCCTTTTTTGTTATTTCTTATTTTATAAATGAAAAACGCTTCTTGCTTATCGCCTTTTCACTGGCAATAGCAAGAAGCGTTTCTATTATTTACGTAAAACAGCCGTTTGAGTTAAAAATGAGCCAATTTTTTCGATAATTGGTTCCACTGTTTCCGGATTTTTCATCAAATCATATTCTTTAATATCTAAACGTAACACTGGGCATGCATTAAAATTATTGATCCAGTTTTCATATCGCTCATGCATTTCATACCAATATTCCACTGGTGTCGATTGTTCCATTGGACGACCACGAAGTTGAATGCGCGATAAGATATCCTCAATGGAACCGTCTAGGTAAATAAGTAAGTCAGGATGAGGGAAGTATGGCGTCATCACCATCGCATCAAATAAGCTCGTATACGTCTCATAATCTGTCGCTTCCATCGTACCTTTTTCCATATGCATTTTTGCAAAAATACCGGTATCTTCATAAATCGAACGGTCTTGAATGAATCCCCCACCATATTCAAAAATACGCTTTTGTTCCTTAAAACGTTCCGCTAAGAAATATATCTGTAAATGGAAGCTCCATTTTTTGAAATCATCGTAGAAACGATCTAAATATGGATTCGCATCCACTTTTTCAAAGGATGTGCGAAATTCTAACGCCTCTGCTAATGCTTTTGTCATGGTCGATTTTCCTACACCAACTGTACCTGCGATGGTGATGACAGCATTTTGTGGAATGCCGTATTTTTCTCGTAAATTCATGCGTGGAGACTCCTTTTATTCAACGTTTTGTTTACTTCTTCTAAAATAAATGCTAAATCACCTTTGTTTTGAACAAAATCAATCTCGTCTCCATTAAATCGCAAGACAGGGATATCCGGATGTGTTTCTTCAAAATGTTGGATGAAGGTATGGTAATCAGCGGATAACTGTTCCATATAATCTGCCGTAATCATTTTTTCAAATTCCCTACCACGTAATGCAATTCGTTTCATGAGTGTATCTAAACTCGCATGAAGATACACTACCATGTTAGGACGTGGCATATCAGCGGTAAGAATCGAGTAAATCGCATGATATTTGGCATATTCTTCAGCTGGTAACGTGCGTTTTGCGAAGATGAGGTTTTTGAAAATATGATAGTCTGCAACAACCGGTTGATCATGGGAGATGAATTTCGTTTGAATATCCCCTAATTGTTTGTACCGGTTACAAAGAAAGAACATCTCTGTTTGGAAACTCCACTCTTCAATATCTTCGTAAAATTTATTCAAAAATGGATTTTCATCCACGATTTCTTTCAATAAATGAAAGTGATTTGCATCTGCAATGGCTTTTGACAACGATGTTTTTCCGACGCCAATCGGACCTTCAACCGTTATAAATGGAATCGGCATCAGAAGTTCCCCCTTGAATAAATTCTAATCAGTCAATGTCCTTCATTTTATCATAGGAGTCTGTCGAAAAATAGACATTTTAAGACAATTAAGTCGAAAGAAATGGAGTCTTCCGTGATACACTATTGGCAAGGAGAGAATACAATGACACGAACACTCGATGAACACTATATGCAGCAAGCGCTTTTTGAAGCAGAAAAAGCTGGCGCATTAGGCGAAGTACCTATTGGCGCTATTATCGTGAAAGATGACCGCATTATCGCTAGAGCGCACAACCTGCGCGAAACAACACAACGCGCGACGACGCATGCAGAACTACTCGCTATCGAACAGGCGTGTGAAGAGTTAAGTAGCTGGCGTTTAGAAAATACGACCTTGTATGTGACCTTAGAGCCTTGTCCGATGTGTGCTGGGGCTATTTTACAATCCCGCATTCCTCGGGTTGTGTACGGGGCGACGGATCCGAAAGCAGGTTGCGTTCATTCCCTTTATTCCTTATTGAACGATTCTAGATTCAATCACGAATGTACCGTAACAGCGGGAGTTCTAGAGGATGAAACTGGGTCCATTTTAACTTCCTTTTTCCGCCAACTACGCGAGCAAAAAAAGAAGAGGCAGGGACATAACTAGTCTCTGAACTAAAATGAGCAGTCCGTTTAAAACGGACTGCTCATTTTGGTTAAAAAGCCAAAGGATCTTTAGATTTCCTCCCATTCTTTGGTGTATTATTGTAGGTTGACGGCTGAAGGCATCGAAGCATCTTCTAGACTGCTCTCAACCAGACGGTTGATGGTGAAGACGATATCATTTTCTTTTAATGTAACTTCTACATCTAAAGATAAAATGAGTTGATTCATCATATGATCTTTAACTATAAGAACACTTCTTTCGATATGAATTTTGCTTAGTAACTTAATTGAATCAGAAGTGTTCTTTTTTGTGGAACAAAAACAGAGGACTCGTGCATCCCCACTATCAGGCGGGATGTTCTCGAGCCCTCTATTATGAAAAAGTCGAAAGTGTAGAGTAGGTGCGACTCCTGGGCGATCAGTACGACACGAAAATCCATTCGCTTCGACCGCAGTCGAAGTGAATTAGTTGAGTTCGTGCCGCCTTATGGCCGAAAAGACACGACATCCATGTCGTATTTCGGCATGCGAACATCCATGTTCTTGAAAGCGCCACCTGCGACACTTTCGACGGTTGGTCGAGAACAAGACATAATGCTAGTAATGTCCTAGCTTCTTTTCGCTTACTTAATGACTTCTTTTCCACCCATATACGGACGTAACACTTCTGGAATCACAACAGATCCATCTGCTTGTTGGTAATTTTCTAAAATAGCCGCTACTGTACGACCAATCGCAAGACCACTTCCGTTTAATGTATGCACATACTCCACTTTTCCTCCCGCTTCTCTACGGAAACGAATATTCGCACGACGTGCTTGGAAGTCTTCGAAGTTACTACAAGAAGAAATTTCACGATACATATTTTGTGTTGGTATCCACACTTCCACATCGTATTTTTTCGCTGCAGTAAATCCTAAATCGGCAGTACACATTTTTAATACTCGGTATGGAAGACCAAGCAATTGTAGAACTTTTTCAGCATGACCAGTTAACTTTTCTAATTCATCATATGATTTTTCTGGATGCACAAAGCGTACCATTTCCACTTTGTTGAACTGATGCTGGCGAATTAACCCACGCGTGTCTCGTCCGGCAGATCCTGCTTCTGAACGGAAACACGCACTAAATGCTGCGAATCCTTTTGGCAACATATCACCATCTAGAATTTCGTCACGGAAGAAGTTCGTTACCGTTACTTCAGAAGTAGGGATTAAGAAGAAATCCTCTTTCTCGATTAAGAAAGCATCTTCTTCAAATTTCGGTAATTGCCCAGTTCCTGTTAGACTAGCACGATTCGCTAAATATGGCGGCAACATTTCTTCATATCCGTGCTCTTCGGTATGCAAATCGAGCATGAAGTTCATCAATGCACGTTCAAGTCTTGCACCTAAACCGCGGTAAAACAAGAATCTGCTTCCAGTAGTTTTCGCTGCACGCTCGAAATCGACAATTTGAAGATCCGTCGCAATATCCCAGTGTGGTTTCGCTTCAAAGTCAAATGTTGGCGTTTCTCCCCACGTGCGTACTTCGACGTTATCGTCCTCTGAGTCACCAACTGGTACACTCTCATGTGGAATGTTCGGTAAACGCATCATCATATCCGTAAATTTCTCTTCTACTTCACGTAACTCCTCGTCAATTGCCTTAATTTCATCTCCAACTTCACGCATACGGAGAATTGCATCATCTGCATTTTCCTTGTTGCGCTTCATTTGTGCAATCTGTCCTGACACTTCATTTCGTTCCGCTTTTAGCACTTCTGTTTTTGCAATCAATTCACGACGTTTCGTATCAAGCGTTTCGAATTGGTCGAACGTTCCTAAATCTTCTCCTCGCGTTTCTAACACCTTTTTCACTTCTTCGTAATTTTCTCGAATGCGTTTTACATCTAACATGTGCTTTCCTCCTTAGTTGTACGATGACGAAACATTTTGGGAATAAAAAAAGCCCTCGTCCCTTATAAAAAGGGACGAGAGCATACCCGCGATACCACCCAAATTGATAAACAGTACTGTTTATCCGCTTGTTTCATAACGGCCTGTTACAACCGGCTGCAACCTAGCGATAAATCGTTCAGCTGCGCTACTCAGAGATGGATTCACAAGTGTTTTTACTGACTTGCACCAACCGTCAGTTCTCTAGAAAAAACATTCCTCGTTACTAGTTCTCGTCATCGTATTTCATGTGAAATTTACACTACTTTACTACACGACGAAAATTTTCGCAAGTGTTTATTGAACGCCTACTGCTGTAAATGCCGCTTTCACACTTGCTACTTCGCTACTTGATGCACCAAATAAGTCACTCGCCGCTTGAACTGCTGCAGCGCGGTATTGGCTGAATGTTGAATTCGGAGTTAAGTAAACAGTTAATGTACGGTAATAAATATCTCCCGCTTTTTTATTGCCAATTCCAGTCACGTTTACTCCGTAATGCGTTCCACCATTTGCAAGTAAGTACGCAGCTTTGTTCGAAATTCCGCTGTTCCAGTGAACCCCACCGTTATCAGATGTTCCGATATAGCGTTTAGAATAATGATCTGGATCTCCATTTATGGTTGGATCAGCCATCGAGCGTAAAGCATCTCCTGATTTTGTCGGAGTATAAATATCTTCTCCAATCAACCAGTCTGGATTGTTATTGAAATGATATTCTACTAATGTTCCGAAAATATCGGAAATCGATTCATTAATCGCACCAGACTCGTTTTGATACACTAAATCCGCCGTTGTATCCGTCACTGCGTGTGTTAACTCGTGCGCAATGACATCGAGTGCACCAGATAGCGGGATAAATGTCGAACCATCACCGTCACCATAGACCATTTGTGATCCACTCCAAAACGCATTGTTATAGCTTCGACTATAGTGAACGGTTGATACTAATTTTGCTCCTTTTCCATCATAACTATTTCGGTTAAACACATCTTGATAATAATCATACGTTTGAGCAGCATAGCTATGTGCATCTACTGCCGGGGCATCATATGACGCATTCAAGACATTGTCAGCATCTAACCATAGACTTCCTGGTGTACGTGTACGATTTGATGCATCATACGTGAAAATACCATTCCCTCTCGTACGATCCACTAAATAGTTGCCGTCAGAATTGGTTAACGTGTTAAATGTTTTCGTGTCACCAAGCACCCCTTTACCAGAACCGATCGTGTCTGTCCCAGTTAACTGCGTTGGTCCAGCAGTTGGTTTTGCTTCATGAATCTGATTATACGATTCTAAAATGGCACCAGTAGTAGCATCTACAAAATAATGATAGTTTCCTGCTTCAGGATACAAGAACTCAAACTCTACTTCATAGGCGAATGAAACATTTCCTTCCTTAGCATAAATGACAAACGCAGGTTTTGCTGCTTTTTCAAGCTCTGGCGCTCCTCCAATTTTCGCCGATAAATCCGCTAACGCAGTTTGTACAGCCTCCTCTTTTTTAACGCGAGTGCTGTTTTGCAATGCTTTTTTGGTTGGAAGATTTGGAACGATTTCTCCAGAAACTGCTAGTAACACACCGTTTTGATCAACATGTCCAGAGATAATCGCTCCGTAAACAGGAACTCCCTTATGTACTTGTTGTAATTTAACATGTGTGAATCCTAACTCGTCTTTTTCTTCACTTAATACTTTGACACTTTTCGCGATATCTTGTCCAAAATGATACGTGGACTCAGACTTTGCTAAATATTCGAATACGATTTCTTTTGCGGATTTGCTCGATGCTGCGGAAAGTTTACCCGAAACAAAATTAGGTGCTTTCGAATATGCATTATACGAAACCTTCTCTGCTCCTGCTGGGTTCTCTGCTGCTAATACCGGGGTAAATGCTGAGAAAGCCAAGGTTGCTGCTAATCCTACTGCTACTGATTTTTTCTTCTTCACTAAACTTCACTCCTCTAATCTAGTAATCCGCCGAATTATATCGACTGATTAGAATAATACCTTTTTTAATATTCAGAATATATAGGAAACTTACAGTATTTTTTGTAGGATGAAATGGGAATATTGACCAATAATTTTATTAGTTGCCAACAATAGGTAAGTAAATTGGACACAATTAGTAGAATGTTCATCGATCTTTTTAACCGTAAAAACTCCTTTCACACAACTAGAGTTGAACCCTTTCTTTCAGTATACTTAGACATATCAAGGATCTGATTCAAGTTGTGAATAGGTCTTCAATAAAGGAGAAGATAAGATGGATTTACGGTTTATTCATTTACATAAAGCATCTAGCACTCCTTTGTATGAGCAGCTTTACACAAATATCAAACAAGCAATCCTCGACAAAGAACTGCCAATTGGAAGTAGACTTCCTGCGAAACGAAAATTATCGGAGTATCTTTCCATCAGCCAAACAACGGTGGAATTAGCTTATGGACAATTAGTCGCAGAAGGGTATGTCACGGCGATTAGTCGCAGGGGATATTACGTAGAAAATGTAAAGGAATTAGCATACATCGAAAACGGAACAGAAGAAGCTGCTCGTCCCACCCCAGAGCGGAAGTCCTTTCGAATTAATTTTTCTTCCGCTGCGATTGATACGATGTATTTTCCATATGGAACGTGGAGGAAATATGCGAAAGAACTTTGGGATGAAACCTTCCAAGAGTATTTATTGACCGGGGATTCAAAGGGAGATAGTGAACTTCGACAAGAAATAGCGGCTTATTTGTATACCTCACGTGGAGTACGTTGTCATGCGGATCAAATCGTGATCGGCTCAGGAACGGAACAACTACTTCCCCAACTAATTTCTTTACTTCATCCACAAGCAATCGTTGCGTTAGAGGACCCTGGATATGCCATGACGGAGCGTATATTTGAAAACAACGGTATTCAAACAATTGCTATTCCTGTGGATGAAGACGGAATTGACGTGGAGAAATTAGAAAACTCGTCTGCTTCTGTCTGTTACGTCACACCATCTCATCAGTTTCCAACAGGAGCTGTTTTACCTGTTAACCGACGAACACAGCTGTTGAACTGGGCACTAAACGGCGAGAACCGCTACATTATGGAAGATGACTTTGATAGTGAATTTCGCTACGAAGGGTTGCCTATTCCTTCCCTACAAGGTATGGATCGAGCAGGGAGCGTTATCTATCTAAGTACCTTTTCTAAATCATTGATGCCTTCTTTGCGGATTGCCTATGCCGTGTTACCAATGAAGTTGGTAGGGCAATTTGAAGAGTTATTTTCTTCTTACTCTTGTACCGTTCCTCGAATGGATCAACAATTGGTAGCGGCATTTATGCGAGATGGGCATTTTTCCAAACACCTAAACAAAATGCGGGCAACCTACCGGAAAAAACTGCATGTGGTGCTCGCAACGTTGTCGCATTATTCCCCTATTGTACAATTTAGCGGTGAACAATCTGGTATGCATATCGTGATCACCATTTCGACAAACGTCTCAGAAGAGACATTGCTTGATCAAGCACTTAATAATGATATTTTTATCGCTGCAATGCATCAATTTCGGAAAACCTCTCGATTAACAGATTCTCCCCAATTTTTGTTAGGCTTTGGAGGAATACCTATAGAAATGATTCCACATTCCATCGACGAACTGTTTCGCGTTTGGAACATCCCTAAAAAGCAAAAAACCGAAAGTCCATAAAGAGTTTTCCTCTTTAGACTTTCGGTTTTATCACTTAAAACAAACCTACGACAAAATCTTTAGCTCCACCAAATAGATTACTGAAGAAATGCCCAATGCCTTGCATAGTTAGAGAGAACCAGTTTGCGCGCTCTACCGCTTCCGTCGTTACAACAGACGAAATAGCATCTTGATCGCTAACAAAACCGTAGTCTTCTCCTTCCGCTTTTTCAAGGTTCACGGAACCTACTACTGTACCTTCTTTTACATCTGCTTCCAAAGCTCCATCTTTTAACTTCTTACTATCTTTCTCAAAAACGGCTTGATACATATCTTTTTCACTTGTCTTAATAACCATTTCAATTGGATCTTTCACCGCAATTTTTACTTTATCTTCTTTTCCCTTAATTACTGGAATCGTTTTTTGTTTCTCAAACGTATATCCTGCAGGAACTAATTCCTCTTTCGAAAATTGAGAAAATCCGTAATTGAAAAGTGCAGCAGTCGCATCAAAACGAGCTTTATACGAACCAACACCTTTACTATCTACCGCTTTCATAACAACCGCGATTAAGCGCATGTCCCCTTTTTTCGCAGTTCCTGTGAAACAATGACCAGCAAAGTTTGTCGTACCTGTTTTCAGTCCATCTACTACAGCGCCTTTATACTCAAACACTGCACCTGGTAACATGAAGTTCCAGTTGTCCATTTTTGTACCTTCTACCCATTGCTTCGTACGAATTTGCGTTGTATCCAACACTTCTGGATAGTCCTTTAACAAACGGTACGCAAGCTTCGCAGTGGAACGTGCAGACATGACATTCTCATCTTCTGGTTTTGTACCATCTGGATGCATGCCTTGTAAGTCAGTATTACTTAAACCAGTTGAGTTAACGAACCGGTAATCTTCTAGCCCTAACTCTTCTGCTTTTTCATTCATCATCTTTACAAACTGCGTTTCGGTTCCTGCAATTGTTTCGGCAATTGCAATCGTTGCAGCATTGGCCGAATAAATCGCCATTGCTTCATATAATTCTTGCACGGTATACGTTCCATCACGACGCAATGGAACGTTACTTAACACACGATCTTGCGAAATTTTATATGTATAATCCGTTACGGAATACTGTTGATCCCACGTCACGTTTCCTTCTTCAATTGCTTCAAACAAAAGATACTCTGTCATCATCTTTGTCATACTTGCGATACCAAGTGGTGTCGCTGCATTTTGCTCATATAGAATTTTTCCGGAATCCGCGTCAATTAAAATAGCACCGTCGACTAATAAATTTAAGTTATCTGCTGCTTCTGTTCCTTTTGGCTGCATCACAAACATGCTCAATACAAGAGCAGGTAATAACGCAAAGCGAATAAAAGCATTCTTTGCTGTTTTCAATACTAGAACCTCCAACATTCTCTATTTCATTTCCACTGCTCATTTTAGCACAGAATTGCGAGGACGGGCACTACACATAGAAAAAAGCACCCATTTTGCCTAATAACTAGACGCAAAACAGGTGCTAAAGTTTCGGATTATTTATGAAATAGAATAATTTGGAGCTTCTTTCGTGATCTGAACATCATGCGGGTGGCTTTCTCGTAGCCCTGCTCCCGTCATGCGAATGAATTGTGCATTCTCACGTAAGTCCTGTAAATCTTTAGTTCCACAGTATCCCATTCCGGCACGGATACCCCCAACTAACTGATGAATAGTATCGGATAAAGGACCTTTATAAGCAAGACGACCTTCAATACCTTCCGGCACTAATTTTTTCGCATCATCTTGGAAATAGCGATCTTTCGAGCCTTTTTCCATCGCTCCAACAGAACCCATTCCACGATATACTTTAAAACGGCGACCTTGGAAAATCTCTGTCTCCCCAGGGCTTTCCGTCGTTCCGGCAAGTAAACTACCTAACATAACGACATGTCCACCCGCAGCCAGAGCTTTCACGATATCTCCGGAGTATTTAATTCCTCCGTCTGCAATAATCGTCTTGCCATGCTTACGAGCTTCCGTAGCACAATCGTATACGGCAGTAATCTGTGGTACACCAACTCCAGCAACCACGCGAGTCGTACAAATAGAGCCTGGTCCGATACCGACTTTCACGACATCTACACCTGCATCGATTAACGCTTTCGTTCCTTCTGCAGTCGCAACATTTCCAGCAATAATATCTAAATCTGGGTTCGCTTCACGAATGGCGCGAACAGTATCTAAAACCCCTTGCGAATGTCCGTGAGCCGTATCAATCACGATGACATCCACACCAGCCTTTACTAAGTGTTCTACACGTTTTAACGAATCAGACGTCACACCAACTGCTGCACCTACTAATAGTCGTCCATAGCTATCTTTAGCCGCATTTGGAAATTCAATTACCTTCTCAATGTCTTTAATGGTAATTAACCCTTTTAGCGTTCCATCTTCATCCACGATTGGAAGTTTTTCAATTTTATATTGCTGAAGAATTTTTTCTGCATCATCAAGCGTTGTTCCAACAGCAGCCGTAATTAATTTTTCTTTCGTCATCACTTCTTCGATTTTTAACGAGTAATCTTGAATGAAACGTAAATCACGATTCGTTAAAATACCCACTAATTTCTGATCTTCCATTGAATTGACAATCGGAACACCGGAAATACGGTATTTTCCCATTAAATGTTCTGCGTCATATACTTGATGTTGAGGAGTTAAGTAAAATGGATCAGTGATGACACCATTTTCAGAACGTTTAACCGTTTGAACTTGCTCAGCTTGCTCTTCCATACTCATATTTTTATGAATAATTCCAAGCCCACCTTGTCGAGCCATGGAAATCGCCATTTTTGCTTCTGTTACCGTATCCATTCCAGCACTAATAATCGGTATATTTAAGGTAATTTTTTCCGTTAATTGAACCGACAAATTCACATCTTTTGGCAATACTTCCGACTTCGCTGGCACTAGTAAAACATCATCAAAAGTTAATCCTTCTTTTACAAATTTCGACTCCCACATGGTACACGACTCCTCCTATGCTGCTAAATATTATTGTAAGGTTATCAGCGCAAATATAGAGTGTCAAGAAATCAACAGAAGAAAGAGTATTCCGATTTTTCCTACAAATAATTCGTGATTGCTTCTTCCATCTTTTTAGGAGAAGTTTGCGGAGCATATCGCTTCACTACATTTCCTTCCGGATCAATCAAGAACTTTGTAAAGTTCCACTTAATATCTTCCGTCAGCAATCCTTTTTTCTCCGATACTAAAAACTTAAACAAAGGATGTGCATCATTCCCTTTTACATCCACCTTTTTAAACATTGGAAACGAAACGCCATAATTCATTTGGCAAAACTGCATCGTTTCCTCCATATTATCGAATTCTTGGTTACTGAACTGATCACTTGGAAACCCAAGAACGACTAATCCTTTTTCTTTATATTGCTCATGTAAACTTTGCAATTCTTCAAACTGTGGAGCAAACCCACACTTACTAGCAGTATTAACAATAATCATTGGTTTCCCTTTAAATTCACTTAAATTTACTTCCGTTCCATCTGCACGAACTGCGCTAAAATCATAAATTGATGTCATCTTCATTCCCATTCCTTTCGGTAAATAACTAATTCCACCATAGAATGAAAAGTGCAAGGATACAACAAATATGATTGCGAAATATGTTTAGAGAAGTTAGTACATTGCTAACTACGAATTCAAGGAGTGATATTTTTTAAGGTTTGGTAGACTTATGCGTTGTTGAAAAACGTCTCTTGGGGCTGACGCGCCGATATAAGGTATTTATTGCTGATAGATACTCTACAAGTGCTGATATGGGCTGATTAGCTGTCGATAGAACGGGATTTCGCGCTTGTAGGAGCTACTTTTTCGTATTTCTTGAATAGTGTTGATACGATTCTGTTCCAGCTTGATAGATACATTTAATAGATTTTCGCGTGCGAAAATCATCCTTTTTGAAAAGAACTTTTCTCCAATAAAAAAGGAACTCTTCATAAGAAGAATTCCTTAGTAGCCCAGCGACGTCCTACTCTCACAGGGGGAAACCCCCAACTACCATCGGCGCTAAAGAGCTTAACTTCCGTGTTCGGTATGGGAACGGGTGTGACCTCTTTGCCATAATCACTGGATTATTTTGTTAGAGTGTTTGTTCACTCAAAACTGGATAAACGTCATTGAAAGAACACGTTCGGTGGAAACGTCTTGCGACGTTCCACTCGTTTTGGTTAAGTCCTCGATCGATTAGTATTCGTCAGCTGCACGTGTCGCCACGCTTCCACCTCGAACCTATCTACCTCATCGTCTTTGAGGGATCTTACTTACTTGCGTAATGGGAAATCTCATCTTGAGGGGGGCTTCATGCTTAGATGCTTTCAGCACTTATCCCGTCCACACATAGCTACCCAGCGATGCTCTTGGCAGAACAACTGGTACACCAGCGGTGTGTCCATCCCGGTCCTCTCGTACTAAGGACAGCTCCTCTCAAATTTCCTACGCCCACGACGGATAGGGACCGAACTGTCTCACGACGTTCTGAACCCAGCTCGCGTACCGCTTTAATGGGCGAACAGCCCAACCCTTGGGACCGACTACAGCCCCAGGATGCGATGAGCCGACATCGAGGTGCCAAACCTCCCCGTCGATGTGGACTCTTGGGGGAGATAAGCCTGTTATCCCCGGGGTAGCTTTTATCCGTTGAGCGATGGCCCTTCCATGCGGAACCACCGGATCACTAAGCCCGTCTTTCGACCCTGCTCGACTTGTAGGTCTCGCAGTCAAGCTCCCTTCTGCCTTTACACTCTACGAATGATTTCCAACCATTCTGAGGGAACCTTTGGGCGCCTCCGTTACACTTTAGGAGGCGACCGCCCCAGTCAAACTGCCCGCCTGACACTGTCTCCTACCCGGCTTACGGGTATGGGTTAGAAGTTCAATACAACCAGGGTAGTATCCCACCGACGCCTCCTCCGAAGCTGGCGCTCCGGGCTCTTAGGCTCCTACCTATCCTGTACAAGTTGTACCAAAATTCCATATCAGGCTACAGTAAAGCTCCACGGGGTCTTTCCGTCCTGTCGCGGGTAACCTGCATCTTCACAGGTACTATAATTTCACCGAGTCTCTCGTTGAGACAGTGCCCAGATCGTTACGCCTTTCGTGCGGGTCGGAACTTACCCGACAAGGAATTTCGCTACCTTAGGACCGTTATAGTTACGGCCGCCGTTTACTGGGGCTTCAATTCGCACCTTCGCTTGCGCTAAGCACTCCTCTTAACCTTCCAGCACCGGGCAGGCGTCAGCCCCTATACGTCACCTTACGGTTTTGCAGAGACCTGTGTTTTTGCTAAACAGTCGCCTGGGCCTATTCACTGCGGCTCTCTCGGGCTTTAACACCCTAATAGAGCACCCCTTCTCCCGAAGTTACGGGGTCATTTTGCCGAGTTCCTTAACGAGAGTTCTCTCGATCACCTTAGGATTCTCTCCTCGACTACCTGTGTCGGTTTGCGGTACGGGCACCTCCCGCCTCGTTAGAGGCTTTTCTTGGCAGTGTGAAATCAGGAACTCCAGACCAAGTGGTCCTTGTCATCACAGCTCAATGTTATAGGAACGGGATTTGCCTCATTCCACATCTCACTGCTTGAACGTGCACAACCAACGGCACGCTTACCCTATCCTACTGCGTCCCCCCATTACTCAAACGGCGGGGAGGTGGTACAGGAATATCAACCTGTTGTCCATCGTCTACGCCTATCGGCCTCGACTTAGGTCCCGACTAACCCTGAGCGGACGAGCCTTCCTCAGGAAACCTTAGTCATTCGGTGGACGGGATTCTCACCCGTCTTTCGCTACTCATACCGGCATTCTCACTTCTAAGCGCTCCACCAGTCCTTCCGGTCTAGCTTCAACGCCCTTAGAACGCTCTCCTACCACTGACACCTACGGTGTCAATCCACAGCTTCGGTGAATTGTTTAGCCCCGATACATTTTCGGCGCAGCGTCACTCGACCAGTGAGCTATTACGCACTCTTTAAATGATGGCTGCTTCTAAGCCAACATCCTGGTTGTCTAAGCAACGCCACATCCTTTTCCACTTAACAATTACTTGGGGACCTTAGCTGGTGGTCTGGGCTGTTTCCCTCTTGACTACGGATCTTATCACTCGCAGTCTGACTCCCAAACATAAATCTCTGGCATTCGGAGTTTGTCTGAATTCGGTAACCCGGGATGGGCCCCTAGTCCAAACAGTGCTCTACCTCCAGGATTCTCACGTTTGAGGCTAGCCCTAAAGCTATTTCGGAGAGAACCAGCTATCTCCAGGTTCGATTGGAATTTCTCCGCTACCCACACCTCATCCCCGCATTTTTCAACATGCGTGGGTTCGGGCCTCCAGTAAGTGTTACCTTACCTTCACCCTGGACATGGGTAGATCACCTGGTTTCGGGTCTACAACTACGTACTCATTCGCCCTATTCAGACTCGCTTTCGCTACGGCTCCGCCTTCTCAGCTTAACCTTGCACGCAATCGTAACTCGCCGGTTCATTCTACAAAAGGCACGCTATCACCCATTAACGGGCTCTAACTACTTGTAGGCACACGGTTTCAGGATCTTTTTCACTCCCCTTCCGGGGTGCTTTTCACCTTTCCCTCACGGTACTGGTTCACTATCGGTCACTAGGGAGTATTTAGCCTTGGGAGATGGTCCTCCCGGATTCCGACGGAATTTCACGTGTTCCGCCGTACTCAGGATCCACTCAGGAGAGAACGAACTTTCGACTACAGGGCTGTTACCTTGTTTCGCGGACCTTTCCAGATCGCTTCGCCTACCCCGTTCTTTTGTAACTCCGTATTGAGTGTCCTACAACCCCAAGAGGCAAGCCTCTTGGTTTGGGCTCTTCCCGTTTCGCTCGCCGCTACTCAGGGAATCGATTTTTCTTTCTCTTCCTCCAGGTACTTAGATGTTTCAGTTCCCTGGGTGTGCCTCGATTACGCTATGAATTCACGTAAACGTACTGCTCGATTAAAAACAGTGGGTTTCCCCATTCGGAAATCCCCGGATCAATGCTTACTTACAGCTCCCCGAGGCATATCGGTGTTCGTACCGTCCTTCTTCGGCTCCTAGTGCCAAGGCATTCACCGTGCGCCCTTATTAACTTAACCGTTAATAAGCCTTGCATGGAAACAGTTTAAAAACTGTTCACCTTGAATCTTACTTACAATGTGTTGCTTTCAATGTCGTTTTATCCAGTTTTCAAAGAACAAGTTTGAAGTTTTCACTGTCTAGCTCACTCGGCAGTCCGCAACCTCTTTTCCCTACTCCCTCGTCATCAAGATGACGCAGTCGCAGGTCCAAAGTGGTAGTCGGCCTATCATGCCTCATTCCGCTTTTCTTGTGAACCTTCAAAACTGAACGCAAAACGTTAACCGATGAACCGAAGGTTCATCTTCCGTAATTATCCTTAGAAAGGAGGTGATCCAGCCGCACCTTCCGATACGGCTACCTTGTTACGACTTCACCCCAATCATCTGTCCCACCTTCGGCGGCTGGCTCCAAAAGGTTACCTCACCGACTTCGGGTGTTACAAACTCTCGTGGTGTGACGGGCGGTGTGTACAAGGCCCGGGAACGTATTCACCGCGGCATGCTGATCCGCGATTACTAGCGATTCCGGCTTCATGTAGGCGAGTTGCAGCCTACAATCCGAACTGAGAACGGTTTTATGGGATTAGCTCCCCCTCACGGGTTCGCAACCCTTTGTACCGTCCATTGTAGCACGTGTGTAGCCCAGGTCATAAGGGGCATGATGATTTGACGTCATCCCCACCTTCCTCCGGTTTGTCACCGGCAGTCACCTTAGAGTGCCCAACTAAATGCTGGCAACTAAGATCAAGGGTTGCGCTCGTTGCGGGACTTAACCCAACATCTCACGACACGAGCTGACGACAACCATGCACCACCTGTCACCACTGTCCCCGAAGGGAAAAGCATATCTCTATGCCGGTCAGTGGGATGTCAAGACCTGGTAAGGTTCTTCGCGTTGCTTCGAATTAAACCACATGCTCCACCGCTTGTGCGGGCCCCCGTCAATTCCTTTGAGTTTCAGCCTTGCGGCCGTACTCCCCAGGCGGAGTGCTTAATGCGTTAGCTGCAGCACTAAGGGGCGGAAACCCCCTAACACTTAGCACTCATCGTTTACGGCGTGGACTACCAGGGTATCTAATCCTGTTTGCTCCCCACGCTTTCGCGCCTCAGCGTCAGTTACAGACCAGAAAGCCGCCTTCGCCACTGGTGTTCCTCCACATCTCTACGCATTTCACCGCTACACGTGGAATTCCGCTTTCCTCTTCTGCACTCAAGTCCTCCAGTTTCCAATGACCCTCCACGGTTGAGCCGTGGGCTTTCACATCAGACTTAAAGGACCGCCTGCGCGCGCTTTACGCCCAATAATTCCGGACAACGCTTGCCACCTACGTATTACCGCGGCTGCTGGCACGTAGTTAGCCGTGGCTTTCTAATGAGGTACCGTCATAGTAAGGACAGTTACTCCCCTACCTGTTCTTCCCTCACAACAGAGTTTTACGATCCGAAAACCTTCTTCACTCACGCGGCGTTGCTCCATCAGACTTTCGTCCATTGTGGAAGATTCCCTACTGCTGCCTCCCGTAGGAGTCTGGGCCGTGTCTCAGTCCCAGTGTGGCCGATCACCCTCTCAGGTCGGCTACGCATCGTCGCCTTGGTAGGCCGTTACCCTACCAACTAGCTAATGCGCCGCGGGCCCATCCTGTAGTGACAGCCGAGACCGTCTTTCAACTTCAAATCATGAAATTCGAAGGATTATTCGGTATTAGCCCCGGTTTCCCGGAGTTATCCCAATCTACAGGGCAGGTTGCCCACGTGTTACTCACCCGTCCGCCGCTAAAATCAGAAGAAGCAAGCTTCTTCTTCTTTCCGCTCGACTTGCATGTATTAGGCACGCCGCCAGCGTTCGTCCTGAGCCAGGATCAAACTCTCCATCATAGAGAGCATGATTGCTCATGCTGTTTGCTGGCATCTTAATGATGTCCATTTTAAATAGAAACAAAAGTTTCTAAGTTTTGTTTGTGGCTCCGACGGAGGTCGGTTACCGACAAACTGTTATAGTTAACGTTTTGCTGTTCAGTTTTCAAGGTTCATGGTGTCGTCTGTTTTGGCGACTTTCTTATCTTAACAAGGCTGTATAGCAAAGTCAACAGCGTTTTCGAAGTTTTTCATAGTTTAAGTTTTCAAAAAATGATTCTTCCTATTTTCTAATAGACTCAATTCTCCCTCAAAAAGAAAACTCCCACAATATGTGAGAGTTTATCCAAGAATTCTTTCTATATATAGTTGTCTTTTCTTAGAGAGGTCCAAAATTTCTCCTGAATTGGATAAACGAATCATTGGACGTGTCGGTACATTTTGTTGATTAAAAATTACTTCGCCGGTTTCTCCAGATGACAATTCCACTCGAAGTCCTATTGGCAAATCACCTACAATCGAAATCAGCGCTTGAACTACTTGGATATTAAACTTTCCGAATTCATCTTCTCGAATCATTTCCAATACTTTAAAAGGTGATGCCTTTGGACGATAAATTCTTTCAGAAGTCATTGCGTGATAAATATCTGCCACCGCAATTATTTGAGAGACCATGGAAATGTCCTCCATCTTTTCTCCTTTTGGATAACCACTTCCATCAAGACGTTCATGATGCTGTAAAATAGCAAGCTTCATTTCTGGACGAAGTAGGGGAGAATCTTTCACCATTGAGTAACCATAAATAGTGTGTTTTTTTATTTCATTGAATTCCATCTGAGTTAGAGCTTCACTTTTTTCTAAAATTCGATTAGTGATACGCGACATTCCACAATCCGATAATGCTGCTGCTGTGGCTATTTGCATGATTTGGCCGTGATCGTATCCGAGTTTTTTTGCAAGGCTTCCTGCAATAATTCCCAATGCAATCGCATGATGATGTGTATAATCACGAACGGACGACAAATCATTTAACATCGCCACAATTTGACGATGATTCAATACTTTCTCCACAATTGGAATGACAAGTTGACGTATTTTTGACACGTCTACTTTTGCTCCAGATTGCCAATTAGTAAATTCTTTTTTGTAATCAGCGACCGATGACTTATATAGATTTGCTACGTCATGAGCTACCAATTTAAGATTTGGTGTTTCATTTAACTTCGGCTCAGTAGATGATTCTTCTAATTCTGCTTCTTCTTTATTAAATGGATCGCGATTGATAACCGGAACTTCTGTAATATGAAAAGCTCGAAACACATGAAAGTGCTCTCGAGTTATTCTGGTGTCTTTTCTGATCAACGGAAAACTTGTATTGGCAAAAATATCTTCTGCAATTTCATTGCCAAGCTTTAAGTCTGCAACTTTCACGATGAGATGTTCCAAAAGGATGACCACCCTGTCAAGATTTTAAGTTTATTGTAACGGATATTGGTCTTTTTTGTAAGAAATTTTTTTGACTCATTCATTTTTCCTATCACTAGTCTTTCATAATTTCTTCTTTTCAGCGTTTATCATTACAGGTAGGATAAAATCATTGGAAGGAAGGGATGGACTTGAACAAATTTGCATTTCATCCAATGGTATGGACTTTACTACTGGGAACAATGTTTGCACGAGGTGCGAGTTTTATGGCACTTCCATTTTTAGCACTTTATTTATCCAATACACATGGCGTTCATCCAATTCTAATCGGTATTACCATTGGACTCTCGAGATTAACCGGAATGTTCGGAGGATTCATCGGAGGATATTTATCCGATCGCTTCGGAAGAAAAGTGATCATGTTAAGCTCCATATTTATCTGGGCTTTTGTGTATATCGGATTTTCCATTGCCGATCACATTTATGTATTCATGGCACTAAATGCTGTAAACGGCATTTGCCGATCCTTTTTCGAACCATCTTCTCAAGCTTTAATGGCGGATGTAACAACGCAGGAATTGAAAAAAAGAGTCTTTTCTCTACGGTATATGGCAATTAATATCGGCGCAGCTGTTGGTCCCTTGATCGGAGTGTACGTCGCAAAGTATAACTCCACCATGCCTTTCTTTTTAACAGGTTGCATGTATTTACTTTACGCCATCACGTTAGTAATCATGTTCTCCAAGTTTCCTGTTTCACGTGTAACTCCTGTCAATCAATTAAAAATGATGGATGCATTCCAAGCGATTGCCAAAGATCGCGTATTGTTATTATTCATACTTGGTGGAACTTTCATCAGCTTTTCGTATTCACAAATCGATTCGAATTTACCGCAATTTATTGAACAATCGTTTGGAGACGGAATTTCTTTGTTTGCAACGCTCATTGCAATCAATGCCATCATCGTTGTTATTCTTCAATTGCCGCTCGGTCTTCTCTCTGAAAAATGGCCGGTACTTCGAACTGTGATGATTGGTAGTCTACTTTTTGCAATAGGTTTTGGAATGTTTGGATTCGCAAGTACTTTTACCGGCTTAATAGCTGCTATGGTAATTGTCACGATAGGAGAAATCTTCATTTTTCCGAGCACGTCTGTATTTATTGATGCGATTGCTCCAGATGGTAAACGTGGAACCTATTTCGGAGCGAACCAACTGCAGTCACTTGGAGGGTTTGCTGGACCGATGATTGGTGGTGCTATTTTTAGCGGATTTGGTGGAAGCGTCTTGTTTCAATGCATCTTTTTTATCGTTCTTTTCGGTTGTGCTTTTTACGCAATTGGAAATAAAGCCATGCAGAAACGATCGAACGTCGTCTCGATGTAACAGACAAATTCATTTGTTTCCTACTTCCTCAGTTTTAGGAAAATGACGGTGAACGAAGCCTTTTCTCTTTTTTTGCAACCAACTAACACCTATCAAAAAAGCTGCCAAGAGAATGAATAAAATCTCTTGGCAGCTTTTTAATTATTCTTCTGTTTCGTCGTCAGAATCACTTTCTACTGACACTTCTATGTTCTCTTCGAATGAATCGGATGGCGATGACATTCCTTCTTCATCATCCTCTTCTACGTCTTCTTCTTCAGGAGACTTCGCTACTTTCGCAACTGTCGCAACTAATTCTTCGTCACCAAGACGAATCAGACGAACTCCTTGCGTGCTACGTCCTGTTATCGAAATACTACTAACGTCCATACGAATTAGCATGCCGTTAATGGTAATTAACATTAAATCTTCCGTGCCATCAACAGATTTCACCGATGCTAATGCACCAGTTTTATCGGTAATTTGACTCGTTTTAATTCCTACACCGCCACGTGATTGTAAACGATACTCTGCTTCTGGTGTACGTTTTCCATAGCCGTTTTCTGTCACAACAAGTACTTCTTGTCCTTCTTCTAAAATCTCCATGCCGACCACATAATCATCTTCACGTAATCGAATCCCACGGACACCTGAAGCAGTTCGACCCATCGAACGAATATCTGTTTCTTCAAAACGAACGAGCATTCCGTTACGTGTTCCAATGATGATATGTTTGGTTCCATCTGTTAGTTTGACGGAAATGAGCTCATCGTCTTCTCGTAAGGAAATGGAGATTAAGCCGTTTGCACGGATATTGGCGAAATTAGAGACAGACGTCCGTTTTGTTACACCAAGCTTCGTTGTAAAAATAAAATAAGCATCAGCATCAAATTCCGCTACACGGATCATGGCAGTAACTTTTTCCGTTTTTTCCACGCCTAGCAAGTTCACCATTGGTAATCCTTTTGCCGTACGCCCGTACTCTGGAATTTCATATCCTTTTGCACGATACACTTTTCCGGTACTCGTAAAGAAGAGAATCGTATCGTGAGTAGATGTGTACAATAAATGTTCCACGAAATCATCATCGTTCGTTCCCATTCCTTGTACGCCACGGCCTCCACGTTTTTGACTACGATACGTATTAGCAGGTAAACGCTTCACATATCCATTGTGTGTTAACGTCACGACGGAATCTTCTCGAGGAATTAAATCTTCGTCTTCGAGCATTTCAGAACCGCCAGCAGTGATTTCTGTTCGACGCTCATCACTATAACGATCTTTAATTTCTTCTAGTTCTTCGCGAATGATTTGAATCAATTTCGTTTCATCGGCTAATATCGCACGTAGTTCAGCGATTAACTTTTGAAGTTCTGTATACTCTTCTTCAATTTTGTCGCGTTCTAAACCAGTTAAGCGTTGTAAACGCATATCTAAAATAGCTTGTGCCTGGCGTTCCGATAAATTGAATTTTTCCATTAACCCATTTTTCGCTTCTTCTCCTGTTTGAGAAGAACGAATTAACGCGATAATCGCATCAATATGATCAAGTGCAATACGCAAACCTTCTAGAATATGTGCTCGATCTTCCGCTTTTGTTAGTTCGAATTGTGTACGTCGTCGAATCACTACTTTTTGATGCTCTAAATAGTGATACAAAATTTCTTTCAAGCCTAACACTTTTGGTTGACCGTCCACTAATGCGAGCATATTTACACCGAAGCTCGTTTGCAAAGCTGTTTGTTTGTATAGGTTGTTTAACAAGACATTTGCATTGGCATCTTTTCGAACTTCAATAACAATACGCATTCCATTACGATCGGACTCATCTCGAAGATCGGTAATACCTTCGATTTTTTTATCGCGAACAAGTTCCGCAATTTTTTCGATTAACCGTGCTTTATTCACTTGGAAAGGAAGTTCATGCACTAAAATGACTTCTTTTCCGCTTGCTTTTTGTTCAATTTCGACTTTCGCACGCATAATAATCGAACCGCGTCCGCTTTCATACGCACGACGAATTCCGCTTCTACCAAGTATTAATGCCCCTGTTGGGAAGTCCGGTCCAGGAATAATTTCCATTAATTCTTCTGTTGTAATCGCTGGATTATCCGCTAATGCAAGTACCCCTTCAATCGTTTCACCTAAATGATGCGGTGGGATATTTGTTGCCATCCCTACTGCGATACCAGATGTACCATTGACGAGTAAGTTTGGATATCTACTTGGCAGAACGATTGGCTCCCGTTCTTGTCCATCATAGTTATCTTTAAAATCAATCGTATTTTTATTAATATCGCGCAGTAATTCCATCGCGATTTTCGACATACGAGATTCCGTGTAACGCATCGCTGCAGCAGCGTCTCCGTCTACAGAACCAAAGTTCCCGTGTCCATCGACTAACATGTAACGATACGACCAATGTTGCGCCATCCGCACCATCGTGTCATATACCGCTACGTCACCATGCGGGTGATACTTACCAATAACGTCCCCTACAATACGTGCCGATTTCTTATACGGTTTATCTGCTGTATTCCCTAAATCCTGCATTGCATATAAAATTCGACGATGTACTGGTTTTAATCCATCTCGAACGTCTGGTAACGCACGTTGAACAATTACACTCATCGCATAATCCAAAAACGATGTTTTCATTTCCGAACTAATATTAATTCCTTGAACACCTTGAATAGGCATATCTGCCATGTCAGCAACCTCCCCTCAAACAGTTCTTATATATCTAAGTTTTTCACGTAAATTGCATTCTCTTCGATAAATTGACGACGTGGTTCTACTTCGTCTCCCATTAATCGTTCAAATGTTTGGTCTGCGTCTATCGCATCTTCTAAATTTACTTGCAATAACGTACGTACTTCTGGATCCATAGTTGTATCCCATAATTGAGTAGCATCCATTTCTCCAAGTCCTTTATACCGTTGAATAACCGGTTTTGGAACTTTCGGTAATCGCTCTAGTATCGCCTGAAGTTGAGAATCGGAGTAGCAATACTCCACATTCTTTCCTTGCTTCACTTGGAATAAAGGCGGCTGTGCTATATAGACATAACCCGTTTCTATGAGTGGACGCATAAAGCGGAATAAGAACGTTAACAAAAGGGTACGAATATGTGCACCATCTACGTCCGCATCCGTCATAATAATAATTTTGTGGTAGCGTGCTTTTTCTAATTGGAAATCGCCACCGATGCCTGTACCAAGTGCTGTGATAATCGCACGGATTTCTGCATTGGAAAGAATTTTGTCTAAACGTGCTTTTTCCACGTTCAGGATTTTCCCTTTCAACGGCAGAATCGCTTGGAAATGACGATCACGTCCAGATTTTGCAGAACCACCTGCAGAGTCACCCTCTACAATGTAAATTTCGCTTTCCGCTGGATTACGCGACGAACAATCGGCAAGTTTACCAGGTAAACTCGACACTTCTAGTGCTGATTTACGACGAGTGAATTCACGAGCTTTCTTCGCAGCTAAACGCGCACGAGAAGCCATAATTCCTTTTTCCACTACTTTTCGAGCAACTTGAGGATTTTCTAACATGAAACGTTCAAACGCATCTGAGAATAAGGAATTGGTAATCGTGCTTACTTCAGAATTCCCTAGTTTCGTTTTTGTTTGTCCTTCAAATTGAGGATCCGGGTGTTTAACGGATACGATGGCTGTTAAACCTTCTCGCACATCATCCCCTGTTAAATTCGACTCCGCGTCTTTTAGTAAATTATTTTTACGACCGTAATCATTGATGACTCGAGTAAGCGCCATTTTAAAGCCGGACTCATGCGTACCGCCTTCATACGTATTGATATTATTGGCAAATGAAAAGATGTTTGACGCATACCCACTGTTATATTGCAACGCAATCTCGATCGAGATTCCATCTTTTTCACCTTCGATATAAATCGGTTCTTCATGAATCGGTTCTTTTGATTTATTTAAATGCTCGACGTATGACTTGATCCCACCTTCGTAGTGGTAGTTGTTCGTACGTTCGGAGCCTTCACGTTCGTCTTTAATCGTAATGCTTATGCCGCGATTTAAATACGCCAATTCGCGTAAACGATTCGCTAAAATATCGTATTCATATACCGTTGTTTCTTGGAAGATTTGAGGATCTGCTTTAAAACGAACAGTAGATCCAGTTTCTTCTGCTTCTCCAATGACTTGTAATTCTTGCGTCACTGCTCCGCGTTGAAACTTAATCGAATGTAATTTCCCGTCTAGTCTCACATAGACTTCTGTATGTTCGGATAAAGCATTTACAACAGAAGCACCAACACCATGCAAACCACCAGAAACTTTGTAGCCTCCGCCACCGAATTTCCCACCTGCATGCAATACGGTCATAATGACTTCAACGGCAGGACGACCCATTTTTTCGTGCATTCCGACTGGAATTCCACGACCGTTATCTTCGACTTTAATCCAATTATCTTCTTCAATCGTGATGGTAATTTCATCACAAAATCCAGCTAATGCTTCGTCAATTGCATTATCCACAATTTCCCACACTAAATGGTGAAGACCCTTTGAACTTGTTGACCCAATATACATACCAGGACGTTTACGGACTGCTTCCAAACCTTCTAAAACTTGAATCTGATCTGCATCATATGTTGGTAATGTTTTTTCTTCCATTGCCATTTCCGTTCACCTACTCTTCCATCAAGACATTTGACTCTTTAACATGAAATAATTTCGCATTTTGTATAGTCTCATGATCGATTCCATCGACACTAGTGGTAGTGACGAATGTTTGTACATCCCCTTGAATAGTATGTAACAAGTGAGACTGTCGGTAATCATCTAATTCAGAAAGAACATCATCGAGTAGCAAAATCGGGGATTCTCCTACTTCTTGTTTTATGAGCTCAATTTCCGCTAACTTCAAAGATAAAGCAGTTGTGCGTTGCTGCCCCTGCGACCCATACGTTTGGACATCGTAGCCGTTCACTTCGAATTGCAAATCATCTCGGTGAGGACCAACTAACGTAATTCCACGTGCAAGCTCAGCAGTTTGCGTTTGTTTTACTTTTTCTTGCATCATCGCAACCATTTTTTCGGCTGGCAATGAAGCATCCATTCCCGCAATGGTTTTATAATGAATGGTCAATTTTTCCAATTCTCGGGAAATACCGAAATGAATTGGCTCTGCCCATTTTTGCAAAAGCTCCATAAATTCAAACCGTTTTTGAATGACGGTCACTGCAGCCTGACAATATTGCTCGGTATAGACGTCAAACATGACATCATTCACTTGCTGTTTCCCTTGGTGCATTTTTAATAAATGATTTCGTTGTTTCAGTAATTTTTGGAATGTTAAAAGTTCATGCAAATACACCGGCGAAATCTGGCCGATTTCCATATCAAGAAATCGACGTCTAACTTGAGGACTGCCCTTTACCAAGTCTAGATCTTCCGGTGCGAACATGACGACATTCATCTGTCCGATATAATTACTTAAGCGATTTTGTTCAAGATGGTTTACTTTTCCTTTTTTCCCTTTTTTAGAAAGAGTCAATTCGAATGGAAGCACACCATATTTTTTATGAACATTACCTTTTATTTTACCATACTCTTGCTCCCAGCGTATCAATTCTTTATCATTTGACGTTCGATGGGATTTTGCCATTGCAAGTACGTAAATAGATTCCATGACATTTGTTTTCCCTTGCGCATTTTGGCCGATAAATACGTTAATGGACGGCGAAAATTCTAGGGAAAGGGATGTGTAATTTCGATAATTGGATAACTCTAATGATTCAATATACATTTTAATTCGTCGTTGACTTAACGATCTTGACGCGACCTACTTCTGGAATCATCACGATATCGCCATCACGCAGTTTTCTGCCTCGACGATCGTCTTTTTCTCCATTTACAAAAACCTCGTACTCACTTAGGAAAAATTTTGCCATCCCACCTGAACTGATTGCATCCGTTAGCTTCAGTGCCTGACCAAGCGTAATATATTCTGTATCTATCACTAATTCTTGCAAAATGTCATCCATCCTCTTCTCCATTGTCTATCCCTCCATTTTACTTCATTTCTCTAAATAAGTAAAAAGAGGACAAACTAACGGTCTCGTTAGCTGCCCTCTGGTTGTTGGAAAAATATTAGTATGTTCGAACCGGTAAAATTAATTGTAAATTTGTCTCGTCATGCACCGATTTTAAAATGAATGGACGCATGGCACCTGCAAATTGAATTTTCACTTCACTAGCATCAATGGCTTTCAACGCATCCATCATGTATTTTGCACTAAAGGATAGTTTAAGCTCTTCCCCTTCGATACTTTCAGCAGCTACTTCTTCTTCTACTTTCCCGATTTCTGGTGAACTAGAGGAAATTTCCACAACGTTCCCATCAAGTGATGTGAAACGAACGATGTTGTTACGTTCTTCACGAGAAAGTAAGGATGCTCGATCAATGGCAGAAAGTAGTGCACGCGAATTGATGATAACATCGGTTTTAAATTCGGCAGGAATTAAGCGAGATGTGTCCGGATAATTGCCTTCCAACAAGCGAGAGTAAAATAATACATCCCCTGATTTGAATAAGACAAGTTGTTTTGTCATGACGATTTCCACATCATCTGTAGAATCACCTATGATTTTACTTAACTCATTCAAGCTTTTTCCAGGAATCACCACGCTATACGATTCAGCTGGCAAAGCAGGCAAGGTTGTTTTTCGTCTAGCTAAACGATGCGAGTCTGTTGCAACACATACGAGGTCTCCATCTTTTGCTAGCCAATGAACACCTGTTAATACTGGACGACTCTCTTGTGTAGATACTGCAAAGACAGTTTCACGAATAATAGAGCGTAAGAGATCTGCTGGAATGGTAAACTTTTGATCCTCTTGCACCTCTGGTAATAAAGGATAATCAGACGAATTTAAGCCTAATAAATCAAATTCTGATTTACCAGAGCGGATTAACGTATGATGTTGTTCCCGTACTTCGATTTCCACGTCACTTGTAGGCAGTTTACGGATAATTTCATGAAAAACTTTCGCTTGTAATACAATCGATCCTTCTTCAATTATTCGAATAACTTGGTCTCCATCTACTTCTGTTGGAATAAACGTTTGGATCGTAATGTCCGAATCACTTCCGGTCATTTTTAAACCTGATTCGTTTAAGTCCAATTTTATACCAGTCAAAATAGGAGTGGTTGTTTTTTGGGAAACAGCTTTCATGACATCATTTAGTGCCATCATCAAGTGATCTCGCATGATTTCAAATTTCATTTCATTACCTCGCTTATATATTATTAATTAATTAAAAGAATAATAGATATAGTAATAGGGCCTGTGGATATGTGCATAAGTGCCTTTTTTGTTACAGTCTGTAGTTATCCACATGTGTATGACCTGTGGGAAAAGTAGGCGCTTCTACTACCACTTATCCACAGTTTTTAGGACTTACCTAATGCGCTTTTAATCTCTTTTAAGTCTTGTTGCAGGACTTGATCCTCTTTTAACATCGTGGAAATTTTCTCGTGGGCATGAATCACCGTCGTATGATCACGGCCTCCAAACTCTTCTCCAATTTTCGGTAAAGAAAAGGATGTTAATTCTCGAGATAAGTACATCGCGATTTGACGAGGAAATGCAATCGATTTTGTTCGTTTCTTCGCTGTAAAATCTTCCAATCGTACATTAAAGTGCTCACCGACTGTTTTTTGAATGTCCAAAATAGTAATCATTCGAGGTTTCGAATTTGGCATAATATCCTTTAATGCTTCCGCTGCCAACTCCGCACTCATATCTTTATTTACCAACGACGAATAAGCCACAACACGTATTAACGCTCCTTCAAGCTCCCGAATATTGGAATCAATGGAATTGGCAATATATGCCATTACATCATTTGAGATATCCAATCCATCTGCGCGTGCTTTTTTGCGAAGAATCGCAATACGGGTTTCCAAGTCTGGAGGCGTAATATCGGTTATTAATCCCCATTCAAAACGAGAACGAAGTCGATCCTCTAGTGTCGGTATTTCTTTCGGAGGACGGTCACTTGAAATGACAATTTGTTTGGATTCCTCATGTAGCGTATTAAACGTATGGAAAAATTCTTCTTGTGTTTGTTCTTTTCCAGCTAGGAACTGAATATCATCTATTAACAGCACGTCTACGCTCCGGTATTTATTGCGGAAATCGACGGTTTGATTGTCTCGAATCGAGTTAATGAATTCATTTGTAAATTTTTCAGATGACAAATATACCACTTTTGCATTTGGATTGTGATCCTGTACATAGTGACCAATTGCATGCATTAAATGGGTTTTTCCGAGTCCAACACCACCATAGATAAAAAGTGGATTGTAAGCTTTTGCTGGTGCTTCTGCTACTGCAAGCGATGCAGCATGTGCAAAACGATTTCCGGAACCAATTACGAATGTATCAAATGTGTACTTAGAGTTAAGCATTCCTGGTGAGAATTCAGGTTGATCATCATTGTTTGACTGCAGAATTGGTTTTGGTGGGGCGAAATCTTCTTCCCCTTGATCCTTCTGTACGACGAATTTTATCGATAAGGATTCTCCTGTCATTTCGGTTAATATTCCGGACAATAGATGAATATAATGAGTATCTAACCAATCTCTCGCAAATGAATTCGGGGCAGCAATGGTTACCGTATCCCCTTGATAACTAAGCATTTTTGTCGATTTGAGCCATGTTTCATAACTTGGTTTGGAAATTTTTTGCTCAATTTGAGCAAGCACGCCAGACCAAAGATCTTCTAAATGTTCCAACGTAAAATCTCCTTTTGTATGTATATACATTTTTTATTCACGAGGCTTGTGCACAAAATCACAGCATGTGGATAAGTAATATTAAGAGGCAGTGTATAAACTATCCACACGCTATTCACAAATGTGGATAAGCATACAACAGCCGTACGGTCTTTTTCAAGTAAAACACAGTTATCGTATCAAAAAAACCTAGATATGACAAGACTTCTCTTTAGTTATCCACATAATCCTTTTTTTGCACAAAAACCTTATCCACAGGCTGTTTAGTTGTGCAAAAGCTGTCTATAAACGCTGTGAATAAATTTTTTTGGCAAAAACGCGCAGAACAAATGTTACACACAATTTCGGAAAAACTGTGGACAAGTCATTGGATAGAAGGGCCAAAGTTGATCAAGTAGATTTTCAAGAAAGCATTGACAATGACTAGACATGCCCCTTATAATAGGCAAGACTGTCTAAAGAGATAAAATTTAAGTCAGCTAAACCTGGAGGTGTCATATAGATGAAACGCACATACCAACCTAATAAACGTAAACACAGTAAAGTACACGGATTCCGTGCACGTATGAGTACGAAAAACGGTCGCCGCGTATTAGCAGCTCGCCGTCGTAAAGGAAGAAAAGTATTATCAGCTTAAGTCCACTGATCACCATCAGTGGTCTTTTTTTTCATTAATTTCTCTAAAAAAGATGAAAAAAGCAGGTAGAAGGATAGAAATTTTAGTAGGTGAGTTATGAAAAAACAACAACGAGTGAAAAAGAATGAAGAATTTCAAAAAATATTTAAAAAAGGCACGTCTTTTGCGAATCGTCAATTTGTTGTGTACTTTTTAGCAAAACCAAATCAATCGGAATTTCGCGTTGGACTTTCCGTTAGTAAAAAGCTTGGGAATGCTGTCACGCGGAACCGGATTAAACGGTACTTGCGACAATCCCTTTTAGAACTTAGCGATTCTATTAAACCTTCGTACGACTATGTTATTATCGCCAGACAACCGGCGTCCAAATTAGATTTCCATGAAACAAAGAAAAGTTTGCAGCACGTATTAAAAGTAGCTAAAATGATTCACAAGGATTCGATTTCTTAGGAGTTGTGGGGGATATTTTGTTGAAAAAGCATCTAGGTCTTATTCTATTAGTTATTTCTGTAACACTTTTACTATCGGGTTGTTCGGAATACAACCAACCAATCTATGATTCAAGTAATGGGTTTTGGAATGAGTATATTGTGTGGCCACTCGTTTCCTTCATCACATTATTCAAAGATTTTCTAGGAACGTACGGATTGGGAATCGTCGCTGTAACAATCATCATTCGTTTAGCGATTCTTCCATTAATGATCAAACAAACGAAAAGCTCCAAAAAAATGCAAGAAGTTCAACCAGAACTGAAACGATTAAAAGAAAAGTACAGTTCAAAAGACGCAACAACACAAAAGAAATATCAAGAAGAAATGATGGCGTTATTTAAAGAAAAAGGCGTCAATCCTGCTTCTGGATGTTTACCACTTGTCATTCAGATGCCGATTTTAATTGGGTTTTACCATGCGATTAGTCGAATGAATGTGACTCCTGAAATTGACTTAGGTACTTTTTTAGGACTTCCACTTGCAGAGCCGAGCATTGTGTTCGCTATTATTGCAGGATTAATGCAGTTTGTTGTTCTACGTACAGGTCCAGCGATGGATAATCCGCAAATGAAAATCATGATGTACATTATGCCATTCATGATCGTCGGATTCGGATTGTATTTGCCATTTGCATTGACGCTTTACTGGGTAATTGGAAATATTATTTCCTTGATTCAAAATCTCATCATTTACAAACCATGGGAAAAAAAATCGGTGCAACCTATTAAAAATGGAGGGGCAAAACGATGAAACAGATCACGCAAACAGGAGCAACAAACGAACAAGCGATATCTGAAGCATTAGCCAAGCTTGGTACAACACGAGATCAAGTCACCATTGAAGTAGTTCAAGAAGCAAAAAAAGGTTTTTTAGGAATCGGAGCAAAACCAGCAGAAGTGCTTGTTACGGTAAATGAAATAGAAGAAACTCAAGCTGTAGAGCCTGAACCTGTACGTGAGGAAACGGTTACTGTAGAATCGGTACTTCCGACAGAAGTGAAGCAAGAAACGGTAACAGATGATTCTTCATTTATAGAAGTAGAAGGAAAAGAAAGCACCGAAGAAGATCGAGTTCTTGCGATTAACGAAACGGAAACATACCTTCAAACGATTGCAGAAGGTATGAAAATTGACGATTTAACGGTTCACTCTACGTTGGACGGAAAATACGTACATTTTCAATTGGAAAGTAAAAAAGCAGCGATGCTGATTGGCAAACGTGGGCAAACATTAAATGCCTTGCAGCAACTTTCTCAATTAGTGTTAAACAAATATTCGAAGCAATTTTTAGTTGCGAAAGTAGATGTAGAGAATTACCGAGAGCGTCGACAGGAATCACTCGAACAATTAGCAGAAAGAATGGCGGATAAAGCAATTCGTACAGGGCGCAAAGTAGAGTTCGAACCAATGCCATCTTACGAGCGTAAAGTCATTCACCATGCGTTATCGACACGACTAGACATAGAAACATTCTCTGTTGGTACAGATCCAAATCGATACCTCGTCATTGAGCCATTAAAATAAGCGTGTTACATCGAACCAATTTCCTCGAACTCGGAGAAAATTGGTTCTTTTTTTGTGGCGTTTAAACAAAATTCGGGGTTACGATAGAACGATTCTATTTATCGTATTTTCCTATTCATATGAATTTTTATCGGCAGACATTTCACACAACTCAAATTGAATCATTCGAAAATGAAAGAAAGGAATCTTTTTTGACCGATGGATTTCTCTTTAAGGTTGCAGTGCTTTCCTTGCATATTTTCGGTATTGGCTAAGCCATACCTGTGGATAAGAGAGTCTTTTCATTGCCCAAATCTAGGGGTCAAGTACTTTCGAAAATTGTGGATATGTGGTATTGTTAGATGTTAGTGATTTTAGATGAGTTATCCACATGTGGATAGTATAGATGGAGGGATGGAACGATGGAATTTGATACAATCGCTGCGATATCGACGCCACCAGGTGAGGGTGCAATTGCCATTGTTCGTTTGAGTGGTCCTGAGGCGGTAGCAATTGCGGATAAGGTGTTCCAGTCTCCGAGCACGAAATTGTTAGGTGAACAAAAGTCGCATACGATCCATTATGGCCATTTGGTGGAGAGTGATTCCAAAGAGGTTGTAGAGGAAGTTATGTTGTCGTTAATGAGGGGGCCAAAGACGTTTACGCGGGAAGATGTGGTGGAGATAAATTGCCACGGAGGCGTGGTGTCGGTGAATCGTGTGCTGCAGTTGGTGCTGCGAAATGGGGCACGATTAGCGGAGCCTGGTGAATTTACGAAGCGCGCGTTTTTGAATGGTCGGATCGATTTGTCTCAGGCAGAAGCGGTGATGGATTTAATCCGTGCGAAGACGGATAAGGCGATGAATGTGGCGCTGAACCAGATGGATGGGAAGTTGTCGCGTTTAATCGGGAAGTTACGTCAAACGCTGTTAGAGACTCTTGCTCAAGTAGAAGTAAATATCGATTATCCCGAGTATGATGATGTAGAAGAGATGACGCGTCCGATGATTATTCAAAAAGGGGAAGAAGTACGTTCCGCGATTGAGCAGTTAATTCAGACGTCATTACAAGGAAAGATTTTGCGTGACGGTTTGTCTACGGTTATTATAGGACGTCCGAACGTGGGAAAATCGTCTTTATTGAATAGTTTAATCCAAGAAAATAAGGCGATTGTGACGGATATTGCGGGGACTACTCGCGATATTATTGAAGAGTATGTGAATGTACGCGGAGTTCCGCTTAAATTAGTCGATACAGCCGGTATTCGCGAGACTGAGGACTTAGTGGAACGAATTGGCGTAGAACGCTCTAGACAGGTGCTACAGCAGGCTGATTTGATCTTGCTAGTGCTGAACCACTCGGAAGCGTTAAGTGAAGAGGATGCCCGTTTATTTGAGACGGTGAAGCATATGAATTACCTCGTCGTGGTGAATAAAACGGACTTACCAGGGAAACTGTCCATGGAGGACGTTCAAAAACACGCGGAAGGTAAATCGGTGATTACGACTTCGTTGTTATTAGAAGAAGGGATCGATCAGTTAGAAGAAGCCATTGCAGGAATGTTTTTCGGAGGCGAAATTGAGTCTACCGATATGTCGTATGTATCAAATGCCCGACATATTGCGTTGTTACATCAGGCAAAAGCGACGATTGAGGATGCGATAGAGGCGGCAGGACACGATATTCCAATTGATATGATTCAAATTGATGTAACGCGAACTTGGGAAATTTTAGGTGAAATTATTGGAGATACAGTGGAAGAGAGTTTGATTGATCAACTCTTTTCCCAGTTCTGTTTAGGAAAATAAAGAAAGGATGTCGCATATGAATTATTTTGAAGCAGGTTCCTACGACGTTATTGTCATTGGTGCAGGTCATGCGGGCGCAGAAGCGGCTTTGGCTTCCGCTGGTATGGGCGCGAAAACGCTTGTTTTGACGATAAATTTAGATATGATTGCTTTCATGCCGTGTAATCCGTCAATTGGTGGACCGGCAAAAGGAATCGTGGTTCGGGAAATTGATGCACTTGGCGGTGCAATGGGGAAAGTAATCGATCGTACGCACATTCAAATGCGTATGTTGAATACGGGAAAAGGTCCCGCTGTACGAGCGCTTCGTGCGCAGGCAGATAAAGTACTATATCAAGCGGAAATGAAGCGTTTGATGGAGGATCAGGACAATTTGACGATTCACCAGGCGATGGTGGAAGAACTAATTGTAGAAAACGGTGAAGTAGTAGGGGTTAAAACACAAGTAGGTGCCATTTATCGCAGCTCTACGGTGATTGTCACAACGGGTACATTCTTACGCGGTGAAATTATTTTAGGCGAACTAAAATACTCAAGTGGACCGAATAATCAACAACCATCTCTTAAACTGGCGGATAATTTAAAAGAATTAGGGTTTGATCTAGTTCGATTTAAAACGGGTACTCCACCGCGAGTTAATAGTAAAACGATTGATTATTCGAAAACGGAAATTCAACCGGGGGACGATGAACCGCGTGCATTTAGTTTCGAAACGACAGAATTTATTGTCGATCAGCTACCATGTTGGTTAACGTATACGAATGAAAAAACACATCAAGTCATTGATGATAATCTTCATTTGTCTCCGATGTATTCTGGGATGATTAAAGGTACGGGTCCACGTTATTGTCCTTCGATTGAAGACAAAGTCGTGCGATTTAATGATAAACCACGTCATCAAATTTTCTTAGAGCCAGAAGGAAGAAATACGCGAGAAGTATACGTGCAAGGATTGTCTACAAGCTTGCCAGAGCATGTTCAACGCAAAATGTTGGAAAGCATTCCTGGGCTGGAGAAAGCGGAAATGATGCGTGCAGGGTATGCGATTGAGTATGATGCGATGGTGCCGACACAACTTTGGCCTACGCTTGAAACGAAGAAAATCCGTCATTTATATACAGCTGGTCAGATTAATGGTACATCAGGATATGAAGAAGCGGCGGGGCAAGGGCTGATGGCAGGAATGAATGCTGCAGCTCGTGCGTTGAATAAAGAAGAGATCATTTTAAGTAGATCAGAGGCGTATATTGGAGTATTAATCGATGATTTAGTGACGAAAGGTACGAATGAACCGTATCGATTACTCACGTCTCGAGCAGAATACCGTTTGTTATTGCGTCATGACAATGCTGATTTACGTTTAACGGAAATTGGCTATAAAGCTGGGTTAATTTCAGAAGAACGGTTCCAACGCTTTATGGAGAAAAAAGAAACGATTACAAAAGAAATTGACCGATTAAAAACGACCATTTTAAAACCGAATGAATTAACGCAATCCGTGATACAAGAAAAAGGTGGAACGGCATTAAAAGATGGTATTCGTGGGCATGAGTTATTAAAACGTCCAGAAATGAATTACACGGACATCGTAAAGCTCTCTCCTTCTCCATTTGACTTAACAGAAGAGATGCAAGAACAAGTAGAAATTCAAATGAAGTACGAAGGCTACATCGAAAAATCATTACAACAAGTCGATAAACTGAAGAAAATGGAAACGAAAAAAATTCCGGATCGAATCGATTATGATGCGATTTCAGGTCTAGCAACAGAAGCGAGACAGAAGCTAAAAGAAGTTCGTCCGTTATCGATTGCACAAGCGTCTCGAATTTCAGGAGTGAATCCGGCAGATATTTCGATTTTGTTGATTTACATTGAGCAAGGAAAAATTTCGAAAATATCAAGTTAATAGAAGTGGCTATATGCTATCATGAAGTAATGTGCATGTTGGACATGCATGATATTCTAATGAGATGAAAGGCTTTGAAACGAAAGAAAAGGGTGACGTTTTCTTTTACTCTTTCGAGTGAGTTTCAAGTTTCTTTCAAAAAAGCATGTAGCCATTTTTCTTTTCATATATAATAGAAGATAACAGGATGATTTTTCCTTGGAAAGGGGAAAAGTATGAACGAGGATTTATTTGTACAAACACTTGCTGAAAAAGGCATCATTTTGTCCGATACACAAATTGGGCAGTTTAAGCGCTATTATGAATTGCTAGTTGAGTGGAACGAAAAAATGAATTTAACGGCTATAACAGAGTTAAAAGAAGTATATTTAAAACACTTCTACGATTCGATCAGTCTAGCCTTTTACAGCAATTTAAGTGATGTGAAAACGGTTTGTGATGTTGGAGCGGGTGCCGGTTTTCCTAGTATTCCATTGAAGATTTGTTTCCCTCATTTACATATCACGATCGTTGATTCATTGAATAAACGAATTACGTTTTTAGAAAATTTAAGTAAGGAACTTCAGCTTTCCGATACACATTTTGTGCATTCACGTGCGGAAGATTTCGGTCAAGAGGGTACCTATCGTGAAATGTTTGATTTGGTAACAGCTAGAGCAGTCGCTCGTCTCTCCGTTTTAGCAGAGCTATGTGTACCACTAGTGAAAAAGGGTGGACAATTTATCGCGTTAAAAGCAGCAAATGCAAAAGACGAATTCGAACAAGCGGAAAAAGCTTTAACGACATTAGGGGTCGAACTTGATACTGTCCATCATTTCCAACTACCGATTGAAGAAAGTGACCGAACGATTTTCCTTCTTAACAAGGTAAAAGCAACTCCAAAGAAATATCCTCGTAAAGCGGGGGTTCCGAATAAGTCTCCCATTCAATAATGTTCCACGTGGAACAAAGACAGATAGAGAAACATATTAAAAAGGTGGTGTTGGTGGGATGAAATCCCCGTTTTCACGATTTTTTGGAGGAAATGAAAAAGAAGAAGTGGATGAAACGATTGAAAGTGAACATACAATGGAGGAAGTGGTAAAACTACCACTAAAATCGATTATTCCAAACCGATTTCAACCACGAACCATATTTGATGAAGAAAAAATAGAAGAATTAGCGAGAACGATTCATACCCACGGAATTATCCAACCAATTGTCGTTCGTAAAATGGATGACGAAAGTTATGAGATTGTTGCTGGGGAACGTCGTTATCGAGCGATGACGTTATTGAAGTGGGAAGAAGTTCCGGCAATTGTTCGTGAAATGTCGGACAAAGAAACGGCTTCTGTAGCGTTAATAGAAAACTTGCAACGAGAAGAGCTGACAGCAATTGAAGAAGCACATGCATATCAAAAGTTGTTGGAAATTCATGAGTTAACCCAAGAAGCATTAGCGCAGCGTTTAGGAAAAGGCCAATCGACAGTAGCAAATAAAATCCGTCTATTAAAACTTCCGATTGAAATTCAAGATGCCATTATGCGAAAAGACATCACGGAAAGGCATGCACGTTCGCTGATGGGAATAAAAGAAGAAGAGTTACAATTAGTTATCTTTAAAGAAACAATGGATCAAGGATATAACGTAAAGCAGCTCGAAAAACGAATAGATGAACTTGCGCAACAAGAAACAGAGCAAGAAGTAAAAAAAGTAAAACCACAGCGTAAAGCGGTGAGTAGAGATGTTCGAATTGCGTTAAATACGCTTCGCCAATCATTTGCAATGGTCGTGAAGAGCGGGATTAATATGCAAACGGAAGAAGAAGATTTGGAAGATTTCTATCAAATAACAGTGAAAATACCGAAAAAGAAGAGCTAAATGCGAATCCTCCTTGCGCCATAAGGAGGATTTTTTATTTTGTCATGATAATAACATCCATTTTTCATATAAAATTTGATAGAATGATTAGTGTGAGTAGAATTTAGAAAGCAGGTGCAAGCGTGGGAAGAATTATCGCAGTCGCTAACCAAAAAGGTGGCGTCGGTAAAACGACTACATCGGTTAACCTTAGCGCATGCCTTGCGTATCTAGGGAAAAAAGTATTGTTAATGGATACAGATCCTCAAGGAAACGCAACAAGTGGTGTTGGAATTAACAAAGGTGATGTCAATAACTGCATTTACGATATTTTAATAGATGATGTAGAAGCTAAAAAAGTCATTTTAGAAACAAAAGTGGAAAATCTACATATTATTCCAGCAACTATATCGTTAGCTGGTGCCGAAATCGAGTTAGTTTCCACCATATCGCGGGAAGTACGGCTAAAACGAGCACTGGAAGAAGTGCGAGATCAATACGATTTCATTATCATCGATTGTCCGCCTTCTTTAGGGCTATTAACCATTAATGCATTAACAGCTTCTGATGCGATCCTTATCCCCGTACAATGTGAGTATTATGCGTTAGAAGGACTTAGCCAACTTTTAAGTACAATTCGTCTTGTACAAAAACATCTAAATCATGATTTGGAAATTGATGGGGTTCTACTTACCATGTTTGATGCTCGTACAAATTTGGGCATTCAAGTAATTGAAGAAGTGAAGAAATACTTCCAAGATAAAGTGTATCGAACCATCATTCCAAGAAATGTTCGCCTTAGTGAAGCTCCAAGTCATGGTGAACCAATCATTATATACGATCCAAAATCACGTGGAGCAGAAGTCTACTTAGATTTGGCGAAGGAAGTGATTAAGAATGTCTAAAGGTTTAGGAAAAGGCATTAACGCATTATTCCCTGGGGAATCCATTAATAATATGGAAACGGTGGAAAAAATCGCGATAACATCGATTAAAGTGAACCCGTATCAGCCACGTAAAATGTTTGACCAAGAAGCACTACAAGAGTTATCGGAATCCATTAAAGAGCATGGTATTTTACAGCCGATCATCGTTCGCAAAAAAGGGAAATCGTTTGAAATTGTCGTAGGAGAAAGACGTTTTCGAGCTTCTCAACTTGCTGGATTAGAGGAAATTCCGGCTGTTGTTCGAGAGTTAAATGATCAACAAATGATGGAAATTGCTATTTTAGAAAATTTACAACGGGAAGATTTAACACCAATTGAAGAAGCAGAAGCTTATCAGAATTTAATGGAAAACCTTTCCTTAACTCAAGAGCAGTTAGCGTTTCGTTTAGGAAAGAGCCGTCCTCATATTGCCAATCACATTCGCTTACTGGCACTACCAGAGAAGATCCGCGAATCGATTAATCAAGGAAAATTATCGATGGGACACGGTCGATCGTTATTAGGAATCAAGAAAAAAAAACTCATTCCGTCAATTGCGGAAAAAGTAATTACAGAAGAATTAAGCGTCCGTCAGCTCGAAGCATTGGTGCAAAAGTTGAATGAAGATGTTCCACGTGAAACAATTGATACGAAAAAGAAAGATATCTTCCTAGAAGAAAAGGAAGCAGAATTGCGAGAGCGTTTCGGAACAACGGTTGTGATAAAGAAGAAAAAGGATAAAGGGAAAATAGAAATTGAGTTCTTTTCAGCAGACGATTTAGAACGAATTTTAGAACTCCTAGAAAAATAACAGTATGTCTTCCATCTTATGAAGATGAAAAGACTAGTAGAAGTTTAAGGAATCACTTGGAGAGCGTAAAAACGTTCCCAGTGATAAACTCTACTAGTTTTTTTCTATAATAACAGGATAGAAAGAGGGAAGAAGATGGTTCTTTTTGGAACAATCGTCAATGCGATTTTAATAATTGTAGGCACCATTATAGGGAGATTGCTGCAAAACATCCCGGAAAAAATGAAAGAAACCATCATGTATGCAATCGGACTAGCTGTAACTGTAATTGGTCTGCAAATGGGCTTCCAAAGTGGACAGTTTTTAATAGTCATTATTAGTTTAGTAGTTGGAGCTGTAATAGGGGAATGGATCGATTTAGACCATCAACTAAATCGCCTTGGACATAAATTAGAAACGCTTGTGAATCCAACCAATAAAGAAGGTTCACTCTCCATAGCACAAGGTTTTGTATCCGCAACGTTAATTTTCGTGATAGGGTCGATGGCTGTAATAGGGTCACTGGATAGCGGGCTACGAAACGACCACAATATTTTGATAGTAAAAGGGTTAATTGATGGTTTTACTTCGATTATTCTTGCAACTACGTTAGGTATTGGTGTCATGTTTTCTGCAATACCAGTTTTCCTGTATCAAGGCGCGATTACATTGTTTGCTACGCAAATTAGCAAAGTGATCCCTGATGATGCACTTGCATTATTCATTCAAGAAATGACTGCTACAGGCGGTATTATGATCGTGGCGATTGGACTCAATATGATTGGGTTGACGAAAATCCGTGTAGCGAATTTGTTGCCAGGTGTCCTCGTGGTGATGCTCGTTGTTGCGATTGCTTATCACTTTCAGCTGGTAGCGGTGCCAAGTTAGAAGTAAGGCGCGTGAAATGATTTTCGATAATTGAAAAGGTGTGTGAAGACGAGTGCTTTGGAGCACGGCATACTCCATGTATCCACTCACATTGACGATACCTTTAATCGATAAATCGCCAATTGGTGGAAGTTCTTTTTGGACAGCTCTCCCTGGAAGAAGAGGACCATTTTCGATTATGATAGTACCGATATCATGTGTTCGACCGAGACATGCATCAATAGCAATTATAAATGGAGGTATTGGTCGAGACTGAAGCTCAAGAAGCGTACTTTCTAAATTTAATGCATGCAGCGGCTGGTCTAATGAACCAATTACTTCAAGTGGAAAAGAATGCATTTCTTTTAACCATGTACCTACAAGTGGTCCGAGAGTATCACCGGTGGAACGATCAGAACCAATACAACAAATGACCAACTGATGAAGATCTGCTGGTAATTGAGAGATTAAATGTGTACTTAGTTTCCAGCTAACACATAATTCATTCATGGAAAAAGAGGTAGAAGAAGCAACAGTCATGAAATAACTCACTTTCTTTTTCCAACAGTATACGTAAAGCGATTTTGAAATATTCAAACGGGAGTGATGAAATGGCTAAAACAACAAAAAGCTTTCCTGAAATGATTGATTCATTAAAAGAAAAGTTCTGGAGTGAAGAACTCTGGATGGATGTCGGTGTAGTGGCTTTAAAAGTTCTTGCCATCATTATCTTGGCTGCTATCGTTGTTAAAATCGGTAAAATTGTGATTCGAAAAGTCTTTACATTGCGAATGAAAACACCGATTCGTTATACCGAAAGACGTCAAAACACCTTACTCAAACTACTCGAGAATGTCATTGCGTATGTCGTCTATTTTGCAGCAATATTAGCTATTTTATCTGCCTTTTCCATCAACGTCGCAGGATTAATCGCTGGTGCTGGTGTGCTCGGGTTAGCGATTGGTTTTGGTGCGCAAAACTTAGTACGAGACATTATTACGGGGTTCTTTATTATTTTTGAAGATCAATTTTCCGTAGGTGACTACGTGCGAATTGGTTCTGCTGAAGGGACTGTAGAAGAAATAGGGTTACGTACGACAAAGTTAAAGGGATTAAATGGAGAACTACATATTTTCCCGAATGGAACAATTGTAGAAGTCGTGAATTTCTCCATTAATAACTCTGTAGCAATCGTTGATGTGAGTGTTGCTTATGAAGCGGATATAATGAAGTCAGAAGCGCTTATCAATGAGTTTTTAGAAACGTTGCCTGATAAATATGATCAATTCATTAAAGTGCCACAGTTACTAGGAGTCCAAAATTTAGCGGCTTCTGAAATTATCATGCGAATCACTGCTGAAACGAAACCATCTCAGCACTGGGCTGCAGCTCGTATTATCCGTAGAGATTTAAAATTATTCATGGATGAGCATGGAATTGAAATTCCATATCCGAAAATGGTGATGTACCAAAAGAAAGAAGGAGTTTCAGTGGATGCTGGCCAAGGCGATCCAGTGAAACGACAGTCTGCAGAAGGTGTGCAAAAGGAGAAAGACAATGGACAAAAACTTTGAGCTTGGCGATATCGTGGAAATGAAGAAACAACATCCTTGTGGAACGAATGAATGGAAAGTCATTCGTAAAGGTGCTGATGTGCGTATTAAGTGCGAAGGATGCGGGCACAGTGTCATGATTCCCCGTAGAGAATTTGAAAAGAAAATGAAAAAGGTATTACACCATGCACCAACAGAAGAGCAATAGACTTTTTTTGACACACCTACTATAATAGACAAGTTGTTATATAGAAAAGAGGCGGACAAAACATGGCACTTACAGCCGGAATTGTTGGCTTGCCAAACGTTGGTAAGTCTACATTATTTAATGCAATTACAAAAGCAGGAGCAGAATCTGCAAACTATCCATTCTGTACAATTGATCCAAACGTTGGAATTGTAGAAGTTCCTGATGAGCGTTTACAAAAGTTAACCGAACTAGTAGTTCCAAAGAAAACAGTCCCCACTGCTTTCGAGTTTACCGATATCGCTGGAATTGTGAAAGGTGCTAGTAAAGGGGAAGGTCTTGGAAATAAATTCTTAGCCCATATCCGTGAAGTAGACGCAATCTGCCAAGTCGTACGTTGCTTTGCTGACGATAATATTACACACGTTTCAGGAAAAGTAGATCCGATTGATGATATAGAAGTAATTAATTTAGAATTGATTTTGGCGGACTTAGAAAGTGTAGATAAGCGCTTGCAACGAGTAGCAAAAATGGCGAAATCAAAAGATAAAGATGCGATGCAAGAAGAACCAGTGTTAACGAAACTAAAAGAAACATTAGAAAATGGGAAGCCAGCTCGTGCGGCTGATTTATCGGATGATGAAGTGAAAATTACAAAAAATTTCCATTTATTAACATCTAAACCGATGTTGTATGTAGCCAACGTGTCAGAAGATGAAATCGCAGATTATTCATCCAATGAATATGTTCAACAAGTACAAAATTTCGCGAAAGAAGACAACGCAGAAGTGATTGTTGTTTGTGCGAAAATCGAAGAGGAAATGGCCGAGCTGGATGATGAAGAAAAAGCAATGTTCTTAGACGAACTAGGGATTAAAGAGTCCGGACTTGATCAGTTGATTAAAGCGACGTATCAATTACTTGGACTTTCTACTTACTTCACAGCAGGAGTGCAAGAAGTACGTGCATGGACATTCCGTAAAGGAATGAAAGCACCACAATGCGCAGGGGTTATTCATACTGATTTTGAACGCGGATTTATCCGTGCAGAAACGGTATCCTATGAAGACTTAGTGGCAAATGGTTCCATGACTGCCGCGAAGGAAGCTGGAAAAGTTCGATTAGAAGGAAAAGAATACATCGTACAAGACGGAGATGTTATGTTATTCCGTTTCAACGTATAAAAAAAGCGGCCTCCTAGTGGGGCCGTTTTTCTAGTTGAACATACAATTTTGGTAAGTTCGGATCATCGCGCACAAGCGCATTTGCTGGATACCCTCGGAGTGCTTTTATCATCGCAACATCACCAGCAGCTCCTCCTATCAGAAAGCAACCGCTTATTAACCAAAACGGGGAAGCGAAAAATACTCCATAAACGAATGGCAACAACCCAGTCACGATGAGCGGGGCAATCAACACACCTTGTAATGGTCGATTCGCTATAGATTGTGAGGTAGTGGCATACGCAACGCCTAGTTTCCAATTGATACCGTAATCTAACGAAGACCATGGAACTTTCCCAATAAAGCGAAAAGCAACTAAGTGTACTGCTTCATGCAAAACAATAAGAAGGAAATATACCACAATAAATGTCGTGATCGACCAAAGTGAAAACGATCCCGATACCCCCGATTCGGTAAGTCCTAAGAAAAGGAAACCAAGCAAAAGAGGGACGATTGTCATCAAAAGACTCAACCAACCGATTTTCTTCAAATCTAGTTGAATTACTTTTTCTTCCATACTAATCCTCCGAGATGCTGTCGTACTTGTATTGTAGTTGTTGTAGATTGTGTATTGCAACTTCCTGCTTATCATGGTACAATCGATTGATGTGAGTAATAGTATTACTTGCTCCTTGCCAGCTGCAAACAGCTTGGCCTAAGTCCATAAGGAGGTGCACGTAGATGAAAAAGTACGAATTAATGTACATCATTCGCCCAACAATTGAAGAAGATGCGAAAAAAGCTTTAACAGCTCGTTTCGACGAAATCTTAACTTCAAATGGCGCAGAAATCATCGAGTCAAAAGAGTGGGGCAAACGCCGCTTAGCTTATGAAATCAACGACTTCCGCGAAGGTTTTTACCAAATCGTAAAAGTTAATGCTGATTCTAAAGCGATCGATGAGTACATCCGTCTAGCTAACATCAACGAAGATATCATTCGTTTTGTAGCAGTTCGCGAAGAAGATAAATAAAGTTAACTTTAAAAGGTCTTCAAGACCTATTTGGCAGACGAGGGAGGTTGTTTTCTGATGATTAACCGAGTCGTATTAGTCGGTAGACTGACGAAAGATCCAGAACTTCGATATACACCATCTGGAGTTGCGGTAGCTCGTTTCACCCTTGCGGTGAATCGGACTTTCTCAAACCAAAATGGTGAAAAAGAAGCGGATTTCATTAATTGTACTGTTTGGAGAAAGCCAGCTGAAAACGTAGCAAATTTCCTCAAAAAAGGAAGTTTAGCGGGCGTTGAAGGTCGTATTCAAACAGGTAGCTATGAAGGTCAAGACGGGAAACGTGTTTACACGACAGAAGTTGTCGCTGACAGTGTACAATTTTTGGAGCCAAGAAATAGTGGCGGTGGAGATCGCTCCGGAGGTCAAGCTTTCGGAGGACAACAGTCTTACCAAAACAATTCTGGCCAGTCCTATCAACAGAACCAATCACCAAATCAGCAAAATTATACACGCGTAGATGACGATCCATTCGCATCTGGCAGCGGTCCGATCGAAGTATCGGAAGACGATTTACCATTCTAATATAAAGGAGGCTACACGATATGGCACCACGTCGCGGAGGCAAAAGACGCCGTAAAGTTTGTTACTTCACATCAAACAATATCACGCACATCGACTATAAAGATGTAGATTTATTGAAAAAGTTCGTATCGGAACGTGGAAAAATTCTTCCACGCCGTGTTACAGGAACTAGTGCGAAGTACCAACGTAAACTTACTGCAGCTATCAAACTTTCTCGTATTATGGCATTACTACCATTCTCTACTGAAGAAAGATAATATACCTGTATGACTCAGAACCCAATTCCGGTAATCACTGGAGTTGGGTTCTTTTAATTGGATCCGAAAACTTACGGACTAAAATCATTCGGTGAATATACCTCAATCTTATTCTTTATTGCCAAAATGATTCAATACAACGTAACAGTTTACCTTCCAGCGTGTTTCTTCCCCATTACTTCTTCTTGAAAATTTTCTTCCTATACCCACTATCTAGTACTATAAATTCAAAAAATAATGTCGAAATATATCGAAAGTGCTATTTACATAGTATAGGTACTTATTTACATATTTTAGGGGGTAATAGAGTGAAGATGTTTCAAAATATCCGCACAAAGTTAATCAGTGTGATGGTTTTAACACTTGTTCTCGCGTTTGCGGCTCTCCTTGGAATTGCATCGTATCAGTTAAAAGAGAAAAATGAACAAGATGTGATTCAACAATCGGAGGCAATCGTGTCGGAGTTATCCAATAACTCGGAACAATTTTTAAACGGGATTGCCAGCGGAATCGAGCAATTCTCGTATAACGAGGCCGTGCAAGACTTCTCACAGGCCGATTTAGCAGCGAATGGAGACGAAGCAAACCCAGAGCTACGCGCAGCCACAGCTCGTGCAAATAAGCAAATGGAAGCCTATTTATCGACGTATGAACAAGCAACCTCTGTATATGCAGCTCTTGAGAATAAAACCATTTACATCGTACCGGTTGTCGATTTACCAGCAGACTTCGATGCAACAACCCGTGAATGGTATCAAGTAGCCAAATCCGATAACTCAAAAGTACATTGGAGCGAGCCATACATTGATGTAGCGACCAATGAGTATGTTATTACAGCATCAAAAGGGTATGGAAATGGTGTTGCAGGGGTAGATGTGAAACTAGAAGATTTAACAACGCAATTAAGTGCAGTGGACTTAGGCTACAAAGGGTACCCTGTTATGCTCTCTGCAAATGGATTAGGAATCATTCACCCAGAGAAAAAAGGGGAAGATTTATCTGCTGAGCCATATGCGAAGAAAGTATTAGCTTCCGCCGATGAAAAAGGAGTTCTTCCTTTTAGTGAAGGCGGGAAAGAGTATTTATTCATTTATGACAAAGTTCCAAGTACTGGTTGGATTATCGGAGCAGTATACGAGCAATCGGTTATTGCTGCAGCGTCCAACGATATTATCTTCAGTTTACTTATTACCGGCCTTATTACGTTACTGCTAGTCATTATCGTTCTTTACGTCATTTCGACTCGATTTAGTAAGCCAATCTTACACATTCGTGATGTTGTGAGTGAAGTTGCAGCAGGACGTTTAGACATCCGTGCAAAAGTGAAATCGAAAGACGAAATTGGTGAACTTGGAACGCAATTGAACGAAATGATTACGAAACTGCATAATATTCTACAAGTTGTACAATCATCTGTGATGAATGTTCGAGAGTCCGCTGAAGGATTATCCGCAGTTGCAGAAGAAACGAATGCGTCAGGGGAGCAAGTAGCACTTGCGGCGAATGAAATCGCAGTTGGTGCAACGCGTTCTGCAGAAGAAGCAGATACGGCTAATAAACGCTCTTCTGAACTAAGCAACCAAATTAATGAAGCGGCAGAACAAACACATGAAATGTCCAAACTAGCATCACAAGCAGAAGAAGTGAACAAAAATGGGTTGAATCAAATGACAAGATTGCAAGATTTCAATTCCTCTTCTAGTGCTTCTTTCGCATCAATGCAAGAAGTGATTAATGGGTTAGGCGAAAAAGTATTAACGATTGAATCGGTAATGTCGACGATTACGGAAATTTCGAACCAAACGAATCTTCTCGCATTAAATGCTAGTATTGAAGCGGCAAGAGCAGGTGAGCATGGTCGCGGATTCGCGGTCGTAGCAGACGAGGTTCGTAAACTAGCAGAACAGTCCGTCCAAGCGACAGATGAGGTAAAGAAAACGATTCAGTTGATCCAAGAAAGCTCGCAATCTGCCATGGATGAAATGGAAAAAACGAACGAAATTATTACGCAACAATCGTCCGTGGTGAATGAAACATCCGATATTTTCGGGCAAATTTCTCACTTCGTTTCCCAAATGCAACAAGCCATTGTCTCAATAGTCGATGAAATTGAATCGGTTTCTACGAGTAAAGATGAAGTGGTGAAAGTGATTCAAGAAATGGCAGCGATGTCAGAAGAAACAGCTGCAGCAGCTGAAGAAGTTTCTGCTTCAACCGATGAACAGCTTCGTGCTGTACAAACTGTATCAGAATCTGCTGAACACTTAACTCGCTTAGGCGAGCAGCTCCAAGAAGCGGTGGATCGTTTTAAGGTGTAACAAATGATAAAGGACCAAGGAATGCAAGAAGAGATGCATTCCTTGGTCCTTTTTTTATAGTGAGAGCGAATCGTTTCAATTTAAAGGCTCAAAATTCTCGAACATGATACAATATAGAGATAGTTTGTCACAGTAAGGAAGGTTTTGCATGCCAACTAATACCACTAGAAGATTAACATACGGTGCAATTATGATTGCACTGTTTCTTGTGTTGCTAGCTGTGTCTTTTTATGTCCCAGTCATTGGGATTTTGACGACATTTCTAGTACCATTGCCACTCGTTTATTACACATCAAAATTCGATCGAACGTTTAGTATTCTTACTGCAATTGTAGCAGTCATCGTTTCCTTTTTAATGGGAGGATTTATCGTCATGGCATTTGCTTTTCCTTATGCCGCCATTGGTGTAGCAATGGGAGATGGATTACGAGAGCGCAAATCGAAGCTTTTTATCTTTTTAGCTTCAGGAATCACCTTTATGATAGCGGTTGTCATAGAATATACCATTAGTGTATTAGTACAGAATTTTAATCCTATTCAAAATATACTAGATGAGACAGAGGCATTTTACCGAACGAATGGACAGTTACTAGAAAAATATGGCGTTCGACCAGAAAATTATACTGAGTTAGTCGATCAATCGATTCAAATGATGCATGTGATTATCCCATTTGTCGTCATTCTGACGATTTTCTTAACGACGTGGATCATTATGCAGATTAATTTTTTCGGGATGCGAAAACTACGCGTGAAAACGCCGAAGTTCCCAAGGTTCTCCGAATTTCGCTTACCGAAATCGGTCGTATGGTATTATTTAATCGTACTCATTTTTACGCTGTTCGTGAAAATGGATGAAGGCACGATGCTGTTTCTCGCAATTGCAAATGCGATGGTTCTTTTACGAGGTCTACTCTTTTTACAAGGGTTATCCCTCATTTATTTCTACATTGATCGCATCAAGCAAGGTTTGTGGCTAAAAGTGATTGCCACGATTCTTGCAGTACCATTAATGCAATTTGTTACACTCATTGGGATATTCGATCTCGGTTTCAACATTCGAGCGTATATCACAAATAGCCCGAAAAAATAAGGAGACTCAAAATGAGCACATTCTTTCAAAAGCGTCCAATTGCATACTCCATATTGATCCTTGCGTCGCTCGGGATTGCTGCGTCAATTGTGTTCATGTTTTGGCATTTATGGATTGGCGTTCTGTTTTTCATTGCCATTAGCGTAGCGAGTTATTTCGCTGTCTATGCGCAAAAGAAATCAGTAGAAGAAACGGAACGACACATTGAAACACTGTCATATCGCATGAAAAAAGTAGGGGAAGAAGCTCTACTCGAAATGCCTATCGGTATCTTACTCATTAATGATCAGTACACGATTGAATGGGCAAATCCATATATGACGCGGGAATTGCAATTTGATTCATTAATAGGGGAAGATTTACTGACGCTTTCAGAAGAACTTCCTATATTACTTAAGCAAGAAGATGTCCGTGAAATGACGATTTCGCTCGCGGATAAGAAGTTTAAAGTGTTTTATAAGCAAGAAGAGAAATTGCTGTATTTCTTTGATATAACAGAACAAGTTGAAATGGAAAGTATGTACTATGCAGATCGCACGGTTATTGGAATTCTATTCATTGATAACTACGATGAGCTTGCCCAAGCAATGGATGATCAAACACGTAGTCAGACGAACAGTTTAGTGACGTCTATTGTGAATAATTGGGGTGCAGAACAAGGGATTTTCGTCAAACGAATTTCGTCCGATCGATTTATCGCCGTATTGAACGAATCGGTGTTAATGGAATTAGAGAAAACGAAATTTGCGTTGTTAGATGAAATACGCGAAACAACTGCAAAACTAAACGTCCCACTTACACTAAGTATTGGCGTTGGGGCGAGTTCCGAATCATTAGTGGAACTTGGAGAACTAGCACAATCAAGTCTTGACCTCGTATTAGGTCGCGGTGGTGACCAAGTGGCGATTAAACAACCGAATGGTAAAGTGAAATTTTACGGCGGAAAAACGAATCCAGTCGAAAAACGAACTCGAGTTCGAGCACGCGTAATTTCGCATGCATTGAGAGATTTGATTCAAGATAGTGATCAAGTCTTTGTTATGGGGCATAAATTGCCAGATATGGACGCGATTGGAGCATCTATTGGGGTGCGCAAGATGGCGGAAATGAACCAAATTAATGGTTACGTCATACTTGATTTTCAAAACTTAGATCCATCTGTCACGCGTTTAATGGATGAAGTGAAAGCGAAGCCAGAGCTATACAACCGTTTTCTTTCTCCGGATGAAGCAATTAGTCAATTAACGGACCGGACGTTGCTTGTCATTGTCGATACACATAAACCGAGTATGGTAATTGACGAGAAGCTACTTAATCGTGCCGAAAAAGTCGTCGTCCTCGATCATCACCGTCGAGGAGAAGAGTTTATTTCTAGCACAATGCTCGTATATATGGAGCCTTACGCTTCTTCTACAGCCGAGTTAGTGACGGAACTTTTAGAGTATCAACCGAAGCATACAAAGCTGACCATGTTAGAAGCAACTGCCATGTTAGCGGGAATTATTGTGGATACGAAAAGCTTTACGCTTCGAACAGGAGCTAGAACGTTTGAAGCTGCTTCCTACCTACGGACAAATGGTGCAGACACCGTTCTTGTTCAACGATTGTTGAAAGAAGATTTGGAAACGTATGTCGAACGATCGAAAATTGTGCAAACGGTCGAATTTTTCCGTGAAGGGATTGCCATCGCTCGTGGAGAAGAAGGCAAACAGTACAACCAAATTTTAATCGCTCAAACAGCGGATATTTTATTAACCATGAAAGACGTTTCTGCCTCATTTGTTGTAGCGAGACGAGAAAATGGGGAAGTGAGCATTAGTGCTCGTTCGCTTGGAGAAATTAATGTCCAAGTGATGATGGAACGACTTGGAGGAGGCGGCCATTTAACGAATGCTGCATGCCAAATTGAGAATGGTACGATCGAAGTAACGATTGAACAATTAAAACAAGTGATTCTTGATACAATAGAAGGAGGTACGTCAGAATGAAGGTAATCTTTTTAAAAGACGTAAAAGGTAAAGGGAAAAAAGGCGAAATTAAAAATGTAGCAGATGGCTATGCAAATAACTTTTTACTGAAGAACAACTTAGCAGTGGAAGCGAACCAAGCGGCCATTTCTGCATTAGATGGACAAAAGAAAAAACAAGATAAAGAAGCGGCACAAGAACTAGCAGACGCGAAAAAATTAAAAGAAGAATTAGAAAAAATCACGGTTGAATTAAAAGCGAAGTCTGGCGATGATGGTCGACTATTTGGATCGATCACGACAAAACAAATTGCGGACGAGCTTCACAAATCAACGGGTATTAAACTCGACAAACGAAAAATGCATTTAGATGATGCGATTCGTGCATTAGGCTACACAAATGTACCTGTAAAACTTCACCACGATGTCGTGGCAACATTAAAAGTACATGTAACAGAAGAAGCGTAAGGAGAGAGACTAAATGAGTGATCCAATCATGGACCGTGTACCACCTCATAACCAGGAAGCGGAGCAGTCCGTTATTGGCGCCATATTTTTAGAGCCTCAAGCATTAATCACCGCAGCAGAAATACTGCAGCCGGATGATTTTTACCGTGTTGCACATCAACGAATTTTTCAAACGTTGCTACGCTTAAGTGACCAAGGAAAAGCGATTGACGTCGTCACGGTAACGGAAGAGTTAGCGTCGAAAAAAGAGCTAGAAGATGTCGGAGGCATTTCGTACATCACAGAAATCGCGAATGCTGTTCCGACCGCAGCAAACATCGCTCACTATGCGAGAATTGTGGAAGAGAAAGCATTGCTACGTCGTTTGATTCGCGTGGCCACGACGATTGTCGAAGACGGCTTTACACGAGAAGATGAAGTGGAAGCGTTACTGTCGGAAGCAGAGAAAAAAATGATGGAAGTGGCAAACCGGAAAAACTCTGGTGACTTCCGACATATTAAAGATGTACTCGTACAAACATACGATAACATCGAACTTCTTCATGCACGTAAAGGCGATATTACAGGAGTTCCAACAGGTTTCCGGGACTTAGATCGTATTACAGCCGGATTCCAACGAAATGACTTAATCATTGTTGCTGCTCGTCCATCTGTTGGTAAAACGGCGTTTGCACTAAATGTCGCGCAAAACGTTGCGACGAAAGCGAATGAAAATGTCGCGATTTTTAGTTTAGAGATGGGTGCGGAGCAACTCGTCATGCGTATGCTATGTGCAGAAGGAAATATAGATGCCCAAGTATTACGAACAGGTGCATTAACTGCAGAAGACTGGCGTAAACTGACGATGGCAATGGGAACACTCTCTAACGCGGGAATCTTTATTGACGATACACCAGGTATTCGAATTAATGAAATACGCTCGAAATGCCGCCGGTTAAAACAAGAATACGGACTTGGGATGATCCTAATCGATTACTTGCAGCTTATTATGGGTAGCGGCAACGGTAAGGACAACCGTCAACAAGAAGTATCCGAAATTTCTCGTTCCTTAAAAGCGTTGGCACGTGAACTTCAAGTTCCCGTTATTGCGCTATCTCAGCTTTCTCGTGGAGTTGAACAACGACAAGACAAACGTCCAATGATGTCCGATTTACGGGAATCAGGAAGTATTGAGCAAGATGCCGATATCGTCTCGTTTTTATATCGTGAAGACTACTACGACAAAGAAACCGAAAATCAAAACATGATTGAAATTATTATCGCGAAGCAACGTAACGGCCCGACGGGGACAGTGACATTAGCGTTCGTAAAAGAATTTAATAAGTTCGTAAATATTGATTGGAGTCAGCATCAAGCTCCAACTGCGTAGTGAAAACATAAGGTATCGAGACGACAACGTCTTCGGTGCCTTTTTGTTTGGCTAGGAATAGCTTACTTTTGCGTGAGCTGATTTGCTCCAATAGAATGAAATTAGAGCTGATAGAATGAAGTCACGCGTTGATAGAACGATATTTTGCGCTGATAGAAGTCGCTTTTCCGCTTATAGATTATTTCTCGTATTATCCATCTGTCCATTGTGATATTTTTCTGCGAAAAACTTTCCGCAAAAATATCGAGTCATTTACCCTCTTTTAAAATCCTACAAAAATTCCAATCAACTAACTTATAACTCACCCACAATAACGAACATTATATAAATATTACATATATTTCGTTCGTGTTTTAAACTGTTTTTCATTGACGAAGTGCCTTACCCTTGCTACAATTAACGTGATTTGAATGAACGGACTGAATAGATGGAGGGTACGTATATGACATCAGTAGTAGTGGTAGGAACGCAGTGGGGAGACGAAGGAAAAGGGAAAATTACGGATTTTCTTTCGGAACACTCAGAAGTTATTGCTCGTTATCAAGGAGGAAATAACGCTGGGCATACGATTATATTCGGTGGGGAGACGTACAAACTTCACTTAATCCCTTCTGGTATTTTTTATAAAGACAAATTATCGGTGATCGGGAATGGAATGGTTGTCGATCCAAAAGCGCTTGTACAGGAGTTGGAAGGATTACACGAACGTGGCGTATCCACGGATAATCTTCGTATTTCAAACCGTGCACACGTTATTTTGCCATATCACTTAAAATTAGATGAAGCGGAAGAAACAAGACGTGGAGCTAACAAAATTGGGACGACAGGAAAAGGAATCGGACCTGCCTATATGGACAAAGCAGCGAGAATTGGAATTCGAATGGCCGATTTATTAGACAAAGAAGTGTTTGAAGAGAAGCTTCGCCACAATTTGAATGAAAAGAATCGCATGTTTGAAAAGTTCTATGAAACAGAAGGCTTCCGTGTGGAAGATATTTTAGAAGAGTACTACGGCTACGGCCAAGAAATCGCGAAGTATGTAACGGACACGTCTAAAGTATTAAACGACGCGTTAGATGAGGGCCGCCGTGTATTATTTGAAGGTGCACAAGGTGTCATGTTAGATATCGATCAAGGAACATATCCGTTTGTGACGTCCTCGAACCCAGTTGCAGGTGGAGTGACAATCGGTGCAGGAGTTGGACCGACCAAGATTGGCCATGTTGTTGGTGTGTGTAAAGCCTATACATCTCGTGTTGGAGATGGGCCATTCCCAACAGAACTGTTTGACGAGATCGGCAATCAAATTCGGGAAGTTGGAAAAGAATACGGTACTACGACTGGGCGACCACGTCGCATTGGTTGGTTCGATAGTGTCGTCGTTCGTCATGCCCGCCGTGTGAGTGGGTTAACAGATTTAACGGTTAACTCAATCGACGTGTTAACTGGATTAGACACCGTCAAAATTTGTACGGCGTATGAATACAACGGTGAACAAATTACGGAGTACCCTGCTAATCTTCGTATGTTAGCAGATTGCAAGCCGATTTACGAAGAACTACCAGGTTGGTCAGAAGATGTAACAGCGTGTAAATCATTGGACGAACTACCAGAAAACGCGCGTCATTATTTAGAGCGCATTTCGCAATTAACAGGTGTTCCAATTTCGATTTTCTCTGTTGGACCTGATCGAAACCAAACAAACATCATTTCGAGTGTTTGGAGATAAGCAACTGTTATTGCTTTATCCGCACTTGAAGCTCGGATGTCTATACTGTATGAAACATACCATCAAAAAACCGTTTAAGCCTCTCCCATTAGGAAGGACTTAAACGGTTTTGTTTTTTGAATTCGATTTACGATTAATGGATATTACGCTTTTTAAAGCGGCCACCTTTTACCTCGGCAATGTTACCGATTGCAATAAATGCGTGGTTATCAATATCTTCGACAATTGTTTTGAGTTTTGCTTCTTCTAAACGAGTGATGACACAGAAAATGACTTTTTTATCATCTCCCGTATAAGCACCTTCCCCGTGTAGGAATGTAACGCCACGTCCTAAGCGATCAATAATCGCTTGACCAATTTCATCCACATCGTCACTAATGATGTACACTGCTTTTGATTCATCAAAGCCGGTTAATACAACATCGATGGTTTTATACGCGATGTAATACACCAAAACGGAATACATGGCTTGTTCCCACGTAAAGACAAATCCAGCCACAGTGAAAATAAGCAAGTTGATGAACATAATAATTTCCCCTACGGAGAAAATCGTTCGACGGTTGAATAATATTGCGAGGATTTCCGATCCATCCAGCGATCCACCATATCGAATCACTAAACCAATTCCTGTTCCAAGAATGATTCCTCCAAATACCGTTGCAAGCAACACATCAGAAGTGAAACGCTCTACAGGGTGCAAGAAGATAGTGCAAATAGATAATACAGTAATGCCAAGAACAGTGGAAAGGGCAAATGTTTTGCCGATTTGTTTGTAACCAATAAAGAAGAAAGGAATGTTTAGAAGGAAGATATAAATTCCGAGGCCTAAACCTGTTAGATGGGATGCAATAATGGAGATACCAACAATTCCTCCATCTAGTAGCTGATTGGGAACAATGAATAATTCTAATCCGACTGCCATCATTATCGCACCGAGAATGATCATAATGATTCGCTTGGCAATCGTTTTAGGTGGTGTTTTTTTATGTGAAACCTTTAGTTTCTCAGGAAGAATTTCTTCTGAGACAGTTGATGAAAACGACAATATGTACTCCCCCTTGTGGCTCTATATGTATATTTTACGTGAAATTGTGAAAAAATGCAGATATCAAAGACTCGAATATTACAATAATGACAAAATATTTGTCGTATTTTCCGAAATAAGGAGGAATGAAATGGGTAATTGAGTGAAATATCGAAAAATTTAGGCAAAAAAACATGATTCTATTCCTTATTTTACCAATAACTAACAATTCATGGAATGAATGAGTCATTTTGTTTACATTATGCCATATGATTACCAATTGAGAAAACGGATGTGGTAAATTAAAGGGGCGTGATTTTCGCGTAAATTAGACATTCCCTTAGATGGATGATCAATTTGGAAGGGGCTTTATCATGGGTTTGAAAAGGAATATGGGGTGGAAATCACCTGTTGATTTCACTACTTATCGCTCATCAAATATGGTGAAAAAAGCTGCCGTAACGGCTTTATTAGCATCAAGTTTTACATTTAATATAGGTTTTGCAAAAGATTCAGAAGATGGAGTTTTGCAGGAAATCTATCATGTATATGCAGGAAATGAATATGTAGGTGCTATTTCAGATGAAGAAGCGGTCGATGAAATTATTGACGCAAAACAAGAAGAAATGAGCAACCAATTCACTGAACTCACGTTCACGGATGACGCAAATGTCAAAATTGTTCCAGAACAAGTATTTGACGCAACAACAAATGATGCGCAAACACTAACAAATCTTAGTGATTCCATTGAAGTGAATGCAAGTGCATTCGGTCTAGCAGTCAACGACGAGATGGCAGTCTACGTCAAAGACCGAGAAGCTTACGACAATGTGATAAAACAATTAAAACTATCAGCAGTATCCGAAAAAGAGCTCAATGAATTAGAGGCTAGAAAACAATCTCAAGAGTCTTTACCACCATTAAAAGAAAATGAAACACGAATTATCGATGTTTTATTATCCGAAAAAATTTCTGGCGTTACACAATCCGTTAAACCAGAAGAAGTGATGTCAGTAGAGGATGCAGTGACATTCTTGAAAAAAGGTACTTTAGAAGAAAAAACATACAACGTGCAAGCTGGCGATGTATTTGGATCCATTGCTTCTAAATTCAATCTCTCTGGTGACCAATTATCAGACTTGAATCCTGGAATTACGGCGGATTCTGTCTTGCAAATTGGACAAGCATTAAAAGTAACGGCTTTAAAACCACTTGTAAATGTGCAAGTAATTAAAGAGAAAAAAGTACACGAAAAAGTTGCGGCACAAAAGCAAGTAGAAGAATCCAATGCTATGCTAAAAGGCGAAACGAAAGTGAAGCAAGAAGGCGTAGATGGCGTAAACGAAATGACCTACACGATTCGTGAAATAAATGGACAACGTGTTGGTAAATCGTTGAAGGAAGAAAAAGTGTTAAAAGAAGTCAAAAATGAAATTATCGTCAAAGGAACAAAAGTGATTCCAAACCTTGGAACTGGCACGTACGTTTGGCCAACACAAGGTGGATACGTATCAAGTGGAATGGGTGCACGATGGGGAAGAACTCACCGTGGAACCGATATTGCTCGCCCTAGCGGTAACTCCATTTTCGCAATTGACAATGGAACAGTGACATTTGCTGGTTGGGACGGAACGTACGGCAACAAAATCGTAGTTAACCACAACAATGGAATGACAAGTACGTACGCTCATCTATCAAAAATAAATGTCTCCATTGGTCAAACGGTCGGTCAAGGTCAAACGATCGGTGTTATGGGATCCACAGGACGCTCCACTGGAAAGCATTTACACATTGAAATGACAAGAAATGGTGCTTTAGTAAACGCACTTTCGTATATTCGCTAATACAAAGGTGGTCAATTTCGATTGACCATCTTTCTTTTATTTCCAATTCGATACGTATCGCACCAGCAAGAATGCCATTCGTTAAAATTATTGCCCGGGAAATAATGAGGGTATTTCGCATTCGATGAAAAGATGCGAAACATGTTAAACCGTGATACAGTAAGGGTATATACGTATGTCTTGTGAAAGATAGATAAGTAGAGAGGGTGGCCCCCATGAATAAAACAATTTTAGTTGTAGACGATGAAAAACCAATTGCAGATATTCTTCAATTTAACTTAAAAAAAGAAGGGTACAATGTCGTTTGTGCTTATGATGGTGACGATGCGCTAGCGAAAGCAGAAGAAATCCAACCCGATTTAATGCTGTTAGATATCATGCTACCAAATCGTGATGGAATGGAAGTTTGCCGAGAAATTCGGAAAAAATTCGATTTCCCGATTATTATGTTAACAGCAAAAGATTCCGAAATTGATAAGGTACTTGGCTTAGAGCTTGGTGCAGATGACTATGTGACAAAACCATTTAGCACACGTGAGTTAATCGCTCGTGTGAAAGCAAATATGCGCCGTCATCAAACGGTACAAGCAGAGGAGTTAGAAGAATCGAGTAATGATATCGTTGTTGGCTCATTAACGATTCAACCAGATGCGTACTTAGTTTTAAAAAGAGACGAATCCATCGAGCTCACGCACCGTGAGTTTGAATTGCTTCATTATTTAGCAAAACATATCGGACAAGTGATGACGCGGGAGCATTTACTTCAGACAGTATGGGGCTATGACTATTTCGGAGATGTTCGAACGGTCGATGTAACGATTCGTCGATTACGTGAAAAAATTGAAGATAATCCTAGCCATCCAGCATGGATTGTCACTAGACGTGGCGTAGGGTATTATTTGCGAAATCCTGAACAGGAGTAGAAGGCATGCAGAAAGTTGGCTTTTTTAAATCAATTCACGTCAAGTTTGTCGTGATTTATATTCTTCTTATCTTACTTGCGATGCAAATCATTGGGCTCTATTTCGCAAGAGAACTAGAAAAAACGTTAACCTCTAACTTTACGACATCGATTAAAGATCGTGTAAATTTAGTGGAGTTCAGCGTGCGAGAAGAACTACTCAAATCTCGTGGAGAAGAGGATCCGACAATTGAAGAAAGCCTTCGCGATGTAGTGAATGGATTGTCTTCAGAGGACATCTTAGAAATTCGAGTCATTGACGCTCGCTTTCGAATACTTGCTACGTCAAACAATGAAAAACAAACAGAAGTTGGGCAACGTTCAACGGACGAACTCGTGCGACGTTCCATCAGCTCCAAAACAATTTTTGAAAACATAAAATTAGATGAAAATAGAGGGAAGCGAGTGTGGGTACTCGCTTCTCCTATTGAGTTTCAAGGAGAATTACTCGGAACTCTCTATTTAGAGTCCAATATCGAAACGGTATTTGAACAAATGACCGAGATAAACCGAATCCTTGCAGGGGGTACGGCAATTTCTCTTGCGATTACAGTGATTCTGGGAATCTTAATTGCCCAAACCATCACCCGACCGATTTCCGATATGAGGCGGCAAGCGCAAGCGATGGCAAAAGGAAACTTTTCTCGAAAAGTACGAGTATATGGGAACGATGAAATTGGACAACTCGCCATTGCCTTTAACCATTTAACAAACCGACTCCAAGAAGCACAATCGACAACAGAAGGAGAACGGCGCAAACTTGCTTCTGTCTTATCGAATATGACAGATGGCGTAATCGCCACCGATCGCAAAGGGCGCATTATCTTAATCAATGACCCTGCTCTTCGCCTGCTACGTGTTTCACGTGAAATGGTCCTTCAACGACCGATTGCCTCTGTGCTGGGGTTAGAAGCGAATTATTCATTTGAAGATTTAATTCACATGAAAGACTTTCTAAATTTGAACTTTAGTACACCAGAACGTCCATACATATTGCGTGCCAATTTCTCTGTCATTCAAAAAGAAACGGGATTCGTAAACGGACTAATTACGGTACTACACGACAACACCGAGCAAGAAAAAATCGACATGGAGCGTCGGGAATTCGTGGCGAACGTTTCGCATGAACTTCGTACGCCTCTGACAACGATGCGAAGTTATTTAGAAGCGCTCACAGATGGAGCGTGGCAAGATACGGATCTTGCTCCTACATTCTTAGATGTTACGCAAACAGAAACGGAGCGCATGATCCGTTTGGTGAATGAACTGCTGCAACTGTCGAAAATGGATAGCCGCGATTATGACTTAAACGAAGAGATTGTGGAATTCAATAAATTCTTCAATCGAATCATTGACCGTTTCGAATTATCCAAATCACAACATGTCCACTTTGTACGGATTATTCCGAATGAGGAATACTTCGTGGAAATTGATACGGACAAGCTGACGCAAGTAATCGATAATATTATTTCGAATGCTTTAAAATATTCGCCAGACGGAGGAAATATTCGTTTTGGAGTGATTGTGAAAGACAATTTGCTACAAGTCATGATTTCCGATGATGGAATGGGCATACCTCGGGAAAATGTCGAGCGTATTTTTGACCGGTTCTATCGTGTCGACCGTGCACGAGCTCGTTCTATGGGTGGAACGGGACTTGGTCTTGCGATTGCCCGGGAAATGATTCAAGCACACGGCGGGAGTATTTGGGCAGAAAGTGAAGAAGGCAAAGGAACGACGATTTTCTTCACGTTGCCATATGAGTTAGACGGGGTAGGTGAGTGGGAATGAAGTACATCGAACATGCCAAAAATGTCCTACTAGTCGTGCTCGTCTTACTCAGCATTTTGCTCACGTTTACGATTTGGACGTACACACCAAATTACAAAACGATTCAACCAGCACCAACCGTCGACATTTCGATTTCCAGTAAAGCAAAATTAGATGATGTCATTCAACCGTACAAAGTCATTTATCGTTTTAATGACCATTTTACTGGCACCACTTCTCCTTTTGATGTGGAGCGATTGATGAGTATTATGCAAAGCTGGGAAATTCGTGATTTACGGCAAGAACCGCAGCTCACAAACGATGCGATGAACGAAGTGTCAAAAGCACCGAATCGTTTTACAATGTTCTTCCAAGCGGATTTACCGTTCTTAAGCTTTGATGACATCGTGCCTTTTGCACCGAGTCAATTACCTGAAACAGGCTTTAATCGAATCGTCGTTGATTGGAATCGGTCGACAAGTGGCGAGATGAATATACGGTTTATTAGCAGTGAGACAGGACTAAACTACAGTGCCAAAGCGTCGAAAATTGATGGTCAAGAATTCGATCAACGCGTGATTGCATCCGCAGTGGAATTTGCGAAGTACACAGAAATTCCGCGTTCGGAAAGTCTGTCTTTCTTCTTACCCATCAATAATGTCGAAGCGATCAATTACACGTACATCTTAAAAGAAGTGAACCCGCAGAAATTCCGAGATGCACTTTTTAATGATCCGAATTTAGTTCGTCGAAGTTCGGTTGGCTTATATAACGACGAGTATTCAGATGACTCTGCGCTGATGAATGTCGATTTACTCGAACGCTCGTTTAACTACGGCTATCCTTCTGCTGAACCGATGCAACCGGGAGTTCCATCTAAGTTAATTGAAGATAGCATGGATTTCATGAACGAGCATGGAGGTTGGACGGATGACTTCCGACTCGTCCATGTCCAAGCATCCAACCAGCTCGTGGAGTATCAGCTGTATTTACTCGGCTATCCGGTATACAGTGACATGATGCCGACCAAAATCAGCACGTACTGGGGTAACGGTCGTTTATATCGCTACGTTCGACCGTACTACCAATTAGATGTATCCGTACCTTCTGCGACGGATATTACGTCACTGCCGTCTGGTACAGAAACCGTGAAGAAACTATCTGCAACAAAAGATCTCGATTTATCGGCAATTGACGAAGTGCAAATTGGCTACTACTTAACGCGTGACGATGAAAACCGAATTTTAACGCTTCAGCCATCATGGTTCACGATTACAAATGGCAGCTGGACCCGTCTGACCCATGAAAATCCGGGAGGTGCGACGTTTGGATTGGAATAAAACAAAAACCATTTTCATCATCGTCTTCTCGATTTTAAATATTTTCTTATACATTTTGTATTTAAATCGTTACAACGATGCACAAGGCGTCGAGCCCCTTGGGGAAGCGTCAGTATCGGAACGATTAAAAGCGGATAACATTAAGCTTCTTCCTACGACCGATCAGACGAAAGAAGAGTCGTACGTTTCTGGGACCGTCCATACGTTTACCGAAGAAGATGTGGAATCGTTTGAAGATACCACGTTTCAAATTGTCGAAAACACGAAAGTGCTTGCAGAGCTTTCCAAACCGTACGCGATGAATGATCTTCAAAGTAAAGCACAATGGGATGCCTTTCTCGATGAACACGTGTACCGAGGATCTAGCTACGGGCTATGGAATGTGGACACCGAAGCACGATCCGCTACTTTCTTTCAACACACCGGTGGTCGCCCATTATTTTATAACCAAAATGCGACACTTGTTGTGTATTGGAATGAAAAGAAAGAAGTCATTCGCTATGATCAAACAGCTTTTGACGATTTAGAAAAGTTCCCAGAAACTGAGGAACTCATCACCCAAGATCGCGCGATATCGACACTTTATTCCCAAAACAAGCTCGTGCCCGATTCCGCGATCACCGAAGTAAACCTTGGACTATCCACACTTGTCCAACTACCAGAAACGCAAGTGTTTGCCCCAACATGGCAAGTCAAGGTAGAATTAGAGGATGGAACCATCCATAACTTTTTCGTCAACGCAGTACAAGGCGGAATTATTGAATTTGAGGAGTAGGTAGTATGCGTTTTAGTGTTTTAGCAAGCGGTAGTTCAGGAAATGCCATCTTTGTTGAAAATGATGAGCATTCGTTTCTGATTGACGCTGGGTTAAGCGGCAAGAAAATGGACGGGCTTTTTGCCTCCATAGATCGAAGCATGAAGAACCTGACTGGAATACTTGTGACGCATGAACATAGTGATCATATTAAAGGGTTAGGTGTCGTGGCGCGGAAGTACAACGTGCCGATTTACGCGAACGCCAAAACATGGATGGCAATGGATTCCCAACTAGGTACGTTGCCACTCGATCAGAAATTCCATTTCGATATGGAAACAACCAAATCATTTGGCTCGATTAATATACAATCGTTTTCCGTTTCGCATGACGCAGCGGATCCGATGTTTTATGTCTTTGAAGAAAATGGTCGCAAGCTATCTCTTATCACCGATACTGGTTATGTTAGTGACCGCATGAAAGGTCACATTAGTGGATCGGATGCTTACGTGTTTGAAAGTAACCACGATGTCAGCATGCTGCAAATGGGCAGATATCCGTGGTCCGTTAAACGTCGAATTTTAAGCGACGTTGGACATGTATCAAACGAAGACGCAGCTATCGCGATGAGTGAAGTGATGGAAGAAAAACCAACACGCATTTACTTGTCGCATTTAAGTAAAGACAACAACATGAAAGACCTCGCGCGTATGAGCGTTACGCAAACACTTCGTTCGTGTGGCATCATCGCCGGTGAGTACGTCGATTTATATGATACTGACGCCGAAACACCTACTGAATTAGTACCAGTTTAACCTTGTCCACGTGACAAGGTTTTTTTCTTTTTGGAATGTAGTGCCTCTTTCGTGTTTCTGGCTGTGTGACAGCAGACATCCTCTAACTAGGTTGGAGTAAATTCATGAAAGCACTGCGTTATTCTAATGTGGATCGATAGAGGAATAGAATAGAGAGAATGAAAAAGAATTCTTACGGCTGCTGTATAAACAAGAAATTTCAACTTTTTTCAAAGTTTTAACCTATTTTCATCTGATTTTAATGTTCGTGGGGTAGATTATAGATAGAACCTCAAACGAAAGGAATGAGCCCTATGGGATATTACGATAATCATACACCTGGGACAGAACAAGTTCGGGTCGTAAATAAGGGAAGTAAAGCTGGATATTTTTTTACCGGATTAATCGGTGTTTTAATTGGAGCACTAATTGTCTGGATGCTTGTACCGTCACTCGGTAATGTTATGCCAGGAAATACAGGTGTTTTAAAAAGTACGAATGCGAAGCAAGAATCTGTTCAATTAAGTGCAGATATTACAACAGATGTCACGACCGCGGTTGAAACGGCGAAAGACGCAGTTGTCGGTGTGACGAATTTACAAAGCTCTCGAGATATCTTTAATCCAAGCTCAGAAGCACAAGCTGCCGGAACAGGATCAGGAGTCATTTATAAAAAATCGGATGGCAAAGCGTATGTCGTGACAAACAACCACGTCGTCCAAGACTCGGATCAATTAGAAGTAACATTATCCGATGGCACAAAAATCGAAGCGAAATTACTAGGAACAGATATCTGGACAGACCTAGCCGTACTTGAAATGGACGCGAAAAATGTCAAAAGCGTTATTGAATTTGGCGATTCAGAATCGTTAAAACAAGGTGAAACCGTTATTGCAATCGGTAATCCACTCGGACTTGAATTTTCTGGATCGGTAACAACTGGTGTAGTCTCGGGGAAAGACCGTGCCATTCCAGTCGACTTAAACGGAGATAACCAAATTGACTGGCAAGCAGAAGTACTACAAACCGATGCTGCGATTAATCCAGGAAATAGTGGTGGTGCACTCGTTAACTTAGCAGGACAACTCGTTGGTATTAACTCCATGAAGATTGCGCAAAACGAAGTAGAGGGTATGGGACTTGCCATTCCAGTAGATAGTGCAATTCCAATCATCGAAGACTTAGAGTCATTTGGAGAAGTAAAACGACCAACAATGGGTGTTACATTAGTGGATGTGATGAACGTATCCGCTATGGCGCAACGCGAAGTTCTACAATTACCAGAAGAAGTGAAAAGCGGTGTCGTCATTGATCAAGTAGTCGAAGGCTCACCAGCTGGAAAAGCGGGACTTAAACAGTATGACGTCATTGTCGAAATGGACGGCGAGAAAATTGAAGACAGTATCGCTCTACGTAAACACTTATATAGTGACAAAGAAGTTGGAGACAACATGACCATGAAAATTTACCGCAAAGGTGAATTGATGGAAGTGGAATTGAAACTTACAGATAATACGGCGTTATAAACGACATGTGGATAACTTATCTCGTTTACAAATCCGTAACATGGCGAGTGGAGAGGGACAACAGTCCCTTTTCCGCTCGTTTTTTCTTTGTTACAATAAGTTGTGGATAAGTAACTGTAATTTGTGTATAACTATGTGGAAAGATTCGGAGGAGTAAAAATGGAATTCAAATGTTGTTTAGCCCATGTGGATACAGGGATTGACCGATTTGTCGCAAATGAAAAAACGTTCCCAATCCTAACAGAACTTTCAGAACAAGAAAAGTTGTCCACAACGTGCGAATTTTGTGAAGAGCCCGCAACATATTTAGTAGCGAACGAATGATCGGCCACTATATATAGATTCGGCTTGTGGATATGTTGATAAACTCTGTGGATAGCTTGTTTGTAAATTTAATGTAAAGGGGATAACCTGTGAATATCACCATTATCACCGTTGGAAAATTAAAAGAAAAATACTTAAAAATGGGCATCGACGAATACGTCAAACGACTCGGTTCCTATGCCAAAATGGATCTTATTGAAGTACCTGATGAAAAAGCCCCGGAAAATCTTAGCGAAGCCGACATGCTACTCGTCAAACGTAAAGAAGGCGAACGCATCCTGGCAAAAATCGCACCCGATGCTCACGTCATCGCCCTCGCCATCAATGGAAAAATGAAATCATCCGAACAACTAGCAGAAGACATCAACCAACTCATGACTTACGGCAAAAGCAAAATCACCTTCGTCATCGGAGGATCGTTGGGGCTAAGTGAAGAAGTGTTAAAAAGATCGAATGAGCAACTGTCGTTTGGGAAAATGACATTACCGCATCAATTGATGAAATTGGTATTGGTGGAGCAGGTGTATCGAGCGTTTCGGATTATAAAGGGAGAACCTTATCATAAATAAAAATCCGGATTCCAGTGCAAGAAGATTTATATGTAAATTTACAAAATATTTTCATGTGCTGGATCGTGGATTTGAGGCACGACAGAAAAAAGTAATTTAATTCGGATGAGTAAAATTCTTCAAAAATTATTGCCTATCTAGTAGATATATTAATAAGTAAAAAGTTTCACGCAAAACAAATTTTAATGTTGAAATGACAATGATTGTACCTATCATTTTACCTTGCCTTCACTCGATTAACGTGATATCAAATTTCATGTTATCTAGATGCCAAACATCCGCATCCGTATTCGAGTACACAATGACTTCCACTTTTTGTCCTTCCTCATAGCCATATAAAGATGCAACAGGTATTTCGTACGTGGCTAAATTCCCTCCACTAGCTGGAGTTCCTTCAATGAGCAACATTTCTTCTTCTTGAATGACTTCCTTTATCGTCCCGTTGATTCGAAAATCTTCGGTGAAGGAAGTAGAAGTGCATCCTGAAACTGTGACACTAAGAAGTAGGAGAAGTATATACGATAATTTCATTTAAAGGAGTCTCCAATCTAGTAAATTCCAGCATAGGACCAGTGATATTTTTGACCAGTTTGGTGTGTGACTTTGAAACCCACTTTCTCAAGTACTCTTTTAGAAGCGGCATTATCAAGATCACAAGTTGCCACAATCGATTGCACATCGGCAAATTTATTGCCCAATTGCACAAAGCCTTGCCCATCTCTGTCGCATAACCATTACCCTCGTATTCTGGTACAATGCTATATCCAAGGTTCATTTCTCCTGCATCATTTGGTCCACCTTTAAACCCCATATCGCCGATAATCGTATTCGTTCGTTTAAGAATAATAAGACCTTCCCACTCATTTTCTTCAGGAAAATTCTTGAATCGTTCAATCTTATAAGGAAAGAATTGTTTGTATACGTCAAGAGGATACCCCGGTACAATCTCATAAGGAACTAATTAAATTAAATCAGGATGTTTCGTTAAAAAAGCTTCCATTATCTCCGACTTAAAGGTAATTAATTTCAATCTTTCTGTTTCTATATTAAGCACTTTCAATTCCCCCCAAAAAAGGTAATCATATTTTTGAATGGTTGTAAATTTCTGAAAAATGAAACAATCAGGTTTTTATGTGTTACCATTAATTGTAAAGTTAAAAGATTATTTTTAAAAATAAATTTCACAAATGATTCGGTTATTTATAAAATTTTTTTATTAATATTTATTGTGAATTTGAACTTATACGAAGCAGTAGGTAATAGAAAGGAAGTAAACGTAGTGTTTTTTTCATTCTTTAAGAAGAAAACGAAAGATAGTACGAATAACGAATTTAATAAGAAATCTATTCCGACTAAAAAGAAAAATAGTGTAAGTGCATCAAGAAAAGGTGAATTAGGAGAATACAAAATTGATATTCAGTTAGATCAGCTACCTGCTCCTACTAAACACTTATCAGACATCATGGTGAAAAATCCAAAATCGCTTTCAGGATTTTCTCAGATTGATCACGTTGTTATTACAACTCACGCAATATTTGTAATCGAGACGAAAAATTATCAAGGCACAATATATGGAGCGAAAGAACGAAAAGAGTGGTCGGTAAACGGTAAATTTAAAATGATGAATCCTTTTTCCAAAACTATGGCCACATTCAAATTTTGAAGCAACTACAGGGCAATAAATATAATGAGAGATTCATCTCGATGGTCTCATTCACGAAACGATGTACTTTTAAAGTTGAAGACGATATGAGAAAAATAACTTCAAGTGACTTACTGGTTTACGATGTGGAACTCTCTGAATTTATTAATAGAAAAATGAATGTCTTAAAATTTCAAAAAGAGATAGAACCTCTGACCATTGGAGAAATTGAAGAAATTTCAACAACAATTAAACAAGCCAACATAGAGGACATAAGCGAAAGAGAATTACATAATACCGCGATTCAAAATCGCAATATTAAGAGAGAAGATATGAAGTTTACATGTGTCATTTGTAATAAAAACGTTACTCAAAAAGTAGCGGCTTTTTGTGAGTCTAATAAAAAATTCCAAGGTAAGATTTATTGCTTTGAGCATCAAAAGTTGCTTTCAAAATAAAGTTTTTTTGTTTTCTGAGATTAATCTACAATATAAATTAAAAAAACTTTCGTAAATGTATGAACTACAATAATAGTTTATTAGAATCGCGTACGAACTAAATTTTGTTATAATTATTAAAAAAAGGTAATAATAGGTGTCCTAATGTCCAAAATAATTGATTATAGAGATATTGACTTAAAATCAGAAGTTATTAAAAAAATTAATAGTTTTAACAAAACTAGAAATAATCGCATTGAAATGAGCAAAAGACTTAATAATTATAGTGACAAATGGAAATTTATATTTTTCTTTTTAAACCTTGAGGCTGTATTTTTTATACTTTTGTCACTTGGGGGAGAATCTTTAAATATCTTCTTTGGACAAAGTAATTTCGCATTAATCTCAGGGGGATTTTCGATTTATGTAATCTTGCTTCAATATTATATTAGTGAATTAAATTACAGAGAAAGAGCTTTAAAATCACATTCTCACCAACTAGAAATTGAAGATCAAATACTAAAATTGAAGAGCATTTTAATAGACTTAAAATGCAATAAAGAAAATAAAAATTATGAAGAGAGAAAGAGTTATTTTTTAACAATTATGGAGAATTATCAGCTTATATTAAAAAACAATGAAAACCATGAGTCTATAGACAACATAAAAAGACTCTCAAGAGATAATGAAAAGATTAAAGTATTAGACTATACTACTGACAATATTTTGTTAAGTTTCAATAAAATATTCATTTTTATTCCCATTCTTATTTTGGTAATAATAGTATGGTAATTAGAGAGAAACTAGATATTAGTTTATTAACGATATCTTATATTAAAGCCTTATCCCAAAAAAAAATTTATAATATTCAATCGATATCTTTAAAAAATCTTTTTTTCTATAGCTCGGATAAATCAATTAAACAAGAACTTGATAAAAATGTTCATAATTTCTTTAAGCACAATGAAATTATATTAGCTCGTGATTTTCTTTTTAAAAATGATTCGTTTACACCGAGAAGTATGTACCTAATTAGTCCAATTTATTATGCATATTATACAAAATTAGTATTTAATGTATCTCTAAAATTAAAAAGACATGACACAGAGATTGTTAATTTTTCAACTAATCATATGGAAACATTTTATTCAGGAATTTTAGAATTTACAAATCATAAAGATAAAATTGATAATAATGCTATCTTTAATAAAAGTTACAATCTTTTTCGACAAGAAAGAGAAAAATATTTTGATAAACATGTCATTAAGGTAGATATTAAAGATTTTTTTAATTCGATTTCAACAAAAATATTAATAAACAAATTAAAAAATCGTATTGGTGAATGCTATGAAGTGACTGAATTAGAGAAATTTTTCTTATATTGTGATTTTAACACTTTACCACAATTTCACTATTCAATTGCTTCGTCATTACTCTCACAAATTTACCTGTTAGATTTTGATGAAAAACTTTCGTTACTATTGCAAGAAAATAAATTGAATTTAATACGCTTCGTTGATGATATGTATATTTACAAAAAATCAGGAGAGTACAAATTGAATGAAGTAAATAATCTAGTAGACAATATCAACTCATTACTTTGGTTTGACGGATTGGTGTTAAATTCCTCTAAAACGAAATTGCTTAAGCCAGAACAAAATGAAGAAAGTTTTAAATTGATTGACATCGTTTCAATGAATGAAACAAGTTATTCGAGTGAAAAATTAATTGATGATAAAGCTAATGAAGTAATAAATAGTGGCGGGCTGGTAGAATTTATAAGTATATTAAACGAAATGTATAAGAAAGACGGAATTTATATCCAAGAATATCTAAAATTATTAGATAAATATCTTTCAGTTAACGGTGGAGACAGTAATAAAGTCTTATCAAATATTATCTTTACAGAAAAATGGAAAAGATTAAATTATAGAGATTTACTTTTAATTTCTAAAAAATGGAATTATATTTTTTTTAATCCATCACAATTCACTGTTTTATATATATTAGTAAATCGTTATTTGGAGAATAAAAAAATTGTGGATGGAAGTAACATCAAACGTGTATTAAGTTATATGTATAAAAAGGATCAATTAAAATTTAGAGACTCTATGGTTGTCATAGGATATTTATTTCAAAATAGAAAAAAAAATAAAAATCTTCTAAAAAAAGTAGAATATTTAAATAAAGACTATGTAGATTTCATAAATAAGTATTTGAAAAAACTTTAAATACCAAAGAAAAAATTTAATGGAAGAAAGTAACTCTAGTCAATTCAAATCAAACGGTGAGCAAATCAATATTTACATAGTAAGCGCCACTAAAGATATGAACAAAATTTTTGACGAATATATATATAGAGAAATTTAAGTAAATTTGAAGGAAATGGAAGGAATCAGATTAGAAATGAATTTTTTATGAGCCCATCTTTTTTAGATAAGAGTTTTTCAAATGTCAAAGCCCTGCAATTATGTTGACCATTCAACATCTTTACAGGGCTTTTTTCTTATGCATGATAATTTAACTTTCTTAAAAGCACTTTCTCCAAATTCTCCACCATTTTATACATTATGGTCGCCATAATGACGATTATACATAGTGCTAAAAACACGAGGTTGAAGTTGAAGATTTGGAAACCTGAGATGATTAAGTAGCCGAGACCTTGTGAAGAGACTAAGAATTCTCCTACGATAACGCCAACCCATGACAACCCTACATTGACCTTTAGCGTAGAGATAATAGATGGTACGGAGGCTGGCAAGATAACGTGTTGAAATGTTTGCATTCGACTTGCTTGAAAGAGCTCCATCACTTTCACATAGTTTTTATTAACTTGTTGAAAAGCGGAGAAGATCACGATGGTGGAGATGACGACTGAGATTAAGACTCCCATGACGAGTACGGAAAAGATGGTCGGGCCAAAGATGACGAGGATTATAGGTCCAATCGCTACTTTTGGCATTGCGTTGAGTACGACTAAATAGGGGTCTAACACTTTTGCTGCTGTGTGCGAGGACCACAATCCAAAGGCAAATAATGTACCAAGTAGGGTCCCGAGAATGAAGCCAATGATGGTTTCAAAAAGTGTCACTAGAACATGAACATATAATGTACCATCCACTATTTTCGACACAAACAATTTCGAGACGGCTAATGGACTACTAAAGATTAATGGATCTAGTAGTCGGTAATGCGTAGTAATTTCCCATGTAGCAAAGAGTGCAACGAGTAAAAAGAGTTGGAGAAATTGAATGCGTTTTCGTTCTTGTTTTTGCGATTGTCGAAAATTTTCATGTAACGTTTTCATATCCATTCGCTTCGAGCTCCTTCCAAATAGTTTGGAATAAAGGCTGAAACAAGGGGGAATTTCTGGCTTCAAAAGGAGCTAGATTCCGAATTTCTTCCGGTATATCAAAGACTTTTAAAATGGTACCTGGGCGGTTACTAAATAGATACACTCGGTCACTCATCGCAATTGCTTCTGCGATATCATGTGTTACGAGAATGGCAGTCTTCTCGAGTTGTTGGATTGTCTTTGCGACAAAATTCTCGAGGAGTAATTTGGTATAAAAATCGAGAGCCGAAAAAGGTTCATCTAATAGGAGTAACCGTGGTTGTACGGCAAGTGTACGTGCAAGAGAAATGCGTTGACGCATGCCGCCGGAAAGCTGTGCAGGGTAAAAGTTAGCGGTATGGGTGAGTTGAAAGCGACGCAGTAAATCGTCGACGATTTCTGTGTCTTCTCGGTTTTGTAGACGTAAGCCAAGGAGAATATTTTCCTTGATCGTTTTCCATGGAAACAAGTAATCCTGTTGTAGCATATACCCAATCTCAGATGGTGAGATTTGTTGTGTGAGTCTGCCAGAAGTAGGTTTGATTAAATTTGCAATGATGGAGAGAAGGGTCGATTTTCCACACCCACTTGGACCGATGAAAGAAATGAAATCTCCTTCCTCTATGGAAAATGAAACATCTTCAAGAGCGACGGTATAACCTTCTTCGGAAAAAAAGATATGTTGAAGAGATGATGCTTCAATTAGACGCACATTACTTCACAACCTCTTCTGCAAAGGTTCGATTTACTAATTTGGTGTAGTCTGGATCTGTTTCAAGTTTATTCGCTTCTTTCATTACTTGTAACAAATTCTCAAATTCATTTTCATCAATGATTGGATCCTTTGCATAGGACGCTTGGTCACGATAACGCTCGACTACTTTTTCAATAAGCGCTAAATCGGTGTCTTCAAAGTAAGGTGCAATCGCTTTTGCGACCTCTGTCGCGGAACTTTCGTATACCCAGTTTTGAGCTTTATAAAGAGCGCGTGTAAAACCTTCTATCAGCTCTTTATCACCTAGCGTACTTTCCTTCGTCATAAAGACTGTATAAGGAATTGCCCCAAGTTCTTCTCCAAAAGAAGCCACAACGGTTCCCATTCCTTGTTCTTCAAAAATGCTAGCGGTTGGTTCGAAAAGTTGAACAAAATCCCCTGTACCAGATGCAAAGGCATTTGGAATATTGGCGAAATCCACATTTTGAATAAGCGTTAAATCTTCTTGCGGATTGATGCCGTTATTTTTCAGTACGAACTCACCAGCCATTTGGGGCATTCCGCCTGCACGTTGTCCTAAAAATGTTGTCCCTTTTAACATGTTCCAATCAAAGTTTTCAACCTTTTCACGTGAAACTAAAAAAGTACCGTCTGTTTGCGTTAATTGAGCAAAATTGACCACCGGATCATTTGGGTTTTGGCCAGCCACATAAATAGACGTTTCCGCACCGATTAACGCGATATCGACCCCGTCAGATAAGAGGGCAGTCATTGTTTTGTCTCCGCCGGGTATGGTGGTCACGTCGATCGCTAATCCTTCCTCTTCAAAAAAGCCCTTCTCAATACCGGCATATAAAGGCGCGTAGAAAATCGAACGTGCTACTTCGCCAAGTTGAACTTCCTTCACTTCTTCTTTCCCACAAGCACTTAACATTAAAATCATAGCGATTAAACCTACCGTGCCTTTCCATTTCACTTTCATGTACCTTCTCTCCTTATGATATGTACTAGCGTATGCCAGGCACGTGAAATTGGTGTTTGACCCAAAAGGGTAGTGAAAAGTTCTATTTTTACGAATGGTAGCATTATCAGAGCTTGTTTTTAAAATTACCCAAAACAAATTCTACTTACTAACACTGACTAAAAATAAGCGGGAACTGTTTTACAATGGCAGCGGTAATAGTGTCTGACATCCCCAGAGCCTGTTCTTGAATTGTGTCATATTCGGCAATCCCTTTTTGATAGTCTTTATTCATCATCAACACAGCTTCCATTTTTGTTAACTGTAAGTGGCGGTAAAACATCGTGCGAAATTCACTTTCCGAAATGAAAGGATTAATGTGATGTAAGAAAGAAGCGACTTGATCCGCATTGAGATACCAGTTTGTTTCGGCAGTAGTAGCTTCCTGTTCATTCCCCTCTAGAGCGGCCTTCACAAGATCACCAGCTATTTCTAAGTGCTCTCGAATTAATGCACTGTACATATCTGCGATTTGATCTCCATATAAAGGTCTCAGTAAATTTCCCATGTCTGTAGCATTTTGAAGCAACCGAGCAGTTACCATGTCAACATCAGGTAGGTTAAATACCATACTGATAATTGTCATTCTCGTCCACGCAACGTGCTCTTCCCAAAGACTACGCATGTTTTCTTTTAGCTCTACCTCGGCTGCGCATAAACATTTGCTAGAACTTAAGGAAATGGGTAAATAAATCATTTGCCCAACATATAAAGCACAAGGATTTACTCTAGGATTTACCGCGACAATATCATGCACGGAAAGATTATATCGCTGTGCTAACTCCCAGTAAGTATCTCCGGGTTGGATGGTATAACTAGAAACATTCATCGAGTGATGAAGCATATTAATTTCTACTCCTTCTTCATGAACTTTCATGTGCGCATGCACTTCACCCTACAATGTATTCAACGAAGTAGTTTTCGGTGTTAGTAGCGAAATAAAAGACGTATAAAGAAATAAAAAAGCTAATTAAAAGAATCTTCACCTTAAATATACATTTGAATTTGAAAAATTCTGATTTTATAACATCCAAATGTTGGAATGATGGTACACTTATTAGGGGGGATAAATATGACTGAATTTAAAGAGAAAGTACTATCATTAGATAATCTAACGATGAAATATGACAATAAAATTGTACTAAATGGCATAAATCTAGATGTGCATCAAGGTGAGATAATTGGCTATATTGGACCAAACGGCGCAGGGAAAAGCACGACGGTTAAAATCATGCTAGGTCTTGTGGAAGGATATCGAGGAACGGTAGAGATTTTCGGACAAGATATTGCTAATGGAGACATTTCGTATAAGAAAAAAATCGGCTATGTTCCGGAGAATGCAGAGTTATATGAAACACTTACACCACGAGAGTATCTAACCTTTTCTGGAGAATTATATGGACTTGACCGCAAAGTGGCAGAAGAAAAAGCACATGAGTTAATGAAAAATTTTGAGTTAGATCACGTGTTTGATAGCCGTATTTCCTCCTTTTCCAAAGGAATGAAACAAAAAGTGCTCATTATATCGAGTCTATTGCATGATCCAGTGTTATTATTTTTCGATGAACCACTTAGTGGTCTCGATGCAAACAGTATGTTAGTAGTGAAAGAAATGATTGCTCTACTTGCTGCACAAGGAAAAACCATTTTTTACTCTTCACACATTATGGATGTAGTCGAGAAGATTAGTACACGAATCATTTTATTAGTGAACGGGAATGTTGTAGCAGATGGAACGTTCGCAGAGCTAGTCTCGAAAAGTGAACAAGGATCATTAGAAGAAATATTTAATCAGTTAACTGGTTTTAATGATCACCAGCAGATTGCCGAGCGTCTTGTTCGTACAATGGCTGGAGGAAGTAAGCATGAATGATTTTCGAGTGCTGAGAATAATGGATGTTTTTCGAAAATTATTTTTGATAATGGGCATTGACTACGATATCATGCGTAAAATTCTTCAAATGAAGCTAGTCATGGATGACAGACGTGTTCCGACTATTTTTGAAGGGGAAAAAAGCGAGAAAGAGTCAAAAAACTTTATCAAATCTCTAGGCGTTTATGCACTTTACGGCCTTATTTTAATTCCCTTTATTGTTCTCCAAGCGAATTATATGATTTCGTTAAGTTTTGTTTTTGGGATTACTCTATTTATTTTACTGACGACAATGATTTCGGATTATTCCAGTGTCTTACTTGATTTACGGGATAAAACAATGTTAAACACCAAACCAGTGAATAACCGAACAATCCAAGCGGCAAAAACCATCCACATCTTTCTTTATATCGTCGCTATAACAGGTGCTTTCGTTGGTATTCCTGTGGTTGTTAGTCTATTCAGGCATGGTCCAATCTTTGCGAGTATCTTTCTTACTGCTTTGATGCTTATCAGTTTGTTTGTGATAGTACTTACAGCTTTTCTATATTTACTTGTCTTGAAATTCTTTGATGGTGAAAGATTAAAGGACATTATTAACTACACGCAAATTATTCTAAGTGTTGGCGTGTTTTTAGGATATCAATTGATTAGTAGGTCGTTTAATTTCTCTGATGCAGGTTTTAACTATCAATTTGATTGGTGGAATTTGTTTATACCAGCTTTTTGGTTTGCAGCTCCATTTGAATGGCTTTTGGGTGGCAACACTTCCAATGAAATTAAGTTGCTATCCGCATTCGCGGTGATCATTCCATTACTATCTATCGTTGTATATGTGAAAATGATGGCGTCATTTGAAAAAAATATTCAAAAGTTAGCGGCACATTCTACTACTAGCAAGAAAAAAATTAGAAGTTTGAACGATTTATTGACACCTATAGTGAATCGTTCAAAAGAGGAACGAGCACTGTACCGTTTCGCATCATTCATGATGGAGAAAGATAGAGATTTCAAATTGAAAGCTTATCCTGGCGTTGCATTGACACTTTTTATTCCGTTAATCTTTATTGCGAATGAAATGAGTTTTCGGACATTAGAAGGAGTGTCAGAAGGGAAAGGGTTTCTAATCATTTACATCAGTAACTTTCTGATGACGTCTATCATTTCGTTCCTTCAATTTTCAGGGAATTATCGAGCAAGCTGGATCTTCCAAACGGTTCCTTTGGAACGCGTGACGACCATATATAATGCGACGTATAAGGCATTTCTTACGAAATTTTACTTGCCGATATTTCTAGTATTAAGTATCTGCTTTACGTGGATATTTTCTGTTTCCGTCATACCACATCTGATAATTGCATTTCTTTCAGGGATTGCTCAACTAATTTTGGTCTATCGATTATCGGACAATGAACGTTTTCCGTTTTCTCGATCATTTAAAACGATGAAAGAAGACAACACAGCGAAAACATTGCTTCTTTCCTTATTAATCGGTCCATTTGTTATCGTGCATTACATAATTCTTGCAGTTCCATACGGAGTTCCAATCTATTTGAGCTTGTTAGTAGTATTAGTAGTTGTAGGATGGAAAGGCACTTTCTCAGCACTTAGAACAGCGAGGTAAAGAACCGGAAAAAAGACGATAAGAGATACGAGGGAGAAGGACATGTTTGGATTTTGGAAGAAATCTTGTGCAATCTGTAAAAGGAAAGTAGAACCTTTACGTATGTTTCGAAATGACAAAGGGGAAGTGCTGAAGGTTTGTTTAGCATGCAGTGAGTATGCAGAGAGACGAGCTTATAAAAAAGTGCTGTGAGAATGGAAATTATTTTGAGAGAAAGAACAAATAAAAAATGGAAGATTGAATAGGAGAGGTAAATGATGAAGACAAATCTAAAATCTCTTGTTTCTCTGGCTTTCGGTGTATTATCTATCCTAACGCCATTGGTCGGAATAATTTTTGGATTTGTTGGTATTACGTTTGCGAATCAATGTATAAAAGAGGTCAAGGAACGCGAGGAAATTGGAAAAGAATATGCAGATATTGCTAAAAAATTAAGTGTCATCGGGATTATCATTCAGATAGTAAGAATATTTATTGCGTTAGTAAGTTTGAGCACTTTATATTAAGGAAATCCAGAGAAATTTGTAAGAAACCCCGTTGAAGGCAAATAGAAACTTTCACTGTTTTTTTCTTGAACTTGCAGCACTTAATTTAAATGTAACTGATACAAACTAAAAAGCTGCTCTCCATGATTTTTCCATCACGAAAGGGCAGCTCATTTTTATGAAGCAATTACTTCTTTTTGCTTTCTTTTGTTGACGAGATTACCTAATCCAACAATTAATAAAACAAAAGCAATGGGGATAATATATTCCAATACTGGCCAAGTGCGTTCTACAAACAGATGACCATATTTATCATCGACCATCATTTTACCAGCGGTATAGGCAATGATTGCCGATCCAATCCACACGAGTAACGGATATTTATCCATTAAATTCATGATAAGTTGGCTACCAAAAATAATGAGTGGCACGCTTATAGCTAGTCCAATGACAATTAAGACAATGCTTCCTTCTGCAGCGCCTGCAATTGCTAGTACATTATCCAAACTCATCACTAAGTCAGCAAAAATAATCGTACGAATCGCTCCAAAAAGCGAGGTAGAGGAGTGTAAATCCGGATCGTCATTCGCCGATTTGATTAAATCAAACGCGATATACAGCAATAACAGTCCGCCAATAATCTCGACAAAAGGAATTTCTAACAGATAGACTGCTGCAAAGGTAAGTACCACTCGCAGTCCCAAAGCACCAATTGTTCCAATGAAAATGGCTTTTTTTCGTTTATCTTCCGATAATTTCCTACTAGCAAGCGCAATAACTACTGCATTATCGCCACTTAGTACGATATTAATCAATACAATTTCGAGTAATATTCCGAAGAAATGTGCGTCCATTTAGTCAACTTCTTTCGATTTTGTTCTGTATCTCCTATCCCATCATACTCTTCCTGAAAAATCTTTCAAGCTATTGAAAATCAAAGAGAGCTGCGAAAACCGGAAAGTGCATCTTTCATTCTCAAGTAGAATTGCTCTCTATTCAAACGTAAATATATGGTAAAATTCATGTAACGAGGTGATTTGGGATGGTAGCTTTACAAGAGTTGAAGATGTATCGAAATTTTGATGAGCTTGCTAGTGATGTGTTAGAACTTGCGAAAGAAATTTTGCCGGATAAATTGATTTATTTAACTTCATTTAGTGAAAACCAACAAATTATTCTTAAAATGTCGGATGGGAATACGAAGATTTTGTTGTCGGAAGGACAAGTAATTCCAATTCATGAAACGGTATGTAATCGAATTGATTTTGAAAAAAGACAGCCTTTAGTGTTTCCGGATATTTCAAAGGACACGTGTCCAGTGGATCTACGAACTATCATGAAAGAAGCAAAGATACATTCGTATTTGGGAATTCCTATTGCGTTACTTAATGGAGAGAATTTTGGGACATTATGTGTTGCGCATCATGAAGTAAGCGAGTTTGACGACAAGAGTATCGCGCTACTTCAAAAAATCGCAAGGATGTTTTCGTATTATTTGGATTTGGAGCGAGTGGCGTTTAAAGACTCATTAACCAACTTATACAATCGACACTATCTTTCTAAACATTTCGAGGACTATTCGAAAAATGGAGGAATGATTTTCTTTCTCGATCTAGATGGCTTTAAAAAAGTAAATGATGTCCATGGACATGATGTTGGAGACCGTGTGTTGAAAGAAGTTGCGGCAAAACTCCATCAGTTTGTAGAAAATGAGAAAGAATGTTTTGCTGTTCGGTTGGGTGGAGATGAGTTCATCGTGCATTTCTCTCACATTACGAGCGAAGAAGAAATGAAAAATCGAGCAGAAAAAGTGTTAGGCGTGTTAAGTGAGTGGGAGTCGGGATTTCCGCTCTCTACGAGTATTGGCATTGCACATTATTCACCCAACAGCACGATTTCTTTACATGATGTGTTGAAACGTGCGGATAATGCACTTTATCTAGCTAAAGCAGCAGGGAAGAATAGGTATCAAGTAGCTTGTTTATAATGCCAGTGTCAGAAACTAACATGATTATTTAAACAAAACCATCTGTTTAAACTTTCATAAATGTTTCATGCACTGGCACTGGAAGTTAAACTAATTCCATTCGAACTCTATAAAATACAATCCTCTTCCACGATGTGTATTAATTCTTTTAGTTGTTCAACACTTGCTTCAAGGGATAGAGAGTAATATCTCTGCGTTCCTTTTTTCTCCATTTGTACGAGTCCGTTGTCTTTTAATATCTTTAAGTGATGGGAGACAGCAGGTCTTGTTAAAACGGATTGATCTGCAATTTCATTGACGCTTAGTGTGTCATGTTCTGCCAACAACAAGATGATGTCTTGTCTTGCTGGATCGGCAAATGTTTGAAAGAGTGGAATACACGCTCTAAATACGTCTATTGCTGGTTGAGCCATTCTTAGTCACCTCAAATGATTATTATTTTTCTCCGGCTACATACTTCGCAACTTTGGCACCGACACTTCGAGGTAAGAATTTAGCGACAGTGGCTCCAATTTTGTTCGAGCTTCCCGTAATGATGACACGCTTTCCTTTTTGCATGCCTTCATATCCTAGAGTGGCAACTGTAGGTGCTTCCATGGCACTGCTAAACATTTTCGTTTTTTCCACATTTGCGACAGCACCAAAATTGGTTTTAGTAGCGCCAGGACAAAGTGTTGTAACAGTTACTCCCGTGTCTTTCAGTTCTTCCACCAGTGCTTCTGAGAAGGAAAGGACGTATGCTTTCGTCGCATAATAGACGGCCATCAAAGGACCTGGTTGAAAAGCTGCAGTGCTCGCAACGTTCATTATTTTTCCTGATTTTTGACGAATCATCTGCGGTAAGAAAGCATGTGTTAACTCGGTAAGCGCGGAAATGTTTAAGTGAATCATTTCTAGTTGCTTTTCAATATTTAACTCTTCGAACTTACCTAACAAACCAAATCCTGCATTATTTACTAAGGCATTAACATGAAGCCCTTTACTGTTGATGTCGTTAACCACTGCTCTCACGGAACCAGGTTGCGATAGATCCGCAGAAATCGTCGTAACGCTTATATGCGGAAACTCTGATTTGATCGCTTCTAATTTTTCTTCATTTCGAGCGACTAAAATGAGGTCATAGTTATCTTTCGCAAATAATTGAACAAATTCATAGCCTAACCCGCTTGTAGCACCTGTAATTAAGGCAGTTTGTTTCATTTATGTTCCTCCTAAATGTTAATATGTTTAAGTGTTTAAACATATGATGATTGATAAAAGAGAGATTGTCAATAAGAAAACCCCTCATCCAGTAGATGAGGGGCGGCGTCACGATACGTTATTTATGTGCTTTGCTTACTTTCAATTTCTTCCCTTTAATCGTCATGTTCTCCATGGCTTCAATTACTAGAGAACCTTTGCCATTCAAAATATCGACGTAGGACATGTTGTCGAGAATTTTGATAATGCCAATGTCTTCAGCGGTCACACCAGGAATATTCGTGATTGTTCCAACGAAGTCGACGGCACGAATCTTTTTCTTTTTCCCGCCACTAAAGTGAAGTTTCATAATGTCTTGGTTAATTCGAGCAGTACGGTTATTTTTCACTGCTCGTCTTCGATTTACTTTCTCGTTAAAATCGGCTGTTCCTTTTGCGACGTCTTCCGGACTTGGTGCATCGCTCACTTCAAGGGTAAAGCCAATATAATTCTCAATCGCTCGCATGAACTTGTCTTCGTATGGTGTTTTGAACGTGATTGCTTTTCCTTTATTCCCAGCACGACCGGTACGACCAGTACGATGGACATAACTCTCTTTTTCCATCGGCACGTCGTAGTTGACGACAAGGCTCACATTATCGATATCGATTCCTCTTGCTGCAACGTCCGTCGCAACTAAATAACGGAAGTTGCCCATTTTGAAGCCTTCCATAATGGCAAAGCGATCCTCTTGCTCAAGCCCTCCGTGTAATCGTTCACACGTGTAGCCTGCATCTTCTAGTTCCGCATACACCGTATCGACATTTTCTTTTGTGCGACAAAAGATTAAACAGCTATCCGGATTCTCCACAACGGTGACATTTTTAAGTAATGACATCTTGTGCTCTTCTTTTACTTCCATTAGAACATGTTCAATTGTATCCGCCGTCACGCCAGTTGACTCCACCTCGACGTGAATTGGATCGTTCATATAGCGGTGGCAAAGACTTTCAATATCTGTTGGTAACGTCGCAGAAAATAACATCGTGACGCGTGCACTCGGTAGCTCACGTATAATTCCTTCTACTTCTTCTAAAAAGCCTCGGTTTAACATTTCGTCTGCTTCGTCAATAATAAGATACTTGATATCATCTAGCACGAGTGTCTCGCGATCAATGTGGTCCTTCACTCGCCCAGGAGTTCCCACCACAATATGCGTTTTCTGTTTCAATTCATCTTTTTGTTTTGCGAACGGTTCTTTCCCGTAAAGAGCGAGTGCGTTTAGTCGTTTGAATCGACCGATATTCGTCATATCATCGCGCACTTGAACCGCAAGTTCTCTCGTTGGTGTCAGCACGAGGACTTGAGGATTCTTTACATCCCAAGCGATTAAATGAGCAACTGGAATACCAAAAGCGGCAGTTTTCCCACTCCCCGTTTGTGCTTTGACAACTAAATCTAGATTCTCTATTGCTAGTGGAATCACCTTTTGTTGGACTTCCGTTGGCGTATTGTATCTTAAAACGGAGAGAGCTCGAGTGATTTCCTCACTTAATGGATAATCGTTAAACGTTTTTGTATTCATGTTATAACCTCATTTGCTGGTTTTTCGTCCTATGGATAGAATTCTCGGCTAAAAAGTATTGTATGCATGTTCTGATTAAAGTTCATTATACGTGAAAAGAGGAGAGGAAGTTGGTTTTCTTTTCGTGTAGTAGAAAATCATTCATTTTGGCAAAGTAGGACATGCTACAATGAGAAAAGATAACTTTTTTTGGAAATAATGATAGGTGGAGGAAGTATGGCAAAACTAATTTTACAATTAATAGGACCTACAATTATGATACTGATTGGTTTAATCGTACTGAAAAATGTGCCCATTACATTTGGTTTATTTTACGGATGGTTAGCCGTTTTTTCGTTTTACCATCACAAGAAAAAACCTTCACCAAAATGGGGAAGTACACAGAAATCGGTTCTTCTTGGAATCATAAGTGGGTTACTCTGTCTCATTTCCATTTACGGCTCGGTCTATTTACTGCAGGAATCCGTGTTTGATTTGTCCGAGCTGAAAGAACTGCTGGTGGAGTGGAATTTTACTGGTTCAATGGTCATTTGGCTCGTGCTCTTTTTGATTTTCATTAATCCGATATTAGAAGAGCTTTACTGGCGGGATTACATGTTTGGAAAGCTAGTAAGCAAAGTTGGAGCAGGAAAATCTATTACAATAACCGCTTTTTTCTATAGCTTGTACCACTTGTTGTCTGTCTATTTTCTTTTTAGTTTTCCATTCAACTTCATTGCAGTAGTGGCTGTTTTTATTGCGGGAATCATGTGGGGGTACTTTCGATTTAAAACAAACTCTATTGTGGCGCCAATATTTAGTCACGCAATCGCCGATTTAGGTATCATGCTTGTGTACCTTCATTTTGTGATGTAAGAAGTATTTTTACACGAAAAGAGCACGTTGTCTCTTCATGAGGTAACGTGCTCTTATGTCTCATTGCAATTTAAGCGATCCTTCATCCTCCGTGTCCTCACTCATAGAGCGAAGAATCGAAAATCGATTCGCAGGTATTTTTTTATGAATAAACCCATGCATAGAAAGAGATTGCTCTTTCGTGTTCACCATATCTGGTTGGAAGAGATTATTCGGCACAATCAATTCTTTATTAAGGTGCGCTCCAGGTTTTATTTCATCGGGCAATTCTATTTCTACTTTGAACGGGTTTTCCTTTTGTCCGTTTGGCAGTTTAATATCATAACTTAAAAACAATTCACCATCCAAAATAGGATACATAGAAGTATTCTGTATTTCGATCGTATATGTAGTGACATGATCAGGCAATTCGGTTCGATCTGTAACAGTTAGTTGCACATTATTTAGTTCATCCAAATAGTTGATCTCGCTGCTTGACTCGCTCGGAGGATTAGCAGAGAGAGAATCTTGCACATTCCATTCGGAAATAAATGATTTCCCAAAAAAGACGATTAAAACGGTGACAAACGATAGAACGACCCAGTAGGTAGGCTGAAAACGCATGGAACGTTTGTCTATTTTCTGTATAGAATCAAACACATTATTTTTCTCGTTTGCACTAAAGGAAACGTGTTCGTTTACGTATCGTTTCAGTTTTGTCGAAACATCTTTATCAAATGGATCCATCGCGCTCATTCCTTTCTAGTTTCTTATGTAACGCTTCTTTTGCACGAAGTAATCGTGACTTAATCGTATTAATACTAAGGCTTAATATCTTACTAATTTCGTTCATGGTCATATCCTCATAATAATGGAGAATAAGGACTTCTTTGTATTTTGGAGACAACTGCGAGATAAACTCGATGAGCTCACCGTCTTGCTGATATGAATGATCGTAAGACATTAGTACTAGCTCTGGTACTGATTTTCGGTAATAAATATTTCTGAAACTCCATCTTTTCTTATAATCTTTGCATTTATTAATCGTTATTCGAATTAGCCAAGTTTTGTAGGAGGAATCTCCTTTAAAAGTATGTAATTGATGAAAGCACGTGATAAAAACCTCTTGCATAATATCTTCACTCTCTGTTAAATCATTCAAATACAAAAAGGCAATTCTTTTCAGATCATCGCCATACTCATGCATCAATTCGGATAAGATTTCCTCTCGCTTTTCTTTTGCCATGACCCCTGCAACACTCAAATTCTCCATTTCTTTACCACCTTCTTACCAATTAGACGATTCCCAAGTTGGAAATGACCCGTCATAACGAAATTTCTTCTAGATTTTTTTTTTCGTTCCTAAAAGAATTGAAACTCGCTGTTCTATGTATTCCTTTGGAAAACATATCGTGAATTTGTATTCGTCTTGCCAAAATGGTCGCATCTTTATGGCAGTATAACCTGGATCGTGAAAAGGAGGAATTCTTTTTAAGAAAATTAATTTTTATAAAATGGGAAGGAATTTGCGCGTTTTAATGTGTCTATTTACTATATGCGTATAAAAAAATAGACTTTTGCTAAACATAAGAATGAATCAATTTCATTTAAATGCCATAGTTTTTGTATATGCACTTTCTTTGTATCTAATAAGAGAAACGATACGAGCAAAGTCTTACTACAACGTAAACTAAGGTGAAAAATGAAGACGATAAAAATTTACATTCAGAGGAGTTTTGGTATGAGCATTGTTTCACGAATTGCGTTAGCACTACTTATTGTTGGGGGACTAAATTGGGGCTTAATCGGATTATTTCAATATGACTTAGTCGCGTCCATTTTTGGTGGACAAGATTCTTTCTTATCTCGATTGGTCTATGATTTGGTGGGATTAAGTGCACTCGTTTGTTTAGGGTTATTATTTAAACCGAGTGCCGAATTGGAAACGTCAAGAAGAGGTCAAACACGCTATTCCAATCCTAATTTACAAACAGAATTCGCAGAAGAATTTTATTTAGATAAGGATCAAATGAGAGAGAAGAAATAAGGCTGGAGAGAAATGACTTTTAGTAATAGTTGAATTCGTTAATCTAGAAATCAGCTGGATTAAATGTAATGAGGGAAAACAAGCATCCGAACGATACGTCGAAATTCTGTTAAGAAAATCGACATTGTTCGGATTTTTGTATCTAAGTATACAACTATTTTCTCAATACACACCAACATCATGAAGGGCTATACGTGTACATAGCGAATGTTCCCCAGTACTCGGTCGTTTGTAGCGAAGGGTAGGTCGAGTTAAAGTGAATGAGAATGGGGGAGTAATCCAAAAAAGAGTGGACTCGGAAAAATTTCCGATCGCCATAACGAATTGCTTGTAAAGCAAGTGGAAGTTCCCGTCGAAAGACAGCATTTCGTATGGATGCCATAGGTAAATTAAATTGAGCATCAATCTCCAAATATACATGATACACATAATGATCATTGACTAATTTCCATTCACCAAGTACTTCATCTCTCATCTGCGTAATTTTATCCTCTGCAAATCGAAACCCTATTGTTAAAAACAATTCTGCCGTGATATCCGAATGTGTCAATGTATAATGCCTAGGAATGATTGGCTGTGTCGGCGTCACACCATCTCTATATTCGACGAAAAGTTTATCGGGGTTAAACGTACTCAAGTAAACACTTCCTACCTTTTTTCTAGATAGTATGATTCGCTTGCGTTAGCTATTCATCCCTACTCGTAAACGATCGATTCTCAGACGTGGACGACCGATACTAGGAGTAGGCATCGATTCTTTGGGGTAGGCGATCGATTTTGGGGCGTAGGCGATCAATTCTCCTTAAAATTTCAACAATCCATTCCCATATTGAAAAACGAAACCCAAGGTCTTCGCGATAACTTGCGAGTACCTTGGGTTTATTCTCTTTAAATGAAGTCATTTTTAGATATCAATTTTTTTGCCATCTTTACGCCATTCTCGGAATTCTGCAGCTGCAGTAAAGAGAACGTCTGTAGAGGAATTGAGTGCTGTTTCAAAGGAGTCTTGAAGTACTCCGATGATAAATCCGACTGCCACGATTTGCATGGCGATGTCGTTTGGAATACCGAAAAGACTTGCGGCAAGTGGAATTAAGAGTAGTGATCCACCTGCAACCCCGGAAGCTCCGGCAGCACTGACTGCCGCAAGTACACTTAGAATAATGGCGGTCGCAAAGTCGACTTGGATGTCTAATGTGTGAACCGCGGCAAGCGTCATGACGGAAATCGTCACAGCAGCTCCGGCCATATTAATCGTTGCTCCTAACGGAATGGACACAGAGTAAGAATCTTTATGTAACCCTAACTCTTCACAAATTTTCATGTTCACGGGAATGTTTGCGGCTGAACTTCTTGTGAAGAATGCCGTGATTCCACTATCTTTTAAGCATTTAACTACTAGCGGATACGGATTTTGACGAATGAATAAATACACAATAAGTGGATTCACTACTAACGCAATGATGACCATGCATCCGAGTAACACGAGTAAAAGTTTTCCGTACCCAAGTAGTGATTCTAGTCCATTTGCGGTGATGGACTCAAATACTAATCCTAAAATTCCAAGTGGTGCAAACTTTATAATCCACGTTACGATAGTGGAAATGGCATCGGCAATATTTGCAATACCGGTTTTTGTAGTTTCTGCTGCATGCTTTAACGCAAGTCCGATTAGAACAGCCCATGCTAGAATTCCGATATAGTTAGCATTCATTAGGGCGTGAACGGGGTTATCGACCACGTTGAGGAGTAAATTTTTTAACACTTCCACAACACCACCAGGAGCTACAAGTTCCTCTGCTCCTTCTGTTAGTGTCAAGCTGACGGGGAATAAAAAGCTCACGACCACTGCCACAAGTGCTGCGACAAACGTTCCAACGAAATAGAGGCCAATGATTGTCTTCATGTTTGTTTTTTGCCCTTGTTTATGTTGCGCGATGGCAGAAATGACAAGGAATAATACTAAAATTGGAGCGACTGCTTTCAACGCACCAACAAATAACGTTCCAAAAAGAGCGACTGGTTTTGCAATGTCTGGAATCGTGACTGCAAGTACAATTCCGATAATCAGACCGAGCACGATTTGTTTGACTAAACTAATTGAGTTCCATTTTGACAGTAAACGCTTCATGGTGTAATCCTCCTCCAATAGTAAGATTGTCTGCATTTTCCGAGCTGTTCAATGGAGAAATACATGAGACATAATTTTTAGTAGTATATCGACTTTACACGCTTCTGACAATAGGAATTTTTGGAGTACGCTTGGAGCAAAGGAATGAAACGACAACGAGTACCTGTATCTTCATTCATTCACAAAAGAGGCATTCATTTTGGGCAATGAAACACCCTAAGCTATGTCCAACACGAGTTGGAAACTTAGGGTGAGGCGTTAAAGTTCTCTAAATTTCTTTAAGACGCGGGTGTTGAGAAGAATTAAAACAGTTGTGTAAACGAGAAGTCCGACAAGATATCCCCAAATGCCAGCAATTCCTTCTCCATAGACCATTACTTCTTTTATCGCAGTGGCACCATAAAAGATCGGCATCGTGTATGCTAAATAACCAAGATGGAACGGGATTAAATCGAGCGGAATTAATCCAGAGAAAAAGACTTGCGGAATAATCGTAAATGGAATCATTTGGACTACTTGTAACTCCGAGTCAGCAAAGACGGAAATAGTCGCTCCGAAGGATACGGCCGTCACGGCTAATAACACCATCGTTAAGACAACCCATCCGATATTGCCAGCTAGTGATAAGTTCAGGACATAAATGGCGTATACCACGAGTAAGACACTCTGAATAATGGCGAAAACTCCGTATCCCATGATGTACCCGAGAATGACCTCTAGACGTTTGATCGGCGTCATTAATAGCCTCTCGAGTGTCCCTCCTGTTCGTTCTCGAACAAGTGCCATCGCAGATATGATAAATACTAAGAAAAAAGAGAATAATGCGAGAAATACATAGCCTAGATTGTCAAAAGTCGACTGCTCTTCATTCCCAAAAAGAAACGTACGCTTGAGATTCGCCGAAGGACTGACCTTACTTAGAGCTTGTTGAATCGTTTGCAGCGTTTGTGTTGCTTTCGTTGATGGTTCCACAAGCGAAATGGTACCTTCTGTTGGAGAAGAAAGCGTCAGTACTGCATCGACTTGATCATATTGTTGGAGATACGTTTCTGGCGAGTTTGCTTCATCACTCGAAATCGATTCAATCGTGAGCGCTTCGTTCTGTAAGGCTTCCACGAGTTTTGCTGGAGTAGTAGACGTGTCGATCGCGACAATAGGGATATAGTCAGAGTCACTTAATAAGAAATAGACGAGCGTTAAGATGAGCAGTGGCGCAAACAAAATCATCATAATACTCCGTTTGTCATTAAGGGTCTGAAGAATGACACGCTTCGCTAAATGGATCATGTGACATTCCCTGCTTTCTGGTGCGAGGCAGCGGATAAAAACAGTTCTTCTATTCGACCATTTTCCGTTTTCTCCACTAACTCCGTTACACTTCCATATTCGATTAACGACCCGTTGTAAATTAATGCAGCGACGTCACATTCCAACACTTCCTCCATGACATGGGTGGAAATAATGATCGTTGTGCCGGAGTTTTTAAATGCTTGAAACTGTTGCCAAATGGTTCGACGAAGAACCGGATCGATTCCTACTGTGGGTTCATCTAAAAACAGAAAGTCTGGTTCGTGTAATAGCGCGATCGCTAGGGATAATCGTTTTTTCATGCCCCCGGAGTAATGTTTCACCAATTTTTTTCTGTCAGCAGTTAGCTCCACCAATTGTAAGACGTGTTCGATTCGAGCTGCTAGATGTGATTTTTCCATCGCATATAAGCCACTAAAAAAGTGTAAATTCGCTTCTGCAGATAAATCTGGATAAAGCGCATCGTTTTGTGGCATAAAACCAATCTTTTTCAGTAGTTCCATATTTGGCATTTTCGTTTCCGCAAACGAAACAGATCCCTCGTCCGCGTGCGTTGCGCCGATGATTAACCGAATTAACGTCGTTTTTCCAGATCCAGATGGACCGAGAAAACAAGTGATGTTGCCACTCGGAATGGTCAGCGAAATATCCTGAATAACAGGAACTTTGTCAAAACTCTTATGAACGTGCGATACGGTTATATCCATAAATGGACCTCCTTGAAATGGACTAAATGGTGCATGTATTCTTACAGTCGGATCCGAGAATTCAAGAGAGTTATTCGTGCACTTGTCGTACTTCAATTTGTCCTTCTCCATCGCCTTGGGGATCCGGCATTTTCATAGCCCACTTAAGCGCTTCTTCTCTCGAATCCACGTCCAGTAAAATAAACCCTGCGACAATGTCGCTTGGATTTTCGAATGGCCCTTCCGTTCGAACTGGTTCCGCTCCTGGTGAAGGATAGGAAATCTTCACGCCGTTCGAACTTGGATAGAGACCTTTTGCCATTACTCGAACCCCGGCAGCAACTAATTCCCGGTTGTATTTGGTCATAGCCTCTTGTAATTCTGCGCTTGGAAAATTCCCTGCTTCTGCATTTTTTGAGGCTTTCACCAGTATCATAAAAAGCATCGAACATTCTCCTCTCTTCAATGGATTAAAATGTGTATCGAGATACTTGCTCGTTTTCTATAAGTAAGCCGTTGACTTCACGAAAACCGGCTTTTTCATATAGTTGTTTGGCGACCTCATTTTCGGGTTCGTACGATAACGTAATCGTTGAATGGTGGGCTTCTTTTTGCTTGCGAATATCTTCAATGATAAGCTTTAACGCTTCTTTTCCGTATCCTTTTCCTTGATGGTGTTGGTCAATCATCATGCGGTAAATCCAGTACGACTGATCTTTTTCGTCTATTCCGAAGAGAGTAAAACCAACCATTTCATCCTCCGCAAAAATACCTTTCGCTTGGAAATGGTCCAGAAAATTTAATTGGGCAAGTGACACCACGTTTCGTGCTACAAATGTAAGCTGGTCGTCTCTTACCTGTAAGGAAATTGCTTTTAGCCAATTATGTTTTGTGATAGTTTCAAGATATAGCATGATTCCGAGCTCCTTTAATCTATAAACGTAGCGAAAGTACTTTTGTAGGTATATTCTGTTTTTTGGTAGAAAAGACCTCCTTTTATTTTGAAAAAAGGTGTACCGGGCCTTACTCGCGAATCTTATAACGAATTACCGTGTTCAGCATTTTATAAAAGAGGAGATTTCACATGAAAAAAACAGGTACTTTCTTTCTATCCATCATCCTTGCAACTAGTTTGGCTGCGTGTAATGAAGAATCGACGATGTACGGAGATGTTTTTGATTACAAAGATTCGTATGTGGGGGATAACAGTTCTGTCGTCGCAATTGTCAAGACGATGCCGGGCAATGAATCGGTTGATCAAATTGCGTTAGAAACAAATGAAAAACCATATGGGATCGAGATTTCCTATAAGGAAGAAGATACGTTTTTGGATGAACATAAACGAGGAGAAATCATGGTTTCGAATGCAACATATCTGTATACATTAGTAAAAAATGTCGAGATCATCACGTTTGTTTTTCCAGAAAAGGAATACCAATTGTCTAGACAAGAGGTGGAAGAATGGTATGGCCAAGAGTTAAGCGAGGTGGAAACAGAAGACCAACTTCAAACGCTTATGGAAGAAAAACTAGAGAATGAGAATGCGATTTCCGAGTTAATTCCACAATAGCGGTAGTCCGATAGGGAGTAAATGAGGGTTGGATACAGAATTTCAAGTGATCCAAGCGAGGATTACCACAAAATTTGCATACACTAAAGAAGGTTGCAACTATGTATCCTTCATTCCATAAAAAAAGCGGACCTACTAGAAATTACTCCCACATTTGTTTGTGTAGAGTCTAGTCGGTACCGCTTCTATATGCTATAATTACTTAGTTATGTTCTATAATTTAAATTAGTTTATATGTATCCTTATTTTAATTATAGAACAAAATTCCGGAGGTGTCAAACATATTCTCTTCCGAGAATGAAAAAAGGGGTGGCGTAATGGAGTCCAATCTACTTTTAGAACAACAGCGCGTGAGGGAAATGATGAAATTCATTCAACTGGAGATCGCGAAGCTGGAGGGAGATACCACTAAGCTGAAAGAAGATGTCATTCACATTCGAAAACATTTTTGGGATGAAGTGAGAGTGAGTACTGATTCGTTTGATGATTATATGGAAACGATTATCGGTCTACGACAAGAAGCGCAAGCATTGGCGATTCGTCAATCCACTCATCGACATGCAGGGGAACGGTTAGATGCATTAAAACGTCTACAACATATTCCTTACTTTGGTCGTATCGATTTTAAAGAGGAAGGGACGGATCAAACGGAGCCGATTTATATTGGTGTGGCGACGTTAACGGATCCATCCGGAGAAGATTTTCTTATTTACGATTGGCGTGCACCGATTGCGAGTGTTTACTATGATTATGAACCTGGACCTGCGATGTACCGAATCCCGGACGGTGGGAACATTCAAGGAGAATTAGAAAAGAAGTGGCAATATATTATTCGTGATGGAGAGCTCGTGTCCATGTTTGATGCGGGAGTCACCATTGGCGATGAAGTACTGCAACAAGTGCTTGGTCAAGGAACGGATAAACAGATGCAATCGATTGTAGCGACGATTCAACAGGAACAAAATAGAGCCATTCGCCATGACAAAGGGAAATTGCTCATTGTGATGGGGGCAGCTGGTAGTGGAAAAACATCTGTTGCGATGCAGCGAATTGCGTATCTTCTATATAAATACCGAGATACGGTCACGAGTGATCAAATCTTGCTCTTTTCACCTAACCCGATGTTTAGTAGCTATGTTTCGAATGTTCTTCCAGAGCTTGGGGAAGAAAATATGCAACAAGCGACATTTCAAGAGTACATGCGAGATCGTATTGACGAACAATTTAAGATGGAAACGCCGTTTGCTCAATTAGAATATGTGCTGACTAAACGCGATTCTCCAAATTACCCTGTTAGAATCGCAGGGATGAAGTGGAAAGCATCCGTCGCATGCTTTGACTATATTCAAGAAGCGATTACCCGATTCGGAACAGAAGGAATGGCGTTCCGAGATATCCGTTTCCGTGGAAGAATACTGGTGAATAAAGACCAAATTGCGAAACGGTTTTATTCACAGGAGTCGACGATGCGATTTGCGAATCGCTTAGAAGAAGTGCGGTTATGGTTGGAGAGTAAACTCAAAGGATTTGCGCAGAATGAACGGCAAAAACCGTGGGTGCAAGAAGCGGTAGATTCCTTAGATAATGCGCAGTTTTACGAAGCTCAAGTCGCACTTGCGAAGCAAAAAGGGCTACGTGGGGATGACGTGTCAGACGTCGAAGTGGATGAGAAGGATCTTGCCAGATTAATTGTGCAGCGGCGAATGAACCCAGTTGTAAAGGCAGTGCATTCCTATGATTTCGTGGACTGGACCGGCCTTTATTGTCAATTATTTGATGTCCAATCTAATGGGAATGTGACGTTGCCAAAAGAATGGAAAGCGATTGGAGCGATGACAAAGAAAACGCTTGATCGTGGACATATTTTTTACGAAGATGCAACACCGTTCATTTATTTAAAAGAAGCCATGCTTGGATTTGCATCAAACCGTTCGATTAAGCATGTCGTGGTAGATGAAGCGCAGGATTATTCACCGTTTCAATTTGCATTTTTAAAGCAGTTATTTCCCTCTGCGAGAATGACGGTGTTAGGCGACTTTAATCAGTCGATTTTTTCTCATTCACAAGATTCGAATGAATTTTCGTTATTGACTACGCTTTTTGGCGAAGAAGAGACGTCAAGTATTCACTTAGCGAAAAGCTATCGCTCGACCAAACCAATTGTAGAATTCACAAAACGACTTGTCCCGAATTCTTACCCTATCGTGCCATTTGAGCGTGATGGAAAAGAACCAGTGGTAGAAGAGTTTACGTCGAAAACTACGCTTCATGCAAAAATTGTGGCGAAAGTGAACCAGTGGAAAGAACAAGGATTCACGAGTATCGCCATCATTTGCCAATCAGCGAAAGAAAGAAAAGACGTTTCAAGCGTACTAGGAGAAACGATGGATCATGTGTTGATCACAACAAAGTCTAACGAATACGAAGAAGGTGTCGTTGTCATACCTTCTTATTTAGCGAAAGGCATAGAGTTTGAAGCGGTTATTGTCTATAATGCATCCGATAAAGTGTATGGAGACGAAAGCTTACGTCGAACGCTTTATACGGTGTGCACTCGTGCAATGCATGAGCTTATTGTGTTTAGTTTAGGACCGAAAAGTCACTTTTTAGAAGAATAAAGGAATAGATGCTAGCTCTCTTAAGCGTTTAAATGCGCAAGCGGGCTAGCTTTTCTTTTGGAAATAAAGTATGGCGTTTTCGCGAGCGAAAACGGTCCACTTGGAAGTAGGGGTTCTCAGGGTAAGTGGGGATTTCTAGTAAGCACATCCAAAAAGTAATACAAATGGCGTTCTATTGGCGCGAATCCGAGCTCTATAAGCGGGACGCATCTTCCTATAAGGGCGAATTTCCGTCTATAAGCGCAAAACCCGATTCTATCAGCGCAAAGAGTTTACTAACGTTTTTGTATTGACAGAAAGCGAGTATAGGAGTAATTTATCTAATAGTGTTAGATAAATATTGGAGGACGTAGAATGAATTATTCGAAGCTTGCTGAAGAGTTAATGGAGTCAATGATTCGCGTGCGGAAATTGTCGTTAAATAAGCAACTTGATAACGTGTCATTTGGGGAACGGAAGATTCTTGCCTATTTGCACTATCACAATAATGGAGCGACTTCTGGTGAACTGAGTGAAAAACTGGATCTTACGACGCCGCGAGTAGCTTCCACGTTAAAAAGCTTGGAGAAAAAAGCATTTATTAAACGAGTGCAAGATCCATCAGATAAGCGTGTGGTGATTGTTACTGTGACGAAAGAAGGTCGAGAATTTGTGAAACGAGAGCGAGAGGAAGCGCAAACGGCACTTTCTTACTTGTTGCAAGAACTCGGGGAAGAGGATTCAAAAGATTTCACGCGCATTATGAAGCGTATAGCGACAATAAAAGAATCGAGATAAAACACCTTGAGTTTGGAATAAGTGGGGAGTGCTTCTCAACTAGACAAAGAGAAAGTGGGAAAACGAAAATGCTGAAATTGTTATCGTATTTGCAGCGCAAAGAATGGACATTTATCGCCTTTAGTGTGATGTTCATCGTGCTACAAGTGTGGCTAGATTTAAAACTTCCAGATTATATGTTCAAAATTACGATGCTTGTTCAAACGCCTGGAAGTGAAACGGGGGAAGTGCTAGATCAAGGGGTATTCATGCTCTTATGTGCAATCGGTAGTATGGCAGCTGCGATTGTGACGAGCTTTTTTGCAGCTCAAGTAGCGGCTGGTTTTTCGTTGCGATTGCGCCGACTCGTGTTTGACCGAACGTTAAGTTTTTCGATGGAGGAAATGAATCGATTCTCTACACCAAGTCTTATCACACGTTCGACGAATGATATTACGCAAGTGCAGTTACTCATTGCCACAGGGCTTCAAGTAATTGTGAAAGCACCGATTTTAGCGGTGTGGGCGATTTTTAAAATTACCGGTAAGAGCTGGGAGTGGAGTGCGGCTACTGGTGTGGCGGTTGCGCTTCTTATCGCAGTGTTACTCGTCATCGTGCTTGTCGCTTTACCGAAATTCCGAATTATTCAAACGCTTACCGATAATTTGAACCGTGTAACTCGGGAGAATTTGTCTGGAATTCGTGTCGTACATGCCTATAATGCGGAAGGCTTTGAAGAACAAAAATTCGAAGTGGCAAATGAGGAATTGACACGCACGAATTTGTTTACGATGCGCACAATGGCGATCCTTATGCCGACGATAGGCTTCATCATGTCGGGAATTAGTCTCGCGATTTACTGGATTGGAGCGTTTTTGATTCAAGCAGCGTCAGGACCAGAAAAACTGACGATTTTCTCGAATATGGTCGTCTTCTCTTCCTATGCAATGCAAGTAATTATGGCATTTATGATGCTGTCGATTATTTTCATTTTACTTCCACGTGCAGCGGTCTCCGCAAAACGTATCCAAGAAGTATTAGCAACAAAAGCAATGATTTTACCTGGGAATGAAGTGCAAGGTAAGCCCGGCATAAAAGGAAAAGTAGAGTTTCACAATGTGACGTTCCGTTACCCAGATGCAGCAGAAGCGATTTTAGAAAATATTAGTTTTACTGCCTCGTTAGGTGAAACGGTCGCGATCATTGGGTCAACAGGCAGTGGGAAGAGTACGCTCGTCAATTTAATTCCTCGCTTTTTCGACGTAACAGAAGGAGAGATACTAGTTGACGGAGTAGATGTCCGGAACTATACGAAAGAGGCCCTTCATTCCAAAATAGGGTTTGTCTCACAAAAAGCGGAGTTATTCTCTGGTTCTGTGAAATCAAACGTGGCATTTGGCGATACATCGATTGAAGAAGATATGCTGAAAAAAGCGCTGGAAATTGCGCAAGCAGCTGACTTTGTAGAAAAAATGGAAGAGCGCTATGAAGCGCCTATTTCTCAAAGTGGAACGAATTTGTCGGGTGGGCAAAAGCAGCGTCTGTCAATTGCGAGAGCGATTTACAAGCAACCTGAAATTTATGTATTTGATGATTCGTTTTCCGCGCTCGATTATAAAACGGATCGTGTATTGCGTTCGTTGTTGAAGCAAGAAATTTCAGATGCGACGTCGATTATTGTGGCACAACGAATTGGAACGATTAAAGACGCGGACCGAATTTTAGTATTAGATGAAGGAAAACTTGTCGGCACCGGAACACACGAGGAATTAATGGAAACGTGTGACGTGTATCAAGAGATTGCATATTCGCAATTGTCGAAGGAGGAGCTCGCAAATGGCTAGAAAAAAACGAAGCAAACCCGATAAACAACAAACCAATTTTAAAGAGCCGATGCTTCGACTTCTTGCGTATTGCCGGGACTACTTAGCTTGGATCATCACTGCACTTGTACTGGCAATGGCGGGAGCGATATTTAATATTATCGGACCTGAATTACTCCGTGAAATTACCGATTTAATCACAGAAGGTTTGGGTTCGTCGATCGATTTAGATGCGGTGATGCGCGTTGCGGTTATTTTAGCGAGCTTGTATGTGCTTGGTTTTGTGTTCAACTATTTACAAGGCTTTATCATGGCGACCGTCACGCAGCGAGTATCCAAAAAGTTGCGAACGAATATCTCTGGAAAAATTAATCGCCTACCCCTTCGTTATTTCGACCGGAATAGCACTGGGGATGTGTTGAGTCGCGTCACGAATGACGTCGATTTAATCAGTCAAACCATGAACCAAAGCTTGAGTTCACTCGTGGCAGCTGGCACGATGTTTCTTGGATCACTCATTATGATGTTCTATACAAACTGGATTATGGCAATTTCTGCCGTATTGTCGACTATTATTGGGTTTGGATTAATGACGGCAATTATTGCGAAATCCCAGAAGTTTTTCCGTCAACAGCAGCAAGAGCTCGGAAATATTAATGGACAAATTGAAGAAATTTATACTGGTCACACAACAGTAAAAGCATACAATGGGGAAAACCTAGCAACAGATGATTTTAATGCGATCAACACGCGACTATATGACAGTGCCTGGAAATCGCAATTCATTTCTGGGTTAATGATGCCTCTTATGATGTTTGTCGGAAACTTCGGCTATGTTGTCGTCAGTGTTGTCGGTGCCGTTCTTGCGACAAATGGCAAAATCTCCTTTGGGGTCATCGTTGCCTTTATGCTATACATCCGCTTATTTACACAACCGCTTTCTCAGCTAGCTCAAGTAGCAACCAATTTACAAGGGACAGCTGCTGCAAGTGAACGTGTATTTGAGTTCTTACATGAAGAAGAATTAGAAGTTGAACACCAAAAAACAACGCAACTTACACCAGAAAATGTACGAGGAGATATCGCATTCCATCATGTGCAATTTGGTTATGAACCGGAATCGAACGTCATCCAAGATTTTTCATTCGAAGCAAAAGCGGGTCAAAAAGTAGCAATAGTTGGTCCTACGGGAGCAGGGAAAACCACGCTGATCAATTTACTCATGCGCTTTTATGAAGTGACAGATGGGGAAATTTTGATCGATGGCGTGCCAACGAGTGCCATTACACGAGATAATTTGCATGAATTATTCTGTATGGTGCTGCAAGATACTTGGTTGTTTGAAGGGACCATTCGAGACAATATTAAGTACAATCAACAAAACGTTACAGATGAAGATGTCGAAGCGGCTTGTCGAGCTGTCGGTCTACACCATTTCATCCATACCTTGCCGAACGGCTATGACACGATCTTAGACGACCAAGCGAATTTATCCGCAGGTCAAAAACAGTTGATCACGATTGCACGTGCGATGGTAGAAGACGCGCCGTTCTTAATCCTCGATGAAGCGACAAGCTCCGTTGATACACGCACAGAAGTGCTCATTCAACAAGCGATGGACCGTTTAACCGTCGGGAAAACATCATTTGTTATTGCCCACCGACTTTCGACGATCAAAAATGCAGATGTCATTTTAGTCATGCGAGACGGAGATGTGGTCGAAAGTGGCACACACGACGAACTATTAGCGCAAAACGGTTTCTACGCTGATTTGTATAATAGTCAATTTGATGTCGCATAAAAAGTTGTTTCAGCCAGGTATTCTTTTCCATGAAAAGATACTTGGCTGTTTTTGTAACTAAATTGCTTATTGTGGTGTTATAGGTTGAACGGATCGAGGAGATCAGTTAGCGGTTTAGAGGAATGAACTGCAATGATTGATACGCGCCAATAGAATTGGCAAAACCGCCGATAGAAATCCGATTTGCGCTGATAGAATTCATTTTGCGCCAATAGAAGGTAGAGCTGCGCTGATAGAACGGTGTTTCGCGCTTATAGGGAGTCTTTTATAGTGTTATTATGATGCTGGTAATAAAATTCACTTATCATCTGGATGGGAAAATGCATCGTATTTAACGGAAGCGTTACATTCTATAAGCTCATGTTGAATATACGCTGTTCTAATTGTCATACCCAACGGAGCTTGCATCGGAATGAAGCTGTTTCGTTTCTACACGAAGCTGTCATCAAACCTTAATCCTACCCTTACATAAGGTTAACACTAGATTTACATTCGTTTGGTTAAATCAAATCGTAAGCATTCCAACTCACAGGAGGTAGTACGAGGATGAATAAGAACAAACGAGTGAAAACTGGAGTTACCGCAGCATTAGCATTGGCCATCTCTGTCCCTGCATGGGCACCTGCCGAAGCGTTTTCCCCTAAACACATGAAAGTGGAGTCGGTACAATTTAATGGGATGGAATCACCAAAGACAATTGACGAAATGGTTCAAACTTACACAACTGCTACAGTGGATGTAACATACTCGAATGGTAAAGTTACATCGTATCCTTTATCTTATCAATCTCTCTTTAAATCCGAAGACAAAGTAGCTACTGTAAACGGAGAAAAAATTCCTGCTGGTACGCCAATTGATGTAAATGGTCAGCCAATTAAAGATCCTAGCAGCCCAACTGGAGATTACTTTGTTTCCGATGCGCCAGATTCAAATAGTGTATTAAATCCAATTGGTGGAAAACTCTATATGGTGACACATTATGAATACCAAACAATCGACAAAGCTGGAAATTCAGCATATGGACTAGTTCCCGCATCCATGTCGCTAACCACATTAAATCAATCGAAAAAAACCGGTGAATTGACACCGAAGAACGTGCAAAAAATCGATTTCTCCGAAGTTAATGGTCTTTGGATTCCTTGTAATGGATCGCTTTCCCCGTGGAACACACATCTAGGATCGGAAGAATACGAACCAGATGCACGAGCTTATTTAGATCCTACTTCGACGACAAGAAGCCAAGTTGATACCTTTGGTAAGTTGTATTTTGGAGAGGAAGACAAAGCGAACCCTTATTTTTACGGCTACATTCCAGAGATTTCAATCAACAAAAAAGGGGAATCATCTGTTGTTAAACATTACAGCACAGGTAGATTCTCGCATGAAATGACAAAAGTAATGCCTGATAACCGTACGTTGTATTTTGGAGATGATGGAAGTCAAACTGCGATGTTTATGTATGTTGCAGACAGAGAAAAAGATTTGTCAGCAGGTACATTATACGCAGCGAAGTTCCATCAAACAGGAACGAAGACAGGCGGTTCAGGAGACTTGGAATGGATTAAATTAAGTCATAGTACGGATAAAGAAGTAAAAGCTATCATAGATAGTGGAATAACCTTCGAAGATATATTTGAAAGTTCGGATGTTCCAAAAGAAGGATTTACTGCGATTAAAACATACGCAAATAATGGAAAAGTCGAATATCTTAAGCTGAAACCAGGACAAGAAAAAGCAGCTGCACTGTTGGAATCACGTCGTTATGCAGCACTGTTAGGAGCTACGACGGAATTTAATAAGATGGAAGGTCTAGCGTTAAATGCACAGGATCATGCCTTATATATGGCAATTGCAGATCAGAGTAAAGGGATGGAAAAAGACCTTACTGGAAAGGATCCAGTGGATGATATACAATTGCCGAAACTCAAATCTGGTGTAACGTACCAGCTAAATCTGCTAGGGAACCAAAAGGATCGCAAAGGCGCGCTAATCCAGAGTGATTATGTGGCGAAATCCATGAAGGGACTATTAGTAGGGGAAGATTTAAAAGCTCCAGATGCTTATGGGAATACTGCGAATGTAGATAAAATCGCCAATCCAGATAATTTAAGTTATTCCGATGCAATGAATACATTATTTATTGGAGAAGATAGCAGTGCGCATACGAACAACTTTGTGTGGGCGTATAATCTGGAAACGAAAGAACTTGACCGTATATTATCAACACCTGTTGGAGCGGAATCTACTGGTTTATTTGCCGCAGATGATCGAAAAGGATTTTCATATATCTTCAGTAATTTCCAACATCCAGGAGATGAAGTGGCTGGGAAAACCATCACTGCTGTTGACAAAAATGCGTTACTGGAAGCAGTAGATGAACAAATAGGTATAAACCAAACAGGTGGAGTTGGATATATTTCTGGATTACCATCGCTTCGTAACACAGAAAAAAAGTAACACTATAAATGAATGAACTGCCAGCCTCTAGAAGGAAAGCGCAACGTATGTTGCGGCTCCCCTCCGGTGGCTGGTACTATTTTTCCTCTACTTGCTTACTGGCGTTGGGGGAGTACGAAAGAGGTGGACAAATTTGATAAAAAAAATAGTGGATAACAAAAAAGATTATGTGGATTTACTACTACTTGCGGATGAATCGGAGACGATGATTGGACGCTATTTAGATCGGGGCGATATGTTCGTCTTGGAAGAAGACAGCGTTAAATGTATCGCGGTCGTGACGGATGAAGGAAATGGTGTTGTGGAATTAAAAAATCTTGCCACAACTCCTTCCGCTCAGCGAAAAGGCTATGGCAAGAAAATGGTTCAATTTCTAATGAACTATTTCGCTGAAAAAGCGGATGTTATGCGAGTAGGAACCGGTGATAGTCCTCTTACCATTCCTTTTTATGAAGCATGTGGCTTCGAGTATTCTCATCAAATCAATAACTTTTTCACGGATCATTACCCGGAACCTATTTTTGAAAACGGAAAGCAGCTCGTTCATATGATCGTGATGGAGAAGCGGTTACGATAAACAAGCTATTCATCCTTTCATTTCAACTCGCCCTTTTACAGCATCTATCAACTCCGTAATCGTTTGCTCATCATTTTCTTGCAGTGCTTCAATGATTTTACTTCCGACAATTACGCCGTCTGCATAGTGACTTAGTTCCCGAACTTGCGCTGGTGTAGAGATGCCAAACCCAGTGAGGACTGGAACAGGGCTGACTTTCTTTAGCATTGCGACATGATCCGCCAAATTTTCGTGGAACGTTTCTTTCGCACCTGTGATGCCCGTAACAGTCACGGCGTATAAGAAACCTTCCGATGCTTTGGCAATTCGTTCCATACGATCTACTGGACTCGTTAGTGTGACTAATTGGATAAGTGCAATCGAAAAGACTCGTAGTTCGTCGTGCAGGAAGTCGGATTCTTCTAAAGGTAAATCAGGAACGATGACTCCACTAATGCCAGACTCATGGCAATCTTGTGCAAATTCACGAAGTCCGTATTGAAGGACCGGATTGAGATAGGTCATGATGACGAGTGGGATTTGAACGTCGGCGCGAATTTTTCGTACTTCCTGTAAAACATGCTTTAATGTGATGCCGTTTTCAAGCGCTCTTTTTCCGGCTGCTTGAATCGTTGGACCATCTGCCACTGGGTCTGAGAAAGGTATTCCTAGTTCGACGGCAGTTGCACCAGCTTTTTGGAATAAAAGAAGTTCTTCTTTTAAGCGATCGAGTCCTCTGTCTCCAGCCATCATATACGGAACGAATGCCCGATTCCCATTTTCTACTTGGCTTTCAATTGCTCGTTGTAACACGTGTTTAGTCATGGCTTCCACCTCCTAGTGCATCTCGCACTGTCACCACATCTTTATCTCCTCTACCAGATAAACAAACGACCACAAGTTGATCGGATGGCATTTCTTTTGCCATTTCCGCTGCGTGAATAATAGCATGGGCAGATTCTAAAGCAGGAATGATCCCTTCTGTTTGAGCAAGTAGTTGCACGCCATCTAGTGCTTCTTTGTCTGTCACAGAGGTATAGGTAACACGGTTAATTTCTTGTAAGTAACTGTGCTCCGGACCAATCCCAGGATAATCTAACCCAGCAGATATGGAATGTGCTTCTTGTATTTGACCTGCTTCATCTTGCAGTAAATGCATCATCGCTCCGTGTAATACGCCGACTGAACCTTTTGTCAGAGTTGCAGCATGTTTATCTGTGTGGACCCCTTTACCCGCTGCTTCCACGCCAACCAATTTTACGTCTTCATCTTCAATAAATGGAAAGAACATTCCCATTGCATTGCTGCCTCCACCGATGCAGGCGACAATCGCATCAGGTAAACGTCCTTCTTTTTCTTGTATTTGTCTCCGGGTTTCGTCTCCTATAATTCGCTGAAAGTCCCGCACCATTTTCGGGAAAGGATGAGGTCCTAGAACGGAACCGATAATGTAGTGGGTGTCTTCTACATGGGATACCCAATAACGCAGTGCTTCATTGACCGCGTCCTTTAACGTCCCACTTCCTTGATCCACGCTAATTACTTTGGCTCCGAGTAACTCCATTCGAAACACATTCAATTGTTGGCGTTCAATATCTTCTTTCCCCATGAAGACCACACATTCTAAGTCGAGCAAAGCGCAAACAGTTGCTGTCGCAACACCGTGTTGACCTGCTCCTGTTTCGGCGACAATTTTCCGTTTCCCCATTCGAACAGCGAGTAGCGCTTGGCCAATGGTGTTATTGATCTTATGTGCACCAGTGTGATTTAAATCTTCTCGTTTCAAGTAGATTTTCGCTCCACCCATTTTGCGCGTTAGTCGTTCTGCATAATACAATGGATTTTCTCGTCCGATGTAATCCCGCAAATAGTACGACAGTTCCTTCTTAAACGCGTCGTCTTTTATGGCATCTTCATATGCAGCTTCTAGCTCAATGACTGCTTGCATCAGTGTTTCGGGAATAAAACGGCCACCATAGTTACCGAAATGTCCTTTTTCATCTGGTTGATTGTATAACTTCACCATTCTCATCTCTCCTTATCTAGTACTGCTTGAACAAACGCATGAATTTTCGTTGTGTCCTTTCGTTTACTCGTCTCTACTCCGCTCGATACATCGACCATATATGGTTGGATTTTTTGGACGGCTTCTCGCACATTGTCTGCGTGTAATCCGCCAGCTAAAATCACTTTTTCTTTTGGAATTGATTCATTCGCTAAGATGTTCCAATCAAAAGCCTTTCCTGACCCACCACGATACGTCGTTCCAGGAGTGTCGAACAAATAGAAGTCCGACGGGTAGTTCAATGCTCGTTGCACATCTTCTTGCGAAGAAATCGAGAACGCTTTAATGACGGGAACACGAAGCGATTCCACAAATTCGATTGATTCATCACCGTGCAACTGCGCATAGTCCAGTGGTATTTCATTTGCATACTCCTCAATGGTATGTAAATCTTCATTCACAAAAACACCGATCACTAAAATATGGGAAGGAATTTCTGCGATTAAATTTTTTGCTTGCGAAAGGGTAATTTGACGTGAACTATTCGCAAAAACAAACCCAATTGCATCGGCTCCAGCTTCTACCGCTGCACGGACGTGCTCTGCTTCTTTGAGTCCGCAAATTTTTACCATGGTCATTGTTCGGTACCTATTGGTACTTGTAAGGATCGTACCGTTTGCTTGACATTTGCAGTTGTCATTAACGTTTCGCCAACTAAAAGGGCTTTCACACCAGCGGATGCAACACGTGTCGCATCTGCTGTAGATCGGATACCGCTCTCGCTAATGAAGACAACATCAGAGGGCAAAGGAACGTGACCTGCTATGTCTTCCGTCGTCTGTAAATCAACTTGAAACGTGGTTAAGTCTCGATTATTGATGCCGATTAATTGGGCTGATAGTGCGAGTGCCCGGGTTAACTCTTGCGTGGAATGCACTTCTACAAGTACTTCTAGTCCTAGAGAAACGGCATAGGCATGTAAGTCTCGAAATGTTTCATCGTCAAGTGCGGCGACAATTAGTAAAATAACGGAAGCTCCGGCTAAATAAGCGCGATCAATTTGCGACGTATGGATGATAAAGTCTTTGCACAGAACAGGAATGGAAACGTTAGACGCAACTAATCGTAGGTCTTCAATCGAACCGTGAAAAAACTGTTCATCTGTTAAAACAGAAATCGCGGAAGCTCCAGCCGCTTCGTAAGACTGTGCTTGCTGGAGCGGATCGATATGTTCGTTTATGGCTCCCTTTGACGGAGAAGCGCGTTTTATTTCCGCAATAATCTGAAGCTCTTTCGCCTTGAGTAATTGTTGGTATAAAGACGGTTTCTTTATGCCTACTTTCAATGGGAGCTCCGCATATATAGGCGATTCGTACGTTCGGATTTCTTGTTGTTTCACCGCTAAAATACGTTCTAAAATGTTCATCCTTTTACCTCCAAAAGTTGCCGATGGTTACTGTAAGTAATCACTTGCTGTAACGACTGCAATGCATTTCCGGATTGAATACTTTTTCTCGCTTGATGAATTCCTTCTGAAATAGTGGTGCTTACTCCCGCTGCGAACAAAGCGATGCCTGCGTTTAATAACACCGTATCGTAATAAGGGGAGGGTTCGCCTTGCAACACGCTTCGTAAAATGGCGGCATTTTCGTTGGCATCTCCACCGCGAATTGCGTCAAGAGGCGTGACTGGTAAACCAACCTCTTCCGGGTGAAGGGTGAACGACATCGTCTTGCCGTTTTCCATGAGAACGAGATGATTCGTTCCTGCAAGCGAGGCTTCGTCTAAACCGTCTGGACCTGTTACGAGTACCGCGCGATTTCTCCCTAACTGATGAGCTACTTTTGCTAATTGTGTTAAACGGCGTTTGTCGTAAACACCGATTAATTGCGACGAAAGGTTGATGGGATTCGTTAATGGTCCGATTAAGTTAAAAATACTGGCTTTACCGAGTGATTTTCGTACTTCTTGCACACGTTTTAACATGGGATGTACATGGGGTGCGAACAAAAAAGCGATATTCGCTTCTTTGATCAAGTGGTTGATTTCTTTTGGATGAAAATCGAGTGCAATACCGAGTGCTTCCAAAACATCTGCACTTCCAGTGGATCCAGAAATTTTCCGGTTACCGTGCTTCGCCACTTTCAACCCAGTACCAGCTAAAACGAATGAAACGGTTGTACTGACATTAAACGTATTGGCACCATCTCCACCTGTACCGCACGTATCAAATATCGTCTTCGACTCGAGGGGAATTTGCACCGCATTTTCCTTCAGTACACGAACTAACGTGGTAATTTCGTCGACGGTTTCCCCTTTTTTGGTTAACGCAACGAGAAATTCGGCGATGTCTTCTTTTGGGGTGGTAGGGAAAACTAGTTGTTCCGCTGCTTGTCGCATATCGAATTCAGTTAACGACATACCGCAAGTCACTTTTTCTATAAACTCTCTCATCTTCAACTCTCCTCTGCTCGGACACCGCAAAACGCAAAAAAGTCCCCTGCAAATGAACAAATTGTTCATCTGCAGAGGACGGAAATACCGCGGTGCCACCTCATTTAAAAGCGTTTATCGCTTTCACTTGATGATCGATAACGGGGATCAGCCGTTTTCCCATACTCTATTCTGGGAAACTCTCCAAAGTCCATTCACGTCACGCCATCTATCAGCTTCCACCAACCGCTGACTCTCTATAAGAATGACCTTACGCTACTACTCTTTGTCGTCGATTTCTCTGCTCGTCTAAACTCTGCTCATCTGTTCTTCAGGCGATGTCGCTCCCGACACCTTCTGCCATAATCCCGAACAAAAAAGTTGTTTCCATCTTATAACCGTGTGGAATATCTGTCAAGCTCTTTAGATAGCTGGCGTTGTATGTAAGAACTCCTCAGTTTTTACGCTTGAGTTAAATACCAACTGGAATTCTTTCAAAGCTAATGACGAATATAAGCAAAAAATCAATTCAATAGCTAGGTACAGAAGAATGGAATCTAACTATATTACATGGCATGTTTAACACCCTTTTTAATTAGCCACTGATTGGCAGGATAACTCGTTAAAAAGCCTAATATCATGGCAATTTGCATCATAAACCAATAGGTAGGTTCAGTTGGATCTAATGGGTTAGGGAATAATACATAATGTACAATGGCCATCCACCCAAACATTCCGATTTCAAATGCAAATAGAGAGAAAGAATCAGCTTTCACAGCTTGCCATAAAGCATGGGTTTTCCCCTTTTGTTTATTCATCGGATAAATCGAAAAAAATTGAAAAAGGATACCAAATACATAAGCTAAGACAAACTCAACCGTATAATGAGCAAACAACGTAGAGCCAACAATTGTTAAACCACTCATCACGACTATTGGCACACCGATAACATCACCGACTGTACAACCGGCAGAACAATGGCTGGTCGATACAAATACTTTTGCTGCATGACTTCGGTGATCATCAATGGATATATTTTTTGCTTTCACTCGTCCCCATTTGAAATAAGTCCAAAGAGCAAACGGTCCAAAAAACCAGCCGTTAATCGGCCACACCACATTCATTATCGCCATTTTCTGAGAATGCATGATGACATCCGCCATGATGAGAATAGACGATAAAATCCCAATACCTAAAAAATTGATGAAACAGTTGTTAACATCAGATCATCCTTTCTATTCGTCGGGGTACTTATATATAAATACTCATTAAGAAAAGAGGTAATCGTTTATTCATTGAGAAGATGGAGGTTGCGAAATAACGATCATGCTATTTCAAATGTAGAAAAAGAATGAACAGTACATTAAATCGAATAGCAACTGAAGAGATCATTTTGTAATGGATTGACCATAAATTTAATCCTACTTGGTATAGGTGTAGTTTTCAGAATCACCAACTGAAAAGTACGAACAGAAAAAGGCATTAAAAGGACTTTAACCACCAATGCCTTTTGCTAATAAAAGGAAGCCTGCAAATACGAGAATAATTCCGTTTCCTAAGACTCCTATTGTGATGGAAAACCATTGTTTCGAAAGGATAGCGAATATAATTCCGAGTATGGAAAGAATACTGAAAGCACTAATGATGAAGGTTAAACTAGCATCTGGTCCTTTTGTCATGAAAAAGATGACTACACTAATGATGATCATTGAAACGGAAAGTAGTCCATATTTGTTCACGTTATTCATCCTTTCATTGCCCAAAAAGCGGGTGTATGGAAATTCTGCTACACTAAGCTTACCATAACGCAATAAGGAAAAAAGGGATTTTTATGGAAACCAAGGGGGATGTAATTTGGCAATAATTTTGGAAAAAGGAACATTCAAGGCGACGGGAGCTACAGTATATTACGAAGTGAAAGGTGCTGGCGAGAATGTGTTCATGATTCATGCTGGCATTGCAGATTCTCGCATGTGGGATGCTGAATTTGAAGAACTGACGAAAAACTATCGAGTCGCTCGCATCGACATCCCAGGATTTGGAGATAGTGACTTTTTACGTGGAGCTTTCTCGTTCACGAAAGTCTTTCAGGAAGTACTGGATTTTCTTCAAATGGAAAAGGTGCACATAATCGCGGCATCTTACGGAGGAAAACTTGCGATTGATTTTTGTTTGGAACATTCCGCACGATGTAAAAGTCTCGTGCTAATTTCTCCTGCATTAAGTGGGTGGGAACACTCCGAGTTTTTACAAAATTACGGTGCAAAAGAAGATCAATTGCTAGAAGAAGGTCGATTGGAAGAAGCGGCTCTTCTTAATTATGAAACTTGGATTGTTCGTGGTCGTGAGAAGCAGGAGGTTTCCGAAAATCTTCAGAAACTCATTCTAGAGATGCAAATGACGGCATTTTTAAAAGAAGAACCAACAAGGATTGATCTCATTCGAGCGGAAGACCACGTAAACAAGTTAGGAAAATTGTCGCTTCAGGTACTTGTCTTAATCGGGGAACTAGATGTACCTGATTTTCAGGAAATCGCCGACTTCATTTGCGAGGAGGCGCCTAATGCGGCGAAAATAATGGTGCCTAACGCTGCACATCTTGCTAACTTAGAAGCACCAACGTTTGTGCTTCAAACGATCAAGACATTTTTGCAAAAGGAAACCTCACGAAAGTAAGGAGAAGATGCTAGATGATACGAGATGGTCACGTTCACACGCATTATTGTCCGCACGGAACGAACGATCCCATGCGACAGTATGTAGAACGAGCACTCGCTCTTGGCTACCACGAAATTACATTTACAGAACACGCACCGCTTCCAGAAGGTTTTGTTGACCCCGTGCCGAAGCAAGATAGCGCGATGGATCACTCCGACCTCGAATTTTACGTATCGGAGGTAGAAGCGTTAAAAGCAGAATTCGCGGAACGCATTAAAGTGAATGTTGGTTTAGAAGTCGATTTTATCGAAGGTTTCGAGAAGGAAACGACGATGTTGTTGAATGAAATCGGTCCTCGTTTAGATGACGCGATTCTGTCCGTTCACTTTCTCCGGAATGCCGAGTCCTACGACTGTATCGATTATAGTCCGGATGTGTTCGGTGAACTTGTCTCGAAATACGGCTCTGTCGATTCTGTGTATGCACGATATTTTGCTACTGTGAAGAAATCGATCGAAGCAGACGTAGGAAATTTTAAGCCTAAGCGTATCGGACACATAACACTTGTACACAAATTTCAACAAAAATTTGCGCCTTCTCGGTCATTTGAACACGAACTGCTCGATCTTCTTGCGCTTGTTCAAGCAAAAGGCTATGAACTCGATTACAACGGAGCTGGCTTACTGAAACCATTATGCCGGGAAACGTATCCACCGCTATGGGTTATAAAAGAAGCAAAACGATTGGGTATTCCGCTCGTTTACGGTTCAGATGCGCACCAAGTAAGTGCCATGCATTTCGGTGTAGAGTCGATTGATTTATAAAATACGATTAACAGTGAAAGACTTGTCCTAGGACAGGTCTTTTTTCAATCCACCGAAAAGAGAGGCAGGATTTTTACTGTGAATATCCTAAAAAGTATCTCGAAAAGACGTCTATAAACGCACATTACGAGGTACACATGATGATAGTCAGTTGCAAACGTTCTTTCAAAGAGTGTTTTCTAGTTGACGAAGAAGGCTTTCCACGGTACACTTCTAATTATGATTTTAACACTCTACCACTCTAGTGAACTAAAGTGAAAAACAGAAGTTTAGAAAGGACGAGGCGTTACATGAGTGACTTATTTATGTTCGAGAAACCGGTCGGGTTTCGCGATACATTGCCAAAAATGGTGGACGCCAAAAATAACGTGCGTTCGGTATTGCAACGTGAAATTACACGGTGGGGCTATCAGTTTATCGAAACCCCAACGGTTGAATATTTTGAAACGGTAGGTTCGGCGTCAGCGATTTCGGATCATCAATTGTTTAAGCTTCTCGATCATCAAGGACATACGCTCGTGTTACGTCCCGATATGACGACACCGATTGCGAGATTGTCCGCGTCGAAAATGCGCAGCGATCATCCGCAACGTTTGGCGTATTCGACGAATGTATTTCGTGCACAACAAAAAGAAGGCGGCAGATTAGCGGAGTTCGAACAAATCGGCGTGGAACTCATTGGAGATGAGTCGGTAAGTGCCGACGCGGAAGTAATCGCGTTAATGGTAACCGCGCTTAAAGATGCGGGGATTCACGATTTTCAAGTGTCGATTGGCCACATGGGATTTTTACACGCTGTTTTCTATCAAATACTAGGCACGACGGAACGTGTCGAGAAGGCAACGACGTTTTTGCTAGAGAAAAATTACGTCGGATACCGAGAGCATGTCGCGAGTCTTACTTTATCATCGATTGATAAACAACGCTTGTATGACTTTTTGCAGCTAAGAGGAACCACGCAGTTGATGGAGGATGCAACTGCTATTATGGAACAAAATGAAGGCAATAATGCACTCGAGCAGCTTCGTAAATTGTGGGAAACGCTCGTTGATTACGGCGTCCAAGATGTGATTAAATTCGATTTATCGCTCGTGAGCCACATGAGTTATTATTCCGGTATTTTGTTTGAAGTCTACACCGATCGCGTGGGATTTCCGATTGGAAATGGCGGAAGATACGATACTCTTTTAAAGAAATTTGGAAATCCAACAGAAGCAACAGGCTTTGCGCTTCGTTTGGACTCTTTAGTAGAAGCAGCGGGCACACTTGCCAATACGACGTCGCCAATTTGTGTGTTATTTAGCGAAGAACAACGAGCTGCCGCGATTTCTTTGGCGAATGAAAAGCGGAGCGAGGGACATTCTGTCATTTTGCAAGACATTCAAGGTGTGAAAGAAATGGATGCTTTCACGGCACAATATGATGAAATTGTGGTGCTAGTGGGAAAGTCAGGAGGGAGAAAATAACGTGACAAAAACGTTAACGATTGCCATGCCAAAAGGGCGGATTTTTGACGAAGCAGTTCAGTTGCTTCGCGCAGCAGGCTACTCCCTTCCTCCGGAGTTTGACGATTCCAGAAAGCTTATTTTAGAGGTAGAAGAAGAAAATTTCCGATTTATTCTCGCTAAACCGATGGACGTTGCGACCTATGTGGAATATGGTGTGGCGGATATTGGAATTGCAGGGAAAGATGTACTACTCGAGGAAGAACGTGACGTGTATGAGTTGCTCGATTTGATGATTAGCGACTGCTACTTAGCCGTTGCCGGATTGCCAAATACCGAAATGTCCGCTGTCGCACCAAAAATTGCGACAAAATATCCAGGTATTGCCGCAGCGTATTTCCGAGAACAAGGCGAACAAGTCGAAATCATAAAATTGAATGGCTCTATTGAACTCGCACCACTCATTGGATTGGCAGATCGAATTGTCGATATTGTTTCTAGCGGCAGAACGCTGAAAGAAAATGGTCTCGTGGAATATGAACGTATTCAAGACATTACATCGCGCTTAATCGTCAATCCGGTCAGTTACCGGATGTATGATGATCGTATTCAAGAATTAGTGGAGCGTTTAAGCCAAACTCTTTCCAAAGCGGAAACGGGAATTGGGAAGCTTTCGTGAAAAAACCCATTAAATATGTCTACATATAGAGAAAGGGGTAGCGCTGTGAAAATCCAACGTATCAACGAAGAAATATCGCTTTCTCGCTCGGTAGATTCTGGCACAGAAGAGCAACGAGCCATTGTCCAATCGATCATCGAGGACGTAAAAACGCAAGGGGACGAAGCGGTCCGAAAGTATACGGAAGCGTTTGATGGGATTCACTTAGAGCAATTTGCTGTGTCGCAAGAAGAAATCAACGTAGCGTACACACAAATAGACACGGAAATGATTGCAATTATACAAGAAGCAAGAGATAACATTCGTGACTATCACGAGCATCAACTGAAAGCATCGTGGATGACGACAAACGAGAATGGCACGATTTTAGGGCAAAAAGTAACCGCACTTGATTCCGTTGGCTTGTATGTTCCTGGTGGAACAGCTGCGTACCCATCTTCTGTGTTAATGAATGCAGTGCCAGCTTCCGTTGCGGGTGTGGAGCGAATTGTAATGGTCTCTCCACCAGATAAGAATGGCATGATTCCTCCTGCAGTGCTTGTTGCGGCGAATGAAGCAGGAATTACGGAAATCTATAAAATGGGTGGCGCACAAGCAATTGCCGCACTTGCGTATGGTACTGAATCAGTCAAACGCGTGGATAAAATCGTTGGACCAGGAAATATTTTCGTCGCCTTAGCAAAACGAGAAGTGTTCGGAGATGTTGCAATTGACATGATTGCTGGTCCTAGTGAAATTACGGTGCTCGCAGACGATTCTGCAAACGCCAACGAAGTTGCAGCCGACTTACTATCTCAAGCAGAGCACGACGAGCGTGCAGTGAGCATTTTAGTGACGACATCAGAATCACTCGCAAATGCAGTCGCTGACGAAGTAACGCGCCAGTTAGAATTGCTCCCACGCAAAGAAATTGCGGCGCAGTCCATTGCGACGTACGGGGCGATTTATATCGCAGGTTCGATGGAACAAGCAATTGAAGTTGTAAACCAACTTGCACCGGAGCATCTAGAAATCATGACAGCCAATCCATTCGACCTTCTCGGGAAAATAAAACATGCAGGTGCTATTTTCTTAGGTCGGTTTAGTGCAGAGCCAGTAGGTGATTACTTTGCAGGCACGAACCATGTCTTGCCGACAAATGGTACTGCGCGATTTTCTAGCCCGCTAAGTGTAGAGGACTTTCAAAAGAAATCGAGTGTCATTTTTTATTCCCAACAAGCGTTTGAGAAAAATGCGAAGAAAATCGCAGCATTTGCACGACTGGAAGGGTTAGAAGCACATGCACGAGCGATAGAAGAAAGAGGGGCGAACAAATGAGTAGAGAAGGAACGATTAAACGAATCACAAATGAGACGCAAATTGAGCTGACGTTAAACGTCGACGGCTCGGGTACATCGAAACTTGAAACAGGCGTTCCTTTTTTAAATCACATGTTGGATTTGTTTGCAAAACACGGACAATTTGACTTATCCGTTCAGGCAACTGGCGACACGGAGATTGACGATCACCATACAACGGAAGACATTGCGATTTGTTTAGGCCAAGCGCTAAAAGACGCGCTCGGCGATAAGCGTGGGATTAAACGCTACGGCAACGCATTCGTACCAATGGATGAAACCCTTGCACACGTCACAATTGACTTAAGTAACCGACCGTATTACGTACAAAATGCGACGATTCCTTCTCCAAAAGTCGGCAACTTCGATACGGAATTGGTGCACGAATTTATGAGCAAATTAGCGATCGAAGCCCGCATGAATCTGCATATTAACGTGTCTTATGGTTCGAATACGCACCATATTATAGAGGCGATGTTTAAGGCATTGGCGAGAGCACTAGATGAGGCGACGACAATTGATCCGCGAGTTAAAGGAGTGCCGTCGACGAAAGGAATGTTATAAGTGATTGGAATTATCGACTATGGAATGGGGAATTTGTTCAGCGTGGCTAAAGCGTTAGAGCGAATTGGCGTAAAGTACGTTGTAACGGACGATCAACGCGTCCTGCAAGAAATGGACGGACTTATATTACCAGGTGTGGGGTCCTTTAAAGATGCGATGTCTTTGTTGAATAAAACAGGGCTAACCGAGACCGTTCATGCATATGTCGCAAGTGGCAAGCCACTACTTGGGATATGCCTCGGGATGCAGTTATTGTTTGAAAGCAGTGAAGAAAATGGTCAAACGGAAGGATTGAACCTTTTACCTGGTCATGTGAAGAAGTTTTCTGGAAAGACAAAAAATGGCGAATTCTTCAAAGTTCCACATATGGGGTGGAACAAGCTCTCGTTTCGTCACAAGTCACCCATTTTCGATGGGATTTCCGAAGACTATGTGTACTTCGTTCATTCCTATTATGTCGAGACAGATATGCCTGATGTTGTATTAGCAAGTTGTACGTATGAAGACGTAGTGCCTGCCATTGTCGGTCGAGACAATGTGTGGGGGATGCAATTCCATCCAGAAAAAAGTGGGGATGTTGGCATGCAGCTACTCACAAACTTTACCAACTTCGTTGAAAAAGGAGGAGTGTAACTTGAGTTTTCAACTGTATCCCGCAATCGACATGCGGAACGGAAAATGTGTCAGACTCCTTCAAGGGGATTACGCAAAGGAAACAATATACGGCGATAGCCCGTTTGATATGGCAATGCAATTTGCAAATAACGGGGCAACGTGGATTCATATGGTCGACTTAGATGGTGCGCGAGATGGCAAACGAGTGAATGATGGATTTGTCATACAAGCGGCAAACGACTTACAAGCCAACATTCAAATTGGTGGAGGGATTCGCACGGAACAAGACATCGTGCATTACTTAGATCAAGGAATCGCTCGAGTCATTTTAGGGAGTGTGGCCATCGAAAATCCTGTATTTGCAAAAGAAATGCTGCGGAAATACGGCAACCAATTAGCCATTGGATTAGATGCAAAAGATGGGTTCGTAGCGACACATGGTTGGGTAACGACCTCTAGTGTGAAGGCGATTGACGTGGCAAAAGAATTTGCAGAAGCAGGAACGGAAACGTTCATTTTTACGGATATCGCAACGGACGGGATGCTTTCTGGACCTAATGAGCAAGCGGTAGTAGAACTTGCCCATGCGACAGGAAAAAATGTCATTGCATCTGGAGGAGTAAGTGGTCTGCATGATTTACACTCCTTACAAAAGCGGCAAGAAGATGGAGTGGTTGGCGTAATTGTCGGAAAAGCGTTATACGAGGAGAAATTTACGTTAGCCCAGGCATTAAGTGAGGTGCAGTCATAACATGCTGACAAAACGAATTATTCCCTGTCTAGACGTAAAAGATGGACGCGTCGTCAAAGGCGTTCAATTTGTGAAGCTGAAAGATGCAGGAGATCCAGTTGAACTAGCAAAAGTGTATGACGCACAAGGAGCGGACGAGCTGGTATTTTTAGATATTTCCGCGACACACGAAGAAAGAAAGACGCTCATCGATGTAGTCGAACGAGTGGCGTCAGAACTTGCGATTCCGTTTACAGTTGGTGGAGGTATTAATTCGCTAAAAGATATGAAGCAAGTATTACGAGCTGGCGCAGACAAAGTATCCTTGAATTCGGCAGCGGTAAAAAATCCAGCGCTCATTCAACAAGGTGCAGATTTTTTTGGCTCCCAGTGCATCGTTGTGGCGATTGATGCGAAGTATGATTTAGAGGCAAAAGCGTTTCGGGTGTACACACACGGTGGACGAACTCCCACTGAGTGGCTCGTCTTAGACTGGGTAAAAGAAGCTGTTCGACGCGGGGCAGGAGAAATCTTGCTCACGAGTATGGACCAAGATGGCGAAAAAAGCGGCTTTCAGCTGGAGCTGACAAAAGCGGTAAGTGAAGCAGTAAATGTGCCAGTCATTGCCTCCGGTGGGGCTGGTAACGCAGAACATTTTCGAGAAGCATTTGTGAAAGGATCAGCCGATGCAGCACTTGCAGCATCAATATTTCATTACCAAGAAACGTCTGTTGCGCAAGTAAAAGCGTATTTGCGAGAAAAAGGAGTGAATGTCAGGTGAACATAGAGGACTTAACGTTTGACGTGAATGGGCTACTACCTGCCGTTGTACAAGATGCCGCAACGAAGGAAGTGCTGACAGTTGCTTACATGAACAAAGAATCGTTAGAAAAAACACTTCAAACGAACGAAACGTGGTTTTATAGCCGCTCGAGAAAGGAACTGTGGCACAAAGGTGCAACTAGTGGCAACACGCAAACGATTGTCGACATCGTCGTCGATTGCGATGCGGACGCGCTTGTCGTTCTCGTGAAACCCGCAGGACCTGCTTGCCACACGGGAGCAAGAAGTTGTTTCTCACGCAGTTTGTTGCGTGAAAACGATGGAAATGAAACCTCGAATGATCCACCAGAGACGCACGAACAGATTTTAACCACACTTCAAGAAGTGATCCGACAACGTGAAATCGAACGTCCAGAAGGAGCATATACGACGTATTTATTTGAAAAAGGCGTCGATAAAATCTTGAAAAAAGTGGGAGAAGAAGCGTCCGAAGTCATCATTGCGGCAAAAAACCGCGACAAAGAAGAGGTAAAGTGGGAAACGGCCGATTTACTGTACCACGTGCTTGTTTTATTACAAGAACAACAAGTGCCGTTTGAAGAAGTGCTAGCGGTGCTGGCGCAACGACACAACGAATCGGCGTGACATGGGAAGGAAGTTGGAACGATGGAAAATCGAATCGAAACGTCTGTACGAAAAGAACTCGCGACGATGCAAAGCTACTCTCCAGGAAAACCGATTTGGGAGTTGCAAAAGGAATACGGAATAGAGGAAGTGATCAAGCTTTCTTCTAATGAAAACGCGCTTGGAGCTTCCCCTGCGGCAAAAGATGCCATCGCGCAGTATGTCGCCTCCATTCACCGCTATCCAGATGCCCATACGTCGCTTCTTCGCGATGCAATAAGCTCGGTGTATGACGTGGAACGGGACAACATCATTATTGGAAATGGCGCAGATGAAATCATTAAGTTAATCTCGGAGACGTTTTTAACGAGTGGTGATGAAGTCATCGTGCCGACCCCTTCCTTTAGCGAATACGATTTCGGCGCAAACTTAATGGGAGCAACGGTTGTGAAAGTGCCCCTCACAGAAACGTTTGAATACGATTTAACCGCGGTGAAAAAAGCGATAACAGAAAAGACAAAACTCATTTACTTATGCTCCCCAAACAACCCAACAGGAACGTACATTACACGCGAAGCTCTCGAGACCTTTTTAGAGGATTTACCAACAAATGTCCTTGTCGTGTTAGACGGAGCATACGCGCAATATGCAGACGCGAATGATTTTACAGACGGAATCGATTTGATTGGGAATAAACAACCAGTGATCGTCATCCAGACATTCTCCAAAGTATACGGATTAGCTGGACTACGCGTAGGATTTGGAATCGCATCAAACGAAATCATTCAGTACCTTCATAAAGTTCGCGAACCATTCAATGTCAACTCCCTCGCCCAAGCTGCCGCAGTTGCTGCCCTTGAAGACGAGGAGCATTTAAACGCTTCGAAGCAATTGGTAGTGGAAGGACGGAAAGAGTTGTACCAGGCATTCGAGCAACTCGGTTTAAGCTACACCGAAAGCATGGCTAATTTTGTGTTCGTAAATGTTGGTGTCGATGCGACTGACGTGTATGAAAAGCTACTACGAAAAGGGATCATCGTGCGAAATGGCTCAGTCTGGAATTTGCTGACGCACTTACGAGTCACCATCGGAACGCCAGAAGAGAACTTACGCTTTATAAAAGCGCTGGGAGAGTGTTTAGAGGAAGTGAGACCTGTCGATCAGCGCGAAAATCGTGCAAGTTTCAGGTGAAAACGTGCAACTTTGACCTCCAAACATGCAAGTTTGGGAAATATCCTGTCAATAAACGTTAAAAACGTGCAAACAGCCATTTTCTTCCAATAAAAGAGAACGTTTTCGCAGACGAAAACGCACATCTTCAAAAAGAATTGGTGCGTTTTGACTCGCAAAACGTTCTTACTCGGGAGACCTGTCGATTAGCGCGAAAATCGTGCAAGTTTCAGGTGAAAACGTGCAACTTTGACCTTCAAACATGCAAGTTTGGGAAATATCCTGTCAACAAACGTGAAAAACGTGCAAACAGCCATTTTCTTCCAATCAAAAAGAACGTTTTCGCAGACGAAAACGCACATCATCAATAAGGATCAGTGCGTTTTGCCGCGTAAAACGTTCTTCAGCGTGCAATCTGTTAGTTGCTATTTACAGCGATTTCTAATGCTTCAAGCGGATCGTCCGTTTTTACATAGAGTTGTTTTAAGGTCTTTCCTACTTGCCACTGAATACTTGTTTCAGGATGTTGATTAAATCCCGTTACGCGAATGACTCCTACTTTGTCAGGAGCAGGCAAATAGTTCTTTTCTAAGTAGTCCACCATCGCTTTCGCTACATCTTGCCCTTTTTCATAGCCAGGAAGCGCATATTCTGGGTCATTTGGATAATCAATTTGTATCGTCCAATTGCCTTCTTTCCACGTGATGTAGTCGTGTCCGGCTGCGCCTTCTTCCCACGCTTTTATGCCGTGACCAAGATCCAGATTTGTTTCGTCAAATGATTGTATTTCACCCATCGCGTCGATGGCTTCTTGCTCGGTCGCGTATGTCGTTTCTTTTAGTGGATTGGACGTCGCTTGTTCTCCAGTGTCTGCTGACGAGCTATCATTTTCTGCCTGTTCTCCAGAGTCCACATTCGACGCATCATCTTCTGTCGGCAGTGGTGGAGATTCGACTTCTGCTTGATCTTGATTCACATTCGTATCTGTATCTGTTGCGGTAGAATCATCCTCCTGGCAACCCACGAGAACGACTGACATGATGACGGTTGATAAAACAATGAAAAGATTTTTCATCCTACTCACCTCTTCTTTATTTTTTCCCTAAACGAACACCGTAAAACGACTTGATCACTTATTCCATATATTCCGGAAACAACTTATTTTTTGTGAAGAAAGAGGACAACTCCCGGTTAAATGCCTTCGATTCATTCGCAAAAGCATTTGCATTACTTAAATTTGCCTCAGTGGGATCGTTTAAATACGCGCGTAACGCGATTATTTCTTCCTCCGCAATCTTCACCCCATAACGAAGTGTTGATGCAAGTTCATCATCTTTCTCTCCACCATAGGTGTCAATTTGAATTCCGGTCATCAATGTCTCATACTGATCGATTTGTTCGGTGAAACTCTCTACTCTCTTCGAATCGTCCGTAAAAGGCGTCTCCATTTTATAAATTTCCACGAGTTGATCACTAATGTCCATATATGTATGATCTTCAAAAAGCCCCCACGACTCATCGTATAATTCAGGCGAAACAATTCCTTCTTGAACGCCAATAGGATACATCGACAAATCTTCTTGTTTCGTATTTTCTACTTTTTCGTTACAGCCTACTAAACCAAGTAGTAACGTTATTCCAAGGAAAATTCCGATTCCTTTTTTCATGTCACTTCCCCCTTATTCTTTCTTATAAGAACGCAATAAGTTTAAAAAAGTTACATATTTTTGGAAATTATTAAAGGGAAATGAAAAATTAATTTCAAACGTCCAACCAGCAACCCAATATTTCCATTTATATCATGAATCTATTCTTCCAACGCGACAAATTTAATGAGAAAATTAGAAGTGGATACGAACAATGACAGCACGCTCGGTACACGCTATGTAAAGGAGAGATAGAATAATGGTCACGTTAAAAAAAGTAGATGAATCGAATTATCGTGCAGTCCTTGCACTCACAACAGATGACTCTCAGTCAGATTTCGTTGCTTCCAATGCGATTTCCCTCGCGCAGGCATGGGTGTTTTATGACAAGGCAAGACCGTTTGCGATTGTAAATGAAGAGACGATAGTCGGATTTATCATGTTTGACTATTTAAAAGAAGCGCGAGAAGTAGAAATTTGGCGCTTGATGATTGGCACGGAATTTCAAGGCAAAGGATACGGAAAGCAAGCGTTAGTAGCGGCAATCGAGTTGTTGAAAAACGAAAACAAATTCGATCGCGTTCAAATAAATTATGTGAAAGAAAATGCAGGTGCGAAGCATTTGTATCAAAAACTCGGATTTGAAGAAACAGGCGAGATGGAAGGAAACGAAGTCGTCATGAAGTTGACGCTTGCATCTAGTTAATCTCCTCGCAATACATAGGGACAAAGTAAGGAGCAAACTATGGAGAACAAAGATTTAATCGCATTGCAATCACATGTAACTCTTCTTCGATCAGAGGGCAAATACTTAGAAACGATTGAAAGTGCCTATGATTTACTCGATAAAGGCATCACCTATCACGATCGTAAATCGATACTGACTGCGCACATTAATACAGCAGCTTCCTATTATTGTCTTGGAGCCATTGAAGAGGCTTTTCATTCCATCGAAGCGTATGACGAAGTTTGCCAGCAAGATGGGGATGAGGCAGATTGGCTCAATCTCTATAACATTTTGTTTTTGCTATATGAGTTTACGAAAGATTATTCAAATGCGAAGAAGACGTTAGAAAAGTCGATCGCCATTGGAACAAAACTGGAGAAATTCAATATAGTGAGTAACGGCTATAGCAATCTGAGTCATCTGTATATGGAAGAAACGAATTTTGACGAAGCACTTCATTGCGCCGAAAAAGGACTTGCAGCGGCTACATTACATACCCCGAAAAGTCCTGTACTATCGCTTCGCGTACAGTTAAATTGGTCGAAAGCACAAATTGGATTAGGCAATCTAGAAGAGGCAAAGAAACGTATCGACGAAATGATTCGTGCCGAGTATTTGTCTTCATTCCCACGAGAGAAAGCGCAGTGTTACGACTTACTTGGCCTGTGGCAATCCAAAATGGGGAACTATGTAGAAGCAATGGAAGCTTACACGAACGCGAAAGAAATCGCCGAAAGCTATCACGACGTCCATTTACTGAAAACGATTCAAGAAGCGCGCTGTAACTTGTGCGATTTGATCGGCGACACAGAACAAGGCTATTTCATTCAAAAAGAATATATTGAGTTGCTAAACGAAATTTCGTCGCGAGAACTAGCGCTGGCTGCGCAAAAACTGGAGGTAAAACACCGGATTGCAGGGATGGAAAAAAACGCGACAATCGACTTTTTAACGGGTATTTACAATCGTCAATACTTAGAAAAAACGGTGGATCAGCGACTTCAAGCGGTTACGGGGAATGAAGTACTTTCTTGTCTGGCGTTCGATATCGACAACTTTAAAGCGATTAACGATGCTTTTGGACATGTGTACGGGGATACCGTCATTCAAATGGTGAGTGACGCCATTAATTCTTGTCTGACAGATCAAGCGCTATTTGGAAGATATGGTGGCGATGAATTTGTCGTGATTGTTTCAGGGTCTGCAAGTGAACAGGGAATGGGAACTGCGACCGAGATGGAAAAACAAGTGAAGAATTTACAAGTAATTAAAGACGGGAAGATTGTCACCGTCGAAATCAGTATCGGGATTTCCGATTCCAACAATTTATCAGAACGCTCGTTTCAAGAGCTGTTTCACCAAGCAGATCTCGCACTGTACGAAGCGAAAAAGAATGGTAAAAATCAAATTTGTGTTACCTCACTGGTCTAATCAGCATACCTCCCTCCTATTTTCCGAAAATTCGGTAAGATAGGAGGGTTATTCATTTTCTTCTACTGAAGTCAGCGTTATAATCGATATCATAAGCAGAACGAAACACTCGTCATTCTCCGCACATTGCCAGCCATTTTCCCCATCCTTTTGCTTTGCAAATCATTTCTAGTTTAGTATAATTCTAAAGTAAGAATGACTATTTCTATTTAGAATCCTTGTCATTACGGTAATAAGTTCTTTTGTAAGAATAGTTTGATTATCAAATAGGGAGGAATTTGACAATGGAAAACAATGTACATGATCCGAACGACGAAAAAAGACACACAGCAGCGGGGGATTCACAGTGCCCGGTAACTGGTGGTCATAAAGATAGCGCAATTACAACATCGAACAAACCAGGGAAGACGCAAAACAAAGACTGGTGGCCAAATATGTTGAATGTCAACATGTTGCACCAGCACGATCGAAAATCGAACCCATTTGGGGAAGAGTTTGATTACAAAGCTGAATTTGAAAAATTAGATTACAATGCATTAAAACAAGATTTACGCGATTTAATGACAAATAGCCAAGACTGGTGGCCAGCCGATTATGGTCATTACGGCGGGTTATTCATCCGTATGTCATGGCATGCAGCGGGTACATACCGCACATTTGATGGTCGCGGAGGCGGTAACACGGGTAACCAACGTTTCGCACCACTTAATAGCTGGCCGGATAATGTGAATCTTGATAAAGCGCGTCGACTACTTTGGCCGATTAAACAAAAATATGGCAACAAAATTTCGTGGGCGGATCTTCTAGTATTAACAGGGAACGTCGCATTAGAATCGATGGGCTTCAAAACATTCGGTTTTGCCGCTGGTCGAGAAGATGTTTGGGCGCCAGAAGAGGATGTTTATTGGGGAAATGAAAAAGAGTGGTTAGCAGACAACCGTTACTCTGGAGATCGTGAACTAGAGTCACCACTAGCAGCAGTTCAAATGGGTCTTATTTACGTCAATCCAGAAGGACCAAACGGTAAACCAGATCCGCTTGCATCTGCACAAGATATTCGTGAGACATTCGCCCGTATGGGAATGAACGACGAAGAAACGGTTGCATTAATTGCAGGTGGTCACACGTTCGGTAAAACACACGGCGCTGGAGATCCTTCTAATGTTGGAGACGATCCAGAAGCTGCAACAATGGAAAACCAAGGAATTGGTTGGAAGAGTACGTATGGTTCAGGAAAAGGTCGCGACACGATTTCAAGTGGCCTTGAAGGTGCTTGGACAGCGAATCCTACGCAGTGGGACAATGGCTACTGGGTACAATTGTTTGAATATGATTGGGAACTAACAAAGAGTCCAGCTGGTGCGTACCAATGGATTGCCAAGAACTTAAAAGAAGAAGACAAAGCTCCAGACGCAGAAGATGCGAACAAAAAAGTTCCAACAATGATGTCAACTGCAGATATGGCGCTGAAAGTAGATCCAGATTACGAAAAAATTTCTCGTCGTTTCTATGAAGATCACGCAGCATTTGAAGATGCTTTTGCGCGTGCTTGGTTTAAGCTTCTTCACCGCGACATGGGTCCAAAAGATCGCTACTGGGGACCTGAAGTGCCAGAAGAAGAGTTAATCTGGCAAGATCCAGTGCCAAAACCCGACTACACATTGTCGTTTGATGAGTTAGAAGAAGTGAAAGGAAAAATTGTAGCAAGTGGATTAACAACGTCTCAGCTAATAAAAACGGCTTGGGCATCTGCAAGCACGTATCGTGATTCAGATAAACGCGGTGGCGCAAATGGTGCTCGTATCCGTTTTGCACCGCAAAAGAACTGGGAAGCAAACGAACCGGAAGAATTAGCGCACGTTCTAGCAGAATATGAAAAAATTCAAGCAGCAACTGGAAACAAAATTTCCATCGCTGATTTAATCGTGCTAGGTGGAAACTTGGCAATTGAACAATCCATTAAAGCGGCAGGCTTTGACGTTACTGTTCCATTTACACAAGGTCGAGGCGATGCACTAGAAGAAATGACAGATGCAGAAAGCTTCGACGTATTAGAACCAGTATCAGATGGCTTCCGTAATTACCAAAAACAAGAGTATGCAACGAGTCCAGAAGAAATGCTCTTAGATAGAGCAAATCTTTTAGGCTTAACAGCTCCGGAAATGACTGCCCTAATCGGAGGTTTGCGCGTATTAGGTGCAAATTACAAAGGATCAAAAGATGGCGTATTCACGAATCGTGAAGGGCAACTAACGAATGATTTCTTCGTAAACTTGCTCGACATGAATATTGAATGGACACCAGCTGGATTTAACAAATACGAAGGACGCAACCGTCAATCAGGCGAAGTCGTTCGTACAGCATCGCGCTTTGATCTAGTATTTGGTTCCAATTCTATCTTGCGTGCAGTGGCAGAAGTATACGCACAAGACGATAACCGCGAGAAATTCATCCGTGATTTCGTCAAAGCGTGGAACAAAGTCATGAATGCAGATCGTTTTGATTTACAAAAATAAGTACTACACAAAAATCCTGGTTCGCAATTACGCGGGCCAGGATTTTTAGCGTTAAATATTAATATGTATCGCAAAAAAATAGTAGAAATCATGCGCTATCAGCGCAACCGTCCGTCTTCATTTTACCCATCACCTAGGTAATGAATTTCGTCGCCTTCTTTTCACGCTAGAAAAATAAATGCTCCAATAGAAAAAATCTTACAAGCCGTCACACTTGTAAGATTTTTTTAGAGGAAATAATGAAGAAGTACTGCAAGGACGATAAGGTGAAAAACTTGATCTGTCACGACAAATAGCCATTTTTCAGTCGTGTTTTGCATCACCACCCGATTCCACCACATGTTAAATGTTCGTCGATCGAGGAGCATGTGAGAGAGAAATAGCAATCCGATGGCTATGAAGCTCCAATCGATACTTCCCCAAATACCGACTAGGACCACCGCTAATGTATACACCGAACAATGGACGACTAATGCGCCCCAATGCGTTGCTTTATTTTTTGCCATCCAAGACGTTTGGAGGAGAAAATCTCCGATTAAATGACCGATAAATAAGTATGCAAATGGTGTCATCGTGCACCTCTTTCCATTTATAAATAAGCGATGTGTGAAAATTTCATTACAATGAGCAAAATTTCGTTAATTTATGAGAAGATTCTATATTAAATGTAGCACATACATGCTAGAATAACAGTACAAATTTCGTGCATCGAAGGGATAATGAACATGGATAAATTAGCAAAAATATTTCACTCGATTGCCATTATCTCCGGCGAGAGCGATTTAGATGTCGTCTTAGTAGAATTAGCACAACTTGGTAAAGAACTCGCACAAGCAGATAGATGCACCGTCTGGTTGTATGATGCTAAAACGGATGAAAATTGGACGCTTGTTGCGCAAGAAGTAGATGAGATCCGCGTGCCAGCAAGGAGCGGATTTATTGGCAAGGCCATTCAAAGTGGGAAAACGATTGTCATCGAAGACGCGTATAACGACCCACGCTTCAACCAAGAAGTGGACCGTCAAACTGGTTATCACACCCGGACCATTTTAACCGTTCCGTTTCAAAATACAGAAGGCGCTTATTTCGGTGCTTTCCAAGCCATTAATAAACGTCCGGAAGGCACACCTTTTACGGAAGAAGACGTCCATTTAATCACACTAGCTGCAACATATGCTGGAAAAGCAATTGAAGCGAAGCTACTCCAAAATGAGTTATTAAAAACGCAAGCGGAAATGATTGAAGTGCTCGGTCAAATAGGAGAGAGTCGTTCAAAAGAGACAAGCAACCATGTTCGTCGTGTGGCGATGTATTCCTATGAGCTCGCCAAACTCGCTGGTATTCCAGAAAGAGAAAGTGAATTGCTCCGGATTGTTTCTCCCATGCACGACATTGGGAAAGTCGCCACGCCTGATGCGATTTTACTGAAGCCTGGTAAACTCACACCGGAAGAATTTGCGACGATGAAAGAACATGCGAGCATTGGGTACGAAGTATTTCGTCACTCCGAACGTGAATTATTAAAAACCGCCGCTATTATTGCCCATCAACACCATGAACGTTGGGACGGAAATGGGTATCCGAATCAGCTAAAAGGAAAAGAAATTCATATGTTTGGTCGCATTACGGCGATTGCAGATGTCTTCGATGCGCTTAGCTCCGTTCGTGTGTACAAAACTGCATGGCCAGATGACGACATTATCGCGTATTTCACTGAACAAGGTGGGCATCAATTCGACCCAGTGTTGACCACGTTATTTTTAACCAATTTTGAGAAGTTCGCGATCATTCGAAAAACATACGCGGATTAGTAGGAGAGTCCTGATGACAAACATAATCGAACTCGAACAAGAACAAACAATTCACCTCCCGCTGTCGAGTGCTTGGGATTTATTGACTGACTCCAATCATTTTAACCATGTCGCGGGATTATTCCCTGTGACATTTTCGGACTTTCAAACGGACCAATCGCTCCATCGCCAAGCGACCGCAAAAGCACTTGGCTTTATTCCGGTCAAATGGCGGGAGCATGCCTTCACGTGGGTCAAAAATCAGTGGTTTGAAATTGAACGAATTTACGATAAAAGCCCTGTTGATCGTGCGGTTTGGAAAGTTTCCCTCTTTCCAGTGAACGCCACCTCCACGTCCATTCGAGTAAATGGCCATTTCACGTATAAAAATGCGCTCGGAAAAATCGCGTTACAAAAAGTGATTATTCCGCAGCTTCTTGGATTTTTCCCCTATGCAGAAGCAGTTGCTGAGGCATTTCATTCCAAAAAACTTCGTCCTCAAGCGAAAGAAAGCCTTTCGTACAATGCAGAAGTCTTTCATACTCGCGAAAAGAAATTCCGCGCATATCCTGTGAAACGAGCGCACGCCGATACGCTACTTCACCATATTACAAACGCAAACGATGAAGATGTTCTCAACATGCAACCGTTAAAATTTGCGAAAACGTATGGGTTCGATCCGACGGAAACGGTCGACTTCTTTTTGCTGGCGACAAAAGCAGGTGTGCTACAGCAAAAGTGGAGCATGATGTGTCCTAATTGTCGCGTTCCTAAAACGCAAGTCACCGCGTTAAAAGACGTGCAAAACACCGTCCACTGCGACTTATGTGGACTGGATTTCGACACCGATTTTGATCGTTCTATTCAAATGCAATTTGACGTCCACCCGGCGATTCGACAAGCAGCAGGCGAACTTTACTGCCTAAATGGTCCGATGAACTCGCCGCACATCCTAGCGCAACACCGAATTCCCGCAGGAACAGAGCAACAAGTGCCGCTAGGGAACTGGCAATCGAGCCACCGCTACCGTGTCCTTCAGCACAATCATGCTGTGCAAGTGGATGCTTTTGGCAATGAAACATCTCGCCTCACATACGGAGAAAATGGCTTCGCTCAACATCACGTGCTCCCAACAGACACGCTCACTATTTCGAACACGACGAATCAGGAAATTGTCTTCGTCGTCGAAGAGCTCGTCTGGGATCAAGACGCACTTACAGCAAGAGACGTCACCGCGATGCAACTGTACCGGGATTTATTTGCCACGGAAGTATTAGCTGCCGATCAAGAAATTCAAGTGGGGAATATGACGGTTCTCTTCACTGATTTAAAATCATCAACTGCTCTATATGAAAAAATAGGCGACGCCCTCGCATACTCGGACGTGCGTCAACATTTCAGCTATTTAAAAGAACACATTAGCGTCAATCGCGGGGCAATCGTTAAAACAATTGGCGATTCCGTTATGGCTGTTTTCACCGACGAGCACGACGCACTTCGAGCGAGTATAGCGATCCATCAGTCAATGGAGAAGTTGCAACAACTCGTTTCAGAACCGATTGCGATTAAAATCGGTTTCCATTCTGGACCGGTCATTGCAGTCAATGCCAATGACATTCTCGACTACTTTGGTCGTACCGTTAATATCGCATCTCGCGTCGAACAACTGAGTAGCGGGAATGATATCGTCATGACTGCCGACACATATGAAGATGTGAGAGATAAGCTTGAGCTGGTAAATGGCGTGAGAATAGAACAATTTTCGCAGCAAGTAAAAGGCATGAGCGAAGCCTTAGAGCTTGTGCGCGTTAACATTTAGAAGAAGTGGCATTCGTCACTTCTTTTTTTGTCGGAAAAGTACCGAGAAGCGCAAAAAATTAGTACAACGAAACGTTTATCAGCGCAAACGAAGAAGACCTTGTTTCATTTCTAAATAGTGTAAAATGAAGAAAAACACGAGATAGGAACAGGAGGATGACGATGACAGTCGACGAAGTAATGGCAGAGCTTGAAAAGCTGGGCACGGAACGAACGAAGAAAATATATGTAGGCAACGGGGCAAAAGAGCCACTATTTGGTGTTGCGACAGGCGCGATGAAACCGATGAAAAAAATCATTGGAAAAAATCAGTCCCTCGCAGAAGAACTTTACGCAACGGGCAATTACGACGCAATGTATTTTGCTGGTGTTATAGCAGATCCCAAAGCAATGACAGAAGAGGACTTCGATCGTTGGATAAACGATGCTTATTTTTTCATGATTTCGGATTACATCGTTGCCGTTACATTATCAGAATCACCGTTAGGAGAAGCGGTCTCCAAAAAATGGATTGCTTCAGGCGAAGAATTGAAAATGTCCGCTGGTTGGAGTTGTTATTGTTGGATGCTTGGAAATCGAAAAGATGACACATTTTCAGAAGAAACGATAGCGGAACTGCTGGATCAAGCGTCGTCGTCCATTCATACTGCACCTCCGAGAACACAGTCAGCGATGAGTAATTTCATCTCCACAGTTGGTGTGTCCTTTAAACCACTTCATGAAAAAGCAATGGAAGTAGCAAAAGAAGTAGGAGTCGTTGTAATGACGCGCGAAAACAAACCGAACGCAGAGTTACGTCCACTTGAAACGATTGATAAAGCAATAGAAAAAGGAAGAATTGGATTTAAACGAAGATACGTCCGGTGCTAAAAAGTAAAAAATAGACTAAGTTTTGAACAAGCGAAAAAATCATGCCCTCATTTCGTAACGAAGGATAGGTAAAGCAAATTCACTCTTTAAATAACGAATATAAACATATCTAGTGAATCCATTTGGAAATCAACACGTAACTAAACGTGAAAACAACACCAAGAGCAAATAAGCCGAACAACACATACGCGACCACTTTCACAGGTGTTGGCAACTTGCTAATGGTTTCCGGCGTTACATTTCCAACAGATCCTTCAATCTTTGCCAAATGATCGATCGCATCATTAAACGGTTTCGTTTTTTCTGCCATATAAAAGCTCCTTTTCCTTTGTATCGTTTAGAGGGGAAGGGGTTTTTCTGCATTTCCCCCGATGATTTGTCCGTAATTAATGATACCATAATTTTACAACACATCATAAATGAACAGGTTGTCAATTGGTTGCTAAATGGAAAAAAAGGAGTAACATACTATAACAAAAGGCAATCATTCAGCGCAATCCTTCTATTCCAACAAACTTTTTTACGAAACGAAAGGAGTACCGCAATGGTCATCATTTTAACGGATAGTTCGTCTGATTTACCGAAGGACTACATAGAAAAACATCACGTACACGTGGTTCCACTCTCCGTTCGAGTCGGTGAGGAGGAGTATTCAGAAGGAGTCGATTTATCTCCTCCTGCATTTTTTGAAAAAATGTTCGCTACGAGTGAACTCCCTAAAACGTCCCAACCTTCTCCTGCCAAATTTGCAGAGAGCTTTCAACAAGCTGCACAACAAAACGAGCAGTTAATCTGTTTAACGATATCTTCCAAACTCAGTGGCACGTACCAATCTGCCCTTTTAGGAAAAGAGATCTCCAATACAGATGTTGAAATAATCGATACGCTTGGTGGCTCACTAGCCTATGGCATGCTCGTGATGAAGGCGGTACAACTGGCGAATGAAGGAAAGAGTCGCGAAGAAATTGTTGAAGCACTTTATACATATAGGGAAAACATGGAAATTTTCATCTTGCTCGATAATCTGGAAAATGTGGTGAAAGGCGGAAGACTAAGTAAATTTTCGGGATCCGTCGCAAAATTATTGAACATCAAAATTATTTTAGAAGGAATTCAAGGAGAAATCGTCGTTAAAGAAAAAGTTCGAGGTTCCAAAAAATTTCTTCAGCGTGCGCTAGAACGAATCCAAGAAAAACGAGACGATTTTTCGGATGCGGTATTTGGAATTACTCACACGGGAAATGTGGAAGAAGCCGAATGGCTAAAGAATGAAATTAATCGACGACTTCACCCAAAAGAATTGTACGTGAATTACATGGGCGCAACGATGGGCACATATGCTGGTAAAGGTGGATTGATTGTTTCATTCCTGTAAACGAAAGGACGTGCTAACGTGTTTGATAGTGGACTTATATTAGAAGGCGGCGGTATGCGAGGGGTATACACAGCTGGCGTTTTGGAATTTTTCATGGAAAAGGAATGCTATTTTCCATATGTTATTGGGGTTTCAGCAGGAGCTTGCCAAGGAGCTTCATATCTATCCCGTCAAAAAGGGAGAAACCGTTCCGTTACCATTGATTATTTATCACACCCAGATTACATATCGCTGAAAAATCTTTTCTTTAAAAAAGAACTGTTTGGAATGGATTTAATCTTCGATCATATCCCTAATAACTTAGTGCCATTTGACTTTGAGACGTTTAATGTGGGCAAGGAAAGATTTGTCATCGGCACAACGGATTGCTATACAGGTCAAGCCGTTTACCACGACAAGAATGCCGAATCAGCAGAGATGTTATCCATTATCCGAGCTTCAAGCTCATTACCATTCATGGCAAAACCAGTGGAAATTGCCGGACAAACACTAATGGACGGTGGAATTGCAGATCCCATTCCTTTATATAAAGCGAAATTGGACGGCGTCGAAAAACCGGTGATTGTGTTGACGAAACAAAAAGGCTATCGCAAAAAGAAATCCTTTTTATCCAAAGCATATAAATTGTTCTACAAAGAATTTCCAGGCTTAACAAACGCTTTGGAAACAAGATGGCACCGTTACAACGAATTATTGGATACGATTGAACGCTTAGAAGACGAAGGTAAGGTGTTTGTCATCCGACCAAGTAACGACTTCGGTGTATCCAGAGCTGAACGAGATATCACAAAACTCGAAAATTTCCACCAGCAAGGATACGAAGACGCCCGTGCGGTGTATGAAGAAATGACGATGTGGTTAGGTGCAAAAAATGTTGTTGTGACTTCCTAATACAAAAATTGAAACGTACAACAACATGTGCAAATTAAAAAAGAATCTCCGATTGATTGACTCAAAAAGAGATTCTTTTTTCTATTGGACGTTTTCAGTTATTCCAACTCACTCCCGTATTTCTCAGGAAGCAACTCCATCACATTGCATTTCACGATTTCACCTTGATACTTCAAAATAACGTCTGTATTTTGACCATAATCGCTAATCAATTCTCGACACATGCCACAAGGCGCAACAACCCAACAGTTTTCGATATCTTCATGTGGATGAGGATGTGCAACAGCGACAATCGTTTCAAAATCCGGATGGCCTTCTGATATCGACTTGCCAAGTGCCATTGCTTCCCCGCATACCGCAATTCTTCCAACATTCGCTTCTAAATGAACCGCTGCAAATACTTTACCTGAAGTCGTTCTTACGGCTGCACCAATATGGTGTCTCCCGTAACGGTAATTATCTTCAATCACTTTTTCCGCTGCGCGAATTAGTTCATAATCTTGTTCTTCTAACTTTTTCGTTGTAATCATGGTATCTCTCCTATATGAGTTTTTATATTTCACATCAATGACGGTAAATCGTTCACATACTAGCATCAGATCTTCGGAAAATTCCATCTCAAATCCCTTTAATTCCTCTGTGAAAAACTCCACATGTACGCGGTGCCAGTAATCGTAAGACAAGTCACCTTCGCCTTCAGCCACTGCGAAATCAGCAGTCACTTTCTTAAATGGTTGAATAACAAGTTCTGTTGTTTGGATGATACATAACGGTTCATCAGCATCATTTAATATAACGCTATATTCCCCTAACTCTGGAATAGGTTCGCCAAGTTTTTCGTATGTAACTACTGCAGAACATGTCGCCGTCTTTCTACCGCTAATAACAAGGGAAGCTAATTTATTCGGACTAGCCCCAAATTGCCATGCAGTGACGTTCTCTGGAACATCCTTCCCCAACTGTTTCCAATAATTTTCCCAATAGGTTTTCGTCATTTCATTCATGTAAAGTCTCCCCTTCTCTTAAATTGTAACATTTGCTGGAAATAAACAATTGAATCTTTTTCCAGTTTTTTTCGTAGTAAAAAGAAAGCACTGAAGGAGTGGATGAGTTGAAAACATTTTATATGAAAGAAAAAGTATTTAGTTTGAGTGGAAAATTTACCGTCATCGATGAATCCGAACAAGATGTATATAGCGTGCAAGGTAGCTTCATGAAAATCCCTAAAACGTTTTCGATTTTCGATCGATCTAACACGGAAGTTGCGAACATTACGAAAAAGACCTTCTCATGGCTTCCCACATTTTATGTAGAAGTAGAAAGGCAAGACGTCTTAACGATTAAAAAAGAATTCTCTTTCTTAAAATCTCGCTACACTATTTCCGGCGTGGATATCGACGTGCAAGGTAACTGGTGGGACATGGACTTCGAAATGATTCAAAATGGCGAAGTCATCGGCAGAGTGTCCAAAGAATGGTTCACTTGGGGAGACAGTTACCGAGTCGAACTCCTAAATGAAGAATTGGAGAAAGTCGTCATCGCAATCGTCGTGGCAATTGACTGTGTGAAAGCAGACGAAGCTGCAGCTAACTCCAGTATTCATATGCATACGTAAAGCCATCACAAGAAGGAAAGTAGGAGTAAGAGTGCCATTTACACAGTTTTTTGGACAAGAAGCACCGCAAGATACACCGAAAATAATTCGCACAGGGGTGCGAGCAATTATCCGCGAGGGAGAAAAAATTTTAATGATGAAATCGAAACGAGGAGACGTGAAATTTCCTGGAGGAGGAGTTGAATCAGGGGAAGAAGAAATACCTGCGCTTCTTCGGGAAATAAAAGAAGAAACTGGATTCATCGATGTAAGCGTCAAATCCTACTTAGGAAGTATCATCCAGTCAAAACAAGATCGAAAAGATCCATCCAGTTGGTATGTGCAAACCTCTCCATATTACGAAGTTGAACTACGCTCCAACAAACAAGTAGAACCAGAGCTAACGGAAAAAGAGATTCGAGAAGGTTATCACCTTGTTTGGATGACAATCCAAGAAGCAATTAAGTTAAATGAAACCGTGGAAGTGGATCCTAACGTGAATGGATATATAGAAAGAGAAAACTGGGTGTTGAATTATTTAATAGAGAAAAGAGAACTATAAGCAAAAGCAACTGACTGGTGAATGAAAAGTGCTCGCCAGTCAGTTGCTTATTTTGATGAAAGGAAACTTAGTTAACAGGTCGCCAATCCGTCGCGAACCCATTGCTTTCAGCAAAATGGTACAGTCGATGTAACTTTTCTTCTGAATAATTAGAGGTAACCATTAAATCTTGCCATTGGTTATTACGGTCAATTAAACGTGACAAGAAATTATTATCTGCTAACTTGTTACCTTTACTTGTGTTGCACCTTGGACAGGCTAAAACGAAATTCCACAACACGTCATTTTGCATATAGGACCATGGGATAAAATGATCCACGTGAGATTTTACTAAACCTTGGTGGCAATAGAAGCACGTCTCCGTCCCTTGTTTTTGAAGTAAAAACTTAAATTCCTGCAAGGACTGGCGGGCTGAGAGGAATTCTAATTTTCTTAGTAAGTTTGTCATCACTGAGTGCGAATTATGCTTCTCAAGAAAAAGTGCAAGTTGATAGTTTGTAGCATTCATTAAAATACGTTTATACCTTTCAAAAAAGATTACATAAGGTGGATTTAATCGAACCCATTCTTCATTTTTATTAAAGGAAAAAATACTTCCATTAAATGATTTATAAAAAGATCCGAATACGTATTGTTTATACACTTTGTTGATGTGTTTGATTAATTCTTCTTGTTGTTTGTCAATCAGTTGATCAAAGTTCCATTCAGAGGGAATTGAATATTTCTCTTGGAAAGAATACAAGATTTTTTCCACGGAACTAATGGTAGAATTAGAGTTCAATTGACGAATGTTATTGGTTACGACTAAGTTCCAATATATTTTGGTCACGTGACGAGAAATTTGAACAAAAGATAATTCGCATGAGTTGGTTATTTCGGCGATTGACTCTAATAGAGCTTTCATCAACACATGTTTATAGGAAGTAGTATGTGATGCATCCATTAAAAAGTGTTGCGTATGTCTCCACAAATCATTTTCCGTCAAATAGTCATCTTTAGACTCGGCAGCTGTCAAATCCCATCCCATTCAGAACCCTCCTTTACTATTCGGATACTTCTATTAAAAAATGCCCTTTTTCAAATCCCCCTCGTTTTTCTTTTTTGGCAATTCGGACTTTCTCTAATGTTTCATAATCTGCTCCGTGTATGGGGAGGGCAGCGTAAATCAGTTCTAAAATGTCTGCTAATTCTTCGATAGCATCTTTACCCGCAACGGCTTCTTGGTATTCCGTTACTTCTTCTGTTAATTTCTTTTTAATTTCTTCTGCATGACGTTCAGGAGTTAGTTGCTCTATTGTAAAGGTAGCTCCATTCGCTTCTATAATTTCTAAAATGCGATCTCGAATGAGTTTGTTGTAGGTTGGCATTATTGTTCCTCCTGAATGCTATGGATGGGAAATTTCTTCCTTTTATTATAGCGAAAAGAATAATCTTTTTCTTCACCCTCCTTTTTTGTTCATCTTCCGTTCATATTGCTTTTTTATGATAGGTAGGAAAGTACGAATGGAGGGTGTTTATATGAAGTTAGCGTGGAAGGAAATGAAAAAAGGAAAGTCCAAATTTATCATTTTAGGATCCATCATTTTTTTAGTGAGTTTTTTAACGTTGGTGATTTCTGGACTGGCGAATGGCTTGTCTTACGATAGTGCAGGTTTAATTAAAAACTTGCCTTCTGGACAGTATTATTTGTCTAAAGAAGCGGAAGGGAATTCGGCGATGTCCGCTATTCCTAGCGATATGGCGAATGAATTTATGAAAGAGAATGAAGAGGCAATGGCACTGTCGATTCAAATGGGATATGTGACGACAACAGCGGATCAGCAAGAAAGTGTGGCATTTGTTACGTCGACCCCTTTTAAACACTTTCCAAGCGTTCGTGCCGGTGAAATAGTACTGGATGCTTCTTTAAAAGAACAAGGGGTTCATATTGGGGATACGGTTGTGAATGAATGGTCCAAGAAGGAATTTGTCGTGAAGGATTTTGTAGAAGGCCAAACGTATAGTCATACGGCGGTTGCGTTTGTTAACGAACGTGATTTTGCAGCACTTTTTGGGAAGAGCGAGCGACAAATGATGTTTCTTCCAGGAGATGAGGCTGTCGCTTTTTCGAAAGAACTAGACGTATATTCTACTTCTCAGTTTTTACAAACGATTGCGAGTTATCAATCCGAACAATTATCTCTTAACATGATCATCGGTTTTTTAGTGGTAATTAGCGGCATGCTTTTTGGCATCTTTTTTTACATGATGAATGTTCAAAAGTTGAGTTTATATGGAATTTTGAAAGCAATTGGTGTGAAAACGTCTACGTTATTTACATTAATCTGGACGCAAATGATTCTCACGACCACTGCTGCACTATTTCTCTCGATTTTACTAAGTCAACTTGTTTCGTTTATGAAACCTGAAAGTCTCCCGTACCAGTTATCGCTATCCACTACTCTTTTATTAGTGGGGTTGTTTTTTCTTGTCGGCTTTCTAGGGGCAACAATTTCTGGGTGGCAAGTGAAGAACGTGCAACCTTTACAAGCCATTCAACAAGGAGAGGTGTAAGATTATGCTAGAGCTACAATCCATTACGAAAACGTTCCAATCGGGTAATGACAAGGAAATGATTCTGAAAGGAATCGATGTCACGATTCCTTACGGGGAAGTGACGGCGCTTGTTGGCGCATCGGGATCGGGTAAGAGTACGTTATTAACGATCGCAAACGGTTTACAAGATGCATCAAGTGGAAAGGTCTTGTATGACGGCGAAAATCTATTGGACCTTTCTCAAGAAAAACTAAGGGCGATTCGGGCAACCGAATTTGGCTTTGTTTTTCAATTTTCCTACTTAGTCCCGTTCTTAACGGTAGAGGAGCAACTTCACTTAATGTTAGATGTGGCAGAATCGACGTTATCGAAACGAGCACGACAAGCAGAAGTGGATAATCTGTTGGAGCGGGTAGAAATGGACCATCGAAAAAACGCCTATCCTGCCTCGTTATCTGGTGGGGAAAAACAGCGAGTGGCGATTGCACGAGCGTTGATCCACCGTCCTAGCATTCTCTTTGCTGATGAACCTACTGCAAGTTTAGACTCGAAGAAATCGGCTCATGTCATGGGTCTCATTCAAAAGTTAACGAAAGCGATGAATATTGCTACACTAGTGGTAACACACGATGAAGACATGTTGGCGTTTGCGGATCGCATTGTAACGATGAAAGACGGCGAAATTATGGCGGAAGAATAGAAATGAGGGAGTTCATGTGGGGCACATTTTACTAGTAGATGATGATCAAGCGTTACTTGTATTTGTCCAAAAACAACTAGAATCGGCAGGGTACATTGTCCGTGTAGCATCGAACGGTGCTGCTGCTCTTTCTGTTCTTGGCAAAGAGTCGTTTGACCTTGCGATTGTCGATGTGATGATGCCTTACGTGGACGGCTTTGAATTGGTACGAAAAATACGAGAAACGACGTCGATGCCAATCATTTTATTAACCGCAAAAGCAGCACTTGAAGACAAGGAGAAAGGCTTTCGATTGGGGACAGACGATTATGTGGTAAAACCGTTTGAAATAAAGGAATTACTCTTTCGCATTCAAGCGTTACTGCGACGCGCGGGGTTGGAACATGCAGAAGCGAGCCTTGTTCCTATTGGAAAAGCGATCATTGACCAACAAACGTTTGAAGTGCGTATAGATTCCAAGACACTGTTGCTTCCCTTAAAAGAGTTCGAACTTCTTTTGTACCTTGCTTCTCATGTGAGACGCGTCTGTACGAGAGACGAGCTTATCGATCAAGTTTGGGGATTGGATTTCTCCGGAGACGAGCGAACAGTAGATGTACATATTAAACGATTGCGTCAACGATTCCCTGAAGAAGAGAGTGGCTTTCGAATCAAAACTCTGCGCGGAGTGGGTTACTCATTGGAGGTAACAGAAAGATGAAGACACTTTACACAAAGTTTGTTGTCCTAACGATTGGAGTTATAATCGGGAGTTTCCTTTTCGCGTTTATACTTTCGAATATGTATTATCAACTGCATTTAAAAGAACAAAACGATGCGAAAAATACGGAAATTGCGCACGAGGTTAAAACCTTCATCGAAAAACATCCAGATGTCTCAATGGAGGAATACCTTACGAGTATTAGCGAAGTGGGGTATCAGCTGTGTGTGGTTGATCAAGCGGGAACTAAAACGTTTTATGGTGCCGCCTTTCGAGAAACGTCACTGTCTCCTCAAGTGCTCGAACGTGTTTGGTCTGGTGAGACATATCACGGGATGAACGAATTTCCAACGAAAACATTTGTGACGGGCTATTTTGCGAATGAATTGCGGAATTCGATTGGCGTTCCTGTGAAGCGAGAGAACAATAATATCGCGCTCTTCATTCGTCCAAATATTGAACAGCTGTTTAATGAAATGCATATTCTTTTTGGCTGGATTGTCGGTATTGCCTTTTTTGCGGCGATTATTTTTGTACTGATCAGTACGAAATTCCTCGTACAACCAATCAGTGAAATGACGAACGCAACTAAGTCACTGGCAGAAGGAAATTTCAATGTTCAATTGAACACAAAAAGACAGGACGAGCTTGGGAAGCTTGCAACAAGTTTTCAACATATGGCTCGGCAACTTGAACAATCAGACGACATGAAAAAAGCGTTTATTTCCAATGTTTCGCACGATATCCAGTCTCCGCTATCAACGATTAAAAACTATTTGGAATTGACTGCACAAACTGAAATCAAAGAAGAACAATCGGAATATAGCGCGATCATTCATTCAGAAGTTAGTCGATTATCCACGTTAACGAGACAATTGTTACTACTAGCTTCACTTGACCAGCACGATTTTCCTGCGATGACTGCGCAAGTCGATATTGCGGCACAGTGGAAAGAAGTGATTCGAAATTATCAATGGATCCTACAAGAAAAAGAACTAAGCCTTGACTACTCTATTCCCAACGCCATATTGCAGGGAGACGCGTCGATGTTATATGCTGTGTGGGATAATGTCTTAACGAACGCGATCAAATATACACCGCCACACGGACGGATTGACATTACAGTCGAAAAAACAGAGGACTCAGTCGGCGTAACGGTGAAGGACGACGGAATTGGAATGACACCAGCAGAACTTGAACGAATCTTTGAACGTTTTTATCGAGCCGATTCAGCTAGAGGTCGCAATGTGGAAGGAACAGGCTTAGGGCTTTCCATCGTGCAACAAATTATCGAGCTCCACAAAGGGACAATTGACGTAACGAGTATCCAAAAAGAAGGGACAACTGTGAAAATGACATTTCCAACTGTTCTTCCGACATCGACTTAAGGAACCTTTCTTTTCAGAGTTTGTTGTTTTATACTAAAGAAAATGTTCGTTCAGGTGATGGAGTTCACCTTTAACCGCCGATGGCTAATGACTCCTGCTGGTATTTTTGTGATGCCTAGCAGGAGTCTTTTTATGTGTAAGGGAGTGTGTGACGCATGTTATATCTACTGATCGGATTAGCGGGTTCGTTTGGCGCGATTTTACGGTACGCGCTAGGTGAACTATTTTATAACCCGGATATTATTTTTCCGTTTCCGACGTTGATCGCGAATTTACTTGGAAGTTTTGTGTTGGCCTGGTTCACGACACATATCGTGTGGAAATTCAGGCTTTCCGATGAAGTAAAGGCTATTATTGGAACAGGATTTGTCGGATCGTTTACCACGTTCTCTACGCTTAGTGTGGAGACGGTGACTCTTTTCCAAGAGAGCCATGTGTTTCTCGCTTTTCTTTACATTTTCAGTAGTATTGGTGGAGGACTTGTCATGAGTCGCATCGGTTTTCGACACCGGAAACTGGAGCCGAAACGATGAGTATTTCGAGTATTCTACTAGTCGGTCTTGGGGCATTCTTCGGGGCAAATAGTCGGTATATTGTAAGTCGGTGGATTAGTGTGAGATGGAAGAGGTCATTTCCATTGGCGACCTTTCTCGTAAACGTTGTTGGTTCATTTTGGTTAGGATTTTTAATAGGAAATGATGTGCGGACTTCTGTTATGTTACTAATCGGTACAGGATTTCTTGGTTCTTTCACTACGTTCTCGACATTCAAATTAGAAAGTATTCAACTACATTTAAAGGAAGAGCGAAAGGTCGTTCTTCTGTATACGGTGCTTAGCTACGGAGTAGGAATCCCCCTTGCGTATATCGGCTATTTGATTGCCCATCATTAAAAACGTCTGAGAATGGGAGAGCCTCTCAGACGTTCTTTTCTATAGATTGTTCATCGCATTTCGGAGTAAAGAAAACACGTTTTCTAATTCTGTTTCTGGAATTTGTCCGAGCTGATCGCCTAGGCTTAGTTCAAATCCTAGCGTCTCGTCAGACATTTCTTTCACGTAACTAGTAATGCCAATATCCGTCGTTTTCATGACCGTTGTGAAAATTCGCTCTAGCTCCTCTTTGGAGGCATCGATATGCACATGAAACATATTGGAAACTGGCGTTTCTGGGACTGTCTGAATGTGTGCACACGTATTAAATAATTGAGCGAGTTTCTTCGCATTCTCATAATACTCCGGCATTTTATCGTGACGTTCATCAAAGTAAGCATTTGCTGTCACGATATACGGATACAAACTGATTAAGTTACCACCATACCGCTGTTTCCATACTTTCGCTTCTTGAATAAAGTTGTCACTTCCTGCTAATATAGCGCCAGCGATTCCACCTATTCCTTTATACATGGAGATATATGCACTATCAAATAGTTCGCAAACTTCTGCCGCTGTTTTTCCGTAGTAGGGTAAGATTTCGTATAATCGTGCTCCATCTAAATGCAGGTATATCCCATTCGTTCGACAGTAGGAGGACATGCGTACGAGTTCTTCCCACTCGGGAAGTTGACCGCCGATTTCTCGCTGTGGTAATTCAAGTAAAACGACCGCTACATCAGTTGGCATCGATTCAAGATCATGTATCGTCACCACGCGATTTTCCTCTCCAAGAAGATGGACGTCGAGGTGGTGAAGTTCTTTTAGCCCGTCTGCTTCGTGGATTTCCAAATGACATAGTGGATGATAGGCGACTTTCTTTTGCTTCTTTTTATCTGCCCAAAGTCGAAGTGCAATTTGTTGCGCCATCGTTCCGCTAGGAAAAAACACAGCGGATTCTTTCCCTAAATATGCCGCCATTTTTACTTGGAACTGCTCAATAATTTCTCCATTGCCATATATATCGCTTAACGTTTCGCTGTCCAAAGATTCGACGACATCTTTTAAAACTCCTATGTTTCGTTTTCCGTGACCAGCTAATTGGATAGATGTCGCTTGGAAAGCTTCGGATAATGCGTTGGTTGTTACCATTTCATCATTCCTCCGTGTAGAAGTATTAGGTAGAACTAGACGTAGTAGAGACAGGGGCAGGATATTTCACTCCGTTTTTCACGATTTTCTTTTCGATCAGTTCCTTCGGGTCTAACCCCAAACCGTCACATAGCATTAATGTGTAGATCATGACATCCGCAATTTCATCTTTAATATTGTCGATGTTTTCTTCAATCGCTTCCTCACTGGAACGCCACTGGAAATCTTCGAGTAACTCTGCTGCTTCAATGGAGATTGAAATAGCCAAGTCTTTTGGGTTATGATGGGCTCTCCAGTTTCGTTCGTCTAGGAATTCATTAATCGCGGTAATTAGTTGTTGTATATCACTCATGTTGGCACTTCCTTTTTTGTCGTGGTGAACGATTAGTCGTTTAACCCTTTTCCGTTTAAGATGTGTGGGATGTACTTTTCCACTCGAGCAAGCCGTGTTTTCGATTGTTTGGCTCCAGCAAAATGCAGCAAATATGCACGTTGTCTTCCTGGCGTCAACGATTCAAATGCTTCTTTTAATGCTTCTGATTCTTCCAGTTTTTGCTGGAATTCTTCTGGCATTTCAAATTCTTTCGTTGTTTTCATTGGAACTTGCTTACCAGATTTCTCGACGTCAATCGCTTGTTGAACAAAGTCGAGTATTTCCGACTTCATCGAGACAATTTCGGATGCCTTCGTAAACCGAAGCTGTCGTCTTGCTTGGACGTTTTCGGTTTGAATCACTAAATAGTGATGCGGATCGGTCAATAAAGATCCTTTGAAAAACAGAAGAGCACAGTATTCTTTGAAACAATGAATCAGGACGATGTTTTTCCCCTCTAAGGTGTAACAAGGATTCATCCATTTATAGTCTTCTGTTAATCCTGTTTCTAGCATCAACTCTCGCAAAATCGTGACTTCTTCTTTCCATTTTGTCGCTTTCTCAAGGTAAAGCTCCACGTTTGGATGTTTTTCAGCTGTCATGTTGAAATCCCTCCTAGCTTCGATAGAATTGTAGTACTATCATATCGCAGTAAATAATGAACAACAAATAGCAGGAGGAACGTATGACGGAATTATTTCATCTTGGTGCACATGCCATCATTCAAAACGAAGATGGCAAGGTTTTATTACTTAAGCGTACTTATGGTAACAAGGGTTGGAGTCTCCCAGGTGGGGGAGTGGATTCTGGTGAATCGATGTATGACGCCTTATTACGAGAATGTATAGAAGAGCTGAGTGTCGTAGTTGAGAACATCGTAATGACAGGAATCTACTATCATCCCAGCATACGGACGCATGCGGCAATTTTTACGTGTACATTAACAGAAAACGCGGCGATTCAATTGAGCGCAGAGCACTCGGAATATAAATGGGCAACGCTTGATGAACTAAGTAAAAGTCAGCGAATTCGCGTCCAAGATGCAACTTCTTTTTCAGGGAAAGTTTACTCCCGCGTATTTAAGTGATTTCGGTGCGAAGTGTGATGGACAAAATCGCAGATAGAAACATACGGTAGGGAATTACACTAGAGAAACCTAGCTAAAAAATATCTTTATTTCAAACAAAATAAATGTAGATTATTGGAAATGAATCTTTATAATAAGATTAGGATGTTCGTTGAAAGGATGTGAAGAAGTGAAAAATTTTATCAAAACGGCGCACCATTCTGACCACGCGCTCGAAATTATTTTTTCTTCTTTGCGTTGGTTATTTTTAGTTATTGCAATTGCTGTTTTCTTATTTCAATATTCGCAAGACCCTAATCCCACAAAGGGGTTATTTTTCATTGGTCTTGTCCTATTTGGGATATTATATATGGGAATTTCGGAATTTTACTTGCGTGTGAGTGAAGAAGGTTCACAGCTGTATACGATTATGACAAAGGGTGGGCCATTTTTTGATTTTATCGCTTTTTCGGCACTTGTTCCGTTAACAGGAGGTATTGATAGTCCGCTTATTCCTGTTTCGTATTTAATCATTTTACATATTACGGTGTATTGGAAGCTGTACGGTGGACTTCTTTCAGCTATTTCGTTTGCTGCTGTCTACACGATTATGTTTTTTGTGGAAAAAGGAAGCGCTCTAACAAGTGCGTTGTTTGTAGAATTTGCATGTACCGTTTTGTTCCTATTGCTGATTGGTAGTCTTGGTGGACTAATTGTCTCGCGTGAAAGAAAATTATATATCGATAAAAATGCTCTGACAGAAGCGGCAAATCGAGATTATTTGACTGACTTATTGAATTACCGCGCATTTCAACAAACCTTGATTGATCAACAATCGAGTTGTCAGGAATTTTACTTAGTTCTAGCAGATATCGATCATTTTAAACCTGTGAATGATACATATGGTCACGTCATCGGTGACAAAGTGTTACGACGAATTGCTGCGCTTATTGCTTCCATTGTTCCGAAGCATCGAGGGAAAGTCTTCCGATACGGCGGGGAAGAGTTCGCTATTTTGCTTGACGGATTATCGGATGAGGAAGTTCAAGCTTTACTCATGGAAGTAAAAGAATCGATTGCTTCGCAAAGTTTCCACTACGATGAGCAAACGTTTTCGATCACACTTAGCTTTGGGGTGTCTAAATGCAGTGGGGAATCGTGTGAAGAATTCGTGAAAAAAGTCGATAAATTGTTGTATCAAGCGAAGGCAGAAGGACGAAATCGCATTGTCTTTTCGTAATCTGAACGTAGCGACGAGTGTTTCATTGCCCAAAAAAGGGTCGAATTATTGTGTGTTTTGGATGGTGAAATGAAGTGAATAGAGATTTTTTGCCCACGATTTACATCTTTCGTGGGCTTTTCGCTTTTCAGGCTTGTCAAATGGTTTATACTATATAGGTAGAGTTTTTTTGCTAATTCAGTTTTGTATAGATAAATCGAAGTTTAAGGTGAGGAAGGTTACGATGAGTAAAAGTCAAAAAGAAATGGAAATCGTGTTAATCGGTGCTGGTATTATGAGTGCAACGCTTGGGACGATTTTAAAAGAGTTAGTTCCAACGTGTTCGATTACGGTGTATGAGAAGTTGGATCAACCTGGTGAAGAGAGTTCGAATGAGTGGAATAATGCCGGGACAGGGCATGCTGCGCTTTGTGAGTTGAACTATACGAACGAGTTGCCGGATGGCACGATGGATATTTCCAAAGCGATTAATGTGAATGAACAATTCCAAGTGTCGATGCAGTTTTGGTCGCATTTAGTGAAAAACGGAATTTTGTCCAATCCCGATAAATTCATCCAGCCGTTACCGCATATGAGCTTGGTAATGGGAGACGATGATGTGGCGTTTCTAAAAAAACGCTTTGCTGCAATGACGGCTAATCCATTGTTTAAAGGAATGGAGTTTTCAGAGGATCCAGCGACGTTGATGGAGTGGATTCCGCTTATTATGCAAAATCGTGAGCTGAATGAAGCAGTTGCGGCGACGAAAATCGATACTGGTACGGACGTAAACTTTGGTGAGTTGACGCGTATGTTGTTCGATCACTTACAGTCAAAAGGTGTGAACGTTCACTACAATACGAAGGTGGAAAATGTTTCTCGCACGAAAGAAGGCGACTGGGAGCTGAAGGTGCGTAATCGTTTTAGCGATCAAGTTGAAAAGCATCCAGCGAAGTTTGTCTTTATCGGCGGCGGAGGCGGAAGTCTTCATTTATTGCAAAAAACAGGAATTCCGGAAAGTAAGCAAGTAGGAGGATTCCCTGTTAGCGGAATTTTCATGGTATGTACGAATCCGGAAATCATCGCGCAACACCATGCAAAAGTGTATGGAAAAGCGAAAGTAGGGGCACCACCGATGTCGGTTCCTCATTTAGATACACGATTCATCGAAGGAAAAAAATCGTTATTATTTGGACCGTTTGCTGGCTTCACACCGAAGTTTTTGAAAACAGGTTCGATGATGGACTTAATTACTTCTGTGAAACCTAACAACGTGGGAACAATGTTAGCAGCTGGTGCGAAAAATATGTCGTTAACGAAGTATTTAATCGAGCAGTTACTATTAACGAAAGAACAACGCATGGAAGAATTGCGTGAGTTCATCCCACATGCAGAAAGTGATGACTGGGATTTCGTCGTAGCAGGTCAACGTGTACAAGTCATCAAAGACACGGAAGCTGGCGGAAAAGGAACACTTCAATTTGGAACAGAAGTTATTACGTCTGAAGACGGTTCTGTTGCAGCGTTACTAGGAGCTTCTCCTGGTGCGTCAACTGCTGTGCATGTTATGTTGCAAGTAATCGCCAAGTGCTTCCCAGAACGTATGAGTGAATGGGAGCCGAAGATTAAAGAAATGGTACCATCTTACGGATTACGATTGATGGATCATCCAGAACTATTAAAAGAAATTCACGCTTCAACAGCGGAAGTGTTGTTAAGTGGCGAAAAAGTAGAATAACAAGTAGAGCCTCGTTCTAGAAATAGAGCGGGGCTTTTTTGTTTGGCGGGAGTAAGGTGGTGGCTGCGGATTTGTGGTGGCTGCTAGAAATTTGATAAGTGACGAATAGAAAATTTGGGCGCACGGCTTTTAGATTTGTAAGGTATAAATGCTCCTTGGTGACAGGAAGCAAGGTGTCATGTAAAGAAAGTAAAGCATGTTGAAACGTAAGTGTCGTAAGTTCGTCTTTACATGTAGCACATAATTATTTACAAAAAGAGGCTGATTACATGAGTAGTATTGCATACACGATAGGGATGTCATTTATCATAGCTTTCCTATTTATTGGTTGTTTGTATGGGTCAACTATTCAATCGGAGACGTTATTTGCAGTTGGTGGGATGGTTGCTATTACTTTATATTTTTTAATAGGTATTCCTACACTACTGATTACTAAACACAAAACTAGAAGGTCAAGAATAAAATCGTATGTAATTTCAACTGCGATTGGTATTCTGATTTACTTTATCTTTTACAGTAAGATTGGTGAGTTGGATGTAAATGAAATTCTTCATCTTCTACTACCTTATAGTTTCATGGCAGGGAGTATCCTAGGGTTGTTTTATTTCCTTCCGATTGAACTTTATCGTTCTAAAAAGGACTAATATGTAGTAGAACCTATCATTAGTTTTATTGACGCTCCCCAACATTTACTTTGATCAGAAACCCAATAGAAAGTATGGCAATTACAATAGCGTAAATAATTCCAACGAAGTCGCCGTAGGAGTCAATTAATAGCGACATTGCAAGAGTGAGTAGACCGATAATGAAAGTAAAAATACCTGCATCTCGTGCAAGTCTTTTCTTGTCCCCTATAAAATTTTCTTCATGATAACCAGCAAGTAGCCATAACTTTTGTTTTTTCCAAATGAAATAGCTTGCGAGAAAGAATAGTAAACTAAGTGCAATTCCAATGTACATTTTACGAGCACCTCCAGGTAAATGGTTGTCCATTACATACGATTTACTTGTGCAATGGTTTCAAATAAGTGGAAATGGACAGGATTAAAAGCCTTTGAAAAATAAGTTCAAACAATAAATCAATATGATTGTAATACTAAGTATTAAAAGTGATATACGTTCCAGGTAAGTACCTTTTTTCGATTCCATTTTTTCTCGATAATGTTGTTGGATTTTCTGTTTGTCAGTTGAGTTCATGAAATTCTCCTTTGTGAAAGAAAGTCTGAATTAGTTGCTAGCGAATGAGGATTGTTCGGTAAATTAACTTCAATTATCTATCATTTTATCATATGAAAAGGAAATTATTTCAAGTTACTTTTATCAATAACATATATTAACCAATTGAGAGAGAGTATAATTTTCCCTAACTGGCAAAAAAACAGGAGCTTTCGATGTTGCAGTGGAATGGAGTGTTTTGCAATGAAACCGACGGATGAACAACTTGCAATGTGGGGAAAGACGTTTGTTCCCCCTTTAGATATATTTTTTGTGAAGGAAGAAATAGTGAAGGATTTAGCTTGTCACTTGGACCAAGTGTTATTGATGCCGAGAGAAGAGTTTAATGAGCATACATCTTACAAGCAGATTCTGTACGCGAATAGCTACGAGTACTGGAATGTGTCAGAGGAAGGGACATTTGTAATCGTCGCTCACCCGGAGTGGGTAACTTCTTTGCCTCATGATGTGCTGGAAAAGTTGCTTCAACTTCAAATTGAACTGGAACGAGGATTGGTGTATCCAATAGAAATTTTTGAGGATGTACACCTATTCCCTTTGGAATATATAGTGCGGTGGAAAGAGAAACAGTACGTTGTATTTCAAGGAAAAATGTGGTGTCAGCTGACTTCAGAGGTTAAAAACGCTGCTTTGTTAGCTATTGCAAATGAATGGGAAATAGTGACGGAGCAAGACATTACGATTGAGTTGCCAGATCATTTAAACAAGTATGCGAATACATATGCCACAACTGGCGGCAGCAATTGTTTGTCTTCCACTTTGTATGCTGTCAGGGGAGTTGAATGGAGGCTGCATGAATGGGTGCATCCAAGGACGTTTATCGCAGGGATTGTACGCGCGGGTTATGAACGTTTAAGTATGAATGAGGAACCTTATCACTCAGGGGACATCATCGTTTGGGAGAATTCGGACGGAGTGGTGCAACATGCTTCTTATCATATCAAGGATGATTTGTTTTTTAACAAAAACGGGCAGACCTTTTTTAATGCATGGAGAATTATTCGTGGAGAAGATTTGAGAAAAGTGTGGAGTGACTACGCGGCTGTGATTTATAGAAAAGTGGAGGGAAGTTAAATAAGGTGACGATTTCGATCAAATCGCTTCCGTTATAACTAGAAAGTTGCACGATACAACCACCACTTTCTGCATTCATTCCAATAAAAAATCCTAAAAATAAAGTGCCCCGACATTATTAAGCGCAACTAATAATGTGGGGGCACTATGAATAAGTAAGAATTACATTTTTTCAAAGAATTTAATGCGTTTTAGGATTGCTGCAACGGGTAGTGCAATGACGATTCCCACGGCATTTTGAAGTAGATTTCCTGGAATGGATGCAAGTGGCGCATACCAGTTTCCGTAAAGGATTCCTTCACATACATAGTACACGGCAAGCATAACTGGTAGTCCCAAAATAATGCCGATTGTGTTGAAAACGATACTGTTTCCTTTGCGACCGTTTGCCCACGCGAAACGACCAACGATGTAGCCTTGAAGTCCTCTGGCAATAAACGTAAATGGTGCCCAAAGAGTCCAACCTGATACTAAATCGAATAGTGCCATTCCGACTGCGCCAGCCATGGCGCCTTTTTTAGGTCCAAATAAAATCGATGCAAGGAATAACATTGCTGTTCCAAGGTGAACCAATCCGCCGTTTGATGCGAATGGTAAACGGATGTTTAACATAAGCGTTGCGACGAATACAAGTGCGATAAGCATTGCTGTAATAATTAAATTGAACGTTCTCTTCCGAGTGGACGTGTAGCTCGCTGTATTTTCCATTTTATGTCCCTACTTTCGTGTAATTTCATTTCTTACTGTACCAAAGGTCTGGATATTTCAAAAGGTTCAGTTTTTCGAAATTTAGAGTGGTCAGAGAAAAATTGTTTGTACCATTTTTTTCTTGCATAGATTAAATGGAAGGAGGAATTATGCTGCAAGAGAAATTACCAGTGGAAATTAAAGTGAAAAAGTTATCGGATGGACCAGAGAAAGTGATTTACTTTCCGAGAGTGGTAGGCATGACGGACAGTTCGTTTCAGCGAACGATAAATGAATCTATTGAGCACCAAGTACATCAAATGATCGCCACGCAAGAAACGAATATGTCCTCGCCAGTGGAAGAAATGGACGGTTATTTCGAAATCAAGAACAATCAATGTCAAGTACTGAGCTTGACCCAAACCAATTACACGTATCATCGACACGCGGCGCATGGTCTCACAATTTTGCGTTCACTCACGTTTGATTTAATAGAAAAACGAACGTGTACATTGCGCGATTTATTCAAGCCTGGAAGCAATTACGTGAAGCGTCTTTCTGATATTGTGCATCAGCAAATTAAAACACGCGACATTCCGCTCATTGAAGAATTTGATTCCATCAAACCAAACCAGTCCTACTATTTGGCAGACAAGTGTCTTGTGCTATATTTTCAAGTCTATGAGCTGACTGCCTATGTATATGGATTCCCAATGTTTCCGATTTCCATCTATGAGGTGTCAGACATTATTCGGGAGGATGGACCACTAGGAAGATTATCGGAGAATAATTGATGAAGAGGAAATGAGTGTGTTCGTAGTCATTAACAATGAAGAAAGTTATCATAAAAAATGACCCGAAATGAAAAGAAAACGATAAGCATCTCGTGCAGCCGAGTTGCTTATCGTTTTTTATGATTTTCTTATTCAATGGAAAACGTACGATTCGGATAATCGATGATAAGTTTTTTGTTCTTCGCAGCATCTACTCCTAAAATGCCGTCTAGCGAAATGAACTCCCCAAATTCACCAAGTGTTTCACGAATATTTTCAAGTAGTAGGCTAGTACTATTTGATAGAGTTAGCGACAGTTCCTCAAGAGTGTTAAGATTTCGTTCCGCAACATCACCTAAACCACCGGATACGCGTTTCTCGGTTTTTACGTGTAAGTGAGGCAGTTTAGATAAGATTCTTTTGTGAAAATGCGATTTGTTGGCACCTGTATCCAGTCCAAATAGAAGTGGAATGGAGTCCTCTGCTTGTAAATGGACAATTGGGGATCCACTGAAAAATAAATTTTGGTGTCTTTCTGTAGTAGGAATGGATTTCGCAAATGTCACCTCATTTTGGTGGAAATCGATTGTGAGGCAAAGGTGCTGCAAAATGTCCCAGCCGATTATTCCTTGGATTGTTTCTGACTCCTTCGTAATTGGATGTTCAAGTGTAACAATGGAATCGTCAAGCACTAGTGCAGCTTGATTTTGAACAGTGATAGCACCGATTTCAAACTCATCAATCCACGCAAGATCCGTTTGAAATGACTGATTCGTAGAATTTTCGACGGAGAGAGCAGATCCAATCGAAATGGGCAATTTGCATTGTTCTGCCACTGATTTTGCAAGTACGGTCATCTCTGCTCCCGTATCCACCCAAAAACGCAAGTCCTGCCCGTTTAATCGGACATCGCAAGAAGCGCATCCAGAAATTGTTCGGTGTAGAGGAAGTGTTTCTTCATCCTGTGAGAAATCTAGCGAAAACGCGGGACGACTCGCATAGAATGCTGCTACATGACGGTTAGTGTGATCGATGGCTTCATCTGCTAATAAGCCGAGGCGAACAATGTCATCCCATCTGCGCTCGGATAGGATTAATTGGAAAATAAGATTCGCGACTTCTCCATGGGTCTCAGGATCTGCAAGCGATCGTTTTTCTTGAAGGAATGAAATACTCTCTTCCACTCTTCCGGCGCAAATGAGTGCATGAATTTTCTCTTCTAATACTGTTTCCATCATTCAAGTCCCCCTTCAGCCATTTTTTCGCCCACGTCGAGTAATTCTTGGAGAAATAAAGAAATATTTCCTACAAGTACGCAACCGTGACCTGTACATAAATAATGCACATCATATGTAACAAGTTGACGCAAACCGTTTAGTAAATTCTGCAGGTAATCCCCTTTCACACTTCCACTTCGCATGTAGTCTAACCACGCTATACGGAGGTCTTGCCCTTCGCCGATGAACCCATCTTGTGATAAGGGGTCTCCAAAAAAGCATAGAAAATCTCCGGTGAATAACGCTTTTTCTGCTGAATGGTAAAACGCAACGGAACCTTTCGTGTGTGTTTCTACATGAATGACGTCCACCGTTTCTTGTATAAACGCGTCGTCAAATCCTGGAGTGAAAGAGGATGGAGAATCGTATTCCATGGATTCGATTTCTTCTGGATGGATGAGCTTTTTCGCGTTTGGAAATAATATCGATCCTTGTACATGATCCTCATGCCCGTGTGTTGCTAAAAAGTACGTAACGTTTGATGCTTCTTTTCTGAGAGTGTTGATTGCGCCTTCAAACTCGTGCAAATGAATGTTTTTACAGCTATCGATGACGACGAGTTCTTTCTCTATTTGAAAGATGTAACTGTTATTCCACGTCTTCCATTCTGTATCCCAAATCGCGATTACAGAAAGTGTATCTGTGATTGGTTCTATGTAATTTCGCATAAATGTTCTCCTTTTAAATAATCGAATCTGTATTTATTTCTTTTTCATCCGAAGGAACTCCTGCAACAAGGAGTGTTTTATTCCCCAAAAGCACAAAACCTAGGAGAACGAGAAGAATTCCTGTTCCTACCAACATCCATTCGATGGCAATGAAATCGGCAAGTGGGCCGAACATAAGCATTCCTAGTGGCATCATGGAGGTCGAAATCATCCCAAGTACTCCGAAGACGCGTCCGAGATAACTTTCTTCTACCTTCTCTTGAAGTAATACGGTAGCTGGCGTATTGAAAAAGGGCATGGAGAGGCCAATGAGCGCCATGCAACCTAAATACAACCAAAAGATGGGGATTGCTCCGAGTCCGATGGTGAAAATGCCCATTAAAATCGTGGTCAGAACCATTGTGTGGGTCCGATTCTTGTAGCCACCCCAGACGGCGATGAGCGCACCGCCTAGTATCATTCCAATGGAGAAGGCGATTTCAATGGCAGTTAAGCGCCAAACATCCGGTCCAAATGTTCGCACGACCTGCAGAGGAGTAAGAAAGGCAGCGGGTGCCACCAACACAAAAATGCAGGCGAAGAAGAAAAAGAACGGCTTTAAAAAGGGATGGGTACGAATATACCTAATACCTAATTTTAAATCTTCTATATACCTAAGTTGTTGACGATCGAGAGACTTGGCATGAGCTGGGATTTTCAAGAAAAACCCCATAATACTAATCGCAATTGCAGCCGTTACTACATCGATCAGAAAAATCGTTTCCATGGATGCGAATGTGAGTAATCCAGCGCTTGCGATCGGAGCGAGTAACATAATCGATGCTTGAATACTTCCATTAAACCCATTCACTCTCGTTAACTGTTTTTCCGGGACAATTTGCGGCAAGATGGCTCCTACTGCAGGCGTTTGAATGCCAGCACCTAGCGCCCGTATAGCCGACATAACAAAGAGGAGGGTGAGTGTTTCATACCCCATGTAGAATAAAATCGCCAGAATTAGAGTGGAAACAGCAATAAAGCCATCCGCATAGATAATCAGGAGTCGGCGATTGTAGCGGTCTGCCCATACGCCTGCAAACGGCGAAAGGAAAAATGTTGGGAGAAACCCGCAAATAATCGAAATAGTCATCATGACCCCGGATTGAGTTTCAAGGGTGATATACCACATGATGGCATATTGAACGAGCGCAGAACCGAATAAGGAAATTGCTTGGCTTGATAGGAAAAGTGTGATGTTCTTCTTCCAATGAGGTTTGTCTAAATCTGTAACTTGGTTCATGGTGATTCTCCTTCACTGAGTTGCGTACTATTAGTATTCGAGATGGTTGTGAATAAACCTCTTTATACTTTTTAATCTTCCTTAAATTAACTTTCAAGGTAGTCTATTAAACTTCTCCATGAACAAAAGTTCTAAGAAGAAAATTTAAATGAATTTGACTTACGGTATATTCCCAAAAAAAGATAGAGGAATTTACAAATGTAAAAAGTATTTGACATTTTTTTCGATGATGCTATGATGGAAATGTCAAATAGTTTTTACATTTTTAGAAGAAGGGGAATTTTATATGGATTATGTAAAACTTGTATACTCATTTATATTGCTAGTAGTTGGGATCATGATTTTCATTGCACCGTTTTTTCAAAAGACTGATGAAAGAAGAAAGTTCATTAATTCTAAAGCGCATTCATATGCATTTATTGTTGTGATAGGAATGCTACTATTAGAAGTTGTTCAATCGCTTTATTTCCAATTTCAAGGGGATATTTCTTCGACCGGTAATGGGATTTCACCTCTTGTGTTTCTTTCTGTCGTTTCCATTATCTATGTATTAACCTTATTATTTTATAAGAAAAGTTACGGTGGTTAAGTGGAGAATCATATTCGGGAACTGAGAAAATCAGTCAAGCTGTCTCAAGATGAACTTGCGAAGCGTTGCCATGTTTCTAGACAAACAATAAATGCAATTGAAAATAATAAATACGATCCTACACTACAATTAGCATTTGATATAGCTCGTGTGTTAGATACCACAGTTGATAAGCTCTTTGAGGGCAATTCCATTAAAAATGGTAAGTAGTTTTTATTACCAGAGTTGTATTCCTTTGTTCAAGGCATAAACAGAAAAACACCTCAAGAGAGGTGTTTTTTACGTTGTTAATGACTTTCCGCTGGAATAAATGTGGCGGAATCTTTTTTCTTCTCCGATTGATCGACTACTGCTGCACCAACGACATCTCCTGCTACATTGGAAGCTGTTCCCGCCATTCCGATGATTGCATCAACACCGGCAATTAATGCCACAATTTCTAATGGTAAGTTGAATAATGTCAACACCACAGATAGTGTCACGAGTCCAGCGGCTGGTACGCCTGCTGTTCCAATCGACAATAACGTTCCGACGACTACGATTGTAATGAAGTCCATTGTCGAGAAGTCGACACCGGTTACATTTGCAGCGAATACGATTGACGCACCCATACGAAGTGCTCCACCGTCAGAGTTGAAAACGGCTCCAAGAGGCAAACTAAAATTCGTGATACGTTCTGAAATGCCTGCTTTTTTTGCACCTTCCATTGCTACTGGTAGTGTCGCAAGACTACTAGATGTGAAAAATGCAGTTAAAAATGCTTCTTTCATTGCCCCGTAGAATTTGCGAATTGGCACATGGAATAGTTTTAAGAATCCTGTGTAGACGAAAATCCAAAGAATGGCGATTCCTACATAGAAAACGGCGGTAAATTCGAGTAAGGATTTAAATGTGTCCCAACCTTGTGTGCCGAATGAAGTTGCTGCAATCGCGAAGATTCCAATTGGTGCGTACAGTAAAATCCCACGTAAAATTCGGAAGAATAACTCATTTGCTGCTTCAAAAAAGCGTTGCATTGTATTTCCGTATTGCTGCATTTTTTCTTCTTTCGAAAAGCGCATTTCTGCAATCGCAAAGCCAATAATAATGGCTAAAAATAAAATAGCAAGTAGATTCCCACTAACAAATGCTTGTACGAAATTGTCAGGGAACATGCTTAGAATGACATCTGAAACAATTGGTGTCGCTGGTTTTTCCACGACTGTATCTGTAGGAATCGATAACGATTCGCCCGGACTAATCCATAGCGCAAGAGCTAATCCGATTAACACTGCAGCAGCTGTTGTAACGGCGTAATACAAAATGAGCTTTCCGCCAGTTCTGCCAAGCTGTCTCGGGTTCATCTGAATGACTGCTAGTACGACCGTTAAGAAAATAATCGGTGCTGCGATTAAGTTGAGTAATTTAATGAGTAGTGTGCCAAGTGGTTTTAACACTTCCGCATCCACACCGAAAATAATGCCTACTACTATCCCTAAGACAAATCCAATAGTCATTTTGAGCGCAAAGGACGTGTCTTTGTATTTTTTCCACATAGTGAAATTTCCCCCTCGTCTTTCTAATTATCCATCTTTAAACCTACACTTGTTTGACTTTCTAGACAAGAAGGAATGGGTTTTTTAGCTTTTCCGTAAGACAAAAGCGCCGTGTCGACCACTTCGTTTGTCTTCTCTATAGGAAAATCCTTCTGCTGATTGAAATGTGCATGTTCGATCCAAGGTAATTTGGTTCGGAGATAGTCCGCATAATTCTAGTTGTTTTTTCACGACGCTTTGGTTATCGATATGGTATTTCTGTGACTCTTCTTTCCAAGAGATGAAGTTATCTGCATAACCTAAAGCTCGGAATTTCTCGGAAACGTCCGCATCTACTTCGAATTTTTCTTGGCTAAGTGCAGGTCCTAACACTACTTGAAACCCTTCTGGAGAACAGTCTTCTTTTTCGACGAGATGCGTAAATACCTTGCGCGTTATTTCTTTCACTGTTCCTTGCCACCCAGAGTGAATGACCCCGATGATTCCTGCTTCTTCATGTGTGAACATAACCGGAACGCAGTCCGCCACGAATGTCACAAGGACAATATCCTTTTCTTTTGTGAATAAACAGTCAGTATCTGCAACCGCATTTTCAAGTGAAGTGCTTCCTCTCCCAGCGTCTTCAAGTGATACTTCGTAAAAATTGGCACTATGCGTTTGGTTCATAAAAACGATTCGCGACAACGGATAGCAGATTGATTCCGCAAACCGATTTCGATTTTCCAAAACATCCTCTTTCGATTCACATGCGTGTAACGCAATATTGTTGTTTTCTTTTTGGGTTTCATCTTTTAGTGTGATACCCACTAAGAATTGTTCGTCATTTCGATACATTTTCATTTTCATCACCTTCTCTTAGTGTATCGAAAGTTGAAAGAAAACGTAACAGCAACTCTCATAGGGATGGTATGATTTGTAAAAAGTGAAGTTGTTGGAGGGGATGTGTACGTATGGGTAAATCAAAAAGTACCCGTAGAATTTCGTTGATTGTTGTCTGTTGCTGCAGTGGGCTTTTATTAGCTGCGTGTAATTCGAAGGAGCCAGAAATTCAACTAGAAGTGCACGTCTCTCCTATAAGTCCAAATGAATTTAACAAATTAGAACTGGGAGATCGAATAATAAATCCTACCATTGAAGATTTTCGTCAGCTCACGTTTCGTTTTCATATGGAACACTCTAACGCCATCGACCATCGGACGATACGAATGTTCGATGAATGGTCCAACACCCTTTATTCTATCGGTGGTCAACATCGCGATTGGGGTTCAACGAGTTCGTCTCAGGATAATGAAAATGAAAATTTTGCAAAGTATACGCACGATGTTGTTTTCTACTCGAGGGATGTCAGTGAGGAAGAATTGAAAAATGCCTTTGCTGATGCAACAATTTACATTAGTTGGTCGGATAGTCAGAAACACTTCCAAGAAAGAACCTATTCGATTGGAGAAAATCTGACATTTGAACAAGAAACGAAACAGAAATAATGGATGGAATGACGATGTTTCACCATGAATGGAGAGTAAATATGTCTACACCTATACATATCCTTGAACCGAAAGGAAAGAATCGACACGAAACGGTCGTTATCTTTCATGGTTGGGGATCTTCTATTGAAAATTACCGTCAATTTGCGAACGAACTATGTGAACTAGGGTATGAAGTGATGTTGCCTGAACTTTTATATCACGATTCTAGAGGACAACTTGAAAATATGTATGCGACGGAAACTATTCAGCGGCATTTTTGGGAGGTTATATTCCATACGCTCGAGGAGGCGAAGCATATTCTTTCTGCTGCGAGCAATCCTATCGAAAATACGAAAGTACTTGGAGTTTCACTAGGTGGATTTATTGCAAGTGGTATTCTAGCGCAAAACCCAGAAATCGCCGGGCTCGTAAATATTAATGGTTCAGGCGCATTCGAAATGTCGGAAACGATTTTCCGAAAGGAAAGTGGCAGAGAGGAAATGACGATGGAAGAGAGGGCGGTGCTACGAAAAGTCGATCCAATTCATCACCCGATACGAAACAAACAAATTCTTTGTGTCCACGGAGATGCGGATACGGTCGTATCGATGGAAGGACAGAAAGAATTTGTTCGGTCATTTGAACAAAGTAATGAGTTAACCTTTCGAGTGTATCCTGAAGTAAATCATACGATAACCGATGAAATGAGCGCGGATGTAATGGCGTGGTTGAAGAAATAGGGAAGGGGGTTAGGTAGTGGAAATAGTCGGTTTCCTTCTCATTATTTTTGTTGCGACGCTATTACAAACAATCACTGGTTTCGGGTTTTCCATCCTTGCGACTCCATTGTTACTCTTTCTAATTTCACCTGCAGATGCAATACAGGTAAATCTTATTTTGTCTTTCGTGCTATCTTTGTCCGTCTGGCGAACGCTGAAACGAGAGATGAATCGGGACATGTTAAAACGATTGATAATAGGAAGTCTTCCAGGATTACCAATTGGGATTGTGCTGTTTCTCGTCGTCAATTTGGTCGTGTTTAAACTAATTATTGGATTTGTTCTATTATTCGTAACCATCTTCGTCCTATCTCCTGTTACGCTGCACCCTTCAACTAAACGTGACGTAGGAGTTGGTGCTTTGGCAGGAGCTTTTACAACTAGTATTGGGATGCCTGGACCGCCAATTTTAGCTTATGTTACCGGTGCGAAGATGCCAAAGGAACAGCTACGTGCGACGACGCTTGCCTTTTATTTATTCATCTATCTTGTAAGTTTTGTGATGCAAGCTGTGGTGAGTGGCGTCCACTTATCCGTCTGGAACCATAGTTTACTCGCATTGCCTGTTTTATTCCTAGGCGTAGTTACAGGTCAGAAAATATTTAAACGAATTCCAGCGACAGTATTCAATCGTGTGATGTATAGCTTGTTAATCGTGACAGCAGGCATGTTAATCTTCGATGCACTCTCGGAATTTTAGCTTTTGAAAATGAAAAGCGCCTTTTCCATTCGTTCGGGAGAAGGCGCTTTCGACTATGCTACGAGAACCTCACTCATGAGAGCGAGTACATTATCTTCTGTGTCGCGGAAAAAGACCATCCACGTTTCAGTATTCCCTAATTTCCCGACCATATGTGGAGTGTCCGTAAACTCGATTCCTTGCTCTTGATACTTCTCATACGCTTCTTCTATATTCTCTACATTCAAATACAAAACAGAGCTAGCACTTTCAAATGCAGCAGATTCTGGTTCACTTAGTAGCAGTCGAACATCTCCGCATTGGAAGAGTGCTAAGTTTCCTAAATTGACGATTAACGGGAGTTCTAGTTTCGTTTCATAAAAATCGACAGCACGCGCAAAATCCTTCGCAACGATTCCGATTTGACCAATCGATGTAATCATCATTTCCACTCCTTTCATTCTTTTCTATCCTACCGAATACCTGAAAATTTTGAAAGTTTTTTTGGTACAATGAAATGACAGAGAAGCAGGGGGAGATAACGATGAATTCCACGAAATCGTTAAAAGAAAAATTAGCATTTTACAAATACAACCGAAAACTCGTTTTACATGCACCCGAAGCGGTTGATGTGTTGGAGGGAGATTCGCATGATCGTTCGTTTGAAGAAGGGGCATACGATTTAATTGTTGCGTTTATCTACACGATCGATGAATTTAAACCGCTGATAGCGGAGATTACTCGACGTCATGCAATCGCAGATGGAGGGTATGTGTATGTTGCGTATCCCAAAAAGAATAACAAAGTATATAACATGTTCATCGAGCGAGACGAGTTATACCATCCAAACTATTTCGACGAGAATGGAATCGTTCACGGGACGAAGTTGAAGTTTTCTAGAATGGTGAGTATGGATGACATTTTTACGGTGGTGGGAATGAAAGTAGTGTCTGAAAAGAAGAGAAGCTCCCCTACCAAAAACTCGCAACGTGTAGATGATTATCTTTCGTTCATTCCTAACATCAAGACTTTTTTAACGAATGAACCAGAAGTCCTCGCGATTTACGATAACTTAACAGCTGGTTACCAAAAAGATTGGGCACGGTATATATTTAGTGCAAAACGTGAAGAGACTCAAGATAAACGAAAAAATGACATGATGGAAGTGTTGAAAGCGGGCTATAAAACGATGGATTTATATCGTCGAAAAAAGTAATTCAACAAATAATGGAAGCAGGAATAAGTATGAACGTAGAGCGATTGACAGAAGAAACACGAGAAGCTTTTTTGCAGTTTAGTAAGAATCATCGACAACATGTAGATGACTCGCATTTGTATCCGGATGACTTAAACAATTTTGTTGTGAATGAAGAAAATCCAACGTATCTTGTTCGCGATGAGGCAGGGGAAATTCTTGCTGCTGCCTCCATCATGACGGGCGGTTATTATCAAAAAAGTAATAGTGGTCGATTCCGGATTTTTTACTCGGAGTCGAAATTAAAGGCACATTATCAGGCTCTTTGGGAGTCGCTCAAACCTAACGTCACTTCATTAACAAAAACATTCGTCTTTGTTCCGTTAACCGATCAAGAAACCGGAGAAGCACTTCGGGAAGTGGGATTTACGATTGAACGCTATTCGTTCATCTTAGTGAAGAAAATAGGGGACAAGCCGGAGCTTCATTTACCAGAAGAGCTTGAACTGAGATCGCTCAAACGTGGGGAAGGACAAATTTGGTGTGATATTCGAAATCCATCATTTGCTACGCTCAAAGGCTCCGAAAAAGGCCAAGAACCAGTAGAAGTGGAACAATCGTTTGACCGTGAGGATTATTTGGAAGGAGGCAAACTAGTCCTCTATTTAGACGGAAAAGCAGTGGCGGTTGTCGCGTGCTCGAAGGATGAGTTAGACGAAATTCCAACGGTGGATATTGGTCCGCTTGCCGTGCACCCTGATTATCAAGGGAAAGGATTCGGACGATTGATGCTTCGTGCTGCAGAACAATTCGCCTACGACAAAGGATATACGCAAGTTGTGCTATCTGTTAACGGAGAAAATGAGCGAGCGAAGCGGTTATACGAGCAAGAAGGTTTTCAACAAATAGAAGGCGTCGCGTGTTACACCTACTTGTTCGGAGAATAAATTGTTTTATTCCCAGAAAAAACTAACTATTTCACAAACCGAAATAATTACTAGATATTTCGGACATTTCCTGCTAGTATATCCTAATTGTGCAAAGCGAAGGAAGGATAGGAAATGAAAGAAAAGTTAAGTTTGTTCTCCTTAACATGGCCGATATTTTTAGAAGTGTTTTTATTCATGTTAATGGGAATTGTCGATACATTTATGTTATCTGCGTTATCGGATGATGCAGTGTCAGGTGTTGGGGCTGCTAATCAATACATCCATATCGCGATTTTGATATTAGAAGTGGTGGGAACGGGAGCGTCTATTGTTGTGGCGCAGTATTTGGGATCAAAGCGTTTCAAAGAAGCGGCCGAAATCTCCGCTAATGCAGTAACGATGAATTTAATTGCTGGACTTGTGATGAGTGTAGCGTACTTTTTCTTTGCGAAAAACATGATGGTCGCGATGAACTTGCAAGGCGAAGTGTTGATGTATGCGGAAAGTTACTTATCAATTGTTGGGGGAGCGATTTTCCTTCAAGCAATTATTAATGCGCTCGCAGCGATTATACGTGTTCATGGATGGACGAAACAAACGATGTATGTATCACTTGGAATGAATGTCGTGCACGTCATCGGAAACTATGTGCTGATATTTGGGAAGTTCGGATTTCCGGAATTGGGAGTAGAAGGTGCAGCGATTTCTTCTATCTTTAGTCGATTTTTAGCAGTGCTCGTATTCTTTTGGTTATTTTATCAAGTGTTAGAGTACCGCTTGAAAGTTTCGTACTACTTCCGGTTAACTAGGGAGTACGTGAAAAAGATTTTGCGCATTGGGATGCCATCGGCGTTTGAGATGGTCATCTACCAAGCCACGCAAATTGTCTTTTTATACTACGTGACGTATTTAGGGGCAGAATCACTCGCTGCACGGCAATACGCGATGAATATTTCGATGTTCACGTATTTATTCGCCATCGCAATTGGAATGGGGACAGCCATTATTGTCGGTCGGTACATTGGAGCGAATGAAAAAGATGCCGCGTATGTTCAAGTGTGGAAAAGTTTGCACTACGCACTTATTTTTACGGTTAGTGCAGTTGCGATCATGGTCATTTTCCGAAAACCACTCGTTGGTGTTTTTACGGACAATCCAGATGTGTTAAAGCTTGCGACAACAGTGATTGTTTTGGGAATTTTACTCGAAACTGGGCGTACCTTTAACATTGTCATTATTAACTCCTTAAAAGCATCTGGCGACGCCAAGTTTCCCGTCATGATGGCTGTCCTTTCGATGGTGCTCATGAGTTTACCCCTTGGATACTTGTTTGTCTTTGTCCTCGATTTTGGGCTTGTCGGCATCTGGTTAGCAATTGCGGCAGATGAATGGTTACGCGGCGTCATTATGTTCTTCCGGTGGAGAAGTCGAAAATGGGAAAAATACGCACTCGTTTCACCAAAAGCAAAAGCAGCGATTCCAGAATAGGGATCGCTGCTTTTTTTGATGGCATTTAAGGCATCACTTTTTTCGGGGCGTACTTACTTCCGATATAAAAAATAAGAGGTGTTCCAATAATCGTTGGTAACAACCATACCAATATGTACGGCAAGTCTTGTAAAAATGGTAGTTGATCAGCATTTGTGACAAGCGTTGCGGTGACAACACCAATATAAGACCCGAGCATTCCACCAATATGAGGGCCGAGAAATCCTCTTTTTCGCCGTTTGATGGAAAGGTAGCCCCATAATGCAAATCCATAGGAGAAGATCGCGATAAAAAATAAAAATGCGCTTTTTTCCCAAGAAAGGATGGCCAAAATGATGGCGGAAACTGCAACGACTACGTAGGAAGCATGGTATAGCTCGCCAGCGAAGGTATGGAGACCTCGTCGTTTTCGAGCAAACATAGCAGCGAGCCCACTAATAAGGCAGATGAAACCGGTAACAATATGAATCGTGAGAATCATTCCGTACAATTTGATATCCTCCTAATGCGACTGACATACACCGAGTGGATTTCCATCAGGATCTAAAAACGTAAAGTAACGCGTTTTTCCCTCTCCAGAAATCGCATTTACTTGAACATGTTGATCAAGTAAATATGCGTGCAGACCATCAAAATCATCTGTTAAAAAATTCACATATTTTTCTACTCCATAATTGTTATCAGGGAATGTAATTCCGGTATGACCCGGCGTCTCTACTAAGCACAATACAGGGTGGGAGTGTTCGGATAGCCTCACAACTGCCCCTTCTTTTTTGACATAGACTTTCTGACAGCCAAGTATCGATTCGTACCAGTCGGCTGCAAGTTGTGTATTCGTGACGGGAATAAAAATTCCTTCTACACCTTTAAGTTTGGACGACATATTAAAAACCTCCTAAAGAATTCCTCCTTCTCCATATTCGGGATTAAGAAGGAAATTCCTTTAAAAGGTTTTTGTGATCATTCTCAGATTAATAGGGTGCGAGTGTCGAAGTTGCGGGTCTCGAGTCATGCGGATGTGCGATATCGCTTGAAATGGTGCGATTCATACGATTTCGTGTGCGATTCATGCCGAAATAAGAGTAATTTATCAAATAGTTAACAGAGACTCGTTATTTTTCTTCTCCGAAAAGGTCCATACTTAAGTAGCGTTCACCTGTATCGGGTGCGATGCACACTACTTTTTTGCCTTTACCGAGTCGTTTTGCGACTTCAATCGCCGCGTAGACAGATGCACCTGCAGAAGGTCCGACAAAAATACCTTCTTCACGAGCGAGGCGTAGGAACATGGTGATCGCATCGTCATCCTCAATTTGCATAATTTCATCATAAATCGATGTGTTCAAAATTGGCGGGATAAATCCTGGGCTCGTTCCGACTAATTTGTGTTTTCCTGGTTTTCCACCGGAAAGAACGGGTGAGCCTTTCGGTTCTACGACCGCGATATATAGATTCGGGAAATGCTCTTTCAACGTTTCCCCTGTCCCTGTAATGGTTCCGCCAGTTCCAGCAGATGCGACAAAGGCATCTAGTTGTCCGCCAGTTTGTTCAATGATTTCCACTGCAGTTGTCCCTCGGTGGGCATCTGGGTTTGCGCTATTTTCAAATTGCTGTGGAATAAAACCGTTTGGCGTATTTGCGAGAATTTCTTCTGCTTTTCGAATCGCTCCCGGCATTTTCTCCGCTTGAGGTGTCAGCACCACTTCGGCACCAAATGCTTTTAATAAATTGATGCGTTCCTGCGTACTGTTATCAGGTAGCACTAAAATTGCTTTATATCCACGTGCAGCAGCAACCATCGCCAGTCCGATACCAGTGTTGCCACTTGTAGGCTCGATGATCGTATCTCCAGGTTGAATGCGTCCTTGTTTTTCCGCTTCAACAATCATATTGTTCGCTGCTCGGTCTTTCACGCTTTTCGTTGGGTTGAACATTTCTAATTTCACATACACGTCCGCCGCATTTTCGGGAACGAGTTTGTTTAATTTTACTAATGGCGTATTTCCGATTAAATCGGTGATATTTTCATAAATCATGGGTTTGCTCCTCTCAAATGCTAGTCCCTCTATTTTACCGCAAATGACGTTATTCCGCCAAAACCGAGCGCTAAAATCGGGATTAACATGCAGAAAACAGTTCATTTTTTCCAATTGTAGCAACTAAAAACGCAGCTGGCGCAATAAATACCGTAGCCATTCCGTTCGATCTTGCTTGGAAATATTGTGCGTTAGTCCTGTAACAACCGCTTTACGAGGTTGTTCCTTCACCAATTCCTCTTTTAAAATCTCTAAACTTTCTAGTTCTAACGGATCTGTCACGTGTAGCTGAACGTCTTCGATTTCTTCGATGACAGTTTCTGCAGAAATCGTAACAACTTCTAACTGTGATTCCGATTCAAGCAATGCCTCCGTAACATATGCTTTTTTAGAATGTGCTGCTAAGATGTCCGTCTTTTCCACAAGCATGGCAGAAAGTTTTTCAAAGTCATGTGGCATCGGTTGAAGCAAGATTAGCTCGGAGTAAGCGCGCAAAAATCCTTTCATCAAAACAAGTAAGTCGTACCGTGTTTCTTGAATGCTGTCGCCGTACACTTGATCAAGTAATTGCAGCAAGGAATGATTTAACCGGTTATCGTAACCTTTTAGTTTTTCAAAAAGCTCTTGGTTAATCGAATGCATATGTTCTTGGATGAATACTTTGGCGAATGAGGCATGTTCTTCGAATATTGATAAGTTAAATAGAAAGAACGCATGAAGTTTCTCCTTCGGTGCCGTCGAACTGTTCACGAAATCGTCAATTTTTCCCAAAATGAACTTCATAAAATAATCAAAGATGGAAAGTAACAATTCATCTTTCGACTTGAAATGTAGATAAAATGCGCCTTTGGAGATTCCGCACGCCTCTGTAATATGTTGAACTGAAGTCGCTTCAATTCCGTTTTGGGCAAATAACTCGATGGAGGTATCTACAATTAATTGTTTTTTAGACATAAAATAGGTTCGCTCTTTTCTATGGAAATTGACTTTTGACTATGTGGTCATTATTATAAAGAAATGTGACTGAGTAGTCAAGAAGGGGAGAAATAGAGTGAATTCAATTGTTCGGTTTGTATTAAAAAATAAGTTAGCGGTTTGGTTAATAACCATTATCGTGACAATATCAGGTCTTTATTCCGCGACTCAGATGAAAATGGAAACAATTCCCGATATCTCGATTCCATACTTAACGGTTATGACCGTGTATCCAGGTGCAACACCGGAAAAAGTAATGGATGATTTGTCGATTCCGATTGAAAAGAAAGTGGAATCGATGGAAGGCGTAAAGGCAGTATTCTCAAATTCGTACGCGAATATGTCGAGTGTACAATTAGAATTTGAGTATGAAGTAGACATGGATGAAGCGAAGCGGGAAGTGCAATCGTTAATCGATCAAGTCACTTTCCCAGAGCAAGCACAAGATCCAATTATTACTCGCATCAGTATGAATATGATGCCTGTTATTGCACTAAGCGTGAGTAGTAGTAAAGAAGATATTGTTTCCCTTACTTCATTAGTGGAAGACGTTGTCGTTCCGAAAATCGAGAAAATTGACGGCGTTTCTTCTGTAGCGGTGTCTGGTCAAAATATCGAAGAAGTAGAGCTAACGTATGATGAAGAAGCACTCGCAAAGTATAATGTGACGAAAGAATCGATTGCGCAAATGATTCAAGCGAGTGATATGGACGTTTCACTCGGACTTTTCCAATTTGACGATGCAGAAGAAGCGGTCTCTGTGGACGGGAAGCTCACAACAGTCGATCAGTTAAATGACTTGCTGATTCCAGTGACGCCATCGGAAACACAACCTCTACCAATGGTGAACTTAGGCGAACTTGCATCGATTGAGTTAGTTGGAAAAGTAGAATCTGTTTCTCGTACAAACGGGGAAGAAGCGATTGCAATTCAAATTGTGAAAGCGCAAGACGCCAATACAGTAACGGTTGTGAATGAAGTGAAGGATGTCGTAAAGGAACTAGGTAAAACACATCCAGAACTGACCATCGATACAACACTTGACCAAGGAAAACCAATTGAAGATTCTGTTGAAACAATGATTAGTAAAGCATTGTTCGGGGCGGGATTTGCCGTGCTGATCATCTTATTATTCTTACGAGATTTTAGATCGACGATTATTTCCATTGTCTCCATCCCTGTATCGATTTTGATGGCAATTCTTATTTTGAAATGGATGGATATAACGTTGAATATTATGACACTTGGGGCGATAACCGTCGCGATTGGACGGGTAATTGATGACTCGATTGTCGTTGTGGAAAATATTTATCGACGGATTCACTTAAAAGAGGAAAGGTTAACTGGTGGACCTTTAGTCCGTGCAGCAACGATTGAAATGTTTAAGCCGATATTATCGTCGACATTAGTAACGGTTGCGGTATTTGCACCACTGATCTTTGTCGGTGGAATGGTGGGAGAATTATTTACACCGTTTGCCTTAACGATGACATTCGCACTCGGAGCATCACTATTAGTTGCGATTACGATTGTACCGGCAATGTCGCATCTTTTATTCCGCAAAAAATTAGCAACGACAAAACAACCGAACCAACATAAAGAGCAAGGGAAACTGTCGAATGGCTATAAAAAAGGCTTGGCTTGGACGTTGCGCCATAAGGTGGTTACGCTCCTTCTAGCATTTGTGTTATTCGGATCGAGTTTAGCGCTTGCACCAATTATCGGCTTCAGTTTCCTCGGTAGCGAAGAAGAAAAAATGATGTACTTAACGTACACGCCCGCTCCTGGGGAATTAAAAGAAGACATGCTGGAAAATGTGGAAGTCGTCGAACAAAAAATGATGGACCGCAAAGATGTCGATATTGTTCAAGTGTCTGTTTCGGACAAAGCAGATCCGATGGCCGCAATGGCTGGTGGTGGATCAAACGGAGCACTCCTTTTCGTTATTTTTGACGAGGATACGAAAAACTTCCAAGACGTAAAAGCAGAAGTGGAAGAAAGCTTGAAAAATATGGATCAATCGGGTGAATGGAAATCGCAAAACTTTGCAGCAGGCGGTATGGCTGGCAATGAATTAAGCTATACCATTTACGGTGATGACTTATCAAAAGTAGAAAAAGCAGTAGACGAAATCGAAGCTGCCATGAGTAAAAGTGACAAAGTGAAAGATGTGACTACTAGCTTATCAGATCGATTCACTGAGCATTCTTTAGAAACAGATCAACAAACGTTACTGCAATACGGATTAACGACAGGTCAACTAGCGATGCTGTTAAATCCGATGCAGCAAGAAGAAGTGTTAACAACGATCGAACGAGATGATACAACTATTGATGTGATCGTAAAAGCAGAAGACAAATCGGTGGATTCGTTTGATGCGTTACTCGACACAGAAATTCCAACTGCTATGGGTACAACCGTACCGCTTAAAGACATTGTCGAAGTGGAAGAAGGTTCCGCATCTTCTACATTGGACAGAAGCAAAGGACAATTCTACGCATCCGTTTCTGGGACGATTACAAGTAAAGACATTACAAAAGCTTCAGAGGACGTGGATAAGAAAGTAGATGCAATTGATTTACCGAATGGCGTGGAAATCGGCGTCGATGGTGTCACGGCTGACATGCAAGAAACCTTCACACAACTAGGTCTCGCAATGCTAGCTGCGATTGCGATCGTCTACTTCATCTTAGTTGTCACATTTAGTGAAGGTGTTGCACCATTTGCAATTCTGTTCTCCTTACCGTTCACCGTAATCGGTGCGTTCGTTGGATTGTGGATTGCCGGAGAAACCATTTCTGTCTCCGTCATGATGGGTCTACTCATGCTCATCGGAATAGTTGTCACGAATGCGATCGTACTCGTCGACCGAATCATTCACATGGAACGAGATGGAATGACAATGCGAGAAGCAGTTCTGGAGGCAGGTGCAACGCGTATTCGCCCAATCCTGATGACCGCAATCGCGACAATTGGTGCACTATTACCACTGGCGTTCGGATCAGAAGGCAGCGGATTAATCTCCAAAGCACTTGGTGTAACAGTAATTGGAGGACTTGCTAGTTCGACGTTACTGACACTATTTATCGTGCCGATTGTCTATGAAATCCTCTCCAAACTTTTCAAGAAGAACCGTGCAAAAGCGGCAACAAGAGAATATTAAAACGAAGACCATGGACTTTCGAGTTCATGGTTTTTTTGTGGGCAATAGTACGGGAGAGGAAGGATGTACTGATCGGTTTATATGAATCAGTGGGCGGATTAGGAAATGTAGAGGGCGCTTTTCAGTGAAATCACAGAATTTTCGTGAGTGAATTCGGTGCGATATTCCTAAAATTGGTGCGATTTTCATTCTATGCAAGTAAAAAGTGGATGTCATCACATCCAGTTCATGGTACGTTAAATCTATGAAAACATTTGTGAAAGATTATAAAAAAAATGACCAGTTGCGCCAATCGTTTGCAGATTTAGCGAAAAAAACGTTCGGCATCGACTTTGAAACGTGGTACCAGAATCGATACTGGAATGAGCATTACATTTGTTACAGCTATGCCTTGAATGGTGACATAATCGCAAACGTTTCGATTAATACAATGAACGTCTTTGTGCATGGTAACGTGAAAAAAGCGATTCAAATTGGGACCGTAATGACTAATCCAGCGTATCGTAACCAAGGGCTCGCTTCGGAACTACTTGAAAAAGTGTTTGCAGACTACGATTCGACATGTGATTTCTATTTTTTAGCGGCAAATGACCGCGCAATTTCTTTATATGAGAAGAACGGTTTCACTTCATGGATCGAAACGTCGTTTGTGATTGATGTTACAAATTATTCAAAACGAAATAGAGCACTCGAACCTGTTGAAATGACGGGAAAGGAATTCCTGAAACGAAAACGGAAGTCTATCCCTATATCCAACAAGCTAGCTGTCGAAAACGATGAACATGTGTGGATGTTTTACTACCTGCATGGATTCAACGCTTGCCTCTACACAACAGACCATAACCTTACGATTGTCGCCGAATTTGATCAAGAGACTTGTCATCTTTACGGCACTTTAAGTGAACGACCTTTCCATTTGGAACAACACTTACCAGTTATTCTTCACGAAGGGATTAACGAAGTCATCTGTCATTTCACTGTTGACGAACCTTTACCTGGACTTTTCCTAGCAGAAGACACCTCTAATAATTGGATGGTTCGAAGTGTAACGGGTGCTTCATTCCCCAAAAATACTCGGTTTCCTAAGCTCGCACAAGCATAAAGTGGAGACGTTTACCTGACAAAAGAGTCTTATGTAAGATGCTTTTTTATGGAATGAAATAAAGCAAACGCTAAAAATGAAGAATCTTATCAATGACTTTCTGGCGAAACACCACCGTTCGAACAACTAATGAGGAGTGATGAATATGTATCAACCCCCAAAACATATTGTTTCTGCAGCTGCTGTTGTGTTGAACCATGCGGGAGAAATATTACTTATAAAAGGACCGAGACGAGGCTGGGAAATGCCTGGCGGTCAAGTGGAAGAAGGAGAGTCGCTGCAACAAGCGGCCATTCGGGAAGTGAAGGAAGAGTCTGGGATTGACATTGAAATCGTACGTTTTTGTGGAATTTACCAAAATGTCGAGAGAAGTATTTGCAATACGTTGTTCTTAGCGAAAGAAGTTGGTGGAGAATGTACCACGTCTGATGAAAGCTTAGAAGTAGGGTTTTTCACGAAAGAGCAAGCAAAAGAGATGGTTACTTGGAAAAACTTTTACGAGCGAATTGAGTTAGCATTGTCAGCAGATAAACAACCGTTTTTAATCGAATTTTAACGACGGGAAGGAATGGAAACGGGATGAAGAAGTCTTGGATGAACAAGGACGCTTTAGAAGCATGGGTGCAAGAAGTGACGGGTGTGACAACTCCGTTAGTTGAAGTAAAGCAAACGGATATGAGTGGCGTATACCAGGGGAAAGATGAAACAGGACACTTTTTTGCAAAAATGGTCAGTGAAGCTGCTAGTTTTGAAGCAGATGTCACGCACTACTTGGCAAAACAATTTCCTACAGAAACAGTTGACGTGATCGCGATACATCCGGAGTTTTCATGGATGATTTTCCGTGAACTACCTGGAGAACCGCTTCGTGCGAACCAAACACAAGCAGCATATAAAGGAATGATTCAAGCCTATGCAAGGCTGCAACAACACGCTATTCCGCATGTGGATCAATTACTTGAACTTGGGGTAATTGACCGTCGAATTCCTGTGTTAAAGCAGGAAATCAACGACCATTTAGAAGCGCTTTGTGATACAGGACTTTCATTCGAAGAGAAAGCACAAGTTATGGCACTAAAAACCGAATTGCTTTCCATGTGTGATGAATTGAATGGACAGCTACCAGATACACTTGATCATGGAGATTTACATAGTGGAAATTGTTTTGTACACGAAGCAACGTATCGATTTTTTGACTGGGGAGATGCATCGATAACCCATCCATTCCTGAGTGTTCGTGTTTTTTGGAATTCTCTTGGTGAATTACTAGAAGAAGATACGGATGAAAAATGGATGGCGAAAATTCGTGAGTTCCGTCCCCTGTACTTAAACATGTGGGCAGAGTTTGGGAATGAAGAAACATTGCGAAGACAGCTTCTATTAGCGGAACAAGTAGGATGTGTATATCGAGCGCTAAGCTGGCATTTATATATTACGCCGTTTAGAGAAGACAAGGCAGATTCATTTGGAAAACCTGCGCAATGGTTACAACTGTTACTACATCACCGCGAAATGGTGGAAAATGACGAGTAATAACGTGAAAAGAGTTGGGACAAAACATCCATTTGTCCCAACTCTTTTTTAACGGTTATCGATTGTTTCTGGGTACATATCGTGATTCATCATCCGATGAGCGGCCATCTCTTCATACTTTGTCCCCGGTTTCCCGTAATTCGTGTAAGGATCGATACTGATGCCTCCGCGCGGAGTGAATTTCCCCCACACTTCGATATAGCGAGGATCCATTAGTTCGACGAGATCATTTAAAATGATATTCATACAGTCTTCGTGGAAATCTCCATGGTTACGGAAACTGAATAAATACAATTTTAATGACTTGCTTTCGACCATTTTGATATCTGGAATGTAGCTTATATAAATTGTGGCAAAGTCCGGTTGATTTGTAATGGGACATAGTGAGGTGAATTCTGGTGCGTTAAATTTCACAAAATAGTCTCGATACGGATGTTTATTATCAAACGACTCCAACAATCCAGGATTATACGAAAAATCGTATTGCACGTTTTTATTACCAAGCAATGTGACGCCTTCTAATTCTTCTGATTTTCTTCCTGCCATGTGATTTCCTCCTAAACGCCTCGTTTGTTGCCCCACATGAGTGCATGGAGCTGCGGTAAAACTCGAACGGTATTCATCATGCTCGAGTGCACGGTCTTACCTGTCAACCATTCTAATCTACTTAATAACGTTGCTGTTAAAGCGGCATCGTCCGTTGTAACGACATCCGGATTTCCGACTTGTAAATAGAATGGAACGTCAGGATAACGTGCATGTAAATTTTCTGCATACTGAAAGTCGATGTCATCAAATACAACAACTTTGAAACTTACATTGTTTTCACGTAATCGGTCCATCATGTACTCTAATTTCTCGAAATCGGTCGTCATTCCGGAGCTTGGCGGCTTTGGAGAAATGGTAATGTCATCTACTGACAACAACCACTCTTGCCAAAGCGATCCTTGTGTTTCAATCGCTGTCTTCCATCCTCTTTCCTTGCACTGGGCAATAAATACTCCCAAACCTTTATGCAAAAGAGGATTTCCACCTGAAATCGTGACATGCGAGAAACGATTTTCTCCAATAGCTAGTAGTGAATCAATGATTTGCTCTGAAGTCATCATCGTGCTTTTTCCAGTACCGTCCCATGTGAATTTCGAATCACACCAGTTGCATGAATAATCGCAACCAGCTGTTCGAACAAACATTGTTTTTTGACCGATGACCATTCCTTCACCTTGAATCGTTGGACCAAATACTTCCATTACAGGTATTTTCATCGGAAATCCTCCGCAAGGGGTCGATATACGACATAGCTTGTCGGTGTTTCTCTCACAAACACTTGCAGGCAACGAGGAGAATGAGCGAGTGTATCTAAATGTGCTTGCACAATTCCCCAAATTTTTTCTGCGATTCGCTCTGTTGTAGGGAAAACACCTTTAAATTCAGGGTGATTATTCATAACTGTATGGTCAAATCTGCTGTGAATCAATGATTTTAATTGTTTAAAGTCCACAAGAAAACCAATTTCATCTAAGTCATTTCCAGCAATCGTCATGTTAATGAAATACGTATGACCATGCATTTCTTGGCAAACTCCTGCCGATTGATGGTCAATGAAGTGAGCTGCAGCTAAGTGCATGTCTTTATTTAACTCATATCGGAATGAGTGATTTGTTTGAGGGTACAGTTGTTGAATCATGCGCGTGCACCTTCTAAATAGGTATCCAAACCATTTTTGCGTAATACACAAGCTGGACATTCTCCGCACCCATCTGCGCGAATGCCGTTATAACAAGTCAATGTTTTAGAGCGCACAAAATCTAACCCGCCTAAATCATCTGCGAGCTTCCATGTCGCTGCTTTGTCTAACCACATCAGAGGAGTATGAATGACAAAATCTTTTTCCATGGCAAGATTTAATGACACATTTAATGATTTGATAAATGTGTCTCGGCAATCTGGATATCCACTGTAATCGGTTTGGCTAACGCCAGTAATGAGGTGATCTGCACCAATCGAATGCGCGTAAACGGCAGCGAATGACAAAAACAACTGATTTCTTCCAGGAACAAATGAAGAAGGAAGTGTTTCTCCGTCTCCTTCTGTTAAAGGAATATCATCTCGCGTCAATGCATTCTCCGTTAACTGATTGATTAATCGCATATCCAAAATCTTGTGAGGGATATGGAGGGTTTGTGCTATTTCGGTCGCACAACGTATTTCTTCTTTATGTCGTTGTCCGTAGTCAAACGTAACTGCATGTACTTCATCAAACTGTTGAACAGCCCAAAGTAAACACGTCGTACTGTCTTGTCCACCACTGAACACAACGACTGCTTTCTTATTCTTCATATTCATTTCTCCTTAGTTTTTTAGAGAGGGAGTTTGCGAACCTCTTTGTCGTACATCACACATAATAGCATAAGCGACCGTTAAAAAGTCCATCGTCACGGAAATGTCATGTTGCATAATTATTTAATCTAATGTATCTTTATAGAATTATATCATGTGGAGGAATAGAGATGCTGGAAAAATTAAATGAGTATTTAAAAGAACTGGAGAAGGAATTATGGGGGATGAGTGATTATTTGTATCACCATCCTGAGTTAGGAGATCAAGAAGTTGAATCGATGAAGTTACTTTCTAGTTATTTGGAGAAGCATCAATTTATGGTGGAAAAAGGGATTGTCGGCAGAAAGACAGCATTTAAAGCGACCTTCGATTCGGCACTTCCAGGACCAACGATTGCGTTTTTAGCAGAATACGATGCATTGCCTGATATTGGCCATGGGTGTGGGCATAATATGATTGGAACAATGAGTGTAGGAGCCGGTGTGTTATTATCCAAAGTTGCGATGGAACTTGGTGGGAAAGTAGTAGTTTTAGGTACGCCAGCGGAAGAAACAAATGGTGCGAAAGTAGATATGGCCAGCAATGGTATTTTTGACGATATAGATGTCGCAATGATGGTACACCCTGCCGATCAGTCATACCAATCAGGAGACTCGTTAGCAATGGATGCGATTCAATTTAATTTCACCGGTAAATCTAGTCATGCTGCAGCATCACCAGAAGAAGGGATTAATGCGCTCGATGCGGTGATTCACTTATTTAATGGAATTGCGACGCTTCGACAGCATGTTCCTTCTGACGTTCGAATGCACGGTATTATTAAAGAAGGTGGAATAGCAGCAAATATCATTCCAGAAAAAGCGTCTGCACAATTTTACCTTCGGGCAAAAGACCGTTCGACCTTAAATGGTATTCGAAAAAAAGTAGAATTGATTGCATCCGGTGCGGCAGCAATGACGGGTGCGAATATAGAGACGCATCCTTATGAGCTTAGCTATGACAACATGAAAACAAACAAAACGTTATCTGCACTCTTTACGAAAAACTTGCTAACAAGTGGTGTAAAAAAAGTACATCCTGCGAAATCGTCTACGGGCTCGATTGACATGGGGAACGTGAGTCATGTCATCCCAGCCATTCATCCGTACATCGGGCTGGATGCTCCGGGGCTAATTGCACATACAAGAGAATTCGCAGATCGTACCATTACACCGGTGGGGCATGCGGTGTTATCTCAAGGAGTCTTTACGCTAGCAAAAACGGCTGCGGACATTTTGGGCAATGAAATACTCTTACAAGAAATCAAAGAGGAGTTTATACAAAGTAATGTATAAAGACTCGCGAGTGATTTTGTTTTGTTTCCTACATGTCTTTCTGAGAGACCAATACCCTGAATACTAAACAACAATAACTGAATAAAAATGAGAAGAGAGTAAGGTTTTTCACATCTTACTCTCTTTTTTATTCATAAAAATGCATAATCAGAATATTTAAACTTTGTTAAAAAGGCTTTGCAACTGAAAGATATCGTGTTATTATGCATTTACTTGAATAAACATTCAAAAATAAGGAGGAAATGAATATGAAAAAATTAGCCTTAGTAGTAGCTTTAACGGGAAGCTTGATTGGGTTGTCAGCATGTGGTGCAGCGACAGAAGATGATGCAGCTGCAAGTGGAGAGAAAAAAGTATTGAAGATGGGAACATCGGCAGACTTTGCACCTTTTGAATCGATGGATACATCTGGTGAAATAGTCGGTTTCGATATCGATTTAGCAAAATATGTGGCAGATGAGTTAGGGTATACGCTAGATATTGAAGATATGAAATTTGACGGTTTGATTGGAGCGTTACAAACAAAACGTGTGGATATGGTGTTAGCAGGAATGTCTGCTACAGATGAGCGAGATAAGAATGTTGACTTCTCTACAGAATATCATTCCTCTGGTGAAATGTTTCTAACAGTAAAAGACTCCGATATTCAATCTGTAGAAGATTTAGAAGGGAAAACAGTCGCTGTTCAATTAGGTACGATTCAAGAAGAAGGTGCGAAAAAACTGCAAGAACAAGTTGATTTTGAACTCAAGCCTGTAGATAGTGCCATGATTCTCGTCCAAGAACTACTTGCTAACCGTGTAGATGTAGCCTATTTAGATCAAGCAGTAGGAAAAGGTTTTATGGAAGAGCAAGATCTTGCTGGGTTTGAAGATACATCTTCAAGTTCCCCGGGAATGGCAATTGCTTTCCCAGAAGGTAGCGAGTTAATCGACGATGTCGATGCAGTGCTTGCGGAAATGGAAGAGAGCGGAAAGTTACAGGAATTAAAAGACAAATGGCTAAAAGAAGATTAAATCGTCATTACGTCTTCTGAAATAACCGTTAAAAGAAAGTAGGTGAAAGGCATGAATTTGGATTTTAGCCAAATCGTGCCTTACATTCCTTTTATCTTAGAAGGAATATGGGTAACGTTACAATTTGTTATTGTCTCGATCATTGTAGGATTTGTACTTGGAACGTTGCTATCTCTAGCAAAAATTTCAGCAAAAAAAGGATTGGTTTACTTTGCAGATGCGTATACGTCGGTCTTTCGAGGAACGCCGTTAATCCTTCAACTAATGCTCATCTATTTTGCGATTCCACAACTAACGGGCTATGATATCTCGCCTTTTCTATCCGCCATCATGGCTTTCGGGTTAAATTCAGCTGCATATATCTCGGAAATTATTCGTGCAGGAATTCAAGCGGTCGACAAAGGGCAAACAGAAGCGGCACTCGCTCTCGGAATTTCGTACCGTCCAATGATGAAGGACTTAATCCTCCCTCAAGCAATGAAGAACATTTTGCCCGCATTGATGAATGAATTTATCACGTTAACAAAGGAATCTGCCATTGTATCTACTATTGGCTATTTAGATTTAATGCGTCGGGCACAAATTGTTGGGGCAGATACGTATCGAAATTTTGAGCCTTTATTATTCGTGGGTCTCATCTATTGGATACTCGTGATGGGGCTAAGTAAAGTAGGAAAACGTGTAGAGAGAAGGTTAAATTACGATGATCAGCATTAACTCGGTATCCAAAACATTTGGTAAGAATGAAGTACTTTCATCTATTTCTAATTCGATCGATTCCGGTGAAGTGGTTGTCATCATTGGGCCATCTGGGTCAGGAAAATCGACCTTATTACGTTGCATGAATCATTTAGAAGAGCCAACGGAAGGAGATATTTCATTCCAAGGAGCACCGATTTCCGTTTCGAAAAATTTAGTGGACGTTCGGACGAAAGTGGGAATGGTATTTCAACATTTTCACTTATTTCCTCATTTAACGGTTGTCGAAAATTTGATGTATGCGCCTATGAAAGTGAAAGGGGTATCAAAAAAAGACGCAGAAACAAAGGCAGTTGAGTTGCTCGCGAAAGTAGGGTTATCTGAAAAAAGAGATGCATATCCAGGAAGCTTATCGGGAGGACAAAAACAACGTGTAGCAATTGCTCGTGCACTTGCGATGGAACCGGAAGTGATGCTATTTGACGAACCAACATCTGCGTTAGATCCGGAAATGGTAAAAGAAGTGCTGTATGTCATGAAGGATTTGGCCAACTCTGGTATGACGATGGTCATTGTGACACATGAAATGGGATTTGCGAAAGAAGTGGCAGATCGGATTTTATTTCTCGACCAAGGAAAATTGGTAGAGGAAGCATCCCCGACTGCTTTCTTCCTACATCCGAAAACCAAGAGAGCGCAAGATTTTTTAGCGAAAGTATTATAGGTGGCTACGAGAAGACTTTTCATCAGAAGGGTCTTTTTTTCTATTCTAAAAATCCTAGCACATCGAAAGAGTCTCAAAACTATCTGTTCAGGGAATAGAGAATATATACTGAATATCTCAGTTTCAAAATAGCTAAATTAAAGGGGAAAAAGAAGTGAAAAGCGAACGAATGGGTTTAATGGTATTGTTTACGGTCTTAACTTATGTGCTAGCGATAATTGTGTTAGTCATGCATAAATTTTTTGGGTTTTTACAGGGGTATAGTACGTTTCAAGGAATAAGTTCCTTATCCGATACGAACTTTCTGTTATTTGTCATTTTAGGAAGCCTCACGACATTATTAGTTCTTGGAAGTGTGATTATGTATTGGTGTAAACCATTACATTCCTCCTTACCTTTAGTCATCACCGCATCGTTAACATTCTCTTCGATGTTTATCATTGCTAGTGGAAATGGTTTAGTGGAGTATCACTTCTCTATTTTTATGGTGTTGGCTTTACTGGCGAATTTCAATTCCATACGCATGATTGTTGTGAGTACAGCAATCTTCGCTGTACATTACTTCGTTGGCTATTTTGCCTATCCACAATTACTGTGTGGAACGGATGATTACCATTTTTCTTTACTCATGATCCATGCTGTTTTTCTTGTTCTGACAAGTGCTGCGACCATCGTGCTCATCGCGAGTAAACAAAAATCAGAAGCAGCCATGGAAATAGAACGAACAGAGACACGTACACAATTCACCGATATTGTGAAAAGTTTAACGGCCACCGTCGAACAATTAACTGTATCTTCGAAGGAAATGTATAGCGGTTCAAAAGAATTTCATGCTGCAAGTGCTCAAGTTGTAGCGAGTGTGGAAGAATTAACGGCAGATGCTGAACGCCAAACAACGTTTGCAAAGGACAACACGAACCAAGTGGATCATATGAATGCAAGCTTTTCTAAAGTACAGGAAAGTGTGCGTCGCATGACGGAAGAAATGGAAATTGCTTCAACAGAAGCCGCGCGAGGAAAGATTTTATTAACAAAAACAGCAAAACAATTTGATCAAGTACATGCACAGGTAGAAGAAGTAAATGCGCGCGTGACAGGACTTGTTGAACATTTGTCTGGTATTTCAGGATTTGCTGAAACGATTCGCACGATCGCCGATCAAACCAATTTGCTTGCATTGAATGCTTCCATTGAAGCTGCGCGTGCTGGTGAAGCTGGAAAAGGCTTCGCTATTGTAGCAGAAGAAGTCCGCAAGCTTGCAAAAGAATCAGATGATGCGTCGTTACGCATTAAAGACCGAATCGTATCGATCGAAACAGAAACAGAGCAAATGCGAGTGTCGATTGAACAAAGCGCGAAGGAGACAACCGAAAGTAAAAAATTGATGCATGAAAGCGAACAAGCATTTACGCACATTCAGACATCTTCTGAAAAAGTAGAAAAAGCGACAAACGTTGTGTTAATCGAAATGGCCGATGTGAAAAAAAGTGCAGAAGAATTAACAGATTCGCTTTCGATGATGGTGGAAATTTCTACACAAGGATTAGCGAGTACAGAGGAGATTGCCGCAAGCACGGAACAACAAGCAAGTGGCATTTCTCAGATGACCGAAATTGCAGAACAGCTGCAACAACTATCGAGCGATTTGCAGAGCCTAAGTACGAAAATCGAAACGACCATAGAAGAATAGAAGGTATGCGTACCCTTATCGTCGAAACAAACGGTAAGGGTATTTCTATGGGAAGGTGGGAGATCATGGCGTATGAATTGAAAACAACCGAAACGGATGCTGATGTTGTGGAATTTATCGAGTCAGTGGAAAGTGGGAAAAAACGAGAAGATGCTTATCGCTTGCTGGATATTTTTACAGAAACGACAGGCTTCGAGGCGAAAATGTGGGGACCTAGTATTATTGGCTTTGGAAAGTATCATTATACATATGAAACAGGGCATGAAGGGGATGCGCCTCTTGTTGGATTTTCACCTAGAAAAGCAAAAATTAGTCTGTATTTCGCGACAGGTGATGAATCGAGAGTTCCTTTGTTAGAAAGACTGGGAAAACATACGACTGGGAAAGCATGTGTCTATGTGAATAACCTGGCAGATATTGACGAAGAAGTGTTGCGCCAACTGATTGACCATTCTGTCCGCTATTTACAAAGTCGATATTCTTGAAAAACACATTCCTTGGAGCTGTAAAGTTTACTTGTCACCTCTTCACGGGTAAAGTAGTTAAGTGATACTAATTTACTACATAGGGGGATTCCAATGGTCATGCAAACCATGATGGAACAAGTAACAAACGAACATCTATTACGCTCGATTCAAGAGCATGTTGCAATTATTCGCTTTAATGAAAAACGAGAGGTTGCCTACGTAAATCCTTTATTCGCCGAGACAATGGGATATTCCACAGAGGAAATGATGGGGATGAAGCATGCCACTTTCTGCTTTGATGAATTTTCTCGATCAAGAGACTATCAAACATTTTGGAATGAATTATATAGCGGTAAAAGCTTTCAAGATAAAATTGAACGAAAAACAAAATCGAATGAACGCATTTGGCTAGAGGCTACGTATATGCCTATTTTTTCAGAGGACCATTCTGAAGTGTTGGGTGTGGCAAAAATCGCAACCAATATTACCGATCGACACAATTACACAGTTGAAATGGCAGATGAGTTAAAGCAAATGTCTGAAACGCTATCGAAAAAATCGAATGAAGGAAAAGAAGATAGTGAGCACCTACTTCAAACGATTCACCAGATTCAAAAAGAATCGGTGATGAATCAAGAGAATCTTGTCCAGCTGCAAGAACAGGCAAAAGATATTACGGCAGTTGTGAAAACGATTCGTGAGATTGCAGCACAAACAAATTTACTTGCACTGAATGCAGCGATTGAAGCCGCACGAGCAGGAGAACATGGTCGGGGATTTGACGTTGTGGCAAAAGAAGTACGAAATCTTTCGAACAAAGTCGCACAATCCATTGGAGAAGTAAAAGAAAATATTGATACAATCATTCATAAGATTGATCATGTCAGTGAAAGTGTGACGTCCATTTCTTCGAAAGTAGATGTCGGGACGACACAACTTCAAAAAACAGTGTCGAATTTTGATGATATTGCGTCTGCTTCTAATTCGTTAGACGAACAAGCACACGTATTTTTAGAAACGATGTAAAAAGCAAAAAGTTATTTAGTGCAAAAGAGAGGGGATAATCAATTGAATTGGTCGAAAACCCGAACGATTGCAGTACCAATTGAGATTGTATGGTCACTTTTTGACGAATCGCAAGCGGCACGAATCATGCCAAAGGTATTAAAAAACGAGTGGATTAGTAAGACAGATGAGATGGTTGGGTCTACATACGAACAAACATATCAAGAAGGTAAACTAACAGAATCGTATGTCGTCGTAATTACGGAGTATGAAAACACGCCGGATCGAAAGATTAAAAAACTATTTTTTCAGTTAGCCAATACATTTGATATGGAACTTTCATTTAATCTTGAGAAAGCTAGTGAAACGGAAACAAAGTTTACTTATAGTGGCTCAAACAAAGGGACTAATTTTCTCGGTCGTGCTATGCTATTGCTAGGAAGTTCGAAAAAAGCAGATATCGTCTTCACAGATTTCTTAAATCGAGTAGAAGCCGAAGCATTGAAAGACTACAAGGAAGTGAAAACTCATGAAGTTCATCCCAGCTCAAATGAATCAGCTCATCAAGAACAATAAAGACTTAGAAACTCGCCTGAAGTCGTTAATGAAAGAAATGGAAATGGAGCGCTCATATGCTTTAAAAGCACTTTACCATTCTGAAGTAGCAGACGGCGGAAGATATCAACAGGATTATCAAGCATTAGATCCAAAATAATAATAAGTAAAAACACACCGCTGTTTGGACGAAACGTCTTAACATAGTAGGTGTGTTTTTTTAGAGTATGAAAATATACATATTTAGCTACAGTCGAACTCTTCAATCCGCGTTTTTCGGAAAAGGAGCACTCGTATAATCCGTTTCATTCCTAGTCAATCTTCCCAAGAGAAGCCTGTCTCCACCATTTTTTAAAACGTATGCTCGTGAAGATATAGGAAATAGCACATATTACAAGTCCTGTTGGACCAATAATCGACACGATGTTTTCATCTAACACTTCCCCGACTACCCAGACACCAGTGAATAGGAGAACACCGTACATCGCAAATTTTTTATGAGATTCAAACACGGTAAATCGCATTGTTTGAAAATGATGAACGTCTTTTTGTTCAATTGCTTTTACAGGTGCTTCAATATACTCGACGATTTTTTGGATACTACGATAAACGGGCTGCGCTTGGAACCATTTCACGAGGAGTTCCCATTTGTTCATATCGCTCGTTTTTAACCAGTCAAAGAAGGCTGGCTTTAGGATATCGATCGTTTCTTTCGTTGGATTTAGCGACAGTAATAATCCTTCCACCGTTGCGAAGGATCGACCAAGGAAGACAAACCTAGTGGGTACTTGAACCGGTAATGATCGCACCATATCTTGAATCATTTTTTGTGCATCGAGCATGTCCATTTGCTTTAATCGTTCCCAGTCCATCGTCGCGAATTCACGCAATGTCGGTTCCATTTGTTTCGGATTTGTTCCAGGCAATAAAAACCCTAAATATTGAAACGCTTCGGCAGCTTTAGCATAATTTTTCAGTAAGATGCCTTCTAATAGTTGGCGGAACAATGTTGCATCACTTTCCGATATTTCCCCAATCATGCCAAAGTCGAGCATCACGATTGTTCCGTCTTGTTGGATTAAAATGTTTCCAGCATGCGGATCTGCGTGAAAGATTCCGGCTTCTAACCACTGAGAAAAGAAAGACCGTAGGAGACGGTCAGAAATTTCTTCTCCTGATAATCCGTGTTGATGGATAAATTCCAAATCATTTACCCTGTGAGCATCAATCCATTCTAGTACAAGCACACGCTCCGTCGACAATTCACGATAAATGCGGGGAACTTTAACTCGGTCTTCGTGCTCGAACCGTCGTTGAAAGATTTCAGCGGATCGTCTTTCTTGCTCGAAATCCAGCTCTGCCTCAATGACTTGCCTTACTTCCGTGTATAATTTGTTGAAGTCGATAAAACCTTTTGGAATAGGAGCGACATATTTGGCAAATTTCATCAGAACGCCTAACGACCAAAAGTCGATTCGAACCAATTCTTGAATGTCTGGTCGTTGTACTTTAATTGCCACAATCGATCCATCTTCTAACGTTGCTTTGTACACTTCCCCTATTGAAGCGGAGGCAACAGCAACTGGTTCAATTGATTGAACGAGCGATTTCTTCTCTGGACCCCATTCTTCCCTCAACACTTGCTCAATTTTTTCCCAAGGAGATGGTGGAACGGAGTCGACAAGTCCTTTTATTTCCGCGATAAATGTTTTTGGCAATAAATCCTCGCGTATGCTCATCAATTGGCCAACTTTAATCAGAATACCGTTTAGTTCAAAAAGGACTGTTCGAAATTCTTTTCCAATTCTTCCCCATAATTTTGCGTTTTCCGCTGGGGATTTTCGACGAAATCGGTACCAGTACATTCGAATAACAATCGAAATACCAAGCGATAGTACTTTCCATGCCCGCCAAACCTTCTGATTTTGTTTCATGAAAATCCCTCTTTTCTACCTTTCAGTTTACTCATTCTTTTGTATTTTGTCTTCCATAACAAAAAAGCTGGAAGGCTTTGTGCCCACCAGCTTTCAATCGTTTAGTTCTAACTTATTTTTCTAATACGTTGATAAATGCTTCTGCAACTGCTTCGGTAGACTGTGGATTTTGACCAGTAACTAAATATCCATCCGTCACAACGTGGCTTGACCAATTCGATGCAGGATCATGTTGTGCACCTTGTTCTTTTAGTTTTGATTCTAATAAGAACGGCATGTCATCTTGAAGACCCGTGTCTTGCTCTTCTTTATTCGTAAAGGCACTAACTTTCTTGCCATCTACTAAATACTTTCCGTTTGAAAGCTTTACATCAACTAGTCCTGCTGGACCATGACAGACAGCTGCCACCGGTTTATCTGCTTCGTATGTGGAGCGAATGATATCTTGTAACGTCGTATTCCCTGGTAAGTCGAACATTGTTCCATGTCCACCTGGTAAGAAAACACCATCGAATGTAGAAGAGGCCACTTCTTCTACAGGTTTTGTATCGGATAGGTATTTTTCTGTTGCTAACATTTCATCTGAAACTTCGCCTTCTAAGCTAGCTGGATCGACCGGAATTTTTCCGCCATTTGGACTTGCGATAGTGACATCGTATCCTTTTTTCTGAAATGCTAAATATGCTTCTCCAAACTCTGACAACCAAACACCGGTTGTTTTTCCATTTGGTAATTCTTTATGATTTGTTAATACCATTAATACTTTCTTTGACATAAAAACGCTCCTTTCGGTTCTCTTCTTTTATTACCCGAATGAGCAAAAACTATGCATGCAAGAACACATTGATGGTGAAAGAGATCTTTTTAATTCGTTAAAGCATCTTCTTTTAGTTGGTTTTTAAAATACCGTAACGTTTCGATCGACTCTTCTTCAGACATTACATTTAATTGCTTCGCAATCTCCACTGCAAATTCTACGTAGGCACTTCCTGGTGCAGTTACAATGCGATTGTCTACAGTGATATCGTCTTTTGACTGTAGCGACCAGTCATGAACGTGTGCATATTCCTCGTCTTCTGGACTAAGTTGGGTAGAGAACGTTTTTCCTTCTAAAAGACCAGCCGTACTTGGAACAGAAGTACCTGCACAGATACCAGCGATTAAACCGCCTGAAGCATGCACGTCACGAACAAGTTGTAACATACGATCATCACTTAGAAGAGACAATGGATGGCCACCTGGTGCAATAAAGACTCCATATTCTCTTGCATCTTCTAATTCGTTAAACGTGTGTGTAGGGTACGTAAGGAGACTAGATGTACCGATGATTGGACGTTTTTCATCCTCCATTGTAAAGGAATGGATGGTATAGCCCTTACTTTTTAGAACCATCGATGCAATAATCACTTCAAATTCAGCATATTGATCACTTAATAGTAGCAATGCTTTTTTCATATGTATTCTCCTCTTTCTATAGCCATTCTAAAATTTCAAGCCGATTACCAAATGGGTCATTTACATAAATCCGATTTGCACCGGGCAGTGCATCATCAATGACATATGCGATCGAATGCATGGATAAATGTTCTTTCCATTCATCAAGCGCATCTACTTCAAACGCAGGGTGTGCTTTTTTTGCAGCAACAAAAGATTGTTCTACCCCAATGTGTACATGGACTGAACCGTTGGAACACCAACAGCCACCTCGCTTTTTTAGTTCTTCTGGCTTTTCTACTTCGGGTAAACCAAGAATCTTGTTGTAAAATTCTCTGGCTTTCATTTCAGAACCAATAGGTGCAGATAGTTGAATATGATCCAATCTTTTTAAAAATACGGACATGGTAAAGCTCCTTTCAAGTGGGGGTCATTCATGGAATATTCAGATACTCATATGATATAAATAGTAAGAAAATGACTTAAATCCTCGATATTTTCTTCAAACATGTTATACTAGGAGAATACCTTCGTGACAAATCCATTGAAGGTTCTTGCATATGCAAGTTTTAGAGGTGAAGAGTATGTTACAACTTCAACTACTACAATTAGAAGATGCGGATAAACTATTAGAATTCGAACGAGTAAACCGCTGCTATTTTGAACAATCTGTTCCTACTAGAGGAGACAGTTATTATATCCCAACTAATTTTCTTTCCACTTTAGGGGGATTATTAGATGAACAAGTACAAGAAAAGTCCTTATTCTATCTTATTTGGGAAAAGGACGAACTGATTGGCCGAATGAATTTAGTCGATATTAATGAAGAAAATTCGACTGGAACGGTTGAGTATCGAATAGGTGAAGCACATTCTGGTAAAGGGTACGCGAAAGCTGCACTTCTTATGCTGGTAGAACAAGTGTTAATTCCACGTGGCATTAGAGGATTAGCGAAAACAACGATCGACAATGTGGCTTCACAAAAAGTTCTGGAATCTGTCGGGTTCGTTCCTGACTCAAGTCTATCAGATGAAGAATTTGTCCACTATATTTGGACATATGCTGAAGTATCTAAAACGAATTAATCGAACCAAGGAGTGAATAGACTCTTTGGTTTTTCTTATGCAATAATTAGAGTACCATTGTTCGTTAGCGCACCGTTTTGGCATAGACACATGTATCGGTAAGCGTTTTTCCATCAACAGATAGATCATCATTGACGAGAATCCCTTCCAGTACGTATCCTAATTTCTCCGGAATCGCTCGGCTTTTTATATTAGAAGATTCGATTCGAATTTCAACTCGCTTCATTCCTAAATCGTCTAGAGCAAAACGTGTTAACCGGTCGATTGCCTCTACCATATAGCCTTTTCCAGATTGCCTAGAGTCAATCCAATAGCCAATTTCAAGTTTTTTTACTTTCCAATCAATATTGTGAAATCCAGTTGTTCCGATAAAATCGTGCGTATCTTTTTCGAATATTAAGTACCGGAGAGCGGAACGTTTCAAGAAGTTTGCCATCGCTTGACGCATATTTTGCTCTGTATCTTCTACACTTGGGGTCTCCTGTACGAAAGGCAGCCAGGGCTTTAACTCTTGTAATGAATGGAGAATCGCTTCATTCGCTTTTGTGCCGTCTCCTTGTTTAGGCTTTCGTAAATACAATCTTTCCGTATGTAATTCTTCTTGTATGTCTCGTATCATTTCGTGCATCTAAATCCCCCTTATTCATTTTCATTATAGCGATACAGGAAGATTTTGCCTATCTCCTCTTGACGGGAAGTTGGATGAGGGAGACTTTAATTGTTGTTTTACATTGCATTGTCACTGGAAAATTTTCACGAAAAAAACCAACTTCATCAAGAAGTTGGCTCTGCAGTCGCTTGCATTGATTTGTGATGGAATGGACATTTGCCTTCGATCGGTTCACTGTCATCTCCAATGAAAAATTGTTTCCACTCGTTATGAGTAGGATCCCCAAAATGACTGATGTCCGGATGCTTCGGTAAGTTATCCCATTTTTCTACTCGTTCTCGTACTTTCTCACGAGACATGACGCCACCTTTTTCCGTTCCTTCTAGACCTTGGAAAATTTTTCGTGGTTGGAAGCCTATGACCATGGAGTTTCCTAAAGCACGTGTTTTCCGCTGTTTATACGCAGGAGTGTTCCCGAAAGCGAAAATCGGCTCCCCATGAAAACGGAAATCCCATAAGTAATGGTCAGGATCTTTCGGAGCATCTTCTGGCCATTCTAATTCATCCTCTGTATGTAGGTATTGAAGAATATCCCAAAACTGTTGTCGATAGTCTTCTAATGATCCTTCTACTTCCATCGGTTCAACAAAAACGAATAAGCCGTGACGTTTATGTTTTGGTTGTTCGAATAAAGCTAAAAATTCTTTTAACGTTTGTGGTAAGTTGGACCAATCCTCTCGGTTGATATAGCCGTATCGAAGTTCCCCATTTAACAGACCACTTCGTCCAAAGTAACATGGAAAGGTTTTGTCCGTGACGGTTGCTTTAAATGTTTGGAATTCCTCTTTTAACCATGAGGGAAGGTCATCACGTGTTTCGATGTCTTCCAATGTTAATAAAGCATGTTTCGTTGAAATCATGTGTTCCGCCTCCACGCGTTTAGTCGTACACCTTTTATTCCCCGAAAATGGAAATTGAAACTCGGGATTGCTTTCTCACGTTTAAGGAATGCACAAAGGGGAATGGTACATGAAAGACTGGATTAGGTGGAGGCTGCAACATGAACGTAAAATTACAACCGCATCAGTGGACAGGTTGCCATAGCGAATATGGAAATTTACAACAAGTAATTGTGTGTGAGCCGAAATATATGGCGATAAAAGAAGTGATTAATGATGTGCAAAAACAATATGCAAGTGAAAATATTAATCAATTTCGAGCGATGAAACAACATCAGGACTTCGTGCGTACGCTTCAAGTAGAAGGCGTACAAGTTATAAAGGTCCCTGCCAAACAAGATTTCCCAGAACAAGTATTCACGCGAGATATCGGATTTACAGTTGGGAATAATGTATTTATTTCTAATATGGCGAGTGACGTTCGTGACGGAGAAGAAGAGATGTTGCGCAAGTGGTTGGGAATGAATGGATACGCCTATAAACGGATGGAAAGTGGTCACGTTGAAGGCGGTGACGTCATCGTAGATGGAAAACGAGTATTTGTTGGTGTTAGTAACAGAACAAGTCGGGATGCGATAACAAATCTTCAGAACGAGCTTCCAACCCATGACGTGATTGCCATTCCTTTTAATCCTAAATACTTACATTTGGATTGTGTTTTCAATATTCTTTCTCCAACGGATGCGCTTATTTTTCGAGATGCAATGGACGAAAAAACAATCGAACTGTTAAGTAAGTATTACCGCTTAATCGATGTAGAAGCGGACGAACAATTTTCAATGGGAACGAACGTATTATCCATTGGAGGTAATAGAGTCATTAGTTTACCAGTAAACCCGAAGGTAAATGCTTCGATGAGCGAAGCGGGATACCGAGTTATAGAAGTAGATTTAAGTGAAATTATAAAGTCAGGTGGCTCGTTCCGTTGTTGTACGATGCCTTTAACCCGAAAATAGCGACTTGCCTCTCCGGAATAATGGAGAGGTTTTTTTGCGTACAAAAGTGCTTCCTTCATAAGCGGTTGATATGCAATTAGTGAAAAACAACCGTACTATATAGCTAGGAAAGTAAAAGGAGCTATATATGAAAAAATTAGGGATACAAGAAAATCACACACAATTTATGCTACTTGTCATCATCAACTTATTTGTTGGTTCCATGGTTGGTTTGGAACGGACGATCATGCCACTTTTAGGAGAAGAAACGTTTGGTGTGAAAAGTAGTGCTGCGGCATTATCGTTCATCGTTAGTTTTGGTTTTTCGAAAGCAATCGTGAACTACTTTGCCGGGTACATTTCTGATCGTTTTGGTCGTAAACGAGTCTTACAAGTAGGCTGGTTTGTTGGGTTATTAGTACCGTTATTCATCATTTTTGCTCCAAATTGGGAGACAATTATCGTAGCCAATATTCTTTTGGGAATCAATCAAGGTCTTGCGTGGTCTATGACCGTAAATATGAAAATAGATTTAGCGAAAGGCTCTGAAAGAGGTACTGCTGTAGGTTTGAATGAATTTGCAGGCTATTCGGGGGTTGCTATTTTTGCGCTTCTATCAGGTTATGTTGCATCTCATTATGCCGTAACTCCTCAACCCTTTTATCTTGGGTTAGGCATTGCAGTCATTGGTGTTGGATTATCATTTGTGGTGAAGGATACGAAAGAGCACGTAACGCTTCATTTAACCGCTGCGAATGTTACGACTCAAAGAGCGAAGTCGGCTAAGGAAGTCTTTTCTTTAACGACTTGGCGAAATAAGGAGTTGTCTGCCTTTACGTTTGCAGGACTCGCAACAAATTTCAAAGATGGAATGGTGTGGGGGTTATTGCCCGTTTTCTTGTTTGCAAAAGGTCTTTCACTTGGCGAAATTGGCGTGATTGTCGCGGTGTATCCTGCTGCGTGGGGGATTGTGCAATTAGCGACCGGCACTTGGAGTGATCGAGTGGGACGAAAAGGATTATTAGTCGGAGGTATGATAACGCAAGCGGTGGCAATAGGTCTACTACTCGTAGTAAATACCTTTGTGCTTTGGCTATTAGCTGCAGGAATCCTTGGAGTAGGAACGGCAATGGTGTATCCAGTCCTACAAGCAGCAATAGGAGATGTAGCTTCTCCAGATTGGCGAGCATCCGCAATGGGAGTGTACCGTTTTTGGAGGGATAGTGGATATGCATTTGGTGCTCTGTTAGCAGGAGTACTTGCTGATTTACTGAATGTTACGTGGGCAATCGGCCTTGTCGCTTTATTGCCAGCGGTAGCAGCGATCAACTTAGCATTTCGTTCAAACGAAACACGAGCAAACACCAATAGTTGAAAAAATCCGAATGATTCGCGAGCATTCTTTTATGAATGTCGTGATCATTCGGATTTTTTGTAGAAGAAATGGAGAAGAGTAGTTCTCTGTTCACTATAGTTTCACTCAACGCAAGTGAATCTCGCGCTTTGCGCCGAGAGAATTAGCGTATGCGCTGATAGAAGATGACGATCCGCTTATAGGAGGTTCTTCTTCCTCTTATTTTGATATTCTAGACACTTTCTTGATGAATCATTTCACCAAGGTAGTTCTTTAAAAATCACTCACTATGGAAAAGTAATTAAAATTGTATAATTTCATCTATTTTTCCAATCAACTTCTTGTAAATCATTATTCCGCCGTTTTTTATTCAGCAGGATATACATGATTAAACTTGCCACGACTAAGAAGAATCCAGTTACATATACATTCCGATAGCCCCATTCACTTGCTAAAATACCAAGTGCAAATGCTCCGATTGCCATCCCCATATCCATCGAGTTAAAAAATAGTGAATTTGCCATTCCTGATTTTTCCCGTTCGACTGAGTCGATTAGCTGTGCTTGGAAAATAGGTGTAATCGAACCGAATCCAAGTCCAATTATCGCTCCAGACAAGATTAATGACCAAGACGCGTGCGCGGAAAATAGAACGACGAGCCCAATTGCAAAAAGAACCATGGAAGGAACAATTATTACTTTGGCACCGTATAAATCACTCCATTTTCCTGTGAATGGACGGAATAGGAGCATCGCACTCGCGTAAACTAGGAAGAAGTAACTTGCTGCTGTCACTAGTTTCATTTCCGCAGCGAAAAGCGGCAAATACGTCGTGATCCCGGAATAAGCTAGCGCTAACAAGAAAATTGGTATGACTAACTTCACTGTGCGAGGATCAATAATTTCTTTCCAATTAAATTTTGTGCTCATTTTTGGAACGAGATTACGCTCAATAATAGGGATACGAATCATAAAGGCGATAGGTAACAAAATAACGGAGAGACCAATAGAGAGTAAAAATGTTTCCATATAAGCACTATGATTAGCTAATGTTAGTGCTAAATATGGTCCAAATACCATCCCAATTCCCATCGCGAGCGAAAAATAACTGAAACCCTCGCCGCGACGATTCACGGGTAAAATTTCTGCTGCAACAGTTCCCATCACGGTGGTTAAGACACCAAATGATACACCGTGTACAACTCGTAGAATTAGCAGGGCCGTAATGTGTGTCGCAACAGGATACATGAGTGCTGCTAGCAAATAAACAAAGCTAGAAAGAAGTAGCAATGTCTTTTGGGAATAACGGGTTACCCATTTACCCGCAAATGGACGAACCGCAATTGCACCGACAAAGAAAAGTGTTAAGACAAGTCCAATCTGTGGGGCGCTAGCATGTAACGCGTGATCTGCATATAAAGGAAGCATGGTTAGTAGTAAATAAAAAATAAAGAACACGAAAAAGTTGATGACTGTAATCAGGATAAAATCTCGTGTCCAAAGTGGCTGTTTCATCGAATCCTCCTAAAAAACATCAATGATTTAATTGTATCAATAGATAAAGAGGAACGGGTTGAAAATGCTTAGAAAGTCGAAATTTTTTCTGAAATACAGAAAAAAGCTTTTTTTTTGATGTTAATTTCTAACTAATTCACGATCCGATAAATGAATTGCAAGCTATCAGTAGATGGTTTCACAAATCGGTTGAATCTTTTTTGGAATAGAATCGTAGAATAAAGAGGGGCGATAGTTCGACATTATTTTACAAAAATGTATGTCCAAGAAAAACGTTCTACGATACACTTAAGAGAAAAGGGGGCAACAATCATGCAAGAAATTAGAGAGACAGAAACAGAGCAGCTTAATCCATTTATCTCGATTTGGACAAAAACGAGGGAGACTGTTCGATATGCGTTAGAGTACAAAAGAGAAAAGTATTTTTACTTCATTATTCTTATTGCGGGAATTTTAGCACTTTTACCATCTGTTTTTGACACGACGCTAGGCTTTGAAATACCTATTATAGTGGCGATACTATTAGCACTTATACTTGGTCCGATTCTTGGATTTATCTCTACCATGATTGGTGCGGGTATTTATTTATTAGTAGGGAAACTATTTAAAGGGAAAGCAACATTTAATGAAATGTGGAAAACAATCGCTCTAACACAACTTGTTAGTATTTGGATGGCACCACTGTTATTAATCGGAGCTTTCTTTACAAAAGGATCTTATTTCTCGGATCCGTTTGCTACGACTGTATCACCTACGGCAACCGCAGTAGATGCGATCATTGGAATTTTCCTACTTGTACTCGGAATTTGGAGCATTATCATTTCGAGTAAAGCAATTGGTGAAGCGCACCAATTCTCTAGTTGGAAAGGCTTCTTTACAATGCTAATCCCAGGTGTAATTGTATTTATTATTGCAGTTGTGATTATCGTTACGTTGTCTTTTGCAATGTTCGGCACATTTTAAGTAGTCATCCTCTTACCTTCATTGGTAAGGGGATTTTTTTGTGGGAAGATCAAAAAGTTGAGTGCGACCAGTTCGCATTGACAGGAACGCGAACAATTCCATTTGAAAATAATAATCCTTCTTTTTGTAAAGCTACTTTCAAGGCGAATCAAACGACGGAAGCAAATTTAGAGAGAAATTCCTGGTCGTTTGAAATTTCTGATAAAAAAGAATTGTTAAACTTCCATTCTTTGCAGTAAGATAGTAGGTACAAAGAAATAGAACGGTGGAATTTGTCGTGGTGTCAAAACAACTTGCGTTAATGGATTCGATTTTGGAAGTGCGAAAAATCGCCCTTTCCGAACCAAAGATCGCTTACAAAAAAGCAGATGAATATCGTATTCAAGCAAAAGCAGTACTAGCAAAAGAGCAAGAAGCAGCTGCTTTATTTGTCATGGCGTTGTCTAGTCGATCGATGACAAAGTTAGAAGAATGTTATAACCACGCATATGATGCATTAAAGTTATACGAAGAATTAGAGCATAGGGATGGTCAGTCCGAATCGCTGAATCTTATCGGAATCGTTTATTTTTATTATGGAATGTATGAACAAGCTCTAGAGTATTTTTTAAAAGCGCTTTATTTGATTGAGGATACAGATCAATTCCTTATCTTAAGCCGGATTTATAATAATAAAGGCGAAGTTTATCGAGAAGTGGGCAATGAAGAGGAAGCGTTGAAAGCATTCGAGAAGGCAAGGGACATCTGTGAAAAGCATGATTTCAAGCATAATTTAGGCGTCATTTTAGAAAATATTGGCGAAATTTATTACAATCGGCAAAATTACGCGGAAAGCTATCAATACCTTCAAAAGAGTTATGCCATTTTAAAAGAGTTGTCAGACACGACTTCTTTAGCCGAAGTAGAAAACAAAATTGGACGTATTTATTTTCATTGGAAAGAATTCGACAAAGCGCGAACTCATTTTGAGAATTCGTTAAAGCGGTTGGAATTTCTGGGGAATAAATTTTACATAATTGAAGTATTGATCAATCTTGCGGAATCGGCATTGCTCGATTCGGAGGAAGAGTTTTTAGCATTAATGAAGCGAGCACTATCGTTCGCAGAAGATATTGAAGCAAGAAAATCCACAAGCAAAATCTTTAAACGATTAAGCGAGTATTATGAACAAACGTCCGAATACAAACACGCGCTTGACTATTATAAAAAGTATCACCATGTGGAACAAGCAATTGAAACATCTGCAGTCTCTCAAAAATTAGAAATTATAAAAATTGAGTTAAATAAAGTATTTGCTGGCAAAGAAGTCGAGAAAATGGCGAAAGTGAATGAGCAACTGGAATATGAAATTTCCACACAAAAGAAAATGTTAACAGAATTAGAGCAAGCAAATGTATCGTTGCATGGTGAAGCGTATATTGATGAACTGACACAAGTGTGTAATCGCCGCGCAGTGATGAAATATTTAAATGACCTGTGGAAATCGGAGGAGAAGTCATCGAATCTCATTTCTCTCTTAATGTTCGATATTGATTTCTTTAAACATTACAACGATATGCACGGGCACGTAGAAGGAGATAAATGTTTAAAAGCAGTTGCTGCAACGTTAAAAAACGAGTTATCTTCAGTTGAAGGAATCGTTGGACGATATGGTGGGGAAGAGTTTGTGGCGGTTTTAGAAAGTGTGTCATTAGACGTTTTGAACGAATTGACCGATCGAATTCGTCAGTCCGTCTCGAAGTTACCATTTTCATTTATCAAAGATGCGAAAACACATCCGGTAACGATTAGTATAGGAGCAGTTCACGGGAAGCGAAACGAGTTTGGCCAGCAGGAAGAAATGTTTGTCAAAGCGGATGGTGCCCTTTATCGCTCCAAATCTGGCGGGCGAAATCGGACAACTATTATGGAGCAGTAGGTGCTCGCTGAGACAAGGCATCATGAGCAATCCGTTCATGGTGCTTTTTGATGTTAGTTTAATGTCTGTTCTAGAACACATAAGATAGACGGAAATAGGAGGAGGGGAAAAATGCCATACGTGTTAGTTCGCGACGATATTACAAAAATGAATGTGGATTTCATTGTTAATCCATCTAATACTTTACTTGAAAAAGGTGCTGGGACGAGCGGCATGATTTTCGATGCAGCAGGGGAGACTGATTTAGAAACTGTTTGTATATCCCTTCGTCCCGTTCCATTGACGCAAGCAGTCCATACCCCAGCTTTTGACTTGCCAAGCCGCCACATTCTGCACGTGGCAGTACCAACTTTCGGCTTTCATCTACAAAGTGATCGAGCTCTTTTGATGGAGACTTACAATCATGCACTGATGCTTGCCGACAAACTGAATGCACGTACGATTGCTTTTCCATTACTTGGCTCAGGTGCGAACGGTTACCCAAAAGAAATGGCTTTTGACATTGCGAATAAAGCTATTACTGCTTACTTACAGCGACATGACATAACAGTGTACCTCGTGTTATTTGATCAAGAAGCCGTGGAAGTGTCTCGTAAGATAAAAGCATCTGTGCAGCATTTTATTGACCAGCATTATGTGGATCAAGCGGAAAAACACTACAAACGCCGTAATCGACGGCTAGATATACAAATGGCTCCTCGAGTAGTGGAGGAGGGTCAATTTGAGTTTGAAGTAAATGAAATGCGATCCTTAGACGATGTGCTGCTAGAATTAGAGGAAAGTTTTTCAGAACGCTTACTTCGTTTCATTGACCAAAAAGGAATGACCGATGTAGATGCTTATAAAGGAGCAAATATCGATCGGCGATTGTTCTCGAAAATTCGGACGAATAAGGAATATCAACCGCAAAAGAAAACGGTCTTCGCATTTGCGATTTCCCTTCGATTGAATCTAGATGAGGCGAAAGATTTACTACAAGCTGCCGGCTATTCGCTGTCGCGTAGTAGTAAGTTCGACGTGATCATGGAGTATTTCTTGGTGAATGAAGTCTATGACCTAATGGAAGTGAATGAAACGTTATTTGCATTTGATCAACCTATTTTAGGTGCGTAAAACGCCTTTGAAAATAGAAAGTAAAATGTCGCTTTCGATGCGACCATTTCTGTCGTTATTCTTTGTATGATGAACGTGTACTTACATCATTCATTGGAGGAATTAAACATGAAAACAGAATTGGTATTTATCTTAGACAAAAGCGGCTCCATGTCAGGACTTGAGAAAGATACTATTGGTGGATTTAATTCGCTTGTGGCAAAGCAACGCAAGGAAGAAGGTGAGGCCATCATTACCACTGTATTGTTTGACCATGACTGTGAATTGTTGCATGACAGAATTGATATGGACGGGATATCTCCTATGACAGAAGAGGAGTATAGGCTTGGAGGGACGACAGCCTTGCTTGATGCAATAGGAATGACAATTCAAAAAATCGCGAAAGCACATCAACACACGAAACAAGAGGTCCGCCCAGAAAAAGTTCTGGTGGTGATCACGACGGACGGTATGGAAAATGCTAGTCGAGAGTTTACAATCGAGAAAGTGCGTCACTTAGTTTCGGATAAACAGAAAACAGGTTGGGAATTTCTCTTTTTAGGTGCGAATATTGATGCACTTTCTACGGCAGATTCATATGGCATTAAACAAGAAAATGCCGTAAATTTTCACGCGGATGAAGCGGGTATGCAGTTAAATTATCAAGTGGTGAATGAAGCTGTTTCGAGTTTTAGACAAGGTAGAAAATTAGAAAAATCGTGGAAACAAGAGATTGAACAAGATTTTGAAACGAGAAAATAAAGGCGTTTTCGAGGGGTAGCGAAATTAGCTGTTCCTTTTTTCATTTCCAAAAAGTGTCTAAATGGCAGGCGTTTCGGGAATGTCAGAAGTAGGGAGTGATACAGATGGCGTTTGACTACGATTTAGATTTTGACAGCATCGATTTTCGGCAAAAACCGGAATTATACCGAGTTGGCCGTGGAGAGCAGGGGGTGCTTTTAGTAGAACCGTATAAGTCGGAAATTTTGCCGCATTGGCGATTTAAAACGCCTGATATTGCCAAGAAGTCCTCGGAGAAGATTATGGAATTGTTTGAGGAATACCGGAAAAAAGACGATTTTGTCGGAATGGATATGGCGAGAAAGTTTATCCAAATGGGCTATACGCGCGCAAGACGATACACGAATTATAAGGGTGGGCGAAAATACAACGAAGACGGATCCATCAAAGAACGAGATATAGACCCTGTAAAAGCAGAATCAGCATCGATATTTAAAAAGAGATGGGACGAAATTAGAGAAGATGAGGACTATTTAAAACGGAAAAAGGCGCATCAAAAAAAGTACGGGTAAAAAACTTGAACATGATATACCGTTAGGGGTATATTGTAGTGGAGAAAAGGAGGATAAAAATGAAAAAATTATTTCTCATACTACCGGCATTGCTCTTACTGTTATCAGCATGTGGCAACGACGAAGCATATGAAACGATTCAGATTAGCGATATAGAAGCTAAACAACAGGAAGGTTATACAGTGCTAGATGTTCGGGAAGAAAGCGAATATGACATGGGGCACATTATTGGCGCTGAAAACAAGCCGTTAACAGAACTTCAAGCAGATAACGTGGAAGGACTGAGTGAAGACAAACAATATATCGTTATTTGCCAATCAGGGAATCGTTCGAAGCAAGCAAGTGATATCCTTGCGAAAAAAGGATACGATTTCGTGAATGTGGCTCAAGGCATGTCATCTTGGAACGGGGATATTGAAAACTAACGTAGGACTGATTGGGAGGAAATCTTTGCGGAGATTTTCTCTTTTTTATTTTAAAAGAAATATATTGGCAGCTTGAATTTGCGCCGATAGAAATCACGGTTGCGATTATAGATTGAGATATACACTGATAGCGGCTGCCGCTGCGCTTATAGAAGCCTTTTTCTCGTAAGAAATTGACCCATAACCCCACTTTTTTGCTTCCTCTTTCACCCCTAGTGACTAACTTGTTGAAAATTATTAACGAAAGCATCCAATTATTGCTAAAATGAAAGAGCAAAGCAGTAAAGGGGGGACTACCGTTGTTTAGTGTCATACGTAAAGAAGGAGAATATATGCTGGTCGATCAAGTAAAGATTGAAGAAGCCAGTCGTTCATCTTACATAGAAGCTTTCGACAAGCTGTTTCTTGAATGGCAACAGTCGTCGATGGAATATCTATCTCTTTTAATGGATGCTTCGTTTGAAACGTACTTACTCAAAAAGGGATTTCATCAAGTTTCCTCAATAGTGGAATACACTCGCTCGTTAGATGCGAAGTTTTCGTTACCGACAGATATAACGGTTCATTGTCTCGCAAATGGCGCATACTCCGATAAAGAGTTTGCCGAACTTTATGAGTTAGCGAGATCCGGAACGGCGAATAAAAATAACTTATTTACGATAGAACAAATCATGGAAAGTTTACCAAACGAGTTAGGTGCTACGTGGCGATCTAACTGTTTCATTTTTACGGAGAATGAAACACCTCTTGGAATAGGAATTCCGCACATCGAGCAAGGGAAAACGGAAGAAGGGCGTATGTTCTACTTCGGCGTCTTACCTGATTTTCGTCAGCAGTCATATGGTGCAAAGTTGCACCTCCTCACCCTTCACGAAATGAAGAAACTCGGAGCGACGACGTATGTCGGAAGTACAGATGAGAATAATTACGGAATGATTCGTATTTTCGAAAAGAATGGTGCATCGAAACGCGATCATAAAGGAATATATCGTATTAATCGAAAGTAGAGGTGCCCCATGAAATTTGTCATTATTGTTGGTCCGCAAGCTGTCGGTAAAATGACGGTAGGACAAGAATTAGAAAAAGTGACGGGCTTACAATTGTTTCATAACCATTTGACCATCGAACTTGTATTGCCATATTTTGATTATGCGACAAAAGCTGGTCAGCGATTAGTCCATCTATTTCGAGAAGAAATCTTTCGGGAATATGCGAAATCCGATAAGTACGGAATGATCTTCACGTATGTATGGGCTTTTAATTCTGAAAAAGATCACGCGTATGTCCAGGACATTACGAAAATTTTTGAAGAAGCGGGCGGAGAAGTATTCGTCGTAGAACTAGAAGCGGAACTTGATGCACGTTTAGAGCGTAATCGTCACGAGCACCGTCTTGCGCATAAGCCTTCCAAGCGCAATATTGCTTGGTCTGAAAATCACTTGTTAGAATCGATGGAATTTATGCGTCTCAATTCTTTTGTGAATGAAGTGCCTCACAAGAATTACGTTCGAATTAATAACACGAATCTTTCTCCAGAAGAAACCGCGCAAAAAATTAAAGCCGCGTTTAACCTATAAAATATAAAATGCCAAGGGAATAAACCTCCCTTGGCATTTTTAAATCAAATTATATTGCTTCAATCATCGTTTAAAGTCGATAGTTATTCCAACCCTGCAATCGTCATTTCCTTCACGGGTAAGAAAATTTCTCCTGTTTCTAAATACGTGAGGGACACTTGATCGTCAACTTGCAAATACACTGCAAGAGGGGCAACTTCTGTTGACACTAAATAATCGTTTCCATCTGTTAAGCGGAACGAGACTAACGTTAAGTCTCCAACTCGTTCTTTATAAATTCGTTCGACTTGACCGCTCGTTGTTGCACTTTCTGCAGAAGAACTTCCATTTACAGAACTTCCACCTCGTTGAAGGGCAGTTTTATACAGCTTCAATGCTTCATTCGGAGTAGCACCATATGCGGAAATTTCAGGGTTTGCCGCAGATACGATGAAGTAGTTTTGTAAGAAACCATTTTCATCTAACACAGGTGTTAACCAGCTAGCTTCTCCGTAAAAGTTATACAAAATCGCCATTTCACCTGACCATTTTTTCTCAATAAATTTCTTTTCCACAATTTGCAGTGCACCATCGGAATCCATATAGGAATCTTCTAAATTCCCTGTGTAAAACGTCGATTCTCCAGTACGAGCATTTGTTAAAGAATAACCCAACATGGAGTCCACGCCTTCTTTTGGGCTAGAGAAATCTGTGAAGTAATACATGTCTCCACTCTCATCAAATATTGGACTAACGTTCGCTTCCGTTCCTTCATCCGACGGTATTTTCACGTCTTTTTTACCAAATTTACTATTCCAAAAACCGTGCACATAATTTCCGTAATAACTATTTTGTAAACTCACAACCTCTGGTGCAATCGCTCCGTCAATAAATGCTGGAATATCATCCATGGCATATGACTTCACATCCCCGCTATCTGGATCGATCACGGCAATTCCAGTTGATTCGAAACCGTTTCGTGCAGAAATATACTCCCCAAACGTGCGAATATAGAACGGTTTTCCATTATCATCGACTTCTAACTGCATAGTTCCTTTGAAAATCGTCTCTGGCATCGCTAGTCTTAAATGACGTTCGATGTTTTTTTGGAAGAAAGAGGACGGCGTGTACGACATCTCGGCTTGGATAAATTTTGGATTATCGGAGGAGTCTGTAGCACTCATTTTGAAATATCCAGGCGTCGTATCTCCATTCATCCATTTAAAGAAACCGGAGAATTCCACAGGTGCGATATAGACATACGCATCTCCTACTTTTTGAATTTGTAATCGACCAAGTTCATAATAACTTGTGTTAGGTACTTGGCCAAAAGCTTTTTTCATTTTATTCCGAGCAAATTTAGGTGGTACACTTGCAGGTGTTTCTGTTTCATCAAATGCTTCAATTTCTACTTCTTGATCCATTAATGTAGACTGATACTTTTCGTCTGCGTTAAAAAGTGGCGCACTCATAAAATAAGTCGCAGCACCAATCGACAGAACTAACACAACGCCTTTTGCCATCTGCTCTTTCCCACGTGCAGTACTGAAGCCTACTATGGAAGCAATCAACGCTAATGGCCATAACGCTTCTATATTTCGATCAATATTAGTGAAATAAACAAATAGGAATACGACAATCGCGACAACTAAACTTATCAATAAGACTCCGATTCCTAGACCTTTACGCTTTTCTTTTGCAATAGTCAGTGGTGTCATCAATAAAGCTGCGGCGATTCCGACTAGAACACTGTATAAAATGGTTAAACCCATACGAACTCCTCGTTTCTAAGATGTTATAGTTTGTATACGAGCGAACAGGTAAAAAGTTTCACTTTCCCCATGAATCAGTAATCGGTACTCAATCACTTGAAACGAACAAACTGCCAGTATATAGTAGTAGCAACTCAATAGAACGATGTTTTCTAGGGTTCCGTATCGAAAGGTAGTCTGGTCCGAGAGAAAACGCACGACTTATTGTTGTGACACGGAAGGATAAAAGCCTGGGAGATACTGCAAATGCAGCGTTCTCTTGGGCTGTTTTTTTTGGAGTTGTCGAAGGATTAACGTTCGTAATAAGTATAGTTTATTCACCAAAGGCAACCTAAAACAGAGACTTTGCACAGCTTCCAAGTCTCTTACTCTATCGAAAGAAGGAATTTAGCATGACTTGGTTCAGTATCATCATCGCAAGCATCTTTGAAGTTCTCTGGGTCATCGGCCTCAAACACGCGAGCACGCCTCTCGAATGGGGAGGCACACTCATTGCGATTGCCGTTAGCTTTTACTTATTAATCGCGGCTGGAAACAAATTACCTGTCGGAACGGTGTACGCTGTATTCGTGGGGCTCGGAACGGCAGGCACTGTGTTAAGCGACATTGTCTTGTTTAACGCTTCCGTCTCTTTTTCCAAAATTTTTCTCATTAGCACGTTATTAGTCGGTGTCATAGGGCTGAAGCTGTTGGAAAATGAAAAACCTCAAAGAGGAGGGACTCAGTAATGGCATGGTTCTGGTTACTATTAGCTGGTCTGTTTGAAACAAGTGGAGTTGTCACGATATCTCTTTGGCATAGGAAAAAAAGTATTTACCGATTTATCTCAATGCTAGTGGCATTTACCGCGAGCTTTCTCTTTTTAGCACTTGCAATGAAAGAATTGACAATGGGGTTAGCTTATGCCATTTGGACAGGCATTGGAGCAACAGGTGGCGCAGTAGTAGGGATGCTTTATTTCGAGGAGTCTCGTGACTGGAAACGTCTTGTTGCTATTAGCATTATTGTTGCAAGTGTCATCGGACTAAAGTTATTATCATAAAAAAGTAGTACTTGGGACGCGAAAAAAGGGAAATGTAATAAGGAATAGGCTATTTGACTTACATTATAGGTAGACCATATCACCCTTTTTAGAAATTATAGTAAGTAACTGATTTTATTCACGATATAAAATGATAAAATAACTATATGTTTTGATGGTGTACCATGTCAAAACGTGAAGTTACATAAACCATATTTCATCAGAAAAAAGAGACATAGAAAACCTGCCAAATGGGGTGACGTATGAGAAAAAGAGAAGTTGGAATTTTACTAGCGTACGACGAAGTATTAGAAAAGTGGAATCCTACCGTTCTGCAGAAGTTACAAGGAAAAAAAGTATATGAACATGCATATCATGCCTTAAAAGCGGTATGTGACGAAGTGGTTATTATCACTAACGATCGCATCGTGGAAGATTTCCCACCAAATTTAACGGTCATTCGGGAGCTCCCAGAGTACAAAGGAAAAGGTCCACTTGCCAGTGTTTTGTCTGGAATGAAACGATTTAATTCCGAAAAATATGTGTTGTTGCCCTATTATATGCCTTATATTTTAGGAAAAGATATGCGACAGCTAATGGAGTTGTCACCAATGAGTGCAGATATTGTAGCGGTTCGTACAAGACAAGAAGAATATCCGCTGATGAGCATATGGAGCAAAGATGTTATTGATCAGCTTGAAAGTGCTTTGCAAGATGGTGCACTGCAAACATTAGATTTTTTGAAAAAAGTAGATACTGAATGGATTTTTGCAGAGGATATTTCGATTCATCCGGAAATCTTTCGGAATTTAGAAGAATAATGAAAAAGAGGTGTCGAGATTAATTCTTGATACCTTTTTTATGCAGAATATTGGTTAATACTTATCATCCTCTTTCGTGAAAAAACTTTTTGTTGTATAAAGAAATAATTCGTTCATTTCCCAAAGCCTACACTTCTACTATTGAAAATGTGGACAACTGCGCAATCATCTCTCCACGAGTTCATCCCTCTCATTCTATGAAAAATGTCCTCGAAGACTCATTTGAGCGTTGTTTAACGCAGTAAATTCTATTATAATAAGTACAATTATCCTAAATATTCAGATAATTAAAATAACGAATGGGGGATGTCAAATGAAGAAGTCAAAAAAGTTATTTCTTGTTGGAGCACTCTTTACCAGTGTTAGCTTATTATTATCCGGATGTGGAGAGGGAGATTCAGACGGAGCATCAGGCGATGGAGAAAAATATGTCGTCGCAACCGATGCCACCTATGCGCCAATGGAATATATGGACGATAGCGGGAAAATCGTCGGAATCGATATTGATATCGTTGACGCAATTGCCGAAGAAGCTGGCATTGAAATAGAATACAAAAACTATGGCTGGGAGCCTTTATTCTCAGCAGTACAAAATGGTGAAGTAGATTTTGCAGTTTCTTCTATTACCATTACTGATGAGCGGAAAGAAACATTCGACTTCTCGGATCCTTACTACTTTGCAAACCAGTTAATCTTAGTCCCAGAAGATTCGGATGTGAAGAGTTTTGATGATTTAAAGGATAAAAAAGTATCTGTTCAAATTAACACAACGGGGCATGAAGCAGTGAAAGATCTTCTTGGCAATACAAGTTCTAGTATTGTTGCTACAGAAACAATGCCACTTGCGATCAGTGAAATGATTAATGGCAATGCAGATGCGGCAGTTGGAGATAATGCAGTCATTAATGAATACAAAAAGAATAATCCTGACGTGAAATTAAAAGTGATTGAAGATGATTCATTTGAAAAAGAATACTACGGTTTGATGATGAAAAAAGGAAACGACGAGCTTGCGGAAAAATTAAATGAAGCTATCCAATCGTTAAAGGATAGTGGAAAACTAGAAGAGATCACAGGCTTTAAAGTAGAGTAGAAAATCTATTGAAAGCATAATTGGAGGTCTGACAGATGGATTTTCTAGATGCAATACGATGGGACATCGTATGGAATTACCGAGATTTATTTATTCGAGGGCTTTGGATTACGCTTTCACTGACTCTTTTAGGGTATATTGGCGGAATTATTTTAGGATTGCTTCTTGGAATGGGAAAGTTATCGAAGAAGAAATGGATTTACTATCCAAGTAAATACTATGTCGACTTCTTTCGTGGTACACCGTTACTCGTACAAATCTTACTCATTCATTTAGCAATTATCCCGACAATATTTGGGCATTCACTAGGATATTTCGTATCAGGAGTAACAGCGCTTGTGCTAAATAGTGCTGCATATAATGCGGAAATTATTCGTGCGGGCATTCAGTCGATTGATAAAGGGCAATCAGAAGCTGCACGCTCACTTGGCATGACAAGTAAAATGTCGATGCGCTATATTATTTTGCCTCAAGCATTAAGACGAATGATTCCGCCGCTAGGGAACGAGTTAATCGCCCTACTGAAAGATTCGTCCTTAGTAACAGTTATTGCGGCAAATGATATTTTATATGCTGGAAAAGTAGTCGCTGGTGCCTATGCTCGTTTCTGGGAGCCGTATATTACAGTGGCTATTTTGTATTTACTTTTGACATATGTGTTCGGGAAAATTATCACGTATGTGGAAAAGCGGTTTAGCAATTCCTACGTACCTCCGAAAAAGAAAACAATATCCGTTACTGATCGCGGACGAGTAGGAGGGATTGGTCGATGATAAACATTCATAACCTTCACAAATCGTTTGGAGATTTACATGTATTAAAAGGCATTGATTATGAAGTACGCGAGAAGGAAATAATTTGCGTCATCGGTCCAAGTGGTTCTGGAAAAAGTACGTTCTTACGTTGCATTAATTTGCTCGAAGAGATAACGGACGGAGAAGTTGTAATTGACGGCGTAAAAGTGAATGATCCGAAAACGGATATAAACGCAATTCGTCGAAACGTGGGAATGGTGTTTCAACAATTTAATTTGTTTCCTCATATGAGAGTGATCGACAATATTACACTCGCACCGATAAAAATTAAAAACATGAAACCAAAAGATGCACAAAAACTAGCGCATGAATTACTCGAAAAAGTAGGTCTAGGCGATAAAGCGAATGCTTACCCTGAGCAGCTGTCAGGCGGACAAATGCAGCGTGTCGCTATAGCACGAGCACTTGCGATGCAACCGAAAGTCATGCTATTTGATGAACCTACATCCGCACTGGATCCTGAGATGGTCAATGAAGTGCTTGACGTTATGAAGCAGTTGGCGCTCGAAGGAATGACGATGGTAGTCGTTACACATGAAATGGGATTTGCGAAGGAAATGGGAGATCGTGTGTTATTTATGGATCAAGGTGTATTAGTGGAAGACGGAACACCGAGTGAAGTATTTGATTACCCTAAACATGAACGAACAAAGTCATTTTTAAGTAAAGTTCTCTAACATGTAGCCTCTTTGTTCTTCGGAATGAAGGGGTTTCTTTTACAATTGGAACGGGTGAATTTACTAAAAATACTATAATTATGGCTATTTTCAATCGACTGAAAAAGATGAAATCTAGGGAGAAACGCACTCAATTTAATCTTAGAACTATGGTAAACTATAAATAACTATTAAGAATACTTCTTTATACGGAGGTGGAAATCGTATGTACGTGGAAAAAGAAACAATAAGTAATGATTTACAAGAATTACTTACGTTACCGCACCATGTGAAACATTTCACCAAAGATACCTACTTGTTCCGAGAAGGAGATCCAATTAAGTATCTTTATTTCCTTGTGAAGGGGAAAGTCCAATTAAGTAAAGTCACATCCGAAGGGCGAGAACTAACCCTTCGAATTTGTGGACGTAACCAGCTGCTAGGAGAAGTATATTTGTATACCGATGATTCTTCCTATATGTTGGATGCTAAAGTGAAAGATGACGTAGAATGTTTCGTTTTTCCATTGGAAGAGTTGGAAAAAGAGCTGCAACATAACGCCAGATTAGCCACTGCATTCATGAAATGGATGTGTACGAATCAACAAAAAACACAAACAAGATTTCGTGATTTGATTTTGCACGGGAAGAAAGGTGCGCTATATTCCACGCTCATTCGTTTATCGAATAGTTACGGAATACAGCGAGCGGACGGTATTTTAATTGATGTGCAGCTGACAAACCAAGAATTGGCAAACTTTTGTGGTATGGCGCGGGAAGTAGCAAATCGACTCCTTGGAGATCTGAAAAAAAACGAAATTGTCTCCAGTTGTGATGGCAAATTACTCATCCGCAATTTAAAATTCTTACAAGATGAAATTCAATGTGAACATTGTCCCGCTACATTGTGTCGAATAGATTAACAAGAAACGTATCCGTGAAAGATGGATGCGTTTTTTTGTTGTGTAAATGTGATGAAGACTGGATGTCAGGAAATTATTTCATTCAAGAGATAGGTAGGATAGTCGCTTCTCTTTCAGCGGAAAAGCCACTTCTATTGAGGCAAACATAACGAAAGCCTTTAAAGACCGATTTGCTTTCATCAAATCCTTACGTTCGCCATTTTTTGACAAAGTTATGTCCGATGGACGAGAAAAAGAATGATTTTTGTCACCTCTGTGATATTTATCACAGTAGCAAATTTTGGAATGATTTACCCTTAGAACAAGTAGAGTAAACGGGTGAGGTGAAAGCGGAATGGCAAAACAGAAAAAGGTTCAAGAAGAGAATTTGAAAGGAACATTGATTAGTGTATTTTTTGTTGGATTAGTCATTGTCGTGATGTGGGTAGCAGTGTATCTCATGTATTTAGCGCGTTAAGAAAGGAGAAAGAACATGCATCTTCATAAATTTGAAAAAATCTGGTTAACATTCGGCGTCGCGTGTTTAGTTGTCTTTGTCAGCATTGTTGGTGTGAGTGCATTTACACAAGATCATACGCCAGCAGGAGGGCTAGAAACAATCGACCCAGAGAAAGTGGATCAAACAGCACCATTTGATCATCCTGGTGTTACACAGATTGACGATAATACGTATCAAGCAACAATCGTAGCGATGACATTTGGTTACGAAGCACCAGACTTAAAGGTGCCAGTTGGCAAAGAAGTGATTTTTAAAGTAACAAGTAAAGATGTGGTTCACAGCTTTACAATTGATAACACAAATATCAATATGATGGTCGTACCAGGTCAAATAACAACTAAGTCGTATACGTTTGAAAAACCCGGCAAGTATTTAATCTTGTGTAATGAATATTGTGGCTCCGGTCACCATTTTATGTCGACAGAAATTGAGGTGACAGAATCATGATACCTGTTGCAGATCGAAAATTAGCGCTTTGGAATATCGGTGTAGCGTATACAGCCTTCTTAATCGGAACACTAGCTGGTTTACTCCAAGTGTTTATTCGTAATGATAAATTAGAATTGCCAGCATGGTTAGATTACTATCAAATCTTAACGGCTCATGGTGTATTATTAGCACTTATATTTACAACATTTTTCATCTTTGCATTCTTTGTTACTGGTTTCAGTAAAAGTTTAGGAGCATTTGGTCCAAAAGTGTTGCTTTGGAATTGGATTGGGTTTGCGGTGATGTTCGGTGGAACCGTTCTTGCGACGGTAATGATCGTTTCTGGAAAAGCATCTGTTCTCTATACGTTTTACGCACCGCTTATGGCAAGTCCTTGGTATTATGTGGGTCTCGCATTATTTGTAGTAGGTTCATGGATTATGGGATTCGCACTAGTGGGACACTACTGGAGATGGCGTAAAGAGCATCCGGGTGAACTTAGCCCTTTATTCGCTTTTATGGGTGTCTCCACAATCGTATTATGGGTTATCGCGTGTCTTGGGGTTGTGGCGACGGTTTTATTCCAATACATTCCTTGGGCATTTGGTTGGGTAGATACGATTAATGTAGAGCTTAGCCGTTCGTTGTTTTGGTATTTCGGACATCCACTAGTTTACTTCTGGTTACTACCAGCATACATGGCGTGGTATGTCGTGGTTCCTAAATTATTAGGAGTAAAAGTATTTAGTGATTCTCTTGCTCGACTTGCGTTCGTGTTGTTCATCCTGTTCTCGATTCCAGTTGGTTTTCATCACCAATTAACAGAACCAGGGATTTCGAACTTCTGGAAATTCTTACAAGTCGTGTTAACGTTCATGGTAATTATTCCTTCTTTATTAACTGCCTTTTCTATGTTTGCAACATTTGAACGTTCGGGCAGAAAAAATGGTGGAAAAGGTTTATTTGGATGGTTTACAAAACTTCCTTGGAGAGATGTACGATTTACCTCGATCTTTGTAGCGATGGCGTTTTTCATTCCTGGAGGCGCTGGTGGGATTATTAATGCTAGTTTCCAATTGAATGAAATCGTGCATAATACACTTTGGATTGTAGGGCATTTTCATATTACGGTCGGAACTCCAGTAGCGATGACATTTATGGGCGTTACTTTCTGGATGGTTCCTTACTTAACAGGAAGAAAGTTCTCGAAAACGATGGCTCGATTAGGGTTCATTCAAATCGGGACGTGGGCAGTCGGTATGCTATTGATGAGTACATCTCAGCATATTTTAGGGTTGCTTGGCGCACCTCGAAGAACCGCGTATGCAGGCTACAATAATCACCCTTCTGCACTTGAATGGTTTGATGGATTACTTACAAATCACGTCACGATGGCGGTGGGAGGAAGCATCTTATTCTTATCTGCGATGCTACTGATTTACATTGTCATCATGAGTATGTTCTTATCACCAAAAGCAGTGGAAGCACATGAATTCGTGGAATTCCCAATGGCGGACAGTGATAAAGAAGCAACTCCAGCATTTTTAGAAAACTGGGTACTATGGATTGGCGTTGCGTTCATGCTGATCATCATTGCATATGCAATTCCACTCGCACAAATGATTCAACACGCGCCGCCAGGATCAAAAGGATTTATCACATGGTAGGAGTTGAGTGAAATGGTACTAATGTTAATCTTTTTCTTTATCGTAATCGTTTTAACAACCGGAATGTTAGTAGAGTTAAATACAAACGAAGATTAATCGATTTCCCGTCATCCTTTTGGTGGCGGGATTTTCTATATGGAAAAGTTAGTAGTTTTTTGGAATGAAAGACTTCATTTGGCGACGCAAAACGGCTCTGTATGGAGTTTTGACAAGAAAAAAGCAATATAAAAACACCCCGCCCGTAGGCAAGGTGTATCTCGAAAGTTTGCGGCGTTCCAAACCACGCTCCACAACGTGTTCCTTTTCAGGAGTGTTTGTACGTCTTACGCAAACGAGCTCATCGCGCTCCTAACTTTAAAGTGTTCGAAGAGAAAAGTCAAGAGTATCGTAGATTAGAGGGAAAAGGTGGGACTGTTGAGTATTGAATGAATCTCATTTAGTCCTTCTTGTCCTCTTGATCCTCTAAGTCTTTAATCAATTTTTTCATTTCGGCAATTTCTTCTTTTTGCGTTTTGATGATTCCATCTGCTAATTCACGCACTCGGGGGTCAGAAATGTTTGCCCGTTCCGATGTCAGTATCGCAATAGAGTGATGCGGAATCATCGCTTCCATCCACGCCACATCATCTACGGTAGATTGACTGCGGACGAGTGTAAGCGACAAGGCAAAGACAATCACGCTTACAGCGAGTATACCAATGTTTGCTTTTTTGTTATCATACATTTTCCACATGAATAGTAGCATAATAATGGACATTACAGACCCCATAATGAGTGCCATATATACTCGTGTCTGGCTATAGAAAATATGATCGAGTTGGAAAACATTTAAATACATGAGCCAGTACATCAGAAAAGTAGAAGTGGCGATCATGATGAAAAACTTTACGTATTTGTTCATTCCTTTTTCTCCTTCCATTATGTCGATAGTAAAATTTTCCCTAGAAAACGAAATCTAAACAAGAAGTTGGACTATTTATTGACCAGTACCTTGCAATGAATAATACATCATGTTATAGTACTGTATAATAAATAGTACTGAAGGGAGGAACATCATGAACATTCAATTCAAGAAAGGCGTCCTTAACTTATGTGTCGTTGCATTAGTGGATCAGAAAGATCGCTATGGCTATGAATTAGTTCAAGCGATTTCTACTCAAATTGAAATTTCCGAGGGATCAGTTTATCCATTACTTCGGCGCTTAACTTCCGAAGGGTATTTTGAGACATATTTAGTCGAATCAACCGAAGGGCCGCCTCGGAAATATTATCGGATTACGCCAGAAGGAAAAGACTATTTACAAAAGCAATTGGGAGAGTGGGAACACTTTATGGAAGGTGTTCAAAATTTACTTTACAAGGGGGACTCAAAATGACAGAGTCAGTATTTTTAGAACAACTAAAAAATGCATTAGGAGCACTACGAGAAAGTGAACGACAAGATATCGTGGCAGATTTTCGGGAGTATTTCGCAAATGGTAGAGAAGATGGAAAAACAGATGAAGAAATTGCGAGTTCACTTGGAGATCCTTACGAATTAGCAAAAGAAATGTTAGTCGCCTATACAATCGAAGACAGATTTGAAGCAGTCGTGCCTGATAAAGGGGACTTTACAAAAGTACTGATTGAATCCGAACATGCGAAGCTTATTATTGGACCTTCTCCAGATGATCAACCACATGCAGAAATGATGGATCATACATCCGATACGACTCTCTCAATGGATGTAGTAGGAGATACGTTAGAAATTAAAGTGATTCAGAAAAAACGGAAGATGTTCATTTTTAATATATCGTTTACAACAACGTCACCAGTCGTGAAGATCTTATTGCCAAAAAGAACATACGAATCGTTTATGGTGGAAAATGATAATGGAGCAACACTTATTAACGAAGTTGCTGCGCTGATTTATAAGGTTGAATCCGATAATGGCCGAATTGAGGTCCAAGATGCGGTGGCAGAAGAATTTCAAGCGGTGACAGATAACGGTCGTGTTATGCTGACGAATGTAAAAGCGCGAAATGTTCATGCAGAAACTGACAATGGGAGAATTGAGCTCAAATCAATTGAAGCACTATCCGTTTATGCGAAATCAGATAACGGCAGAATTGAACTTGAGAAAGTGATAGGAAAACTTCACGCGGAAACAGACAACGGGCGTATTAACGCATATATTCCGATAGTGACACAAGCAGTACGTTTTGAAACAGACAATGGTGCGATTGAATTAGCAATGGATCGTCAGCCTGAAAACGCAACCATTCGCACAAAAAAGGATTGGGGAAGTGTCGAAATCTTTGGTGAAAAAGCTCGTGAAAGAGTGTTCGGAGATGGTTCTACCTTAATCGATTTAAAAACGGATAATGGCAGTATTAAAGTGAAAAATCGCATGTAACTGAAATTGCACGGTAGAAGGGTAGTACTCCTTCTCCGTGCTATTGCTTTCAATGAAGTGAGTTTTCCCATAGATACGTGAAAAATGCCCATAGAAAGACGAAATCGCCCATAGAAACGTTTTATTTCCCATAGAAGCGACTGAATTTCTCATAGAGAGACGATAGTTTCCCATAGATCAAATTTTACAATGAATAATGGATAGAGTTGTTAGCAATTTGATGGGTAAAACATTATCTCGAGAATGGTGAATCAAAACAGAGGGAACATCTCCTCTTATACAAACTTGCACATGATGATATCGGCGATATATTCTGTTTCACTAAGTTTAATCTCTCGAATTTTCCTGCCTTCTTCTTGAAAACCCATCTTCTGATACAAAGCGATCGCCTGAGAATTTGTTGAAAAAACGCCTAAAGATACTTTTTCAATAGACGGATGTTTTTCTGCCCAATCGAGTAAAGCGGATAGAAGCAGTTTTCCAATCCCTTTGGAGCGATGTTCTTTCGCAATCGACATGGAAATCGTTCCTGTATGCGCAAGACGCTCATAGATTTGTGCACGGAATCGAATAGAACCAATTACTTTGTTCTCCGATTCTGCAACCAATATCAGGTCGTTTTCAGAAGCTAAGACGGATTGAATTTGCTTCAAGTGATTTTCTGCAGTGACACCTTCCATATCTTTTGGAACGACGATAAAATAGTCACCTTCCGAAATATCAGATTGTTGAATGTTAAATAAATCGTTCGCATCGCTTTCTGAAACTGGTCGGATGATGACTGTCTGTTTTTGAGTCATATTCTTTTTCCCCTATCTTTTAACGTCGTTCAAGTGTCAATAGTTCTTCTTTCAATTTTAGTCCCCCTCGGAATCCCGTTAGGGTTCCGTTACGCCCAATAACGCGATGACACGGGATGAATACCATGACAGGGTTGGCTCCGATTGCGCCACCTACAGCTCGAACAGCGGATGGCTTTCCAATTTCGGCAGCGATTTCCCCGTAAGAGACCGTCTTCCCATATGGGATTTTTTGAAGCGCGTTCCATACCGATTGTTGAAAATCTGTTCCGCGTAGGTCAAGTGTCACATCAGCATGTCTTTCATTGCCAAAAAAATACTGATCCAGGGCTGTAGTTGCTACTTGAAGTTTCGGTGGATTTTGTTCAAATGTTGCTTTTGGAATTTTCTTCTGTGCCCACGTTTCGAGTTCGTGAAATCCTTCGTTTGGGGAACCGATGAAGCAAAGTCCTTTTTCTGTTGCAGCTAGAATATACGTGTCTTCAGTTGGTTTAGCGCTTGTCCAAAAGATCGTTTCCATGAGATCGTTGCTCCTTTCGAAATTGCAGCGGTGTGCAGGAAGTGAATTTTTTGAATGTGGTAATGAAATAAGCAGTGGTGCCATATCCGACTTTTGTTGCGACGCGGGATATTGGCCATTCTGTCGTGCTCAGCAAGTGTTTTGCATACTCGATTCTGTGTTGTTGGACGAGTGCCAGTGGAGCGAGCCCAGTGTGTTTTTTAACCGTTCGATGAACATGGGAGGGGCTGCCGTGACAGGCGTCTGCGATTGTTTGAAGTGTCAAGGGTAGTTGGAAATGATGCGCGATGTATTCCTCGATGACGTGTACCCATTCTTTCTCTGGCAATAAAAGATTGTCCGGTTTGCACCGCTTGCAAGGACTATATCCGGCACGAACGAAATCGGAGGAATCGTTCGAAATATGCACATTTTCTCGCTTCGGCGTTCTGGATTTGCACGAGACCTTGCAAAATATGTGTGTCGAGGATACGCCATAAAAGAAGGAAGCGTCGTGTTTAGCATCATTTTGTACAATCGCATCCCATTCACTATCTGTCGGTCTACGAATTTCCATCCTCCACACTCCTTTTGTTAGAAGTATACTAAATTGGTTGTAGGAATTGCGGATTTGGGCAATAAAAAAGCAAGATAACGAAATTTCCGTCATCTTGCACGTTCTTAAAATGTTGTTAAAACGAGTGAAACTAATAATCCAGCAGCCGCCACAAATCCAACGACTGGACCACCCTCTTCATAGGCTTCAGGCATCATAGTTGATGCAACCATTGCCATAATGCCACCACCTGCAAAGGACGCGATCAATGCGAGTGTCGATTCACTTACCCCTTCTAAAAAGAAATACCCTCCAAAAGAGCTAAGTGCAGCAACTGCAAGAACAGCAATCCACATCCAAATAATTTTCCCTTTCGAGAAACCACTACTTTGCAGACCTGTCGTACTAGAAAGTCCTTCAGGGAAGTTACTCAAGAAAATCGCGATTACCAGTAACCAGCTGACACTCCCACCAGTTGTTAAACTTGCCCCAATCATAATAGATTCGGGAATGGCATCCATCACAGTGCCTAGGAAAATCGCTAGACCCGATCCTGCAGCGGCATGTGCATGGGAGCGTTTCCGATGTTGAGCCCCTCTTTTTTGTAACCAAAAATCAAATAATGTGAAAATAAGTGCACCACTCAAAAATCCGATAATAATAGGTGTAAGTCCAGATTTCTCCGCCGATTCACCGAGAAGTTCAAAAGTTGCGGCACCCATTAAAACCCCTGTACCAAAACTCATAATAATTCCAATTCCACGTTTAGGGATGTGCGTGAAAAGAGCCACAAGTGCGCCAATTAAGACGGCAGAACCTGAAACGCCTCCCCATAAAACAGCTTGCCACATGAGCATCTACCTCCAATAATTCTCTTTACCACTCATGGAAATTTTCAATCCTACCGGGGAAAAAAATGTATACTTAAAGGAAGGGGGAACGAATGTGAAATCGAAAATTTTAGTATTAGATATTTTGTTTTATGTAGCATTACCATTAATAGTTTGGAACTTACTGAGAGATACAATTGGCGATTATTATGCCATGCTGCTGACAGGAGTACCAGCCATCATTTATAGCTTGTATCGCTTTTATGAAATGAAGCGAGTGAACGTGACAGGAATCTTTATTTTAGCTTCGTTATTTATCGGACCAGCTGTTGATTTATTATCAGGATCAGCAATCCGTTTGTTATGGAATAACGTGATATTAACCATTGTCATTGCAGCCTTTTTTATCGGGACAGTGGTGGCACGAAAACCATTAGCGCTGTATTTTGCATTGGATGTCGCAGAATTACAAGGGTATGATCGTACATTTAGTTATCGTCTATATACAGAAAAGAAATTGTTTATCGTCTTTCAAGCAATCACGCTTTTATTTGCGTTAAGAAGCTTAATTATGGCGGCCGTCAATTCATGGCTTATCTCGACTTACGGCGTGGAAGCATTTGACGAAGGAATCGTTCTAAAACAAGTCCTGAACTGGGCGGGTACGTTTGTCATTGTCATTGGATTTGTGTATATTTCTAAAATCATTCAAGATTCACCAGAAATTATTCAAAAACTCGAGCTTGAGCTGGGAATGAAATACGAAACACCTGAAGACGTCGAATCGACTTCGGAGGAAACTAGTACTGCAGAACGTGAGAGCACAGAAGTAGAAGAGATGGAAACAAGAAAAGATACGTAACTATTGGAGTTAGAGGTGTCGTCTATGGGAAATCGGAACGTGGTGTTATTTATCGCGACAAGTTTGGACGGGTTTATTGCCACAAAAGACGGTGAACTCGATTGGCTGTTTCGAGTAGAAGGAGAAGGCGATAATGGGTATACCGAATTTTATGAGACGATTGACACGATGCTTCTTGGAAGAAAATCGTATGAACATGTTCTGCGTTTAACGGAAGGGGACTATCCACACCGAGACCGAGTAAATTATGTCTGGACATCTAGTAAGCGTAAAGACGAAGAAAATGTGCATTTCGTCAACGAGTCAGTAGAAACAGTGATTCGCCGCCTAAAAAAAGAACCTGGAAAAGACTTGTGGCTTGTTGGTGGTTCGGAACTCATTGCGGAATGTTTGAAAGCAAATCTGGTCGATAAAATTATTTTAACAACTGCACCGATACTTGTCGGAGAAGGAATTCCTCTTTTTCCAACAGGATTTTCACTCGACTCTCTCGAATTAGTGGATATAAAACAATTTGGACAATTTGTTCAAACAGTATATGTAAACAAAGGATAAATGGCAATCTCACTCTATCCGTCGTACTCGTAGGAAGGGATGAAACGTATTGTGAAGGGGACATCTTGGCAATTATATCTATTTTTCGGATTGTTACTCATTGGTCTATGTGTTTTTTTATTTTTAGCAAGTCAAAAAGAAGACATCGCTACGCCGAAAGTTTTGTATGAAGGATATGTAGCGGAACAAGAATTTAACCGCATCCTCGTTGTAACTGCTGAAGTATGGGAAAAAAATAAAGATCTGCCTAATGTAAATTGGGGAGAGGAAGACCCTCAATGTATATGGTTTACATTTCCTGAAAAACATGTAGACGTGAAACGAGGAAATGAAGTCACCGTGACGTTTAACGGGGTAGTGCAAGAATCTCTACCTGGTAAAGCAAATGCAGATAAAATAACCGTACGGAAGGAGCAGAACTAAGTGAAAAAAATCTATGTCGTACGACACTGTCAAGCAGAGGGGCAAGCGCCAGAAGCACAATTGACAGCAGAAGGTGCAAAACAGGCGGAGCAACTTGCGGTATTTTTTGAAGGAATAACGCTCACGAAGGTACTTTCAAGTCCCTTTGTACGGGCTATGCAGTCAGCAGAGCCACTAGCAAGAGAACAAAAGGTGGAAATTGTGGTCGAAGAGGGATTAGCGGAACGAGTTCTTTCGACTGCGCACATGGATAATTGGTTAGAGAAATTACAAGAGACATATCGAGACTTAGAACTTTCTTTTGACGGAGGAGAAACGAGTCGCGCTGCTATGAACCGAATCGTATCAGTTACAGAAGCACTTTGGAATGAAGACGGGGAAGCAGCAGTCCTTGTAACACATGGTAACATCATGAGCTTACTGCTGAAACATTACGAAGAATCGCATGGATTTGCGACGTGGGTCAAGTTAACGAATCCTGATGTATACGTTCTTGAAAAAGAAGCAGATATCGTATCGGTACAACGTGTTTGGAAGGAATAAAAATTGTATTTCCAAAAAATAGTCCTTTTGCTACAATTTCCATGTATGGGAAATTTATATAAGGGGATAGATCGATGGAGCACGAAGTACAAACAATTAAAATTAATCAACCGGCACTAATCTTGAAAGCATTTGCAGTTGGGGTACCGATTATTGTTTTTTTCAAATTACTCGAGTATAACCTACTACTTGCTATAGGTGCGACACTTCTTGTGGCCTTATATGAAGTCTGGATGATCCGAATGGAAGTGAACAAACCATTTCATTTCTATCAAGATCGATTTGATGGGACAGTAAATAGTATTGGGATCAAAATGTCCTATGATGAGATTGAATCGGTTGAAGTAACGGACAAACACTTTGTCATCGTGACACATGACAACAAGCGGACAAAAAAGATGAAGCGAAATCCAAGGTCAGAACAACTTTTACAATACCTAACTATGAGAGTACCAGAGAAAATTCGAGCAGTGTAAAGCTAGGAGGAGTTCGATGTACCGTAAAGAACAGTACGTTTTTTTAGGCAATGAACCCGTGAAAGCAATCGTTCGTAATTATCAAAAAGAAGATTTTAGCGAGTTAATGCGTGTACAACGTGAAAGTTTTCCACCTCCTTTTCGACAAGACCTTTTATGGTCGGAGGAGCAATTGGAGAGTCATCTTGCAACTTACCCGGAAGGGTCATTTTGTGTCGAGATCGAAGGAGAAGTTGTTGGTTCAATCACAGGGATGAAAATAAACTTTGACTCGAATAGCGTGAGTCACTCTTGGGAAGAAGTAACCAATCAGGGATACATAGTTAGTCACGACCCGGATGGAGATACTCTTTATGTCGTTGATATTTGTGTTCGACCTGCGTATCGAAAATTAGACGTAGGTAAAATGTTATTGCATGCTATGTACGAAAGAGTCGTCTATGAAGGAATGACGAGAGTGCTTGGAGGCGGCAGAATGCCTGGTTATTCTCAGTATGCGGAGCAGGCTACTCCAGAGGAATATGTAGAACGAGTTGTTGCGGGTGTTTGGCGAGATCCAGTAATTACGTTTATGCTACGATGTGGAAGGTCTCCAGTCGCTATCGTGACGAATTATTTAGAGGATGAGGCGTCACATAACTTCGGCTTACTAATGGAGTGGAGAAATCCATTTATCACAACTACATAAGCGGAAAAACCGTTTCTTACGATTGGGGTGGCCATTCGTGAGAGACGGTTTTTTGTTTGTAGAGTAAGTTTTCGAGACAAAATGGAGTGATTGGAAGAAAAATTCCATGGGATCCTATCTATTTTGGGACCAGCCCATTTCTACGAACTTCCAGCCCAAAATGAATAAATCCCGAGACATTAGACAATTGTTTCCAGTAAAATTAAGTCGACTTAGTATCCTTGTTCTCTTATAAAGCCAGAACTTTGGAATGAAGATTAATAATCCTTTACAGGCGTATTTGTACGGTGAATAAAAATGGTTTTAGATTGATAGGACCAGTAGACAAGAGTATTCCCATTTTACTAATTTTTTCTTGAAGAACCATAGAAGTCACCTTTATTAATTGCCCTATTACCAATGAGCTTGCAGTTTATTGCCACTTAGATCATAGAAATAGAAATATAAGTGACCATTATCTTCTTGTATATCCTCCACATTCACACGATTTTTAACTAAATGTTGATGAAATTCATGTAAATTCGGACTTGTAAATCCGATGATAAATTCATTTTCATTATTAATAGTAAAATGTGCAAATGTTTCATCTGTTGTAGAAACTAAGATGAGCAAGAAAGGTCCTTCATTTACTTTTATAATGGCCATGTCCTCTGTGATGTTCAATAACTGGAACCTTAATATGTCTCTATACCATTGTGCAGAAAGTTCTAAATTTCTTACCGGAATTCTTATATAATGTACTTGTTCGATAAACGATTTACTCACAGTATCCTCTCCTTTGCTAAGTCGTGTCTTTAAAAAAGTTCTTCATGCCTCTCCCTTTTTCCTTCACTTAACCGAACTCTCTTTTAGATTTTCTTGTAACTAATTAGACGTGAGCTTGTCAAAATACCTAGCCACCGTAATTTACCGCAACGTTCTCTTAAACCATTCCTATATGATTCTCATAACAATAAAAAACCGCTACGATGTGACTCGTAGCGGCTGAAATGCTTATTTATACAGAACAATCGATCCAACTGATTTGTCTTTCGCTTGCCCATTTACCATTACTTTTAAGCCGTAATTAGTAATGTTACGTCCAGCATCTGGCATGTACGTATTTGCAAATGAATTCGCGTCGTCAAACAATTTAATTCCTTTTTGACTTGCATACGATAAGGATTGAGCACCTGGGTAAACTAAGTCTAGCCCAGAAGTATTATCTAAACCGAATGCAGCGTCAGCTAAATGGTAACGTGTACTAGCTTGTACTGGCTCCGATCCATCCGCAAATGACCATAACAAGTTATTGTTTGCATGTGCATCTACTAATCCAATGAATCCGTCACCTGGGTGAACTCCTGTCCAGTTGTCTGTGAATGAAGGATCCACGTACCAAACTAAAAGTCCAGCGTCATAGCTCATGATAGAAGCCCCACGAGCGATGTGTGCTAATCCGGTATCAACGCCTTTATGATTTCTCCACTCAAGTAAGTAGTAGTGATCAGAGTAGTTATATCCATCGTTGCGAACGAAGCCATTTAATTCAAACGGACCATCAGCAACTTCTGCTCCGTCTTCCACGATTGTTTGGCCATCCGCCACGACTTTCACGTTATCGGCGAAGAATCCAGTTTGAGAAGAACCCCAATCCGTTGCGTAACGTAGTGAAACTAAAATTTCTTGTCCAGCATAAGCAGATAAGTCAAAGCTTTGTGCTTGCCATCCATCCGATTCACCAGTGAATCCAGGCATTGAATCGATAATAGTTGGATACGCTTCAGGTACTGCAGTGCTTTTCGTGTTTTCATTTCCTAAAGAAGTCCAAGTTGCCCCACCGTCAGTCGAAACTTGAGCGAATGCAAAATCCCAATCTTCTTCAATTGAATACCATGCGTCAAATGTTAAAGTAGCAGAACTTTTACCTGTTAAATCAACAGAAGAAATGATGCGGTTATCAATTTCATCTCCATTGCCACCCCAGAAATGGTATGAACCAGTGTTTGGTGATACCAAAGGTGATTTCTTTTGCGGTAAATTCACACGTACAGCTTGACTATTTTTCCCTAAAGGAGAATTTGCTTGGTCAAGAAGCACTTGTGATCCTTTTTTCGAAATGTCATCAAAATTCATCACTGTTGGCTCAAACCATTCGCCACCAAGGGTTGCTTGTAAATATTGTTTTGCCAGTGGAGAGAATCCTGTTGGCTCTGTACCAGGAATTGTCCCAGCCCATGAACCACTAGCCATAATAGACCAGTACCCTACAGCTTCACCAGTTCCAGAGTAAATTGTGTCATACTCATCTGGATAGCCTAAGTCGTGACCGTATTCATGTGCAAATACACCAGTTGCGCCATCTTCAGGCATTACTGTGTAATCGTAGAAACCAGGTAATCCACTTCCTAGACCGTCAAGGTCAACAAATTTAGCAGAACGGTGAGACCAAATTGCGTCATCGCCTTGTGCTCCACCACCAGCTTCTTGTCCCATTCCAGCATGGATAATTTGTAAATGGTCAACCAAGCCATCTGGCTCCCAGAAGTTCCCATCTCCATCCAAATCGTGTGGATCTTCTAAATCGTAGTCTTCAAGCGGGATTCCAGCTGCTAAAGCTGCTTTATACGTATCCACTATTAACTGTTTAGAACCACCTGGATTCACGTTATCGTGTCCACCAGTTGAACGGTCCCCACCATAATAAGCTGCTGTTCCTGGAACTTCTAGCCAACCGTAAGCTTTTCCTTCGATTGTATACGTTCCGCCAGATTGCTCTTCATAGAATTGCTTTTGAGAAACAAAGTTCTCACCATTTGGACCTTCTACTCCATTGTCTCCAAAAATCATGTCTTCGAAGTGCTCTAAATTGTAATCTTCATAGTAATTATCCGTATCTGTTGGAAGAATGCTATTGTGTTTAACATCTGCATATTCCACCGTTAACGTTAACAATTTTCCTTTTGAAACAACACCAGGAGATTTCCCTTCTGAAACTGGAGCAGGGTTCCCTTTCACTTGACCATTCTTGTTTCCTTTACCTTTTAACAAACCTTTATTGAAGTCTTTCACTTTCTTTTCTTTCTTTTTCTCTGCTTTTTTCGCTTTATCTGCTAATGGATCTGCAGTAGTTGAAGGAGTTGCTTGTCCTTTTTTTGCAATGTATTTTTGCAGCCCTGCTTGCTTTTCTTTTTCCGTTGCGTTCTTTGCAATCACGCCACGTTTTTGTAGAGCTTCGATCAATTTCTCATCATTTACAATAGAAAGATCGATGCCTCCAGCAAAATGAGATGTTTGTGAAACTTGCTTGTGTAGAGGTGCATCGTTTGTTGGTGCAGCTAAACTTCCAGAAGTACCAGCTAGAAGTGATCCTGCGAACACTGCTGATGCAATACTTGATTTCCAAAACTTGTTCAAATCATTACCCCCTTGGAATTTATACAACAGTTATAGAATATTCAAAAAACTCCGACTATACCATATGCTTCCAATACTATTTTTTGGAATAAAAATAAAAGACTATTAGCAGGTGTCAGAGTATTCAGAAAGTATCTATTTATCTACCAATTCGTGGGGTTTTTATGTAAAAAGCACCATTTCGACAAGAGGTGCTATGATTCTACTTTCAGGATAGGAGGGACAATTTATCCATATAAACCGGTTAATCTTTCCAATAAAGAGGTACGGGGCCTTTGTGACCATACACAGGATCTAACGTTGGCAAAGGAATACGTTCAATAGATGCAACAGCTTTTGTAAAAAACGTTTCTTTTTCTGTTAAAACATCGTATTCCATCCCATCAGGATAAGCACCAATTACTTGAAAAGATTCTGAAGCAGAAATTTTACGATGTCCAGTGCCCCCTGGTAATAAAAGGACATCACCAGCTTTCACATGAACCATTTGTCCGTTTTCTCCTCCAAGCATTAATTTCGCGTGTCCACTAATGACACCTAGTACCTCGTGGGCAGTGCTGTGATAATGCGTATAATTGAAAATCGTATCTTTCCAACTGTTTCTCCAATTATTTAGTGTGAATACCGTTTTTATTTCGTTCGGGTGCTCCCGAAAGACTTGCTGATAGATTAGTACTGGTAATTCTGGATTATTCGGAATCCAACCAGAGGGCTGAAAATACATTCGCTTAATCATCGGATTCTTCCTCTCCATCAAAATTTGTACTTACTCTATACCCAAAAAAGTGACATTGAAATATTTCTGTATACATTTGACCTTAATTTGTAATGAATATGGACATGTTTTGTTACGCAACTGTAATATTCGAATGATATTTTATGTATACATTTGCGAAATCAAAGGAGAACAACGTGAAGAAATTTTCTTTTCTATTAAGTTTTGTTTTAGTATTCTTGATTGCATTCGCCCCGGCCACAGAAGCTGCGACTTCTAGTTACACTGTAAAAAAAGGTGATACCCTTTATAAAATTGCTAAAATGCACAAGGTGTCAGTAGCAAACATCAAATCTTGGAACAAATTACGCTCTGATTTAATTAAACCAAACATGAAGTTAAAACTAGTAAAACCAAAAGCAAGTGCATCAAAATCGAAATCGAAAGCTAAATCTGTTTCCCGTAGTAATGACGATAATGTCGTAAAAGAGTTTTACGTAACTTCTACATCCTATACAGCGAATTGTCGAGGATGTTCTGGAATCACCTCGACAGGGATTAACTTGAAACGTAATCCTGACGCAAAAGTAATTGCAGTGGACCCACGAGTTATTAAACTTGGAACCAAGGTATACGTAGAAGGATACGGATATGCTATTGCGGGAGACACAGGCAGTGCAATTAAAGGAAATAAAATTGACGTTTTCTTTGACACACGTTCCGAAGCACTAAACTGGGGACGTCGCACAGTGAAAATTAAAATATTAGATTAATAGTATTATCGGCACATCGGACTTTCCGGTGTGCTTTTTCATTTTTGAAAAAATAACTTTCGCTAGCGAAGGCCCCTTAAAGCCACAGATGTACGTTTTGCGGACGCAAAACGATCCGATAGGAGAAAGACCTGTCAACGAGCGAAAAAACGTGCAGAAAACCGAAAAATCCTGTCAGCGAACGCGAAAAACATACAATGAACCATGTAATCCCTAATACAATGCACCTTCGGAACTTAAGCTGACGTTCCGAATATGTAGGTACAAATTACGCAACGTTTCCCCCTAATAACTCAACTGTCAATCTACTGATAATCTTCGCCATACCGCGCTTTCTCTCTAATTGTTACAAACATGTGACATATTACTTGCAGGATTTCCTGCAAACACGTTATAATGAAAAAGCAATTACCGTGCCGCAAGGGTAAATAGGGGTGTAAAATGAAGGATTTACTGCAGGAGTTGGAAAATTCAATGCACACTTTTTCAGCTGGTCAAAAACGTATTGCGAAGTTAATAGAAGAGAAACAAATGTTTGTGGCTTTTTCTTCTGCTTCGGAGATCGGAAGACAGGCAGAAGTGAGTGAGTCAACTGTGATTCGTTTTGCGCAGAAACTTGGATTTAAAGGGTTTGTTGAATTCCAAACGGCGCTACAACAAGTAATCACGGAAGCTCGAATTGAATCGAGGGAACAAGAGGAAGTCACGTCAACATCGATTGTGAGAAATTTGCTTGATGCAGATATTCTAAGTATCCAACAGTTGAAAAACACGCTATCGGAAGAACGACTTTTAGAAGCGGTGGATTATTTAGGGCAAGCCAGCAACATATATGTAACAAGCAATTTTTTCGATTACGGTTTAGCGCATTCATTTGCTCATTGGCTGAACATGGTGCAAGGAAGCACGGAACTCTTAATGCAGGGTGATGTACAATATTATCACCAACTGTCCAAGCTTACAGCAAACGATGTTGTCGTTGTATTTGCATTTCCTCGCTATACGAAAAATGTGATGGAAACTGTTGAGACAGCGAAAGAGCAAGGTGCAAAAATTATCGTGATTACGGATAATGCATTGTCACCGTTAAGCCCTCTGGCTGATTTGTCTTTTTTTGTACCGGTTCCTACCAACTTAAGCATCGATTCCTACACGGCTGTTCATGCTTTGACAGCCTCTATCATGCGTTTCTTGTACGTGAAAGAACATGATAAAGTTCGTGCCAACTTGGATCGAGTAAATTCGATGTATGCACGTAAATCCATTTTCATCCCTCCTCTAGAGAGCACGGAATAATATACGCATTCAAAGGAGAACGACGAAATGAAAAAGAAAGCAACGATTTTTGCTTCATTTGCAGCAACAGCATTATTACTTGCAGGGTGTGGATCTGACTCAGATAACGCTAGCGGAGACGATTCTGGTTTAAATCTACATGAAGAAGGTAAGTTAACATACGCATCAAGTGGATTGTACAAACCGTTCAGCTTTACAGACGGTGGAGATTTAACTGGTTTTGACGTAGAAGTTGGAGCTGCAATTGCAGAAGAAATGGGATTAGAACCTAACCCAATTACAACTCCATGGGAAACGATTACACAATCGCTTCTTGGGAATAAATTCGATGCAATCATTGGGTCAATGGCTATTACAGAAGAACGCTCCAAACGTGTAGCATTCTCTGATCCGTACTACTATTCTGGAGGAATGATTTTTGTTCCAGAAAACTCTGATATCGCATCTGCAGATGATTTAAAAGGAAAAACGATTGGAGTAGTCGCACAAAGTACGTATGACACGGCTGCACAAGAATATACAGATGACATTAAATACTACAATTCAGATGTTGTAGCATTAAAAGATTTAACAGTTGAAGGTCGTTTAGATGCTGTAATTACAGCAGACGTTGTTGGGTATGAGGCAATTTCTTCTGGAATGGCGATTAAAGAAGTGGGAGACCCATTATGGATTGAACAAGCGGCAGTAGCTGTTCGCCCAGATGACGAAGAGTTGTTAAATGAAATTAATGACGCATTAGCAGCAATTATCGAAGATGGCACGTATGAAGAGATTTCAAACAAGTGGTTCGATCGTGACTTGCTTGATGTGGACTTAGAAGGAATCGAAATCCTCAAGTAGGATCAGAAACGGAGAGGATATTAGATGGAATTTATTCAAACGATCATGGATGTCCTAGTACGAACTGCTCCTGGATTTTTAGAGGCAACGGTCTTAACGTTACAAATCACGGCCGTTGCCCTCATCTTGGGGACCATTTTAGGGCTTGTCTTCGCCTTAATGAAAATATCTCGCTCGAAAATATTGCAAACAATCGCGAATTTCTATATCACGATTATTCGTGGAACACCATTAATCGTACAAATCATGTTTTTATACTTTGGTATTACGGCCATTATTGTACTGGACGGATTCTGGGCAGGGGCAATTGCACTAGGTGTTCATAATGGTGCTTACATTGCAGAAATTTTCCGTGGGGCAATTCAAGGAATTGACAAAGGACAACGCGAAGCAAGTATGGCTCTTGGGATGACTCGTTTTCAAAGCATGAAACGAATTATTTTCCCGCAAGCGTTAAAACGTTCGATTCCGCCACTTGGCAACCAATTTATTATTACCCTCAAAGACTCATCATTAGTGTATATCATTAGTGTGCCTGAGTTATTTGGGATTGCGAATCGTGATGCAGCACAATCGTTTCAACCATTCGAAACTTATTTAGTTGTTGGTTTTTATTATCTTATTTTAGTATTAATCTTCACGCTCATTTTGAAATGGTATGAAAATCGTTTAAACGTAGATAAATAGGAGGTGAGAAGACATGTTAAAAGCGACAAATATTCATAAATCGTTTGGAGATTTAGAAGTATTAAAGGGAATTGACTTAGAAGTGGAGCCTTCTGAAGTGGTCGTTCTAGTTGGAGTCAGTGGTTCAGGTAAAAGTACTTTGCTCCGCTGCTTTAACTTTTTGGAGTATATGAATGAAGGATCCATTGAATTAGATGGGCATGTGATTGATCCAAATGCGGATAAATTATCCCAAATTCGTGCCGATGTCGGCATGGTATTCCAACATTTTAATTTATTCCCACATAAAACGGTGTTAGAAAATATCATCGAAGCGCCGATTATTGTGAAAAAGATGAAAAAAGAAGCTGCTATTGCGCAAGCGAAAGAATTGCTTGAAAAAGTTGGACTGGAAGATAAAGCGGATGTCTATCCGAATAAGCTTTCAGGTGGTCAAAAGCAACGTGTTGCGATTGCTCGAGCACTTGCAATGGAACCGAAAGTATTATTGTTTGACGAGCCAACGTCTGCACTAGACCCGGAACTTGTTGGGGAAGTGTTAAATGTTATGCAACAATTAGCGCAAGAAGGAATGACGATGGTTGTCGTCACGCATGAGATGAAATTTGCACGAGAAGTTGCTGATCGAGTAATCATGTTAGACGAAGGGAAAATTATTGAATCAACTGATTCGCATACATTCTTCCACCATCCGACACATGAACGGACGAAACAGTTTTTACAAATGGTCGATTAGAAAAGGCATTTCTCAGTCACAGCGACTGGGAGATGCCTTTTTTCTACCATTCTATTTCTTCTGGATATTCTTTCTTTAACGACATATCGCTGATGGAACTTTTGGTTGGATTGGCTGCTGCAATTACTTTTTCTTTTACTGAATCGTATTCCGGGTTAGGAACCGCAAATTTCAATGCTAGTTTACCGAGAATTTCCGTACGTTGTTCTTTCGTGAAATCGATAAATTGTAAATTCATCATGTCGACGTATTGAACGGCATAATCTTCGACAGAAGTAACGCCAGAACTAATCGTCGTCATAAACTGGATAAAGTCTTTCGGATCTGATACTTTTTCGAGTAATTCCCCTACTAGTGACTGGAATTTGCGAAGTGTGGTGACGTGAATATCTAACATCGCATACTTGTGCTTATGCGTATACAAGCGTATGAAGTCATTCAATGCCACTGTCGTGAATAATAATTCTGGCCAAAGAATTTCAAAAGAGAAATAAACATTTTTATCTGGACCGACAAATTCGTGAGCTACCATGGAATCTTTCGACAATCCATTGCCAATGAGCAACAAATTATTCTTTCCACGAGATGCAGCGTGAATATCATTTGCAACTTCCAAAAGTCGTTTCCTCGGGCCTTCCCAATCATAATATTTATTTTCATCGCCAAGGACTGTGTGAAATGCTTGAAACAATTCGTCCAAATCCCAGAAGTCACCCATAATAGTAGCTCCTGTCAAATTGGCCGTGTGTTGAATGGATAACATATGACTTTCTCCTCTACTCCTCTATTTTTCGAACAACTATGCACTCCATTATCGTTTCGGTTCGTAGTTCAATTTTTGGAATAAAATACGTAGTTCTTCCTCGTCCAAGTCTTTCCATTCTCCAATAGAAAGGTGATCGAGGGTAATATTCATGATACGAACGCGTTGAAGTCTTCTTATACCATACCCAAGTGCAGCACACATACGCCTAATTTGGCGATTTAATCCTTGCGTTAAGATAATCGAGAACTGATGAGAACTTAATTTCGTCACTTTACATGGCAATGTTACAGTATCCAAAATCTCAACACCACTTGCCATTTTGTTGATAAATGCTTGAGAAATTGGGCGATCTACCGTGACAATGTATTCTTTTTCATGGTCATTTTCTGCACGAAGTATTTCATTCACAATATCCCCATCATTGGTCAATAAAATGAGACCATCGGAATCTTTATCTAACCGGCCAATATGAAAAATACGTAATGGGTGGCCGACAAAATCGACTATATTTCCTTTTATATGGCGTTCCGTTGTACTCGTGATCCCAACTGGCTTGTTCAATTTAATGTACACATACGGATCTTCATGTTTCACGGGCTTTCCATCTACCATGACATCGTCAGTAGCTTCCACTTTCGTACCTAATTCTGCTTTCATTCCGTTTACAAATACTCGGCCATCTTCGATCCATTTATCCGCTCCGCGTCTGGAAACGATTCCTGCTTCGCTTAAAAATTTGTTTAATCTCACCGTTATCACCTGCTTTAAAAGTTATCTCTATTATAGAGGTACATCATTGTCTATTGAAAGAAATAGCGTGTAGACTAATAAAAAAGAGACTGAGGGAGTTGTTGTCATGAAAATAATCATTTCACTAATGTTACTTGCTGTCGTTGCATGGAGTTTCTTCCGTCCTTCTAAGCGTGGAAAAATGACCTTTACCAATTTGATAAATGAACCTCATGAAGAGAAGAAGGAAGTAAATGTGTCCAAAGAAGAGGAAGACAGATAGAAAGAGTAGGATTTTCAAATAGGAAGACTTATTTGAACCGAAAAGCATCTTGATTCAACACTCTTGAATGTGTTCAGTTGTGACTATTTCCCGGGAAATAAGGGAAAAGAAAGAGAATGGAGGTGGCAACATGAACGAATGGAAATTATGGATTAATGGAAAATGGATGGACACGCAAGAAACAATCGATTTGAAAGCGCCATATGATGGGAAGCTTATTGCACGCATTGCGAAAGGAACAGCGGACGATGTAACAAAAGCGATTGAAGGAGCGGACGACGCTTTTCATTCCTTTAAAAAGTGGACTGCTCACGAACGTGCTGAAATGTTGTATCAAGTTGTTGCAATCATGAAAAAAAGAAAGCAAGAGCTTGCGGAGATTATGGCCAAGGAAGCTGGAAAACCGATTAAAACATCGTTAGCAGAGATGGATCGGACTATTTCCACGTATTTGTTTGCCGCAGAGGAAGCGAAACAAATCCACGGAGAAACCATTCCGATGGATGCAGCGCCAGGTGGAAAAGACCGAATTGGGTGGACGAAAAAAGAGCCAATTGGCGTAGTGGCTGCAATTACGCCATTTAACTTTCCATTTAACTTAGTGGCACATAAATTAGGTCCTGCTTTCGCTGTCGGAAATACGGTTGTGTTAAAACCCGCGTCCCAAACACCTGTCAGTTCCTTAGTTTTAGCAGAAATATTCCAAGAAGCTGGTCTGCCAGCAGGTGCTTTACAAATTGTCACGGGTGGCGGTAAAGAGCTAAGTGATGCATTAGTGACACATCCGAAAGTGAAAAAAGTAACGTTCACCGGAAGTGTGGATGTGGGACTGCAGATTAAAGAGAAAGTCGGGCTGCGTAAAATTACGTTAGAACTTGGTTCGAACTCTGCACTGATCGTCGAACCTTCAACTCCAGTCGATCAAATCATCAAGAGAAGTGTAGAAGGTGCCTTTGGATTTGCCGGACAAGTATGTATTTCCTTGCAACGAATCTATGTGGCACGCAGTATATACGATGAATTTGTGAAGGCATTTGTACAGGAGACGGAAAATCTAGTGGTTGGAGATCCGTTAGACGAAAAAACAGATGTTAGCTCGATGATCCACCCAGAAGAAGTAACGAGAATTTCTGAATGGATTGAAGAAGCAAAAGAAAATGGCGCAACGGTTGTGACAGGAGGAGAAGTAACCGAGCGCAAGTTGCAGCCGACTGTTCTAACACATACGACTCCTACCATGAAGGTAGTATGCCAAGAAGTATTTGCACCCATCGTCTCCATCATGCCGTATGATTCACTTGATGAAGCTATATCACTTGTGAATGACTCCAAATACGGTTTAAATGTAGGAATTTATACGAATGTATTAACGGATGCATTACATGCAGCAGATGAGTTGCAAGCTGGTGCCATAATTATTAATGATATTCCGACATTCCGTATAGATAACATGCCGTATGGCGGTGTGAAAATGAGTGGATATGGCCGTGAAGGAGTAAAATTCGCGGTGGATGAAATGACAGAATTGAAATTCATCACGATGAAAACAACGTTTGAATCGTAGTAAGTAAAGTCACATATAGAGAGTGCGTTGAGTGAAAACTCATCGTGCTCTTTTTTCATTGTCATGATGCTTGTTAATCCATGGATCAAAGAGATACTTCACCACGCTCTAACAACCTTCATACATTATGGAAAAGGAGGATGGAATGGTTTATTGCCAAGTTCCAATCACTAATGTATGGACGCATCCATCAAAAGTAAGAAAAGTAGATGACCTCATGCTTCAAGAAAATCCAAATGTCATCGATTGGTTGGAGAAGCAAACGCTTCAACAACGAAAAGATTTAGCCGAACACTGTCGTATTCAAACACAACTTAACTATGGAGAAAAAGTTGAAATTGATCATATCGAAAAGGAATGGGCTTGTGTCTATTGTTTGGAACAACCGACATCCAAACAATCGAAGGGTTACCCTGGATGGGTTTTGCGCAAACATCTAACGTCGGAAAAACTCGAATCCGATCAATTACCGCCAAATCTTCATCTATCCGATTTTTTAGGGAAGCCCTATTGCTGGGGTGGGCTGTCGAAAGATGCCATTGATTGCTCTGGCCTTGTCTATATACTTGCAAAAAGTACTGGGAACTTGATTCCCCGAGATGCGAAAGATCAAGTAGAATGTGGGTTTTACGTTTCCAAAGTGGTAGTAGGTGATTGTTTATTTTTTGGGGAGAAGCGTGCTCAACATGTAGGGATTGCGATTTCTTCAAAGGAGATGATCCATGCTCCATGTACAGGGAAAACGGTCGAAAAGATTTCTATTGCTGACTACAAGACGTATCCACTGCTTTCCATACGACGCGGAATAATATCACCTAAAGTAGTCGTATAATCTATAAGTTTTTCTTATCTCTCTTCTTTCATTTATCGTCATTTTCTTATGACTTAAGACGATTTATACTGAAAGGAGAAAGAAGGGATTCGGATGGAGTATATCACGTTGTTTGTCACAGGGATCGTTGCTACAACTATTGGAACATTAGCTGGAGGAGGGGGATTGATTAGTCTACCTATTATGATGTTGCTTGGGATGCCCATTCATTCCGCCATTGGAGCCAACAAAGTGTCCAATAGTGTTAGTTCGACGACTAGTTTTTTAACGCTTTTGCGGAAAAAGCAGATTACCTTGAAACAGGCTTGGTGGATCGCTCCGATCAGTTTAACAGGTGGAGTAATGGGGGGATTACTCGCCAATTCATTTACCTCAGAACAACTATCTATTATTGCAATTGGCTTGTTGTTATTCGCATTCGCAACTTCCTTTCTTGGAAGAAATAATTTTGATGGAACAGAAATTCTTACGCGCACAAAGAAAAGTATGGCAGGATTACTAGGCATCGGGATATATGACGGCTTTTTCGGTCCTGGTCAAGGAACGCTTATGTTATTCCTGTTTAACCATCTTCGAATTGGCTACGTACGATCCGTTGCACTTGTGCGCTTTGCTACTATGAGTAGCTGTATAGGTGCAGCAATCAGCTATATCTTTTCTGGAAACATTTTGTGGGCTTTAACATTGTGTTTAATGGCAGGATCGATTACAGGGGCACAGCTTGGAGTTCGAATTGCGGAAAATCTTAATCCAAAACATGTGAAACCTATTTTGCGAGTGGTAACAGCTCTTTTAATTGTTCAAATCGCTTGGGGACAAATTTCCTAATCCGTGAATCTTTTCCTGTTTGAGAACGTACTAGTACTTGTAATCATTTATAAGGAGGTGCGTCATGGAACCAATTGTTGAATTACGTAATCTGTCGAAAACAATCGGCTCGAAAAAGATCATCAAAAATTTGAATCTATCGCTATATCCTGGCCAAATTACAGGCTTCCTAGGTCCAAATGGAGCAGGGAAGACGACGACCATTCGAATGATGGCAGGTCTCATGAAGCCAACTAGCGGGGAAGTATGGATTGAAGGTCAATCGAACCAAACCCATTTTGAAGAAACGATGCAAAAAATGGGGGTCATCGTAGAAAATCCCGAAATGTATAAATTCATGTCTGGATGGAAAAATCTCGTTCATTTCGCACGCATGCACAAAGGCGTGGATGAGAATCGAATTCGAGAAGTCGTAGCCCAAGTTGGGATGGAAAAACGAATTCATGAAAAAGTTTCGACCTACTCACTTGGAATGCGTCAACGTTTAGGATTAGCGCAAGCTCTATTACACCGTCCTAAATTTCTTATTCTAGATGAACCTACAAACGGGTTAGACCCCGCTGGAATTCGTGAATTTCGTACATACCTTCGACAAATTGCAGAGCAAGACGGCGTTTCCGTTTTCGTTTCAAGTCATTTGTTATCCGAAATTGAATTGATGTGCGACCGCATCGCCGTGATACAAAATGGCGAATTGATCGATATCCGAGAAATGCATCAAACAACAGAATCGTTCTACTATTTACAAGCAGAACCGAGCGATGCTTTGACAGCTGTTTTGGGGAATAAAGTGCAGGACGTGACAGCGCATAATAAGGGCTATGTTCTTGCTATTACCGAAGCAGAAGTCCCATCCCTCATTTCGGAGCTTGTTGCGAATGGTGTCGCGATCTACCAAATCGCACCATTTAAAAAGACATTAGAAGATCAATTCTTAGAAATGACGGGAGGTGGCCAAATTGTTTAATCTTATCAAAAATGAATGGATGAAACTTTGGCACAAGAAATCCTCTTGGATAATGGTGGCATTACTCGTTGTTTTACTGTTAGGAGTCACTGGCATTATGCAGTTTGTCTCTGGACAAATGGATCAAGGTTCTTCGCAACCTTCTTTACAACAAGAGAAAGCATCCATTGAACAGCAACTTTCTGCAAAAGTGGATCCTATCACAGAAAAAGTATTAAAAGAAGATTTAGCGAAGATTGACTATCAGTTAGAGAACGATGTAGAAACAATTGATCCACAAAGTGGAGAGCAATACTTAATTGATTCATACGGGCTATTGTCGATTGTCGTATTAATGACGGTCATTGCTGCGGCAGGAATAGTAGCATCGGAATTCTCCACTGGTACCATCAAAATGCTTCTTTCTCGCCCTGTCAAACGATGGAAAATTCTTGCGAGTAAATACGTCACATCCCTTTTATTTGGGTTGTTTTTAGCACTTGTTGCGATGCTCACGACTTATTTAGCGAGTATTCTATTTTATGACGCATCCAATGGTGTACTGCTAGATGTGAAAGATGGAAAAGTTGTTGAAATTAGCGTGATGGCCAAAGTACTCAAGCTTTATGGACTGCAGTTCATTACGGTGATAGTGTATGCAACATTAGCCTTCATGATTGGAAGTGTCTTCCGTTCTAGTTCGCTTGCGATAGGATTGTCGATTTTCTTACTCTTTGTAGGACCAAATGTCGTATTCTTCTTACGTGACTATGAAATCACAAAATACTTCTTCTTCACTCACTCAGATTTAGCGATGTATGAAACACCATTCCAAGTAGTACCGGACATTACGATCGGATTTTCTTTAGCGGTTTTATTCGTCTACATGGTACTCTTTTTACTCGTCAGCTTCTGGTCGTTTGTCCAGAGAGACGTAAAAGCATAATGAAGACGCTCGAAGAAATGGCTATTTCTTCGAGTGTTTTTTTCTCGGAATAAAAGAAAGAAGGAGTATTGTCCTGGGAATTTCCTGGGTCTAGGGAAAATAAACGTATTATTTGTCAAAATATAGACTAAATCATCATACGAAAGTCGGGTATTTGATGGTAAGATAATGAAAAAGAAGCGATAAAAAGGGGAAAAAACAATGGTCACTTTATTCCGAAGCAAACAACCTACTAAAAATGCCGTCGTCTTGCAACCAGAGAAATTTTTGGATCAAGTAGAGTTAAATGTCGACAATCATCCAGAAATTGCAAAACAAATTGCGATGATTCATTTAACAAAAGAAGATTTAGCGATTATTCGGCAATTACATGAATTCGTTATCCCACATTTAGATGAAATGACAACAGACTTCTATGACGCAGTGGAACTTGGTTCGGGATTGATGCAAATTATCGAAAAAAATAGCAGTGTCGAACGATTAAAAGTAACACTTCGTCGTCATATAGAAGAAATGTTCCATGGCACGGTGAATGAAGCATACATAAAACAACGAATTACCATTGCTCATGTGCATGTTCGAATTGGATTAGGAACTAAATGGTACATGGGTTCATTCCAAGCATTTGTATCAGCTTTAACCGACATTATCATGAACTTAGAAATGAAGAAGGAAGATCATGCAAAGTCAATTAAAGCTGTGACGAAAATCTTAAATCTGGAGCAACAATTAGTGATTGAAGCGTATGATGCCCAACACGATCGAATTCGAGAAAAAGCGGCAGATGAAAAATCCAAGTTAATCCATTCAGTTCGAGTGACTGCAGAAGATTTAGCTGCGATTAGTGAACAAACGAGTGCGTCCATTCAACAACTATCTTCCGAATCGGACGAAATCGCAAACTTCACCCAACAAGGCTTGAATTTAGTCACCTCTACAGACGAAAAATCACAAACTGGAAAAGTGTTACTAGACCAACAAAGTGGACAAATGAATTCCATCTTAGAGAGCGTCGAAGTGCTTGAAACAACCATGAACCGATTACGTGATTCTTCCCAAAAAATCAGTGAGATCGTGGGCTTAGTAACATCTATCGCAGATCAAACCAACTTGCTTGCGTTAAATGCTTCCATTGAAGCAGCGCGGGCAGGAGAACACGGTAGAGGATTTGCTGTCGTTGCAGACGAAGTAAGAAAATTAGCGGAAGAAACAAAATCAGCCGTACAAAACGTTTCCGAGTTAATTGCTGAAACCGAAAGCAGCATCTCCAACATGGAGAATTCTGTCACACACGTGGACCAAAAAATCAATGACTCCGTTTCCACTCAAGCGGACTTGTCATCTAGCTTCTACTCCATTGTCGATGCAATGACAGGGATTAAAGATCAAAGCGAGCGCACGACAAACCAAATCGCTACAATGGCAAATGTCTTAGAAGAACTAACAGCCGCAACGTCTCAAGTAGCTTCTTCTTCGGACAACTTAATGACATCCATTCAAGATATATAATTACCTTCCCCTTGCGATTCACTCGCTGGGGGTTTTTGTTTTAGTACGATATTCGTCGTTTTGGAGGTCGCAAACACGCTTCGTGGTTGGAAGAAAATGGCTCATTGCATGTTTTTTGCGTTTATTAACAGGAGATTTCCGTTTTTTGCATGTTTTGAGGCAAAACTTGCATGTTTTACAGAGAAAGTTGCACGATTTTCACGCTCACTGACAGGACTTTAACCGAAGTAGAAGGCACTGATCAAGGACATTGCATGAAAAAAATAGAAATAGATTAGTAACTTCCAAAATTCTGGTAGTATATTTATTCATAAATATGGTATCTTAAGTTAATTTCATGAAAGGAGTAAAGACTTGATATTAAAATATTTAAGTGAAAAATCTACAGAGATTTCTGCGCTCGAAAGTGCATTAGAGAGATTGAATCCCCATCATTCTTCTTATGCCTATCTGGAACAAACCCTTTATCGGAAAAAATCTGGTATCGCTGGTGAACTCCAACTTCAAAAACTCCTCAACACTAAAACCTTACTTTACGATAATTTCATTCTGTTTGATTTGCATCTTTTCTCTTCTGGCCTATTCCAAATTGATTGTTTACTAGTTACACGATCCTTTGTTTTGGTTTTAGAAATGAAGAATATTGCTGGAAGTATAGTGATCCATCCTACCTCTCATAATCTTGAGCGGACTAGATCAGATGGACAAGTAAATTATATGCGCAATCCATTTTATCAATTGAGAGAAACGATGGACTTGTTAGAAGACTTTTTCCTAATGAATGGTATTAATTTGCCTGTGAAAGGAGTCCTTGTCTTTCGTGATGCAAATTCTGCACTTAATGTAAAAGAAAATTCTTTACCATCCGTTACATTGCCTGATTTACATGGCTTTCTTAGAAGAACAAAAAGTAATGAAAATCTATTAACTCCAGAAGCCTTTATTAATGTTATAGACAGTCTACTAACAAAGCATTTTTGCTATATACCAAAACCAATCTCAGAGAGATTTGATATTCCAAAAAAAGATTTCACCATCGGAGTGAAATGCCCAAACTGTCTAAAATTTGGAATGAAACGTCTACATGGAACATGGATGTGTGTTGACTGTAAAAATTTTCATCGGACTGCTCATATATCTGCTTTGCTCGATTATCAATTTTTATTTAGCAAAACTATAAGTAGGATCGAAATGGAAAAGTTTCTACAATGTGGTACGAGTACTGCTAGAACAATTGTGAAAAACGAAAAAATCCATTATGAAGTACAAAAAAACAAGAAAATTTATCAACTTAATAGTCCTTACCATCTTTAAGATAAAATTTCTGGTGCGATAATGAAAAAAGTGCGTTTTCCTCTGTGAAAACGTTCTTTATATTTGGAAGAAAATGGCTCATTGCATGTTTTTTGCGTTTATTAACAGGAGATTTCCATTTTTTGCACGTTTTGAGTTGAAACTTGCATGTTTTGCAAAGAAAGTTGCACGATTTTCATGCTCACTGACAGGACTTTAACCAAAGTAGACCGTTTTGCATCCGCAAAACGCCCTTATCCACACTATTTAATCGTTTTCGCGTGCGAAAACGATCCATTCAACAAAAAAGAAGTTTTTCGCATTCGCGAAAAACCTCTGATTTAATGTTTTCGAAATAGGATGGCTCCTAGTATAGTGCCGATAATAAATAGTGCAAGTACCCCAACAATTGCTCCGATCATAACTAACATACTCATTTGTTTTCCTCCTTTTCACGTTGGAATTTCGAGAGATTTACTCGTCCATCTGGTAAAAATTCAACGTTCTCTTTCTCTAATAGCCGACGCTGAACCGTTGCATCTTCCAGTGATTTTATCGCTATTTCTCCGCGAGAATTTACTATTCTGTGCCAAGGAAGATTGTGTTTTTCGCTTAAAGTATGAAGGATTCTTACTACTTGTCTAGCAGCTCGTGGACTTCCCGCCATTTTGGCAATTTGTCCGTAAGTTGTTACATAACCAGGTGGTATCTCCTTTAAAATTTTCACTACGGTCTCAGTAAAGGGTTGGATAAAAATCACTCCTTTCTAGCATTGTATCGAAACTTTTTCGGGTATACTAGAATTAATCAGTCATTATATGACAGTAATTTAACTTTTGAGGTGTTTAATGATGGAAATTACTCAGTACTCCGTGGAAGAAATTCACGATCCTACAGGGATTATTGAAGGGAAACGCTACGAGTTTTTATTAGATATTGAAGTGGATGAAGAAGATGAGCTTTTCCAAGAAAACGGAGTGGAACTTCGCGCAATCATTGGAGAAAAAGATGGCGTATATCACTTAGTTCAACACTTTTTGTTAGATCGAGTTACGACGAAAATACTCGATTTTGAGTTAGAGGATGAAGAAGTGGAAATGGTTGTAGCTTTTTGCAAAGAAGTTCTGCTTCAAGAGAGTTAATCCAATCACAATAGGTTCTGTGGTCTATCCCTATTGTAGCTTTGTAGTAACAAATGCTAACAACAGAAAAAAGAATACGTTCACAACGATAACCAAAATTTTGTGGTGATCAAAATGAGAGTAGGTGGACATTATGCAGGGATATGATTATTTCTTCCAAGATTTATTCGTTTTCAATGCGTCGTTTGTTGGACTTACACTAATCGCATCTTATCTAACGAAAAAATATGGAATGGTACATTGGATTACCATTGTCTCATTGCTGCTACTCTATTCCATGCTATTTTCTCACTTCTTGTTCAACCCATATTTTGGTATCGTTTTTTTCAATATTCCTTTCATAATGGCTCCAATTATTATTGTGAAAATCTATTATGATCGACGTATTATGTATATGTTTATCGCGTTTGTGTTCACGGTAACGCAAATCAGTTATTTTGTGCTAAGCGATTTTCGGCTGAATACATTTTTGGTAGTAGCGTATTTAGGAATCTCCCTGTTGGTCATCCTTTTGCCATCAACAAAACAGAGATGGTTGGATGCATGTATCTTGTATGCAGCATCATTTGGAATAACAGTGCTATGCGTAGCTTTATCTAATGTTTTTGAAATTAGACTTTTGACAGTTGAAATGATTATTTGGTTCCTAAACTTTTTCACCTTATTATGGATATCCCATTATATAGTTCCAGAACTGCTTCGCTATGTAGAGAATACCTTTACGGAAGCAGAACTAGAACGAGATTCTTTAACTGGTGCATATAATCGGTATAGTTTAAAAAAGCATTTAGAAGCGATAACGATTCAACATTTAAACCATGCGAAATTTCCTTTTTCGATCCTTTTTTTAGATATTAATTTGTTTAAGCAAATTAATGATGATTATGGACATCTTGTAGGAGACATATATTTAAAAACATTTGTAGAGAAGATTCAAGGCAATATTCGGCAAGAAGATCAGCTATTTCGATATGGTGGAGACGAGTTCATTATTTTCACCAAGCTGACTGATGATGAACTCAACCATCTATTGATGAGATTAGAAAAAGAAGTACAGGGACAGACCTTTTCTACTGATAATCACATCTTGACTCTCCATTATTCTATTGGTGTAGCAAGTTATCCAAAAGATGGATCATTGGTGCAAGAAATCGTGAAAATTGCAGATCAACGAATGTACAAAAACAAGCGAAAAAATCGTGGATTGTCATATCATGAAAAACAAAACGTAAGTGAGACTTCGAACGATTGAGTTCGAAGTCTTTCTTATGACCGTTATTTCTCTACAAACATCATACAGCTCTTAAGACAATGCTTGAAATGAAGACTTCTATTGTTGCGAAGTCCTCATTAAAATCACCGTCACAAGAAGAAAGAAAAGCTCTATTCAACAATTCGGCACTTTATAATCTGTAAAAAGGTGATAGGATGAATGATTGTAAATAGATTTTAGAGAGCGGGTGTCGTGTTGGAATCGAATTGGTGGAAAAAGAGTGTTGTGTATCAAATCTATCCACGTAGTTTTAATGACTCAAATGGGGATGGAATAGGCGATTTGCCAGGTATTATAGAGAAGTTAGATTATTTGCAGAAGTTAGGGATAGATGTCCTTTGGTTAAGTCCTATTTTCGATTCACCCAATGATGACAATGGCTATGATATTCGCAACTACGAAACGATTATGGATGAATTTGGGACGATGGAAGATGTGGAATTGCTCATTTCGGAAGCGAAAAAAAGAGGAATTCATCTTGTCATGGATTTAGTTGTAAACCATACTTCGGATGAGCATGAATGGTTTGCGGAGGCTAAAAAGTCGAAGGACAATGCGTATCGAGATTATTACATATGGCGAGAAGGAGAAGGAAGTAACCCTCCAAATAACTGGGGATCCTTTTTTAGTGGTTCGGCATGGGAATGGAATGAGCCTACCCAAGATTATTATTTGCATTTGTTTTCCAAGAAGCAACCTGATTTGAACTGGGAATCAGATTCTCTTCGTAAAGCTGTCTATGAAATGATGCATTTTTGGTTAAATAAAGGTGTAGCAGGCTTCCGGATGGATGTAATCAACTTAATTTCTAAACACCCTGCCTTACCAAATGGCCCGGTACATCCAGGGCAGTTGTTCGGAGACGGATCTCCTTATTACATGAATGGTCCGAAAATTCACGATTATATGCAAGAAATGCACCAAGAAGTACTTTCTCGTGGAGATATATTGACGGTCGGAGAATGTCCAGGTGCGACGACAGAAGACGCGGCACTATTTTCTGATCCAAATCGCAATGAATTATCCATGATATTTACGTTTGAGCATATGAGTTTAGACAGTGGTCCTTATGAAAAGTGGGATTTGCGCGCTCTTCATTTACCGAAGTTGAAAAAGAATTTCCGAAAATGGCAAACCGAGCTACATGGCAAAGGGTGGAACAGTTTGTACTGGAACAACCATGATCAACCACGAATTGTTTCACGGTTTGGAAATGATACAGACTACCGAGTAGAGTCCGCGAAAATGTTGGCGACGTGTTTACATTTCATGCAAGGTACTCCCTACATTTACCAAGGAGAAGAAATTGGTATGACGAATGTGGTGTTTGAATCCATTGAAGACTATCAAGATTTAGAAACACGTCGAATGTATGATGAGAAAATGGCAAACGGGGCAGTGCATGAAGATGTCATGCAATCGATTTACGTGAAAGGTCGTGACAATGCACGGACGCCAATGCAATGGGATGATACAGCCGAGGCTGGATTTACGACAGGAACACCTTGGTTAAAAGTGAATCCAAATTATAAAACAATCAATGTACAGGAAGCCCTTGCTTCACCGAATTCTATTTTTGCTTATTATCAAAGCCTTATTCAATTACGTAAAGAATTGGACATCTTAACAGAAGGATCTTTTGTACTCTTACTACCAGATGACGAAGAAATTTTCGCTTATCAACGTCACTGGCAGGAAGAAATGTTGACAGTGTATTGTAATTTTAGTGCGTCTACACGAGACATTTCTTGTGTGCACGAAAACGAATCAGATGTTGTCATAAAAAATTACGAAACTCTTGAATGGCATGATAATACGCTAACTTTACGACCTTTTGAGGCGGTCATCTTTAAATTCAATAAGAATGCATGACTAGACGTATGAGAAAAATAAGCTATGATAGAAAGCATAAATACGGTGGAGGTGTACGTGTGAAAAAAGTTCTTGGAGTGGATATCGGGGGAACGAAAATTCGCATGGGTATCGTGGATGCAGATGGTACCGTTCATGTGGATGAAACAATCCCGACGATAACTCCGTTGTATCCTTATTTAGAAGAACAAGTTCTTTCTATGATGGCAAGATATCCGGAAATTTCTGCTATAGGGATTGGTACTCGCGGTATGGTAGACGCGGAAAACGGCATTATCACATTTGAAACTGCCACTCTACCTGGTTGGCAAGGCACTCATGTAAAGTCTCAGTTAGAAAAAGCAACGGGACTTCGTGTGGAAGTAAACAATGATGCGAACTGTGCTGCGCTTGCAGAAGCTACGATTGGTGCTGCAAAAGGGATTCGTCGAGTCGTGTGCTTAACAGTAGGCACTGGATTAGGCGGCGGATTTGTTTTTGACAACATCGTGATGAATGGTGCACATGGTGGAGCAGGTGAAGTTGGACATATGACGCTTTATCCGAGAGGATATGCTTGTACGTGTGGTAGACTCGGGTGCAATGAACAATATGTATCGGGCACTGCCTTGAATCGAATGATTGCAGAGAAAAACCTTCTAGATTCAAATGGGATTTTGATGAAGTCACATGATTTATTCGACTCTGCAAAAGCGGGAGATGAAGTGGCGAAGTCTATTATTTCAACGTTTGTAAGTGATTTTGCTTCGGTCATCAGTACGATACAGGCGGCATTAGATATGGACGTAGTAGTGATCGGTGGAGGAGTTGCGGATTCATCGGAATATTGGTGGAATGATCTGCTCGAGGCGCTACAACCATTATTGTTAAAACCACTTGAACTGAAAAAAGCCGTTTTTGGCAATGAAGCAGGCATGCTCGGGGCTGCGATGTTAGTACAAGAAAACGTGACAGTAAAAGCTTAAAGGGAAAAGGAAGTGAGTCTAATGGCAAGTTTAGTATTGGATAATATTTCAAAAGTATACGACAACAAAGTAACAGCCGTTTCTAACTTTCATCTTCAAGTGGAAGATGAAGAATTTATCGTGTTTGTTGGGCCGTCTGGATGTGGAAAGTCCACAACTTTACGTATGATTGCTGGGCTAGAAGAAATTTCTGGTGGAGACTTTTTCGTCGATGGCAAACGAATGAACGATGTGACACCGAAAGAGCGCGATATTGCAATGGTTTTCCAGAACTACGCATTGTATCCTCATATGACGGTGTATGAAAACATGGCGTTCGGCTTAAAATTGCGTAAAGTACCGAAAAAAGAAATTGATCGTCGTGTGAATGAAGCGGCAGCTATTCTAGGGCTAGAATCGTATTTAAAGCGTAAACCGAAAGCATTATCTGGTGGACAACGTCAACGTGTGGCGCTTGGTCGTGCAATTGTACGAGATGCGAAAATTTTCTTAATGGATGAACCGTTATCAAACTTGGATTCAAAACTACGTGTACAAATGCGTGCTGAAATAGCGAAATTACATCAACGTCTAAAAACAACGACAATCTATGTAACGCATGATCAGACAGAAGCTATGACGATGGCGAGCCGGATCGTGATTATGAAAGACGGCGTTGTGCAACAAATTGGCACACCAAAAGAAGTCTACGAAGAACCTACGAACGTATTTGTTGGAGGATTTATTGGATCTCCTGCAATGAATTTCTTCCGTGGAGTATATGCAAATGGTCAATTCGGCATGGGAGAAACAGTTTTAACTATTCCTACTGCTCGACAATCAGTCCTGAAAGCGTATGAAGGAAAAGAAGTCATCTTGGGAATTCGTCCTGAACATATTAACAATGATTTTAGAACGCTTGAATCGGAGCAAGGGATGAAAATTGCCACTACTGTGGATGTAGCGGAACTTACTGGAGCAGAGCAAATGGTATATGCAACGCTAGAGGGGCAAGAATTTATTGGACGTATTGACTCGAAAAACACTGTCCACCCAGGGGACGCAATTGACTTAGCATTCCACTTAGAGCGTGCTCATTTCTTCGATGTTGACACAGAAGAACGGATTATGACGGTGGAATAAAAAGCGGAAATTGTACGAAAATTTGGGTATTGTCATTCTAAAATGCATATGATAGGATGAATTTAATCATTTTGTGCAAACGCTTTCACAGTTTAGCGTTTCCTTTTTTTAACAATCTGTGCAAACGTTTTCACGGCTTTAACAAACTAATTATTGGGGGATTTATTCATGAAAAACAGCAAATTGCGTTTCGGTCTGTTAGCGTTCATCCTTGTACTTTCAGGAATTTTAGCTGGATGTAACTCTGATGGTGATTCATCGAACGGAGATGGCGGTAAAGATGTAACAATCGACATTTTCCAATTCAAAGTAGAGTTTAAAGATCAATTTGAAGCGTTAGCAAAAGCATACGAAGAAGAGCACGATGGCGTGAAAATCAATATCACTACTGTTGGTGGTGGAGAAGATTACGGCGCAGCATTACGTTCTAAATTCGCATCTGGTAAAGAACCTGCGATTTATAATATCGGGGGACCTCAAGATGTAGCAGACTGGAAAGACAAATTAGCAGATTTATCTGATACAAAAGCAGCGGGTGCAGCTCTTGAAGGTTCATTAGACGGAGTAACAGTTGATGATGCAGTACTTGGACTTCCATACAATCAAGAAGGATATGGATTTATCTACAACAAAGCAGTATTCGAAAAAGCTGGAATTGATGTAGCGTCTATTAAAGACTTAGCTTCATTAGAAGCAGCTGTTAAAACATTAGATAGTAAAAAAGATGAGCTAGGATTAGAAGCAGTATTTGCTTTACCTGGTAAAGAAACTTGGGTTACTGGTTTACACTTATCAAACGTTTTCATCGCGCCTGAATTTGATAGCAATGTGTTAACTGCATTTGATGCAAAAACAATTGATTTCAAATATGGTGATGCGTTTAAATCAATTTTAGATTTACAAAATGACTATTCTGTTCAACCAACAGTAAGCCTAGATTACTCTATGCAAGTTGAAGAGTTATTCTCTTTACAAAAAGTAGCTATGATTCAACAAGGTAACTGGGTATACGGATCAATTGCTGGCATTGACGAAGATTTCGCTCAAAACGGCGTTGGCATTCTACCAATTCCTGTAGAAGGATTTGAAGGAGATTCTATGCCAGTCGGAATTCCAATGTACTGGGGCGTAAACAGCAATGCAGACGAAGCAGTAGTTGACGCATCGAAAGATTTCTTAGACTGGTTGTATACTTCTGAAAAAGGTAAAGAAACAGTGATGAGCGAATTTAAATTCATCCCTGCTTACGAAGGATATGATTCTTCGAAAATCGCAGATCCAATCTCACAAGAAATTTATAAATACGCAGAAGAAGGCAAAACAATTGGCTGGACATTCATGGGTTACCCAACTGGATGGGGTCAAGATGAGCTTGGCGTAGGCATTCAAAAATACTTGAGCGACGAAGCAAGCTGGGAAGAAGTAGTAGATTCTGCTAAAGCAGCATGGGAAGAAGCTCGTAAATAACACGCGCATCGAAAACAAAACAAAGTAGCCACTCGTGCTACTTTGTTTTGTCTGTTTAAGACGATGTCGTAAATTTCCATTGTTGTCGGTAAGTACCGATTGTTTTAGTAAACAAAAACGGAAACGCTAAATTAGTCTCAATAGAGTAAGATTAAAAGTTAGAAAGAAAAGTTGTAGGAGGTGGCATATGCGCACCCGTAGTTTAACGTATTGGTTGTTCCTTGCCCCCGTATTATTGGCACTTACACTTGTTGTAATTGCTCCATTATTACTCGGTGTCTATTATTCATTCACAGACTGGAACGGAATTTCAACCAACAGCTTTGTTGGTTTTCAAAATTATATTGATTTGTGGTCAGACAAAGAATTTAAAGATTCGTTATGGTTCACGACTAAATTCTCGATTGTCTCGGTTATTTTAATTAACTTTATCGGTTTGTCCCTTGCGTTAATTGTTACATCGAAAATCAAATCGAGTAAGTTTCTTCGTACCATTTTCTTCATGCCAAACTTAATTGGTGGATTAATCTTAGGATTTATCTGGCAGTTCATTTTCATCAAAGTGTTTGGTACTGTTGGAACGATCTTCGGTATGGAAGGCTTAAAAGGATGGCTATCTACACCTGAAACTGGATTTTGGGGGTTAGTCATTTTGATGAGCTGGCAAATGTCCGGATATATTATGGTCATTTACATCGCTTATTTAGAAGGTGTATCGAAAGAATTACTAGAAGCATCTGAAATCGATGGCGCAAATGCTTTTCAACGTTTCCGATTTGTGGTGTTTCCTTTAGTGGCACCAGCGTTTACTGTATCGATGTTTTTAACGTTATCGAATACTTTTAAATTGTACGATCAAAACTTGTCCTTAACAGCAGGTGGTCCATATAATTCTACTCAAATGGTTGCGATGGAAATTTTCAACACAGCCTTTGGACAATATGATATGGCATATGCACAAGCAAAAGCGGTTATTTTCTTTATCATCGTAGCAATCATCGCTTTAGTACAAGTGTACATTAACAAGAAACGTGAGGTGGAAATGTAATGAGAAAATCACGCCGTTTCCCACTAGAGATACTCGGTATCCTACTTGCGTTATTGTGGTTAGCACCATTTTACCTAATGATTGTGAACTCGTTAAAAACGAAACGAGAGATCTTTTCGGATACGTTAAAGCTTCCAGATACATTTACATTAGATAATTATAAAGAAGCGTTTGTGCAACTAGATTTTGTGCAAACATTTTTCAACTCGTTCATCATCACTGTACTGAGTGTATTGATCATCATCGTATTTTCTTCCATGGCAGCTTATGCGTTGTCTCGTTCGAAAAGTCGACTAAGCACCATCTTGTTTTTTGTTTTTGTCGCTGCGATGTTAATACCTTTCCAATCCGTGATGATTCCGTTAATTACTATTTTCGGGAAGTTTGAAATGTTAAATCGTGCAGGGTTGATCTTCATGTATTTAGGATTTGGTGCAAGTTTATCCATCTTCCTGTATCACGGTGCACTTACGTCTATTCCTAAATCGTTAGATGAAGCTGCCACTATTGATGGGGCGAATAAATTCCAAGTATTTTGGTATATTATTTTCCCGATGTTAAAGCCAATTACAGTAACGGTCGCGATTTTAAATACGATTTGGATCTGGAATGACTATTTACTACCGTCTCTAGTGATCAACCAACAAGGAATGGAAACGATTCCGCTGAAAATGTTCTTCTTCTTCGGAGAATATACAAAACAATGGCATCTAGCGCTAGCTGGATTAACACTGGCGATTATACCAGTCATTATTGGCTATTTCTTCGCACAACGAGAAATTATTAAAGGTGTGTCAGATGGTGCGGTAAAATAGTAGAAAAAGGGGGAGTAAACATGGCAACAACGATTATTGATGTAGCAAAAGAAGCAAATGTCTCCCCATCTACTGTTTCCCGAGTCATTGCAAACAACCCTAGAATTAGTGAACGAACAAAACAGAAAGTTCGAGAAGTGATGGACCGTCTGGACTATCATCCGAATTTTCAAGCTCGCAACTTAGCGGCAAAGTCGACAAAAACGATTGGTGTGATCATGGCTAGTTCTTCTGTCCTCGCTTTTCAGAATCCGTTCTTTCCAGAAGTGTTAAGAGGGATTTGTAGTGCGGCGCATGCGAGTAAATACGGCATGTATTTATCAACGGGCGAAACGGAAGAAGAGATTTTTGACGAAGTTGTCTCCATGACGCAAGGTCGACGCGTAGACGGAATCATCCTCCTTTATTCAAAAGTGAAGGATCGAACGATGGACTATTTGCAGTCCATTGATTTTCCCTTTGTTGTGGTTGGTCGTCCCTTTGAGAATGAAGCATCCGTGACGTATGTAGATAATGATAATACGGCGATCGCTGCAGAAGTCGTGGACTATTTATTGTCGCTTGGACATCAAGATATCGCCTTCGTTGGAGGGGATATCAACTATGTGGTGTCGCGTGATCGTTTAGCGGGTTATCAGCAAGCATTAGAAACAGCTGGAATTCCTTTTCAACAAGCGTATTATTTACAAGATTCGACGGTGAATGAAGATGGGGCTTCTGCCATTGATGCGTTATTTCATTTACCAAATCGACCGACAGCATTAATTGCCCATGATGATTTAACCGCATACGAAATCATTAGTATTTTAGAGCGGAAAGAAATTAACGTGCCAACAGATATCTCTATTATTAGCTTTAATAACCATGTGCTTTCCCAGCATTTACGTCCGCCGCTTACTTCCGTGGATATTCAAATATATGACCTTGGTTTAGAGGCGACGGAATGTTTATTAAACAAAATGGATGATCCGAAACTTCCAGCGACGCATCGTATCATTGGTGCGAAAATAATAACTAGAGAATCATGTGCACGACGTGGAATAGACTGAGAAAAATGAGGAATTAGTATGGAAAAGCGTTGGTGGAAAGAAGCAGTAGCTTATCAAGTGTATCCAAGAAGTTTCCAAGATTCGAATGGAGATGGAATTGGTGATTTACAGGGAATGATCTCGAAATTAGATTACATAAAAGAGCTTGGCATCGATGTAATTTGGATTTGTCCTATGTACAAATCACCGAATGATGACAATGGCTATGATATAAGTGATTACCAAGATATTATGGATGAGTTTGGAACGATGGCTGACTTCGACCTGCTTTTAAAAGAAGTTCACGCTCGCGGGATGAAGCTTATTATTGACTTAGTAATCAATCACACGAGTGATGAACATGAGTGGTTTATCGAATCACGTTCTTCTAAAACGTCGGACAAACGTGACTGGTATATTTGGCGTGATGGCAAAGATGGCAGAGAACCGAACAACTGGGAAAGTATTTTCAACGGGCCTGCTTGGGAATTAGATGAAAAAACGGGTCAATATTATTTGCACATTTTCTCTAAAAAGCAACCAGACTTGAACTGGGAAAACAGCGATGTTCGTAAAGCACTATATGATATGGTGAATTGGTGGTTAGACAAAGGAATCGATGGTTTCCGTGTTGATGCCATTAGTCATATTAAAAAAGACGTCACGTTTGAAGATATGCCTAACCATACAGATCGCCCGATTATTCAAGCGTGGGATAAGTACATGAACGTGGAAGGCATTCAGCCATTTTTGGGAGAATTAAAAGACGAAACCTTTGCGAAATACGACATCATGACAGTCGGCGAAGCGAATGGTGTGTCCATTGATGAAATTGATCGATGGGTAGACCCCGAAAAAGGCAAATTCGATATGATTTTCCAATTTGAACACTTAAGTTTGTGGGATGCTGAGTCGAAGAAAGCACTTGATATTATTGAATTAAAAAAGACACTTTCTCGTTGGCAACATGCACTAGATGGTCAAGGTTGGAATGCCCTTTTCATTGAAAATCATGACAAAGCACGCGTCGTATCTACGTGGGGAAATGACCAAGACTTTTGGAGAGAAAGTGCGACAGCATTTGGTATGATGTATTTCTTCATGCAAGGAACACCGTTCATTTACCAAGGGCAAGAGATAGGAATGACGAACGTTCATTTTGAAAACCTAGCGGATTACCGCGATGTAGCAACCCACAATTTATATGCTTCTAAAAAAATGGATGGACTTTCTCACGATGAGCTAATGCAAATTATTTGGGATAGCAGTCGCGATAACTCGCGTACTCCTATGCAGTGGACGGCTGAAGAAAATGCTGGTTTCACGAGTGGAAGCCCGTGGATTGGTGTAAATCCTAATTACACCGAGTTAAATGTGCAAACACAACAATCGGATCCTACATCGATCCTCTCGTTCTATAAAAAAATGATCGCTATACGCAAATCAGCGGACGTATTTGTCTATGGAACATACGATTTACTTTTAGAAGATGATCCGCAAATCTTCGCCTATACACGAACACTTGGAACAGAGCGCGTATTAATCGTGACGAATCTCTCTGAACACCAAGCAGTATACGCGGGAGATGCAACACTTCGTTACGATCAATTACTACTAGCGAATACAGCATGTGCCCTGCATCAAGATGCAAAAAGTATTACACTAGCACCGTACGAAGCACGTCTTTACAACATCTAACGAACTGCCTGATCAAACTTTCTTGATCAGGCTTTTTTTTATTTAGGAAGATTTTCGACGAACCGAAAATCACCAATTGAAATGGAAGGAGGAAGATTTTTGGCATGACAAAAATCAACCCTATTGGATGAAGGGGCAGAATGTAGAAGGGACTAGGCAAGTGGATAGGGAGGGGGAAAATGGGAGATTGTTCTAATGTTTTCTTGGAGTGTCCCAATGTTTGAGTAAAGTGTCCCAATGTTCGCGGAAAGTGTCCCAATCACCACGAAAAAGTGTCCCATTCCGCTTATAACCTACTTTTCATTTAAATGAAAAAAGCCGCACGCCCTCTGAGACATGCGACTTTTCTTATTAGTAACCAGGTTTTTTCAATAGTTTAAAGATATTTGTTTTGTAGTCTTCCACACCTGGTTGATCAAATGGATTGATGTCTAATAAGTATGCACTGTATGCACAGGAAATCATGAAGAAATAGAGAAGTTCTCCGATGTGGTATTCGTCTAATTTTTCAATTGTTAGTGCTAATTGAGGGACGCCTCCGTCTAAATGTGCTTTGGATGTTGCTTCGTATCCCACTTTGTTGAATTCCTGTAAGGAGAGCCCCGCTAAGTAGTTGAGTTCGTCTCCGTTGTTTTCCGCTTCGAATACAGTTAGGTCTGTTTGTACTTTTTGTACGTTTAAAAATGTTTCAAATAAGAATCTACGGCCATCTTGAATGTATTGTCCAAGGGAGTGTAGGTCGGTTGTATAGGAAACGGATGCTGGGAATACTCCTTTCCCCTCTTTTCCTTCGCTTTCGCCGAATAATTGCTTCCACCATTCTTGAACAAAGGATAGTTTTGCATCAAATGTTGCAAGGATTTCTACTTCGTATCCTTTGTTATAGAGGAAGTTCCGAGCTGCTGCGTATTGCATCGCTGTGTTGTTGCTAAAGTCTGCAGTGCCATAAAATGCTTCTGCATTTTTTGCACCTCGCATTAGTTCTTGGATATCATATCCGGCTGCAGCGATTGGAAGTAAGCCGACTGCCGTAAAGACAGAATATCGTCCTCCAACATTGGCAGGAACTTCGAAGCGTTGGTATCCTTTTTCTGTTGCTAAATGAAGGAGAGATCCCTTTTGAGCATCTGTGGTGACATATATACGACTTGCTGCGTCCACTCCGTACCGCTTTTCCATATACGTTTGGAGGAATCGAAACGCAAGTGCTGGTTCTGTTGTTGTTCCTGATTTGGAAATGACGTTAATCGACACTTCCTTGTCATTCACATACTCCATTAAATTTGCCAAATATTCTCCACTGACGTGGTGACCAGCAAAAATCACTTCGACACCGGAAGATGCTTTAAAATAGCTGGATAAAGCTTCCATTACAGCTTTGGATCCTAAGTAAGATCCTCCAATTCCAATAACGATGAGGACGTCTGAAGTGGACTTGATCTTTTGAGCAGTTTCCTTCATTTCATTCAAAAAAGCGTCCGTCATATTAGAAGGCCAATCATGCCATCCTAAGAAATCGGATCCTGCGCCTACTTTTTGGTGAAGATTTTCACGAATTTGAGTCAATTTTTCTTGAAATGAAGTAGAGGAAATGTCCTCGAAATTTCCTGAATACGTAAGTTGAATTGTCATGTTTTTCTCCTTAAGATGTAGTCATTCTATTTTACCATTTTTCGTGCTTTTAGCGCGCTTTTCGTCTAGTATTAAACAAAACAAACTTGGGGGTAGAGACATGACATTTTCAATCGTAGGGTATGATCCAAAAACGAAGGAACACGGTATCGCGGTAGCTTCCAAATTTTTGAGTGTCGGTGCAGTAGTGCCATTTGCAAAAGCAGGTGTTGGTGCTATTGCGACACAATCATGGGCAAATTTAGATTATGGAGTAAAAGGTTTGGAGTTACTTGAACAAGGACATTCACCTCAAGAAGTATTTGAGCAAATTCGTGCGACCGATGAAAATTTCGCCTCAAGACAAATTGGGATTGTCGATGCGAAAGGTAGAGGATTTACATTCACAGGGGACGAGTGTTTTGATTGGGCAGGTGGCCTCGCTGGGGAAAATTATGCCGCACAAGGAAATATCCTCGTCGATCATTCGACCGTTGAAAATATGGAAGCGACGTTTCTTCAAACAGAAGGCTCTCTTGCTGACCGCCTTCTTTCTGCATTGCTAGCAGGAGACGCAGCTGGTGGCGATTCCCGTGGGAAACAATCAGCAGCGCTTCTTGTTGTGAAAGAAAATGGTAGCTATGGCGGTTATACCGATAAATACATCGATCTTCGTGTAGATGATCATGAAGATCCAGTTGTAGAACTTGGGAGATTAATGAAACTACACAAATTGTACTTTGAAGGAACGAAGAAAGAAGACATCGTGGAAGTTTCGGGTGTTCTAGAAGACGAAATTCGTGAATTGCTCTATCGTTCCGGTCATCTGTCGAGAGAATATGCCGATCACGATTCTATCTTAAAAGCATTAGAATCGTATCAATATCGAGAAAACTTTGATGAACGTGTGCAACCGAAAGGTTTTGTGGATGTGCAGGTCGTCGAGTATATGCGTTTAATGAAATAAAAAGGGAGTGACTCCATGATTAATCAACAAGATGTCGAAACATTTTTTCATGAATGCCATCACACGGCGAAAGAAGGAAAAGTAGCGTCTTATATTCCTGCATTAGCACGAGTGAACCCCGACACCTTTGCGATTAGTATTTTAACGAAAAACGGTGAAAAATTAGAGTACGGTGACGTGCGGCAAACATTTACACTGCAAAGTATTTCAAAAGTGCTCGCTTTTCTCTTCGCATTAGAAAATTTCGGGGAAGAGAAAGTGTTCGATAAAATTACATTAGATCCAAAAGGCGATCCATTTAACTCGATTATGGGGTTTCAGTCTACAACCGAAGGTAACGTTTACAATCCAATGATTAACTCCGGTGCGATCGTGATTTGCGCGATGATAGCGGAAGAATATGGAGAGCAAGCGTTATCGAAAGTGATGAGCTTCATTAAAAAACTGACGAATGACGAGACGATTTACGTCGATGTGGAAGTATTTGATTCAGAGAAATCCACTGCCTATCGAAATCGTGCAATCGCCTATTTTTTGCAAGACGCAGGAATTATTGCTGATACCAATGTTGCGCTCGACTTGTATTTTCAACTATGTTCGATTGCTGTAAATGTAGAGGCTATTGCAAGAATTGGTGCTATTTTGGCGAATAAAGGATACGAACCTGTTTCCGAAATTCAAATGGTTTCAGATAGCAATGTCAAGATGGTCAATGCGTATATGCTGTTAAGTGGGATGTATGATGCTTCTTCGAAGTTTGCAATCAAAGTAGGAGTTCCAGCAAAAAGTGGTGTGTCAGGAAGTATTTTAGCGGTGGTGACAGATAAGATGGGAATTGGTATTCTTTCCCCGCCTCTGGATGAGCGGGGAAATAGCGTTGCCGGTATTAGGTTGCTGAAAAAACTCTCTGATGAGTGGGATTTGTCGATTTTTTAACCAGCATTCGAAGCTTGTCTACTTCTGTATAATGGTGAAATTTCGTACGACGTATCTGTCAGTAAATGTAAATGAGTAGAGGCAAGCGTTTCATGCAAACGTTCCGTCAGACGTTGAGTCGAGTAAGCGCAAACCGTGAGCATTTTTTGATCCAAGATGTATTCATCTGCATATGACTCAAACTCTTCAGCTTTTTCGGTATCTGGCGTTGTAGAACTCCATTCCACTTGAGCCCACGATCGAATTTCTTTTGAGTTGTTAAACCTTGAAAGCTCTTTTTCAAAATGATCTAAAATAGTGGACGTGTTAAAGTCTCCATTTGATAAATAAAAGTCGTAATTGTTTACAAGGTGTATTTCCTGAGGTCCCGCAGTGGGAAACTCTTTCTTTAATAGGCCCTCAAGTATGGGTATATTCCTCATATTATCGATAATTAAAATCGATTGATTTTGCTGAATGCCATCTGCAATAAATTCTTTCAAACGCTCTATGTAGATCTGGTTACTTGAATAGCGGTAGTATACATGTCCCTGGTTAATAGGGAAAAGCGCTTCATTCGAAAAAGTGTTCAACGTGCACCTCCGGGATAATATGTACCGATATCATAGCAATATACGAGATAGAAAGCCAATATATATCGGAATGGAATACGCTCGAAAGAAAAGAGGAACAAAATGATGCATCAATTTATTTATCAATTGAAGCTAATTCCAACATTATTAAATGAAGAAAATTGGACGGAGAAAGAAAACGAGTGTGTGACTCGTCATTTTCAACGTCTTCAGCAGTTAGTGGAAGAAGGAAAAGTAATTCTTGCTGGAAGAACGCTGACGATGGATGAGAAAGCATTTGGAATCGTGATTTTAGAAGTAACATCGGAGGAAGAAGCGAGAGAGATCATGGAAACGGATCCTACAGTTGAAGAAAGAGTCATGACTGCGGAGTTGTTTCCTTACCGAGTTGCGTTAATGAGAAAGTAGAACATAAAAATGACCCGAGGAAATCGCTTATCAGGAGCTATTCCTTCGGGTCATTCTTCATTTATTAAACAAACATTCCAGCAATTGCTGCTGAAAGTAACGATGCAAGCATCCCTGCTGCAACTGAACGAATTCCCAATCGAGCAATGTCTGGACGACGATTTGGAGCTAGTCCACCTAAACCACCAAGCAGAATAGCCATGGAGCTTAAGTTCGCAAATCCACAAAGCGCGAAACTAACAACAATAACGGTTTTTGGAGAAAGATTTGCAATTTCAGGTGCAAAGGAAGAATAGGCGACAAACTCATTCAACACAAGTTTTTGTCCAATATAACTACCTGCCTGAATCGCTTCTTCCCAAGGTACACCGATCACAAATGCTAGTGGTGCAAAAACGTAGCCTAGAATAAGCTGTAAGGTGATACCGTCTGCACCAAACCATCCAGTAACGGTGCTTAAGACTAAATTGATTAACGCGATTAATCCGATAAACGCAAGTAGCATAGCGCCAACATTTAATGCTAGCATTAATCCGTCACCAGCACCACGTGCAGCAGCATCGATTACGTTGACTGCTTCTTCATCCCGCTCAACTTCTACTTCTTCAATGACCGATTTCTCCGTCTCGGGAATAAACATTTTGGCCATAACAAGACCAGCAGGTGCAGCCATAAAGCTTGCTGCTAATAAATATTCGAGTGGTACTCCAAGAAGCGCATATCCAACTAAAACTGAACCTGCAACTGAAGCCAATCCACCAGTCATTACAGCAAACAGTTCTGACTTCGTCATGTTCGCGATAAACGGTTTTACAACCAAAGGTGCTTCTGTTTGACCAACAAAAATATTTGCCGCTGCGGACATGGATTCCGCTTTACTTGTTCCGAGAATAAAGGATAAGCCGCCACCGATGAAACGGATAAAGAGCTGCATAATTCCTAGATAATAAAGTACTGCGATTAAAGAAGAAAAGAAAATAATAATGGTTAACACTTGAAATGCGAATACGAATCCAAAGTTTGCGGCATCTGCTGCAGGACCGAATAAGAACGCAATCCCTTCATTCGCAGAACCAATCACTTGTTGTACGCCATTTGCAAATTTCTCTAAACCTATTTTTCCTAAATCCCATTTTAATACCGCAAAAGCAAACAGTATTTGAATGGACAAACCAGCCAAAATGGTGCGCCAATTAATAGACCTCTTCGCACTTGAAAATAAGAAGGCGATTGCTAAAACAGCTAGAATACCACCTATACCCCATACTATATTCATACTTTCACCTCATTAGATGTTGGTTGTTGGTCGTCAGACAACATTGTGTTATGGTATCAAAATCCTGTAAAAAAGTAAATGAAGAACGTGTGAAGTTAGAAAATGGAAGCGGTTTATAGAAGTCTATAGAAACGAACCATCTTTACCGCATTTTTGAAAAAGAGTGGAAGAGGAATGTTGAGTTACTTAATCTTACTATACTTACACAATTAAGTAGGCTTTCCCTATCTTCTAGTAGAAGAAATCTCTATACTAAAAGACAAACGTACATGTAATCGAAAGGGGCGGAAGCAATGGATATTATGTCACTAAACTGGCTAGCTATACTCGTGGGAGCAATAGCTTACGCACTATTTGGTGTAATTTATTACTCCGTGCAACAAAAGAAAAAAGAAACAGAGACGAAAGCTGCAACAAACTACTTGGTAGCGTTATCGGTTGCTCTCGTTGTTTCGGTTCTAGTGCAAGGCATTTTACAGAAGACAGGTACTATTACATGGGAAAGCGGATTAGTAGTTGGATTATCCATTGGAATAATCGTTAGTCTCGTTTATGTAAAAAATTATGTATTTGGATTGTTAACTAAATCAGTTTTTTATCTGGTGATTTGGGATCATATCATTGCCATTACCTTGGTTGGTTTTGTACAAGGGCTGATCGGTTAAACGAAAGGATTTTCACATGACAAACGTGATTATTATTGGTGGAGGAATTTTGGGGAGTAGCACTGCCTATCATTTAACAAAACTTGGGGCGGAAGTGACCGTGATTGATCGCGCTGACTCCACTCAAGCAACGGATGCAGCTGCTGGTATTATTTGTCCTTGGGTTTCTCAACGGCGAAATAAGGATTGGTATTTACTTGCTCGAAAAGGTGCAGCATATTATACACAACTTATTCCAGATCTTGAACGTCAAGGTCAAGTAAATACGGGGTATGAAATGGTCGGTGCCCTCAGCCTTCATGAAGACAGAGAAAAGCTAGAGAAAATGGTGGAACGTACACTAAAACGAAAAGAGGATGCACCGGAAATAGGAGATGTTGTGCTGTTATCTCCTAAGGAAGTACAACAGAAGCTTCCTTTATTACCCGAGACGATGCATGCGGTGTACGTATCAGGTGCAGCGAGAGTAGATGGTCGAGCACTGCGAGAAGCACTGCGAGAAGCGGCAATTCGAAATGGAGCCCATTTTGTGAATGGGGATGCGAAAATTCGAAAAGACGGGGTGAGGTTTCAAGTTGTGGTGGGGGATTCTACGTATTCCTGTGACAAATTGGTTCTTACAACAGGAGCGTGGGGGAATGAGCTTCTCTCTAGCTTGAATGTTGACCTTCCAGTTTCTGCGCAAAAAGCACAAATCATTCATCTTCAAACGGTGCATCACACTTCTGTTTGGCCAGTCGTGATGCCACCAGGAGATCAATATTTACTTGGGTTTAATCATGGCCGAGTAGTGATCGGTGCGACACATGAAAATGAAGATCCGTTTAATCCTGCGATTACAGCAGGCGGAATGCTCGAAGTGCTGCAGAAAGGGATCGCGGTTGCTTCTGAGCTAGAGGATGCAGAAATCGCGGAAGTACGTGTCGGTGTACGACCGTTCACCGCCAACTTTTTACCAGTAATCGGAGAAGTCATACCCAAGGTCTATGTCGCAAATGGTTTAGGTTCATCCGGATTAACGGTGGGACCATTCTTAGGAGATCAACTAGCCAAACTAACGGTGGACTTCGACACCGACATTGATTTGACACCGTATCATCCATTCCGCTAAGATAAAGTTAACTTAACATGTAAAGGGTGAATTTGAGCCGATGAAGTATACTGCCTAACTTGAAATGAACGGAATACGTAATGGAAGCTTGCTTGAAAGATACAGCATTCTATTTCCGTGTGTATTCACAGATTTTCTGGATAGGTAGGTGCGGCTCGATGCAAAAAGTAGGTTTTTTTTGCGTACCCGTTTTTATGCTGCCTATTCAGTACTAGAATAGGGGCATTTTTTTGTGGAATTTTCTACAAGAATTTATTCATCGGTGGTAGAAAGAGCGAATCACGCTTCTTTTTCACTGATAATTAACGAAATGTCCCATAAAGGACGGGATAATATGAACGTAATACAACTAAAAGATATCAACATCACTTTCGGCGACCGATTATTGTTCGAAGTGGATCATCTCACCATTCACCAAGGAGAGCGTATTGGTTTAGTCGGGAAAAATGGAAGCGGCAAATCGACTTTGTTACAAGTAATTGATACAAAAGGGAAGGGAATAACAGGTTCCATCGAGGTGAATGGGACGTGTGTTTTATTGCCACAACTAAAAGAACAAATAGGCCATTTGAGTGGAGGAGAACTCACCCAAAAAATAATCAATGAGGGATTCGAAAAGAAACCAGATATTTTCTTGGCAGATGAGCCAACTAGTCACCTGGACCTAGCGTTTGTGAATAAAATAGAACAACAGTGGAAGCGTTTTAGAGGGACACTAGTCGTCGTCTCGCATGATCGTGAATTTTTGGATCGCATGTGTACAAAGATTTGGGCAATCGAAGAGAATAAAATTAGGGAATACAAGGGAAATTACTCGGAGTATTTAGCTCAAAAAGAGTTGGAGGAACGAAAAAAAGAAGCAGCATATGAAGAATTCGTTAAGAAAACAAAGCAGTTAGAAGCGGCAATTGTCGAAAAAGAACGACGTGCAGAAAGAGCGACCAAAGCTCCTGTAGGGCAAAATGTTCCTGGTATACTCAAGCCATATTATGCAAACAAACAAAAGAAACTTCGAAAAACAGTGAAGGCAATGGAGAGTCGATTGGAACAACTTGATGTAGTGGATCAACCTCGTAAAAAAATTCCCATTAAAATGATGTTGCCTGATGCGGATACATTAAAAGGGAAAACTGTCTTGTCTGTAGAGCAGCTTTCTACTACTGTGGGTACAAGAATGCTTTGGGAAAATATTTCATTCCGAATCCAAGCGGGGGATCATGTGGCGTTATTAGGAAATAACGGCAGTGGGAAAACAACCCTTTTTCAGAAGGTGCTCGCAAAGGAACGCGGAGTGTCGGTGTCTCCAAACGTAAAATTTGGCTACTTCAGTCAAAATTTAGATGTATTAAATGAGAAGAAAAGCATATTGGTAAATGTGAAATCGACAGCAGTTCAGGCGGAAGATACATGCAGAACCGTCTTAGCTCGTTTGCAGTTCTTGGGTGAAGATGTATTTAAGCCAGTGTCCGTCTTAAGTGGGGGTGAGCGAGTGAAAGTAGCGTTCGCGAAGTTATTTGTGAGCGATGTGAATTTCCTCTTACTCGATGAACCTACAAATTACTTAGATTTGGATGCTGTAGAAGCGATTGAAAATCTTTTGAAAGAATACGATGGCACACTCGTTTTCATTTCACATGATCGTCGATTTGTGCAACAAGTAGCGAAAAAAATAATGTTGTTAGAGAATGGTCACCTCGAATTCTACCCAGATACGTATGATGCATTTTTAAATCGGCGCATAGAGGCCGTACGAAATACAACGGCCGAAGAAGTGATGCTCATTGAGACAAGGATGGTCGAAGTGATTGGGAAAATGAGTATCGCCGTAACGGAAGAATTAGAAAACGAATTCCAAGAGCTAGTGGCCCAAAAACGGAAAATTGTCGAGAGTTTGTAACGAATTTAGCGGTTTGTTACATTGACAGAGAGCTCCTAAGGGATTATCATTTAGAATGATAATCATTATCACTTAATCTTCGGAGGAATATCGAATGAACGTGTCAGAGCTAAAAGCAGGAGAGTCAGCGATTATAAAAAGTGTCGAGCATGTGGATGCATTTTTACAGCAGCGGCTATTATCCATCGGGGTATTGCCAGGTTGTGAGTTGTGTTTAAAGCGTGCATCGTTTATGAAAGGTCCATGCATTCTTGAATGCCGTGGGCAATCTATTAGCATACGCCAAAAAGATGCTCAAATGATTGAGGTTCATGCTTAATATGACTACGTCACTTTTAATTGGAAACCCGAATACTGGGAAAACATCGCTCTTTAATGCTTTAACAACATCGTATGCATATGTCGGCAACTGGACAGGAGTTACAGTAGACAAAAAAGTAGGTCAACTTAAAAACAAGCTTGGCCAACTGGTAGATTTACCTGGAGTCTACGATTTGCGACCTGTTTCTGCAGACGAAAGTGTTGTTTCGAACGCGTTACTTCAAGACTCATTCGATCAATTCGTAAATATAGTAGACGCTAGTCAGTTGGAACGAAATTTCCAGCTGACTTTGCAGCTTTTGGAGTACAACAAACCCATAGTTATTGCATTGAATATGATGGATGTTGCCCAAAAAAGAGGAATAACGATAGATTTTGATGCGTTAGCTAACCGATTGAATGTCCCGATTTATCAATTAGTAGCTAGAAAAGAAACTGGCAAGGAAGCCTTGCTCGAAGGAATGAGGATGACAAAGCAATCTCCTAACTTTCAGCTGAACTATCCAAGTGAAATAGAGACGACCATCGAAGCGCTTATTCCTTACTTTACGGAAAAGAAAGAGTGGAATGCACGATGGTTAGCCATTCAATTTTTATACGGAAATATTACAGTAGAAACATATTTAAGAGAACATGAAAAGTACGCAAGTATTCTAGCACTTCGTGAAAAATTGCAAACAATGTTATCTGAACCAATCGCTGCCGTTATCTTCAAAACGAGAGAAAAGTATATTCAAGAGTTGATGAAAGAAATTTCTGTCGTCAATGAGGACAATAAAACGTCGAAGGAAGAAAAAATCGACCGCATTGTAACGAGTCCGATACTTGGAATTCCCCTTTTTATGTTGGTAATGTTTCTTGTATTCCAAGTTACGTTTACATGGATAGGGGCACCTCTTTCGGATTTGTTGGATGGATTATTGAGTGGACCAGTAAGTAGTGGAATAGAATCGATATTAATTTCTATTGGCGCTTCCACGTTTCTCCAACAACTCGTACTAGATGGGATTGTTGCTGGGGTTGGAGGAGTATTGGTATTTGTCCCTCAAATTTTTGTGCTGTTTTTCTGTATCTCACTTTTAGAGGATTCAGGATATATGTCGCGAATTGCTGTGATCATGGACAGTATTATGGAAAAATTTGATTTGAACGGGAAATCATTTATTCCGATGATTATTAGTTTTGGCTGTAATGTGCCAGGGATTATGGCAGCGAGAACGATTGAGCAACGAAAAGAGCGTTTGCTGACGATTTTAATTGCGCCGTTTATGTCTTGTTCAGCTAGGCTGCCAGTATATGCACTGTTTGTTGGTGCATTTTTCGTTCAATATCAAGCAATTGTAGTATTTTCCTTATACTTTTTAGGCATTATTTTAGCGCTTGTTGCAGCAAAGATTATTTCGATTACGTTTTTAAAAGAAGAAACTTCGATGTTTTTTATCGACTTACCGATGTATAATGTCCCACATGCTAAAACACTTTGGAGAAGTACGTGGGAAAAAGGGAAAGGATTTATTCGCAAAGCGGGAACGATTATTTTCGCTGGGTCCCTTTTAATCTGGATGCTATCATACGCTGGACCTAAAGGAATGGACGTTCCAATGGATACGAGCTTTATGGCTATAATTGGTGGATTTATCGCTCCGATTTTTGCACCTTTAGGATTCGGAACATGGCAAGCGGCTTCTTCGTTATTAACAGGATTTTTAGCAAAAGAAGTAGTTGTATCAGCAATGTCGATTATTTATGCCGTGACGGAGAATGAATTAACGACCTCGTTAATGGCTTATTTCACACCAGTATCTGCATATGCATTTCTAGTGTTTGTATTACTGTATGTCCCATGTCTTGCGACAGTAGCGGTCATTGCCCGTGAGACGAAGTCGGCGAAATGGACGACATTCTCAATTATCTATCCGTTAGTAACTGCTTGGATTATTACATTCGTAGTTTACCGTGTTGGACTACTATTCTTTTCATGAAATGAGGAATGGACATGATTAACTATATATTGATTGCCGCTATTTTTGGATACGCAATCTTTGTCTTCTACCGTCATATTAAGAAAAGTTCCAAAGGAAAATGTGGGAGCTGTGAGTTGGAATCAAGCTGTTCAGGGACGACTTGTTCAGTTGATTGGAATAAAGTGATTGACGAAGCACGAAGTAAACAAAAAAGCAGTTAAGGAAAAATTCCTTAACTGCTTTTTATTACAGAAAATGTGTCTCTATTAAAATGCAAAGTCGGTGACTCCCAAAGGGCCGATGAAAACGCGACGTCCTGTCGCTCTTCGGCATGCAGGCATCCATGCCTTTAAACGCGAAGCGGCTGAAGCAGCGCCTTGGGAAAGCGTCCGACTAATGCAAAAGCGCCTATCACGATTGAGTTATAGGAACGAGCGATAGATCGGTTTTTATTATACCGATAGCGTTTTTTGATGTGCGTCTAATGCGGCAAGTTTTTCTTGTACTTGTTCTTCTGTTAAACCGTGTTCTTTTACATAGCGATTGCGCTCATGAGTACGACAAGCGTCAGAACAACTACGCATATATAAATGTTCGTTCTCTTCAGAACACAAAATTTTGTCATTACATGCAGGATTAGCACAATTTACATAGCGCTCACAAGGTGTGCCGTCGAAATGATCTTTTCCTACAACGACGTGCTCGACGCGATTCACAGGTACACTGATTCGTTCGTCAAAGACGTACATTTTTCCGTCCCATAATTGACCTTGCACTTCAGGGTCCGTACCGTACGTATGAATTCCACCGTGCAATTGACCTACGTCCTCAAATCCTTCACGAACTAACCATCCAGAGAATTTTTCGCAACGAATACCACCAGTGCAGTAAGTTAAGACTTTTTTACCTTCGAACATGTCTTTGTTTTCTTTGATCCATTCCGGTAATTCACGGAAATTGCGAATTTCTGGACGAATAGATCCGCGGAAATGTCCAAGGTCATACTCATAGTCATTACGAGCATCTAAGACGATGGTATCTTCGTTTTGCATTTGTTCGAAAAATTCTTTTGGAGACAAATATTTTCCTGTTAACTCATTCGGATTAATATCGTCTTCTAATCCTAAGTGCACCACTTCTTTTTTCGCACGGCAATGCATTTTCTTGAAGGCATGACCATCTGCAGGATCCATTTTCCACATAATATCGTGGAACCTAGGATCTGCTTTCATCATATCCATATACGCTTCGGTTTGTTCAATCGTACCGGAAACTGTTCCGTTGATTCCTTCACTCGATACTAAGATTCGACCAAGTAACCCTAATTCTTTACACGTAGCTAAATGCTCAGCAGCAAACGTTTGAGGGTCCTCGATAGGAACATATTTATAATATAACAAGACTCGATAAGCATTGTTTTCCATGTTTGTTTAACCACCTTAACAACATTCTAATTCAATCACTTAATATAGCACATTTTCTGTTACAGATAAAGTGACAGAATTGTTAATGTGTGAAGAGGTCGGTGGAATGTTTCACATGTTTTTTTGTCGCAGGGTCAATGAAGTGCTTTGCAGCATTAACGGCAATTGGAGCTTCACCGAAACCACAGGCAATGAGTTTTACTTTCCCTGGATATGTATTGCTGTCACCAACAGCATATACTCCTGGTAAACTCGTCTCCATTTGGCTATTTACAACTATTGCATGACGTTCCATTTCCATTCCCCAGTTGGCCATTTCTCCAATAGAAGAACGAAATCCGTAATTTACAATAATATGGTCCGTTGGGATGAGTTGAAGATCTCCATCTTTTCCTCGAACAGCCACGTGACGAATGACACCATCTTTTTCTTTGAAAGAATCAAAAACATAAGGTGTTAGCTTCTTCACGGAAGATTGTTCTAACTGTTTCAAGGAGTGTTCGTGTGCGCGAAATTCATCCCGACGATGTACAAGAGTCACTTGTTTAGCAATGGGTTCTAACATTAATGCCCAATCGACCGCGGAATCCCCTCCCCCGAACAACACGACATTTTTTCCGGCGAAGGAATGCATATCATCTACAAAATAATGTAGTTGTGAACCTTCCCATTTTAGGGTGTCATCCTTCTCTAAACGTTTCGGTTCAAACGCGCCGTTTCCTGTTGTGAAAATAACCGTTTTCGCAAGGTGAATCGATTTAGAAGTCGTTACTTTCCACGTGCCATCTTCCTCTTGAGTTAAATCCTTTACCGATTCATTTAAACAAATGGTCGGTGAGAAAATGGCAAGCTGTTCCATTAAATTATCTACTAAATCCTTTGCGCGAACTTTTGGAAAGCCTGCGACATCATAAATGTATTTTTCAGGGTAAAGTGCGGTTAACTGACCACCGACATTCGGTAGACTCTCGATGATGGTCACATCCAAATCCCTCATCCCTGCATAAAACGCGGTAAATAATCCTGCTGGACCTGCTCCTACAATCACACAATCAACTGTTTTCATTATGTACTCCTCTCTCCATCCATTCCTACATTAAGTCTACCACCGAAGAAAGAAGAATAAGCGTGTTGACACTTAATTCAGTCGAAAGAAGGAGGAGATACTGTTTTTTTGCTATTGGCGAAACGTCTATTGATCTTCCTGCACACATGCTTCATTTGCAGGAGACAGAGAGGTACTTGCCGAATGGTGTAGAAGAGGAGTGAGAAGAGTGGATAAACACGCGATAATTATTGGGGCTGGATTAGCGGGATTAGTAGCTGCGAGAGAATTAGTAAACAAAGGTGTACACGTCACATTAGTAGATCAAGAGAATGAACAAAACCTAGGTGGACAAGCATGGTGGTCATTTGGAGGGTTGTTTTTAGTCGATTCCCCGGAGCAAAGACGGTTAGGAATACGAGATTCTTTTGAATTAGCAAGACAGGACTGGTTTGCGTCTGCAGGATTCGATCGAGCTGAAGATGAGTGGGGAAAGAAATGGGCAGAAGCATACGTGAAGTTTGCAACAGAGGAAAAACGAGAGTGGTTACGATCCCTTGGGATTTCTTTTTTCCCAGTTGTGGGATGGGCTGAGCGTGGTGGCTACACGGCAGAAGGTCACGGCAACTCTGTTCCGAGATTTCATATCGTTTGGGGAACTGGACCAGCAATTTTGGAGCCTTTTATACGTAGAATGAAGGAAGCGGAGGAGGAAGGTTTACTAACCTACCTACCTAGACATCAAGTAAATGAACTAATTGTGCAAAATTCTGAGGTCGTTGGAATAAAAGGGGCAATTTTAGAGCCAAGCGAAACAAAAAGAGGGGAAGAAAGCTCTCGAAAAGTGGTGGATACGTTCACACTATATGCAGATGCTGTCCTCGTATCTAGTGGAGGAATTGGGGCGAATTTTGAATTAATACGGAAAAACTGGCCAACACGAATGGGAACACCGCCAGAAAATATGATTGCAGGTGTGCCCAAATACGTTGATGGTAGAATGCTCGAAATTAGCGAAACGGCAGGGGCAAATTTAGTGAACCGCGATCGGATGTGGCACTACACAGAAGGTATTAAAAACTGGGATTCAGTTTGGCCACATCATGGCATTCGAATCTTACCGGGACCATCTTCTATGTGGTTGGATGCGACAGGAAAACGACTTTCCTCACCCAATTTTCCAGGATTTGATACGTTAGGCACATTAGAAGCATTGCGAAAAACAGGCTACGACTATTCGTGGTTTATTCTTACTCAAAAGATGGTAGAAAAGGAATTCGCTTTATCTGGATCAGAACAGAATCCAGACTTGACGGGAAAAAGTGTAAAGCTTGTTCTGAAACGTATTTTGCCAGGACCAACTGCACCTGTTCAAGCGTTTTTAGACAAAGGAGAAGACTTTGTCGTGGCAGATACGATCGAGGAACTTGTGGAAGGCATGAATAGACTTGCGGTAGATGCCAAATTAGACACGGCAGAAATAGTCCGTCAAGTGGAAGCAAGAGATCGCGAAATGGACAACAAATTTACAAAAGATCTTCAAATCACGGCACTTCGCGGAGCGCGAAATTATATCGGAGATAAGCTTATTCGTGTGGCAAAGCCGCATAAGTTGCTCGATCCATCAAGTGGGCCACTAATCGCTGTTCGGTTGCATATTGTCAGTCGGAAAACACTCGGTGGATTACAAACGGATTTAACTGGACGCGTGTTGGATGTGAATGGAAAAGTGCTTGAAGGATTGTATGCAGCTGGAGAAGTAAGTGGTTTTGGAGGAGGTGGTGTACATGGATATCGAGCGCTAGAGGGAACGTTTCTTGGAGGATGTTTGTTTTCTGGAAGACAAGCTGGTCGAGGGATTGCAGAAGAGTTGACTTAGAAAGAAAAACGTACTGGGCAATCGGAAGATGATAAATAGCGGTTAACCGTAAATAGATAGCCACCTCGGTTTCACATTTAACCGGAGGTGGCTGCTTTTTATTGCTATAATTTGCTTACTTTCCTTCGATTTCCTTCGTTAAAGTTTCTAACTCATCGATTAATGAACCAATGTAGGAAATGGTATTGCGTAATGGCTGTTCGGTTGTAATGTCTACTCCAGCCATCTGAGCAAGTTCTGCAGGAGTTTTCGTTCCTCCTGCTTTTAATACGTCAATCCAGCGGTCGACGGCAGGTTGCCCTTCCGAGAGGATTTTTTGCGAAACTTCCGTTGCAATGGTAAGTCCTGCACTATAGGTGTATGGATATAATCCCATGTAATAATGAGGTTGACGCATCCATGTGTATTCTGCACCATCATTTATCTCCACGTCGTCTCCCCAGAATTCTTGTAGTACTTCACGTGTCCATTCGTTTAGCAAGCCTGCGTGGACATTGCCGCCATTGTCGACATGATCGTACACTTTTCGTTGGTACGCGGCTTCTAGTAAGTGGGTGACAAAGTTATGGTAATAAGTTCTCGCAACAATCGATGAAATAACCCAACGTTTGAAGCGAGGATCATCTGAGTTTTTCATTAAGTGATTCGCCGTTAGCATTTCATTCATCGTAGAAGGAGCTTCAATGAAGTAGAGAGATGGACGAGAGTTAAAAACAGATTGTTCTTGTTGCGCCAAGTAGAAATGCCCCGCATGTCCTAGCTCGTGTGCAAGAACGAATACTTCGTTCATCCGGCTTGACCAGCTTATAAGAATATATGGATGCACGCCATATGGACTTGAACAAAATGCCCCAGTCGATTTCCCTTTGTTGGCAGCGAAATCAATCCAACGTTCGTCGTAAGATTTTCGAACCATTTCGATGTAATCTTCTCCCATAATCCCAAGAGCGTCATACATATACTTTTTCGATTCTTCAATCGAAATTTTCGGTTCATACGATGGATCGACTGAAATTTTCAAATCGGCAAATGTCATCTTGTCGATTCCATGAATACGACCGAGTAATTTCGCATATTTTCTCATATGAGGCGCTAATTCTTTCATAATTAAGTCGATTTGTCGGTGGTAAAGAGAAGCGTCCACTTCTTGAGAGAAAAGTAAGGAATCGAATATCGTATTATATCCACGTAAGTCCGATAGCGTCTTTTCCGTTTGCAGATGCATGTCGTATGTTTTTGCAGTCGTGTGTTGATAGTTCGCTAGCTCTTTCGAGAATGCATCGAATGCGTTGCGGCGAAGTTCCGTGTCGTTTTCTACTTCATAATCATTCTCGAATTTTACGTAACTCATTGGATGCATTGAGCCGTTTGCTTCAAAATCCGGGAACGATAAATCGACCATTTTTGTTGTATTGTAAAGTTCATATGGTCCATCGAATGTAGACGATAACGATGCAAGCGTTTTTTCCACTTCAGGAGCTAGTTGGTGCGGCTTTTTCTTGATGAGCTTGTCTAAGTATTGAGCGAATTCGGGTGCCAAATGTGCAGCATCCATTAAAATCTTCTCATTTAAGTTCAGCAACTCACTATCTAAAAATGCTAACTTGCTTCCAAGCCCAGCATAGAAACTTCCGAATTTGGACGCTCGCATTTGAGCTTCGGTATTCGTTTGGTCGACACTTAATGCCAAATTTCCGTACGTACTCACAGGTATTAACGTCAAATAGATTTCCTCATATGCTTTTAGAGCAGTAACAGCGTCTTCTGATGTATGAATTGATCCTTTCCATTGTTGTACAAAAGCATCTGTTGCTTTTGTTAATGAAACAAGACCTTCTTCGTATGCTGCTTCATTTGGTACAAGATCTTCCAATTTCCACGTTTCTTCAATTGAAACAGATTCTCTGTTCGGTAATCCAGCACTCATTCAAACCCCTCCATTTTCTTGCAAACTACGTTTATTGTAACGGAAACCGAAAGAAATTACACCATTCATAATAGAATGTGTTTTCAGAGAGTTTGGAAGTTTCAAAGTTTCTATTATAGGAAATTAGAAATGTAAGCAACGTGATCCAAAGTACTAGTTGATACGTTAGCTTGATGAAACACAAATAGAGAGGATGAGAGAAATGGCAAGAAAGTTTGTGCAAGTATTAGGTATTATATTTATCATTTTAGGAGTAGTAGGATTTTTCCTACCAATGGAGGACATCTTCCATTTAACAACGATGCATAATATTGTGCATTTAGTTTCAGGTATTATTGCACTAATCATGGCACGTAGTGAATCAGGCGCAATTTTGTTCGCCAAGGTATTTGGAGTAATCTACTTATTAGTGGCAATCATCGGATTGTTTACACACGAGTTTATCGGAATTGTCTTCTTATTTGCAGACAATGTGCTTCACTTTATTATCGCTTTTGCTTCACTTTATGTTGGATTTGCTAGCAAGAAAGTGTAACAAGGTTTCTAAAATCGCTCCAAATACGGAGCGGTTTTTTTGTGGAAGAAGGATCGATTCGATAAGACTAATTCTTCTTGCTCAATCTCCTATAAAATGGATTACTTCATTTTAAAACGGGAATGATAGGGACATGAGAGGAGAGGATGTAGATGTATAGTCTTCATCGAAATACGGACGATGTCTTAGCAATTAAAACAGTGAATACGATGGAAGCAATTTCAGGGAAACATCCGAAGGCAAAGAGAGCGCATGCAAAAGGGATTCGTGGGAAAGCAACGTTTACGCCATCACCTGACGCATCGAAGTGGAGTCGGTCAACCTTCTTTAAACCGGGATCGTATGAGGCAGAGATTCGATTCTCCACTAGTTCACCGAATCCGCAGGCATCTGATTTGTTTGCAGGTATTAAAGGGCTAGCGGTTAAATTGGGGCAAGACCAGAAAGAATCGCATACACTTGTGTGTGCGAATGCACCTGTATTCGTGACTTCCTCTGCAGAAACGTTTTCGAAAATGATGGATTCGGTCGAAAAATTAAAAGAAGGCAAATTTACGTTAAGTGGAATAGGGAAATTAGCGAAAGAATTTCCGGAAGCGAAAAATGCTTTGCAAGCAGTCAAAGGATTAAAGCCATCAACGCTCTACGAAGCGACAACATACTATTCGATCCATGTGTTTTACTTGCTCAATGAAGAAGGAAAACGAATTCCTGTAAAATTTGAATGGAATCCTACATCCGAGCTTGTGGAAACAGAAGCGAAGGAAGAAGAGATGGGGGAAGATGTTTTATTCCAAAAATTAGAGCAGTCCGTCCAACATGGTAAGGTTTCTTTTGAGCTTGTAGCGGTCATTGGCACAGAAGAAGATTCAACGATTGATCCTACTGTGCTGTGGCCAGAGACGCGTGAACGAGTGGTACTAGGTTCCCTCAAAGTAACCTCATTAGAGGAAGATGACCAATTATTGTTTGATCCCAATGACTTGCCGAGCGGTGTCGAAGCTTCTAAAGATGAGATATTAGAATTTCGAACAAAAGTATATCGTCACTCGATGGAAAAAAGAACAGCGGAGTAATGTGTATTTACTACCTTCGTGGTAGGTGATATAGTAAAATATATGCAAGATTCTGAAAATTTTTAAATGGGGAGGTGTGTGCATGCCAGAAAGAAGAATAGGTCAATTAGGCCAAGATAGCAAAATCATATTAGATGCGGTAAAAGAAGGAATTTACGGAATGGATTTTTCTGGAAAGATAATTTTTTGCAATGTCGCCGCTGCGGAAATGCTCGGTTATTCCCAAGAAGAACTAATTGGCCAGCATGCACATGACCTCATTCATCATTCAAAAAAAGACGGTTCCGTTTATCCAATCGATGAGTGCAGTACGACGAAAACGTTGGAAGATGGTATGGCACGAACGATTGAAGATGAGGTTTTTTGGAATAAAGCGGGAGAACCTGTTTCAGTAGAATATTCCGTATCTCCCATATTAGTAGATGGCAAAATTATCGGAGCGGTAACGGCTTGTCGTGACATTACAGAACGGTTAAAGTCAGAGGATTTTATTCACGGACAAAAAAGGCTGTTAGAAATGATTGCGCATGGAGATGCTACAGAAACGGTCTTGCTCGAGATGCTTCGTTTGTTAGTAGCGCATACAAATGCGATTCAAGCGAAATTACAGATCGGAGATGAAACGTTTCAGTTGTCATCTGAAACAGCTGAACCACTAGTGGAAACGTCGATCTTACATGTACCCATTAAGGAAGCAGCCGAAGAAGATTCTGGTATGTTGTATATCGAGTTCTCCGAACAAGCAGGACCAAGTATTTTAGATGCAGAAATTGCAGAGACATATGTGAAGCTAGTCATTCTAGCAATTGAGCGCAAAAAGTACGAAATTGCAGTTGCTCAACTCGCATTCGAAGATGATTTGACGGGTTTAGCAAATCGACGTCAATTTGAGGAGAAGCTTCAGTTAGCGTTATCAAAAGCAAAAAAATCTGGCAAAGAGATTGGTTTATTGTTTATGGATGTTGATGCCTTCAAATCAATCAATGATACATATGGACATCATATCGGCGATGCAGTTTTACAACAATTAGCTTCACGTATTCAAGCGTGTGTAAATGAACCGAATTTGTTTGCACGTTTTGGTGGAGATGAATTTATGCTGTTAATTCAGCATGCAAATGTGCAACAAGCAATCGATGAGTTTAAAACGAGCCTTTACCAAGTGCTAAAACACTCTTTTCAGTTGGAAGATCTACAACTCGATTTATCCTTGAGTATTGGATATTCCATCTATCCGCGAGACGGGGAGGATATCTTTACGTTGATGAAACGCGCGGACAAGCAAATGTACAATATGAAACGGTTGCACAAAAAATCGCAAATTGGGTACGAAATATAAAAATGGAGCATCCTATAAAAGGAGCTCCATTTTTTTATAGTTTAAATTGACGAACCATCGCGTTTAATGAGTCAGCCATTTTTGCAAGGTCATCCGAGCTCTTCGAAACATCTTCCATAGAAGAAGAAGTTTCTAAGGAAGAAGCAGTCGTTTGTTCGACCCCTGCTGCGGATTCTTCTGAAATCGCTGCAATTTCTTCCACTTTGATACTTACTTCTTTCGTGTTTTCGCGAATCGCAGAGACGTTGTCACTCATCACTGAAATATTTTGTACCATCGTTTTAATCGCTTCGTTAATCGCTACAAACGTTGTTTTTGTTTCAAGAATTTGATGCGTTCCTTTCGTTACTTCACCGTAACCATTTTGAAGGGAACTTGCGACATTCGACGTTTCTTGTTGAATGCTTCCGACGATGCCAGTAATTTCTGTCACAGAATCGGCTACTTGTTCTGATAGCTTTCGAACTTCGTCTGCTACAACGGCAAAGCCTTTTCCATGCTCTCCAGCACGAGCCGCTTCAATCGCTGCATTTAACGCGAGTAAGTTCGTTTGTTCTGAAATCGATTTAATCACTTCTACTAATTCAGAGATTTGTTTAGACTGTTCGTCTAACTTAGTAACTCGGTCATAAGCTTCCTTCACAATGCCATCAATACGTGTCATTTGATCAGAAGAGTTTTCCATTAAACCAGCACCAGATGTCGTAAGTTCTAATACATCATTCGTGGAACTTTCTAGTTGGCGACCATTTTCACCCGTGTCATTTACGCGTGCCGTAAATTCACCCATCGACTCCGAAAGTTCTGTCGCTAGTCTTGCTTGGGTTTCCGATCCTGCCGCAAGTTCTTGCATTGTAGCAGCAATTTGTTGAGAGCCTTCCCTAACTTCGGAAGCAGATTGTGTTAACTCTTCACTTTGCGATGTAACACTTTCGGAAACACCACTAATTTGTTGCATAATGGTTTTCATTTTCTCATTCATCGTGTTTGTTGCATCAATCAATTGTCCAACTTCATCCCGTAATTTAGTTGTCATTGTGCCATGACTTAAATCACCGTCTGCAATCGCGTTCATTCGTTTCATGACATCACGGATAGGATTTGCGATCATGCGTGATGTAAACCAAGCGATGGCAATCGAAGCAATGATCACAAGTAGCGTAATGATCGTCACGATTAATTGCGTCGATTTTCCAACGGCAATAATCGTGTCACCTTTTTCATTCATTTTCGTTTCGCGTTCATTAACGACTTGTTCAAATCCACTCATGATTTCACGGGCAAGTGGCTGTGAGGTTTGTTGTAATTCTTGCAGAGCTAAACGATCATTTCCATTGTCGTACGGCGTGAACACATACTCTTCCACATGATTTTCCCATTCAGTGGATTTATTAATAAGGTCTTGTACACCGTCTTTTGGAGTGGCTTCCAGTATGTATACTTGGATTTCTTTACTTTTTTCCGAGTAATCTTCGAAAGAAGTTTTGTATTCTTCATCTCCAAAAAGCACGTAAGCACGGGAAAGTGCCACACGTTGCGCCATGTTAAAAGCAAGTTCTTCGTATGAAATTAATAATTGTACATCACGATCTAAGATACTTTCTGTATCGTCATTCATTTTTGTTGTAGCAAGGTAATTGTAACCGCCTAACAAAATGACAAGAAGTGCAACCGAAAGAAATCCGGCTAAAATTTTCGTTCCTACTTTGCGAAATCCTTTTCGCTTCATTTCCCCACCGTCCAGTCTCTATTTTCTAGTTCCTTAGTAATATCGGTTAAAGTTTGCATGTGTGAAGCAAATTGTTTTGACTCAAGTGAAAAAATGATATACACTTTCTAATGCCTAGTAAACTTATATGAATTTGGAGGATTAAAAATGAAAAAATTAGTATTTACCATTACATTGCTCATGGGAGCAATTTTATTAACCGCATGTGGATCAGATGAAAACGACGCCGCTACAGGAAGTGACACACAAGATTTACTTGCATCCATTCAAGATAGCGGGGAACTTCTCATTGGAACGGAAGGAACGTACCCACCTTTCACCTTCCATAATGACGAAGGAAAACTTACCGGATTTGACGTCGAAATTGCCGAAGAAATCGCAAAGCGTTTAGATGTAGAACCGAAATTCATGGAAACACAATGGGACGCGATGTTCGCAGGATTAGATTCCAAGCGATTTGACATGATTGTCAACCAAGTTGGTATTCGCCCAGACCGAGAAGAAAAATATGACTTCTCCTCTCCATACATTACGTCTGCTGCCGTGTTAGTCACATCAAAAGAGAATAACGATGTAAAAGGCTTTGACGATATGAAAGGGTTGAAATCGGCGCAATCCTTGACGAGTAATTACGCAGATATTGCACGAGAAAACGGTGCGGAAATTGTGGGAGTAGAAGGATTTAATCAAGCGATTGAATTGTTGAATTCTGGTCGAGTAGATGTAACTGTCAATGACAAATTATCCGTACTTGATTTCCAAAAACAAAAACCAGATGCTAACATTCAAATTGTTGCCCAAGCAGATGATGCCGCAGAGAGTGGAATCATGTTCCGAAAAGGAAACGAATCATTGGTCGAAGCGGTAAATGAAGCACTAAACGACATGATCGAAGACGGCACATACGATACAATTTCAGAAAAATGGTTTGGCGAAAATGTACTTGAATAGTAGTATGGTCGATCCAGAAAAAATGGATCGTTATATAGAGATTGCACTTAATTCCCTCCAACCTTTGTTGGAGGGTGCTGTTGTTTATACGATTCCGCTCGCTATTCTTTCGTTTCTTTTTGGTATCATATTGGCCGTTCTGACGGCACTTGCACGTATCTCAACTAGTAAACTCGCGAACGGCATTGCACGATTTTATGTGTCCGCAATTCGAGGAACGCCGCTGCTTGTTCAACTTGCCATTTTGTTTTACGGACTTGGCAACTTAGGTATCACAATCGATCCGTTTCCAGCGGCAGTGATAGGATTTTCATTAAACGTCGGTGCCTATGCATCCGAGGTCATTCGCGCAGCTATTTTATCGATTCCAAAGGGTCAGTGGGAAGCTGCTCATATGATTGGGATGTCCTATTCGCAAACATTGCGCCGCATCATTTTACCGCAAGCAACGCGAGTATCGATTCCACCTTTATCGAACACATTTATCGGATTGGTGAAAGATACATCACTTGCTTCGTTCATTTTAGTAACAGAAATGTTTCGGCGCGCACAAGAAATTGCCGCGACAAACTATGAATTCTTACTACTTTATATAGAAGCCGCCATTCTGTACTGGATCATTTGTACGTTACTAGCAGTGGTGCAAGGAAAATTAGAACATCGTTTTGATCGATACGTCGCAAAATAAGGAGGAAGTCATGATAACAGTCAAATCGTTACACAAAAAATTCGGAGATGTTGACGTGTTGAAGGGCATTGATTTAGAAGTGGAAAAAGGGAAAGTTGTCGTCGTCATTGGACCATCTGGATCTGGAAAAACAACTTTTCTACGGTGCTTAAATTTATTGGAAACCCCTTCCTCCGGTGAAATCGTTATCGACAATGTGCACGCGAATTTTTCCATCAAAACCACGAAACAAGTAACAGATGAAGTGCGCAGAAAATCCGCAATGGTTTTCCAACACTACAACTTATTTCCGCATATGACCGTTCTGGAAAATGTGATGGAAGGACCAGTCAGTGTACAAAAATTTCCGAAAGATAAAGCAAAAGAAAGTGCTCTCCTGCTATTAAAGAAAGTTGGATTGTCTGATAAAGCAAATGACTACCCACATCAGCTTTCTGGAGGTCAACAACAACGCGTTGGAATTGCCCGAGCATTAGCCTTACAACCAGAACTTTTGTTATTTGATGAACCAACATCTGCCCTCGATCCAGAACTCGTTGGCGAAGTACTTCAAGTAATGAAAGATCTCGCAAAAGAAGGCATGACGATGATTGTCGTTACCCATGAAATGCGATTCGCTCAAGACGTCGCAGATGAAGTCATCTTTATGGATGAAGGAATCGTCATCGAACGAGGAAATCCTCAGGAAGTATTCACAAACCCAACGGAAGCAAGAACGAAGAAATTTTTAAACTTAATACAACAATAAGTCGAATCGCTAATGGATAACCCGTTAGCGATTTCTTCTATTGCTCTTGCCCATTTCACGAAATTATCCTCCCATTTTCCAATTTCGCCATGCCCAAAAGAAGAAATCGGCAGCTTCATTGGAAGAATTTTCTGAAACTATTTCTATTTCTTCCCGTATTCAGTAGTATGGAGAAAAGGAAGTGGAAAATTTATGAAGAAAAAAAGGTTGATTGGTTCCGTCATTCTACTTGTAATCGCCCTAGCCACGAATATCGCACTTCAATTAGTAGGCTTCTTTGAGCAGGCAACGACTTCTATACTAAGTGTCCCTGTTGCAACCCATTACGATTGGAACTTTGTTGGGATATTTATTGTAGGTGCAATAGTAGTCGCACTTGGTGGATTAGTAAGTAGTCTTGAAAAATATCAAGGTCGTACGCTGATAGTTTCGTTTATAACCATCATTCTTGCACCAGCAGTTGTTTTATCACTTTTACAGTAAGAAACGAATCATAGAATCTTTAGGAGGTAATGTACGATGGATACAGGAACGATTTCAGTCATTATGGTGTTTTCCATTCCCATCATTGCGATCATCACTGGTCATTTGTCCTCTACGAAGAAATTGAAGTCGACAATGATCAAGGACGAATTGGAGCTTGAGAAAACAAAGCAACAAAATTATTTAATTGAAACGGAAAAGATGAAAGTGGAACTCGAGAAAATGAAGCTTGAGTTGGAAACGAAAGATAGGAATAGTCATGCACTCCCTTCGTATAAAAAAGCCGATGTGAATGAATTGTTGCCAGAAATGAAAGCTAGTAACGACGAAACTGCCGGGAAAGTAGCGAGTACTTCATTCCCAAAAGAAGAGGCTCCATCGAATGGTGGACAATCTGACACTGCATTGCCAAGTGGTAATCATGCAGAAAAAGACGTGCCATCAGATGCCAGGGAAAAAGTAGTGGAATATGTGCGTGTACGTTGAGACTTTAGAGGTTTTCTAAAGTCTTTTTGTTTGAAATTTTCTTCTTGGAAATGAAACAATAGATGGAGTAATTACTCGGAAGGAGCGGTTTACATGGCACGTATAGAACGAGATTCCATTGGTGAAATTGAAGTAGCAGATGAGGCGATGTGGGGTGCGCAAACACAGCGCAGCTTGCAAAATTTTAAAATAGGTGTCGAAAAAATGCCTTTGGAACTGATTGAGGCATTTGCACAGTTGAAAAAAGCAGCGGCGATTGCGAATGAAAAGCTGGCGAATTTAGAAGCAGAAAAACGACAAGCGATCGTTCGAGCAGCAGATGACATTATCGCGGGGAAATGGGAAAACGAATTCCCATTAGCGGTTTGGCAAACAGGAAGTGGAACGCAAACGAATATGAATGTAAATGAAGTTATTGCGCGGATTGGCAATCGCTATTTAGAAGAACAAGGATACGAATTGCGTTTACATCCAAATGATGACGTAAACCGTTCCCAAAGTTCTAATGACACGTACCCAACGGCGATGCATATTGCAGCGGTGAAACAAATTGAAACGTCTTTAAAACCTGCATTAAAACAAATGAAAGGCACATTAAGCGAATTGTCGAATCGCTATGCGTCCATTTTGAAAATTGGTCGAACGCATCTCCAAGACGCAACACCTCTTACGCTTGGACAAGAAATTAGTGGATGGGAGCACATGGTGGCAACCACCGAAACAATGGTGATGGAAAGTTTAGACCACGTGCTTGATTTAGCCATTGGTGGAACTGCAGTTGGAACGGGTATAAATGCGCATAAAGATTTTGGCGCAACCGTCGCAGCGGAATTAAAAAACGCAACAGGCTATTCATTCCGCTCATCCGAAAATAAATTTCATGCATTAACGAGTCATGATCAGCTAACGTATGTCCACGGAGCATTAAAAGCATTAGCAGCAAACTTGATGAAAATCGCTAATGACGTTCGCTGGTTAGCAAGTGGTCCGCGTAGTGGAATCGGCGAAATCACCATTCCTGCGAATGAACCAGGAAGTTCCATTATGCCAGGGAAAGTAAATCCAACTCAATCAGAGGCACTTACAATGGTTGCTGTGCAAGTGATGGGAAATGATGCGGCAATCGGTTTTGCGGCAAGCCAAGGAAACTTCGAGTTAAATGTATTTAAACCAGTGATTTACTATAATTTCTGGCAATCCGTGCGTCTATTAGCTGACGGGATGAATAGTTTCCACGACAACTGTTTAGTCGGTTTAGAGCCGAATACCGAAGCACTAGACAATCATTTGAAAAATTCTTTAATGCTTGTTACTTCGCTAAATCCTTACATTGGATACGAAAAAGCAGCGAAAATCGCGAAAACGGCACATGAACAAGGCACTACTTTACGGGAAGCCGCGTTAGCAAGTGGCTGGGTGACGGAAGAACAATTTAATGAATGGGTGGACCCAGCAAAAATGATTGGTCAGTAACATATTGCGTTCGCTTTGCACATACTTGTGTAAAGCGGCGTTTTTCATTTCCAAAAGAAGTAAAAAGGAGAGTATTCCATGATCGTTATTTACGGTAGTTCTAGAGAGAAAAGTAACACGGAGTTTCTAACGGAAATAGGGTTAGAAGGAAAAGAAGTGACACGGATCCATTTGAGGGAACATACCATATTTCCGATTGAAGATCAGCGGCATGAACCTACTGGATTTGACCGAGTTGACGATTCGTTCGATGAGGTCATGCAAGAATTGATGAAGCACGACGAAATGGTGCTCGCTACACCAATCTATTGGTACGGGATGTCAGGTCTCATGAAAAACTTTGTTGATCGCTGGTCGCAAGCAATGCGCGATGAAAAATATGAAGCACTGCGAGAAAAAATAGGTCAAAAAAAGCTGTACGTAGTGGCAGTCGGTGGGGATAATCCGCGATTAAAGGGGCTACCTCTAATTCAACAATTTCAGTATATTTGCGACTACTTTGGTATGACGTTTGCAGATTATGTCATTGGAAAAGCTGGTAAACCGGGTGATATAGAACAGGATGCGCGCGCTATCTCTGACATGAAATTTATGGCCCAAAATTGGCGCTAAAATTTCTCCCTTTTTTCGCCTTGTGATAGGATGAAAAAAAGGAGGATTTACCATGGTGAACAAAATTTTTACAATTATTGCGGGCATTGGTGTTCCGCTGACGATTATCGCTTCTTTGATGCACTGGTCCTCTATCGCCATGTTCCTCATTGGAGCAATAACCGTCATTGCCCTTTCTAGTTTTATGGGAAGAGCAACCGAGAGTCTTGCAGTCGTAAGTGGACCACGAATTGGTGGTTTGTTAAATGCAACTTTCGGTAACGCAGTGGAACTGATTATCTCGATATTTGCCCTAAAAGCGGGTCTAATCGGTGTCGTTCTGGCATCATTAACGGGTTCCGTCATTGGGAACTTATTGCTAGTTGCGGGACTTTCCTTCTTTTTAGGTGGGTTGAAATTTAAACGACAAAAATTTAGTTTTCACGATGCGCAACACAATGCTGGATTATTGATCTTTGCCGTCATTGTCGCATTCGTTATACCAGAAATATTTTCAATGTCCATGAATGAAACCGAAACACTTCAATTGAGTGTAGGAATTTCGATCGTGATGATCGCATTATACTTGGCTGGTTTATTCTTCAAATTAGTTACGCACCGAGGGGTCTATCAACACTCTGAAGGCGAAGAATATTCCGAGCATGAAGAACCGGAATGGTCGAAAAAGAAATCTATTCTGATCCTACTCATCGCAACTTTAGCAGTAGCTTATGTGTCGGAAAATCTCGTACATACATTTGAATCGGTAGGAGAACAATTTGGCTGGTCGCAGCTCTTTATCGGGGTAATTATCGTTGCGATCGTCGGAAATGCAGCAGAACACGCATCTGCAATTCTAATGGCGATGAAAAACAAAATGGACGTTGCGGTCGAAATTGCGATCGGATCCACCTTGCAAATCGCCATGTTTGTCGCACCACTACTTGTGCTAATCTCATTGTTAATGCCTGAATCGATGCCACTTGTCTTCACGATTCCAGAACTCGTTGCCATGGCAACAGCCGTTATGCTAACTGTCAGCATCTCCAACGACGGGGAATCGAACTGGTTTGAAGGACTGACGATGCTAGCAGCTTACGTTATAATGGGAATAGGATTTTTCTTACTATAGGGAGTTGGCAGTATGCATTCCACCAAAAACCAAACAAAACACGTGATGAACATGCTCAAAGAAACGAGTCGCACATTCTATCTTCCCATCAGCTTCCTTTCCGCTGACTTGAAAAGCACAGTGGCCGCTGCTTATCTCTGCATGCGTGCGATTGATGAGATTGAAGACCATCCGGCTCTTGGCAATGACGTGAAGAAATCACTACTGACAAGTGTGTCACAAAACCTTGCAGGGGATTTTGACGCGAACCAGTATGCAAAGGACCTAGCGGGGTACGAAAGCGTCTTGCCGGAAGTTACATGGAAGTTGGCCGATTGGATTGACTACTGTCCAGAGAAAGTACGTCGGAAAGTGCAGGACTCAACGAGTGAAATGGCTTTTGGAATGGCGAAATGGGCAGAACGAAACTGGCGTGTTGATACGAAAGAAGATTTAGACGAATACACATACTACGTAGCTGGACTTGTCGGGGTTATGCTGAGCGATTTGTGGGAATCATACGGACACGAAAAAACAGATCGAGAGAAATCCATCGCTTTTGGACGAGGCTTGCAGTTAGTTAACATTCTGCGTAACCAACAAGAAGACGCCGAACGCGGTGTAAGCTACGTACCAAATGGCTGGATGCGTGATGACCTCTTTACGTATGCCGATGAAAATTTATCACGTGCAAAAGACTATGTACACGACATTCAAGACAAGCGCATCAAAATGTTTTGCAAAATCCCATATGCCTTAGCGGAACGAACACTCGCTGCCATGAAAAAAGGGCAGGAGAAAATGTCTCGAACAGAAGTGGAAGACGTCGTCGCAGCACTCGAAAAAGAAACTTTATAAAGCGTTTTGTAAGAACCTTGCCGTTGTGCAAGGTTCTTTTTTACGATCATTTTTCGGATGCAAAACTTACCTTTTAGGGGGAGTTATCACTAACGAAAACATGGTTTGACTTGGAAGGAAATGGCACTTTGCATGGTTTTCGCGTTTACTAACAGGATATTTGGAAAAGTTGCATGTTTTCACCTGGAAGTTGCATGTTTTACCACTATTTCTGCACGTTTTTCCCGGTAGTTAACAGGGCTTTTCAAGAACAATCGCTTTACCATGATAAAAACACTCTTCAAAAGTGTAAATTTTCTTCCATATGGGTAGAGAATAAAAAGACAAATTGTTCGGGAGTGTTCTCATGACGAAAAAAGAGATGGAATTACGAGATGGAAATTTATTTTATGAAGTGCATGGTACGGGTGAAGCCATTCTGTTATTACATGGTTTCTGCGGAAGTAGTGCGTACTGGGATGATGTAGTGCCGACATTGGCAAAATCACATCAAGTATTCGTGTTAGATTTACCGGGTCACGGTGCATCGGATGCTTCTTTTGGGAATTATGAAATGGAATATATGGCAGATTTACTTCGTGATTTTTTAGATGCGGTACATATTGATAAGGTGACGATGATTGGACATTCTCTTGGAGGATATATAACACTTGCTTTTGCTGAAAAGTACGAAGATCGATTAAATGGATTTTCTCTCGTGCATTCAACTTCTTTAGCGGATAGTGAAGAAGGAAAAGAAGGTCGAGAGGCGGCGATTGCAAAAATAGAGAGTGAAGGACTACCGGCGTTTATTGAAGGGCTCATTCCGAAATTATTTGCTCCAAATGCGGAAACAGATTCGCTACAGGAAAAGGCAAAAGCCATTGGCTACAAAACGTCTAAAGAAGGTGCAGTTGGTTTCCTTCGGGCAATGAAAAATAGAAAAGATCGCACGACAACATTAGAAGATTCGAGCGTGAAGGCGCTATTAGTAGCTGGTGAAAAGGATGGTGTCATTCCACCAGAGAAGACCTTCCTCGTGAACCGAGAGCGATTAAGTCTTGCGCTAATTAAAGATGCAGGACATATGAGTATGATGGAGCAGCCGAGCCAGTTGATTGAAAAGCTTGAATCATTTTTAGAGGAATAAAAAAGAACCCGTCTTTTTAAATGAAAGAATCTTCCCTACTAATCCACAAAATGGGGAAGAGTTTCATCTAAAAACAACGGGTACTTTTGTTTTAAAAAAAATAAATCTGTCTTCTTGCGTACGGATGTCTATTTCAGTACATACAGGTAGACGCTGACAAAATGACTTGCCGTTCCTAATAGGATAAATAAGTGGAAGATCTCATGATAGCCGAGAATAAGATTTTCCATAAATTTCGGCTTTAATCCGTAGATTATTCCGCCGATCGTATACATAATTCCTCCAAGGACTAGGAAGAATAAGCCGGTAGAAGAAAGGACTTCCGCCAAACGACCACTTAAGAAAATAATGATCCAACCTAGACCAATATACAAACTAGTGGAGACCCAGCGTGGTGCGTGAAACCATACCATTTTAAAAATAATGCCAAGAATGGCTACAACAGAGACGACGGTAAACACTACGATCCCAGTTGTATCTCGAAGTGCAACTAAACAAAATGGTGCGTAAGATCCTGCAATTAAGACGAAAATCATGGAATGATCTAAACGTCGAAAAAAGGCGATGACAGAATCCTTTGCGATAATCATATGATACAGCCCAGAAGCTGAGTAAAGTAAAATCATGCTAATCCCAAATATAACGACCGCTACTACGGGTAGTGTAGGATTTTCCAATGTCGTTGCTTTCATCAACAATAAAACAAATCCGGCTATAGAAAGTAGTGCGCCAATCCAATGAGATAGACTATTAAAAGGTTCTCTAAAATACGTATTCATATTAAAACTCCTTATTATGTAGTTATTGATACTACATAATAATATATACGAACTATATGATAGTGTCAATATTTACGAATTTCGTTTCGTGACCTATACTTAAGAAAAAGTAGTGGAGGTATCACGTGACTATATCGGAAGAAAAAATTGGATTAAACCGAAAAATTGAATCGAGTAAACTACCTAATATCGATTTATATGTCGATCAAATTATGCAATTGTTTGAGGAAGTGTTTGAGCAATCAAAACGTAATCCTGAAGAAAAAATCATGACCAAAACGATGATTAATAATTACGCAAAAGGGAAGTTGCTTCAACCAATTGAAAATAAAAAGTATTCGAAGAACAATATATTGTTAATTGCGTTGATCTACCACATGAAGGGGACACTTTCGCTTCAAGATATTCAAAAAGTGCTTCATCAAGTGAAAGAAACGAATGCGATTGAAGCATTATATGAAACATTCGAAAATGCTCAACCTCCTCTTACTGACCATTTCGAGCAGTCTGTTCAAACAATCGAAGAGAAAGAATCAGATCGGATTCAAAAAATCCTATCGTTTGTACAACTGAGCAACTTTTATCGCAAAGCAGCAGAGCAGTTAATTGACGAGTTGCCAGAGATTCCAGAACCGAAAAAATCAAAACCTGTGAAATAATGTGTCAGCATGGATAGATATCTTCTCGTAACTGGAGAGGCGATCTATCCTTTTTGTTTGACCAAGTACGTAAAAATTCATCCTCTCATGTTCATGACGAAATCCACGAAGGATTGGTCAATAACAGAAATGGGCTTTCTACCGAAAAAACTAGAAAAATTTTGCCGATTGAGTGAAGCAAGATCTGATACGTGAACACAAAAAATGCCTCGAACAAGAAAGCGTTTGTCTATCTTGTCGAGGCATTTTTTATTCTGTTACACCTTCAGCTGGTGCATCGGATTTCTTTTCTGTTAGAAGTCGTTCATTTCCCATCGTGTACACCGCAATCGCAGCGATCGCAATTGGAATGAGTGACCAGAAGAATGTAGACGAAATGGACACAGCCATTGCATCAATAATTTTCTCTAAAATGTTTGGCGGAATTAAGTTCCGTTGTGCAGGTTCGAAGACATTTTGCAAGTTGTCTGGTGAGAAGGATCCACCACCAGCATTACCAAGATCTTTATCCAACTGATTTTGTAATAATTTCGTTTGAATTGCCCCGAACACAGTAATCCCTATTGCTAATCCGAGTGAACGGAAGAATGCATTGGTGGAATTCGCTGATCCGCGGTGTCGGAAGTCCATTTTGTGCACTGAAGCGGATGGCAATAAAGAGAAAGAGAAGCCTACGCCAATCCCAACTAGGGTCATATAAACGGTCAACAATAATCGATCTGTTTCAGGCGAAATGGTGGACATTAACACCATCCCAATTGCATACACGACAACAGAAACGGCCATAATTTTTCGATATGCCCATTTCGTTTGCATAATTCCGGCAAACGCACTTCCGACTACCGATCCAAGTAGCATCGGCATCAAAATAATTCCCGCATTGGTTGCTGAACCGCCATAGACGGATTGCACAAATAGTGGGATGAAAATAGTCAAGCCAACGAATGTGGCACCGTAGACAAATGCCAACACTTGCGAGGATGCGAATAATTTACTTTTGAACATCCAGAAAGAAATAATCGGTTCTGCAGCTCTTTTTTCTGCGAAGAAAAAGACGATTAAAAACACCGCAAATACGGCGAATAAACCGAGAATGATCCAAGATGTCCATTCATATTCTTTGCCGCCTAGTTCGAGGGCAAACATCAAACTAACGACAGCTGTCACGAGGGATATGGAACCGAGCCAGTCAATTTTTTGTTTCGAATGTTCGGTTGACTCATGGTAATACAGCCAAACTAACACTAAAGAAACGATCCCGAGAGGAATATTCACATAAAATACCCAGTTCCAACTGAAAGTATCCGTGATGAAAGCTCCTAGTAAAGGTCCTAAAATACTTGAAGCTCCAAATACTGCGCCGAACAATCCAGTCATTTTACCACGTTGTTCTGGAGGGAAAATATCAAACACGATGGTGAATGCAATTGGCATTAATGCACCTCCACCAATCCCTTGGATAGCGCGATAAGCGGCTAATTGCGGGATAGTGTCTGCGATCCCACAAAGTGCAGAGCCTATTAAAAATAACGCTAAACCAAATACGAAGAAACGTTTTCGCCCATACATATCAGATAATTTCCCGAAAATAGGCATTCCCGCAAGCACTGCCACTGCATAGGCAGATGTAATCCATATGTAGTTTTCTACTCCACCTAAATCGGCAAGAATAGAACCGAGTGCGGTTGCGACAATTGTGTTGTCCATTGCCGCCATTAATATTGCTAATAAAAGTCCACTTAATACAAGTTTTACTCGTGGTTGTTGCATAAAGATTCTCCTTTCCTCAGACGATGAATCGTATCACCGTTTTACGTTTTCTATCAGTTTTCTAAAACAGATCATCCTGTACTCTTACAAAGTATACTACTCGAATGAATTAATGGAAATTGGGAATGCTACGAACAGGAGAGTTTGCGGATTGGAGGTTAGGAGATTGAAAATCCCAACAGGTAAATTGAAAAAGGATAAATCCTCTACACTAAAAGAAACAACGATACCTCATCAAACAATTGTCGATGAATTTAACCATGTGCATGACTTTCTTCAAAAAAAGCTTGTCACGAATATCGGGGACGTTATTTTATTCTATTTATATAGTATGGTGGATCATTCCGTTATCTATCAGAAAGAAATAAAACCACTTCTTGAAAATGCAAAAGCCGCCTTGCAAGACGGGGAACTTCTTCCAGAAAACGATCTTGCCGGTATTATTAATGCTATCTCGATCGGTCATATCGTCGTGTATGTAGAAGAAACAAAAAAATATTATAAATTTATTGCGTATAGTGCTCCTACACGTTCCATTGGCACTTCCGAAATTGAAACGACTGTCATCGGACCACAGGATTCTTTTACCGAATCATTGCAGACCAATTTATCCTTGTTAAAACGACGCATTCACACTCCACACTTTAAAACAAAATCTAGCACGATCGGTACAGAATCTCACACTGAAATATGTACCGTTTATATGAAAAATATCGTAAGTGACGACAATATCGGTCTAATTGAAGAACGATTACGCAACGTCAATAATCCGAGCTTTCAAGATATATCCATTCTCAAACAAATGTTAGAGGACAATCCGTTTTCTCCTTTTCCTCAATTTATTATGACGAACCGACCAGACACGGCCGTTAAGTATATTATGGATGGGCGAATTGTGGTACTAATGGACAATAGTTCTAGCATTATGATTACGCCATCTTCTTTCTTAGAAATGTTTTTGTCGAGTGAAGATTACTACAATCGATGGACTACCGCATCTTTACTTCGACTTATACGATTTATTGGATTCTTTATCACCGTTATATTAACCCCTGCCTATATTTCCATCATGTCGTTTCATCCCGGTGTTGTGCCAATTGATCTGTTGATGAGACTGCAAGAATCACGGTCCAAAGTTCCTTTTCCTCCTGTTTTTGAAGTGATTTTTATTGAACTCGTAATAGAAGTGTTAAGGGAAGCTGGAGCTCGAATGCCGACAAAAATTGGTCAAACAATTGGTATCGTTGGAGGTATTGTAATTGGAACCGCTGCAGTCGAAGCGGGATTAGTAAGTAATGTATTGATAGTTTTAGTAGCTATTTCCGCACTATTATCGTTTATGATTCCAAACTATTTAATGAGTAATGCAAGTCGACTCATTCGCTATTTTTTTATCATTGCGGCTGGTGCGTTTGGATTCTTAGGATTAACACTTGCTTTAGCTTGGTTAATGAATCATTTATTGAACTTAACGTCACTTGGAAAACCTTATGTTTCGCCTGTCGTTCCTCGTAGATTTTCCGATGTCTACGATGGAATTGTTCGTGCACCATTAACGTTCATTCAAAACCGAAAAAGATTGAGTATGTCAAAGCAGCCAACCTTTCCAACGAAACGGGAGAAACAATAAGATGGATGTTCACCAAAAATTACCTTTAAACAATACGCATGTTTTCTTTTTGGTGCAAAATGGCATCATAGGGATGAGTATGCTATCGCTTTCGAATACGTTAAGCCCCATCGGGAGTGGGCACTGGATAATTCCGATACTTTTCGGGTTATTAGTGACCATTACGGTTATCGGTTTAGTAAAATTCAGTGCCATTTTTCCAGAACAGCATTTGTTTCAAGTACATGACCGCTTATTTGGACCACTGATAGGCTCCATTCTTAATTTTACTTGGCTCGTTTATTTTATAGCGTTGGTGTATATCGTCTCCGACAATTATTTGGCTCTTGTTGAATTGTTAATCTTGCCGAATCGAACGCAGTTTTTACCATTTGTTGTTGTAGTCATTCTAGAAATATTTATTGTCAAAGGTGGAGTGAAATCGGTGGCGAGATTTTGTATCGCTACTTTTTTTCTCACTGCTTGGATGATTGTTTTTTTAAAATGGGGATTCACGGAAGGAACGATTACACATGTCCTCCCTGTTTTTAATTTCACCTGGAGGGAGTTTTGGGAAGTCTTTAAACCAGGCTATTCAAGTTTACTAGGATTTGAATTACTCCTTCTTTACTATCCGCTTATTCAACAGAAGAAGAAAACCACCAAGCTAGTGATTGGCGGGGTATGGACCTCCATATTTTTTTATGTAGCAGTAACATTCGTCGGTTCGATGTATTTTTCGCAATGGCAATTAGAAAATGTGAAGTTTCCTTTGTTGAAATTATTTCAAGCGGTCAATTTAACGTTTATCGAACGAATTGATACACTCGGTATTTCATTATGGGTTTTGCTAATATTATCTACTGGTAGCCTATATTTGTGGGGTGCTAAGCTTGCCATTGACCACTTTCGGAGTAAAGAAACCGCGTTTCATTTATATATTTTAGGATTGATTGTCATTCTTCTTACGTTTATCCCGATTGAAGAACCTACCAAACTGAAAATACAGCAATATGTGTTTTATGTGGGATACGTCTTAGTTATATTGCCCATTTTATGTATCCCTCTCGCTAAGCGCGCTAAGAGGAGGGAGCACAATGCGTAGAAAAGGATTTTTCCTATTTTTTGTCTTTTTCACAGTACTCCTCACTGGTTGTAGTGAAAATAATCGGCAACCTTCCTTAGAGCAATATAGCTTAGTGACAGTAATGGGGTTTGATTATGTAGACAAGGATACTTTTGGAATGTCCGTTGTCATTCCTCAAGTATCAGAAGCTGCGGAACAACCCTCCCAATACTTGGATACGACTGCATCACTTACGCAAGAAGCTTTATTGCACATTTCATCTAAAACCGATAAAACTGTGAGTTTAAAGCAGTTGCGAGTGGTCATGTTTAGTGAAGAATTCGCGAAGAAAAGTAACATGCGTGATATCATCACTTTCTTATATAAAGAAACAGAAATACGGTCGAACGTTCGGGTCGTGATTGTAGAAGGTGAAGCAAAAGATATATTAAACAGAACGTATCCGGACAAACCAAGTACGAGTGAATATCTTCATGATCTACTAGAACCTAGAATGTATACCTTCTATAATCCTGTAACAACGATTCATCATTTTTTACATGATGAAACGGATCCAATTCTAGAAGCAATTGCTCCTGTCATACATTTAGAAGAAAATGTACTTCAATTAAAAGGAATTGGTGTTTTTGACGATGGTTATTGGAAATTGTCTTTAAACGATCAAGAGTCAAAATACATTCAAGCACTTCGTGGGAAAGTGAAGATGACACTTTTAAAAGTGAAGCTCGATGATGAATGGGAAGAAGAAGTTATTTTAAAATTTATTACAATCAAAACAAAAATTAGACCAGATGAGAAAACGAATACGGTTCGCATTGATGTGAAATACAAGGGAACATTAACCGAATACGAGGGTTCTAAACAAAAGATTACAGTAGAAGATTTTCCTGCATTAGAACGTCAACTCGATAAAGAAATTAAGAAAGAAATCGAAGATTTACTAATCAAATTGCAAGAAAATGAAGTGGATCCTATTGGCTTGTTTGAGAAAATCCGTATGAGACAGAGAAAGGAATGGAAACTTGAAGACACGAAGAAGCACTTGAAAGATGCAACATTTGATGTGCATGTGAATACGACGGTCACGAGCACAGGAACATTGAAATAGATGTACAAAGTTTCTCATGGCATACTAGTAAAAAGGGGTGTCATGAAGATGAAAGTACTTGTCGATGCAGACGGCTGTCCAGTAGTAGGTGAAACAATTGAAATAGCAAAACAACATAACCTTTCCATTATTCTCATTTGCGATACGGCACATGAGATGCACCGAGATGGAGCGGAAACCATTACGGTTTCAAAAGGTGCCGATGCAGTCGATTTTGTTTTGGTGAATAAAGTAAAACCATTCGATATCGTCGTAACACAAGACTATGGACTGGCCGCAATGGTTCTTGCAAAAAAGGCATTTGCCATCGATCAAAATGGACGAGAGTACACAGTAGACAATATTGATGCGCTTTTACACGCAAGACACACAGCGAAAAAAATTCGGATGTCAGGTGGGAGATTAAAAGGACCGAAAAAGCGGTCTAAAGATGCGAACCGAGCTTTTCAAGACGAATTGAGAAAACTCCTACAAAAAGCAGCTGCAAGAAACCTTTACGAGACGTAATACGTACTTGTACTATTACGCGAGAGGAAAGGAGAGTTTGTAGTGAAAAAAGGAGTTTACTGTGACTACTGCAAAAGGGAAATTAAGATACGACCAGATTTAGTTACAGCTACCGTTTTGGGAGAAGTTGTTCCGTACCATGAAGACTGTTTTGCGAAAAATTTAAAAGGGATGCGAAGTTTTTTCGTTAGCAATCAACCGATTAATGGTACGGCGAGCATTGTCACCATTATTTTCCTTGGAATAGTAACTCTTTTTGGTCTCCTCATTCGTCAAACGTTTGGCTATGGAGCAGCTATCTTATTTGTCATCAGTCTTATCTATCGCAGTTATTCGTATCTAAAATTCGAACGGCGGTTAGAAAAATAAAACAGGAAAGCCAGTGAAAATGGCTATGCCTGTTTTTGTTTGGATACGACAGCTAGACTTCCTTGGCCACCGTGAATGGCAATAATGGGACTTAATTCGCCAATGCGAATTGTTTGCTTTGGATGTTTTTCTAGCAGCAATTGTTTCATGTATTCTGCGTTCACCACGTCGCCGCAATGCAATACCCATGCGGCTTCTGCAGAAGGTATAAATTGATTTGCAATCACTTGGAACGATTTTTTCTTCGTTCGAACCTTTTGGAAAACTTCTAACTTCCCATTGATAAATTGCAAAATTGGTTTTATTTGCAAAATGCTGCCAATCGCAAACCCAACTTTTCCGATTCGTCCACCTTTTAATAACTGATCCAGTGATGCCACGTAAATCGTATTATGATAGGTCGGTGGCAGTTTCTCTATATGCTCGATTGTTTCTTCGATAGATTTGCCTTCCCGAATCATCTTTTTCCCGGTTTCGATTAAATCATACAACGGCCACGAGACAATCTCGGAATCGACCATATAAAAAGGAATGGCCACATTACCTGTTGCTGCTTTAATTGAGTCAAACGTGCCGCTAATTTTTTTGGAAATAAACACCCCAATAATGGCATCGTACGAAGCTTCGATCATCTTCAAAGTGTGTTCAATATCCCCTACAGCAGGCTGCGAGGATTTCGGTATTTCATTACTAGAAGCAAGCATGGAATAAAATTCTTTAGACGAAATATCGACACCATCTCGATAATTAGATTCCCCAAAACTTATTTGCATTGGAATAATAAAGACATCGTTAAAATTCCCGTGTTCTGGTATATAAATAGAGCTATCTGTTAACCAAGCTATTCTCATCTTCACTCAACTCTCTTCCAAGCATATTCAAATCTGATTTATCTGATTAGTAAAAGTATAATAGAGAAGAACGAACAAATAAAATTAGAATGTGCAGGTGAGAAAAATGGTCGTATTATATGCAGTTATTGCAATTTTTCTATTTATGACATTTGTTTGGATGATCGCGGTGAAAAAAGATAATTATTCCATTGTGGATATTGTTTGGGGTATGACGTTTATGGTGACGACAGCTGTCGTTTTACTGTATTCCCAAGAATTTAATGTCGTATCGTGGACAATAGCTATTTTGGTCTATATCTGGGGAATTCGTTTGTCGTACTACTTGTTTAAGCGTAATGCTGGAAAACCAGAAGATTATCGCTATCAAGCAATGCGTAAAAATTGGGGAGATCAAGTTAAATTACGTGCGTATCGACGTGTATTTTTACTACAAGGTGCAATTTCTCTGATTTTGTCATTAGCAATCTTTATTGGAATTACACAAAGTGATGACATTATTTCTCTCATTCCTTTATATATTGGGGTAGTGGTATGGATTATTGGTTTCTTCTTTGAATCGGTTGGGGATGCGCAATTACGTAACTTTATTGACAAGCCGGAGAATAAAGGTAAAGTAATGACGGAAGGTTTATGGAAATACACTCGTCACCCAAATTACTTTGGAGAAGCGACGATGTGGTACGGAATTAGTTTCGTGGCAAGCTCCGTTCCTTGTGGATGGCTCTCGTTTATAAGCCCGATTTTATTAACGATCTTATTGCTCAAGATTTCTGGCGTACCTTTGTTAGAGAAGAAAAATGCGCAAAAGCCAGGGTATGCGGAGTATGCTCGCAAGACATCCGTTTTTGTTCCAATGCCACCAAAAAACTGAAATTTTTGGCAAATTAGCGCAAATCGTTCTGATTTATAGTAAAATAAGTGATAAGAACTTATTCGCTTTATTATAAGGAGAACTATCGTGGAACAATATAACAAGGTAAAAAATTATTTATTAGAGCACTCAACAGAATTAGCGAAAGAATTTATTTCAAAGGCGTTAGAAAATTCACCTATTGAAATTCCACCCGAACATGTAGAAATTTCCACAAAAGCAAATGCGGAATTTCTCGAGCTGCTTGCAAATTCATTTGAAGAGTCAGAAGAAGGCGCAGCAGAGGAATTAATCGAGTGGAGTAAGCAGTATGGGGAACAACAAGCAGCTAATTTAGCGAACTTAACGACAATGATTAAACCGTATGCAGCCAATCGTCTTATATACTTGAAACGTATTTCAGAAATTTCGATGAGCCTTGGCCTTGATACGGAACATGTTGTGAACGTAAATAACCGAGTAAGTTTTCTGCTCGATACAAGCATGACAGAAACGATTTTTGCGTATGAAGCATATAAAGAAGCCCAAATTGTTGAGCGTGAACGGGAAATTAATGAATTGTCCGCACCACTTGTTCCATTAAAGGACGCAGTAGCAATACTTCCTATCATCGGAATGATTGATTTCAACCGGATGGAACATTTGTTGAACAATGTGATTCCCGAAATACCTCGCCAAGAAATCGAACACGTCATCATTGATTTCTCTGGGATTTTAACAATTGATGTGGAGGTTGCACATCATATCTATAAGATTCATAGTGTACTTGGTTTGTTAGGAATTCATGTTTTATTCACAGGAATTCGACCAAACTTATCGTTAGCAGTTGTACAAGCTGGACTCGACTTCTCGAAGTTTGAGACATATTCAAATGTACAGGTGGCACTAAACCATATTGAAAAAAACATCTAAACGTCTCCTAACCGGGAGGCGTTTTTCTCCATTTAGACTCTCTATTTGTCTAGAGTGGGAAATACAGGTATGGAGTAATACATATATATAGAAAGGGCGAGAAAGATGGATGATTTTTCGTTTGACTTAGAAATGGCAAAGGAATACGACAAAGGGATTCGCCGTGCAATGCCTACATATGATGCACTATTTCGCATGACACAATCTTTTATGCGAGCACATCTATCCGAAAAAGCGGATTTACTAATTGTTGGTGCAGGAAGTGGGAATGAAGTGACGATTTGGGGTCCTCAAAATCCTAACTGGCATTTTACTGGAGTAGACCCATCCGAAGAAATGTTAGAGGTTGCTGCATATAAAGTGAAAGAATTGCAAATGGACGATAGAGCGCAGTGGGTAGCTGGATATTTGCACGATGTTTCATTGGAAAAAATGTTCGATGCTGCTACCTGCATGTTAGTGTTACATTTTGTGGAAACACGAGAAGGGAAACGTGCATTGCTGCAACAAATATATGACGCACTTAAACCTGGTGCTCCTTTTGTAATGTCCTGCATGTATGGTAACACTTCCTCGAAGGAATTTGCGAATCGTTTACAGCATTGGAAATTGATTTGGCTCGATTTAACGAATTTGGATCAAGAAGACGTGGATGCGATGGCAGAGTCTGTGTCAGAATTACCTATCTGTGAGGAAGAAGAAATTGAATCCCTACTAGAAGAAGTCGGATTCGAACACGTCACTAAATTTTTCTCGACAACATTATTCGGCGCTTGGTCCGCAGTGAAGAAATAGGTTTTTAAATTCCTCTGAGAGGGAAACTAGTAGCAAAAGAGTTTCTGAGAGGAATGGGGAAAATGAAAGAAGAAGTGAAGCCTTGGATAAGGCGTTTCGGACGCTTCGGCTATATGGCCAAAGGCGTTGTATATGCAATGATTGGTATATTAGCAGGGTTAGCAGCTATTGGTCCAGGAGGAGAATTGACTGGAACGAGTACCGTGCTCCAAGAAATTGCCAAAATGCCGTTTGGCGAAATTGTTTTATGGATTATCGGTATTGGACTAATAGGATACATTGTGTGGGATCTCATTAAAGCCTTTAAAGATCCTGAAAACCATGGAACGTCGTTTAAAGGAATTATTCATCGCATTGGTTATTTTGTGAGTGGCGTCATCTATGCAAACATTGCTTGGGGAGCCGTGAAATTAGCAAGTCATACCGGCACAACAAGTAGGGGGTCTGAAAAGACAATCTCTGCGAAAGTAATGGACTATCCATTTGGTGTCTGGTTAATCGGGCTCGTTGGCGTCATTATTTTTCTTTACGGAGCATATGAATTTTGGTCTGGCTATAAAATGAAATTCCTGCGGAAGATAAAATCACATGAAATGTCTTCGGAAGAAATGAAAGTGACAAGACATTTAGGTCGGGTTGGTATGATGGCACGGGGATTGGTTCTAGCAATAATTGGCTTTTTCTTTATCTCCACCGCATATACGCATGATCCGGATAAATCGAAAGGTCTAGAAGGCGCTTTAACAGAAGTAGCCACCAAACCTTTTGGCATGGTACTTTTAGGAATTGTGGCGATCGGATTAATTTTATATGGCATTTTTCAAATTATACGAGGAAGATATGAAATCATGAATTTTGGAAAACATTCGTAAAGTGAAATTTAGTTAGTAAGAGTCCTTCGAGTAAATTTCGGAGGGCTTTTATAATTGGGAATGAAATGCTGGAGTGTGCAGGCCGTTTTGAGGGTTCTATCGTGCAACTTTGCCGTTCTATCGCGCAACTTTTGCTTTCTATCGTGCAAGTTTGCCGTTCTATCGTGCAAGTTTGCCGTTCTATCGTGCATTAATCAAAAACATGTTATTAATTCTCGAAATAATACTACGATTCTTCCAACCTTTTTGTAAAATCAATTTCTCCTGAAAAATCACCTCATGAACCTGTTTACACTTTTTCAACTTTTTTCCTGAAGTTAGGACTATTTCGTCAGTATTTTCTAATAATTTCATGCTAAACTAATACTAAAATCTGTAGTAGTGGAGGTAAGCTGTGAAAATCAACAAGAAATTAAGTGTTCTTTTAGCTGCAGTTGTCTTATCCATGAGTTCTGTTTTTACCCCAATTGCTCCTACTCCTTCGGTAGAAGCGGCGAGTACATATTCTGCAATGCAAAACTCGATCAATTCGATTATGGCAGATAGTCGAATGAGAGCTTCTGTGAGCAGTGTGACCGTTCGAAAAACGAATGGGGAAATTGTCTACCAATATTATGCGAATAGAGCTGTAACTCCTGCTTCTTCCTTGAAATTATTAACCGCGTCGAGTGCCCTAGAAACATTAGGAGAAAATTATCGATTTCAAACAAATGTTTTAACGAATGGTACTGTCTCGAAAGGGACGTTAAACGGGAATCTTTATTTGCAAGGCAAAGGAGATCCAACTTTACTGAAAAAGGATTTGGATAACTTTGCCGCAATCTTAAAAAAACGTGGAGTTAACACAATTGCTGGTCATCTTGTTGGGGATGATACTTGGTTTGATACAGTTCGACTTTCTCCAGGAATTTCGAAAGAAGATCAATCCTATTATTATGGCGCACAAGTATCAGGACTGACACTTTCTCCAAATACAGATTACGATGCTGGATCCGTTATTGTCGAAGCGAAACCGACATATAATGGACGAGCGGCGAAAATTGTCTTAACACCAGCAACGAGTATCGTTCGCATTGTGAACAAATCAAAAACGGTTCCTAAAGGATACAAAAATACCCTTAAAATTAAGCGTAACTATGGAACAAATGTAATCGAAATCACAGGGAATGCACCGATTGGATCCTCGGGGAAAAAAGAATGGATCTCGGTATCAAATCCGACTGCCTATGCACTCGATGTATTTAAACGATCGCTCGCTGAAAAAGGCATCAAATTATCTTCTGCAAGTAAAGTGGTGAGAGGAGCTACTCCTAAGGATGCACGTGTTTTATTAACAAAACAATCGATGCCTCTAAAGCAGTTAGTCGTCCCATTTTTAAAATTAAGCAATAACTCCCACGCAGAGCACCTAGCTAAAGCGATGGGCAGAGAAGTATACAACGATGGTTCATGGGATTCAGGGCTACAAGTGATGCGTGACTACGCCACGTCTATTGGATTGGATATCACAAAATGGAACTTTGAAGACGCATCAGGCATGTCGCATGCGAATAAAGTTACGTCTAGTGAATTATCGATGTTATTGCTCCAAGTTCGCAAAGAACCATGGTATGGAACTCTACTTAAAGGATTGCCAGTGGCTGGAGTCAACGATCGATTTGTCGGTGGAACACTCCGATATCGTATGGGTGGCTGGCCAACTAAAGGCAATGTCATCGCAAAAACTGGCTCTTTAGACAATGTGAGTGCATTGGCAGGTTACACCCAAACAGCGGATAAGGAAACGATGATTTTCACCGTGTTAACACAAGACTATAAAACGTCCACTGTCCCTGTAATTGATAAAATTGCATCTGCGATTACCAAGTCAAAAAAATAAAACGAGAAATGTCTTCGATCGCTGAAGGCATTTTTCTCTGCCTAAAAATCACCATTACGGAGCTATATTTTTATTAACTAAATAGCTACAATAAAATGGGAAGGGGATGGGAAAATGAATGCTGCAAGTTTGTTCAACGAAATAGAAGCGTTAAAAGAAGTGTGTGAACAAGAAGGACAATTTCAATTAAAACTAAACGAAGATATGATGCGAGATCGCAAAGAAGATGCGTTTGATTTCTTTCATTTCGAAGGAGAGCAATTAGTCGGTTTTTTAGGACTGTATGGGTTTGCATCTACTGTCGAAGTGTGTGGAATGGTTCATCCAGATTACCGGAACCAAGGTATATTCACGAAGCTTTTTGAACAGGCTATGAACCGAGTCATTGAGCGTCAATTTAAAAAAGTCTTGTTAAATACGCCGGCATCAAGTATAACTGGAAAGCGATTTATCGAAAATCTTGGGGCAACGCATTCTCATACAGAACACCAAATGACATTGCGTCCAAAACCGCTGGACATAAAACAAGATATTTTACTTCGACCTGCCTTTGATACAGATACTCAACTCATCGCGCTACTCGACCATGTATGTTTTGATATGCCATTAGACGATGCAATTACGTGGGCAAACGATTCGTCTAGAAGAGGAGTAAAAGGCCAATTCATCATCGTATGGAATAACAAAGACGTCGGGAAAATACGTGTGAAAATGGAACATAACGAAGCTTGGATTTATGGATTCGCTATTTTGCCAGAGTATCAAGGCAAAGGAATTGGCAGAGACGTCTTGAAAAAAGTGATTGGCATTGAAACCGGAAGGGGAAACTCGGTCCATTTAGAAGTAGAAACTGAAAATGAGAATGCATTGAAATTATATAAAGATGTTGGATTTGAAGTCGTACACGCTCAAGTTTATTACGACTACAAGCTGTAGAGAAGATATAGTGCCATGAATCCCTGAGGTTCATGGCATGTTGCATTGAGGAGAATCGTTTGATGAAGAGGTTGCGTCGATAGAATTACCATTTGCGCCAATAGAATGAAATACACGCTTATAGAGCAAAATGTCGCGCTTATAGAACGCATTTCTGCGCTGATAGAGTCCTAATCGTCCTACTTACTTTAGTGTCATAGCAATTTTTTGCCCGCTTCAAATCAAAAACTGTCCAAAACATACTCGTTTCGGACAGTTCCTATTTACGGCTGACTAAAAGTATCCATAATATTCAATACCACTGGACCTAACAGCACAATGAAAATCGTAGGGAAGATAAAGATGACGAGCGGAAAAAGCATTTTGATTGGAGCTTTCATCGCTTTTTCTTCTGCGCGCTGTTTCCGTCGAACACGAACTTCTTCCGATTGAATCCGAAGTATTTGAACCATTCCAACCCCGAGTTGTTCAGCTTGAATGATACTGCTTATTAACGACTGGATGTCTTCAGATTCTAATCTGGAACGGACGCCACTAAGTGCCTCACGACGAGTTCTACCTAGACGCAATTCTTCTAACATTCGCTGGAACTCATCGGCCAACACACCATGCTTTTTAGAGACCACTTTGCTTAACGCTTGGTCGAATCCAAGTCCTGCCTCCATACTCACCGCAAGCAGATCGATAAAATCCGATAGTTCTTTTAATGCTTGCTGTGCACGTGCTTTAATCTTCATTTTGATAAATGCTTTCGGTATATAAGCGCCAAACGAAATTGTCATGGCTAATAAAAGAATCGCTGCCTTCGGACTAGCATTTCCTAAAATCAATAAAAGCACCATGAAAAATGGGAAAACAATGACTAAAGCAATTTGCATCAATCGAAACTCAAATGGGGTCATGCCAAATGGGTGACCAGCTTTTTGTAGCAGTAAATCGATTTTCTCCGATTTTTCGTCCGGTTTGGAACGATTGAAGCTTTTCTTGAATTGTTTCCATTTCGATTCAAATAATCGACTAAACAATGTTCCTGCAATCTCACCTTTAGAGCTTGGAGTAGATGCACTAGCCGATTCGCCAATAACAAACGCAATACGCTCTCGACGTTTTCGTTTTCTCTCGAGAATAAAAAATAAGGATGCCAGTAAAAAGAGTAACAACGTTATTAATGCAGAAAAAAGTGTCATTTTACACCTCGATGTTTGTAATCTTCATGATTAAAAAGAAACCGATAATCATTGAAATAAATCCAATGGCAATCATGCCGATTCCAATCGGAGTAGTAAATAGAACGGTCATATAACCTGGATTCACAAGCTGCAACATTCCCGCAAGTGCAGCTGGTAAGAAAGCGACAACCATCCCAGAAAGCTTTCCTTGAGCTGTTAAGGTTTTAATCTGTCCTTGGATTTTAATCCGCTCTCGAATGGTATGCACAATTTTTTCTAATACGACGGCTAAATTTCCTCCAACTTGGCGTTGAATAAGAATTGCTTGAATCATTAAATCGAGGTCATCACTAGGTACTCGCTCTTTCATTCGCATGAAAGATTCTTCAACCGTTGCCCCGTATTGCATTTCTTTTAGCATCATATCTAGTTCTTCTTTTGTTGGAGACGGGGCTTCTTCTGCGATGTTTTTCATTGCTTGGAAAAAACTAAATCCAGCACGAAGTGCATTTACGATGCTCGAAATCATTTCGGGCAAATACTGATTGAACTTTTGTACACGCTTTTTCTCTTTCGTTCGAATGAAGACCTTTAAACTGTAATAACCTGCCACGGCACCAACTGGTAAGATAAGCAAACTTCGAATGATTAAATAGCTGAGGATGGTACCTAAAAGAATCATCATCCACTTAAATAGAATGTATTCTTCCGGTTTTAGTGGCACCCCAGCGCGCTTTAACATCAATTCTAATTTCTCATTCTTATCTTTTTCTTTTAAATTCTTCCTTAATCGTTCTTTTGTTGCAGAGAAGTCGACCATTTTACGAAATTCTTTTTCCGTTGGTTTCTTTTCAGGTTCTTCTTCGTAAATGAATGACTTGATGCGTTGATTCATTTGTTTTCGATGAAAAAATAATTTAGTAAATAACGCGAAAAATAGCAGGGTAAATGTTAAAAATAACGTGATATAAAATACATACGTCATTGTTCCAACGCTTCTTTCTCCATAAACACATGCGGAGGAATAGAAATTCCGGATGACTCTAATCGTTCGTAAAACTTAGGTCGAACTCCTGTAGGCTTTAAGCGACCAATTATTTTCCCGTTGTCATCCACACCCGTTTGTTCATAGACAAAAACGTCTTGTAACACAATCACGTCGCCTTCTAAGCCTTGAACTTCAGTGATATTGACAATTCGGCGTGTTCCATCCTTTAAACGAGATTGTTGAATGATGACATCCAATGCACCAGAAATTTGATCGCGAATCGCGCGGATTGGCAAGTCAACACCTGCTAGAAGCACCATTGTTTCTAAACGGGAAATCATATCTCGCGGACTGTTGGAGTGACCTGTAGCAAGAGAGCCATCGTGACCCGTATTCATGGCTTGTAACATATCGAGTGCTTCTGCTCCACGAACTTCTCCAATCACAATTCTATCTGGTCGCATACGAAGCGAGTTTTTTACTAAATCTCGAATCGTGATGGCTCCTTTGCCTTCAATATTAGCAGGGCGAGATTCTAACGTGATGACATGGTCTTGTCCTAACTGTAGTTCCGCCGCATCTTCAATCGTCACAATGCGTTCGTCTCCAGGAATAAAACTAGATAACACATTGAGCGTCGTTGTTTTACCTGAACCTGTACCACCACTGACAAAAATATTTAACCTTGCCTTTACACACGCTTCAATGAATACTGCCATTTCTGGTGTGACTGTCCCGAATCCAATTAAGTCTTGAATTGTATAAGGGTCTTTCGAGAACTTTCGAATCGTAATTGTTGGTCCATTAAGCGCGAGTGGCGGAATGATCGCATTGACCCGTGACCCATCCGGTAGGCGTGCATCGACCATCGGACTGCTTTCATCAATTCGTCTACCAATCGGTGCCACAATACGCTCAATGACATGTAGTACATGTTCATCATCACGGAACGTGACATCTGTTTTAACGAGCATCCCATTTCGTTCGCAGTAAACACTATCCGGTCCATTAACCATGACTTCCGAAACAGATTCGTCTAACAGTAAAGGATTTATAGGTCCAAAACCCGTTAGTTCATTCACCAAATCAGCGATCATTTTCTTCCGGTCGACTAAGCGCCGGTAAGATTCATCTTCTTTGAGTAAATCATCCACGAGAGTGGCAATTTGTTGATCCAAGTCATCCGGATTTTCTTTCAAATCAATTGTCGCGACGATTTCTTTTTGAATTTCTTTCTTAAAAGCAAGTTCTTTTTCATGCTTCGGATTCGTTGCGGAAGGCGCCTTCGTCAAAAGGGGAGGGGAGGAAGGCGGTGTTGGTTTTTCTACGGTTAAGGTCGATTCTTGAATCGGTTGTTTTTTCGGTGTTTCCACACGAATCTCATCTTGTGGCTGTTTTTGATTTAAGCGATTTAATAAACTCATCCTCTAGCCCTCCTTACTTTTTAAATGGTAGCCATTTTTTCTTCTCACGATTACGACCTAAAGTAGGTTCTTCTTCATTTTTAGATAGAAGTCCAAGTGCTAACTGAACAATGTTTTTTGATAACTCCGAAGAGCTTCTTCTGCCGACCACTGGAATTCCGATATTCAACGATTTGCTAGCGAGTTTGAAATCGTTGCAAATGTATTCGACGGAGCCCATTTGAAGCATTTCCGGAATATCTTCGGCTTTTATTAAACCTTCCATATCATAGCGATTAATAATGAGCTGAATTTTGTTGGTGTACTCAAGTTGACGAAACGTATCAAGCAATTGTTTTGTATTCTTAAGAGCCGTCATATCTGGCGTTGTTACGACAAATATGTGATCAGCTACGTCTAAAATATCGAGAGTTGTTTCATGAAAGGCATATCCACAATCGACCACTGTATAGTCATAGTGTTCTCGGAGCATCGAAATCGTTTTCTTTAGTACATCCGGAGTGACAAGCTCTGCTTGTTCAGGACGTTCAGGTGCTGCAAGCACTTGAATGCCAGATTCATGAGGGGAAAGATAGTTGGAGATCATCGAATGGTCCATATCTGCTATGTTTTCAGCTACATCTTTTACTGTTACGGCAGCGTGTAAGTCGAGGGCAATCGCAATGTCTCCAAACTGCAATTTCCCATCCACTAATGTAATGGACAGGAATTTTTTTTGAAGAGCGATCGCTAAATTAGTTGCTAAAAACGTTTGCCCTACGCCACCTTTCGCGCTGACGAGTGCCACTACTTTTCCTGTTGTCATTGTATGGATTGCGTCCATATTGGCACCTCCTAACTTATTCGGAAACAATTTTCGAGTGGAGTGTTAAGTGTAAGGAGCCAGTAGTCATTGCATTGACGATTTTTTCGGCTTGTTCTTCCGTCATTTCAAGCGTCACAGCTGCATATTCCACTAACTCATCATTCTCTTCTCGAACTGTCATTTTTTGCCCAATTGCAAGAACTCGTATATCCTTAAATATGGTTTTCGTTTCTATGATTTCATTTGGTTTATTTCCCGTAACGAGTGTATGAATGACATCAATCGTGTCTTCCGCTTCGACTAGATTGGAAACAGATTGCACAATGTTCACGCCAATCGATACCCCACGTTTACCAGGGGCGATTTTTTTGGAGAGCACCGCCGCTTCTTCTTCCTTTGATTGCACGCGGTGGGTAAGAATAACCTCACCAGGTTCCATTTGTGCTGTCGCCATTTTCCCAACGACAAAATTGACATCCGTCACACTGGAATCATGTACTTGTGCTTCCGGAAGCTCTTTCGTTGTGACCATTTCAGATGTTAGTTGCTCGTTCACTTGAATTTCTTTCGTCGCGACGACAACACGTTTCATCGCAACATCAATCGAATCCTCTTTTGATGATTCGGATAATGAAAAGACGAAAATTACCGTCGTAATGAGTCCCATTAATATGGCTAAAATAACTAAAATTCTTGAATTCACTTGCCGTCACCTACTCCACTAAACGTATTGTTAATGCACCATTATTTTCTAACGAATCATCCTCAAAACCTGTACCAACTCTGCGGAGAAACTTGCCTTTAATTGTTTTATCATTTGAATTCATCGGCTCTGAAATATAAAAGTAAGCAAACCCGACAATTTTCACTTGTTTCATTTGATTAGACTGAACATTGTACGGAACGTATACCGGAATAAGTAACACCCGAGGGCAATCGCGCTCATTTGGATCACTGCAAGAGTTCACCAGAATGTCGATGGCACTTTTCGTCGGTCCTGCAATATTCCCTGTTTGCGTGTCCACGATATCTCCGACTTTTAATTCCCCATCAAATCCATGGAGTAAATTATCTTCGTACAGTTTCGCGCCAGGACCTTCGAGTGCGAGAGCACCGAAGAAGCCCGTATCTACTCCCTCTTCATCTACTTTAAGCACGTATTCTTGGCCGAATACGAGAGGGATGGAATCATCAATACCAATCGGAGCCGCTCCGAATGCTCGAGACATAACACCAAGCTGTGCCTTACTACTCACGGAGACGTCCACCGATTCAACCCCAACGATTTTGGAGAAAAACAATTCCACAGGTTTAGTCAAAGACACTTTCACTGATTTTTTCAATTCGATATCCGTTGTTTGTAAGTAAGCCTCGGCATCATGTGCTTCTAAAATATCGTGTACTATGTCACGTGTTGGTTCTTCAGAGTCTCTCGTTAATTCTTGGCCACCTGAAAGTACTGCAGCATTCGCCGCCTTTTGTAAATTCGATTTTGTTAAATAAAGATGACCACCATCCACCACGAGACCTGCAAAAGCGGTTAGGACGACAAACAAAAATGCAGAGGTGAGTACAATATTTCCTTTTTCATTTCTTAACACTTCCCGAATTCGCATGATTTTTCCTCATTCCATTCGAATTGTCGATTCTACTTGAATCGTTAACGGACCATTTAACACCGCTTCTGCAAGAGGCATCACAGGTTCAAATGGATACGATAACGTTAACGTGATGTAATCGCCGGATTCTCTCACCGCTTCAGAAGGGGAGATTGATACGGTAAGATCCGACCCATCACCAGCGGAAAAATGATCTTGTGCATATGTCGCCATCTCAGCATCCGAATGACCGAAGCTACCAATTCGGACCGTTTCTTGTGCGGTGAAATGAAGGGTCGAATACGTATAAGCAACACGTCCAAGATCCACGATAAACAAAATGAAAAGTAAAAAAACAGGAATGACTAACGCAAATTCGACGAGGGACTGCCCTTTTTCCTCGCGAATCATAAGCGAATCACTCCATGTGTGAAAAACGTGATGAATGCGCCAGCGACAATTGCTACACCGTATGGAAACGCATTATTTTTTGAATGTGTACGAAACAAACTTAATTTCATCCGATACGTCATGAGAGAAGTGTGACCAAGTAAAAGTTTGGTTTGGCCAGAGCGAATAAGTCTTAAAGTAATAAGAATTGTAGCAATCACTGCTCCAACTATCGCCATGAAAATAGCGGTTGTCACAATAAAGGTAGGACCCATAAATGCGCCAATAACTGCCATGAGCTTTACATCTCCAGCTCCCATTCCTTTCATCACGTACGGAATGAATAAAATAGCAAAGCCTACAACAAATCCGAGTAGGCTTGTTGTAAGTCCTTGGAATCCTTCTTGCCATGTATTGCCGATTACAGCAATAAAAAAAGCAGGAAGCAACACAGTATTATAGATTTTTCGGCTCTTCACGTCTGTGACAAACGAAATCACGAGGACGGTCATTAGAATGAATTCTAGTGGCATGTGTTGTTCCTGCCTTTCTAAACATAGTTGTTAACTTCCCTTAAATCTTACGGTCCTTTAGTCGCTTTCCGGAGGCGCTGCCTCAGCCGCTTCCTTCGCGAGCTCAGTCCAGGGTCTTCAGCTAGCTGCCGCTTCGCTTTTCCTCGCGGCGTCGACTACATGACCGTTGGTAGAGTGAAAATTAGTTCTTGTTCACACTAGGAATTTATAGATTTTTCGTTTCGACATGTAGACGACTCCAGGGGAATCGCGAAGGATTCGAAAGCGTCTGGAGGAATGAGAAACGAAAAAGTGTCAAAAGATATAAAATAAAATCACATTACAAATGAAAATTTCTATTCAGGAGTTCCTGTTGATGTTGAACTGAATTTACCAATTACTTCATTGAACTTATCAATAATCGCGTTTCCAAAAAGAATAAGTACTGCTACTACTCCAATCGCGATTACGCCAAGTACTAATGCGTATTCAGCCATCCCTTGTCCTTCTTCTTCTTTCCAAAGTCCTTTTAAAAGATTCATCATGATGCTTTCTCTCCTTTTGGTTTAATATTTATAGGTTGTCCTTCTTGTAGCCCAAGTTCTTCAATTCTTCCAGCAGCAAGTTCTAAGACAGAGTATGCTGATTCGAAATGTAGTCCGCGTTTGCCAGGGGAGACGAAATGCTCTAATCCAACAATACGGTTTTGTTTATCCAAATAGACGATATCGATTGGATATTTCATAAAATACGTGTGAACAGAACGGCAAGGTTTAATGTGTATCCCAGAGTGTGGATCAAGCGATTTTGTGAAAAGCAGTCCTCGTAGCCTTTTAGGAAAGGAGTACGCTTTTTTAACATTTTTCGCGATGACATTCTCTGAATGGGATAATGTAGCGATCAAAATTTCACCTCCAACAAAAAAATGAACCCCACTCATCCGAAAGTGGGGTTCATTCGCGGACAGAAGGGTAGAAGACAACTAGTAGTTGTTTCAACCCAGGGTTTCGCGTTCCCAGTGCTTTCGGTAGCTGGCTGGCATCTGTATACTAAATACAGGAAGCCCCTTTAGCTTTGCGTCCCTGACTTTCATCAGGTTTGCCATTATCGAGAACCAGTAACGAAGTCCGTTACGTCTTTTCTCTTATTGACTATAATAGAGAGAGATTTGCTAGAATAAAATAGTCTTTGAGATGCTATTTTGATTTACCTAAATAGGTGGAAAGAAATGCGTGAAAAGTTATTTGTATGTATATATAATCACGACGATAGATAGAGGAGACAGGGAGAATATGAATCGAATCGTAAGAAGTTTAAAGGATGGGGTATGGGTTACTCCCGGTATTTATAGTTTCATTTCGTTACTTTTGGTAGCAATTTTTACAACGATTGATCATTTTTTTGATGAAATGGTGATGGCGCATGTTCCATCAATTTTTTTGACTTCTGCAAATTTAGGACAAACTATTTTAGGGGGATTATCTGCAGCATTATTAACGATGACGACCTTTACATTTTCGACCGTAATGGTTGTTATGACGACGTATTCCTCTCAGTTTTCACCTAGAACATTAAAAAACTTTGTGCGCGATGCCATTGTTTGGCGTGTGATGGGAGTTTTTATGGGAGGGTTTATTTATACGACGTTGTCCTTGTTGTTTATTCAAGAATCGAGCAGGGAACAGTCGTTTTTATCACCTGGTATAGGGATCGTGTATGCAATGGTATGTCTCATTTACTTTGCGTTGTTTATTCATCATATTTCGCAAAATATGCAAGTAAATACATTAATTGAACACTTAGCAATAGAAGGTGAGTCATCCGTTAAACAGTATGAACATTGGACGCAGAACTTGCCGTTTGCTTCTGCTTATAATGCAGATACCACTCCGAAACGAAAAGCGACACCGCTGCTTGCAAGGCAAGACGGTTATTTGCAATTCATTGAAATACAAGAAATGACGATGATTGCGAAAAAGTTAAATGGATTATTTATTGTGCAACGAAAAATAGGGGATTTTGTTTCTGCCAATACACCAGTCGTAATTTTATATACGGATGAAGACGTCGATAAGGATGCAATACACCCACGACTGTTTGTTGTCGGAAAAGAACGTGATACGCGACAAGATCCTGTCTTTGCGATACAGAAGATGGTGGAGGTTTCCCTTCGTGCCATCTCACCAGCAATTAACGACCCAAATACGGCCATTCATAATATTCACCAGTTTGGACGCTTGTTAGGGTCGTATAGTCAATTACCGCGAGAAGAGTTTATATTTTTAGATGAAGACAAAGTAGAACGTGTTATGTTGTCGATTCATACCTTTGAGGAGATGTTATACCATACATTTTATCAATTGAGTCATTATGCGAGAGAAGATATTTCCGTATTATCCGCTATGACAGAAACGCTCATAGTAGCTGCTGAGTCAGCACCAGTAGAAGCAAAAAAAGATATATGGACGGTGCAAATGTATTTAATAGAAAGCATTGATTTCTCTAGCTTACAAACATTAGATCGGCAATATTTTCAACTGAAGATTAACCGATTAGCTCGTTCTGTGGGAGAGCAACCGATTAAATTTTCATAAATAGATAGGCAAAGGGATTGGAAGAATTCTTCGTGTTCATTTGTCATCATCAAAAAAGCGAGAGCACCGCTAGACGGTGCCTCGCTTTATTTAGTAACTGCTATTGAATCTAAAATATCTTCGCGTTCTTTATCTTTCGAGTGGAATTCTAATACTTCTTCCGTAGGATCGTATGATTCACCATAGAATTTTTCATCTTTAAATGTGTGAATGTTTTCATACGTCCATTTCATCGCTTCGTAAATTTCTTCTTCTGGTTGGTTCGTAGGCGACCAATAGAGAATTTCCATCGCATTGTTTTCACCAGTGGCTAATGAACGACGGTTATACCCGATACGAGAAGCGTGCTGGAAACCTTCGCGTGCATAAAAACGTAAACGTTTTTCCGTATCTGTATCTTCATAATTAACAGGCTCAACTTCTAATAAAATAGCCTTATTTTTTTCTTTAAGCTTGTTTAATAGTTTTTTGCCTAAGCCTTCTCCTCGTGCTTCTTTCGAAACAAAAAGATAATCGACAAAAGTAAAATTTTCAAATTCAACATACATCAAGACATGCTTTGGACCTTCATCTTTAATGTAATATTCACCTTTTTCTTTTAATAACGTTTCCATGTGTTCTTGAGATTTCATTTCTTCAACAGGAAAATATTGATTTAACTTTTCATACCAGTTCATATAGTGGGTCTCCTTCCAAAAATCGTTGTTTTTGCCTGGAGTGTTTGTTTTTGGGGGTAAAGATGAGGAACAAAGTAGGCGTGAAAAAACCCTCGGTTATATATATACCCGTTCTAGCCTAACATAAACATAAAATTTGTGAAAACTTTTCCACTATTTCATCGTATACTTAGAAAAGAGAGGAGCACGAATACAACTATGACAAATAAAGTTTGGTTTCAAGCAGGTATTGGAATTATTTTAGCTCTTATTATTATACGTTTATTTATTGAAGTGAAGGATATGTTTTTCCCATTATTCGTCGTGATTCAAACGATTTTTTTACCACTTCTAATCGGAGGAGTTCTCTTTTATTTAACAAGACCGATATTACGCTTCTTAGAAAAAAAGGGGTGGGCACGATGGACAAGTATGCTAGCGATCTTTGCTGCTTTAGCATTAGTGATTTGGGTCACTTCATCCATAGTAGGTCCAGCAGTAACGAAACAGGTAAACTCTTTAGTGAAAGATGCACCATCGATAACAGCTCAAGTGGAAGATATGGTGGATTACATTGTTGACCAAAAAAATCGATTGCCGAAATCAATTGAAAAATCGATTGATGATCAGTCTGCGAAAGTAGGACAAATCACCTCGAAATTCGGTTCTGGGTTGTTAGCATTTATCCAGAGCTTCTTTCAAGGTTTATTTTTACTTATACTAGTTCCTTTTTTCCTCGTCTACATGTTAAAGGACCACGAAAAGTTTGCGCCATTTATCGCGAAATTTTTCTCAGGGGAAAGAAAAACATGGATACGTAAAACGCTGCACGATATTGACCATACACTAAAAGCCTACATACAAGGACAGCTTCTTGTAAGCTTTGCGGTCGGAATAATGCTCCTAATTGGATATTTAATCATAGGATTAGATTACGCGTTGTTATTAGCATTGTTTGGAATGTTCATGAATGTTATCCCATTCTTAGGTCCATATATAGCTGTTGTACCTGCTTTAATCATCGGCTACATACAAGCACCAGAGATGGTAATATGGGTTGCAATTATTATGCTAGTAGCACAACAAATAGAAAGTAACTTCATTACGCCAAATGTTATGGGGAGATCGCTTGATATACATCCATTAACGGTAATCACCATCATTTTAGCGGCGGGAAATATTGCGGGTCTATGGGGAATCATTTTAGCTATTCCAACCTATGCAGTAATTAAAACGATCCTGAAAAACATTTATGCACGAAGAGAAGAAATTAAAGATGCTGCGACAATGGATGTCAAGAAAGAGGAAGAACTTATTTGATCGCCATAAAAGCCTTACAAACGGGTTGTGAAAACCCCAAGGGGAACATACTTTACCGTGTGCAGGTGGTGGGAAAATTAGTTGGTGAGTTCAAATTAATAGAGTCGGCGTTATCATAACCAGAAGGTCAAAAATTCTATCGCAAATTCGATTAGATAGGGAGTGGAAAATTGAAATCCAAATCATACTTAGTAGTCTTGACTTCACTTGTAATTCTGATGGTCACAGCTAACTCGGGTTTCCATACGGATAGTAAGACAGTTATTTATGGATTATCAGCATTAGGTATTGTATTAGGTGGATACTTGAGTGTGAAAAAACCGAAAGTAACGAAAGAAGTTTAAGAATAGTGTTATACAGCTAAAGGCTAAACCTCCAATAGAAGATAGAAAATGAAATGGACTTCCGCGCAGTTGGAAGTTCTTTTATTATGAAGATAACAACATTCCACATGAAAAAACCCCAACCATCGAGGGTAGGGGTGAAATGTCAATCTGGATATTTGCGTTCACTAGACGAAGAGTCTTTTGTATGATCGTGATCTTCTTCATCCTTCACTTTGTCATTCAGCTCTTCAACGGGTAATGGATCGACTGTCTGCATATCTTCATGCATATCGAACAGTGATTCTTTGTCCGTGTCTACTGCGTCTGGATTGTCCAGTTTCGGATCGGAAGATTTTTCGCGTTTCGGGTCTTCAGGTTCGCGTTTCATACGAATCGCTCCTTTCGACTTACTTACGTACCATGTTTAGAAGCATATGAGCTAAAGCGTGTTGTTGTTCTTTATCGCCAGATTTCCATAGCTCTTGTAGTAAGTTTTCTTCGCTGTTACGTGGCTCTTCGTGGCTTGCTAAGTACCCAGCTACCATTTCAGTTGTTTTAGCTAATTGCTCTTCACCTAATCCAAGCTTTTCACCTGTTGCTACTTTATCGGATAAGTATGATTTGAATGTGTTGAAGTTTTGTAAGATTTCTTCTTTCTTTTGTGAATCCATTTTTGACATTTCTTCTTGAACTTTACCTTGTACGTTTTCCATAGTGTTAAACACTCTCCTTTTTTCTTCTTAGGATTAGGTTTATCCTTTTTTGAAGAGTGTCAAACATATTCTGGCATATTTCGTGTAAAATTCTTATAATTGTTTGGATTCAAAGCTCTGAATCATTTCAATCATCACTTTAGTCGCTTTTTCCATATTGTCGACGGAAATGTACTCATACTTACCATGATAGTTTTCTCCACCGGTAAAAATATTTGGCGTTGGCATTCCCATAAAGGACAATTGAGAGCCGTCTGTACCACCACGAATTGGAATTATAAGTGGTGCAATATCCAATTTCTCCATCGCTTCTTTCGCGATATCCACAATTTCCATTACAGGTTCAATTTTCTCCCCCATATTGTAGTATTGATCGTCCATTTTTAATTCGATGGCATGGACACCATGTTTTTCTTGGATTTTTTCAACAGCATCTTTAAGGAGCTGTTTTTTCGCTTCAAATTTAGCTTTATCAAAATCACGGATAATGTAGGATAAGGTCGTTTTTTCGACAGTTCCTTGAAAATTCATCAAGTGAATAAACCCTTCATAGCCTTCTGTTTTTTCAGGTACTTCATTTTCCGGCATCATGGCTTGGAATGCTGTTGCAATGGTGATAGAGTTAATCATTTTATCTTTTGCGGAACCTGGATGAACATTTCGTCCATGAACAATAACCTCTGCACCAGCAGCGTTAAAGCTTTCGTATTGAAGCTCGCCAAGCGGCCCACCGTCCATCGTATAAGCATACTTGGCACCAAATGCATCCACGTCAAATTTGTGCGGTCCACGGCCAATTTCTTCATCTGGTGTAAATCCAACTCGAATTTTTCCGTGAGGAATGCTTGGGTTTTGAATGAAATACTCCATGGCAGTCATAATTTCAGCAATTCCAGCCTTGTTGTCTGCACCAAGCAATGTTGTACCATCTGTCGTGATTAACGTGTGGCCAATATAGTTATTCATTTCTGGGAAATCAGCGGGAGAGAGCACGGTTTCATCATTTAATCGAATGTCTCCACCTTCATAACAGTCAATGATCTTTGGCTGAACGTTTGTCCCTGTGTAATCTGTCGCTGTATCTACGTGTGCCAAAAACCCGATAGTCGGAAACTCGCGTTCTAAATTGGATGGTAGAGAAGCAAATAAGTAGCCATTATCATCCAACGTGATTTCCTCCATGCCTAAATCGGCAAGTTCTTTTTCTAACAAACGAAGTAAATCCCATTGTTTTTCTGTTGATGGGCAAGTTTCACTCGAAGCATTCGATTGTGTATCAATTTTTGCATAGCGTATTAAGCGTTCGGATAGTTGTTTTTGCATAGGTAAGCTCCTTTGTTATGTAGATATTGTTAGTTTAGCACGTTCTTTTCTTTTTCCATACATTCGACAATCGAGGCTCTGAACGGTCGGCTAAACGTTGAATATTGTCAGAGTGTTTCATTGCCACTAACAGCAGTAAACTTAGACAAAGAATAATCATTCGTATGGATGTCGTAATTGATAAGCTATACCCAAAATAGATGAGGTAAAATGCCACAACCCCGTAAAATATATAATCACTGATAACACTTACGAGTATGAATAGAACTCCTGCGAGCAACCCTATTTTCCAATCAATTGCGAGTAAAGCCCCGATCGCGCTTGCCGTTCCTTTACCGCCTTGAAAGGAAAGAAATACGGGAAATATGTGTCCCGCGATGACAAAGAATGCCGTACAAAACAGCAAGAAGGGTTCGCCTGATACAAAAAAAGTAACAATTAATACGGCAAAAACAGCTTTTAAAATGTCGAAAGCTGCTACCAGTAAGCCATACTTCCATCCGAGGACAAGCGTCGCGTTAGAAGCTCCCGAATTTTTCACACCGCTCTCTTTTATATTTACCCCCGATAGTTTTTTGGCTAATGAAGATCCATGTAGTGACCCTATGAGATAAGAAAATAGCGCAATAAGTATAAAGACCATAAAAATCCCCCTTACTCATGTTACGAGTAAGAGGGATAGAAAGTTGCGTGATTATTCTTTCTTTGTTTTTTTCATTAAACGAGCTTCTACAGATAATGATTTATAGAGTGATACCATCATTAGAACCATGATAAAGGAAAATGGTAACGCGGCTACAATCAATGCGTTTTGTAATGCACTTAATCCATCAGCTGCAAGTAAAATAACTGCGATTAATGATTGTGCAAGTCCCCAAATCACTTTTACACTGTTGGCTGGATTAAGAGAGCCATTTGTTGTTTGCATACCTAACACAAAAGTCGCTGAATCGGCACTTGTGATAAAGAACGTACCGATTAAGATAATGGCGATAATCGACAGAAGTGTTGTGAGAGGCAATTCATTAAATACAGCGAAAAGTGTTTCCTCTGTTTTTAACCCCGTTAAGTCTGTCACTTTTTCTTGGATGTTAATCGCTGTTGTTCCGAAAGCTGCAAACCAAAAGAAACTTACAAGAGATGGTAACAAGAGTACTCCTGTTAAAAATTCACGAATGGTGCGGCCTTTTGACACTCGAGCGATGAAGATTCCAACGAAAGGTGCCCATGAAATCCACCAAGCCCAGTAGAAAATAGTCCATCCGTTAATCCAATTTCGATTTTCTGCATTTAAAGGCGCTGCACGGAAACTCATTCGAATCAGATTTTGGAAGTACGATCCAAGTGTATCCGTAAACATATTGAAAATCAGTAACGTTGGTCCTAATATAACGACTAAAAGAAGAAGTGCGATTGCAAGAACCATATTTGTGTTGGATAAATATTTAATTCCTTTACTTAATCCTGACCAAGCAGAAGCTAAGAATAAAACGGTAACGACCGCAATAATAGCTACTTCCGTCCAGTAAGTGGATTCAAATCCAAATACATACGACAGACCTCCACTAATTTGAACAGCGCCAAAGCCAAGCGTCGTTGCGACACCAATAACGGTAGCGAAAACGGCGAACACGTCGACCAAAACTCCTAATGGTCCGTTCATTTTTTCACCAAAAATTGGCTTTAATGTTGCTGAAATTAGACCTGGTTCTCCTTTGCGGAACTGGAAATATGCAAGTGCTAATGCCACGATAGCGTAAATTGCCCAAGCATGTAATCCCCAATGGAAAAATGTATAGCGCATAGCTTCTTTAAATGCTTCTGGTGTTCCAACTTCTTGTGTTGGAGAAGAGACTGCGAAGTGTGAAAGAGGTTCTGCAGCTCCCCAGAATACAAGACCAATCCCCATACCAGCTGAGAAGAGCATCGCAAACCAAGTGGTGCGAGAGTATTCTGGTCGGTCTGTATCCTTCCCTAAACGAATTTTCCCGAAAGGACTAAAGATCATGTATACCGTGAAAATAACCATGATTGTCACGATTGCTAAATAATACCAGCCAAATGTAGACGTGATAAACGCTTGAACATTTGCTGTGATATCTTGGAAACTTGTTGGTGTTAATGCGCCAAATAATACGGCAACAAGAACTAGAGCCAATGTAATCCAAAATACATTTGTTACTTGTTTCATAATTCCCCCTACTTTCATTTAATTTTACACACAGTTTCCTACCCTAACGCACATTTAACATGAGGTCAAGGGTTGGGTATAAATTCTTATGTATGTAACTAGATATTTATACCTGTTTTAAACGTTTTTTAAACCTAATCTTCATCTTTAACATCAATATCATCGGGAATCGGTGTATTCCGCCATTCATCAATCATTTCTTTCACTTTTTCCAGCTGTTCATAATGCTTGTCAAACTGGCTGTGATTGATTAAATAATTCTCTCCGTCGTGAACGGATTTAATTTTCCCGTTTAAGACATACGAGTGAACTTGCTCGATCGGCAGACCAAGCTTTTTTGCTGTTTCTTCAATTGTTAAATACATCCATTTTCACCTACTTTCGAAAGGAATAGTATGGTATCGTTTTCAGTAAGAATGATTCGGAGGATTAAGATGAAAACGTCTATCGCTTATTTCATTGTATTACTTGCTGCGGTCTTATGGGGAACAACTGGAACCGCACAGACTTTTTTACCTCAATCGACACATCCATTATCCATCGGGGCTCTAAGAATGGCAATTGGTGGTTTTACGTTACTCCTTTATTTACTTATGACAAAGAAACTAGATATAACGTCTATTCCGTGGAAACCTGCACTTATTGCGGGAATATGCATGGCCTTATTTCAACCATTGTTTTTCACGTCGGTACGCGTCACAGGTATAGCTGTTGGAACTGTTGTTGCAATAGGTAGTGCACCAATTTTCACGGGCATTCTGGAACGAATTTTTTGGAAGCGAAAGCCGAATCGAAAATGGGTCATCGCAACGATTATGGCAATACTTGGTTGCATACTTTTATTTTCCAATAAAGAATCAGTCACCGTGAATCCTTTCGGAATCGGTATGTCGCTAGTAGCGGGATTTGCATTTGCATTATATACGATCGTTAGTAAGGATGTGCTCGCAAAATTAGCACCTGTTTCCTCTGTTGCAGTGACATTTTCCATTAGTGCGCTCTTCCTTTCCCCGTTTTTCCTGTTATTTCCGATAGGGTGGGTGGTGGATGGGGCAAACTTCACAACGATACTGTATCTAGGATGGATGACGACGACCCTTGCGTATATTTTATTCCTAACAGGGTTAAAACACATTCCGTCCTCTGCGGCGGTGACACTTTCGTTAGGAGAACCCTTAACCGCTGCTCTTTTGAGCGTTTTTGTGGTGAATGAAACACTCAGCATGGTTTCGTGGCTCGGCGTCGGATTATTGCTAGGTGGCATAATCGTTCTCACCATTCAGCGGAAAAAACCTGTTCGTGAAGAAGGCTTTTCCATTTCTTAAGAATTTCTTCAGAAAGTTGTGAGGGTGGACTTAAGATTCAATCGATAAGCTAAAAGTACGAACAAAATGGGGGAATGAAAGATGTCGTATACAATTTTAGTGGTAGATGACGATGAAGAAATCCGTAACGGGATTGAAATTTATTTGAAAAACGATGGCTATGATGTGGTGAAAGCGTCGAATGGGAAAGAAGCAGTCCAACATTTAGAGCAAGCCGAAGTCCATTTAATCATTTTAGATGTCATGATGCCTCAAATGGACGGGATTCAAGCAACATTTCATATTCGGACGACGTTCAATGTACCAATCATCATGTTAAGTGCGAAAGTAGAAGATAGCGATAAAATTCATGGGTTGTCCGTTGGAGCAGATGACTACGTGACAAAGCCTTTTCATCCGCTTGAACTAATGGCTCGTGTGAAATCGCAATTACGTCGATATACCACATTAGGAAATATGGAAAAAGTATCGAATCGTTTGACGATCCGTGGACTGGAATTGGACGAGGAAGCAAAAGAAGTAACACTTGATGGCGTTTCACTCAAGTTAACGCCAATTGAATATAAAATTACCGAGTTACTCATGCGTCATGCTGGCAAGGTATTTTCCATTCATCAAATTTACGAACTCGTTTGGAACGAAGAAGCCTATAACGCAGAAAATATAGTAGCTGTACATATACGGAAAATACGTGAAAAAATGGAAGTGGATCCGAAAAATCCACAGTATATTAAGGTGGTGTGGGGAGTTGGATACAAAATCGAAAAGTAAGTCCTCCAACGTATTATCCGTCATCGCCGTCATCATTGCCTGTTTTACATTGCTCTATTGTCTACAATTTATCCCCCATTTTGTCGACATGCACGCATGGAAGGAAAATCGTGTAATCGCACATTTTTCTCGATTGCTAAAAGGAGCTAATTGGTTGTGAGAAAAAAATTTATCCAGTATTTATTATATAGTTTGGCTGTAATTGGGTTAATAACTTTTATAGATAACGGTTTTTCGTTACTTAAAAATTCTTATGAAGACTCATATCAATATGAACAATTTGTTCAAGAAAAAATAACTGAGGTAAGTCCCTACTTGTTCGTTGATAAATTAAAGTTGAATGATCATGTGTCTTCAAGTGAAATAAATCAATATCGAGAATATTATGGTTCACTAGACACCCAAAAATTCAACATAGCTTCACAATATAATGATAGTATCGAGCGAGCTCGTGCAGAAAATAACGTAGAACTCGAGCAACAACTTTTGAAAGAACGCAATACTAAACTCGAAGACGTTTCGAAAAATTTTCAAGATGACGAATATGTAAGAAATAAGATTGGAAAAATGAAAAAGGCAGTATTTGAAGAATATATTAGAAATGTAAAAAGCGATTCTTCTTACGCAAGCTATTGGTCAAAAGAAATGGTTTATCATTTGCAGGACCGAATGCATGGTACAACTTTTCAAAACGGTGAGCTACAGTCAGCTGGTGATTTGCTGAAAAAGTTCTCTTCAACTTCACATGCAATTTCAGTACCAATAGTTTCATCAGAATATGAAAGTATCAACGAAACAGAATTAAATGCGGCGGGACTTTACTCTATTCAAGATTTGATCAATTGGGATGGATATTCCGTATTAGTGGGAAGTGCTGGTTTTAAAGAAAATAGTTTGCCGTCAGAAGTATTAGATTCAAAAAACTATTTTAACTACAAAAAAGAATTTTTTTCGATTCTTTGGGTGATAGCACTATTAAGTGGATTGGCGGATATTGCACTCACATATAAACGAAAGAGAGATCGAGGTATTGCTTCTATCCCTCGCTGGATGAGTAACTGGAAATTAGAATTTCGTTTGATAGCAACAGTGATACCGATACTCATCGCCTTCTTAGTGCTAGAAGTATTTAAATGGGATACTGAAATTGTATATGAACGATTTGGTGGCTCTCAATTGTCGGAATGGATTCTATATCTTCTTATTGCCATTTTGTTGGCGAGCTTTGGACTAATGAATGGAAGCATCTTCATAAAAGACATAAAAACCGCAAATTTGTCCGCACAATGGGAAAACAGTTTATCGAAAAAATTCTTGAGTGCGATGCGATTGTTTTTTGACAATCGATCCCTTGCATTTAAAGCGATCTTCGCTCTAGTAGCCATCTTTTTAGCTGGTTTTGGATTTATGGTTTCGATGATGCAAGTTACAGCATTCCTTCTGTATATCCCTTTATTTGTTGTGGTTATTGTTCCAGTGCTTTATATCATCATGAAATCCATTGGGCGGTACAATGCACTTTATGTTGCAACAGAGAAGCTAGCGCAAGGTACATTACATCAAGACGTCAGGATAAAAGGTAAATCAGTATTCGCAATGCATGCGAATCATCTCAATGAATTGCGCCATCTTGTCAAACATTCGGAGTCCGAACAGGCAAAGAGTGAACGACTAAAAACAGAGCTAATTACGAATGTGAGTCATGATTTACGTACACCTTTAACATCCATTATTACGTATACGGATTTATTGAAAAATGAGAAGTTAACGGAAGTAGAAAGGGCCAATTATTTAGAAGTACTCGAACGGAAGTCGGCTAGAATGAAAACGTTGATAGACGACTTGTTTGAAGTATCAAAAATGACGAGCGGTACCATTACGTTGATGAAGGCGACAGTAGATCTGTCCCAACTTCTTTCACAAACATTGGCGGAGCAACCCGAAGCGCCGGTGGAATTCCGCTTAAAAGTTCCGACAAGTCCACTATATGCCAAAGTGGATGGTCAGAAAATTTGGCGAGTGTTTGATAACTTGCTGCAAAATGCGCAGAAATACTCGTTAGAAGGAACGCGTGTATATGTTGAATTACTTCCTACTCCTGCAGGTGTTTCATTCACGATCAAAAATGTTACAAAAGAAGAATTAGGTGGCAATGTAGAAGAGTTATTTGAGCGATTTAAAAGAGGGGACTCCTCTCGTAACACCGACGGCTCTGGATTAGGATTAGCAATCGTCCAATCGATTGTGGAACTCCACGAAGGAAGCATGAAACTGGATGTCGATGGGGATTTGTTCAAAGTATCTATATTCTTACCAAGTGAATAATCGAATAGAAATGTCTGACTCTTTGAGGGTTAGGCATTTTTTTAGTGGGTAAAATAGTAGAAATGAAGAAAGGAAACGGTACAGTATGAACACTAGTAAATGGATGGATATCCGAATTCGTTTTCGTCATATTTTGTTTTCCGTTATTGCACTTGTTATTTTAATTTCCATCGCCACTATCGGGTTTATGAATATTGAAGAATTGTCCTTTTTTGATGCCTTTTACTTAACGATTATTTCACTTATGACGGTTGGGTATGGAGACATTGTGCCGGAATCAGAAGCGGGAAAACAATTTGCCTTGCTCTTAATTCCCATTGGAGCAGCAATTGTCACGTATGCGTTAGGAGCAGTTGCATCGTATTTTATCGAACATCAACTATCAGTGAAAGTGTGGAATAAGCGTATGGAACATACTATTCGAAATTTAGAGGATCACATTATTGTGTGTGGACTTGGAAAAGTGGGCACACAAATCTATCACGAGCTTAATGAGCAAGATACTCCTGTTGTCTATATCCATGAGGATGAAGAAGAGCTTGTTGATGCGTTAGGAGAGCACGCGTTGCGAATTGTTGGAAATCCAACGTGGAAATCCGTCTTACAAGAGGCTGGCGTTGAAAATGCGAGAGCAGTGATTGCTGCCATGCCAAATGATTCGGATAATGTTTTTTTGACCATTACAGCAAAAGGATTGAACGAGGATGTCCAAGTCGTGGCAAAATCGGAAAGGGAAGAATCAGAAGAAGTGCTGCTCCGTGCTGGTGCAAATAAAGTCGTAAATCCGACCACAATAGGCGGCAGAGAGATGGTCATGTCGGTACTAAAGCCAGAAGGAACAGACGTCGTCAATTTTTTAATCGAATCAAAGAACAAAGAATTTACGATTGAAGAACTTGAATTATTGGAAGGGTCCCCGTTGATTGGGAAATCAATTGGGGAATCAAAGCTCCGAAATGAACATAAATTGACGATTCTCGCAATCAAACGAGAAGATGAGATGATTGCAAACCCTACGTCAGATGAAAAAATGGAAAAAGGAGATAAATTAGTTGTCTTTGGACATCTAGACCGAACTCGAAACTTTCTGAAAAAATCATAGATGACGTTTCGAAAGCGCCCCTAGGGGTATAGGAGCTATGTATAGGAAAAATATGATAGTAGAGGGAGGAACGTCTATGTTCGATACGATGTATTGGCGTACCACGTTTGATTGGTTGCCAGAGTTATTACTAGGTTTACTAGTATTATTAATTGGGTTCTTTATTGCAAAGTTCCTAGAAAACCTAACATACAAACTTCTTCGTAAAGGAAAAGTAAATGAAAGACTTGGAAATACGGAGTCTAAGTGGAGCGCTGAGAAGATCATTAGTAAAGTGGTATTTTTCTTAGTATTATTATTTTCATTCTTCTTATTCTTCAACATGATGGATTTAGGATCTGTCGCAAGTCCATTCGCAACAATGTTCTCTTCTTTAACTGGAGCATTATTAAATATTTTAAAAGCGGCTCTTATTCTATTTGTTGCATGGATTATTGCAACATTAGTGAAAAAAGCTATTCAAACATTTGGGAATAAAGTCAATGTGAATAAGTTCACTGACAAAGCTGGTGTAGACCCAGAAAAAGTGGATAAAACGAAATGGACAGATACGTTTGCCAATGTAGCGTACTGGTTAATCTTCTTATTATTCATTCCAGCAGTATTAAATGCACTTGGAATTGATGGCCTAAGTGGACCGTTCGAAGGAATGCTAGATAAGTTCTTCGCGTTCATTCCGAAATTGGTATCAGCAGCGATTGTATTCTTCATCGGATACTTTGCAGCGAAATTGGTTCGTAATATCTTAACGAAATTCTTAGAATCAATTGGGACAGATCGTCTTGCTCATAAATTAAAAATAGCTTCGTTCTTTGAAGGAACTAGTCTTTCAAGAATTATCGGAATCATTGCATTTGTACTAATCATGATTCCAGTAACAATTACTGCACTTGAAATTTTAGATTTAAATGGTATCTCAGATCCAGCGATTTCTATGTTAAACGATATCATGGAAATGTTACCGAAGATTGCCATTGCAATTGTTTTAGTTATCATCGGTATTGTCGTTGGTAAATGGGTGAAAGAGGTTGTTGAAAACTTATTGAAAAACCTTGGGGTCGATTCTTTATTTAGCAACATGGGATTCAATAATGTTTCATCAAGCTCAAATGCAAACAACTTATCGTTCGCGAAAATTTTAGCGATCATTGCTCAAGTTGTTGTTGTTCTTTTATTCGTAGTAGAAGCGCTTCAAATTCTTGAATTAGAATTTATGGTCACTCTTGCTACAGGAATCTTTGCATACTTACCTGCAGTCATTGCTGCAGTTATTATTCTAGCAGTTGGATTCTGGTTAGCGTCTCTTGCAGAGCAGTTCGTTGGAAGTGTAATGACGAAAGCTTCAGGCTCGCCTCATGTGTTACGCTATGTAGCAAAATATGCGATTTTAGCATTTGCTTTCTTCATGGCGCTTGACCAATTAGGAATTGCCGCATCTATAATTAATGCAGCATTCATTTTAATTTTAGGTGGAGTTGCGCTAGCATTTGGTTTAGCATTTGGTTTAGGTGGACGTGACCATGCGTCTCGTTACTTAGATCGTATGGAAAAAAGCATTGAAAATGCAGATGTATCGAAAGAAAAATGGGAAGCTGAAAAGCAATCCATGAAAAACGATATGAAAAACAAAATGGGTCAAGCAAAACAAAACATGGACAACAGTCCTTCTGCCAACCCATTAAAGGATGCTTCTAATTCATATGAAGCACCATCAACGCCGGCTGCTCCTATTGAGCCAAAACCGGATGGTATTGAGAATGGTACTGCAGATGAAAATTTCCCTTATGATGATGTAGCACCAAACGAGGGTGATTCGTTTAACAGCGGCGCACATGATGACTGGAATAACACAAAGCCAGGTTCTGATCCGTTCAAACCTGAATAATTAATTAAGACTAACCGTAAGCCTCGAGAGAAATTCTTGATGCTTACGGTTTTTTTGTTAGGGTTAGATAGTGAGATGAACGATATCGAGAACAGTATAAGTATTAGTGGATTTCGAAAAAAGACAAGGAAGCGGAAGGGAGATTGAATTTTATACGATAAGTGATGTAATCGCTAAAGAGACTGGAGCGGAATGGGGACGGATATGATGATTTAGTTGGCGGCTTTGCGAATGGGTTGTTGTTTTCAATTTCGGGTTATTGTTTATGATTTCCGGTTGTTGTTTACGATTTGCGTTTGCCCATATGAAAATGCGGTTGTTATTTGAAGTATTGATTGGTAGATACAAAGTCACCATCTTACCTATGGTTCCTTTTATTCTTGGAAGGAATTTCTTTCGTAGATGGGATACAATGAACGTTAAGGGAAAGGGGTTGTGTAACGATGGAAGTGGTACGTCAAATGGAGTTTGCTAGATTGTATTCGCTAGGGAAAATAGAACGGATTGATGAGAACGAATGGGATGTGATACTAGAAGGAGAACCTAATACAATTCGTTGGAATGCAGGACATATTTTCACGTCGCATGAATCGCTTTTGAAACGGGCTATTCCCTCCTATACTGTCGTCCATCCAGAGTGGAAGCAGTTTTTCGAAGGAGGAACACGACCGTCTGAATGGGGAAACAATCCTCCAAGTAAAAGTGAAATTATTCACGCACTACAAGAACAAATTGTACGATTTGTCCCAGTGATTGGGGAGGATATGTATACTCCGATTAACGAACCGATCTCATTTGGTTCGATGCATTCTATTGAAAGCGTGGCAGGGGTACTTAATTTTATGGTGTGGCATGAAGGAATCCATATTGGTGCTCTATATGCGATGCATCGAGCGATTGCGAAATAAGATTTCCTCACATGATAACTTCCAGATGAAATAAAAGCAGTCTTTCAACTTACGAAAGGCTGCTTTGTATGTAGATGGGTCATTTTTTCTTCACTAATTCGTGCTCGTATGCGTACACGACAGCTTGTGTTCGATCCAGTACTTCTAATTTAGATAAGACATTGCTGACATGCGTTTTCACTGTTTTTAGCGCAATGAATAAGTCATCTGCGATTTCTTGGTTGGATTTTCCTTTTGCAAGTTCGAGCAAAATTTCCATCTCGCGGTCGGTCAATTCTGTGTGGAGCATTTTCTCCGAGTTTCCTCGCATTCTTGCCATCATTTTGTTTGTTACTTCAGGTTCTAACACCGCAGTCCCATTATGCGTTTGACGAATGGATTCGGCGATTTTTTGTGCATTGGATGTTTTCAATAAATAACTGACGGCTCCTGCCTCAAGTGCCGGATATACTTTGTCATCGTCTAAAAAGCTGGTGACAATCATAATTTTTGCGTCTGGCCATTTTGCGATAATTTCTTTTGTAGCTTCTGCACCTGTCATTCCAGGCATCATCATGTCCATCAAAATAATGTCGGGACGTAACGCTAGAGATAGCTCAATAGCATCAAAGCCGTTACCAGCTTCCCCGACGACTTCCATGTCTTTTTGTGATTGCAAGTATGCGGACAAACCTAGTCGCACCATTTCATGATCATCTACTAATAGAATTCGAATCATGTTGTTCCTCCTTTTCCATCGGCACTATTACCTCGACAATTGTTCCTTCTCCTGGAACAGAAACGACCTTACTACGTGCACCAATTTCAACTGCGCGTTCTTCAATGTGATGCAAGCCGTACGAACTCGATTTGTCTTCGTCTTTTGAAAAACCGACTCCATTATCTTGAATGCGTAAAAGAACGACTCCATCTCGTTGGATCAAGGTAATATCGACTTCGGTCGCTTTAGAATGACGAAGCGTATTCGACAACGATTCTTGCGCAATTCTAAATAAGTGATCCTCGGTTCCTTTGGAGAGCGTGACTTCTTCTAATTTAGTTCGGATGGTAAAATGAACTTTTTGTTTTAATTCTTCTACTAAGTCACGTAAACCTTCCGCCATTGTTTTATTATGCAAGGCGATTGGACGCAAGTGGAGTAAAAGCGCACGCATTTCAAGCTGTGCTTGCTGGACCATTTTTTCTGCTTGAAGGAGTACGGGAGTCACTTCTTCCTCGTTCTCTGTTATGGATGACAACAGCATGGAAGAGGCAAAAAGTTGCTGGGAAACGGAATCATGTAATTCACGAGCAAGACGTTGTCGTTCTTGTATGATTTGTTCTTGAATTCGTTGTTCTTCCCCTTCTGCGCGTTCGTCGGTAAGGCGTTTCAAACTATTTTGCTGCGTTTCGATAAGCGTTGTTATTTCGACCAGTTGCTTATGGATTTTTTTTGATACTTTTGGGAATGAAGCATTTCCTTTTTCAGAGGTCACTTTTTGTAACGAAGCTTCTACTTTGCGTTCACGAGAGGAAATCGCAAGTTGACTATTCATCGCGATTAAAAAACTGACGACGAAAATCCCCATTGCATACCATGCAATTAGGGGGATTTCTTCTTTCACGTTCAATAATACTTCCCATTTGGAGAGATCATTCCATCCCCAAATGCTTACAAGAACTCCCGCTAATCCTACTAGTAGCAAGAAAAATAAAAAGAATAGTCGTGAAAAGAACCCGTTCATCCTCGAACCACCTCTACTTCTCCGAAGAGTATAGAAACAGAAATAATGAGTTCTGCCTGGGATAGGGAAACACTGTCGTAGCCAGAAACGTGGCTGAGTGTTTGATTCCAAAGACGAGCTTTTGGCACTTCAAGTGCACATACATCTCCAATAATACTGGCAATATGAATGCGACAAGGAATGTCATGAGGGACGACAATTTTCACCTTCCCAAACGTTTGGCGGATGGAGATGAACGATGTTCCTTTCGGTAAAACGGTGTTCGTCGCATCTAGGACGATATTTCCATAGACGGATTGCATATGAACGTTTTCCCATTTATACGTTTCACTATGCGAAACAATCGTAAGTAGCGCGTTCCGCTGGACCCCTCTTGATGATTCGAACACACCAGAAAATGGCGCGAAAATCTCTTCTGGACCATTTCCTTTCCATAGGCGATACAATACGTACACAACGATTGCTAAAATGAGCAACCGTAAACTCCATAGAGACATGACGGCGGCTGCGACAAAGGGCACACCGATCCAAAATAAGACGCGTTTTTTTCGTTTTAATGCAAAGAATATAAATGCTGTTCCAAAAAGAACAAAGACAATACTGCCATTTTCAAAAAGTACAGACTCCAGCAAGATAAGACAAAACACTGCAAAAAGCCCAAATGTAAGTTGTTGCGTTGTAAACGTTGGCAAGTCTTTTCCTCCTTTTTCAAACAACAAACGTGCCAGTTATCCGTTGGTGACAGATCATCACGAACAAAACAGACGCCAAACGAAGAATCGCTAGCGTCCGTCTTCCAATTCTATCCTCTAGTTTACACAATTTCCTGCTTGTCTTCTTGCTTTTTTTGTAAAGAGTCAAGACGACGCTCCATGGAAGAGGAGCTATAGCTCGAGTCAACTTTAGTTCCTAATGACACGATGAAATGCTCTAAATCATCAAACGTTTTAATGGTTGTTTCCTTTTTAGAGGAGCTTCGCTCACCTAGAACGCGGTCCATTTGTGCATGTGCTCTTGTAACATTCTCTTTGCCCATTAAAGAAAGCTGACGTACTTTCATATCTTTCACTTTATGTTTCATTTCTTCAAACTTTTGTTCTAGCTCGAGTTGTTCACGAAGCGTCCGTTCTAAGCTTTCTTGAAGTGTTACCTTACGCGCTTCATAAGCTGCGACTTCTTGTTTAGCAAAGACGATTAAATCTTCTTCCCCTGCTAACTCCGCTAATGACAATTGCTCGACTCGCTTTGCTAAAAGTTGCTCGGTATCGTGCAATTCTTTCTCTAACTTTCCCTTTAGTGCACCTTGTCGTTCCATCCATTTACCCGTTTTTTCGGTTTGTTTCTCTGCTTCTTTGATGTAATGGTTCAATTGATGAATAGGATTCTTTTCTTCTTTTTTCTCTAACACGGTTTGAAGATCTGCTTCGATTGCGTATTTAAAACGTTTCCATAAAGTTGTCATGATGTTTTCCTCCAATTATTTTGTGATTTCTTTCCATTGTGACTCGAAATGTTGAAATGGGTCAGCATGATGAAGAGAAGGTGATGATTTTTCTTTTTGCCAAGCACGGTAGATGTACAGTACAGCGATAATTGCTGCGATTCCGATAAAGCCTGGAATATTTGCGATTCCAGTGACTAGACCAGAAAGTCCAATCAGTAACAAAACGACTTTTTTCCACGTTTTTCGTGCACTAGGGTAGTAGTGCATTGCTGCAACAACCATTCCTGCTGAAATTGCGAGCGCAAGTAATGAACCTAAATTTGCGAGGGCAATAATTGCTGCAACGATTCCCGCGATGATTAATCCAAATTTTTTCATGAGTGTAACTCCCTTCGGTTGATAGTTTTATCTTACGGCGTAGCAGAGTTTTACCGAACGGTCTCGGTATTGATTTTAGACTAGGTCTTGAGGCGTAGAGAACGTAAGTCTTGAACTATTGGACATCGTAACGCATGGTTGGAATAGAACTACGTGAGCCGCCAGTATAGAGAAGTAGCGAGCTTATTACCGTTGGAATGAAGATGCGGCGTATTGATTAAATAAAGAAGCGGAAAGGCAACGTAACTCGGAACCATTTCCCTTCCAAGAATTCACCTTTTCTTTTGTAAGAGTATGGTAAACTGAAAGAAATGAATAGTCATTCAATTCTGAATTTAGAGGTGGAAAAATGAGAGAAGTCGTCATTGTGGATGCAGCTAGAACTGCTATTGGAAAACGAAAAGGAATGTTAAAAGAGTATCGCCCCGATGAATTGCTTGGAAATTTACTCGATCAATTGGTAACACGTGTTGGAATGGAGAAAGGGCTGGTAGAAGACGTCATTATTGGTTCCGTTACCCAGACAGCAGAACAAGCTGGAAATATTGCTCGGACGGCATTACTAATTGGAGGATTTCCTGTGTCCGTTCCAGGGGTAACCATCGATCGTCAATGTGGATCAAGCCAACAAGCGGTGCATTTTGCATCACAAGCAATCCTGGCTGGAGATATGGACGTGGTAATTGCAGGTGGTGTAGAAAGCATGTCGAGAGTTACAATGTTTTCAAACGTCGGTGACACAAAACCAAGTGATAAATTGACAGCAGCATATGAAATCATTCACCAAGGAGTGTCAGCAGAACGAATTGCGGAAAAGTGGAACATTTCACGCGAAGAATTAGATAAATTTGCGCTAGCAAGTCATCAAAAAGCGTTATATGCAATTCAAAATGGACGTTTTGAACGAGAAATAATTCCCGTGGATGTATTTACGGAAGAAGGAACATACCGAAAATTTGATACAGACGAAGGACCACGTGTCGATGCTTCCATCGAAAAGTTAGCAGAACTAAAAACAGTCTTCCAAGAAGACGGAAGAATTACAGCTGGCAATGCCAGTCAAATGAGCGATGGAGCTTCAGCAGTGATCTTAGCGGAAAAAGCTTACGCAGAAAAAATGGGCTGGCCGATTCGAGCGAAAATCATTGCGCGAACAGTTGTAGGATCAGACCCAACGCTTATGCTGACTGGTCCAATTGATGCGACGAAAAAAGTGCTTGCTAAAGCAGGAATGACGTTAGATCAATTGGATCTGTATGAAGTGAATGAAGCATTTGCGTCTGTTCCGCTTGCGTGGCAAAAAGAATTGTCTGCCGACCCATCGAAGTTAAATGTCAACGGTGGCGCGATTGCATTAGGTCATCCGCTTGGCGCAACGGGTACGAAACTACTTAGCACCCTACTTCATGAATTAGAACGAACAAATAAAACGTACGGATTGCTTGCTATTTGTGAAGGAATGGGAATGGCAAACGCCACGATTATTGAGAGAGTTTAAGTAAAATGCTTCGTTTAGTAATAAGTTACTTTGAACTTATTGCAGGGCTAGCAAAAGAAATAGTGAAAACAAGAAGTAAAATGGATTTCTTACGTTTCTTTGAATAGGAGGAGGAGAATGACTTCTAATGTTGAAAATGACCAAACGATTCCAAAATGGGCTTATGAAAAAATAAAAATAGTGAGTCCAAATCCTTTCTGGGAAAAACAAGCAATTGAATGGAAAGATGAAGTAAGAAAACTGCTAATGCCTTTAGGAATTGAACAAGTCGAACATATCGGTAGTACTTCCATTCCAGGGCTACCCGCAAAACCAATAATTGATTTAATGGCACGTGTTCCTAATTTAGAAATGACAAACGAGCTGATAACGAATCTTGAAAAACATGATTGGCATTACGTTCCACCTGAATTAGATATGCGAAATTGGAGAAGATTCTTTGTGAAAGTCAAAGAGAATAGAAGGGTTGCCCATTTACACATCATGCAATCCAATGAAAAAAGATGGGAAGAGCATCTCGTATTTCGGGATACTTTGAAAGAAAATCGAGATCTTCTGAATGAATACGCCATACTAAAAAGTACATTAGCAATGCAATTCAAAGATGACAGGGAGCAGTATACGACTGCAAAATCACACTTTATCGAAAATGTACTACGAAATTCTTAGTGCGTAAGTAGGGAAGGGTTTCGTCAACGAAAGCCCACCATTTCATCATTTAAAGGAAAGTTTTCGCGGATGCGAAAACAACTGCATTGGAACTCGGGTTATTGGAGAGATTTCTACTATCAATAGGACGAATTAGACTAAGGCGCCGTTTAAATAGAAGTTCTTAAGATGGAATGATGTGCGGTTCACGCAGAAATGGTGCGATACATAAGGGTGACCTACTACCTGTCAAGTAGACAAGTAGTCCGCTCAAATTCCGCTCATTTCCGCCCTAGGCATTTTCTACTTAAGAAGCCATTTCTAGTAAAAGCTCTTTAGGAGTCTTCTTTGATTTTAATTGCGGTCGAACATTGTTATAATAAGAGATGTAATTTTCAACTGCCTTTATCATTTCTTCATCTGTTTTAGGGATTATAAAACATGGCATTTCTACTTTAAGCTTCCCAAAAAAGCTTTCGATGCATGCATTATCCCAACAGTTTCCTCTACGCGACATAGAGGGAGTTATGGAGTTTTGGTAAAGGTAATTTAAATATCTTGCACTAGTAAATTGCGATCCCTGATCACTATGTAGAATCGCATTCTTTTCCATAAGACCTTTCTCCAACAATTGATCAACTGCTTGTAAAACCATCGATGTCGTCATCGTATCGCTGATCGAGTAGGCGACTACCTCTCCATGGCACAAATCTTTAATGGCACATAGATATAAAAAATGTCTATAAGGTCTCTCGACCTCTAGATAAGTAATGTCAATACATAGTTTAATTCCTGGACGTTTAGCTTTAAAGTTACGGTTTAAAAGATTTCCGATTATCGCGTGTGGTTTTGATTTTTGTTTCCAATTATGACTTGTTTTTAATGGCATATGATAATCTCTTCGCATTCTCGCAATTCGCTTTACACTGACCTTAATTCCAGCCTTTTCTAATTCATTTTTCATTCGTTCATTCCCTAATGTACCTGCATGAGTATTGTAGATACTCAACATCTTGTTAAGAAGTGTTTTATCCTTTTCTGCTTTTCTTTCTTTATGGGAATTTTTCATCCACTTGTAATAACCGGATCGGGAGATCCCGACCATTAAACAAAGCTCTACAATGGACAAGAAACCTTTATAGTTCGTTACATACAAGCACTTTTCTTCGTAATATTTCACCTCCCCACTGAATCCATTCTCTTTTTTAAAACTGCTATCTCTCTTTTCAATTTCTCAATTTCAAGTACATATAATTTCTCTCGCTGTGTTTTTGGTTTTTTTCCTTGTTTACCGTGTAATACTTCAAAGCTTCCCGCTGTACGAACTAATTCAGCCCAATCCTGAACTCTTCTTCTGTTACTTATTTCTAACTCGACTGCAACACTTTGAGCAGACTCACCAGATAAATACCGCTCCACTGCAATCTTTTTTGTCGTAAAATCATATCGTTTGTAATTTGTAGACATCACTTTCACCGCTCCTATGCTTATAATATAGTTAAAGAATAACAGTTGAGCGGAATTAAACTGTCTACTTTAGGTTCATAGTACAGGGTTACCGTGCGATTCTTACGAAATATGTGCAATTTTTGAAGGAAGAGTATTAGAAATTGAACGTGGGGGCGATGGCTGTATGCAAATGTCTGGAAAAGTGGCGGTTATTACTGGGGGAGCTTCCGGTTTAGGGGAAGCAACGCTTCGCATGCTAGTGGATGAAGGTGCACAGGTTGCGATTTTTGATGTGAACGAAGCGCGAGGGAAGTTATTGGTCGAAGAGTTCGGAGAAAGTGTCGTCTTTTATTCCCCAACAGATGTGACGAATGCGGCGCAGGTAGAGCAAAACGTGGCTAGCGTGGTACAAAAATTCGGACGAATAGATGTGCTGGTTAGCTGTGCGGGGATTGCACCGCCGGCGAAGGTGCTTGGAAAAGATGGACCGATGGCTTTAGAAAAGTTTGCGACGATTGTGCAGGTGAATTTGATCGGGACGTTTAATGTGCTTCGCGTGGTCGCTCGTGTGATGCAGGAAAATGCACCAAATGAAGATGGCGAGCGTGGTGTAATTGTGAATACGGCTTCGGTTGCGGCGTTTGAAGGGCAAATTGGGCAAGCGGCGTATGCTGCGTCAAAGGCAGGAGTCGTTGGCATGACGTTACCAATTGCTCGTGAGTTTGCGCGGGACGGTATTCGCATGATGGCAATTGCACCAGGGCTTGTGGAGACGCCGATGTTTAATGGACTACCGGATGCTGCAAAAGCGACTTTGGCAAGTTCTGTGCCGTTTCCGAATCGTCTTGGAAAGCCGTCAGAGTATGCCCAGCTCGTGAAGAGTATTGTGGAGAATCCGATGTTGAATGGGGAAGTTATTCGATTAGATGGTGCGATTCGTATGGCACCGAAGTGAGGGGATTAAAAATGAGTAGATATCGGTTTGAAGAAGCAGAACATGTAGCGTTTCGTAAGTCGCTCCGGAAGTTTTTGGAGAAGGAAGCGGTGCCACACTATGACGAGTGGGAAAAGGAACGTCTGATTCCGAAAAGCTTTTGGAAAAAGCTTGGGGAGATGGGGTATTTAGCACCTCAATTACCTGAGGAATATGGAGGGCTAGAGACGGATTTCCGTTATGCGGTCATTATCGGAGAGGAAATGGAACGAGTTGGTGCGAGTTTAACAGGGGTCGGATTGCATAATGATATTGTGCTGCCTTATTTGGAGTCGTATGCGACAGAAGATCAGAAACGTCGATGGTTTCCAGGCTGTTTAACAGGGGAAACGATCACGGCAATTGCGATGACTGAACCAGGAGCAGGTTCAGATTTAGCGGGAATTCAGGCGACTGCGGTTCGAGATGGTGACTATTATATTGTAAATGGTTCAAAAACGTTTATTACAAATGGAATTCAAGCCAATTTAATCGTGACTGCCGTGAAGACGGACCCTCAAGCAAGACATAAAGGAATTAGTTTATTAGTTATGGAGGAAGGGACACCTGGGTTTAGTCGCGGGCGAAAGCTAGATAAAGTAGGGATGCACGGGCAAGATACGTCAGAACTCATCTTTGAGGATGCGAAAGTGCCAGTGTCGAATTTACTCGGCGAAGAAAACGCAGGGTTTTCTTACATGATGACGAAGTTGCAACAAGAACGTCTGATGGTAGCAATTTCTGCGCAAACGGCTGCGGAAGATATGGTGGAGATGACGCTTGCCTATGTGAAAAGTAGAACGGCATTTGGGAAGTCCATTGCTTCTTTCCAAAATACACAGTTTCAGTTAGTCGAGATGATGACGGAACTGGAACTAGGAAGAACGTTTTTGGAATCGTTAATCGAAGACCATATGGCCGGAAAAGATGTTGTCACCAAAGTGTCGATGGCAAAGTCGTGGATTACCGAAAAAGCAAAAGAGATGTCTGCGAAATGTATGCAACTTCACGGTGGATATGGTTACATGGAAGAATATAAAATTGCACGTAGGTTCAGAGATATTCCAGTAACGGCGATTTACGCAGGAACAAATGAGATTATGAAGGTTATAATTGCGAAGAATTTGGGCATACAGTAGTACGGGAACAAAAATCAGACTGAAACGTTCTTTAGACAGGTCTGATTTTTTTCGTTAGAATGAAAAGCGGTAAGTGAAATAAGTAGGAGTGAATATATGGAAAACTGGATTACGGACTTTATGAGTCAGTTTGGATACTTCGGTGTCTTTTTACTCATTATGTTGGAAAACGTTTTCCCTCCAATCCCGTCAGAAGTTATTTTGACGTTTGGTGGGTTTATGACAACGTATTCGGATATGACGCCTTTTGGTGTGATTGTTGCATCAACCGCGGGTTCAGTTGCGGGAGCCGTTATTTTATTTGGGATTGGGAAATTGTTAAACGTCGAGCGATTAGAGCGAATTATTGAGAAATATGGTCGAGTGTTACGTTTAACGAAGGAAGATGTACATAAAGCGGACGCTTGGTTTGACAGGTATGGTATTTGGACTGTCTTATTTTGTCGTTTAATTCCATTGATTCGTAGTTTAATTTCGATTCCAGCCGGTATGTCGGATATGCGATTTGGGTTATTTTTATTATTCACCACAATTGGAACCGTCGTTTGGAATACAATATTAGTATTAGTCGGAGCGGCAGTTGGAGACAACTGGGAATCAATTGTTGGATATATGGATATTTATTCTTCCATCGTGTATGTGATTCTAGCAGTCATCGGGATTGCGGCAATTGTGTGGTACATGCGTTTTAGAAAAAGTAGAGCATAAGGAGTACGTATGGAAATTATTGAGATTTTAAAAGCGATTATTTTAGGCTTTGTAGAAGGTATGACAGAGTTTGCGCCAGTATCTTCTACAGGTCATATGATTATAGTGGATGATTTGTGGTTAAAAACGACGGAGTTTTTAGATCAGTATTCTGCAAATACATTCAAAGTGGTCATTCAACTCGGTTCTATTTTGGCGGTAGTCGTTGTTTTTTGGAAACGATTATTTAGTTTAGTAGGATTGTATAAAATGAAAGATGTTGCACCAGGAGATCAGTTAAAACTGACACATGTCATCGTTGGATTATTGCCTGCAGGAATTTTAGGCGTGCTGTTTGAAGACTTCATTGATGAGAATTTGTTTTCTGCAGAGACAGTCGTAATCGGACTAGTTATTGGGGCATTTTTAATGATTGCAGCGGATTATTTCGGACCGAAAGTACCGCCTGTTCAAACACTTGATCAAATAACGTATCGTCAAGCGTTTATGGTGGGTCTGATTCAATGTTTCTCGTTGTGGCCAGGCTTTTCACGTTCAGGAGCGACGATTTCCGGCGGTGTTTTACTCGGGTTAAATCATCGAACTGCAGCTGACTTTACATTTATTATGGCCGTTCCAATTATGATGGGAGCGAGCTTTATTTCCTTGTTAAAAAACTGGGAGTACATCAATGCGGATGATATCGGATTTTATATTGCAGGATTCCTCAGTGCATTTGTTTTTGCGTTAATTTCCATTCGTTTCTTCTTAAAACTTATTGGAAGAGTTAAACTGACCCCGTTTGCGGTATATCGTATCATCCTCGCAATCGTAGTCGCAGCGATTCTTTATCTTTAAGTTTTTTAAGGTAGCACTTCTCAAAGTGGAGAGGTGCTATTTTAATTTGTAACGGCAAAAAATAGTTCTTCAAAACTAGTACTTACGTACCGATATAGATTATACTAGAATTAATATTCTGATAATTTGAAGGGGTGATGGTATGCAATTAAGCAACTTTCTTATTTATTTTTTTGCATATATCTTGCCCGCTTCGTTAATGTTAGCCTTTTCGTTCATCATTATTGCGAGAAATAGAGCAAGTGTCGAACATTGGCTAGGATTTTTACTTATGAACGCCTATACAGTTCTGTATATGGGAGAGTTCATTCGGCATATTTTACCCTCTGCGAGTAGTGGATACATTCAAACGTATATTACGACTCCTTGTGGCATCTTTATTCTATCTCTCGGTCTTCATTTCTTTGCGAAAATGTCGAATTTTAATGAAGTATTGAAACGTCCACTGTATCCATTCGCATTTTATGTGCCCGCAGTATTAGTCGTGCTTTCGGCGTTTTTGTCGAATCCTCACGAGAACGTGGATCAATATATTCGCAACGGCCCGTGGATTTACATTTTTTACGATCGTACGTACTTCATTACCATGATTGCAAGTGCGTTACTTGTCATCCCATATTATTTCATGCTTCGCTCGGGAAAAAACCGTGTACACTCTTTACGAGATGAGCGGTTAATGGTGTTTATGTCTCGCATCGTGATTGCGGTGTTTTTCCTCACGTTAGCGTTAGGATTACCATTTTTAGATGGCATACTTCCTCCAAAACCGTTTTATTATGTCGGAATCCTTTTTGGTATCGGTATTATGTACAGTATGTACCGATTTGATTTTTTGACGAATAACAATGATCAATATGAAACTATTTTCGAGCTTACCCCTTCTATAGCGCTTATTTTTAATGGTGACTGGCGGGTAGATGAATGGAATGTAGCAGCGGAAAGTTACCAATTATATCAAGACATGAGTTTTGATACGATTCTGGAAATGTACGGTGCGACGAGATATAAATCGAAACTTGTAACGATGTTTGAATCAGGGGAATTAATACGTGATTTCCCAGTTGATGTTCAAATGCCTGCAACTGAAGAGCTCCGATATTTTCTCGTGGATGGGAAACGATTTTTGAAAAATCGTAAATTTGCCTATTTCTTTTTGGTGCGAGATGTCACGGAAGAGAGAGAAGCGAGAGAAAAATTAAAGTTTATCGCCTTTCATGATCAGCTAACAGGAGTTGCCAACCGTGGTGCTTTTGTGAAGTTGTCAGAGACATTCATTCACGATAATCCGACGAGGCCAGCGTATTTTGGATTGCTCGATTTAGATTTTTTTAAAGCGATTAATGATTTCTATGGACACCAAATGGGCGATGAAGTGTTAAAGAAAACAGCAAAACTTTTGGAGGAGTTTGTTGGAAGTTTTGGAAGAGTAGGACGATTAGGTGGGGATGAGTTTGTGTTTGCCATTTTGGATAATGAAACATTTCCAACGATTGCATCAATTGAAAATAGATTAATCGCTTACTTTCAAGTAAACGCGCTCGTAGTAGAAGATGATGTTATTCCAATTGTTCCGAGTATCGGTATTAGTCGTTACCCGGATGAAGGTAGAACATATGATGACTTATATAGCCTGGCCGATCTACGGATGTACAAAGTGAAAAACGAGCGAAAAATTCGTCGCCAAAACCGACAGGAGAACGCGACCCGATAACTAATTTGCATAGGATTTATGAAGATGAAACGTCTTGCTACCGACTTCGGATAGTAAAGCGTTTCTTTTTTAGGTAGAAAATAGTTTCGTGACATTCCATAGGAGAAAAGATACACTAAACTATATTTACACAAAGGAGAGAGTTCATATGAAAAGCTTTCAGAAACAGATAAACACGTATACGGTAGGTTGTTTTAATCGATAAAAGAAAACAGTATTTCGGTTGTTAAATTGTAAAACAACTAACTGATTTTTTCTCTAAAACACCTCCGTCAAAAAAAAAGAGAAACCACGGAGGGAATCACATTGACGATTCAACGTTATTATTATGCTTTAACAAGTAGTAGAGCACTACTTATTCAAATGGTTTTTACGTTAAATGCCATTTACTATGTATCCAATGCGGGTTTAAATCCATTAGAGCTAGTGCTTATTGGAACGATTATGGAAGTCTCCGTTTTATTGTTTGAAATGCCGACAGGATTGTTTGCAGATCATTTTGGACGAAAAAAATCACTCGTACTCGGGACACTTATTTTAGGAGTAGCACATGTTGTAGAAGGAAGTACTCCAGAGTTTTGGGCAATTGCTTTAGCATCTGCGTTGTGGGGTTTTGGTTGGACGTTTATAAGTGGCGCGGAGCAAGCGTGGATTGCGGATGAACTAGATGGAAAAGACTTGGAGAGAACTTTTTTACGAGGTGCTCAATTTACTTCGTTTGCCCGTTTCCTTGGGATTGGAGTGAGTGTAGGTGTTGCGACTTTGTACTCCCCTCAAGTATCGATTATCGTAGCGGGAGCCCTTTTAATCGTCGTAGCAGGTATCGCGTTTTGGAAAGTTCCAGAAACAAAATTTGTTCCTGTCGATCGTGAAGCAGGAGACAACGGTTTTCTTCACATGGTCAAAACCTTGAAAACGGCTGCCAATCAAGTAAAAGGAAACACCGTACTAGCAACCATCGCGTTTGTCACGCTTTTTATCGGACTTGCAAGTGAAGGATTTGACCGATTGTACGGAGCGCACTTTATTGTGGACTACAACCTTGAGGAAGAAAAAGCGGTTGTCTGGTTTGGCGTTTTGTATGCGGTCGCATTTTTACTCAATATGCTTCTGCTGAAAATCGTGGAAGTAAGAGTAAAGCATCGTTTAGGAACTGCTTTAATGCTCATTAATCTACTCATTGTCTTTACGATGATTGGATTTGCATGGGTAGGAAATGTTTGGATCGCGGTAGCTTTATACTGGATGACTAGTGCACTTCGAAACGTCAATTATCCACTCATTAGTGTACTGACAAATGAACGTTTAGAGTCGAAGGGACGAGCGACTGCCCTGTCGATGATTGGTCAATTGGATGCGTTTGGGCAAATTGCCGGAGGACCACTTGTTGGATTACTTGCACTCTACACATCGATTGCGGGAGGAATTACCTCTTCTGCGATTCTCATTTTACCGGTTGTGTATTTTTTATGGAAAATGAATCATGCGATCAAAACGAGCAAAACGATTTGATTCAAGCGTGTCAAAAACGACCGCCATTTTCTAGAAGGTATCAATAACAGCAACACCTTCTCTAAAATTATTGTTCCGTTTCCATGTCCCGGTTTACAACAATGAATAGTACGTAAAGTTGCAAGATTTTTTTCGCCAAAAAAATCCGAATGATGTCGAAACCTCTGTAAGAGACTCGAACAATCATTCGGATTTGTCTTTTGTCTAAAGGTTTTATTTCCCGCCTAACAAGTCAAAAAGACCGCCAGCTAAACTCCCTTCGCCTGGTGAACCTCCACCTGGTGTTTGAGGTGCTGCCGCAAATACTTTGCTCGCAAGTCGACTAAATGGTAAGGATTGAATCCAGACCGTTCCTGGTCCTCGAAGAGTAGCAAAGAACAATCCTTCTCCGCCAAATAAAGCCGTTTTGACGCCACGAACCATTTCAATGTTGTAATCGACTTCACTCGTCATCGCTACTAAACACCCAGTATCAACACGTAGAACTTCCCCTGCTTGAAGATCCTTTCGGATAATCGTCCCGCCAGCATGAACAAAAGCTAAGCCGTCACCTTCTAACTTCTGCATAATGAAGCCTTCGCCACCGAAAAAGCCAGTACCAAGTTTACGCTGAAATTCTACGCCTACGGTTACACCTTTCGCTGCTGCTAAAAACGCATCTTTTTGACAAATAATTTTGCCACCCATTTCGGATAAATCCATCGGAATAATTTTCCCGGGATAAGGTGATGCAAACGATACATGTTTTTTCCCGTGTTGGACATTCGTAAAGGTGGTCATAAATAAGCTTTCACCAGTGATGAGTCGCTTCCCTGCGCCCATTAATTTCCCCATAATTCCAGCACCTTGAGACCCGGATCCATCTCCAAAGATTGTCTCCATCTCAATGCCATCTTCCATCATCATTAAGCTTCCTGCTTCTGCAATGACCGTTTCTTGCGGATCAAGTTCAACTTCCACAAACTGCATATCATCCCCGTGGATTTTGTAATCAATTTCGTGGTTATTCATGGATTCCATTCCTCCTGACAGTTATCTAATAATGTATACGCGAACGATTGGAAAAGGTTTCATTCAAAGAACGTCCTTGCAAAATGGACACATCCTCATTAATAGCGTATGGAATGCGGTTGCTTTTTGCGGAATAAAATGAAGAATGTTTACATGAAACGATCAAGTGCACGGAACAATTCTTTTCTTGTGGAGAAAAAGGATTTTTAAAATGAATTGTCGAACTATTCTTAATGTAAGCGTTTTCAAAAGAAAGGGGAAATAATATGCAGTTACAAAATTACATCGGGGGAAAATGGCAAAATTATACAGGAGAGTTTGCGGCAGTATTGAATCCTGCAACGGGAGAAGAGCTAGCTCAAGTGCCTCTTTCGACAAATGAAGAAGTAGAATCTGCAGTAAGTGCTGCAAAAAAAGCGCAAAAAGAATGGGCATTAGTTCCGGCACCAAAACGTGCGGATTATTTATATGAAGTAGCCCGGATTATGAAAGAAAAGAAAGAACATTTAGCTCAAGTATTAACAAAAGAAATGGGCAAAGTGATTGAAGAAGGCAGAGGGGAAGTTCAAGAAGGAATAGATATGGCCTATTACATGGCAGGAGAAGGTCGTCGCTTATTCGGGGAGACGACACCATCGGAGCTTGCGAATAAATTTGCGATGAGTGTTCGTGCGCCAATTGGTGTTGTAGGACTGATTACGCCATGGAATTTCCCTGTTGCGATTGCCACGTGGAAATCGTTCCCAGCGATTGTTGCAGGAAATACGTTCCTGTGGAAGCCAGCAACGGAAACTCCGATGATGGCCTATGAAATGGCAAAAGTATTTGAGGAAGCCGGCTTGCCTCCTGGCGTAGCGAATATTGTTTTTGGTTCGGGTTCTACAGTTGGTACAGCGATGATCGAACATCCAGACGTTAAAGTGATTTCGTTCACTGGTTCCACAGAGACTGGAAAGTCAGTGGCGGAGCTGGGGGGAAGACACTTAAAGAAAGTATCGCTTGAAATGGGTGGTAAAAATGCTGTTATCGTCATGGATGATGCGGATTTAGATCTAGCAGTAGAAGGTATTTTGTGGAGTGCTTTTGGAACGGCAGGACAACGTTGCACAGCATGTAGCCGAGTGATTGTGCACAAGGACGTGAAAAAAGAGTTAGAACAAAAATTGTTGACTGCGATGGAAGGGTTAACGATTGGGAATGGGTTGGACGAGTCAGTAAAAATTGGTCCTGTCATTAATGAGAAAGCGATGGAGAAAATCGCATCGTATATAGAAGTTGGAAAGTCCGAAGGTGCAACGCTTCTAGCAGGAGGTACTTCATTAACCGACGGAGAACTTGCGAACGGACAATACTTTGCACCGACGCTCTTCTCGGATGTGAAATGGGATAGCAGGCTGGCACAAGAGGAGATTTTTGGACCAGTCGTTTCGCTCATAGAAGTAAACTCGCTTGAAGAAGCAATTGAAGTAAATAATAGCGTGAAATATGGCTTGTCGAGTTCTATATTCTCTCGTGATGTGAATAAAGTATTCCGTGCGGTTCGAGATTTGGACACGGGAATTGTGTACGTCAATGCCGGGACAACTGGGGCAGAAATTCACTTACCATTTGGAGGAACAAAAGGTACTGGTAATGGACATCGCGATAGCGGAGTAGCGGCACTCGACGTTTATACAGAGTGGAAAAGTGTGTACATCGATTACAGCGGCAAGCTGCAACGTGCACAAATCGATACAGAATAACGCAAAGGGGATGGGAGAATGAAAGTAGTTGTACTAGGTGCAGGTTTGATGGGGAAAGAAGCGGCACGAGATTTGGTACAAAGTGAGCAAGTAGAACACGTTTACTTATGTGACTTGGATGTTGGGCAGGCAACATTGTTTGCGCAAAACTTAGGGAACGACAAGCTACACATTGAACGATTAGATGCGAATGATGATGCAGATTTGAAACGGGTAATGTCGCTTGGTGACGTCGTGATTAATGCACTCTTTTATTCATTTAACGAAAAAGTGGCACGCACAGCAATTGAAGTGGGAGTTCACTCCGTTGATTTAGGTGGACATATTGGTGGCGCGACGGATGCGGTATTGGAAATGAAAGCTGCAGCGGAACATAAAGGTGTCACACTCATCCCAGATTTAGGGGTAGCTCCAGGGATGATTAATATTTTGGCAGGATACGGGGCGAGCAAACTCGACAATGTAGAACTCATTAAATTGTTTGTTGGCGGAATTCCACTCGATCCAGAAGGGCCATTAAAGTACAACATTGTGTTTTCATTAGATGGAGTTATGGATCATTATTCCGATTCATCTCACATGATTCGAGATGGAAAGCTGATGGAAGTAGAGTCATTAACGGAAGTGGAACCGATCCATTTTGACGGCTTCGGTACGCTTGAAGCATTCCATACTTCCGGCGGGACATCCACGTTAACAAAAACATTTCCACACGTCCAAACAATGGAATATAAAACAATTCGGTACCCAGGGCATGCCGAAAAGTTTAAATTGCTAGTGGATTTAGGGTTAACGCAAAAAGATCGGATGGTCCATATTAACGGCCAAGAGATTAACACTCGAGAAGTCCTAAAAGAAGCACTTACTCCGAGATTGTTATTAGGAGACAAACAAGATGCCGTGTTGCTTCGAGTGATTGTTTCAGGTGAAAAGAACGACGAACGTGTCACATACGAATACGAAATGGTCACGAAAAAAGACACTTCCCACAATGTGACCGCAATGGCCCGTGCGACGGCAAATACTATTTCGGTTGTCGCACAAATGATTGGCAAAGGACAAATTGTAAAGCGCGGTGTGTATCCACCAGAACAAATTGTTCCAGGCGATATTTACTTACAAGAAATGGCGAAACGAGGCGTCATTATTGAGGAAAGTATCCGTAAGTCAGCACCCATCGTGAAAGGCTAACAGGAGGAACTCATCATGAACTTTGAATTCTCAGAAGAACAAACACTACTGCGTAAAACGGTGAGAGGCTTTGTGAATGAAGAAATCTTGCCGTATATCAAAGAATGGGATGCAACAGGTGGATTCGATCCAGCGATATGGAAACGACTAGCGGAATTAGGTTTAATGGGCGTATGTGTTCCAGAAGCGTATGGCGGAAGCGGAATGGATTATAATGCGTTAGCAATCGTTTGTGAGGAATTAGAACGAGGTGATACTGCATTTCGAACCGCGGTATCTGTTCATATCGGTTTAAACTCGATGACACTTATGCAATGGGGAACAGAAGAACAGAAACAAAAATATTTAGTCCCACAAGCAAAAGGGGAAAAAATTGGGGCATTCGGACTAACCGAACCTGGAGCTGGCTCGGATGTCGCGGGGATGTCGTCAAGCGCTACTCGTGAAGGTGATTATTATGTCTTAAAAGGGCAAAAAACATGGATTTCCTTATGTGATGTAGCGGATCACTTTATTGTCTTTGCGTACACAGATAAATCCAAAAAACACCATGGAATTTCCGCCTTTATCGTCGAACGAACGATGGAAGGATTTTCGTCGAAAGCGATTAAAGGCAAATACGGAATTCGGGCAGGAAATACGGGTGAAATTTTCTTTGATGATATTAAAGTCCCAGTAGAAAATCGATTAGGAGAAGAAGGAGAAGGATTTAAAATAGCGATGGCTGCACTCGACAATGGACGATTCACAGTTGCAGCGGGAGCAGCAGGTCTCATTATGGCTTGTCTAGAAGCAAGTGTTTCCTATAGTTTAGATCGGAAAACGTTTGGAAAAGCCATTGCAGATCATCAATTAGTGCAGCAAATGATTGCGAAAATGGAAGCTGGCCTTCAAATGAGCCGATTACTAGTCTATAAAGTCGGGGAAATGAAAAATAAAGGGATTCGGAACACACGCGAAACGTCGATGGCTAAATGGCAAGCATGCGATTTTGCGAATCAAGCCGCAGATGACGCGGTACAAGTACATGGTGCATACGGATATTCCGATGAGTACCCAGTAGCAAGATACTTAAGGAATTCTAAAGCACCTGTCATTTATGAAGGAACAAGAGAAATTCACACGATTATGCAAGCGGAGTATGCTCTTGGTCGACGTAAGGATAAAGCGTTAAACAAAATGTTGCCAAAATGGCCATTTGAAGTGGATCAAAAGATATGATAAACTATTGTCAAAGTTATGAACGGAGGTGAGGAAAGATGATCAAGACGCTGGCTGCACATGTTTATATATTGGAATTTTTGTCCGAGACACGTGCATTTACATTCGATTTTGCGACCAACGGGACAGGTCTGTCCATTTTTAGCAAATTACATGTAAACTTCAGCTGAAACGGTCCATCTTTCCAATCCAAATTGTTAGGATATAAAGACTGCTTTTCAGGCAGTCTTTTTTTGATGTCGTTTTTCGCTGAGATAATCGAAAGGAAGCGAAAAGAATGATATGTACAGTACAAGAAATAAGTAAAATGCTCGGTGGGAATACCATTTTTGACAATGTGTCGTTGCATATAAAAACAGGAGATAAAGTAGGAATCGTTGGCCGGAATGGATCGGGTAAGACAACTTTGTTCAAATTAATTGCGGGAATTGAGTCTCCTGATCAAGGGATTATTTCATTCAAAAAAGGAACGCAAATTGGCTATTTAGCACAAATACCTGCCTATGAAAGCACATTATCTGGCCGAAATGTCATGATGCTCGCATTTTCTGAATTACACGAGATGAAGCGTCAAATGGAAGACATGGAGTCCCAAATGACGACAGCATCTCCAGATCAATTAGAACGGATTTTAAGTAAATATGGTGACTACAAGAACAGTTTAGTATGCGTGGCGGTTACGAGATGGATGCGGAGCTCGAAAAAATGATAGAAGGACTTCAATTGCACGGATTTGTCGAGCGAGCGTTTTCAACCATGAGTGGTGGAGAGCAAACGAAAATCATGCTTGGCCAATTGCTGCTAACTCAACCTGATTTACTATTGCTAGATGAACCGACGAATCATTTGGACTTGTTTGCAGTAGAATGGCTGGAAAGCTATTTGCGTGACTACAGTGGCACCATTGTCATCGTCAGTCATGACCGCTATTTTTTAGACGAAGTTGTAACAAAAGTAGTCGATTTAGAAGACGGAGAATTCCATGTCTATCACGGAAACTACTCCTCGTTTCTTGTGCAAAAAGAAGAGAGACTAATGCGTGAGTTCCAACAATATGAGGAACAACAGAAAAAAATCAAGAAGATGCGGGAAACGATTAAACGATTACGGATTTGGGCAAATGAAGCGAATCCTCCAAATGCAGGACTGCATCGTCGTGCTTCTAGTATGGAAAAAGCATTAGAGCGAATGGAAAAACTTCGTAAACCAATAATTGATCCTAAAAAGATGCAACTAGAATTTGAATCGACCGATCGAAGTGGAAAAGAAGTGCTGATTTTAGAGGATGTCACAAAGCGGTACGAAACGAACGTGCTTTTTCAACATGTGAATATGGCGGTTCATTGGCAAGATCGAATGGCAATTGTCGGAAGAAACGGCACTGGGAAATCGACTATTTTAAAACTTGCATTAGAACAAGAACAAGCTAGTGAAGGGATCGTGAAAATTGGTTCGAATGTAAAAGTAGGATTTCTATCCCAACACTTTGTCGTCGAGGATAAAAAAGCGCGATTAATCGATGTGTTTCGAGACGAAGTCGCCGTTTTCGAAGGAGAAGCGAGACAAATTCTTGCGAAGTTTATGTTTTATGGGCCGGATGTTTTTAAACGTGTAGGGGATTTAAGTGGTGGAGAAAAAATGCGTTTACGACTAGCGCAGCTGATGCATCAAGACGTCAATTTCTTATTGTTAGACGAACCGACTAATCATTTAGATATTGAATCTCGTGAAGTGTTGGAAGATGCATTGGAAGAATTTACTGGGACGATACTTGCTGTTTCACATGATCGTTACTTCTTAAACAAACTTTTTCCAAGAACTGCGTGGCTTGAAAATCAATCGATTGTGACATTTGAAGGATCCTATGAATATGCACGGAAAAAATGGGATGAAGTGTATCGAGTGGAGCAAGCACCGGTTGAAAAGATGCGTCATGACAAACCGGAAAAAAGAAAACCAGAACCACAACGAAATGTGGAGGAAGAAATTGCAGACTTAGAAAGAAAATTGGAATCTATAACACAGGCAATGGAAAATGAATCCGATTGGAACGTCTACGAAACACAACAAGAAGAAAAAGTGAAAGTAGAACAGCAATTAGAATCACTTCTAGCAGAATGGCTCGAAGAGAGTGTATAAGAAAAGACATCGTCTCCCGTTGACAGAGACGATGTCTTTTTTGGTGCTACTAGGTGTTTAGAAGAAATAAAGTCCTAAACTAATGACGATTCCGCTTAATATCAAAACAAATACACAATAACCCATGATGTCTTTTGCGCGAAGACCAGCGATTGCTAATGCCGGAAGTGCCCAGAAAGGCTGAATCATATTCGTCCACGCATCTCCCCAAGCGATAGCCATCGCTGTTTTTGAATAGCTGACACCAAGAGAGTTCGCAGCATCGAGCATAATAGGTGCTTGTACTGCCCATTGACCACCACCGGAAGGTACGAAGAAATTCACAATTCCTGCTGCATAAAATGTAAAGAGCGGGAAGGTGTGTTCATTCGAAATGCTAACGAAAGCTTCGGACACGACACCTGCAAGGCCAGAAGTTACCATCATTCCCATGATTCCTGCATAGAATGGGAACTGGATGATAATTCCGCCAGCTGTTTTGACCGCATTTGCAACCGCAGCCAAATAATTTCTCGGTGTCCCGTGGAAAATGATACCTAAAATGACAAACAAGAAATTGACAATGTTAATGTTTAAGTCAAAGCCACGGGTGGCGAAGTGCCACACTAAATAGATGACCCCAATGAGTCCTATTAACATCGAAAGAATATAACTATCTTCTAATCGTGAAGCAGGAGTAATCGTTTCTGGCTTCTCGATAATCGGCTCATCCTGTAACAAAGCAGGGTCAATCATGAACGTGTCTTCTTTTTTCGGCATCATCCAGCGATTCAATAATGGAATCGTGATGATTAATACGATGACGATTAGTAAGTTATACGTCGAAAAGATAGTTTCAGTTGTTGGAACAATCCCCATTATATCTTGATATGGATGATCTTTTGTCGCAATCGAAAGAGGAATGGAACCAGCTAATCCCCCGTGCCAAATTACAAATCCCGAATAAGCACTTGCGATCAATAATCGATAGTCTACTGTCGGAACTTTTTTTGCTATTTCCTTTGCAAATAAAGCACCGATCACAAGTCCGAATCCCCAATTAATCCAACAAGCGATTAGGGAAACGAATGTCACAAGTAAAATAGCTGACCCAGGTGACTTTGCACCATTGGCCATTCCAGAAAGCAATCGCTTAAATAGTGGGCTACTAGCCAAAACATGTCCTGCTACTAGAACAATAACCATTTGCATCGTGAATGCAAGTAACCCCCAGAATCCATCTCCCCAGTATGTCACCATATCAAGTGGACCTGAGTCTGTTAACCCAATACCGAGAAGGAAAACAAGTAGCGTTAAGATAGCAACAAATATGTATGGATCAGGTAAATATCGCTCCATGAGAGCATTAGAAAAACGAGTAATACTTTTCATCGAATCCTCCTTCACATGATGTATTTCCTTTTTATTATAGGATACAATCGGAATTTTCGCTATACGAAATATTAGCTGGTCCTATTAGAAGGTGTAACATCTCGAGAAATAAGCAACGAGATTTTCAGAATGCCTGTAACTTTTTCCAATGTTTCCAGTCTAATGGGTTAGAGAATAGAAAAGGAGCGGATCAAGGTGAGAAAACAAACAAAATGGATTATTGTATCGGCAATGATTATCTCTCTCGTGTTGTTATTTGCCATGAATATTGATCGTGTGAATGTTAACGCGTCTACAGTTGCCTTAGAGGAAAATGGTTGGAGTGCGGTATTTTCAAAGCCATTAAAGAAATCAGCGATTAAAGATGGGAAAGTATATGTGATTGACCAGCGGGGAGAGAAGATTTCTGCTGACATTCGGTTGTCTATGTCAGGGAAACAAGTCGTGGTTTCCAATTTGGAACCGGGTAGTTATGCATTGTTTGTCGATCATTCCGCTGTAAGTGGAGGATTTCTTCAATCCATGACAACATCAAGAATCGAATTTTCCGTATATCAAGAATTGCCAACTGTAAAATCCACTTCCGAGATTCGCGAATATTTCGTGCGAATTAAAAAAATATTGAAACGAAACAATTCCGCATCCGGGGGAATTGTATATGAAAGTGGAGACAGTACGAGTTCTAATGAGTCTGCTAGTGCAGAAAAAGGAGATTACTCCACCACAAATAACCAAGTGGATGGGGTGGATGAAGGCGATATCGTAAAAACGGACGGGAACGTTTTATACAGTTTAGAAGAAAACAGGGTACACATTTCGGATATTACGAACCCAACTGCAATGAAGAAATTGCACACAATTAAAATGGATCAATACACCTATCCAAGTCATTTGTTTTTAGAAGGTCAAACATTAATCATTTTAGCGAATAAATCTACTTGGATGAATAATGAAGAGGAAGGTGCAGCTAGGAAAGAAAATCCAATGATCATGCCAATGAGAAGTGCGACAACAGCCATGATTTATGACGTGTCCACACCTAGTAATCCAAACCTAGTACGAGAGTTTTCGACAGAAGGTTATTTACAAGGTGCGAGATTAGCTGACAATACGTTCTATTTTATCACGAGTGTCACCCCGAACTTCTGGGCAATGGAAGATGATACAGAACTTCGTCCGATGACGACAGATTCCAAACTAGGATCAAATCCGTCTCCAATGGAAACGAACGATTTATCCATTTTACCAGGCTCCATTGAGCCGTCTTACACGGTCATTACTTCCTTTGATCTAACAAAGCCAGTTGAAAATGTGGTGGAGACAAAAGGATATTTAGGAGGTAGCCAATCCCTCTATATGTCGAAACAAAACTTGTATTTAACTGCCTCGATTTATGAGGATACAGCTTCCACACAAGGGGGTCCCGCGATAGAAATTTGGAATCCATCGGAAAGTGATACGGAAATCTTTAAGTTTACACTCGATGGATCTGCAGTGAAGTTCATGGCTTCAGCTCGAGTCGACGGCATGTTATTAAATCAGTTTTCCATGGATGAATATAACGACCACTTCCGAGTCGTGACAACAGAAGGCTTTGCTTGGAATGAAGAAAAACCTTCGAAAAACAATTTATTCATTTTAGATGGTGGGCTCAAACAAGTAGGTTCGATCGAGGGATTAGCGGATGGAGAAAGAATCTATTCAGCTAGATTTATGGGGGATAAAGCGTATATGGTGACATTTAAACAAACGGATCCACTTTTTGTGTTTGATGTCTCCAATCCCGTAGCACCGAAAGTGTTAGGAGAACTTAAAATTCCTGGATTTAGCAACTATATACATCCTTTAGACGACACCCATTTAATCGGATTTGGCTTTGAGACGGAAATGGTCGATACCGATTGGTCGGATGAACCGATGCTAATGACTGGAGGAATGAAAATCTCGTTATTTGACGTAACGGATCTTGAAAATCCAAAAGAGCAAGATACCGAAATAATTGGTGGACCAGGAACTTACAGTCAACTACAACATGACCACAAAGCATTGTTCCAACATCAAGAAAGAGGATTGTACGGATTCCCAGTATCACTATATGAAGGGGAGATGGGCGGAAACAGTACCTTCAAAGGAGAGGGTGCACTCGTTTATCAAATTGATGTGTCATCTGGCATCACCAAAAAAGCGGATTTAATTCGACCTCTGAATAATGGACAGCAATACGAGGATTGGCAAAAATCAGTGCAACGTATGATTTATAGCAAAGACACGTTATATACCGTCTCTATGAGTGAAGTGAAGAGCTATGATTTAGATACGTTTCAACCAATTAGTCAATTAAACTTGAAGTGAAAAAGGGCGTATGACGAGTGACTACTCGTTATACGTTTTTTTATTGTCAGCAACAAACAGGGGCCGTTTTTTGATGACAAATCTAGGAGTTCATTTAACAAAATAAGGTAGAACGCTTGGGATACGGTGTAGAAATTCATCACGATACCATTTATTGTAGAATGAGATTTTGTTTTCGAGCTTCCAACTCACATTTTCCTTCTTCATTGTTTGACAGCCTATCTTTTTCCTGCATATTCTTTTGACCTAGGGGAATAGATTAGATACGATGAATGAAAGAAATGTGGATTGGGGTGAGGCAAGTGGATAAAGATCAAATGGAGTTGGCGGTAGATAGTTGTCTACTTGCTGGAAGGTTAATGATAGAGAGTGGTGCGGAAACGTACCGAGTAGAAGATACGATGTCTCGAATGGCGATTGCACAAGGACTAATTGGTACGCAAAGTTTTGTGACGCCTACTGGAATCATGTTCTCGCTCGGAAAAGATGGATCCACTCGCTTAATGACGATTCGGGAACGGATTACGGATTTAGAAAAAATAGCGCTCGTGAATCAAGTGTCTCGAAAGCTGGCTAATGCCGAATTGACGATTGAAGAATCATACGAGGAATTACAACGAATTGCATCCGCGCATTTACTTTTTCCGATTTGGATGCAGTTTATTGCCGCAGCAATAGCAAGCGGAAGTTTTTTAATTTTGTTCGATGGCTATTGGCAGGATGTTCCCGCAGGAGTTCTCGCCGGTGGAATCGGATTTTTAGTTGTGACGTATATTCATGACCTTACCCGCGTGAAATTTTTCGCTGAATTTGTGGCTGCTTTATCTGTTGGAATTGTCGGATTTTTAGCCGTCATTTTACATCTTGGAATTGATTTGAATACGATTATTATTGGAGGCGTCATGCCCTTAGTGCCAGGATTATTAATTACCAATGCCGTTCGAGATATGATGGCTGGTCATTTTGTTTCTGGCGTCTCGAAAGGGGCGGAGGCATTTTTGACTGCCTTTGCCATTGGGGCAGGAATTGCCTTTATCTTGTCATTTTCAGGGGGGCTATTCTGATGGTTTGGTTAATTCAAGCGGTTTTTAGTTTTATCGCAGCTGCTGCGTTTGGGGTGATTTTCAATGCACCTCGCAAAATGATTATTCATTGTGGATATGTTGGCATGTTTGGATGGCTTCTATATTTTTTATTCGAATCAAATTGGACGGATACAGCGCAGGCATCTTTCGTGGGAGCATTTGTCGTTGCGCTTTTAGCACATATTTTGGCCAAAAGATTCCGTGTACCTATGATTGTTTTCAGTGTCTCGGGAATCATTCCCTTAGTTCCAGGGGGCAGTGCATATAACGCAATGCGAAATGTCGTGGAAAATAATTTTAATGAAGCAATCTTTTTTGCGACACGTGCGTTTATGACCTCTGGCGCAATTGCGATGGGTCTTGTGTTTGCGGAAGTAATGATGCAATTAGTTTTCCGGTTTCTTCGTCGCAAACGAATCCAAGAAATCGTGGAATAAAAAAGACTGGTGTAGCGAAACTATCTAGTAAACTTTTGACAGTTACGACGATAGAAACGATCTACAGCAGTCTTTTTTCTTTTTCTTAAATTTCGACAGGTTTTCCGATTAAATATCCTTGAACAAAGTCGCATTTCATTTCCGCAAGCAAATCGTATTGATCACTTGTTTCCACACCTTCAGCAACGACTTCGATTTCCATTGATTTCCCTAATTGGACCATTCCTTTAACTAATTGAAGTGATTTTTCGTTCGTCGCAATGGTGGAGATGAACGAACGGTCAATTTTCAATTGTTTAATAGGAAGTAATTGTAGATAACGGAAAGAACCATATCCTTTTCCGAAATCATCTAATACAAACTGAACACCTTGCTCTTCTAATAAACTCATTTGTGAACTGATCGACTTTTCCGTCTCAGCTTCTAACGCAAACGATTCATTAATTTCAATTTGTAATAAGTTAGCAGGACAATTCGTCGTCTCTAACACCATATTAATTTTCTTTGCCATGTTTTTATCTTTAAATTCATGGATGGAGGTGTTGACTGCAACGCGATAATTTTTGCCTTCATTTTGCCACTTAACAGCTTGCTTACATGCTTGATCTAACACAAACAGGCCGATGTCATGAATCATGCCGGTTTCTTCGGCAATTGGGATTAACTCCTCAGGAGAAATCGTTCCTAACTGCTGATCTTCCCAACGTACAAAGGTTTCATACACTTCTATTTTTCCTAAAGAGAGATTCTTCTGTGGCTGGAATACGACATGTAAGTCTTCGTGTTTAAGCGCTTCGATTAAACGTTTTTCGATTTTCGCTTTTCGACTTAACGCAATATGATCGGATTTGGACAACGTTACGATGTTGCCGCCACCTTCTCGTTTTACTTTTAAAAGCGTCATATGAGAAGCTTTCATCAAATTTTGAAACGTCGTTTGATCTTCCGGGAACCGTGCAATTCCTCCGCTGATAGAAATCGGAATGGATTTGTTTTGTAAATAAATCGGATTTTGATTTAAATACGGAAGAAAACCTTGTGTAAACCAATCACTCAGTGGCGTAAGTACGACAAATTCATCAATTCCAACGCGGGCAATGACACTATCTTGGAAATAACGTTTCACGCGTTTCACGAATTCATTTAATAAGGAAGCATCTGCTTCCACATCGTGTAAAGACTTGAGTGCATGGTAGTTATCAATATCAATATAGACGAGTGAGAAATGTTTTCCTTCTTCTATTTGTTGATCAACAACAGATTCCAAGCGGTACCGATTCATTAACCCTGTTTCTGGGTCAATATATGCAATTTGCTCGAGGTGCGTTTGTAGCTTCTGTTTATCCGTAATATCTCGTTCTAAGATTGCATAATACAGTGGCTCGTGTGAGTTAGACAGAACAGGAATTGCTGTCATATCCACCCAGTAAGTTTCTCCATCTTTCGTTTTCTTCTCAACAGCACCTTGGTACACTTTCTGTTTGCTCAATTCATACCAAATGGAATTGGCAACCGATTCTCCATTTTTGTCCGGGAACATTTGCCAAAAGGACTTTCCAAGAACGCGTTTTGGTGTCCATTTGCTTTTCTTTAAAAACTGCTCATTAGCATAAATGAGAAATCCTTCTGCATCAATGTGCGTCAGCATAAATGTTTCATCTATTCCTTGCTTATAACTAAATAACTCTTGCGTAGAAAAAGCCTCATCTGCATGTACAAAATTGCCCGTGTCAAATAGAAAGAACACATACCGTTCATGTTCAAATGTTAAAGCTTTCAAAACAAGGGAGACAGAAATAGATTCTCCATCTTTTTTCTTTAAGCTTAAATGCTCAATTCGAATAGGATCCACGCTATGAAGGACTTGATCCCAGGTGGACTTATATAAACTCGATTGAGACTCTCCTATGAATGGATAAAAATTGTCTGTCACTTCTGCGGCACGAAAACCAAAGATTTTCTCCGCTTCACGACTCCACCATTTTATAATACCTTCGCGAGTAGTCATCATCATTGGAAAAGGAACGTGATTAAATACTTCTTGACCATGGTCAAGTATTTCTTGCAAACGATTCATGTATGAAATACTCCTTATATGCTTACTTCTTCCTATTATAGAGAAGTCTTTACACCAAGTCATTAGTTAAAGAGCGTTTATTCAGAAAAATTTAGTAAATGGAAACATTTGCTGTTTTTGCATAATAATTTTGAAGAAAATAAAATAATGATAAAAATTACAGTAATGATAGTATATAATAAGGGGTAGAATAGTGCTTTTATTAGTACTATCGGTTTAATTTTAGAAATAAAATTGTATTTTCACTCTTTTTAGTTAAAAAGTAGTACAGTGAAAATATTGAAAAATGTGTCGATAAGAAGAAGAGAAAAAGAGAAAAATGGGGGCTAGGAGATGAATAATTGGAAGTCGAAGATGCCGAAATTACCTAAACGGAAAAAAACGGCTCTACCAAAAGGACCAAAAAGTCCAAAGGTAAAAGGAAACAAAAAATTAGGAAATTATTCAAGAAAGTTAAAGTCTTTTGGTGACAATGCCACGGCTAAAATGAGTATTCGAAAAAAATTACTGCTAGCATTTTCTCTTATTATTTTACTTTTCCTTATTGTCAGCGGGATAGCAATTTACAGTTCTTTAATGTTGAATCAAAGCACACAAGAACTAAACAATAAAATTATTCCTCGAATAGACGCAGTAAAATCACTGAACTATGAAATGGAAAACGTTGTCGCGTTGACCCAACGTCACGTATTATCTACTGATATTAATGCAAAGCGTGACACACAAGATCGCATTAATGAACGAGTGAAACATGTAAATGAATTATTAGATACATACGGAAAATTGTTATCTGATCCTATGGCAGTGAATCTTCATGAAGATATTGTCCGTAAATGGGAAGATTACATAGCGAATAATGAAGCTGTACTAGTTGCTAGTACCGCTGACAATCAAAAACTCGCAGTTCAAAAAACCTATACTGGAAATGTTCAATATGATTCTATACAACGCACACTTGATGAATTAGTTTATATTGATTTTGCAGAAGCAGAAAAATTACAAAAACAATCTAGTGCGACATTTGCCTCTGTCATTGTGGCGCTTAGTATCGGAATAATTCTTGCGATTTTAGCAACTGTTGGTATTGCACTATTTATTGTCCGTCTTATTCGCAAACCAGTAAGTTTACTAAGCGATCGATTTAAAGCAATGGCTACAGGAGATTTAACAGTAGATGAAATTACGATTAAAAATAAAGATGAGTTTGGTGATTTAGCCGGTCATTTCAACACCATGCTTGGCACGCTTCAACAACTTGTCCGAGATTTGCAATCCTCGATATCTACGGTTGCCATGTCCGCAGAACAAGTGTCTGTAAGTGCAGCTGAAACAAGCCGTGCAACGGAACAAATTACAGAATCGATGGCGGATGTTTCAGAAGGAGCAGAAGTCCAAGCAGAATCGGTTCGACACGTTCGAGAATCTATTGGAGAAATGTCTATCGGAATGGAACAAGCTTCAGCTGCAGTATCCAATGTTTCCGATAAGGCTGTATCTACAACAGAGCTAACGACATCTGGACTTGAAGTAATGGATGAAACTCGTAAGAAAATGAATGAAATTCGAACGGTATCAGAAGAATCAGCGAAAGTAGTTCAAGGACTTGGAACGAAATCGGATGAAATTGGTCAAATTGTCGATGTGATCAAAGCAATTGCGGAACAAACAAACCTACTTGCCTTGAATGCAGCAATTGAAGCAGCACGTGCTGGGGAACATGGTAAAGGTTTTGCGGTTGTTGCAGACGAAGTTCGTAAATTAGCTGAGCAATCAGCGAATGCGGCAAAAGACATTCACTCTCGCATAGCTTCGATTCAAAAAGAAGTAAAAGAAGCGATCCACTCGATGGAAGGATCTTCGAAAGAAGTTGCGCTAGGGATAGGACTTGCGGAAAAATCAAGCCAAAGTTATGATGACATCGCAAAAATGATTTCGGACGTTTCCGCGCAAACAGAAGAAATCACCGCGATTATTCAAGAGATGAACGCCTCAGCACAACAAATGGAAACACGCGTAAAAGACGTCGAAACGTTATCTGCCGAAGCATCTGAACGTGCACAAACAGTAGCAGCCGCTGCAGAAGAACAAAATGCATCCATGGAAGAGATAACTTCTTCTTCCGACGTTTTAAGTAATCTATCGTCTGATCTTCAAAAACTCGTTCAACAATTTAAAATCTAACTAATCAAAACCGTAGTTACACTAGCTTCACGTGTAGCTACGGTTTTTTTATGTTGAACAAATGCTTAGCAGCCATAATCTCGATTTCCGTAAGGGAACAGAAGTGAATTCTTATTTATCGGCACACATTTGATAATATTGTCTCCTTTTCCGAGTAGATGATTTTCGGCTAGCCGAAAATCTACCTATTAGAAAGAAAAGAACTACAATATATAGAGAGAATCCTCATTCAGGAGCAAAGTGTCCTAATGTTTCGGCAGAGTGTCCTAATGTTTGGAGAGAGTGTCCCAATGTTTCGGCAAAGTGTCCCAATGTTTCGGCAGAGTGTCCCAATGGCATTCGAAAGTGTCTTAATCCCAACGCCGAGTGACCTAATCTCACAAAAATTGTCTCAATCCCAAAATATAACCTTCTTCCCTACACTCTATTCAGCACCATAATCCCTCTCAACTTCAGCCTATTGTACATATCCAGTTGCGCGAACTTTCTGTATAATAAAAGAATAATTCGTTTAACGAAAGATTGGTGTTTGCTGGATGAAAACTGTTTTTTCTTACATAAAGCCATATAAATTCCCGATTATTGTGGCGTTAGTGTTGATGTTGATTGAGTTATCAGTTGAGTTGTTACAACCATTGTTTATCGCTAAGATTATCGATGATGGAATTTTGAATGAGGATGCAAATGTCATTTGGACATGGGGTGCGGCCATGATGGGTATGGCGATTCTGGCATTTTTGTCTGGTGCGACGAATTCGTTTTTTGCTTCGCATGCTTCTCAAAGTTTTGCGTATGATCTTCGAAATGCGCTTTTTACGCAAGTGCAGAAGTTTTCAATGGAGACATTTAGTCGCTTTCCCGCTGCGGGGCTGATTACTCGATTAACGAGTGATGTTACGATGGTGCAAAATGTTCTGTTTATGAGTCTTCGCATTATGTTACGGGCTCCACTTCTTGTCGTGGGAAGTATTGTGATGGCGTTTGTTGTTGATCCATATATGGCGATGTTTTTAGTAATTGGCGCGCCATTTCTTGCTATTTTTCTTTATTTTATGGTGAAAAAAGGTGTGTCTTATTTTAGTCTTGTACAGGTTCGCTTAGATCGAGTGAATCGCGTCATCCAAGAAAATCTTCAAGCGGTACGGTTGATTAAGGCATATCTTCGAGGAGCGTATGAAGCGAGCCGATTTGAGCAAGTGGCAAGTGTGTTGAGAAATGATACAACGAAGGCGCTCCGTATAATGGAGTGGATTTTGCCTGTTCTTTTATTTGTGATGAATATGAGTCTCCTTGCAGTAATTGCATTTGGTGCAGAGGAAATTCGCACGAGCAACGCTGAAATTGGTGACTTAGTTGCTATCGTCAATTACGCGATGCGGATGACAGGTGCATTTTCCATGTTTGCTTTTATTATTATGGCGTATTCTCGTGCCAAAGCTTCTGCAGAGCGGATGGAAGAAGTGCTTTTGGTGAATGAAGGACTTGAACGCGAAGTGACAACGGGGAAATTCGAACCGATTAAATACGGGGAGATTACGTTTGAAAATGTATCGTTTCGATATGGGAATAAAGGGCAACCAGTCCTGCGGGAAATTTCATTCCATGTGAAAAGCGGCCAGAAGCTTGCGATTATGGGTGCGACTGGCTCGGGAAAAACAACGCTATTAAATTTAATCCCTCGTTTCTACGAAGCTACATCCGGCAGTGTCAAGGTCGATGGGCAAGATGTAAAAGAATGGTCACTTGAGAGTTTGCGCCAAGCGATTGGGCTAGTCCCTCAAGTTTCTCTACTATTTACAGGAAGTATTCACGAAAATTTAGGGTGGGGGAAAGAAGAGGCAACAAAGGAAGAAGTACAAGCGGCCGCAATTCAAGCACAAATCCATCAATCGGTGGAAGGATTTGCGCAAGGATACGATACGTTAGTTGGACAAAAAGGTGTGAATTTGTCTGGTGGACAAAAGCAACGATTATCGATTGCACGTGCCCTCGTTCGGAAACCTGAAATTTTGTTATTAGATGACAGTACAAGTGCACTAGATGTGAAAACAGAAGCATCACTTTGGGAAGCATTGGAGAAAGAAAAAGCGACGATGCTTGTGGTGACACAGAAAATTAGAACGGCTAAAGGAGCAGACGCGATTCTACTTCTGCACCACGGGAAAGTGGTAGGGTATGGATCACATGTCGAGTTGCTCGAGCAATCTCAATTGTATCGGGAAATCGTCGCGTCACAGGAAGGGGGGCAAGAAAATGCGTAATACGTGGAAACAGCCTTTTGGATACGCCCCTATCCTCTCAAAAAAGGATCTTCAGCCAGTGAAAAAGAAGAAACAAGAACGTGCAAATGATTGGCAAAACGTCTTAAAACGAATTTGGAAATTAGTTGATGAACAACGCGGTCTCCTCATCATCGTTCTTGCGTTAGTCGTAATTAGTTCTGCTTTATCTTTGCTCGGCCCTTATTTAATCGGCCATATTATTGATACGTATGTTGTTCCAATGAAAACCGATGGAATAATTCCAATGATTGTCTGGTTAGTGTTGATTTATCTGTTTTTATCCATCAGTTTGTTTTTACAAAACATTTGGATGATTGGAATTGCCCAACAGACGATTTACCGGATGCGAACGACTATTTTTGCGCATTTCCAAAAGCTGTCCGTAAGCTTTTTTGATAAACGCAAACACGGTGAGTTGATGTCACGCGTAACGAATGACATTGAAAATGTCAGCTCCACGTTAAATAGTTCCTTTATTCAAGTGTTCTCCAGTATTTTAACGTTAACTGGAACGGTAGTTGTGATGCTATCGTTAAGCCCTTTGTTAACGTTGCTTACTATGTTGATTATTCCAGTGATGTATATCGCGATGCGCTGGATTACGAGAAGAACGGGCAAGTTATTTAAAGAGCAACAAGCTGCGATTGGTGAGTTAAATGGGATGGTCGAAGAAACGATCTCGGGTCAACGCATCGTAAAGGCTTTCTCTCAGGAAAACCGTGTGATGGAGGAGTTCATTGAAAAGAATTCGCGACTTCGAGTTACCGGCTTCTGGGCATTAACCTACTCGGGTTTTATTCCTAAAGTAATGAATATGCTGAACAATGCAAGTTTTGCCATTGTAGCGGGTGTCGGTGGTATTCTTGCGCTCAATGGGCATGTGAGTATAGGTACCATCGTGATTTTCTCGGAATATGCGAGACAATTTACGCGTCCTTTAAACGATTTGGCGAATCAATTTAATACCGTTTTATCAGCGATTGCTGGTGCGGAGCGAGTATTTGCTATTGTGGACGAACCCGAAGAAATCGATGAAGCAAAGGGAAATGAAGTAACACTAAATGGGAATGTAACATTCGAAAATGTGTACTTTAAATATGAGTTAGCGGAGCAAGAGTGGACGATTCAAGATGTTTCATTCCAAGTAGAAGCTGGCAAAACCGTGGCATTAGTTGGTGCAACGGGAGCAGGGAAAACAACGATTATGCAGCTGCTCGCAAGGTTTTACGATGCGAAAAAAGGTCAGATTCTGTTAGATGACAGACCAATTGCGACCATTTCTCGAGCTTCGTTGCGTAGTCAAATGGCATTCGTTTTGCAAGATCCGTTTCTGTTTGAGGCTTCAGTAAAAGAGAATATCCGATACGGAAAACTACATGCTACGGATGAAGAGATTCGACAAGCGGCCATGGAAGCAAATGCACACGAATTTATCGAACAATTACCGGAAGGATACGACACCATCTTGTCAGCGGATGGCGGAGAAATTAGCCAAGGCCAGAAGCAACTATTATCCATTGCTCGTGCGCTCATTGCAGACCCTGTCATTCTTCTGCTGGACGAAGCGACGAGTAGCATTGATACCGTCACCGAAATGAAAATACAGGAAGCATTGGAACGACTAATGGCTGGACGCACGAGTTTTGTCATTGCGCATCGATTGAATACGGTGAAAAAAGCAGATCTTATCTTTGTAATGGAAAATGGAAAAATTGTAGAAGCTGGCGCTCGGCCTGAGTTATTGGAGAAAAAAGGTCGCTTTTACCAAATGCTACAGTCAAATGAAAACGATGTGAACGCTGCATCACTCAAAACACCATAAATAGAAGAAAACCCGGGCGTTTAAAAGTCCGGGTTTTTGTGTTATCTTGCATTAAATTGGTAATGGTTGGCGATCTTTTTTCGGTTTTCGACCTCTGAATCCTCCAAGTAGAAGTTTTCCATAAGGTACTAATTTTGAAATCACAATTGATGCACCAATTGGAATGAGCAATCCAGCTGCTGTAAAGCCGATTAATCCGTAACGGAAATAATCATTCAACACGATATCAGTAAAGATGTGTAAGTACATGATAGAAATCGAGTGTTTTTCAATTCGTTGTAACACGGTTAATGGCATTCGTTGGGTGATACGCTGAAAAACACCAACAATAATTGTTGTAAAAGCTAATGGAACAAGCAAATCCAAAACAGCATGTTCGTATCGTAAAAACTTCATGCTTAAATGATAATCAATCACTTTATTCCAATCTAAAGTCACTACGATACTTGCCGCAATAATGGCGTAAGCAAGTGCGCGATTTGATATAGCCATCCAAAAATCTTTCCAATAGAATCCGATCGCAAAATAGACGAGAGCCATAAAAGCAACGTCTATATTCCAAATCATTGGAATTGTTTGGGACGCTTTATCGGGAGCTCCTCCAATAATTTGCATAGCATAAATACTCTCTAAATGCGCTAACACGTATAGAGCGATTAGTAGAACAAATTGCTTTGCTCGAGATAAATATTTCGTCATGACAATGAAAAATAAGTACGCAAAAAATAAGGTAGTTACAAACCAGAAGACGCCGTATGCTCCTCTTGCGAAGCGTCCTCCAATTACTAATGTCCATAAATCATGCAAATACCACGAAAGATCGGTATTTCCTGCTCCTATTTCCATGCCATATCGAATGACGGTTATCATTACAAGGAAAAATAAATATGGTACGATCAATTGCATAAACCGTTTATATATTGCTTCTTTCGTTTTTCCTTTTTCTAAAATAGGTTTGAAGAACATACCGCTAAGTAAAAAGAAAGCAGGCATATGAAACCAATAAATATATTTACCAAGTGGAAAGTCAAGATGACCAGGATAGTGTCCGATGACAACTAGAATCATTAGCAACCCTTTTGTCACATCCACCCAAGTTAGACGCGTGTTTTTCATGATGTAGAATCTCCTTCAAAACGCAAGTGTTGGTATTATATAGCCGTTTTTAAGGATTTCAAAACTATTCTATTGGAGGTTTCGAAATGACAATTGATTTGATGACAATATCCATACCCATTGATACGGATACTGCGGAGGAAGTCACCGAGTTTCTACAATACGCCATTCAAGAAGATACGTTAAATTACGAACTATTACTCAATATGGATGTATTAGTCGATGTTTCTGCTCGCGGATTTTTATGTGCCGCTTATAAAGGGGACGAATTAGTGGGTGTGGCATCTGCGTTCGATATGATTGGCTTACATGTGTATGAATGGAGCATGGTCGTTCATCCAGACTATCGTGGTGAAAAGATTGGCATGCGTCTCTATGCAGAAGTGCAAAAACAATTAGAATTGCGTGATGCTAACGAAGACACAGCATTAACATTTGATGCAAGGGAAGTGCCAAGAAAGTTTTTGGCATCAGTTGGCTATCACTTACAATTTTCAGAGGCAACGATGCAAGCATCTTCTGCAATTGGAAATGAAAAGAATTTTACGCTCATTCGACTAGTTGAATCGAATCACCCTGACTTAAAAAAAGTGCTCATGCAAGCGTTCGGAGATACCGAAGCGGAAGCAGAAGCACTCATTGATTGGAACTTAGAACATCCGAAATGTCATATGTTCGAATATAGGGAAAAAGACAAAACCATTGCGACAGTTACGGCAGTCGAAAGTGATCATGCACTATGGGTAACCGCACTGGCTACGTTGCCGATGCATCAAGGAAAAGGAATCGGCACTACTTTACTAGCGTTTGTGAAACATCTTGCCGCTCAAATGGAAAAAGCCTTTGTGCTACTGGATGTAGAACTGGAAAATGAAGAGGCATTAAAGCTGTATGAACGAGCTGCATTCACGAAACAACATCAAGTAGATTTTTATCAGAAATCATAGATTCGGTGAAAAGAAAATGAGAGATACTTGGAGCAACTAAATGTAACTCATGCATCGGTCGCGTCATCGCCACATACAATAATTTACGGTCAATTGGGTGATCACGGTACACACTATCTAATGCAGTTACAATGACAGCGTCAAATTCAAGACCCTTTGCTAAATGACTTGGAACAATTAAGGTACACGAAGGATCAATTTCTTCGCCTTCTTGTAAAAGTTGAACAGCGAGGGTCTTTTTTAATTGCCCATAAAGACGTTTTGCTTCCACAGCCGTTTTCGTAATGATAGCGATTGACCGGTGTCCACTGGCTTTAATTTTATCTAGTAACACTTTCACATAGTCCGGTGTGAGAGAATCGGCAGGATGGAATTGAGGTAAGATTCCATGTCTCACAACTGGTTCGACTAGTGGCAAATTCTCTTCCATTTGCTCGAGTAATTGATTGGCAACAGTCATAATTTCAATGGTTGTACGGTAGCTCTTTTGTAATGTTTGGAAGTTCGCTCTTGGGAATAAATCCAGTACCCCATCCCAGTTCGTAAGGGAACGGTAGCTGTGTATTCCTTGCGCGAGATCGCCAACCATTGTGAACATATCCGTTTCCAGGCCCTCTTTTAACGCTGCAAGTTGAAATTCACTATAATCCTGGACTTCATCGATAAAGACGACCCGCATTTTGTGCTCCTCCGAAATCCCTTTCCACTTAGCTTGCATATAAAACAGACTAGCTAAATCCTCATTTTCCCATTCAATCGATGATTGGTACGTTAAAAACGAAGCTGTTTGGGCTTCTGTCCAATTCGCTAAGCTAGGCACTGCTAAATAAAATGATTGGACAAGATCTTTCGTTTTATGCTTTGTAAATCGCTTCATATAGGAAGAAACGAGCGTTTTCGATTGTTTTTCAATGATAGGTAAACGGTGATCGCGTTCATCAATTAGCCTTGTCGTTTGTTCTTTTCGTTTGTCAGCATCTCGCAACCCAAACAAAGCTTTATCGAGCGCTTCATCATATTTTTTTGCTAATAAATGAAGAAGTTCTTTCTTTTTTTGTCGAACGTGCGATTGTAATACCGTTTTAATACGTGCTAATCGTTTTTCAACAGGCATGTAAGCAAATTCGGTTAGAAACAATTGCTGCAATCGTTCTTTACGCATAATGCGATATTTCTCTAAATAAATATCATCAAACAAATGCGTAATATCCTTTTCAAGCTCAGCCAAGTACTGATCTATTAATGATTTACAAACAAGCGATCCTTTCCATCTAGAAATCCAAGCAGTTTGTTCATCGAGCGCTTCTTTTTCCATCAGCATGGCAAGCTTTTCATTGGCATCACGCAATTTCAACTTACTAGAGGTTGCAGCTTGGACATAATCACTGAAGGTGGTTTGTTGGATTTTCCCAACGCCAAGTTCTGGAAGTACATCCGCAATGTACCCCATAAATAACTGGGAAGGAGCTAAAATCATTAATTTTTCGGCAGGGAAGTGTTCGCCCATCGTATAAAGAAAGTACGAGATTCGGTGAAGCGCAATCGTTGTTTTACCGCTTCCTGCTGCACCTTGCACAATAATCGGCTGCTTTAAGTGAGCGCGAATGATTTCATTTTGTTCGGCTTGAATTGTCGAGACAATCTCTGTTAGTCGCACGTCTGCCTTTCCAGACAACGCTTCTTGTAACAGTTCGTCATTAGTCGTTAAATCAATGTCTCGTACGTCTAATAATTCTCCATCTTCAATTGTATACTGACGCTTCGAAAAGAGATGTCCATGATTTCGTTCGCCTCGCACGTCATACTCAATATCTCCGAGCCGTCCATCATAATAGACATTTGCAACAGGGGAGCGCCAGTCCACAATAATTGGCTCCTGTGTATCTCGATGGAAAAGAGAAGTCTTTCCTATGTAAAGTTCTTCCGCCTCTTCTCCATCTTTTTGGAAATGGATCCGCGCAAAATAAGGCTTTTGACGAATAGCCTCTAATCCTTCTCGCTGAGAACGTGCCATTTCAAAAAACCTTGCATTGGTTAAGATATTCAAATAACTCAAACTGGAATCTAAATAATCGAGGTCGGCCATGGATTGTCGAATGTTCTCTTGTGCGGATTGAACATCTCGTTGCGACTCTACTAGAAGTTGCTCCATGTAATCTTTTGTGTAGGCTAAGCGGTGTCGTTCTTTTTCAAAATCCGGATGTTTCTGTGTCATACAGTTCCCCCTTCATATAGAAAAAACAGAATTGAATCGTACCATACTTTGGAAATAAAATGCAATCTATTTTTTGCTCTATTTTGACTATTCAAAGTGTAATCATGGAGGAGCGCGACAAGATTTTATCCCCCCGCAATAAAACGAGGCTTTGATGTTTCTTTCATCCATGTCATAATCGAAGTAGTTGAGATAAAGGTGAGCAGAGTGGAAGGAGTTTTCAGATGTCCACGAAACGATATGAAAATGGTCAAAATGTAGCTGCAAGTGAAGAAAAGGCAATTCGGACTGACTTTAAGGAAAGCATGACGTACGGAGAGTACTTGCATTTAGATCAACTATTAACTGCTCAAGATGGGTTAAGTGACCATCATGATGAACACTTATTTATTATCATTCATCAAGTGTCAGAGCTTTGGATGAAGTTAATTTTACACGAAATGCAAGCAGCGATTACGAATATAGAAAACGACCAACTGCAACCAGCATTTAAACAACTTGCGAGAGTTTCACGAATTCAAACTCAAATTATTCAAGCATGGGATGTGTTAGCAACACTAACTCCTGCAGAATACATGGAATTTCGTCATATGCTTGGAAATGCGAGTGGGTTTCAATCGTATCAATATCGCATGATCGAATTTGCACTTGGCTATAAAACGAGTCATGTATTAAAAATTTACGAGAAAGATCCTGTCCTACTTGAAGCTTTGACGAAGAGTTATCATTCGCCCGGGTTATACGATGTCGCTATTTCGAAACTAGCAAAAGCAGGATTACCGATAGACCAAGCTGTGTTAAATCGCGCTCCGTCGGAACCTTATGAGGAAAATGAAAGTGTGTTAGCTGCTTGGAAGACCGTTTATTCTAATGTGGATGAATACTGGGAATTGTATCAACTTGGTGAAAAATTAGTCGATATCGAGGATAGTCTTCAACAGTGGCGTTTCCGTCACATGAAAACAGTGGAACGCATCATTGGATTTAAACAAGGAACTGGTGGCTCTTCAGGAGTTCATTATTTAAAACGAGTATTGGATCATTATTTCTTCCCAGAATTGTGGAAAGTGCGGACGGAAATATAGGAGGAATTGTCATGAAAATCATTGCGCATCGAGGTTCATCGGGTACGTACCCAGAAAATACGCTCGCTGCATTTCAAGCAGCTGCGAACTTGCGAGTAGATGGGGTGGAGTTTGACGTACACATGACAAAAGACGGAGAGCTCGTTGTTATTCATGACGAAACGATTGATCGCACGACAAACGGGGGCGGGTATATCAAAGATTTCACTTATAAAGAACTCCGTCAATATGATGCAGGGTCCTGGTTCTCTCCTACATTTGCGAATGAAAAAATTCCTGCGCTTGAAGAAGTACTGTCGATATTTAAAGAAACCAACATGACGGTGAATGTTGAATTAAAATCGGACATCGTTCCTTATGAAGGCATGACCGAAAGAGTACTTCGCATGGTGCATGACTTTGACATGGAAGAACAAGTGATCATCTCGTCTTTTGACCATGAAGCGCTAGAACAAGCTAAGCAACTAGCACCGCATGTTCAGACCGCACTTCTTACAATGGAAGTAATGGTAGACGTGGCAGACTACGCTCACCTACTAAAAGCGGAAGCCATTCACATTGCATTGCCCGCTGCTTACCGGAAAATGACGAAAGTGGCGCTATCAAAAGGTGCGATCATACGCGTGTTTACCGTAAACGATGTCGTACAAGCAACCGAACTTCTCGAAATTGGCGTCCATGCTATTTTCACGGACTACCCTGAGAAAATGGTCGATTTAGTCAACGAATAATAATTTTTAAATAGAAACGTCATGAGCTTATCACTTGTGGCGTTTTATTATTTTAGAGAATGGGGGGCTGAATTTTGGGGATTTTTTCTACGAAAAGTATGGTACAAGGCATGAAATTCTTATGGTGAATGTATTTTCTAGTTAATCATACATATTGAAGGTGCGGTTTGTGGAGTATTTGGTGCGATTTATTGCGCTGAACGGTTGGATGTATAGATTACACCATGAAAAAAACTTCCCCAGGGGGAAGTTTAGGAATTTACCATTTAGCGACGTGTTCTTCCACACTACCTAAAAACTCGGTTAATTGAATCGTTTTTCCATCGCCATCCGTCATTGTACCGTTGAAATAACCGATCAGTTGGTGAACAGTTGAAACGATTACTTTCGCGTTTGTTTGCGCTACTCGTTCGAAGAAAGGAGTAAACGTCAATTGAACGTCGGATGAAAATTTCGTGTGAATCTTCCATGGGTCCATAAATTGTTTTGGGTTGTAGGTGAAAATAACATCCTCTGAAAGCTTCGTCATTTTCCCGTCCACAAAAATAGCATTTTCGGTCATTCCAGTTCCGTCTGTCCACTTGCCACCGAAATTTATCCCGATGCGTTGACCGCGAACTCGTTGAGAACCCATCGCCCAGTTCCATGTCACAGAGCGGGGCCAGACACCTCGACCGTAATCTAAAACCGCAAATGACTCTTCCGGACGGAATCGATAATTTCGATCTCCGAGCTTCACAAAACCTCTTGTCGGCAAGGAATGATGTTTTGCGGTATGTTGAAATGTTTGTCGGTTCCAAGGAATCACTACATTTAGCGACTCGTCATCTGCTGGGTGTTCAATGTGCAGATCGGCATGAAGAAAGTCACTATCAAAATCGCTAATGGTCACCGTAAGATGTGTTTCTCCCTGTAAATGCACGAGCTGAATGCTCATTTCATTGGAAGAAAAAGAAACCGTTTCTAAAACGTTGGATGGTAATGAAACACCTCTTCCAACAGGAATGGTAATGGTTTTTTCGAAAAATCGTTGCGTTTCATAGTCAAGAAAATACACAAAACACACGGCAGCATAGTCTAAGTGACTAATAGTAGCGGAAAAGAGAATTTCTTCACCAAAAATGCACCAATAATTCCATTTTTTCTTGCGTAAAAAGTGGCCTTTTAAGTTGCTATGTATAATAGGTTTTCTGGCAAACCCGATTGCAGCTGGATTTAAGTCCCCTTTTGTATCACAAAGAGAGACAGCGGAGGTAATTTCACGTTCTGCGTGCTGTGTTAGTTTTTTCATAGCTGATTGCCCCTCTCGCTTCTTGTCAATTTTACGTATGAATCATATACTGAGTATTGTATCAAAAAGTTTCAAATTTTGCGTGTATTTAGGGGGCTTAGCTCAGTTGGGAGAGCGTCACACTGGCAGTGTGAAGGTCGTCGGTTCGAACCCGATAGTCTCCATTAGAAATTTATCTATTTAACGCCTAGAGAGGAAAGGGTTTAGGGGTAAATGATTTTTGGAAAGTATGATTTGCTTATTCGATTTTTCATCAACTAGTGACCAATTAGTGACTAAAAAATATAAATGATTACAAAAGGTTTTTAAACACATTGCTAGCTTTCTCATCATCTTCTAGTGTTGCATGAGCATATATATTCATCGTTGTTTTTATATTTTTATGGCCAAGTCTATTTTGGATAACTTTCATATTAACTCCTTCACTTAATAAAAGGGAGGCAGAAGAATGGCGAAGATCATGAAAGGATATCTTTTTTAAGCCGTACTTTTTAACAATACGTCCCCAGAACTGTGTTACACTGTCGGGTCTAAAAGGAACACCATATTCATTTGAAAATATCATAAACAGATCATCTCCTTCTGGCCCCTTAAAACCATTCCAAAGATTTCCCATTGCCATGCGTTCATTTAACTTTTTTATATAAAATTCTTTTAATTCCTGCATAAAATCTTCAGGAAAAGTGACAGTTCTTTCTTCTCCGTTTTTTGTTTTCTTTAATTCAAGTCCATGTTCCTTAGTGTATACAAGTGCTCTTTTAATTAATATTTGATTGTTTGCATAGTCAACTACATCTGTGGCAATTCCTAATATCTCTTCTCGTCGTAAAGCTCCGATTAAAGCTGCTTTTATTATTAGTTTTTGATAGGTATTCAGTTGATCCAATATCCTTAAATGATTTTGTATTTCTTTCTTATTGTAAAACTCTCTTTTTTTCACTTTTGGTTTAGGCTTTTCTATACCGTCCATGGGATTGGTTTTTAAAACATTCCACTCGACTGCTTTTTTGAAAACACTTTTAAGTACTTCATATTTTTTAACGAGCGATTTCCCACCTCTATCACTTTCATCTTTGAAATATTGTACTAAATGTAGAGTTTTTATGTTTTGAATATACATCGATTCTAAGTAGGGTGAAATTTGATTTAAGATGAACATGTTTTTTTCATAAGTAGTAGAAGCCCAGTTACGTTTAGCAAAAGACGTTTTCCATATTTCAGCGAAAGCCAAAAAGCTCATTTTTTCTACTTCTAAATGTTGGGAGTTATAAACCTCTTGTTCAAAAGCAGAAAGCAATTTTTTTACCTCACGTGCACCGGCTTCCACTGTCTTTGTTTTTCTTATTCTCTTTCCTTTAGCATCATAGCCGAGTTCTACATATAACTTGTACTTTCCAGGAGAAACTTCTTTGTAAGAAGCCACTTAAATTCAACTCCGATCATTAATTTATTTAGAATGTCAATACAACTTTTTTCAATTTACCTATAACTGCTATATTTTTATCCGTTTTCGGGTTATAAGAGATAGGTGCGAACTCGGGGTTCTCGGATTGTAAAATTAAAGAGTTTCCATTTTTAAATACTCGTTTCAAAAGCACTTCATCATCTACAGCTATGGCTGCGATTTCACCATTCTCAACCTCAGCTTGTTTGCGAATTAGTAATAAGTCTCCTTCGTGAATTCTAGCACCAATCATGCTATTCCCTTTAGCTTTCAAATAGAAATAGTCCCCTCCGTTGAGCCAATCTTTAGGAGTTGTTTCATACGACTCAATCGTTTCATACACTACGGATCCTTTTCCGCAACTAATATTGCCATACACTGGCAATAATACTGTTTCAACTGTCGCTCCAATGTCCTCTGTACCAAAAAAATGGCTAATAGGAACATTAAACATTTCAGAAATAATAGAAATCTTGTCCATTAATGGCCGGTTTTTATTTCGTTCCCAAGCAGAAACAGCAGTTGGAGCTACATTAAGTTTTTTTGCTAAATCCTCTTGAGTCATTCGATACTCTTTTCTTAGTTCTTTAATTTTATCTCCTACAGTCACTTTGCAACTTCCCCTTTCATTTAATAGTTATTCTACATTTTATCTGTAGTTTTGTACAGTGTTTCTGTATATATTATTCTAAAAATATTATTTTATACAGAAATTCTTCTTTTTATACTTGCAACTACAGATTTTCTGTAGTAAAGTTCTTAATACAAGGAGGTGATTTGATGAAGTACACATTGGAACAAGCAAGAATTCTAGGAGGATTCACTCAAGTTGAAATTGCGCAAAAGCTTGGTATGTCTGAAAAAACTTATATTCAATATGAGAAGTATCGGAAGGTCTTTCGAATGGATGTAGCACATAAATTTTCAACTCTTGTAAAGGTAAACATTTCAGATATTATTTTTTTTGAAAATAAACTAAAGAAAATCTGTAGTTAGAAAATATATCTTAAAGGAGGTGCAGACCAATGAGGAAAGTACGGGGAGTGAAACAGTTAATTAGTTATCTCGAATCTATTCATTGTCCCATGAGTGAAGCGACTTTATATCGATTGGTGAAGATAAAAGCTATACCTTTCAGTAGACCGAGTCCTGGGATTTTAATCTTTGATTTGGATTGTATTGATAAATGGTTAGATACAGATGTAATAGCACAGTGAATCCATATCTTTAACACTAGCTGGGTTGTTGGACAAATATATCTTTCACTTATTTAAAGAAGATTAGGAGGATGGAATAATGAGTCAATTAAAAGTGGTTTCAATTGATGGTCAACTTGTAACAGATAGTCGAGATGTAGCGGAGATGGTAGGTAGATCGCATAACGAACTAATGAAAAGCATTAGAACCTATATTGAGTATTTAGGACAGGGGGAAATCGCCCACTCCGATTTTTTCATTGAAAGCACCTATCAAAATTCGCAAAACAAAACACAACCATGTTTTTTAATCACTTAAAAAGGTTGCGACATGGTTGCAAACAAAATGACTGGTGAAAAAGGTGTGTTGTTCACCGCAGCTTATGTCACTCGATTTGAAGAAATGGAAAAACAAATTCATCAGCCACGAGTGCTTTCTGAAAAAGATCAACTAAAAGCTTCTATGAGACTATCACTAGAAACTTCTGAAGAAGTAGAGGTTTTGAAAGTGGAAGTAAATGAGTTGAAAGAAAAAGTGGAGAACCAAATCACATTGGACCATGGTGAACAACGTCGTTTACAACGTCTAATCAGTTCAAAAGTGTTCGAACACGCAGAAACAGATGAACACAAGCGACTGTTATATCCCGAACTGCATCGGGAAATCAAGGATCGCTTTGGAGTTGCTTCTTATAAAGATGTGAAGCGACATGAATTGCAAACAGTAATTCGCTATGTGGAGTCGTGGGTTCCTAGAAAAGTATCTTAAGTCAACAAATACGAAAATCTTGGAGGATAAAGAATCATGATGAAACGAATTGAAGACTATTTCTTCGATGCTCCACTTAACTCAAGCGAAAAACTATTTCTAGGTGCAAGTGCACCGTTTGTTGCTCTGATTGTGTTAAGCCAAATCTTTATATTTATCACAAATTTAGGGGAGTAATAATGTCGGAAAAAACTGTCCGTATTACACCAATAAAGAAATTATCAAACGAAGAATACATCGTTCTCTTCCAGAGATATTTTGAGCCTGTTGTCGGTGAATTGGAACTTCGATTAACGCAGCAGGAATTAAAAGAAATGCTCGATTTTCAACGTGGGTATTGCAAGCACTGGGGTTATCGTCTTGTGGTTGATTTTACTCAGTTAGAGGACGTATCGAAACAAAACATTGAAAGGGGGTGAAAAAGTGGAACAGGAGTACTACTTATGGGAAGCGCACTTTGAAGATGGATTTAACAAAACAGTCGAGCGAATCGACACGAAAGATACAAGTTTGGCATCTGTTGTAGAAGTAATGGACGAGCGTTTGGCGGAAGGTTACGAAGTGAAAGAACTCATTTTTAAGGGACTGACAGAGCTATATGTACAAAAATAGCCCACTGCTACCAACAGTGGACCCAAAACTTAAGAAGTCCCCTATAGAATACAACATTCTTTCATAAGGGGCAAGGAGGCAGTCAATTGAAAACGATTAAATTGCTCTCAATGGAGTTAGAGAACTTCAAAGGGATTAAAAATTTTTCGCTAGTTCTAAATGGTAATTCAGTCAATGTTTACGGTGATAATGCCGTTGGTAAATCCACGTTATTCGACGGCTTTGTGTGGTTGCTTTTCGATAAGGATTCGCATAACGTCAAGGATTTTTCTATTAAGACACTAAATGCTAACGGTAACGAGCTACACAACTTAAATCACTCTGTTCAAGGGTTATTCGAGATTGATGGTACCGAAGTGGAATTAAAGAAAGTCTACAAGGAAGTGTGGACTCGAAAACGCGGATCTACCGAATCTACTTTCACTGGACATGAAACGGATTACTACATCGATGGTGTGCCAAAGAAGAAAAAGGAATACACCGAATTTGTCGATTCCATTGTGAAAGAGGATTTGTTCAAGCTGATTACTAGTCCCACATTTTTCAACGAGCAACTGAAATGGAAAGATCGTCGTGACATTCTCCTGACGATCAGTGGTGATGTGACAGATGAAGAAGTATATGCCACAAACAAAGAACTAGCTGCACTACCTATTTTGTTAAAAGGACGCACGATTGATGATCATCGAAAAGTGATTGCCGAACGTCGCAAGAAAATTAACGAAGAACTATTGACGATTCCAGTGAGGATTGATGAAATCACGAAATCTATTCCGGAAAGCAATGAAAACCTAGAAGAATTGAAAGGTGAAGTTGCTGGGATTCAGTTACAAATTGACCAAGCGAACAATCAAATTAATAACATTCGTAATGGTAATTCTGTGAAAGAAAAAGAACTGCAAATAACGGAACTAACACAAACATTAAGAACGTTCGAACAAGAATTTTCGAATGAAGAAACAAAAGAATTACGCGAAAAACAAGCAAAATGGCAAGAAGCAAGACAAAACGTTCAATTCGCCAAACGTGAAGTCGAGAAATACGAGCAGGAAATCAAGTGGTCCAATGACTCTATTGAAAACATTGAACGTCAGCTGGTGGAATTACGGAATAGATGGAACTCGATTGATCAAGAACGTTTTGAGTTTCATGGAAATACTGAGTGTCCAACATGCGGACAAGCTCTTCAAGGAGAAAGAGTTGAAGAGGTTAAACAAAAAGCACTTGAGGCATTCAATTTAAATAAATCAAATCGTTTACTGGCAATTTCAGAAGAAGGCAAACGAATCACAGAACGTAAATTACCAATCGAAGAGGGATTGCAAAATCACACTGAAAATCTAGCAAAGTCACAGCAGATTCTAGCCGATTTAGTAGATTCTGAACAAAACCTTGCAAATGAATTAGAATCACTTAAATCGAACGTGAGGGATGTAAAAGAAGAACCCGAATACAAAAATCTGCAAATTCAAATTGATGAATTGAAAGCTTCTACCCAATCGGAAAAAGAAGAATTGGAAGAAGTTGTTCAAGGCATTGAATCGGAAATTGGAGATCTGCGAAGTGAAATGCGTGAGAAGAATGCAGTCATCGCAGCGCAAGCTAATGTCGAGAACTTAAAAGCGCGAATTCAGGACTTAACCGATAACGAATCGCTACTAGCTGCAGAGTTTCAGAAGCTTGATCATGAATTGCACTTAACCGAGGAATTCATTCGAGCGAAAGTGGATCTCTTAACCGACAAGATCAACGGCAAATTCAAACTAGCAAACTTTAAATTGTTTGAAAACCAAATCAATGGTGGTCTGCAAGAAGTGTGCGAAACAACCTATAACGGAGTCGGTTACAGCTCGTTGAACAATGCGATGCGAATCAATGCTGGGCTAGATATTATCCAAACGCTATCAGAGCATTATGGCATTTATGCACCTATATTCGTGGATAACGCAGAGGCAGTTACGAAGCTAAATGCAATCGATACACAAATCGTTTCCCTGATCGTGAGCGAGCAGGACAAAACATTACGAGTGGAGGAAGCGCAATGAATAAATGCGATGGTCATGTTAGGGAATTAATTGAGAAGGATTTATCAAAATTAGATTCGCAAATAAATGATGCAAATGATTTTATTAAAAATTGCGCAGATGAAATTGAAAGACAAAAGGAACGGTTGAAACACCTACGAGAAAAAAGAAACCAATACATTTCGTATTTGGAGGAATCAGAATGAGACAAATTAAATTTCGTGTTTGGGATAGGGATTGTAAAAGCATGCATGTATGCGGAACGGTTGTGCATGACGCAATTTCCTTTGATGGCGATAATCTAGCCTACTATTACAACCTTCAGAATGGTGAAGGAAGCTCTCCTGATGGTACGGGTACCTATGCACTCATGCAGTACACAGGACTAAAGGATAAGAACGGTGTGGAGATTTATGAAGGGGATATTGTTAGTTTTATGGATTTCGACACAACTGGCGGACATAGAGTTGATAAATATTTTGTCGGAGTAGTCAAATATCAAAGTGGCATTTATGAAATTTGGAATAATTACGACTCGGAGTTTTACGGATCAAATGGTGCGTTTATTCTGAAATACGTTTGGTTGCAAGATGATGAATTTGAAGTCATCGGCAATATCTACAGAAATAAAAACTTACTGGAGGAATCACAATGAGCGAATTAGCACTAATCAAGAAAGATACGGTTGATATAGTCGCAAACAAAGTGAAGGAATTTCAGGAGGCTGGGGAATTACACTTTCCTGCAGACTATAGTCCGGAGAATGCCATGAAATCTGCATGGCTAACTCTACAGGAAACTAAAGATAAGAACGGAAAGCCAGCGTTGCAAGCATGCACGAAAGATAGTATCGCAAATAGCTTGCTGGACATGGTGGTTCAAGGTTTGAACCCAGCGAAAAAACAAGGTTATTTTATCCCTTATGGTTCTACATTATCGTTCCAACGGTCTTACTTCGGCACGATGGCAGTAACTAAACGTGTGACTGGTGCTAAGAGCATCGATGCCCAAGTTATTTACGAAGGTGACGAAGTTGATTATGAAATGGTCAATGGACGAGTTTGCAATCTCGTACACAAACAAAAGTTTGGAAGCCAGAACAACAAAATCATAGGGGCGTATTGCACGATTATCGAAAAAGATGGGTCAGAATTTAACGAGATTATGACCATCGAAGAAATCGAAAAATCTTGGGGACAATCGAAAATGAATCCAAAATCTGATTCGTCGACTCACAAGAAGTTTCCACAAGAGATGGCCAAACGGACAGTAATCAACCGAGCATGTAAAAAACTAATGAACACATCGGATGATAATTCGCTTGTGATGACACATTTCCAAAAATCCGATGAGGCATCTCAAGATGCAGAGATACAAGAAGAAATTGAATCCAATGCAAATAAAGAAGTCCTCGATATGGATGATTACGTGAACAAGGAAAAAGGTGAAATTACAGAACCTTTTGAGGAGCAAATTGAAGATGGGACGGAACCTGAACCTGTTTTTGAATCAGAATCAAACGGACCAGGTTTCTAATGATTGAGATCAAGACAATCGCCACTGGGAGCAAAGGTAACTGTTATTACGTAACAGACGGTCACACGCCATTGCTCCTAGAAGCTGGCGTTTCATTCAAGCAAGTACAAAAAGCATTAAACTTTCAGTCGACAGATATAAAAGGCTGCTTAATCACGCATGAACATAAAGATCATGTAGGAGGTTTAAAGAGTTTTTTGAAAGCTGGTATTGATTGTTATATGAGTCCAGGAACGGCAAAATCAATCGACTTACAACATCACCGAATTCATGAACAAAAAGCTAAACACCTATTCAAAATCGGCACATGGACGATTTTAGGATTTGATGTGCAGCACGATGTTTCTGAGCCATTTGGATTTATATTGATGAACGAAAAGAAAGAAAAGTTGTTGTTCGCCACCGATACTTTTTACATCAAGTATCAGTTCAGAGGTATTACGCATTTAATGCTTGAGTGTAACTATTGTCAGTCTGTGTTAGACGAGAATAACCAATCAGGACGATTACCAAAAGGCTTACGAAATCGCATCATGAAGTCGCATTTTAGCTTAGAGAATGTGCTCGATTTTTTAAGGGCGAATGATTTATCGGTCTTGAAAGAAATTTGGTTATTGCATCTTTCCGATAGTAATTCAGATGAGCAATTAATACGAGAAGAGGTAGCAAAAGTCACAGGCAAGATGATTCATATACCTTGATGTCCTGCCTGAGGAAGGAAGCGATAAGGCATGGCAGGGTGGATTAGTTTACACAGAAAGATTCAAGAGCACCCTTTTTTTCAAGAAAAACGTTCATTTTCAAAGTTCGAAGCCTGGGTCGATTTATTGCTCATGGCCAATCATAAAGAAAGTAAAGTTCTTCTCGGAAATGAAATGATAAAGATTGAGAGAGGCAGTTTTATAACCTCTGAATTAAAACTTATGGATCGTTGGTCATGGTCAAAAACAAAGGTGAGGTCATTTTTAAAATTATTAGAAGATGATGAAATGATTATAAAAAATACTGACAAGAAAAAAACCACCATAACCATATGTAATTACACTGATTATCAGAAAAACGAAACCACAAAAGAACCACAAACAAACCATTATGAAACCACAGAAAAACCACAAAAAGACACAAACAATAATGTTAATAACATTAATAATTTTAATAAAGAGATAGATAAAGAGACTTCTCGTAAAAACGCTTTTCAAATTTTTGAGTCAGAAGGATTTGGAACAATCAGCTCATTCATTGCTGAGATGTTAGGTTCACTAATTGATGATTTTGGAGAAGAGCGGGTTATCCAAGCAATGAAGGAAACACGTGTGAATGGATCTACCTCTCTAAATTACACTAAATCCATCTTAATCAACCAAAACAAGAAACGAGGGATGAACAATGCTTCAAACAGTAGGACAAGCTCTGGAATCTCTCCTGAAGAGTCGGCCAGAATTAGCGAAACGAATGAAAGACGCAAACGCCTTGCTGGAATCGAATCCGGTCGAAATTCTCACTATTCCTTCTGACAAGTGTCCACATCGTTCCTGTGATGGTTCGGGATGGATTTGGAAAAAAGATTGGTCGAAACGAACACCTGAATTTCGAGAAGAATCGGATGAATGGCATGAGCCCTGTGCTTGTTATGAACAGCGCAAAAAACAAAACGAGATTTCACGAAAGATTGATCTATCAGGAATCCCTTTTATTTTTCGTGAAGCGACTGTCCGTTCGTTTAATCCTTTACTTTATAAATCTCAAAAGAGTATTGATACGGCAACAATTGCGAAACAAGCTGCCGTTAAATTTATCGAAAACTTTGAAGAGATGAAAAAAGCAGGGAAAGGATTGTATCTATTTAGTGAAAAGAAGGGTTCCGGAAAAACGAGACTGGCATCAAGCATTGCTAATGCACTTGTTAAAGTGCATGGAGTAGATATCGCTTTTCTAAAGGCGAACGATTTACTCTCACAAATTAAAAAAACATTTAGCAATGAAATCTCCACATCGGAGATTGATATTATTCAAGTCTTTCGAAAAGTGGAGGTACTTGTTATTGATGACATTGCGATTGAAAAACCTAGTGAGTTTGCAGAGCGAGTTTTCTTCGACATCGTGGATTATCGACTGGAAAATAAGAAAGTCACTTTCTTTACATCAAACAAAACTATTGAAAATCTGGCGAAGATTTACAAAGAAGGACGTGTTCATTCTCGCATTAATAAGATGTGTTTAGAACTGTATCTGCCAGAAGAGTCTATTCGTGACGATGAAGCAGAAAAAGAGAATGCTGACATCGAGAAAATCTTATTCGGACAGGCAGGAGATTGAATGAATGCATTACTCAATCAAATGATTCTAGCAGCTGGAATGTGGAAAGAGCACAAGAAAGAAATATTCCAAGAACAATTCGAAAATCATTTAACAAACTTTTGCTTTACATATGGCTTCAGTCGAGAAAAAGCAGAAGAAATATTACTCAACTATATCGAAGAGGGGGAAATAGCATGCGCAACCGACGGAACATTAGTGGGAACTTGAAAACAATTCAAGGAAATCAACGAGATTTTTTTATACAAGAGTTACGTTCCATGGGCATCACAGAAACTCCTGAAGGTCGTCCCATTGGCAGCATGCCTTATCACGAACTTTTGCATATAACCACTATCGAGCGCATTAAACGAGATTATGAGCAGGAGAACGAGGTGCCAAATGAACAGGTACTCTGAGGACTATCGCAACACCGGTTCGAAAGAAATGGCAGAGATTGAGAAAGAGGCTTATCTAGTTAGCCAATTTTCTTCGACATTTATAAACGACCAAGGAAAATTAATCCGCCATTCATTTGTCTTTGTGGTTAATCGCGCACGAGGATTTGGTGATTACAAAGCTGTTCGACGACAAACGACAGATGGGGATGAGATCAAACGAATCCCACGAATCTTAAAAAAGAAAATGGCAGTGGAGCCAAGCGAAGAGTTAGCAAAACGACTAGCGCATGCCCAATACATCGAAAGTTTGTATGACTCATGCTTCAAAAACTGGTAGGAGGTGCAGGTATGGAATCGAAAAAGAAAAATGGTGTTATTACCCGGTTAATTATGGCGGATACCTTAGCGAAGTTTCGAGCAGACCATGAACGGCTTATCGATTCGGGATGGATAGATAATGGCGAGAAATTTACGAAGAATGGCTATATCTGTATGGATATGAAATTCGTAGGTCGGAACTAATACCAAATTTAAAATCTAGGAGTGAACTATATGGCACAATGCAATCGTTGTAATCGAGTATTAAAAACTGCAAGGTCCATTGAGGATGGTTATGGTCCAGTTTGCAAACGCAAGCAAGCAGAAGCAGATGCGGAGTTCGAAAAACGTCAAGTAACGATTGACGAAGTTCTCTCCTACGAGGCGAAGTTACGCAAATGAAGTCCATTTTGTTTGAAATAGTGGGCGAGCCAGTAGCTCAAGGCCGCCCAAGAGCTGGAAAAACCGCAAAAGGGAAAACGGTGTTATACGATCCACTCAAGTCGCGAGATTTTAAACAGTATGTTCAACTGGTAGCTAGTCAACATGCACCAAGCAATTTGATTGAAGGGCCAATTGTTTTGCACGTAGATATTTACAAATCAATCCCGAAAGCCCTGCAGACAAAGCCCAAGCAAAAGCTGATTGAAGCTGGGCAACTACGGCCAATCACAAAGCCGGATGTAGACAACTATGTAAAAGGAGTAAAAGACGGGATGAACAAAATTATCTGGAATGACGACAGCCAAGTTGTGGAATTAACTGTTCGCAAATTTTACAGCAACAATCCTAAAGTGGTTGTTTGTGTGAAATATGACGAGTGATTCAGACGTTCCAGACTAATAAAATGCAGCATTAAGAGGTGAAAAGTTTGATAAAAATTCTTGAATTGTTCGGTGGAATTGGTGCTCCAAGAAAAGCCTTAATCAATCTTGGCATCGAACATAAATCAATTGATTATGTAGAGTGGAATGAGAAAGCAGTCAGCACTTACAATGCTATGTTCGATAATCGCTACAAGTCGGAAAGTGTAGTCGGTTATTCCTTGCAACCAGATATCCTTGTTCATGGATCACCTTGTCAGGATTTTTCAATTGCTGGAAAACAATATGGTGGAAATATAGAGGACGGCACCAGAAGTTCTCTATTGTTTGAAACACTTAAAATTATTGAAAATCTGGGCGTATGGAAACCAAAAGTTGTAATTTGGGAAAATGTAAAAAATGTACTGTCAAAAAAGTTGGTACCTGCTTTCAATCACTACTTGAGAGATATGGAATCGTTAGGGTATACCAATTCTTATCAAGTGCTAGATGCAAGGGACTTTGGAATACCGCAAGCAAGAGAAAGAATTTTTACAGTTTCGATATTAGGTAATCATAACTTTGATTTTAACAAGTTACGAAAATGTCCAATGCGATCTATAGAGGAGTTTCTAGAATCGGAAGTTGATGAAAGGTACGTCATAAGGCAACCTAGCATGATTAAGAAGTTGCCTGGAAAACCGGTTGTTCCTGGAACCTTTGGCGGTCGAATGCTAGACGAAGTGAAAAATTACGTAAATACAATCACCACAAAGCAAATGAGGTGTCCTAACAGCGGAGTAGTGAGGATTGAAGGTGAGATTTTCCGATATCTCACAGAGCGTGAATGTTGGAGATTGATGGGATTCGATGATGAAGACTTTGAAGCTGCTCTAAAAGAACATCCGTCAAGGGAAGGTTGTTTAAACGGAACACTTTACCATCAAGCAGGAAATAGCATTGTAGTACAAGTACTTGAAGCAATATTTGAAGTGCTGTTAAAAGAAGATTTTGCAACTGAATTTATAAGAGAATCAAATGGTCAGTTGCGGTTAAGCTGCTGAACTTTCCGTCCATTAAACAACAAAAAGGAGAATAACAATGAAGCAGAATAATACCTTTTGGCAAGGGCTTAACCGCCAACCGAACGAATTGAAATTAGGAGATATCGTCATAGATGAACGTGGTATTCCTATAGCTATTTCAGAACATTCGATTGATGAAATTAAGGAATTGGCTAGTAGTGGCCATTTTAAAGAATTTATACCTGTAGAAGCTAGAAAGGCTTTTCCGAACTTTGATAAGAATAATCATTAATTTTAGATGTACAAAGTAAATTTATACATTTTTCACTTCATCAACTTTCCAATGTTTATCTTTAGATAGTAACCGATTTAACCTTTCGCATAATTCGTTCGCGTCATCAATTGATTTGAATGTTTTGAAAAAGTCACTATTGGATTTATTCAGGACTTCTGTATTTTCTTTGTATTTTCTGATTAATATGTACAAGCTTCTCACTCACTTCCAACATTATTTGATTAGATTCATTATGTCTTTAAGGGAAGTGTTAATCAATAACCAATATGTTAATTAAAATAATTTTTGAATACATCATAAAAACCCATTTGCATTGGGATTGCCCATAAGTAAAATCCAAATAAACAAACTGGACCGAAGAAAAAGTCAAATACCTTTGGTGGCAAGATTTTTCCTAAAAGTATTTTATATACTGATGCGGCAATTACCATGGTGATAATTAGTACAACTAACGGACCAATGATCTGTTCAGTTGGGAAATCGACATTTTCAAATAAATTCATGATATTGCTCCTCATATTTGATTTTGATTAAAAAGTATTCAAGTTTTTGATTAAATCTAATAACTTTCTACTGTTATTTACAAAAATTATTGTGATTCCAGTTACAACAAAAATTGCTGCTTTTTGAAAATCTCTAGTAATTTCAAAAAATCCAATTGATAAAGAGGTTATGTTTTTTTGATTTTCTAGTAAAAATTCTTCTGTATGTAAATGTTCTTTTGTACCGAAGCTTCTGCTTTCTGTAAATGGAGTTAAAGCAAAATCGTACGACTCACTGTATTGTTTTATTAGATTGGTGCTCGGTTCAACATAGTAAAATTTAAATCCAATAAAAATTATTAACAACCCTAATAAATTAAATGTCAGTTTATTCATCGGACATCTCCTTAAAATTTATTAATAATAATTGATACGTTTTATGCTTTGATAAGTTTCAAAATCTCTCAGAAAAGAAGGGATGGTATGAAAAAGCAAGAGTACTACCCGTTGCTAGTCTCTTGTGATAACTGTGGTCTTTGGCAACCGCTAGGAGATCTCGAATATGTTCTTGATTATGCTTCCTTTATCCAGTGTGGTAATTGTGACCATCGGCATAGAAACCTTGAGGAGTTGCGTGCGTATGCAAAACAAACACGGAATTACGATTGAGGTGGAACGTCCCCAAAAGGTGCATTGTATGAAGATGATACGTAAAGGTAGTTGGTTCTTGCTCAAGCTAGACGATGGAATACGAGAACATTGGCTTTACGACCGGTTCGAAGGTAAAGAGCTCAGAGCACTTAAAAAAGAAGGATGGAAAGTCGTAACGAAATGAGGTGGAAACATGGAACTGTTTTGGCTACTCATGATGGTATTATTCGGATTTGTTGCAGGAATGTTCATCGGCAAAGTCGATGGAGAAACAAAAGGACATGCTAGAGGGTGGCGAGAAGGTCACACAGAAGGGTTTGCTCGTGCCAGTAAGAAGGAATGGTTGCGTAACAAGCGATGAAGTATTTTGCTCTGGATCAGATTGATATAGATTTAGGATTTACTGAACAAGAAATCAAGGAATTTATTGAGATGTGGCAGAGTGAAATATCTCTGCTTAACATCTCGAAAAAGATGAAGCGAAAGAAAATTGAACTTGCAATACTCGTAATCGATTTAGCAGAACGCAAGAAAATCAAACAGAGAAAACAAGGGTTAGATGGTTTATAAATAAAGGGGGTCGGTTTAAGTGAAAATGTTGGCTAACTATTTGGATTTGTGTGCAACACTTGAAACAATCGAACTGGACCTAGAACGAGTCAATGCAGATATGGATTATTGGTTCGGAAAGGGCAGCTATATGTTGGGTAGCATAGGCTCAACGAAATTCGGTTCGAAGGAAGCAATTGAGCGAATAGATCACCTCCATTCACGCAAACATGAAATTCTGCAGCGTAAAGTGCACTACGAAGAAATGAAGAGGGATTACGAGAAAGCGTTAGGGAAATTAACGAGCAATGAATATACAATCATGAAAAAAGTAATCGTTGATCGCAAGTCCTTAAAAGAGATATCCGACGAATTAAATTTGTCATATGGGTATGTTCGAAATGTTTCTTCGAAATGTGACAAAATATTACACACGTACTTGACGACTAGTGTGTTACTCTATAAATAAGCAGTATTGAATCTACGCAGCCAGTGCATGTGTAGGGGATATACTAAGTTAGTAAAACTAAATAAGAATTTAAAGCGCCTTTCCGAAAATGGAGTGGCGTTTTTTGATGGGAAAAGAAGGAAATACCTTTTATTTGGCGAATTGTGTAAATAGGAGGTGTAAATATGGAACTTTACAAAGAAGCGAGGCTTGAAGGTGATTCTGAAGGTTTTGATGGCGAGACTATCTTCGAATTGACGAATGGCGAAAGGTGGGAACAGGTAGAATATTATTATAGATATAGATACAAATATAGACCAACAGTTAAAATTTATAAGGATAGTATGAGCTATTACCTTGAATTAGAGGGCATTGAAAGAAAAGTTAGGGTTAGAAGAATATAATAAATAGGTTTTTAAGCATCCCATGTGGTGCTTTTTTTATATCTAAAAAAGCGAATAGCGTGAAAGTGGGTGAGAGATGGTGAAACTGAATGAGAGACAGACAAGATTTGCCGATGAGTATATTCGTTTAGGTGAAGTAACTAAAGCTGCAATTAATGCTGGGTATAGTCCAAAGACCGCATATGCGATAGGCAAAGAAAACCTCGAAAAACCTAGTATTAAAGCATATATCGAGAAACGATTGCAGGATTTGCGAAAACAGTCAATTGCTGAGCAAGATGAAGTTTTGAAATATCTTACTTCTGTTATGCGAGGTGAGTTGAAAGATGAGATGCTTTTAGTGGTCGGGGATGAAACAGGTGCAGCTGTAGAGACGCATGAAAAACGTTCTGATACGATGGCAAGAACTAAAGCAGCCGAACTTCTTGGTAAGCGCTATGCAATGTGGACAGACAAGCAACAGATTGAGGGAGTCCAACAGGTAGTGATTCAAAATGACCTTGAAGACTAATGTCAGTCTAAAAAAAGTAGTCGGTAAAGGCTATAAAGAGTTCTGGAATTACAAAGGTCGGTACAGAGTTGTAAAAGGTGGCCGTGGTTCTAAGAAATCAACTACAACTGCCTTGAACATTATCACTCGAATGATGGAATATCCACTTGCTAATACACTTGTGGTACGTAAAGTATTCAAAGACCATAAAGATTCAACATACACTCAGCTAAAATGGGCAACTAAACGTTTGCAAGTTGATCACTTATGGGAGTTTCGTTTAAGTCCTTTAGAAATTATTTATAAGCCTACAGGGCAGAAGATTCTTTTTAGAGGATTAGACAATCCAATGAGTATCACGTCCATAACCGTGGAAGTAGGGTTTCTCTGTTGGGCTTGGTTTGAGGAAGCATACCAAATCGTGAATGAAGATGACTTCGACAAAGTAGATATGTCCATTCGTGGAGAATTACCAGATGGATATTTCAAACAAATAACGCTTACCTTTAACCCGTGGAATGAACGCCATTGGTTGAAGAAGCGTTTTTTTGATGCCGTGAGTGCGAATGTATTAGCGATTACAACGAATTATTTATGCAATGAATTCCTTGGTCAAGACGACATCGAACTATTTGAGTGGATGAAAGAGCATAACCCGAGACGATACAAAATCGAAGGTCTTGGCGAATGGGGTATCTCTGAAGGTGCAATCTTCACTAACTGGTATGTAAATGCTTTTGACTATTCCGAAATTGCAAAACGCGAAGGTGTGAAATCTGCTTTCGGACTCGACTTTGGTTTTACTGTAGATCCATCTGCTATGCCAGCATCAATCGTTGACGTCAAAAATTTAGAAATATACGTGTTCGATGAGATTTATGAAAAAGGATTACTTACAAGTGAAATAGCAGAGAAAATATTTGAAAAAGGCTATCAAAAAGAACTAATTGTTGCAGACTCTTCTGAACCTAGAACCATCATGGAACTTCGTAAATCAGGAGTGAGAAGAATTAAGGCGGCAGAAAAAGGACCAGACAGTGTTCGTGCAGGAATTCAGTTTATTCAACAGTTCAAAATCATCGTGCATCCATCATGTGTGAATTTTATCAATGAACTTTCCAACTATGTTTGGGATCGTAACAAAGAAGGTCAAATGATTAATAAGCCTATTGATGAATTTAACCATTTAATCGATGCATTTAGGTACAGCTTAGAACCGATTCGAAAACGCACAAGAAAATTAGGCAGGTGAGTAGATGCTACATTACAAAAAACTAATCGACGAAGTGGGAATATCAGCGAGTATCGTGAGCGATATCATCGACGCACATAAAAACGACAGAGATCGTATGTTCAAACTATATAAGCGGTATAAAGCTGATATAGATGGTCCAAAGATATTTAAGCGAGAGACAATTGAGTACGAAGATTTCGAGACTGGTGGAAATGTTCGTCGATTAGATGACAAGGTGAACAACTTACTTAACAATGCGTTCGATGTGGACATTGTGGATACGAAAGTTGGGTATATGTTTGGTCATCCAATTAGTTACAACGTAGACAACAATAACGAATCGCTCAAAAATGAGATTGAAACGTTTTTATTACGTAACAATGCAGATGATGTTGATTCGGAGTATGGTAAAATGGCCGCAATTTGTGGTATCAGTGCAAGGCTCGCCTATGTCGATACTGAGGGTAACGAACGAATAAAGAATATCAATCCATGGGAAGTAGTTTTCATCGGTGAAGATGTGCATGAGCCAGAATATTCTATACGCTATTACAGTGTTGGAGAAACTATTTATGCAGAGTTCTATGACGATGCGCTTATCTATTTCTTCAAACAAGAAAAAGGAAAGCAATTTACAGAGTTAGAGCAACAACTGCACCTTTTTGAATATAATCCATTGTTTGGAGTAGCAAACAATATGGAGCTCAAAGGAGATGCGGAGAAAGTGTTAGCTTTAATCGATGCTTATGACCGAACACTGTCTGATGCCTCCAATGAGATAGAGCAGTATCGTCTCGCTTACCTCATTCTTAAGGGTTTAGGAGCAGATGAGGAAACACTTCAAAACTTGAAGAAAACAGGCGTGTTTGAACTCTTTGAAAAAGATGACGATGTAAAATACCTGACGAAAGATATTAATGATCAAATGATTGAAAATCACTTGAATCGTTTAGAACAAAATATCTTGCGCTTTGCAAAGTCTGTGAATTTTGCAGACGAAGATTTTGCAGGAAACGCCTCAGGAATTGCAATGAAGTTTAAAGTAATGGCTCTCGAGAATAAATGTATCACGATGGAACGAAAGTTCGTGTCGTCACTTCGATACCAGTTCAAAGTATTATTTAGTGCTTGGGCATCTCGGAAAGGATTCAGCAAAGATGATTATCTCAAGGTGTGGTTTGGATTTAAACGGAATCTACCAGTAAATATTTTGGATGAAGCTCAAGCAACAACTTCACTCAAAGGTAATGTAAGTGAAAAGACTAGACTGTCGCTACTAACATTTGTTGACGATGTGCAGTTTGAGCTAGAAGAAATGACTAAAGACGAACTTCTCTATGGAACGAAATTAGAACCGTTAGACGGTGATGAAGATGAATCAACTCGAAATTGAGGAGCTTTTAAATAAATCGCTTGCTAAAGCCGAAAGTGACATTGAAAAGGTGTTTAACAAACGATTAAAAACAATTCTGTTTCAGGTATCTGAAATGTTTCGTAAGTTTGAAAGGAATGGTGAATTAAGTTTCACTGAACTCAATAAGTACAATCGATATCAGAAAGAAATGAAATTAATTAGCGACTTGTTAACAGAACATTATCGTGACCTAGTGAAGATCATCCAGGAGCAAAACGAATATCAATATGTATCGAAATATTTAATGACTGCATACATCATCGAGCAGAGTGTAACACCAGCACCTAACATGGGTTTTAGTATTCCTTCTTCGGAGACTATAAAATCAGTTCTGTTAAATCCTATCGCTGAACTAACATTGCCAAAAGTATTGGAAGCACATCGCAATGAAATTGTGCGGAAAATTAACATCGAAATAGCACAAGGACTAATTGCTGGTGAAGGTTATACAGACATTGCGAAGAGGATTGAAAGGCAAGTGGGATTCTCTTCTAAGAAAGCAAGACTAGTTGCTAGAACGGAAGCTGGAAGAAGTAGAAGTATTGCAGCAGAAAAAGTATTTGATCAAGCTACAAAGCATGCAACAATGACGAAGGTATGGGCATCGATGTTAGATTCTCGTGTCAGAATGTCGCACAGAAAGCTAGATGCTGATGAAGCTGATAAAGATGGGTATTTTCATTACAAGACATGGAAATCAAAAGGACCTCGACTATGGGGCATAGCAGAAATGGACATACAATGTCGCTGCGTAGTGATCATGAAAGTGAATGGCCAACTTCCTGAGTATCGTCGCGAACGCGATTACATGGATAGCGAGTATCAGCGCAAATTGGCTAACCGAATTGATGATTTAATGGCGAATGAGGCATTAACGTATATTCAGGCACTTAAGCGTGCTAAAAAGCAGATTCAGCCTCCTAGTAGGGTAATTCCTTACATCAGTTATGAGGAGTGGTCTAAAAAATTAAGTGAGGTGTGACAAAAGTGATTGATAAGAGTGAAAGGTATCTAAAATCAATAGACAATACACTTAGCGAGATTTTAATAGAATTGAAACGCCAAGGACGTAAAGAATCTACAACATATGTCACTTTAGATGCAAAAAGCCTAAGTGATATTAAGAATTCCGAAAAGATTTTTGAAAGATCACCATCATCGGAGTATCTGTAGCACACAATTCTTAATAAAGGTGGTGGTGGACTTGAGTTTCAAGAAGTCAAATTCGAGAAAGTAAAGGTGATCCATCATCTCGCAACTATGCGTTAATTAGCGGACTTTGAGCAATAGTCCATAAACAGGCTTATTTATTATGCGTTTTGTGGACGAAAGCGTGCAAAGGGCTAAGGAGGAAATAGGAATGAAATACGAACTAGATCAGTTAAAAACATTAGTGGAAAAAGGCGATAAAGCAGCACTTGATACTTATCTTTTAAAAGGAATCGAAAAAAGTGACATGCCATCGGTATTGACGACTAATGCAGAAGTTAAAAGTTACATCGATAGTGAAAAGGACAAACATCATAGCACAGCACTGGAAACGTGGAAGTCAAACAATCTTGAATCTTTAGTAGAAGCTGAAGTACGAAAGCGTAACCCTGAAGAAACACCAGAGCAAAAACGTATTCGAGAACTTGAGGAGAAAATAGCTAACGGCGAAAAAGCTACTAAGCATGCTGAATTAAAATCAAAAGCTATGCAGTATGCGACAGATAACAATTTACCAGCAAAATTCGCTTCAAAGTACATTGATAAGTTTTTAGGTGACGATGAAAGTGCAACAACAGCAACACTAGGTGAACTAAAAGAAGACTTAGACAACTTAGTACGTGAAGCAGTGGATAAAAAGTTTAAAGAGAATGGACGAAATCTACAGTCGGGATCTTCAGGTCAACCGACGACAATCAAGTCCATTCAAGAAATGGCGGCAGCACACAACGTGCGCAATACAAACCAATAGGAGGCAACACACATGGCAGAAAAAAATATTCAATCGATTTTAACATTTCCACTTTCATTAGCAAACGACGGATTACAATTCTTCGCAACACAAACGTATACACCTGATGATGTGTTAATGTCGGATGCGAAATCAGGTAACATCCCAGAAGAAACAGGCGGCTTAATCATTGAAGATGTTATTAAAGGGTCAACTGTGATGAAGTTAGCGAAGAATGAACCGATGACAAAACCGAAGAAAACTTTCTCCTTTAAAGCAAAAGGAGCAGGGGCTTACTGGGTTTCTGAAACAGAAGTTATTAAAACTTCTAAAGTGGAATGGTTAACAGCGTCAATGACAGCAGAAAAGCTTGCAGTTATTATCCCGTTTTCGAAAGAATTTTTACGTTACACAGCGAAGGAGTTCTTTAACGAAGTGAAACCGTTAATTGCAGAAGCGTTTTATGAAACTTTCGATATCGCTGCTTTATTCGGTACAAATTCTCCATTTGCTACACATACAAGCGGAAAATCTATCTTTACTGGTGCGACAGACGCAGGGAACTTAATCGCTCTTGGTTCTGGTGATGATTTACAAGATGAAGTATTTGATGCAATGGCATTGATTGAAGCTGGTGGTTTCAATCCAGATGGTGCAACAGCAACAAATACATTTAAACAGAACATGCGACGCGCTAAGAATGTAACAAATGGAGAACGATATTACACAAACTTGAACGACTTAGAAGGTATGGCGTTGACTTATGCGAAACCAGAAGCGTTCGATACGACGAAAGCAGCAGCATTAATTGGAGATTGGGACTATGCACGATATGGCATCTTACAGGGAATTGAATACGCAGTTTCAGAAGACGCACAACTGTCTTCTGTAGTAGGTGCTGATGGAAAGCCTATCAATTTATTCGAACGAGACATGTTCGCATTACGAGCAACTATGCATATTGGCTACATGAATGTTAAACCAGAAGCATTTGCTGCATTAACACCTGAAATTGTAACGCCATAATAAATAAATTTGGAGGTAATGATTGATGACAACTTATGTAAAAGCTTTAGATAGCATTATTAAAGTGGTTGATCTAAACGGGAAAGAACAACAGGTCACTCAACGCGCTTACGACGTCGTGTATAAGGCGAAAGGTTATAAACTTGTCGATGGTTCTCTTGATAATCAAAAGGGACAAGAGGGTGAGCTAGTTGATTATTTTACGCTATCTCGCGAAGAACTTGAGAAAGTGAAGAATGACGACTTGAAAGCATTCTTGGATCAAGAGGAAATTGAGTATCCATCAACTGCAAAAAAAGAGGAGCTAATAGACTTAGTACTCGGGGAGTAGGTGAGCGATTTGATTCTAGAATACATTCCCACTACATCTGAAATCGAAGAAATCAAGGGCATCCTCCAATGGACAGACACGAAGCATGATGTGTATTTGCAAACCATGATGCCGATGATATTCGAAGATGTCCAAATTCAAACGAATAATGATTTTGGTGGTATTTTGGAAGACGGTACAATTCGAATACCTGGTGGAGTGAAAATCTATATGGCGAAAGTCATCGAGATGAACATGCAAAAGGCAAGTTTAAAATCTCGTTCTATGGGTTCTGTCTCTTATTCGTATAATTTAGAAGTGCCTGAAAGTGTCAAGCGCTTGATTCGGCCATATAGGAGGGCGAAATTCCGTGCATTCTAATGAATATCCACACCAAGTGACATTTTTGGAGCAAACGAAAATTCCTGACGGCTCAGGAGGTTATGAAATAGTATGGAAAGCTGTTCTAACTATTTCGGCTTTTATGGACACGCCATCGAGCGGTGAGATATTTCAAGCACAACAACTTCAAAACCCGTTGGATCGTAACCTTTACTATTCTTATCGCACTGACATTCACGAAAATATGCGTTGTGCTTTCCTGGCTGAAACATATGAATTAGTGGGGAAACCACAAGATCAAGGCGGTCAGCATGAAGTCATGAAGGTATCGCTAAAGTTAGTTGCAAATGGCTAAGAGTGGAAAGGTGTCATTTGGCCACAAAGCATTAGAGAGAGCACTGAAACGATATGGTGAGGACATCTTGGAAGAAGTTAGACGAATTATCATAGAAACAGCTTCCATCATCCGTGCAAGAGCAAAATTGTTAGCACCAGTAGATGACGGAAACTTGAGAGATTCGATTGAGATGGAAATTTCATCGGATGGGTTATCTGCAGTCGTTAAAGTAACAGCTCATTATGCGGTATACGTGGAATTTGGCACTGGAATTTATGCAGTGGAGGGAAATGGTCGAAAAACGCCATGGACCTATTATAGCGAGAAGCTAGGTCGATTTGTTGTCACTTCTGGTATGCGAGCACAGCCTTATTGGTTTCCTGCAATCGATGAAGGACAACGATATTTTCGGTCGGAGATGAGAAAGCTTGGAAGGTGAGTAAATGATTCAAACAGCAATGGCAGAATTGCAAAAAGGCATATATGAACGTCTGTCTACTGATACAGCTTTGGCTAAAAAAGTAACGGGCGTTTTTGATTATATTGGAGAAGATCAACTGCATCCATATGTCACTGTGAATGAGCCAATCTCACTGCCGTATAATACGAAACAATCTTTTGGCGAAGAACTTTCTATCGTCATCAATAGTTGGTCTACGTATGCAGGGAAAAAAGAAAGCTATGACATTTTAAACCATTGTTTATCAGCACTATCAAAGAAAATAGAAATGACTGGCTTTGTCATTAAGAAAGTGGATGTGGACACCATTCAAGTAATTGACGACGCAGATTCACGAATAAAACATGGAATACTTCGAATGAAATATGTTATTCAAAACAATTAAGGAGTTGAAGAGCACATGCAACAAGGTAAAGATACTATTCTTTTAGTGCAATCCACTGATGCAGCATTGGCTGCGAGTGGTTTGGTAATTGGTCATTTGACTGAGAATAGCTATTCAATCGAAAACGAAATCATTGATGAACAAACAAAGTTTGGTCGTATTGTGGGTTATGGACAAAACAGTGAATCATTTGAATTTACTGCATTTAGCCAATCTGATGATCCAGGACAAAAAGCAGTACTAGATGCCATTAAAAACAAAAAGCAATTAAAAATTTGGGAAGTAGATATTAATTTAAATGCAAATGGTAAACATGATTCAGTGTTTGGGTATGTCATCGTTGAAAGTGTGGAAAAATCCTCACCACAAGATAATTTTGTTGAGATTTCTGCAACAGTTCAAGTGATTGGGCAAACACAGGAAGGTGAAATTGAGCCATTACCAGCAGAAGTAATCGACTTCGCTCGATATGGATTTGAAGCACCGGGAACTTCCACGGGTGAGTTTCCTGATCAAGAACTGGCTCCAGTAACGCCATAACACTAAGAGTCACATTTAAGTGGCTCTTTTTTATTTGATTATTAGTCTGAATTTCGGAGGAGGAAAAGGAATATGGCACGATTGACGATTAAAGGGCAAGAATATGAAGGGAAATGTACGTTTAAATTTGATCGGTTGGCAGATGAAAAGTATGGAGAAGCAGATAAGAATGGTAAAAAATCAAATGGGTTTATGACACTCTATATGTCACTTTTACAATATTCGAATGAACATCTCGTTGCATTTTGGGAATGTGCACTTGAGCATTTAAAAGTGAAGCCCAGCCTCTCGGATATTGAAGAAGCAATCGAAGAAAGATTGGAAAACGACGACGATCCTAAACAAATATTCCAAGAAGCGTTCCGTGCGGTGGATGAATCGGGTTTTTTCAAACTACGAGCAAAGACCTTCTGGAAGAATCTAGAGCTAATGAAGGACTCTGGCAAAACGGACGAAGAGAAAGCGGAGAACTTGAAAATGTACAACTTGATGATAGAGAGCCGAATCGAAATTCAGGGATAGACTATGACCAACTTCTAATAGATGCCGCTCAAATGTTTGAGATATATGATACGGAAGTTATATATTCGTGGACTCCTCGGGAATTCAAGAATTTTGTGAAGGGTTATCAACTTCGCAAAATAGATAATTATGAAAGCCTAGCTATTCAAGTTATTTTTCAAGCTAAAGTGAAGGGCAAAAAACGAATTTCTTTAAAAGATGTATTTGATGCTGATAAAGCAAAAAAAGAGTTAGGGAAGAAAACTTCTAGCTCCAGTAAACTCCATGTCGAAAGATATATGAAAGCGAAAAAAGCTATGAAGAAATACAAACCATAGCTCGTTAGAAAGGAGTGAGTAGGATGGCAGAAAACTTTCAAGCCAACATAGGTGCCAAGATTAAAGATTTCATGAACAAAATGAGAGAAGTGGACAAGAAAGTTCGTGAAACTGCAATGGAAGCAAACAAACCGATAGGTGCTAACATCTCCGAGTTTATGAGAAAAGCAGCCGAAGTACAAAGTGAAGCGAAACGTGTTTTGAAGCGAAGTGAAAAAACAATTGGCGCCGATATTTCAGCCTTCATGCGCAAAGCTGCCGAAGTAGCAGTTGTAGCAAGAACGCTCAGTCGAGAGAGAATTATTGTTCCGATAACGTCTTCATGGGTTAACTATCAAAACACGATGAGTAGAATCGCAAACTTCTCTCGAAGTATCGGAGAAGTAATGCAAATGACCAGTAGAGGTATTGGAATAACTCTCAGTCCAGCATTGGTGCCAGTTATTGCATCCCTCGCAGGATTGATTGGGAATCTAGGACCAATGATTGGAACGCTTGCAGGATCCACATTTGCATTAGGTTCTGCATTCGCCACAGCTGGAGTAGGTGCCGCTGCATTTGGAGCTCTCGCTGTTTCAAATTTAAAAGCAGTATTTGGTGCATCTTCTGATTTAAAGAAACTTCAAGAAAAGCTAGCTTTGGCTAATGGAGATAAAGAGCGAAATAAAATACTTGAAAAAATGACACGTATACAAAGTTCACTAAACGACGAGCAAACAAAAGCACTATCTGCAATGAGTAAGTTAAAGAGTGTTTGGAGTGGTATCGCGAATAGTTTACAGTCTGAGACTATCACTATTTACACAAAAGCACTTTCAATATTTGGCGCCACTTTAACGGCGTTAAAGCCTATGTTTTCAGTTGTGACAAGTGCAGTAGATAGATTAATGGATAGTCTATCTGTATCGATTAAGTCAGAAAGTGTACAAGCATTTTTCAACTACTTGAATACTTCTGCAGGACCTATGCTTGAAACCATAACCAAATCCATCGGAAACTTCGCAAAGGGAATTATGAGCATGATGGTGGCATTTGGACCATTAGCCGAAAGCACATCAAATGGTTTCTTAGATATGTCAGAAAGCTTCGCACAATGGGCAGCAGGACTTGGTGAAAGCACGAAGTTTCAATCGTTTGTGAACTACGTAAAAGAAAACATGCCGAAAATACGATCTATTTTCAGTGATGCATTTCAAGGAATTATTAATGTTTTTGCAGCATTTGCTCCATCATCCTCGGACATGATGACTAGTTTACAAAACATGATGGAACGGTTTAAAGAGTGGTCGTCTACTCTATCCACAAATAAAGGTTTTCAAAATTTTATTGATTACGTACAAGCGAATGGTCCAGTGGTCGTCTCAGCAATTGGGAATATAGTAGGAGCAATTGTTAATATCGGAATTGCTCTTGCTCCAATGGGTGAAAAAGTTTTAACTTTAGCAAATGCAGTGATCGAGTGGACAAATGCAATGATAGAGAACCATCCTATCATCGGTAAAATTGGCGCTGCAGTTCTCGTGATGAGTGGTATTTTGCTAGCAATCGCACCAAACATTATTGCTTTAGGTACATTATTTAGCGGGTCAGCGACTGCAGTAATGACAGCAACCTCTTTGATGAGAGCGAAATTTGTAACTGGAATGGGCATGATGGTCAAATCTATGCTACAAACTAGCGCAAAAATGGTTGTTACATCAGCACAATTCGTCGCAAAGTGGACTTTAATTGGTGCTCAATCGTTAATTCATGCGGCTAAAGTTGCTGCAGCATGGACATTGGCAACAGGAAAAGCTATGGAAAAAGCAATTGCAAGCATGATCGTTACTTCTGCACAGTTTGTGGCCAAATGGGTGTTGATGGGTGTACAGGCATTATTACAAGCAGGGCGAATGGCAGCGGCTTGGCTTATTGCTATGGGACCTATTGGATGGGTAACAGCGGCAATAATTGGTCTAGCAATTCTAATTATTGCGAACTGGGACAAAATCAAAGCGAAAACGATTGAAATTTGGAATAAAGTTTCGAACGCAGTGAAAGATGCATGGGAAAAAGTAAAGACGAAAACAATTGAAGCTGTCTTGGAATTAGGGAAACAGATCGCCAAAATGCCTAGCAAAGTTCGCGAGTTTGTTGGTGACATGATTTCTGCAGGTGCAGCGTTAATCGATGGGGTTATTAAAGGGATTACTGGAAAGATTGGTGAAGGATTAGCGGCCATAGGAGGTTTTGCAAAGGGATTGCTAAACAGATTCAAGAAGGATACAGATACTCACTCTCCTTCAAGAGCGTTTGAAGATATATCAAAATGGTTTGCGCCAGGTGTAGTGAATGGAATCGATAAAACCAGTTATCTTGCTATCAATTCAGTATCGGATTTTGCAAATAAATTGACAGATGCCTTTGCTCCACAATTGGCCATGCCAAGTTTATCTGGAATAACCATGAATCCTTTAGATACTCATTCTCAAATGGACTCATTGAAACGTCAGATTAAACAAGAATTGAGTGTGGATATGTTAGTCAATCACAAAGGTCAATCAGGTATGAATAACGCAACCGGTGGAGCTAAAGCTGGTCCCATTTATGTAACGATTGATGCTAAAAACGTAAAAGAGTTTAACGATGTTGTGAAATTATTTGATCAACAAGCATGGAATGCAAATTAGGAAGTGGTGATTAGATGCCAACAAACAATTTCAAAGTAGGGGAAATGTTGAACAAACGTACTCCTAATTCTAAGACTTGGATGAATTTTGATGGTTCCTATACCACTGAAATTCATTCAGGTTTTGTTCATTTTGATGATGAAGAAGGAAATCTTCACAATATCAACACTGATTTATATGATGAAGCGGATTTTGATTTGATCGATGTGCCTGTTTCTAAGCATGCTAAGGGAAAATTCGATGAAGCTAAAAAATTAGCCAAAACTGCTAAGCAGAAGCAAGTAATGGACAGAGGACAGTTTGATTTTCAAGCACTCAAAGTGCCATTTGAAGCTAAAATACCAAAGAATTTCATGCGAGGGTATACTATTGGAAAAGGTGCAGACAAATTAACTTTCAAACCTGTTAAAGCTAGTCCATCAATGGGTTCGCTTTCTGAAAATGATCGTTCAACAATTGTTTATCAAGATGTGTGGAATGATGCAGATGTTGAACTTAAAGTGACATCATCTGGAATTAAAGAAACTATCATCGTAAAAACTGATAAAGCACCAATAAATTTCTCATTCGAAGTGAAAGGATATTTATCCGAAGACTTAAAAAGTGAGAATGGTCAACTTAAGCTTGCACCTGCATGGTTGATAGATGCGAACGGAATGGAACGAGATGTATCACAAACTTTAAGAACAGAAAGCAACGGGAAAGTATATCTTGATCTTGTTGCTGATTTAGTGGGACTTACTTTTCCTGTAGAAATTGACCCTACGGTTACGATTCAGCCAGGTACGGGAGGTAAAGATACTTACGTTGCCTCTTATTACTCTTCCACTAATTACGGTGGTGCGGATACAATTTCAGCGGGCAGAATGGCAACGGCTGAAGTAGCAGCACTAATACGGTTTGATTTATCGGCTATTTCTTCAAATGTGCAAGTAAAAGATTCAAAACTGACACTTGTTCAAGCAGGAAATGAATATCCGATACAAGTAGTATGTTATGAGGCAACCGCAACATGGGAAGAAAATATTGTTACTTACGCTAACAAACCAACTTATAATATTTCGGAAAATTACGGAATTCAGTCCGGTTTAAATAACGGTGCGAAGGAATGGAACGTAACATCTTTAGTAAATTCATGGGTCGTTGGTTTAAAACAAAATCATGGTTTGTATTTAAGGGATGACGGTGGAACATACGGTTCAAATGATAGAGTTTATTATTATTCATCTGAATACACAGGAAATGTAGCAAATAGACCAAAACTATCTGTAACCTATAATCAACCACCAACCGCACCAACAGTTATTGCACCAAACGGGGGCGAAACGTGGAATAGTTCGCACACGGTGGAGTGGTTGGTTTCAGAAGATGAAAAATTGATTGAAATTGCTAAGAGTGCCACGTCTACGACAAATCCAACACCTACAACTTTTGGTCAGACTTATATCGTAGAGAATACTGGAAGATTAAAAAGCGTTGCGATTAGGTCGGACATAGCAACTATAAGCATTACATTAGCAATCAAAACTGAAAATTCGGGGCTTCCCGGAGCTACGACATACGCAACAAAAACATTAACAAATTATACAGTTCCAAGTGATGGTTATATTGTTTTTTTACTTGATGAACCTTTGGATATATCGGCTGGTCAAAAATTGGCTTTTGAATTTAATGATGGCGGGCAGAATTCTTCATATTACATTTCCACTAGCAATCCATATTTAGGTGGAAATGTGTTTGCTGGTACTAGTATTTCATCTACTTATGATTATGATATGAAAATCGTTGAACTAGCTTCGAATGACTTACAATATCAAATACAACTATCAACAGATGACGGAGTGAATTGGTCTGATATAGTCGCATTAACGGCTGCAGGGGCAACACAGTTTGTACATGATTTTATTAATGCACCGCAAACTTCCACTGCCAAGATACGTATCCGTGCATTCGATGGCTCAGCATATGGACCGTGGGATGAATCAGATGGGGTATTTTCAATTATTCACAACGTGGCTCCTAGCGCACCAACTAATTTAACGCCAGTCACAACGAAAGATTGTGGAGAGATAATTCGGTTCGCATGGCAACATAACGATTCCAACGGAGATGCACAATCTAAATTCGATTTAGACTATCGTCTTCAGGGGTCTTCTACATGGAACACTGTCACGCTAAACTCAGTCAATCAATACTTTGATTTACCTGCTGGTACATTACCTAGAGGAACAATAGAATGGAGAGTTCGAACGTATGACCAAGCAGATTTAAGCGGTCCATATTCAGAACTTAAAACTTTCTTTGCTGGCGACAAACCTTCGAAGCCAACAACATTAAATCCTATCGATGGTTCAATCGTTTCTGTATCAAATCCAACTGTTCAGTGGTCTAGTGTTGGACAAGTTGGGTACAACCTTAAAGTGTTAGATGCATCGGAAACTGAAACTTTATGGGAAACCAATCAAACTTCCAATAATAAAGCACATACAATCGGTTACAGTCTAGAAAATGAAACTAATTACGTGATTCAACTCACAATTAAGAATGTGGACGGCATTAATTCAGATGTTGAAAAATCATATATTCATGTTTCTTATACACCTCCTGCAATTCCGATAGTGGAAACACTTTCTGATGAAGTTAGAGGGTCGATTATTCTTAACATAACCAATCCTGAACCGACTGGGACTGAGCCATTAGTTATGTTAAATGAAGTTTATAGACGTTCTTTAAATAAAGATTGGATACGAATTTCATTTGATGTATTAACCGGTGCACCATTTACAGATTTCACACCTGCAAGTGGAAAAACATACGAATATTATGTTCGCTCTTGGGGATTGAATGAAACATACCGTGATAGTCCAATATTTCAAGCATCAGTATCTTTTGAACACGCCCAGTTAGCCATTACTAGCGATTATTCGGAATGGGTGGAACTAGTCAATAACAAAGATACTAATCGTCAAAAAACACGTGGCAGAACTCTTAATCAGTTTGTTGGACGTGCTTATCCTTTAGCAGATTTTAGCGATGAGCAAACGCAAAGTATTGAGCTATCTTACATCACACAAGATTATGCAGATGTTGAAAAATTTTATGCCATCGCTGACCGCCAAGAAACCATGCTTTATCGTGATCGAGAAGGAAGACGTGAATTCGTTACGATTGATGTAACAAGTGAGGTAGAGCAGTATCTTGGAGAAATATTTAATATTAGTTTTACAGTTGAAAAAGTTTGGTTTAAGGAGGACGTCTAATGCAGTCGTTTTCTCATCCTCTATATAGTAGAGAGGATTTACTTAATGTGATTCATGGTGTTCATGGAAGTCGTGCAATTTCATTTAGGTATGATTTATTGGACAAAAAGGATAACAAACTCAAAGAACTTTATTCAGTAATCGATGGTGAAGTAAGTATGTCTTCCTTAGCTCAAATTAAGCGGACTGCTAAATTCACGATACAGGATCAAGGCGATATTGATTATTTATCAAATCGAATTCAACCATGGATCATATTTAAGATGCCTAAAATGATGAAAAGAATTGATACCCAAACAGTGAATGTACCATCCCAAAACATCGAATTTCCCCTCGGTGTTTTTTTGTTGGGATCGCCTACAAGGAAGGAAGATAGCAACAGCGTTATCCGACAAGTGGATGCTTACGATGGTCTACTTGTCTTAAGAGATGATAAGTTTGACTCGCGCTATTTCATAGCTGCAGGAACTAATTATAGAAACGCAGTAATAAGCATTTTAGAAAGTGCTGGAATTGATAAACATAATATTGAAGAAACAAATAACGTACTACCTACAGATCTGGAGTTTGAACCAGGTAAAGAAAAGCTATTTTCAATCAACGAACTATTAGGGGCTATTAACTTCACTCCCATACACGTTGATGTATACGGCTATTACACTAGCATTTATTATCGGAGTCCTTCGGTTCGTGCTGCTGAATACGTCTATGCAGATGATATAAAGAGTATTTTGTCTGCAGGTATGGAAGAAGAATTGAATTTAGTTGAAACACCAAACCGATGGGTTGTTACAGTTTCAAATCCCGAGCAAGAGCCTTTAATCAGTACCTATACCAATGACAATTCAAATAGTCCGACTAGTACTATAAATCGTGGGAGAAAAATTACGGATTTCCGGCAAATTGAAAATATCGCTGATCAAAACTCCCTAAATGGTTATGTTCAACGTATTGCCTTTGAAGCATCGCAAGTATATGGCAAATTGAAATTTAGCACAGCAATAAATCCATTGCACGATTATGCAGATGTTTTGGAAATAATTTATTCTCCATTGGGAATTAAGGACAAGTATTCAGAAACATCATGGACAATACCTTTAAGAGCAGGTGCGTTAATGTCTCATGAAGTTCGCAAGGTAGTTCAGATATAGGAGGTGAACTAATGCCGATAATTAATCGTTCCACTTTTGCACAAAAAATAAATGCAAGTAAAGATTCATCAGCAATTAAATTCGCCAAAATTGAACCTGATTATACGGCCGGAAGACCAAGATTGATATTTGATGGAGAATTAATTCCCACCATAAAAAAATATCCTTTTTTAAGTAGCTATGCACCAAAAGCAAATGATAGGGTTATGATTATTTCGGGAGTAATTCAAGGGAAAATTGTTTAATAAATATTAAAGGGTTCTTTTCTCTTTTGTCGAAATGTGTTTAAAAGAGGAGTGTATGTATGAACGAAACTTTAACTTCAAGAGATTATTCTTATGAAATCCAAAGTCTAAAAGACTTAATCACAGTAATTCAATCAAATCTTAATTTTACTTTATCAATCTTCCTTGGAGTAATTAGCGTTGCAATCACCATAGCGGGAGTAGCCTTGTTTCATCTTGCGAAGACATGGGTGCATAAACGTGTCGATACTGAAATAAAAACAATTGATGACAAAATTAAAGGGTTTTTGGCAGTGAATCCACCAATTCTTTGGGCGAGAGGGAGCGGTGTACTAATATCTTCTCAAGCCCTTGGTGAAGTAAGTACTGCGTATAAGCATGAGTATCAAGTTATAGGTTTAAAGGATTTTAGTAAAGAAGACATCATTTATATTGATGCCTATTATATTCATGGCGGTAAGAAAACAGCTATTGAAGATTCAAATGTCTCCTTAATGGAAAACGGAGTAAAAGTAAATGTTGTTGAAACTATTGGAACTCTTAGACCTAACTTTCAAGTCCATGTTTTCCTTTTATGGTCAAACCCGAGATTAAAAAAATAATAGTATTATGGAGAACGTCCAAATGGTCGTTCTTTTTGTTTTGCCAAGAAAGGGTGAGTTGATGACAGAAGTACAAGTCGCAGAGAAAATCGCGAGTTCAGAATACGTCTTTGCGATACTTTTTATTATTATGTTGTTTATCGCAGTCAGATGGTTTGCTGGACATTTAAAAGAAATGAAACAAGAAAACCAGGAGCGTGAAAAAGAACTAAAGGATTTATATACCGAACATAAGGAAGAATCAAAAGAACGAGAGAAACTCTTGCTCCGCCACTTGGAAAACTCGAATGAATCACAGGCAAAAACTGCTGAAGCGATAAAAAAGATGAGTGATAGTATGAAGTCCATTGAGCAACAGATGGATACAGGATTTAAAGAAGTATGGAGAGCATTTAAAGGAGGAAAACATAATGGCAACAGAAATGATTAATGTAATATTGTTCGCAACAATTTTGGTACCGATCGTCTTAGCTTTAGTTCAATTATTGAAAATTACTTTTCCGCTGCACAAGAATTATATTCCGCTAATTGCATTATTGATAGGGATAATAATTGGAGCAGCAGCGTATCCATTCTCTGAACTTGAAATAGTAACACGATTATGGGCTGGTGGATTCGCAGGACTGGCTTCCACAGGATTGTTTGAGTTAGGTAATTATCGTTCAGGGTTAACGAAGGCGAGTGATAAGTAATGGCATATGAAATCGAGAGACGTATTGTCAAAGCAATACCAAAAAACAGAGTAAAATCATACTCTTATATTCTTGCTCACGAATCAGGCAATGCAAAGAACACAGGTGAAGGATCACTTGAATCAGAAGTTAAATTCATGGCAAACAATTGGCGAAATGCCTTTACACATTTCTGGGTAGGTAATAAAGCGATTATCCAGCTGGCAGAAGATGGCTATGTTGCATATGGAGCAGGCGGCTATCTTAATCCCCACTCACCAGCACAAGTAGAGTTAGCTCGTGTGGATACTCAAGAAGAGTTTGATGAATCCTATAAGCGATATATATGGTTACTCCGTCACCAGGCAGATAAATATGGCATTCCTAAAACGTTGGATAGTGATGACCGTAGAGGCGTTAAAACTCATTTATGGATATCGAAAAATTTAGGTGGTACTAATCATACAGATCCTTACGACTACCTTGCAAAATGGGGAATATCGAAAGAACAGTTTAAAAATGATGTTGAGAATGGAATTGACTTGAATTCGAAAGGAGCTGAATCAAGAGTGAATTACTTACAGTGTGGAGATAGCGGTGGAGAAGTAAAAGTCATGCAAGAATTATTAGTGGAAGCAGGATTAAAAATTTCAATTGATGGAAGTTATGGACCTGCAACTGAAAAAGCGGTTCGAGCATTCCAAACAACTAACAATTTATCTGTGGATGGTTATTACGGTCCCGTAACTAAAGCAAAGTTATTGGAAGTTCCGAAATCAAAGCCATCCAAAAAAGAATTGTACCGTTTAGTTACGGGGACATTTGGTAGCAAGGAAGCTGCTGAAAAGTCAGCAAATATACTGAAAAGGCAATTTGGCTGGACGGTTTATGTAAAAGAAAAATAATTGTGTCTTAGCCTTGCTCAATGAGTAGGGCTTTTTTATTTTGTCTATTTTTGTCGAATATTACATGAAAATGTCCGTCTGTAATATAATTGATGAAATAAAAATGGGGTGAATTAAATGAACAATTTAAATATTAATACAAGAATCTTAATGTTTTCTGTATGCACATCATTAGAATTCGATCTGAGAAAATTTATCTTAGAAAGTAATTTGGTTAAAAATATACCGGAACCTATTAAAAACAAAGCAAAAGAACGAAACAAAAAACTTAAGACCGAAGAGATAAATACAAATAATTTAGCTTTCCTAACTGAGTTAGACATGGGAGATTTAGTGGACATAATATCCAACAATATCTATGAATTTAAGTTAAACATTGAAAAGAAGAAATTGTTAGTAGATTATTTCACCAAAATAATTCCCATAAGAAATAGAGTCATGCATACCAGACCTTTAGAAATAGGAGATAGATCTATCTTAAACGAAGTAATAGAAACTGTGGACGAAAAACTATTCTGGATTAATTGGAATGAAACTATTAAAACAAGAGAGAAAATTAGAACAAGTCCACATGAAATAATAAACCAGTCATATAAAAAAGTGATTGATTATACTAGTAATGTTTATCACAATCTCCCTATACCAGAATTTGATGATACTGGCTATATAGGTAGAAAGAATGAAATGAAAAATATTATCAATTTATTAAAAGATAAAAAGAATCAAATCATTACAATAGTCGGAAACGGCGGAATTGGAAAAACGGCAACTGCAGTAAAAGCATTGTATGATTTAATAGATTTGGAAGATAACCCTTTTGAAGCAATATTATGGGTGAGTCTTAAAACAAGAACCCTTTCTAACGGTGAATTTCAAAATATTAATAAGGCAATTATCGATATGAAAGGAATGTTTTCTAATTTAGAGAAATTAGTAATTAAAGAAGAAAATCTAGATAAACAAAATATTATAAATTTTATGAAAGAATTCAATACACTTTTGGTAGTAGACAACCTTGAAACCATTAGTACTCCTGAAATTATGGGATTTCTAAAAGACATTCCTGAAAATTCCAAAGTGTTAATAACATCTCGACATGGAATAGGAGAACTCGAAAATAGAATCCAACTAGAAGGATTAGATATAAATGATGCACTGACTTATTTCAGAATTTTATCAAAACATTATGGATTAAAATTACACACCAGGTCAGACAATGATTTAAAAAGACTTATAGGGGAATTCCTTTATTCAAGTCCGTTGTCTATAAAGTGGTTTATATCTAGTATATATACCGGCCTAAGTGAATCTTCCATATTGGCAAATAAAGAAGATTTGATAGTGTTCTGTATGTCAAATGTAGTTAACAAACTGAATGATAATGAAAGAAAAATTCTTCAATTGCTTCTAGTGGAAGGGAAAAAATTAAGTTATGGAGAAATTGATTATTTCTTGCAATATCAGGAAGGAGAACTTGTAAAATATATTAATAATTTGGTTTCAACAAGTATGATACAACTTATTAATGGAGAATATGAACTAAATCAAATGGCAAAAGATTATCTTTCTTTAAGCCATCCACCTAAAAATGATTTTATTAACAAGGTATTTAAACAAAGATCAAAGCTAAATACTATGATGCAAGAGATAAAAATAAAAAATGAAGTAGATCCATTTAATCCTAAATCCATTTATAAAAATTTAGAAAGTAGTAATAAAAAAATTGCTTCTTTTTATTTAATTGAAGCACTCGATTTTAGTTCCAAAAGACAATGGGAAATGTCCTTCGAAAAAATAAAAAAAGCCGCAAGTATTGCACCTGATTATTTTGAGGTTTATAAAATTAAAGCATTTATAGCTGCAGAAAGCGGAGACTGGTATGAAGCCATAAATAGTTATCGAACTGCAATAGAGACTTGCCATAGTAATTTTGAAAAAGCTACTGTTTTGTATTTATTCAGCGTCTTTTATGTTGTTCGTATGGTAAACTACGACAACGCGAAAGACTTAATTCTTAAAGCTAACGAATTATATCCAGAGAATAAAACATTGTTAATGGAAAAAGCAAGAGTTCTAACATATTTAGGAGAATTTAACGAAGCACAGGAGATACTTGAATCTATAGTTATTGATGAGAGTTTCACACAAAAAGCATTAAATCTTTATACAACAAGAATAGCTGATTTATACCGTAGAATGGCGAGCAACTACGATAATAGAGACAATTTGAAAAAATATGCTTTGTACAAACTAGCAATCGAGAGAATTGAAACACTAAGCGAAATTGACCCTATAACATATCAAACTCTACTAAAAGTATTAGTTGATTTATCATTTATACACCGAAATCCTGATGCCCTAAGTTTGTTACATGAGACTTTAATTAAACATTTTGATAATTTAGTTGGAGTTAAAAGTGCAAATATGAACAAATTAGTTAGGAGTATTGAGAACTTTAAACATGAAATTCCTTCGGATCTTTATGATTTAGTGAGAAAATTATCGAAAAATTATCAACAGGAAGCAAAAACAATCAATAATCCTAATATTGGTCTAGTTGTAAGGGTAATTAACAATTTTGGATTCGTGCAAAATGCCATTGGTTCATATTATTTTAATTTTAATCAATGCCTATATAATCCCGTTAGTGTTGGTGATCGTGTAAGTTTTAAACTTACTCAAAACGTGAAAGGACCCGTGGCAATAAAATTAAATTTAATTGACTAGTATAATTCTCCAAATTATGTGGTAAAATAATATTAATTAAAAGTATAAGATGCACCATTTGAGGTGCATCTTTTTTTGTTGCAAAAAGAACAAGTGTTCGCATATAATTAGCAAAAAGGAGCGAACATGATGCGAGAACAAATTCGAAAATGTATGCAGCTGAATCAGATTGTTGAAATGATCTACATGGATAAACATGGCCAACTGTCCAAACGTCGCGTGAAAGTAATAAAGATGAACTCCACATCGTTCCAGTCTTTCTGTATGACGAAGAACGCTAAGCGTACATTTATTATCGATAATGTTCTCGCAAACGCTCCTGTCGTGAAAAGGGAACGAGTAGTGATATGAGGAAGATTAATCGAGCTATGCAGCTTCAAGGTGATATTAAAGACCGCGGTAATATCAAATGGACTTCGTTATTTCTGCCGGAACATGTGAAAGCTATGCGTGAATGGCAAGAGGACATAGGGAAAGTAGATAAACCTTTACTAGATGAATTCGACCTGCAGGTACTTCAGGAAGAATTGGAGATCGCAATCCAGACAGCAAATGAAGTTCGTATTAAAGAATGGAAAGACGGTAAATTTGTTTATCATAGAGGAATCATAACTCGAGCAAATAGTCAGAAACTAACTTACGAAGATCCTTTCGGGAAGCACGATATTTACGCGACAAATTTAATTGAAATCATGTCATTGTATTAAGAATAGACCTCCTTAAATGGAGATCTATTCTTGTACAACTACAAAACTTTTATTTAATTGTTCTATGTTCTCGGCTGCAGAAAGCATATGAGTTTCAGAAGTCGATAAAATTGATTCTAATTCATCCATTTCAGCAGGGGAAAAGTCTCCTTTATTTAATACTGTTTGAATGTGATTTACTGCGGCACCTCTAATCTTGGTAGCAGTTGAAAAGTTGGTTTTGAATTTATCAAATTGTTTCTTGTTGTAGCCAGTTAACTTTCCGGCGGATATTTCGTGTATTTGATTTTCCAGATCCTCGTAACTAACTTCTAGCAATATCATTCTTCCGTATGCTGTTGAAATGTTCGTAGTTGTTCCTATACCATTTAAAGTTGATTTAAATTCTTCTTCCCATAATCTATCAAACTCTTTAACGACTTTGTCCATTTGTGGTTTAACATCATTAATATAAGATTCTTTTTCTACTGAATAAACTTCACTCTTTTCTTCTGTAACAAACGCCATTCCTAACCCTATAAATGAAACTATAAAAACATATAAAGATATCCCTGCTCGTTGCAATTTTTGCTTCGCTAATTGTTTATCTGTTTTAATAAGTCTAAAATATCTATACATATAGACTAGAACTAATACAAATGAAACTGACGAAAGTAGTAATAAAAAATTATCCATAATCCCCCCCTAGTATCCTTTTACCTACATTATCAAAAATAAATATTTTAATATAGTTCAATCATTCGACACTTTTCGACAATGATTATTTAATAACACCCACAATACACTTATGCGCCCTCCTCTAGCATCATGAGATTAGTGCAGTGAAAAGTGTGAAGCTTAAATATGATAAACAATTTGATAAGCACGATATATATCATAAAAATATAATTGATATATGTTTCTTAAATAGAGGAAATCAAATTTTCGTGTCGAATAGAAATATTCGGGAGAGTGAGAATGAAGTTGAAGAAGTATAGTGTTTATATAAAGTATGAAGATGATAGAGTACAGGAATTTGATACTGATATAGATGTCAGAACACTCAAAGTGCTGCCATTGAGTAGCCCGCGATTAATTATTATGGAAGACTTGAACTTTATAGATGTTGGGAGAATTAAGGAATTTAAACTTACAGAAAATGAATTAGTCACAACATACAAAAGCCCCTCCATTTAGGAAGGGCTTATTTTTAATTAGAGAAACTAAATTTTTAGCTATTACCAAATATAGGTAGACTATATTCTTCCGAAAGTTTAGAATTTAACTAATACTTTTAGGAGGGCTCAAATGAAGAAAATATTACTTTCTCTCGTTACTTTTGTCTTATTTTTCTCGTTTACAAGTTTTAAGAATGTGGATGCTGCAAGTTACTCTGATGTAACTCCGAGTCATAGATTTTATGAAGATATCATGCTTCTTTTAGACAGAGGAATTGTAAGCGATAGTCAGCGATATGGAATAGATAAACCTATAACGCGCGAAGAAGTAGCGATAATGGTTTCAAAAGCAGTTGGATTAAAAGGCGGAAATGCTACTACAGGCTTTCCAGATGTTCCATCAAATTTAAGTTCTTCGGGGTACATAAAATCTGCCGTCGATGCAGGAATAATTGCTGGGTATACCGATGGAACATTTAAGCCAAAGGAAATAGTAAACAGAGGGCAAATGGCAATCTTTGTTGCACGTGCTTTTCATCTTACAAACCAAAAAGAAGTGAAATTTAAAGATGTCTCTTCAAACATGTTTGCATATACTGCTATCCGTCAAATCTTAGCGGCAAATATTACAACTGGTTTTCCAGACAATACTTTTAAACCAAATGATAAATTGACAAAGGGTCAAATTTCCGCATTTTTAGCCAGAGCAATTCGAAATGCTCAAGCTTCCATTGGAAACGCGAAAGTTCATTTCATAGATGTCGGTCAAGGAGATTCTATTTTAATTCAATCGGCAAGTGGAAAAACAATGCTGATTGATGGCGGCCCAAAATCAGCAGGAACTAAGGTGGTTAGTTACCTTAAATCTAAAGGCGTTACTAAACTAGACTATGTGGTTGCAACTCATCCAGACGCGGATCACATTGGCGGATTGATTTCTGTGTTGAATTCTATCTCCATCGGCACATTTTTAGATTCTGGAAAATCACATACTACTGATACGTACTTAGAAATGCTTCAATTAATTGATTCGAAAAATATTAAGTACGAAATTCCAGTGGAAAAAGAAGTTATCAATTTAGACGATAATTTCAAGTTTACAGTTCTGAATGCTGGAAAAGAATCTGATGATAACAATGAAGCATCTATCGTTTTGAAAGGTGTTTTCGGAACACAATCATTTTTATTTATGGCGGATGCTGATAAAAATACTGAGTTAGATATTATGAGTAAGTATAATGTTTCAGCTAATGTGCTAAAAGCTGGTCACCATGGTTCCGATACTTCTTCTGGACTATCATTCTTACAAGCAGTAAAACCTCAAACGACTATTTTATCATATGGAAAGGATAACTCGTATGGACATCCAATGGCATCCGTCCTGGCAAATTTAAAATTATTAAATACTAGGGTTTATAACACAGTTGATAGTTGCAATGTCGTTGTTGATACAGATGGGAAAACACATTCAGTTTCCACTAGCTGTACTGGATCAACATCTCCACAAACACCAGAACCTGCACCTGTTAATAACAACTTAAGCATCACAAGCAAAGATTTGTCTACTGAGATTTTAGCTATCAAAAATACTAGCACAGCAACAATTAATTTAAGTGGTTGGAAATTAGTATCCGTGCAAGGTAATCAAATATATGAATTTCCAAATGTAAATTTATTAGCTGGTAAAACAATTTATGTAACAAGTGGGCCAAACGCTAAATCAGGTAATGAATACTTAAAATGGACTACGGCTAACATTTGGCTAAATAGCGGAGATCCAGCAAAACTTATCAATCCTCAGGGAGCTGTAATAAGTGAATTCAAATAAATACACGTTGGATCGTTTTGAAGACGGAAAGGCTGTTTTTTTATCTAAAGAAGATGAGAGTAAACAAGTATTACTTGATGATAAAATTGTGAGCGACCTATCCGAGGGGGACATTGTTAAATTACATGTTGATCCTGAAGGCAAATGGGCAGTCCAATGTAAGTTAGAGGATGAAACTGCTGAACGTAAAAAAGAAGTGAACGACCTTATAGAAAAATTAAAGAATAAGTAATTAAAATCCCTCCAAATTCGTTCGGAGGGATTTTGTTTTTGCTCGAATTGTAGTGACCAAAAAGTGACCAACTAATGATAGTTGAATAAAAAACAAGTACATTAATGATAAAACGAGACAACTAAAAAACCTAAGGATATAGATAAATATTGATGTTGATTAACATATAGAAATAGTGATAGTTTAATCTATAACCCTGGCAGTGTGAAGGTCGTCGGTTCGAACCCGATAGTCTCCATCATAGTTTATTGCAATAGGTAGATTTAAGTCCCATAGACAATAAAGCCTCTACTTCTCTCTAGTATATTGTTTGAGCGTCTAAACTGGTTTCTTATAAGGTACCTTGTATCTTCACAACGTATTCACTTAGTACTCCTTCTGTATATACAGCATGATTTTCTCATAGGTTAAGGCAAAGGAGGAATGCGTATGTACGACAGGGAAAAAGCAGTTGCTTATGCAGATCGGTGGTGGAATTCTGCGAATCCCGCGTATCCTACATTTGCAGTCGATTGTACGAACTACATTTCCCAATGCTTGCGAGCTGGAGGGGGAGAAACTTGGGGCTATCCTGACCGCTCGAAAGGTTGGTGGAACCGAGGGGGGACTTGGAGTTTTAGTTGGAGTGTCGCTCATTCTTTTCGATGGTACCTTGGGACGTCTAAAAGAGGGTTACATGCTGTGGAGCGTCAGGCAGCTACAGAATTAGAGCTTGGGGATGTTATTTGTTACGACTTTGCAGGAGATGGGAGATTCGATCATTCCACGATTATTACTGGGTTTCGAGACGGGGAGCCGCTTGTCAATGCGCATACGGCAAGTTCGTATCATCGAGATTGGCGATATAAGACTTCACCCGCGTTTGAAGACGCTACCACCTATAAATTTTTTCATATTATCTCGTAAACGACAAAAAGCTTCTCGCACTTAGCGAAAAGCTTTTTTTAGTTATTAGGTGATTAATCGTTTTAAGCTTTAGGTGGTGCGTAATATAACGCTCCTAGAGTACCTTCGCCTGCATGCACTGCTAAAACTGAACTTATTTCCCCAATGGAAACCGTCATGTCAGGAGCTTTTTCGAGAATCAATTTTTTGACTTCTTCTGCTTGAGAGACATTGTTTCCATGCATAATATTTACTTCTCGCACATCTTCCTTTTGGTACGATTCCACGATACGATCCACCAAATATGTCATGGCTTTTTTTATCGATCGTACTTTATCGAGTGCGGTTAATTCTCCTTCAGGAGTAATTTGTACAATTGGTTTGATTTGTAAAACACTACCTATGTAAAACTGAAGGCCGCTCATTCTGCCGCCTTTATAAAGTTGTTGCAGATTCCCAATCACAATGTAATTGCGGAAGTTCGCAGTATAATCACGCATTTTCTGCGCAATTTCTTGATACCCCAAACCAGATTTTTCGAGTGAGATGCCATATTCCACGAGTTTTGTAATTCCCGTTGATAACGACATAGAGTCAACCGCTTCAAAAGGAATTCCAGCAATTTCTGCTCCAGAGACGGAAGACAAAATTGTGCCAGATAACTTTCCGCTCACGTGAACGCCAATAATCGCTTCGTAGTCTTCTGCAAGTTGTGTATATAAAGTGGCAAACTCACCAGCAGGTGGTTGTGAAGTTTTTGGAAAAACTTCCGAATGTCGGATACGGTCGTATAAAGCTTCCGTTGTTAAGTCGACTCCGTCGGCAAATTGGTCCTCTCCAAAATGGATATAGAGTGGTACAATGTGAACATCAGGCTGACTAAGTAGGTAGTCATTTACATCGGCTGTACTATCAACAACCCAAGCAATCGGTTTTTTCGTCATGAAGAACCATCCTTATAAAGTGAAATTTCGTTTAAATTAGTATAACACTAAAAGTAATTTGTTCCGCTTTTTATTCAAAAAAGGCGAATTAATACTATTCTAATGATAATTTCTTTTTGTTCCGTTCGTCTAACGATTCACGAATATCAAAGCGATGACGATATAAAATGAAAAGAGCTGCAATCATCATTGGCCACGACTCAAATTGACTAGTGGTGAACCACAAAGAGATCAAATAGAAGACGTATGCCACCGCTACAGAAAGTGTTGCACTTCGTAAGAATAGAAAGAACAAGCCAAATGTCGCGCCGAATATCAAAGAACTTGGTAAAAATAACACGAGACCAACGCCGATAAATGTGGCAATTCCTTTCCCGCCTCTTCCTTTTAACCAAAATGGGTAGAGATGTCCAAGGATGACAAATAATCCTCCTAAAGCGATGACAACAGTTGGGAATGAAAAATAATACCCTAATCCGATGATGGCTATTCCTTTTATGGCGTCACCAAAAAAGGTGAGGAAAAAAGCAGGCAAACCGATGACAGCACCAGCATTTCTAGCACCTAGATTTCCACTTCGCTCCACTCGTAGATCCTTGTTATAATATTTCCCTACCCACCATGCCGTCAATAATGTTCCCGCAAGATAAGCAACAACAAGATATAAAGCCATCTATCGAACACTCCTTCGAGCTTTTCTATTTATTATGGAGAAAGAAACGAGATGGGACAATACTTTTTTAAGAGGTGAGAAAAGATGAAACGATTTATTGGTATATTAATCCTAGTACTTTTCGTTTTATCCGCTTGCCATGTGACATCTCAATCTCACTCTGGAGAAAGTATCTTTTCCGGAGGAACAGGCTCTTTGGAGCAAGTAACATTTACAAATAAAACAATCGTGCCTTTAAACGGAGAATGGAAATTTCATTGGAAAAAGTTTTTATCTCCAACTGGAGAGAGTCCGGATGACGCTTCTACTTACATGGCATCGGTACCGAGTAATTGGAAAGAGATTACTGGTCAATCGTATGGCTACGCGACTTATGAAGCCACACTAACTATTCCTCCACAACTAATTGGCAATGCTTTAAGCATTTACATTCCGTATGAGTATACTGCTTATACACTTTACATAGATGGGAAATTCGTCGCGTCCAATGGCTACGTCGGAAAAACAGCCAATGTGACAGAACCGGAATTTTCTCCAAAAGTAGCCTATTTCCATGTGAATGATCCGGATATGAAAATTGTCATGCATGTCTCTAACTTTTCACATCCAAAAGGTGGGTTTAATAGACCTATTCTCTTTGGAAAAAGTAGCGCGGTAGAAGATTATGCTTCTATGCTGTTGGCAAGGTCGATGTTTCTAATCGGCGGACTGCTCTTTATGGGGATTTATTTCCTATCGATTCAGTTCTTTCGTCGACAAGAAAAAACATTTTTATTTTTCGGTCTTATGAGTTTATTTATAGCTGTTCGTTCCCTATTGATCGAACCAATTTACTTTACGGAGCTTGTGCATAATGTTCCTTGGATTTGGCAGCACCGGCTAGAGTATGTCATTTTATTCCTCGGAGCAATTTTGTTCGTCGCATTCATTAGAAATTTATATCCTCGAGATATGAATATCTATTTTGCGTATGCAATTTACATATTTTCAGCGATTGCGGCTATCGTAACACTGTTTACAGCCCCAATTTTATATGTCACCTTGTTTAATTATTTCCTAATCTTGTATGCAATAGCCATGCTTTACTTAGGGTATATTTTAGTGATCGCCACGATACGAAAACGTAGAACGGCAACATTAAATTTAGTTGCAAGTAGTATATTCTTTTTAACAGTGATTAATGACACGTTTGTATCCTTAGAGTGGAGTCGAAACATTGAATTTTCGACGATGGGATTCTTTATGTATATGGTCATCCAATCGATCAATTTAAGTAAAAACTATGCAAGGAAGTATGAAGAATCAGAAGAGCTCACGGCAGAATTAACGGAACTTGCAAATTCATTGGACGAAAAAATAACGTTACGAACAGCAGAGTTAGAAATGATGAATGCAAAACTAGTAGAGCTCACGTTAGTCGATGGATTGACGGGTGTGAACAATCGACGTTTTATTAACCAACGGCTTGAAGAGTTGATAGTAGAAGAGAAACTTTTCAGTTTGTTATTAATCGATTTAGATCATTACAAACAATTCAATGATTTGTACGGGCACATTAAAGGTGACGAATTGCTACAGCAAGTAGCGAGTTTCTTTAAAGAGTTTATTGGCAATGAAGGGACCGTCGCTCGTTACGGGGGAGAAGAGTTTCTTATTATACTCCCCGAAACAAATCGTGAAGATGGCGCAGCTTTAGCGACTAAATTGTGTCACCAACTAGAAAATCGTCAATGGGAGCATAAAGGAAATAGCGCTTCTCCATTTGTTACAATCAGTATTGGCGGAGCATCAAGCGAACAGTTCCATTGGATTACGAAAGAAGAGGCCCTTTCTTCGGTAGACACAGCTCTCTATACGTCGAAAGAAAAAGGAAGAAATACAATCACGTTTTTGTGATATGATAAAACTTCTAGTAGAAAAAAAGGAGCACGACATACGTATGATAGAACAAGCATTATCGATTCGAGAAGCTATTACTTCTCGTCGATCCATCAAAAACTTCAACGGGCAACCCGTAGACAGAGAATCTTTACTCCAAGTATTGGATGACGCAAAATGGGCGCCAAACCACGGAAACCGCGAACCATGGCGAGTCGTTATGGCATGCGGAAAAGAATTAGACGCACTCTACGAATTACTGAAAGAATTCGGAGTGGCAAAGTGGCGTGAACTTTCGGAAGAAGACTTAGCGAAGCAAATGAAAAAGTTTGTTACCCCTGGCGGCTATGCCTTCATTATAGTAAAAGAAGATGTTCGCCAAAAAGAGCGGCTAGAAGACTTTGCGGCGGCTAGTTGTTACAGCCAAAACGTGCAACTCCTTGCATGGGATGCTGGAATTGGCTCTTGTTGGAAAACACCACCTTTCATTGATAACCCAAAATTTCGTGATGCATTAGGTGTAGAAAATGGCGAGCGAATCATCGGAATGCTCCAGTTTGGATACTTTGATGAGCTTCCAAAAGCGAAACCAAGACGCGAAGTAGACCAATTCGTCACTCGATTTGGCCAAACAGAAGAATAAAAAGTAAGATGCACCCCCGCTTTCTGACAGCAGGGGTGCATTTTTATGCAGAGGAAAGGAGAGTGGAAAAGGATAGGGGATCAGGCGAAGTGTCTCGAAGTATCGTTAGAGTGTCCCAATGATGTAGCGAAGTGTCTCAATGTATGCCGAAAGTGTCCTAATGAAACGACGGAGTGTCCCAAAGTTTGATGAATGTGTCTCAATGTTTGCCGAAAGTGTCCCAATGATTCAAAAAAGTGTCCTAATGTTTCGGGAAAGTGTCCTAATGTTTCAGGAAAGTGTCCCAATGATTCAAAAAAGTGTCCTAATGTCTTCGAAGAGTGTCTCAATGTTTTGTAAGAGTGTCCCAATCCTACCAATCGGATGATTTTCGGTTGGCCGAAAATCTACGTTTTTAAAAAAGCACTTCATTAAATTGAAAGAGTCTTGAATCCTGAATATAGTGCCGCAATAATCATGTAAATGTCTCGAAGTTCTGGGGAAGTGTCCTAATGATGTGGCGAAGTGTCCCAATGTTTGGTAAAAGTGTCTCAATGTTTCGAAAAAGTGACCTGAACACCCGCGTAATGTGTCCTGAAAATCCAGTAGTGTGCCCTTATTATCATTTTCCTCTCTCGACCACACGCTCATCCCAATAAAAAAGCTCAAATGTCCGTGAAGACATTTGAGCATGTGACTTATTTCTTTAGTTCATCAGGTTTGAATCCTGCGATAGATTCATAGTAATCTCCAATAACGCGTAATCCCTGATCGAAGTTTTCTAAATGGAAGTGTTCGTTTGGCGCGTGGAAGTTTTCTTCCGCTAAACCAAATCCCATTAAGATTACGGGTACTTGGAGGATGTCGTCGAACGCTGCCACGATAGGGATAGATCCTCCACCGCGGATGTAGGCAGTCGGTACGTTGTATACTTTTTCATATGATGCACCAGCTGCTTGAATTGCTGGGTGATCAAATGGTGTTAAGAATGGCTTGCCTTTGTCAAATTCGGTGACGGAAATTGTGACACCAGGTAGTGTATTTTTATCAATATGTGCTTTTAGAAGTTGAACAATTTCATCCGGTTCTTGATTTGGCACTAATCGACAAGTGATTTTTGCACCAGCTTCGTTTGGAAGAACGGTTTTAATCCCTTCGCCTGAAAATCCGCCGAATACTCCGTTTATTTCTAATGTTGGACGAGTCCAAGTACGTTCTAAGTGGCTGTATCCTTCTTCACCAAATAGAGCAGGAACTTGAAGTTCTTTTTTAATCGCTTCTTCATCTACATTCAGCGCTTTATAAGCTTCTTTTTCTTCTTCTGTAGCTTCTAAAACGGAATCATAAAAACCATCAACTAAAATCTTTCCGTTTTCAGCGCGGAATGAATCTAATACTTGAACAAGCGCATGAATGGCGTTTTGCACGCTTCCGCCGTATAAGCCAGAATGGAGATCGCCTTTTGCACCTTTGACGTCAATTTGTACACCAGCAAGACCACGTAGACCATAGCATACCGCTGGTTTTCCTTTCGCTTGCATACCTGTATCTGAAATAACGATAATATCCGAAGCTAATTTTTCTTTGTTTTCTTCAATGAAGGCTTCTAAGCTTGGACTGCCAATTTCCTCTTCTCCTTCAATGATAAACTTCATGTTTACTGGTAAGGACCCAGTCGTCTTCATCCATGCTTCTACTGCTTTAATGTGCATGAAAACTTGACCTTTGTCATCACTTGCACCACGTGCGAATAATTTGTTCTCCCGAATTTGAGGGTCAAATGGTTCTGTTTCCCATAGATTTAATGGGTCAACTGGTTGGACGTCATAGTGACCATAAAATAAGATTGTCGGTTTTCCTTTAGCGTGCATCCATTCTCCGTAAACAACAGGATGACCTTTTGTCGGAAGAACTTCCACTTTTTCAATTCCTGCAGTTGTTAATGAATCTTTTAACCAATCTGCGGCTTTTTGCATATCGGCTTTATGTTCAGATAATGCACTAATACTTGGTATACGTAAAAATTCTTTCAATTCTTCTAAATGAGTTTCTCTGTTTTCCGTAAAATACGTATCTAGCTCTTGTAAATTAGACAAACAATCCCTCTTTTCTAAGTATTTGAATAATAGGGTCATTATAGCACGGAATGAAGGAAATTATGCTATAGTAGAAGAGACATAGATGAACGGTCATATACATATTAGGAGGATACACTGTTGGAATTTATTGCACTTGCTATTTGTTTAGCGCTGTCATTCTTTTTCTCTGGAAGTGAGACAGCTTTAACGGCTATTAATAGGATGAAGGTCCAGCTTAGGGCGGAACAAGGAGATCGGATGTCACAGAAGCTCTTAGTGCTGATCGCTAAGCCGGACCGCATGATTACGACGATTTTAATTGGAAACAATATCGTGAATATTTTGCTGCCAACTTTATTAACCATCATAGCTCTTCGGTATGATTGGGAAATCACAATTGCAACAACTATTCTTACGGTTATTATCATCATTTTCGGAGAAGTATTGCCTAAGACGATTGCCGCTACTTTTTCGGATAAAATCGCGTATGTTGTAGCTCCAGCCATTGCATTTTTAGTGCAGCTTTTGAGACCATTAACTTGGTTATTATCTCGCTTTACGAATATTTTTATTCGTATTATTTCAAAAGGTGCGGTGAAAGAAGCGACTTTAACGAAGGAAGAACTTCGTACGATGGTGGATATCGCTTCCACGGAAGGTACGTTTGAAGAAGAGGAATCAGAACGCTTAAAAGGTGTGCTTGATTTTCCGCATAAAGACGTGCAAGATGTTCTCGAAACGCATCGAACAGAAATTATTGGTATTCCTGTACAAGCCTCTTACGAGGAAGTCCGAGATATTATTTTGGAACATTATTATACAAGATATCCTGTTTATGAAGAAAGTATGGACCATATTGTGGGGATGTTTTATTCCAAAACCCTGATTGAATGGAGCATGGATCCATCCATGGAGTTGGAAGAGTTAATCGACCGTGAGCCGCTATTTGTCGTTCAATCTGTCAGCGTAGAAAAAGTCTTTAAACAGATGATGGCGAAGAAGAAGCATATGGCAATCGTGCTTGATGAGTATGGTGGAACGCTTGGTATCGTGACGCATGAAGACATTATTGAAGAAATGATTGGGCAAGAAATTGAGGACGAATCTGATGAGGAAGAAGACATTTTAGTATACGAAATGACAGATACGCATCTGATTTGTCACGGCCGCTTGGAAATCGTGGATGTCAATGAAATGTTCAAATTGGATATTCCAAATGACCATGATACAATCGGTGGTTTTGTTTTACAACAACTCGGACATATGCCTGATGATGGCGAACAATTTACGTATGAAAATCTCCATTTTGAAGTAAACACAATGGACCGAAACCGAATATTACAGCTGACCATTACTCGACGTGAAGTAGAGGAGCCAGAGAACGAAACACAGGACGACGAATAGTCCTGTGTTTTTTCTTACACGTTTGTAAGATAACTGAAAGTGATTCCGATAGAGCGTAAGATTCCCATTTGGCAAAATAAGTATAAGAGAACAAAGCCGAATGGAGGATTCACATGCAAGTTCAAATAGATGCTTTATATGACGAATATAACCGATATATGTACCACCTTTGCTTGAAATTAACTCGAAATCCGAATGAAGCGGAAGATTTACTACAAGAAGTGTGGTTAAAGGTAGTACGTTACGAGTCGTACATGAAAGATGTGGAGCATGTTCGGGCGTGGTTAACAACAATTTGTATGAACACGTTCCGCGATCGTTACCGGAAAAATGTTCGACGTAGCAAATATGTTGCCAATCAACCGGATCAGTTAGATGTTCCTTTACTCGATTTGATTCCAAGTGACCGCCCAGCAACGGAAGATCAGTTAGAAAAAGAAGATTTATCTGTCGTTATTCAAGGGAAAATTCGTGAGTTAGACTGTATTTACCGTAAGACAGTAGAATACTTTTATATTCACCAATATTCTCTGATCGAAATTGCGGAGCTAATGAAAGTTTCTATTGGAACAGTGAAATCTCGCTTATTCCGAGCAAAACAACGTTTAAAAGAAATGTTAATCGACGATCCTTCCGCGCTGGAATATTTGCCGGCGTAACCTTTAGATGGTTTGAGAAACTGGTGTAATGGGAATAATCTACTACACTAGTAATCTTCTGGGGGAATGAAAAATGAACAACAAGAAACGCAAAGAATGGAGCACACGCAAACGTATTGTGATGGGCTCCATTGGTGTGTTCGCACTTATTTATATAGCGGTCATTTTATATAATACATATCGACCATTACCAGAAGGTGTCTCTTACAAAGGGGAGATGCATTCCTTAGATAATGTGACGTTTTTAACTGATCTAACGTTTGCGGACGATCAAAAAGGAACTAATCGTCGGTCGGAGCAAGAAATATTTGAACATCTTTATCAAATGATTGACGAAGCGAATGATTTCATTGTTTTAGATATGTTCTTGATGGATGGGTATAACGATGATGAGGAAAGCTTCCCGAAAATAGCAGAGACATTATCGAGCAAATTAGCGGAGAAGAAGAAAGAAAATCCCGATATGAAAATCGTCTACATTACAGATCCGATCAATAAGGGATACGGATCGTATGAAAGTAAGTGGTTTGATAAACTAGATGAAGCAGGAGTTGAGATTGTCTATACGGATTTAGACAAACTTCGCGATTCGACACCTATTTATTCAGGCGTTTATCGTATTTTCTTTCAGTGGTTTGAAACGGGTACGAATGGCTGGATAAAAAACTTAATGGCAGATGAAGCGCCAGATATGACCGCACACTCTTATTTAAAGCTATTAAATATTAAAGCGAATCACCGTAAAGTGGTAATCACAGATAAAGAAGCACTTGTCACTTCTTCTAATCCTCATAATGCAAGTGGATTGCATGGAAATATTGCATTAGCAGTCAACGGGCCAATTATGAACGATATATTAGAAGCGGAAGAAGCTGTTTCCATCTTTTCTGGCGGTCCAAAATTACCTAGAGTCGATGCGAAAGAACAAAAAGGAGAATACAAAGCGCAGTATGTAACGGAACGCAAAATTCTAAAAGCTTTGCTGAAAGATATCGAAGCGACGAAAAAAGGCGATACAATTCGATTAGAGATGTTTTTTGTCGCGAAACGAGATATCGTGAATGCGTTAGTAGACGCTTCTAATCGAGGCGTGGATGTTAAGATGATTTTAGATCCAAATGCCAACTCCTTTGGACAAGAAAAATCTGGTTTACCAAATAGACCAATGGCACAAGAACTAATGGAAGACTCGCAAAACAAAATTGATATTCGCTGGTATAATACCGTTGTTGGGCAATACCATACAAAAATGATTATGATTCAAACAGACGAGAAGACGGTTTTCTCTAGTGGTTCTGCGAACTACACAGAACGTACGTTGGATGATTACAATTTAGAAGCAAATCTTCGTGTGGAAGCACCAAATGACAGTAAACTCGTCAACGAAATGACCACGTATTTTGACCGACTCTGGAACAATGAAGATGCGATGTACACATTAGACGTGGAAGAATATCAAGATGACTTTACATTTTGGCAGCGCTGGATTTATACCATTCAGAAAATCTTGAAAGTTACCACGTATTAAAAAAGGACAATTGCTCGGCGTATGCCAAGTAATTGTCCTTTTTCTCTGCCTTATTCTTGATGACCAGTTTGGAACCAATCTTCGACATTCCAAACTTTTGTTACTAAGCCTTCGTAAAAATCCGGTTCGTGACTAACGAGCACGATCGTTCCTTTGTATTCACTCATGGCACGTTTCAATTCTTCTTTGGCGAAAATATCTAAATGGTTAGTTGGCTCGTCAAAAAGTAACCAGTTGGACTCTTCCATCATAAGTTTACAAATACGCACTTTTGCTTGTTCTCCACCACTAAGCTGGCTCATTGGACGAGAGATATGCTCATTTTTTAAGCCTGTTCGTGCAAGTAAGGCACGCACTTGGTTTTGATCCATACTTGGAAACGAGTTCCATACTTCATCGATTGGTGTTGTGTTGCCGGCTTTCACTTCTTGTTCGAAATACGAAGGGAATAAGAAGTCTCCTCGAGAAACTTTTCCACCTAGGGAAGGGATTTTCCCGAGCATCGTTTTCAGTAACGTCGATTTTCCGACGCCATTCATTCCGACGAGCGCGATTTTTTCTCCACGTTCGATGGTAAACGACAATGGAGGGAGTAAAGGTTTGTCATAACCAATTAAGACATTTTCTGCTTCGATAACGAAACGACTTGATCCACGCGATTCTTTAAAGTCGAACTGCGGTTTTGCTGCAGTTTCCGGACGATCAATTCGCTCAATACGATCTAATTGTTTTTGACGAGATTTTGCACGCCCAGTTGTGGAATAACGCGCCTTATTTTTGGCGATGAAATCTTCTTGCTTTTTAATGAATTCTTGCTGTTTTTCATAAGCATCAATATGTTGGCGTTTATTTATCTCTGCTAACTCTAGGAATTTTTCGTACGTTGCGGTATAACGAGACAGTTTCGAAAACTCTAAATGGAAAATAACATCTACGACGCCATTCATAAATTCAGTGTCATGTGAGATAAGTAAAAAAGCATACGGGTAATCTTTTAAATAATTTGATAACCACGTTACATGCTCTTCGTCTAGATAGTTTGTTGGCTCATCAAGTAATAGCACTTTCGGTTTTTCTAATAATAATTTCGCCAAGAGTACTTTCGTGCGTTGTCCACCTGACAGTGCTGATACATCACGATCTAAACCGATTGCATCTAATCCTAGTCCGCGAGCTACTTCTTCAATTTTCATATCTAACGTGTAAAAATCACCCGCATCAAGTGCATCTTGAATCGAGGCCATTTGATCTAATAACTCATCCAATTCTTCCGGTGTTGCTTCTGCCATTTTCCCTGCAATCTCGTTCATCTCTTCTTCTTTTTTGTAAAGTGGAAGAAAGGCATCTTGTAATGTTTCGCGCATTGTTCTTCCAGGTGTAAGACGGGTATGTTGATCCAAATATCCGTATTGTGCATGAGGTAGCCACTCAACTTTTCCCGTATCGTGGATCAGTTCGCCCGTTAAAATACTCATTAGCGTGGATTTTCCAACGCCGTTAGCGCCGACAAGTCCTACGTGTTCTCCTTCAACGATTCGGAATGAAACCTCTTTAAAAAGGGTTCGATCTCCAAATGTATGTGCTAAATTTTCAACTAATAACATGTTGTTTCCTCCGATTATTGCAGCATTATCTTGTATGTGTTTTTTCCATAAGAAAAACCCCCGGCAACTACATCGCCGCGAGCTGTTTGTTAAGATCTGCGAGTTGTACTTCCATATTGGCTAAGCGTTGTTCTGCTTGCTCAATCATTGCAGGATGACCGGTCGATTCCAGCTTTTCGATATCTCCTTGCAAGCGTATATAGTCCATTTTAAGTTCAGCAATTTGGTATTCTAGCTGTTTGCGATCCATCAGTCGAGCTCCTTCAATTTTCCCTCTATTGTAGCACTGATAGCCTTCTTGTCGCAAATGTCACGAAATCTTCTCCACTACGTTTTTCTTTCCAGCGTTCTTGTAATTCTACTTGTTTTTGTGCTTTTTTAGGATGCAAGTAGAGTTCCATTAGAGCGTTTTGAAGATGCGATTGCTTTACTTTTCTTCCAAGACCAAGATGACTGATTCCGTACATTTCAAGCTCGAGCATTTGATCAAATTCCGCATCTGTTTGAGAAAGCGCAATATATGCTTTTTTCAAATAGGCACTGATGAATGCTCCATATGAACCATCTCCAATGACGATGGTGCTAGAAGCAATTTCTGCATAAGGATGCTTTACTTCTTTTACGGTGGCTGAACTTTTTCCGAGTGCTAATAACTTTAAGGAGGTTATATCTCCCTTGTAATCTGGCGTTAGACACACGACTACTTCTAACGGTATCGCAAGTTGAACTAAATGACGTAACACTCGATACGAAAGATTATGCCGATCTTCATCCCCAAAATGAACGACTACTTTGGGGTGATGTGAAGTGCTCGGCACATCAAGGTGAATTGGTGCTAAAAAAAAGTCCCATCCAAATGGTCTATCTGAAGCAAATGGGGATAAAGCGAATGTCGAAAAACAATCATAATTGTCCGGTAAAACCTCATGATTTGGAGAGCAATCGAGTTCCAGGACAGATCTTGCACAAGTTGCTAGTTCTTTTCGGTTAAATCGATCCAGTGTGACATTGTCCATAATAAGTAAATCCGCTTTTGCTTTTTTTAACTCCTCCAACGTTGTTGCTCGTGAAGTGGACGTAGGTTGAAACTTCTCACACGTTACTTTTTGTAATAATTGTTCAAATGACTGTCGACGCTCATGTGCATACGTTATATCTCCACACCAATAAATAATGTCACTCATCCCATCAACCCCTTTCAAAAAATTCTATGGGAAAACACAACCGAATATGCATCGAAAGGAGGAACAATTCGGTTCCTATGGTAAACTGTTACTACGATTTAGATGAGTGAGGTTGAAACATGAAAAAGAAAGCTGCATTGCTCGTGGGAGCAACTGGATTAGTTGGGAATGAAGTGTTGCACCTTTTATGTGAACGAGAAGAATACGCGGCAATTCACGTGCTATCGAGAAGGGAACTGGCCTTTTCCCATCCGAAGATGGATGTACTCGTGAAAGATTTTGATGCGATTGAAGTAGAAGACGTGGAAATAGCAGATGACTTTTTTTGCTGCATCGGGACAACGATTAAAAAAGCAGGATCAGAAGATGCATTTGAAGAAGTAGATGTCACATTTCCAGTGAAACTTGCTTCATTCGCAAAGAAAAAGGGCATGCAACATATGCTCGTCATTTCAGCGATGGGGGCAAACGCAGAATCGCCTATATTTTATAATCAGATGAAAGGGAAATTAGAGCAGCAATTGACAGAGCTGTCAATTTCTCGATTATCGATTTTCCGGCCATCCTTATTAAAAGGAGAGCGGGATGAATTTCGTTTAGGAGAAACGATTGGCAACAAATTGCTTACTGGGTTGCGACCGTTTTTACTTGGACCCATGAAAAAGTACAGGGCGATAGAAGCAAAACAAGTCGCAATTGCGATGGTTTCTACAGCTTTACGGGCAAATCGAAAAGTCGTGAGTGTGTATACGTCGGACCAGTTGGCGAAAATGTCTATACCGGTTAAAAAAGAAGAAGCTCCGATTCCGAGAGAAGCACTTTTCAATTGGGAATCGAGAAAAGAGATATTTATCGAAGAAGAAAGAGGGGAAGAAGATGCTTGATACGGTTATGTTTACACTAATGTTTGTGGTTGTGTTAGGAATCGCTTCCCAATGGTTTGCTTGGCGGTTTCAAATGCCTGCTATTGTACTTATGTCCATTGCAGGTTTACTTGTTGGACCTATTTTCGGTTGGATTGATCCATCCGAAAGTTTTGGAGAAATGTTTAGTCCCATTATTTCACTTGCAGTTGCCATTATATTATTCGAAGGTAGTTTAAATTTAGATTTCCGTGAAATAAGAGGGTTTAATAAACCGCTTTATCGCATTGTTACTTTTGGTGCATTTATCGCATGGGTTGCTGGTTCACTTGCCGCGCATTATGTTGCAGGTTTATCGTTCTCCGTAGCATTTGTTATCGGTGGATTGTTTATCGTTACTGGACCAACGGTTATTTTACCGTTACTTCGTCAAGCGAAGTTAAAGCCAAGACCTGCCGCTATTTTAAAGTGGGAAGGTATTATTGTGGACCCATTTGGTGCGTTACTTGCTTTGTTCGCATTTGAGGCAGTGATGTTTATCGATGGGGAAGTGTCGTTACATGCCTTTCTACTATTTTTTGCCGCTGCTGCATTTGCAGTTGCCATCGGTTGGGCGGCTGGCTGGGGTCTGGGATGGATGTTTGAAAACGGAAATGTACCGGAATATTTAAAGTCTCCAATTGTCTTTGCCACTGTAATTTTAGCGTTTGTGGTCGCAAACTCAGTGATGCACGAAACGGGATTACTTGCTGTCACGGCAATGGGGATTGTCATGGCGAACATGCATATTGCGTCGATTGGCGATATGCGTCATTTTAAAGAAAATATTTCCGTACTACTCATCTCCAGTATATTTGTCATGTTAACCGCCTCGCTAGAACGAGAAACATTGCTACAAATATTTAGTTTACCAATCGTATTGTTTGTTCTTACCATGATCTTTATCGTTCGACCATTGTCCATTTGGCTATCGACGATTGGAACGGATATAACGTGGAGAGAAAAAATGCTCATTGGTTGGATTGCCCCTAGAGGGATCGTGGCATTAACTGTTTCTGGATATTTCGCTTCTGTTTTACAGGAAAGTGGCTTTCCGGATGCGGAAATTTTAATTGCTCTCACGTTTGCTTTAGCATTTTCTACCGTCATTGTGCACGGGTTCACGATAGGTCCATTTGCGAAAAAATTGAATCTTGCCTCCTCTGAAAAACCTGGAGTGCTCTTAATTGGCGGGAACATATTTACAACAGAACTAGCAAAATCGATTCATGAACTTGGACATGAAGTGTGCATCATGGATCAATCATGGCAGCATTTAAGTTTAGCTCGTCAGCAAGGGATTCCGACAAAGGTCGGAGAGATTTTATCCGAACAAACGGAGTATAATATGGACTTAACACCGTATCCTATTCTTGTCGCCGCTACAGAGGTCGATTCTTACAATGCGCTAGTTTGTACGAATTTTGTGCCCGAATTAGGACGTGATGCCCTTTACCAAACGGCGCTTCAACATGCTGACATGAAGGATTTTCATCAATCACTTGGTGGTAAAATGTTATTTGATGAAACGTCCACGATCTTTCATTTAAATGAGCGAATTATCCGTGGGCAAGTTTTTCGAAAAACGCAAATCACGGAGCAATATACATTTACACAATATTTACGAGAACGAGCTGAAGAAGCTTTGTTGCTCTATATTTTACGAGCAAATGAGAAGCTCGAGTTTTTCACGGCGAATAAAGAATTGCAAGCCTCTCCTGGAGATACGGTAGTTAGTTTGACGCCACCTGTAAAGGAAATGGCGAAACGACAAGAACGAATTGAAGCAGATCGATTAAAAGTAATCGAGGAGGAAAACGAATGAAAATTTTGTTAGTCGATGGAACCATCATCGGTCAAAAAACAAGTGCCATTCTGGAACAAACAAGATTATATTTACTCGAAGCCTCACCAGAAGTAGAAGTAACCATCTTAAAATTGGCTGACTATCAACATCAATTTGTCGATGGACGGCCATTAGGCGAATACAATGAAGACATGCAACATATTGCGCGAGAATTTGAAGAGGCAGATGGCTATATTATTGCTAGTCCTATTTTCCAAGGTTCGATTCCAGGAGTATTGAAAAACGTGTTTGATTTACTCCATCCTCGAACAATGCGCTATAAAGCAGTATCCATTGTCGCAAATGGTGGCACGTACCAGCATCACTTAGTAATTGAAAACCAATTAAAACCGATACTCGATTACTTCCGTTGTTTTGTCACACCCAACTACGTTTACACGCATACGAGTCACTTTGACGAGCAAAATCGAATTACCGAGGAAGATGTGCACGATCGGTTACGTGAATTAGCTCGCGTTTTTGTGAAATACATGGAAATGGGCTGTACCCTTTCCAAAGAGACGCTGGATACACATTAATGAGCTATCATCTGAAGAATCGTTCTTAGAAATCTATTCTGAGGACGATTTTTTATGTTCCAATTAACTGATAGAAGCGGCTTTTTCATATTATTTTTAGGAACAAAGACCTTTTTTGACCCGTTCCCACGCTCATTAAATCGATCGCTAATTGCCGTCGTTTTGTAACTTTTCCCCATGACGGGATAAACTAAAAAGAATGATAGGCTTTCGTGATTTCTTACAAGTGAAGGGAAGGAAGTGGATTTTTCGATTCGACAAGTATATAATACCCCTAAGGGTATAATGAAATTGAGGTGCTTGTATGGAGATTTCGATTATGTTTGTGATCGTCTTATTTAGTATCGGGTTTGTCGGATCATTTTTGTCTGGAATGGTTGGTGTCGGTGGAGCGATTGTAAAATATCCCATGTTGTTATTTATCCCGCCATTGTTTGGAATAACGGCATTTAGTGCCCATCAAGTATCAGGTATAAGTGCGGTAGAAATTTTGTTTGCGACGCTTGCTGGTGTACTTGCTTATCGAAAAGGCGGTTTTTTAAACAAGCAATTGATCATTTATATGGGTACAGCGATCTTAATCGGAAGCTTTATCGGTAGTTTTGGCTCGCGCCAGATGTCTGAAGATATGGTGAACATTGTTTATGGGATTCTTGCATTAATCGCTGCTGTTATGATGTTTATTCCAAAAAAATTGGTGGAAGATCGTCCAAGTGAAGAGATTCAATTTAACAAAGTGTTAGCTGTGTCTCTTGCATTCATTATTGGAATTGGTTCTGGTATCGTTGGGGCGGCAGGTGGCTTCCTTCTTGTTCCAATATTGCTTGTCATTTTGAAAATACCAACTCGTATTACGATTGCGACGAGTTTAGCCATCACTTTTATTTCTTCTATTGGAAGTGCATTTGGCAAAATCGTGACGGGTCAAGTGGAGTTTGCTCCAGCCATCATTATGATTATTGCGAGTCTAATTGCAGCTCCTCTTGGTGCGAAATTTGGTAATAAAATGAACACAAAAGTACTCCAAGGAATTCTTGCGGTTCTTATTTTAGCTACTGCGATAAAAATTTGGATGGATATTTTATAATTTTTCTTTGAAAACTCCTATTCCTATTTGCTTATCTATTTGCACACTCTGCAGAGTTTCGCCTCAGAGTATATAATAGAAGGACTTATAGGTTAGGAGTTTTGTTATGTCTAAATCAGTTGTATTAGCAGAAAAGCCATCCGTGGCGAGAGATATCGCACGAGTATTAGGGTGTACAAAAAAAGGAAACGGGTTTCTAGAGGGACCTCAATATATTGTCACGTGGGCGCTTGGACATTTAGTGACACATGCAGATCCGGAAGGATACAAACAAGAATACAAAGAATGGAACTTAGATACACTTCCGATTTTGCCAAATCCTTTCAAATTAGTACCAATTAAACAAACGATGAAGCAGTTCCAAGCAGTAAAAACCTTGTTACATCGAAATGACGTGAATGAAATTATTATTGCGACAGATGCTGGTCGTGAAGGAGAACTTGTCGCACGATGGATCTTAGAAAAGACGAATGTGAAAAAGCCAGTGAAACGATTATGGATTTCTTCTGTAACAGATAAAGCGATACAACAAGGCTTTCGCCAGTTAAAGCCAGGAAAGGCATACGAGAATTTGTTTCAGTCAGCAGTAGCGCGAGCAGAAGCGGATTGGATTGTTGGGATAAATGCGACAAGAGCGTTAACGGTTAAATACAATGCGCAATTATCCGCCGGTCGCGTGCAAACTCCAACACTATTTATGATCGCGGAACGGGAACGTCAAATTCAAGCGTTTAATCCAAAAACCTATTATGGTTTAGAAGCTTCCATCGAAGGAACGACATATACTTGGGTGTCACACGATAACCAGAAGTCGGTGTTTGATGAAAAGAAAGTGGACGACGTTTTTCACCATGTGCAAGCGATTCAAACAGCTACGGTCACATCGGTCCAAACAAAAGAAAAGAAACAACTGGCGCCTCCTCTTTTTGATTTAACAGAACTTCAAAAAGAAGGACATCGACGCTTCGGGTGGTCAGCCAAGGAGACACTTTCGGCACTCCAAGGCTTATACGAACGACATAAAATCGTGACGTATCCACGTACGGATTCGAAGCACTTGTCGAGTGATATGAAGTCGACGTTGATAGAACGCGTAAAAGCGGTGGATTTGTCCGACTACCGGACGTTAACAACTCCACTTCTTCGCGCAGAAACGTTGAATGTGCAAAAAGGGGTCATTGACGATGCGAAGGTGAGTGATCATCATGCCATCATTCCAACGGAAGAAGCGGCAAGGTGGAGTGAACTGTCCGATAAGGAAAGAAAGTTATATGATCTCATTGTTCGACGTTTCCTTGCAGTGTTAATGGCGCCGTATGTTTACGATGAAACACAACTGACACTGACTGTAGGTAAAGAGACGTTTCAAACAAAAGGGAAAAGCATTCGAGAAATTGGGTGGAAAGCTGCGCTAGGAAAGGCGGATGAAGAACTCCGCACTTCATTGCCAAAAGCAACAAAAGGACAAGTAATGGACGTGTCCCATGTTCGGAAGACGAGTGGTGAAACGAAGCCGCCAGCTCGTTTTAACGAAGGGACGTTACTTGCTGCGATGGAAAATCCTGCCGCGTTCATGAAAGGGGAGAACCCTGAACTGATCCAACAAGCGGTGGAGTCTGGTGGTTTGGGAACAGTTGCGACGCGAGCGGATATCATTGAGAAATTATTTTCTAGTTTTGTCGTGGAGAAAAAAGGACAAGATATTTTTACGACATCTAAAGGGCGTCAGTTATTGTCACTTGTTCCTGAGGCACTGACCTCTCCAGCGTTAACTGGAGAATGGGAGTTAAAACTTAGTCAAATTGCGAATGGGAAATTAAGCAAAGAGACGTTTATGAAGCCAATGGTCGGTTTTACGCAAGAGATTGTCCGAGAAATTAAGTCGAGTGATGCAAAGTTTAAGCATGATAATGTAACTGGAAAAACGTGTCCAGAGTGCGGCAAGGCATTACTTGAAGTGAATGGAAAACGTGGGAAGATGTTGGTTTGCCAAGACCGTTCGTGTGGGTATAAAAAGAATATTGCGATGCAGACGAATGCCAGATGTACCGTTTGTCATAAACGGATGGAACTTCGGGGCGAAGGAGACGGAAGAATTTTCACATGTTCGTGTGGACATCGAGAGAAATTATCGGTATTTGAAAAACGGAAAAACCAATCTGGTTCGTCCAAGGCAGGAAAGAAAGATGTACAAAAATATTTAAAGAAGCAAGAAGAACCACAAAATACAGCGATGGCCGAAGCGTTGAAAAAAATGCTTGGTCAAAATGAGTCGTAAGAACTAGAAATAACTGTTGCAAATAAAGGTCTTTTAATCGTATGTATTTTCAGAAAATAATGGTATACTACCTTCAATATTTCGAGCGGGGGTGATGGTGATGTCGATGCGTTTGGCTGCAGAGCAATCTGTGCAAGATCGTTCTGTTCAACAGGAATTTCGGAAACGACTTATTCAGCGGAAAGACGCGACGAATTCGTATAAAAAGCAAGCAGAACTTTTTCAAACAAAAAAACCAAGTTTGCAGGATTTAGAAGATTTGTTGCTTGGAAAAAAAGAACAAGAACAGCAGCCCCATACGTTAAAGTTTGGTACAACGCCTGTTCACGCCATCGCTGGGAATAATTTAGAAGAAACCATTGATTTACTGGAGCAAGTGAAAGAAGCGGCTTTAGCATCGGTAGAGCCTTCCGATCAAGATTTAAGAGTGGCTGCGACAGCGTCGAACCGAATTTCTCAAGTCCGTGCGCAACTGTCGTTACATGAATTAGCGAATAGTCGTATTAAAGAGGAAAGTTTCACCCAAGAACAACTTCGGGCAAGTGTGACAAATCGTTCCTCGTTAGTGGACTTCCAAGATAATAAGGATGCAAATAGTCAGAGGGAGCAGCTTGCAAGAATGCGATTGTTTGAAAAAGCGAGACAAAGTTACGATTACCAAGTGCAATTAAAACAAGCTGGTTTCCAAGTGAAAGAACCAAGTTTTTACCGAATTGCCTAGGAAGGTTGTTTTAATCGTGAGCAAGAAGGAAAAGCCAGCAAAGACAAACGCTGTTCGGTTATTAGATCAAGAGAATATCCCTTACGAGTTGACAACGTACTCAAAGGAAGACGGCAAAATAGATGGTGTGTCAGTCGCACAAAAGATTGGGATTCCACCAGCTAATGTCTTTAAGACGCTTGTCGCGATGAATGGCAAAGGGGCATATTTTGTTTATTTACTACCGGTGGCAGATGAATTAGATCTGAAAAAAGCTGCACAAGCAGCTGATGAGAAAAAAGTGGAGTTGCTTCCTGTGAAGGAACTTGTCAAAATCACAGGATACGAACGTGGTGGATGTTCTCCCTATGCGATGAAAAAGCTGTTTCCAACCTTTGTGGATGAGAAAGTGAAAGAGTTAGATTTTTTAGTCGTTAGTGCTGGGAAAATAGGTCTCCAATTAAAACTAACCGTAGAGGATTTTTTAACATCGAGTAATGCTCGTGTTCATTCATTAACACACTCGTAAACCTGCCGATTGGCAGGTTTTTTTTGATGCGTAAATGTAGAGCACGCATTATAGCTCGTCGCGTTATGACCATCAGGTTTTCGTGTGAGATAGAGGGTGGTGCATGAGAAAGTGTTGAATGATTTGATTCGCTCCGTCATACAGTAGGTTAGATGTTGATGGAAAGGAAGCGAGACGATGACAGGAACAATCACGTATCAATACGGAAGAACACATACGGGACAAGGATTACGTTCCATTTATCACGAGTTAATTGAAGAGGCTTCAAGTGTGTACTTTATCAAGTCCCCACCGACACTTTTGCTATCGGAACTTTTTCGCCAGATCGGCTTTTTTTATGTGAAGCGAGGGTATGACATTGAATGGTTTTTAGATCCGTATGTCGAGGGAGCGTTAGAGGCGGTCTTTATAAGAGGTTGTAAAAAATTATTTGTCCAAGCATCGTATCCTATTTCGATTGAGCCCCAATTTGTTGGGTCTACGCATCATATTCTTTCTTTTTACGAGGCGTATGATGCGACGAAATTGAAAAATGCGGGACCCTTCATTCGTGAAAAAAGCATGCATCGAGATCAGTGGATGAAAAAATTCCAGGATGAAATAGCGAAAGTGAAGGCGTTACATGATGAGTGGGAAGTCCCATATGTGACACACATGAAGTGGTCCAAAGTCGATGAAGCGGTCGAAAAACTAAGAAATGATGTGTTTTCGACCATTCAATTAGCCAAAAAAGCGAAACGGACACATCGGCTTTTAGGGTCAATAACGCCAGACGGAGCAAAAGATAACTATGCCTCAATTGCAAAAAGTGTCAAAAGACGCATCTATTTAAAAGGGTATCCAGGAAGCGGAAAATCTACTTTGATGAAGAAGATTGCCACCTATGCGGAAAGCGTGGGACTTGATACCCAATGGGGATGGTGTGGTCTTGATCGAGACAGCATCGACTTTGTATATATACCTGAACTAAGTTGGATGATTTTTGATAGCACTGCACCCCATGAGTATGCACCAGAACGAGATGCAGACGAAGTATTCTCCGTGCAAGAATTTTGCGAATTAACAACCGAAGAAACAGAAAAAGTGGAATCGATAAAAAAGCAGTACAAGGATTATCTTCAATGCGCTATCGATTATTTATGCATGTTTGTAGAAGAAGATAAGGTGGTAAAAGAGACATTTGACTCATGTGTAAATACCTATAAATGGGCGGATTTAGAAAATAAAGTGTACCAAATGTTATAAAAACACCATTATCGAAATTGAACCAATCATCGTATTTTTCTGATAATTTACAAATGTTACACTTAGGGAGTCGAAATATTTCTGAAAATTATGGAAGAGAGGGAATTTATTATGAAAAAGAAAACATGGTTAAAAGTGCTTTCTACTGGAGCGCTTGCAGCATCTTTATTCGCACCAGCAGCAGTAGCACCTGTTGAAGCATCGAGCCAGTATGCGAATTTCAATACGGAAAAATATGGTGATCGAATGGAGATTGATCAGTATTTACACAATCTTTCACAAGATCCAGAATTCCAAAAAGATGCAGATAGCATCATTAAGAAACAAGCTCCTGGGCTTGCAGATGAAACAGAAGCATCCGCAGAGGCATCTGCAGATAGCAATTTTACGTACGACGGTGGAACAAAAATGTTCCTAGACCAAGAACTAGGATTTAAAGACTTTACACTTAGAAGCGTTGGGGACAATGTCGAAGTTTGGGTAGCAAATGATTTATCATTCCCGGATGGAGATCCACGACCTGCTCATGTGGTCACGCAAGAACAAGTAGATAAACTGAGAGACGAATTTGAATCAAATATTTATCCAAAAGTAACGGACTTCTTCGGAACACCAGATGCACTAGACGGTTCTAATGCGCCACTTCCTGGAATGGTTGGACTTCCGGACGATTATTATGAAGGATCCGATAAAGTAATCATGTTAGTAGACAACATTATTGATGATAACTTCTACGATCCAACATACCCATTCTTTGTAGCAGGATTTTTCTGGCAAACATTTGAAAATTATATCGATCGGAACATCGTAACAATTGATACTACTTCATGGGACACTCGATTAGAAAACACGTTCTTCGGTACGACTATTCATGAATTACAACATTTAATTCAAGCGGATAAAGATGGTGCTGAAGAGTCATTTATTAATGAAGGCTTCTCTACTTTTTCTGAATTTTTAGGAGGATATGGCTCGGATGCTTCTTCTATTAATTTCTATTTAGATCACCCAGAAAACTCGTTAGTAAACTGGGATGAGCATGCGGGAGTAACTACACCACCTACTGGTCCAGAAACAATTGCAGACTATGGTCAAACCTATTTGTTCACGCTTTATATGTATGAGCAATTTGGGCAAGATTTCATTAAAGCTCTAGCAGAAGATGGAGATGCTCAAGGAGTCACTTCCATTGATCATCAATTAAAAGCGTTCAATACAGGATTAACATTCCAAGAGCTATACTCTAACTTTATGGCTGCGTTAGCATTAGATGATGGTAAAGAAGGATCGATTTATGATTTCCATAACGTCGATTTACGTGACCTTCCAGTAAATGCAGATGGAGACGTTCGTGGGAAAACAGTTGATTTCGAAAAAGCGTTAACTTTTGAAAAAGAAGGCGTTCCTGCATGGGGTGGAGACTTTAAAGAATTCGAGCTTGGAACAAATGTGAAAAACATTAAATTTGATGGAGTCGATTTCTTACCATTACAATGGGACACTGTAGCTAATCCATTTGACGACAGTGAGCAAGTTCTTCATAATAATGCAGGATCTGAAGCTGACCAAGCACTTATTTTCGGTGCAACAGTTCCAGAAGACAATGCAACATTAACATTTGATCACTATTACAACATGGAAGAGCAATGGGATTTCGGAATGGTCCAAGTTTCTACAGATAATGGAGAAACATGGACGTCTCTTGAAAATGAAAACACTCGATCTGATGTCGTAGATGAAGGATATCCTACTATTAAAGAAAACGTTCCTGGATTTACTGGAACAAATGATGACTGGTCAACAGAATCATTCGATTTATCCGCATATGCTGGTCAAGACGTGCTCGTTTCATTCCGTAACTTAACGGACTGGGGATATGAAGAAGCTGGTTGGTACATTAAAAACATCCAACTAGGAGATTTTTCTTCTGATGGTTCGTCAGTAGATGCATTTAAATCATTAGGCCAAGTGAAAGGTGACTATGTCAACTTCATCGTGACATTCATCCACACTATGGCTAATGGAAACCAAAAAGTGATCAATGTTGATCCATTTAACGTAACAGAACAAGATGTATTGAAAATGAAACAAGTGTTGAAAAAAGGAAACTTAAAAATGATTACATCATATGCGGCGAAAGAAGGGCAAAAAACAACGGCTGACTTCACATATGAATTAGTAACAAAAGACAACGGTGGTAAAGCAAAAGGTAAAAAGTAATAAGTGGGAGAAAATGGGGGCCAGAGATGGCTCCTATTTTTATTGGACAAAAATGTGGGAGTCGGGTGTGGGGTAGAGAAGTGTCCCAAAGTCCGCGCAAAGTGTCCCAATGTTTGACGAAAGTGTCTCAATGTCCGTGGAAACTGTCCTAATGCCAACGCCGAGTTTATTGATCTCACCAAGCAGATGATTTTCGGCTAGCCGAAAATCTACCTTTTAGAAAAAAGAACTTCAATAAATAGAAAGAATCCGGATTCAGGAGCTAAGTGTCCCAATGTTTCACAAAAGTGTCCCAATATCGTCGGAAAGTGTCCTAATGTCGTCGGAAAGTGTCCCAATGTTTCACGAAAGTGTCCCAATGTCGTCGGAAAGTGTCCTAATGTCCCGGCTAAGTGTCCCAATGTTTCACAAAAGTGTCCCAATATCGCGGCAAAGTGTCCCAATGTTTCACGAAAGTGTCCCAATGTTTGACGGAACTGTCTCAATGTCGCGGCAAAGTGTCCCAATGTCGTCGGAAAGTGTCCTAATGTCCGCGCGAAACTTTCCCAATAACCTTCCGCTTCCTTCACATGTGTCTTCTACTTTTGGCTATGATAAGATAGAAACATCGAATGCAGAAAGGAAGAGACCGATGGCAGCAATTCTCGATCAATTTCTCGATCAAAATTTAACAGAACTAAAAGAACAAGGTCTTTATAATGAAATCGATCCTGTTCAAGGGGCGAATGGTCCAATCATTCAAGTGAATGGGCAGTCGCTTATCAATTTATCGTCTAATAATTATCTTGGTTTAGCAACGAATGATGAGCTGAAAAAAATTGCGCAAACGACGATTGAACGTTATGGCGTTGGCGCTGGTGCAGTTCGTACCATTAATGGAACGCTAGATTTACACGTCAAGCTTGAAGAAAAACTTGCGGAGTTCAAAGGAACTGAAGCTGCTATTTCGTATCAATCTGGTTTTAATTGTAATATGGCGGCTATTTCGGCTGTGATGGATAAAAATGATGCGATTTTGTCGGATCAATTAAATCATGCGTCTATTATTGACGGATGCCGTTTGTCGAAGGCAAAGATTATTCCTTTCCTTCATTCAGACATGGAGGACTTGCGCAAGAAAGCGAAAGAAGCGAAGGAGTCCGGTCAATATAACAAGATTATGGTCATCACAGATGGCGTGTTTTCGATGGATGGGGATATTGCGAAGCTTCCTGAAATCGTGGAAATTGCAAAAGAATTTGACTTAATTACGTATGTGGATGATGCCCACGGATCTGGTGTTACAGGTAAAGGTAAAGGGACGGTTAAGCACTTCGGTTTAGAAAAAGAAATCGATTTCCAAATCGGAACTTTGTCAAAAGCAATCGGAGTAGTTGGTGGATATGTTGCCGGCAAGCAAAAGCTGATTGACTGGCTGAAAGTTCGCTCACGTCCGTTTTTATTCTCGACGGCATTGCCACCAGGAGACGTTGCGGCAATTACTGCAGCCATTCAAATGCTGATTGATTCTACAGAGCTGCATGACAAGCTTTGGGAGAACGGTGACTATTTGAAAGCTGGCTTAAAAAAGCTAGGGTTCGATATTGGCGCATCTGAAACGCCTATAACTCCATGTATTATAGGGGATGAAAAGCTCACGCAAACATTCTCGAAGCGGTTGTTTGAAGAAGGCGTGTATGCAAAATCGATCGTGTTCCCGACAGTTCCTAAAGGAACGGGGCGTGTTCGTAACATGCCTACAGCTGCTCATACGAAAGAAATGTTAGACGAAGCCATTGCGACGTATGAAAAAGTCGGCAAGGAGCTTGGCGTTATATCGTAATTTCATCACACGCATGACAAGGTTATTCTCTTGTTGTGCGTGTTTTTTCATCGCAATAAAGTGCGGTATACCGTTTCTGTTCATAGGTGCGATTTTGGCCGGATAATCTGACACATGGACATCTTATTTGTCCGATGTTGTGTTAACGCTATTCTCCCCGTATAATGACGAGGGGAATAATTAATTGGGAGGAAACTCTTTTGAAAAAGATTATTGTAACTGGTGCACTCGGTCAAATTGGATCTGAGTTAATTGTTAAATTGAGAGAAACATACGGTGCAGAAAATGTCTTGGCAACCGATATTCGCCAAACAGATTCACCTGTTGTACAAGGTGGACCTTTTGAAGTTTTAGATGTCATGGATGCTGAAAAAATGTTTGATAGTGCCAAACGTTTTGGTGCAGATACGATGATGCATATGGCGGCTTTGTTATCGGCTACTGCTGAAGCGAAACCTCAACTTGCGTGGAATTTGAATATGGGTGGATTGCTTAATTCCTTAGAAGCTTCTCGGGAATTAAATATGCAGTATTTCACGCCAAGCTCGATTGGAGCGTTTGGTCCATCGACACCGAAAAAAAATACACCGCAAGACACGTTGCAACGCCCAACGACAATGTACGGTGTCAACAAAGTGTCTGGCGAGTTATTATGTGATTATTACTTCGACCGTTTTGGAGTAGATACACGTGGCGTTCGCTTCCCAGGACTTATTTCGTATGTGACTCCGCCTGGTGGTGGCACGACAGATTACGCCGTCGATATTTATTATAAAGCGTTAGAAAAAGGTTCATATACGTCGTATATTGCAGAACGAACATACATGGATATGATGTATATGCCGGATGCACTTCAAGCAATCGTTGATTTAATGGAAGCAGATCCCGCAAAATTTAAACATCGAAATGCCTTTAACGTGACTGCCATGAGCTTTGAACCTGAACAAATTGCGGCGAGTATTCGCAAAGAAATTCCAACGTTTACGATGGATTATGACGTAGATCCAGTACGTCAAAAGATTGCCAATAGCTGGCCAGATTCCATCGATGCAACTGCTGCAAAAGAAGAGTGGGGCTTTACGTACAAATATGATTTAGACGCAATGACGCGTGATATGTTAGAAAAGTTAAAGCAAAAATAAAAGAAGACTAGCTTTTCCTGGAAATCTCCAGGAAGCTAGTCTTTTTCTTTAGATCGGTGTTTCCAATCAAGAATCTTCCTACATAGGGGAACAATCGTCCCGGTTCAAAAATAATCGCAAATTCTTCTCGAGAATCGCATACTTCTTCTGTACTATGAACCTAAAGTAGACAGTTTAATTCCGCTCAACTGTTATTCTTTAACTATATTATAAGCATAGGAGCGGTGAAAGTGATGTCTACAAATTACAAACGATATGATTTTACGACAAAAAAGATTGCAGTGGAGCGGTATTTATCTGGTGAGTCTGCTCAAAGTGTTGCAGTCGAGTTAGAAATAAGTAACAGAAGAAGAGTTCAGGATTGGGCTGAATTAGTTCGTACAGCGGGAAGCTTTGAAGTATTACACGGTAAACAAGGAAAAAAACCAAAAACACAGCGAGAGAAATTATATGTACTTGAAATTGAGAAATTGAAAAGAGAGATAGCAGTTTTAAAAAAGAGAATGGATTCAGTGGGGAGGTGAAATATTACGAAGAAAAGTGCTTGTATGTAACGAACTATAAAGGTTTCTTGTCCATTGTAGAGCTTTGTTTAATGGTCGGGATCTCCCGATCCGGTTATTACAAGTGGATGAAAAATTCCCATAAAGAAAGAAAAGCAGAAAAGGATAAAACACTTCTTAACAAGATGTTGAGTATCTACAATACTCATGCAGGTACATTAGGGAATGAACGAATGAAAAATGAATTAGAAAAGGCTGGAATTAAGGTCAGTGTAAAGCGAATTGCGAGAATGCGAAGAGATTATCATATGCCATTAAAAACAAGTCATAATTGGAAACAAAAATCAAAACCACACGCGATAATCGGAAATCTTTTAAACCGTAACTTTAAAGCTAAACGTCCAGGAATTAAACTATGTATTGACATTACTTATCTAGAGGTCGAGAGACCTTATAGACATTTTTTATATCTATGTGCCATTAAAGATTTGTGCCATGGAGAGGTAGTCGCCTACTCGATCAGCGATACGATGACGACATCGATGGTTTTACAAGCAGTTGATCAATTGTTGGAGAAAGGTCTTATGGAAAAGAATGCGATTCTACATAGTGATCAGGGATCGCAATTTACTAGTGCAAGATATTTAAATTACCTTTACCAAAACTCCATAACTCCCTCTATGTCGCGTAGAGGAAACTGTTGGGATAATGCATGCATCGAAAGCTTTTTTGGGAAGCTTAAAGTAGAAATGCCATGTTTTATAATCCCTAAAACAGATGAAGAAATGATAAAGGCAGTTGAAAATTACATCTCTTATTATAACAATGTTCGACCGCAATTAAAATCAAAGAAGACTCCTAAAGAGCTTTTACTAGAAATGGCTTCTTAAGTAGAAAATGCCTAGGGCGGAAATGAGCGGAATTTGAGCGGACTACTTGTCTACTTGACAGGTAGTAGGTCATTCTCGCGAATCGCTCACTTCTACTCCTTTATCGCACACGTCATAGTTCTTTGTTCACAACTTTCGAGCCTTGATTTCTCGCTTTTAATATATTTATACGAATCAACGTAAAGTTGCCAAAACAAAAGGGAACTATCTCCATTATCCTCTTACACTTTTCGATTCGAATCGCGCATCAAAGCCATTAACACAATCATGAGGAGAATGAAAAGCGTTCCGAGCCACTGGAATGTGCCAAACGGTTCGTGTAACCAGAAGACAGTGGAAAGAACTGCCGCTAAAGGTTCAATCATTCCAATTAGTGTCGATTCTTTTGGTGTCAACGTTTGGAGGCTTTCGATAAAAAACCAAAAGGATAAAAGCGTTCCAAAAACAATGACGAAAGCAAGATACATCCAACTTTCAAAGGTGAAACTTGACCACTGGACGTCCCAAGGTTGCTTATATAAACTAAGCACGACCCCACCAATAATCATTGACCAACCTACTACTACTAATGAATCGTAATATTTGAGAAGCGGTACAGCAGCTAATGTATAATACGCGAGGGCGACAGCGGACAGCAACCCCCACACAACGGCAAGCACTGGCACTGAGAGTGTTTGAATGGAACCATTTGTCACGAGAAAAAAGCATCCTGTTAAGGCTAGGGAAACGGTGATGCCATCCTTTTTGGAAAACGTTGCTTCTTTTCGAAATAAACTATATAAAATAATCATGACAGGTGCCATATACTGTAATAAAGTAGCAATTGCCGCATTTCCGACTTCAATCGCAATCATTTATGTATATTGCACCGCAAGCATTCCAAAAATCCCGTAAACAATTAGTGTGCGAGCAGTTTGCGGTGTTTTCCAAATGGAGAAAATGGAATTTTTCCCTTTTCGAAAAAATTGTATGCCTAGCAGTGCGAACCCAGCAACGATCAAACGAATAACGACTAGCCATGCAACGTCAATATGCGTTTCATCAAATAATTTTTTCGCAACTGTTCCGCCTAAACCCCAAAAAGTTGCGCCTAACAAGACGAGGTACAGCCCTTTTTTTCTCCACATCATCGACTACACCTTTCTCCACTAATTTGTTTCTATTCTATCAAAAAAATCACGACTAGAAGCGGAGAATTCCAATCTTTTCCCAAATGAAAAACCCGATTCGAGTTTTCTGGAAACGGGCGATAACACTGTAATTATTAAAAAAGTAAATGCGCAATTCCTGCAATGATTGGCAATGAAATAATTGTGCGGAGTAAGAAAATAATAATTAAGTCCTTCATTCCAACAGGGATTTTCGAACCTAATAGCAATCCCCCAACTTCGGACATGTAGATCAATTGAGTAACGGAAACTGCAGCAATGACAAAGCGTGTCATTTCAGACTCAATTCCGCCACCAACAATTGCTGGTAAGAACATATCAGCAAATCCAATCACCATGGTTTGTGCAGCTTCTGCTGCTTCAGGAATGCCGAGCACCATTAAAAATGGTTCAAACGGTTTTCCTAACCACGTGAAAAGCGGGGTATATTCAGCTAAGATTAGCGCGATTGTACCAAACGCCATAACAACTGGCGCAACACCAATCCACATATCGAGTACGTTTTTCAAACCATCTTTGATGAATTTAGAAACGGACCGATTTTTATTTGCTTGAATCAGCGCATTTTCGGCACCGTGTGTCACCACATTATAGCCCTCTGGCAACTCTTCGCCCTGTGTATCTAAAGGACGTTGATCAATATAGACATCTTCTTTTTTCGAAAGTGGATAAATGCGTGGCATGATAAAAGCCAACACAACACCTGCAAAAACGACTGTCGCATAGTATGGCAAGAAATACTCGCCTAAATTCAGCTCTTCGATGACCACAATCGAAAAAGTGATCGATACAACGGAGAATGTCGTCCCGATAATCGCTGCTTCTTTTTTCGTGTAATGACCTTCTTCGTATTGCTTGTTTGTTAATAAAACACCAATCGTTCCATCGCCAATCCAAGAAGCTAATGCATCAATGGAAGAACGTCCTGGAAGCTTAAAGAGTGGACGCATAATTTTCACCATCATCGTTCCGAAAAACTCCAGTAATCCGAAGTTAAGTAATAATGGCAAAAACAGACCTGCAAATAAGAAAATCGTGAATAAAAATGCTAATAAACCAGTCGGTGATAGCAGTAATCCGCCTGTGTATTCATTATAAACAGCTTCGATTCCTCGGTTAAATACCACCATCCAGGCAAAAATTGCCCCGACGATTCGCGTGATTGTCCAAAAGGCATTAACTTGGAACAGCTTTTCCGCAAATGTTTGTTCTAGCGGATCTGCATCTTTCTTGAAAAAATAAAGAATCGATCCAATTGCTCCCACTGTTAATGTAATCGCTACTACCCAAATGATAAAGGGCTCAACAAGTACCGCGACTTTGTTTGCTAAAATCGCGACTGGAATTTTCGTTCCATCTTCTGTAGCTACCGGAATCATAAACAAGAAAATACCGATAATAGAAGGAATTAAAAAGAGTAACCAAGATGACAGTGAAAATTTCTTCAACATAACTCCCCCTCAATATGAATATTTATTCATCAAAATGACACCATCTTATCATAATGGGAAGAGGGGGAAATTGTCTAGAAACCTTCGAACAACGGAATAATTAAAACGATTCCTCAAAATCTTGATTCCATTTATACGTATAAAAACGTTCATACGTAAACCAGTTTTCTGCTTCTGGTTCACCTTCAGCTAGTCGTTTATCCATTTCTTCTAACATCCATGCTGTTTGAGAAATGTGGGCACGCATTGCGCCCATTTTCGCGTCACGCATATGTTGAATGTCATGAATGACATCCGGTTCTCCTAAATTGTCTACCGTGTTATTGGCGAAAGCAACCGCATATAATTTTGGACGGTCCGCTGCGTCCATACGACGAATTGCACGAACAACCGCTCTTGCAGTCGCTTCATGATCCGGGTGGACCGCGTAATTTGGATAAAACGTAATGACAAGTGATGGATTCGTCTCATCAATTAATGTCGTCATCATTTGAACCATTTCTTCATCGTCCTCAAATTCGACGGTTTTATCGCGAAGTCCCATCATACGAAGATCGTCTAATCCCATAGCTTTAGCAGAAGCCTGTAATTCCTTTTTTCGAATTTCAGGAAGGGATTCTCTTGTCGCAAATGGCGGATTTCCTAAATTCCTACCCATTTCACCTAATGTTAAGCATGCATATGTCACCGGCGTGCCTTCTTGTCTAAAATGGGAAATCGTACCCGAAACACCAAATGCTTCATCATCAGGATGTGGAAAAACTACTAATACGTGTCGTTCTGATTGAATTGTCATGTATATTACCTCCTAATACGAAAACGGCGTGCGACTAATTTGAAGCGCAACCGCAAGCTTTCCAGATTGATCGTGACCTGCCATCAGTAGGCGTCCTTCATTGTCCATTTCAAAATGAGTAATTCCTTGTGCGTACACCCAACCATGCGTCATTTTCAGTCCAACGCGGTGTGGAGATTCTCCCACTACTTTTGCGAGCTCGTACGTTATTTGAACATTTCGAACGAAAGCTCCCGAGTTAAATACATTTTCATTAAAATGGGAGGCATATGCTCCGTTTGTTGTTTCTAAATGTATGTAAACAGCTTCATTCTCAAAAGACGATAAATGTGTTTGCAATGTCGTGACATCTACTAATTCCATGTTGACTCCTCCTTTAAAACTTCTATCTTTCAGTATAATGAAAGAACGGACAAATTTCCGTTTATCTGCTTTGAAACTTTTTCCTAATTCTTCCGTCTAATGAAACATTGTTATGGTAGAATAAGTTATCAGAATTTTAGAACACCAGGGGGAGAGAGAGATGAGGGGTTTCGTAAAATGGCTGATTCAGCTCGTCGTTGCACTGGTCGCTATCTTATTAGTTAGTGGCATGAATGTGTTAATTAGAGGTTCTCAAAGAGGGGAATTTGCTTGGCAAGAATACATAGACACACTAAAAAGTGTCATTGAACGCGTTTTTCCAATACAAGATTTTTATGTGGAAGTGTTTTTAGGAAGACAAGGAATTGTGCAAATTCCTTTTTTCCCGAAGATTTATGAATATATCGAGTATTCACTTCAATTATTATTTTTAGCGATGATTTTTTCGATCATTGTCGCATTAACCGCAACAATTGGAACGATGTTATTGTCGGAGAAAGCACGATCTCGCGTAAAAATTGTGTCCTATTTCTTCGAGTCATTGCCGGATATTTTGATCATTTTATTAGCCCAAATAACCGTCGTGCTTATTTATAAACAAACTGGGCACCTTGTTTCCAAAATAGCCGTACTCGGAGATGAGCGAATTTATTGGTTACCTATTTTATGTTTAATGATCCTTCCGACTATTCAGCTGTATCGCTTAAGTATGTTAACATTCGAAGCGGAAGAGCGCGCGATGTACGTGGAGTTAGCGCGTTCACTTGGATTCACGAAAACATTCGTGCTACTTCGTCACGTCTTCCGCAACGCGATTATAAGCGTATTCTTTCAATCGAAGAAAACAATGTGGTTTATGCTTTCCAACTTATTTGTACTTGAACTCATGTTTAATATTCCCGGTATCATGTATTTCTTGTCGGAACGATTAAGCAGTGAATTATTTTTTGTCACGATTCTTAGTTTCTTTTTACCAGTCTTCTTTTTATATAGTTTTGGGGAATGGTACTTCATTCGCCGAATCAATAGAGGGGGGGCACGAGGGTAATGAAAATCTTTAAACAACCATTTTTTGTTGTCGGCTTTCTCATCATCCTCTTTTTCTTACTCGGAAGCTTCGTTTTTGAAGCGATGTATGGTAATGAGCCGAAACAAACATTTTTCATCGAAGAAAATGGCAGAGCAGTAGAAGGACCACCGATTTCACCTCGAATAAGTGATCCTGTTCATCTACTTGGAACAGATCAATTCGGGTACGATCAGTTTGCGAAAATTATGCTTGGCGCAAAATATACAATATTAGCTGCAATGGCAGTTGCGCTTCTCAGAATGCTGATTGCTGTTCCTATTGGCTTTATCCTAGGGACGTATTTACAAAAACAACGCGCTTGGATTAACGGACTTATTGATCCGTTTCATTATGTACCTATGACGATCTTTGCCTATCTCATGCTCTATCCGATATTGTGGGAACCAATGGAAGGCTTTTCCACTACTCAATTTGAACGAATCGTTTATCAAGTAATTATTATGGCAATTATAACGGCACCAATTGTAGCCTCACTCATTGGGAATGAAGCCAATTTGTATTACCACAATGAATACATTCTAGCTGCACGGACACTTGGAGCATCGAGAAGACGAATTATTAGGAAGCATTTATTCCCTCAAATGAGAGAAAAAATATTCGTGCTATACGGGCAACAGCTTGTTGAAACACTAATTGTGTTCGGGCATCTAGGGCTACTACAATTGTACCTCGGGGGAACCGACGTTAGTTATGATCCATTATTTGGCGATCCACCAAAATCGATTGCATACGAATGGGCAGGTTTATTTGGAGGGAACTTCCGCTATTTACAAGGAGCTCCTTGGCTACCGCTAGGACCAGCAATAGCGTTTGCGCTCGTTATCACCGCAGTTGCTGCTATGATTGAAGGATACACTCGACACGTTAATGGCAATGTGAAAATTCCAAAACGTCGCAAATCGACCGCTTTTGTGAATGAAGAAACCGTCCAGTGGAATCAAGAGCAATTTAAAGAAAAACTACAACTGTTACAAAAAGAGAAATAATTGAACCCCTTCCGGCAACGGGAGGGGCTTTTTGTGTTGTGATGAATTCATTCTCGCAATGGAAGTGTCGGAATAAAATCGCACTTGGAAGCGATTCCACATTCCGCAAGCAACAACCGAATCTGACAAAACAATCACCGCATTCCACGAGCAACAACCGAATTCGACAAAACAACCACCTAAACGCACCCATACGGTCCCTAAAAAAAGACTATCTCCAAAGAATGCTTCTTCGAAGATAGTCTATTTACTAAATCGTTGTAACGCTCACATCAGGTGCGCCGAATTTGTTTTTCGCACCATGCATGACTGGTCCAACGTATTGGTTTAATTTCCATCCGTGTTCGATCGCAGCGGAGACAAATTTCTTCGCTTCAACGACTGCTTCACGAACGTCTAGTCCGTTTGCTAAGTTCGCTGTAATTGCTGCTGCAAACGTACATCCTGCTCCGTGGTTGTAAGTTGTATCTGATTTTTCTGCTTCGAGCAGTAAGAATTCATTGCCATCGTAAAAAAGGTCTGCAGCTTTTTCGTGTGCGAGCTGTTTTCCGCCTTTAATCACAACATACTTTGCACCGCGTTCATGTAATTTTTTTGCAGCTTCTTTCATGTCGTCAACAGTTCGTAAGTTTCCAACACCTGATAATTGGCCAGCTTCAAATAAGTTCGGTGTGACGACGAGTGCTACTGGCAATAAATGCTTGACCATTGCATCAATGTTTTCAGGGAATAGTGCTTCGTCTTCTCCTTTACATACAAGTACTGGGTCAATGACGACATTCTTGACGCCTGATTCTTGAATCCCTTTTGCAGCTGCTTCGATGATTTCTACCGTTGGAAGCATCCCAGTTTTCAAGGCATCGATTCCTGTGGAAAATGCTGTTTTCATTTGAGGAATTAACGTTTCAACAGGTAGTGGATGCACACCGTGACTCCAGCCCTTATCCGGATCCATCGTCACGATAACTGTTAACGCATTCATGCCGTAAGTGCCATGTTCTTGGAATGTTTTTAAATCTGCTTGTATTCCTGCGCCACCAGATGTGTCAGATCCAGCGATTGTTAATGTCTTTTTCAATGTCATAAAAATCTTCCTTTCTATGCGAACAATCTCTATTTTTAATCGTATCAAAATGGTGTTAAATTACAACTTATTCAAACTGATCGTTGCCTTTCGCACGCCAAAGATTCCATACAATCCATAGAAGCCCGACAGAAAAAATACTTAACAAAATCCCTCCAAGCCATACATGTTGCACGAGTAAGCCTACTGCTAACATGCCAAAAAAGACCGCGGCGATCAAAAGTCCTATCAAAAAGCACCCAGTACCTAGCGATTTCGCTCGGTCCGACACGGGTAGTTCCTCCATTTTTGCTTCTTGCAGCTTTCGTAACTTCGCTTGTTTTTCCCAATCTGCCATTTTCCCACCTCTATCTCGTACAATACCAAACGCACTGGACTTGTACAACGCGAAACTTTCTACTAATCTGAACGTATACTTAAAGTAGAAATTGCTCGAAAGGGAGGGTACTATGTCGAAAAAAATCGGATGGGGAATCGTAGGATTTCTCCTTGCAGTCGCTATTTTTGTGCCACTTGTCTTACGTGAATTTAAAATAGATAGTCAAATGACTGAAAGTAAGTCGGTCTTTATTGAACAAATCAAAGGATTAAACGAGTTATCGACTGTTGAGGTTTTTTCAAAGGCGGTTATTAAGCGGGAAGACACGAAAAGTTTCTTTGGGAATGAATTGCCGGGTACAAAGCGACAATTATTATTCGTGATTCCAGGAACGGTGCGAGCGGGGATTGATCTCACCAATGTGAATGAAGGAGATATCACGCTAAATGATGAAAAAAAGGAAGCGACCTTAACATTACCAAAAGCAGAATTTCTTGGGAAACCATCTCTCGACTTCGACAAACGACAAATCTTTTCCCACGAAGAGATTTTTCGAGAAAAAGCGGATCTCGATGAAGCGTTTGACTTAGCGGAAGAAGCGGAACAAATTATTATGGAAGAAGCTACTTCTCAAGGTATTTTAGAACTCGCAGAAGAAAATGCGGAGAAATCGATCCAAAGCATGTTTCGACTTGTTGACTACAATGTAAAGGTGGTCTTTGAAGAAGAATGACACTTGAAGACGCACTCATCGGCAACGACTGGCACGACGTACTGCAAAACGAATGGTCGAAACCGTATTGGCATCAACTCAACCAGTTCGTAGACGAAGAATATTCGACACATACTATCTACCCTGAGCGAGAGGACATATTCGCTTGCTTCCGCCGCACTTCATTCCAAAAAACGTCCGTCGTCATCCTCGGGCAAGATCCTTACCACGGGGCAGGACAAGCACACGGCTTGAGTTTTTCGGTTGCGGGGAATGAAACACTCCCCCCGAGCTTGCGAAATATGTACAAAGAAATGCGGGAGGACATAGGTTGCGCTCCGTCCACGGGAGACTTAGGAGCATGGGCGGACCAAGGAGTGCTCCTGTTGAACACGGTTTTAACGGTGCGCGAAGGACAAGCGCATTCGCATGCCAATCGCGGGTGGGAAGTCTTAACAGACGCCGTTATTACGCATCTCTCCGAAAGGGAAGACCCGGTTGTTTTTGTATTGTGGGGAAATTTTGCGCGTAAAAAGAAACGGCTCATCGATCCCGCGAAAAATGTCATCATCGAAGGGGCACATCCGAGTCCACTAAGTGCGTATCGAGGGTTTTTTGGAAGTAAACCATATTCGGCGATTAACGCCGAGCTTGTCCGTATCGGAAAAAAGCCGATTACCTTTTGCACGAAGCAATGACAAGTCCCGCTGACTATATTTTCGCCCGCTTATAAAACGTGGTAAAGTAAGAGAGGAAATGGGAGGGATAACGATGCGTATCAATTGTTTTGAGTGTCAGCATTTTTTCATCACGTGGGACCAACGTAATCCGCGCGGGTGTAAGGCATTTGGATTCAAAACAAAAGAACTCCCTTCTGCAGTCGTTCGTCGTGCCTCTGGCATGGAATGTGCAAAATTCACACCAAAACAAGCGACAGGAGGAACGTCAAAATGACTTATTCCGCATTTATCGCTCAAATTGAACACCAACTTGCGGGCGCAAAATCAGCGGCAACGGAAGCGGAAATTAGAGAATCGCTTGCTGCTATACGAGCAGTATGTGACGTAGGCTTGAACAGCAAGGCGGAGGCTAACAATGCTCGGAGCGTTTCCGTACAAACGAGCTTGCAGCAAAGTGAGCCGGTTTCATTACACAGTCAATCGCAAGTCATGCAACCAACAGAAAAACCGCTTGCAGAAGAAGATGCAAACGGCGAATCACTATTTGATTTTTAAGAAAGTAGGAACAAGAAGATGCCATTTTTTATCATCGCAGGAGCAGTAAATGCCTTTTTAGCCGTCGCTTTAGGCGCATTTGGGGCACATGCATTAAAAGAAAAATTATCGGAAAAATATTTAGCCATTTGGGAAACAGCTGTTCAATATCAAATGTTTCATGCCGTAGCACTGTTAGTAATTGGCGTTTTACTGAGCACGAGCTTACTCGGACCAGTTAGTTCGCTAAATTGGGCAGGCTATTTATTGCTCGCGGGAATCATTATTTTCTCTGGATCCCTTTACGTGTTGAGCTTAACAGGTATTGGCGTACTTGGAGCGATCACACCAATTGGCGGTGTGGCATTCCTTGCTGGCTGGGTGATGCTCATTGTTGCAGTAGTAAAACACACAAACTAAAAGTAATTAATTTCTTCGTCAAAGGTGACGTAATCTAAGTAGATTAACGGGATTAAATAACGTTTGCCAGTCTTCGGTTCACTCACGATGACATGGTCGCGTCCCGCTGCTTCGATGACACCTTTGACGATTTTTGCATTCCATTCGGTATTGTTCTCAAATGTTAAATAGATAGTCGCGATTTTCCCTTTATTCAACCGTAAAATATTCTCAATATACGACTCTTCTCCAGGTGGAGGAGTGGACGGTCTTCCTCCACTAGACGGAGGGGTTACCGGAATTTGAGGGGCATACGTTTGAGCGGGATTCCAATAATAATGTACGATAGTGTTCATCCTTTCCGTTTAAACTCGTGGACAGTCCGCAGCAGTTGGAGAAAAGAAGCAGTGTGATTTATAACGTCCTGTGTTCACTTGGTCATACCACGTTGCGGGACACTCTCCACTCGGCATGAAAAACCATAATGATCTTGTGGCAGGGTGAAAACGTTCCCCCTTAATGACACGCCTCGCAAGCTTCTTATCTTGCTCCCTCGCTCGCTGGTAAAAATACGACTTTGTTGTCGCTTCAAATCCCCCAGGAGACTGATACACCATGTCATTAATCGAGCGAATGCCTTTAAAATCTAAGCAATTAGACAACACACGATTCACCCCAACATTCCCAACCATCAACATTCCAAGCGTACCTTCTCCTTCTGCTTCTGCTCGCATTAAACGGGCAAGAAGCTCTACACCTTTTTCCGTTGATTGAATAGCGGCGATTAGCGAACCTCCTCTGACCTCAGATTATGAGTCGAAATCCGAAAATATGACTTCAAGAGTTGTCATGATTATTTGGATTTCTATCGTGCAACTATGGGGTTCTATCGTGCAACTTTTGGATTCTATCGTGCAACTTTTGGATTCTATCGTGCAACTATCAAAAATAAACAAACCATGCGAGAAAAGTATCGCCTGCTACGAAGGCATTTTTCCGCATAGAAAAACCCTTCTGCGCGTGGAGCACAGAAGGGCTGTATGGACGATTACACTGCGAAGAATTCGCGGCGTGTATCGCCATCTAATAGCGTTCCAACAAAGAATTGACCGAACTCCCCGTAGCGAGCACTTACTTCGTCAAAGCGCATTTCGTATACTAATTTTTTAAATTGAAGTACGTCGTCTGAGAACAACGTCACACCCCACTCATAATCATCGAAACCAACAGAACCAGTAATAATTTGTTTTACTTTCCCAGCATATCCGCGACCAATCATGCCGTGGCTTCGCATCATCGCTTTGCGGTCATCCATGTTTAACATGTACCAGTTATCGTTTCCTTCACGACGTTTGTCCATTGGGTAGAAACAAACGTATTGCGAGCGTGGCAATTCTGGATACAGACGCGCACGAACATGTGGATTTTGATACGGGTCTTCATTTGATTCACCAGCCAAGTAGTTCGATAACTCGACGACAGATACGTAAGAATACGTAGGAATCGTGAAAGCTGCAATCGTCAATTTGTTGAATCGAGCTTCCAATTTTTGTAGCTCATCCATTGTTGGGCGTAATACCATCAACATGAAATCTGCTTTCTGACCAATAATTGTGTAAAACGCGTGCGTGCCAGTTCCTGCTGCGTGAACCGCGTCCATTTCCTCTAAATAGGCAAGAAATTCATTCGTCGCGGCAGTGCGCTCTTCTTCCGACAATGCTTTCCATGCAGGCCAGTCCATCGAGCGGAAATCATGTAACGCATACCAACCATCTAATGTTTGTGCTGCTTCATTCATTGTATAGGTCACTCCTTAATAGTAAATCATTCCTTCATAAGTGTAGCATACCGCCTGTCAAACGTGTAAACTGTAGGCATCTATTTCTATAAAGAAGGGACGTCTTCGCATGACATTTTTTACCGAAGTCAAAGAGGCGATTCGCGGCAAAAATCGCACCATCGTTTTTCCAGAAGGGGAAGAAATCCGCATCCTAGAAGCGGCAGTAAGACTCGCACAAGAAGGCATCATTCGTCCGATCGTTCTTGGCAATGAAAAACGTATTCGCGAACTCGCGGAGTCGAATGGACACAGCTTAGACACTGTTCACATAATAGACCCAAATACTTCCGAGAAAATCGAGACCTTTGCCAACGAAATAGTTCGCATACGTCGTGGCAAAACAACGCTTGAACAGGCGAAAGAATTGCTGCAACAAGTGAACTATTTTGGCACGATGATGGTAGCGACAGGCGAAGCGGACGGCCTCGTAAGTGGAGCCGTCCACACCACCGCAGATACCGTTCGGCCCGCTCTTCAGCTGATTAAAACGAAGCCAGGCATTCAGAAAACAAGTGGGGCCTTCATCATGGTGCGCGGGGAGGAACGATATATCTTCGCTGATTGTGCCATCACGATTGCTCCTACGGACGATGGTTTGGCAGAAATCGCCGTGTTGAGCGCGGCGACAGCGCGCGCATTTGGCATCAATCCGAAGGTAGCCCTTCTTTCATTCTCCACAAAAGGCTCGGCAGATTCGGACGAAACGCAAAAAGTCGCAAGTGCGACAACGAAAGCGCGGGAGATGGACAAGTCGACTCCATTTGACGGAGAATTGCAGTTTGATGCGGCGTTCGTACCTGCTGTCGCGAAGCAAAAAGCGCCCGATTCGATCGTTGCGGGCGCAGCGAATGTGTTTGTGTTTCCGTCGCTTGAGGCAGGAAATATCAGCTACAAACTAGTGCAGCGTTTGGCGGGTTTTGAAGCAGTCGGCCCGATTTTGCAGGGGTTAAATAAGCCCGTGAACGATTTATCGAGAGGATGCTCGGCGGACGACGTGTACCATTTGGCGCTTCTGACCGCGGCACAAGTTGAAGGATGAGTGAGTTGAACAACGAGAAAATGTGGCGCTTTTGGGATCAGTCCATCAGCGCGAAAAATAAGTCGGCGCTCGAATCGTTTGCGGCCGATGATTTGTTGTGTGAGGCGGTTGGGAATGAAACATCTCTGCCAACTGTTCGCACGTGGGTGCATGATCGCACCATTGTTCTGGGGATTCAGGATCACCGTTTACCTCATGTTACGGATGCGATAGACTGGTTGCGCGGGCAAGGGTTCGATGTGATTGTCCGAAATTCAGGAGGCTTGGCTGTCGTGTTGGACAGCGGGGTACTCAATGTGTCGCTCGTGTTTTCAGAACGGGATGCGGCCATTGACATACCTGCCGCTTACGAAATGATGGTGTCGCGCGTGCGAGAGCTTTTCCCGACACTTGCAGACCGTATCGAAGCGCGTGAAATTGTCGGATCGTATTGCCCAGGAACGTATGATTTGAGTGTCGATGGGAAAAAATTTGCTGGCATATCGCAACGACGTATGCGCCACGGCATCGCAGTGCAAATCTATTTGTGCGTGGAAGGAAGTGGCAGCGCGCGTGCTGAACTGATTCGAGAGTTTTACACGCGAGGTCTGCAAGGAGAGACGACAAAGTTTGTGTATCCAGTGATTGTGCCAGAAGTAATGGCGTCGCTTTGTGAAATAACAGGGGAAGCGGTGACAGTCAGCGAAGTTGTCGTAGACTTGCAACGATGGATGAACCGGACGTTTGCGGATGTTCATTTGCAGTCGCTACGCGATAGTGAAATGGATCGCTATTTGTATTACTTAACACGCGTGCATGAGCGGAACAAAAAAATGCTCGCGAAATGATGCGTTGGTTGGGTTAACTAACTTTCGGATGTGTCAATTAACTTTCGGATGCGTCAACTAACTATAGTGTTGCGTCAACTAACTCTTGTGTTTCGTCAATTAACTTTCGATTGCGTCAATTTTCAACATCGCATACTCATAAGAAGAACCGCCAATCAACTGATCGGCGGTTCTTTTAGTAGGAGATTTCCGTTTCGTTCCATCGTGAAGATAGGAGCGATGGTCTCGTCGTTGTCATTAAATGCGACGAGTTTTCGTGCACGGTTCATGATACTGACGAATTGCTCATAGTCTTCTCGAATGGTGTCATTTTCTTTTTGCAGTAACTCGATTTTTTCTTCAAGTGCATTGATTCTCTCACGTGACGCTTTTAATAAAAATTCTAATCGTACTCGGTCTCCGTCAGCGTTGCCTTGTTGAAGTTGCAATAAATAGCCGATGACCGTGTCGAGTGAGAGCTGTGATAGGTGAAGTCCCTTTGGCGTGTCCGATTTACGTTGAATCGATTTCTCGATCACGCGGATTTTTTGTTTTCGATCTCGTTTTGCTTCTACTAATTCTTTCTCGTAATCTTTTCGCACCGCAGCATTCCAACGAAATCCACATGCAGCTGATGTTCGTTCGAGCACATCTCCTGCTTCCTCAAAAGCTAGTAATTGCGTACTGCCTTCTCGCACATGTCGTAATACGGTTTCTGCTAATAATTGGTCTTGATCTTCTGACCAAGCATCTTGTCGAAGCTTTCCCATGTATTTTCCCTCCTAGTATGAATTCTTCTCCTAGTAGTAGCATTACCAGAGTCCTTTTGTTTTATTCAAACGTGCGGTAAAATGACTGGTAGAACACTAGAAGGAGTGGGATCAAATGGCGAACGAATTTCGCGTTTGTGATGAGTGTCAGGCAGTTAACTTAAAAACGCTGATCCCGAAACTAAAATCATTAGACCCGGAAGCGGAAGTATCGATTGCATGCCAGTCGTACTGCGGTCCTGGGAGAAAAAAGACGTTTACATTTGTGAATGATCGCCCACTTGCGGCGCTAACGGAAGAGGAATTGCTAGAAAAAGTGAAATTGAAGCTGAAATAAGAGAGAAGGCGATTCAGTGACATATAGCAAACAGAAACTTACCGAAGAAAAAGTATTTAAAGATCCAGTTCATCGTTACATTCACGTGACCGATCAAGTAATTTGGGATTTGATTAATGCGAAAGAATTTCAACGACTAAGGCGAATAAAGCAACTTGGCACGACGAATCTCGTATTCCACGGAGCGGAACATAGTCGTTTTAATCATTCCTTAGGCGTGTATGAAGTGGTGCGCCGAATTATTGAAAACGGCTTTCAAGGTCGTCCGGAATGGGATGAATCGGAGCGACTACTCGTATTGTGTGCAGCGTTGTTACATGATTTAGGGCATGGTCCATTTTCGCATGCATTTGAACATGTTTTTGACTTAGATCACGAACAATTTACGCAAGCTATTTTAACAGGGGATACGGAAGTACATGCAATTTTGAGTCGTGTACGGGAGAATTTCGCGGAAGATGTGGCGGCTGTTATTGCAAAGAAATATCCGAATAAGCAAGTTATCAGTTTAATTTCCAGTCAAATTGATGCGGATCGCATGGATTATTTGTTGCGGGATGCGTACTACACCGGAGTTAGTTACGGTCAATTTGATATGGAACGAATATTGCGTGTGATGCGGCCGAAAGACAACCAAGTCGTCATTAAACAAAGTGGGATGCACGCGGTGGAACACTACATCATGAGTCGCTACCAAATGTATTGGCAAGTGTATTTCCATCCTGTATCTCGAAGCGCCGAAGCCATTTTGACAAAAGCGTTGCACCGCGCAAAAGATTTATATGCGACAGGATATCAATTCGAATACGCTCCAAGACATTTAGAAAACTTCTTTAATCAAACATTTTCATTGGGAGAATACATTGATCTCGACGAAGGTATCGTCATGATGTATTTGCATGAATGGACAAAAGAAAAAGACGCCATATTATCGGATTTAAGCGGACGCTTCATTCATCGAAAGCTGTTCCAATACGTCGACTATGACCCTTACAAAGATAAGCAAAAATATGCAGATTTGCGCTTATTATTCCAAGAAGCGGGCATTGAGCCGACGTACTATTTAGTCATGGACTCCTCTTCAGACTTACCATACGACTATTATCGTTCTGGCAAAGAAGGAGAACGTGTACCGATACAATTATTACAAACAGACGGCACGTTAAAAGAACTTTCCTCCCAGTCGGACATCGTGGATGCAATTTCCGGCAAACGCCGCTCCGACTCCAAAATGTACTTCCCGCAAGAAGTTCTAGAGGCAAGGAGAGGCGAAGAAGTCATCGAAAAAATCTGGTCATTACTACAACTTGATGCAACCAACTAACAAGCGGTGGACGCAAAGTCCATCGTTTTTTTGAATGAAAATCTGGACGACATGATAAAAGTGATTTTGAGCAAGTAAAACCGGACACAAATCTGATAAAGACCCGTGTAATATGTTGAATGAAAGATGGTATCATTTTACATATAACATAGCGAAGAGGGGAAATTAGCATGAAGACGTGGTGTGGTTCAGCTGCTATATGTCTCAATAAAAACAATGAAATATTAATGGTTAAAGGATACGATACTGAACATTGGAGCATTCCTTCCGGAGAAATCGAAAATGGTGAATCTGCTGAGGAATGTTGTCTACGAGAAGTCAAAGAAGAAACAGGATATGACGTGAAGATTTTAGAAAGATTGTGGGTTAAAGAAACAGTTATAAAGAATTTTGACGTGAAAGTGCAATATTTTAAAGTAGAGAAAATTGGCCGAAGTACGGGTATAAATGATCCAGATGGACTTATAGAAGAAATAGCATGGAAATCTATCTCAGAGTTAGAAAAATTTACTCATTTATATCCAGAAGACGTGGAGAACATTCTAGAAATGATGAAGTAATAATAGTGCATTATCGGACACGGAGTGAAGCGATTTGTCGCCAAATCGCAACTAATCCTCCGTGCAACGTCGCACGAAAGAACAGTAGACCAAACAATCACCGAAAGTACGCACTCCGCAACCGAATCCGCCAAACAACAACCGAATCGCCACCATAAAAACAAAAACATACTAAGATTAGTAGCACGAACCAAGGCATTGGTTTGTGCTACTATTTTTCAATTATAGTAGAGGTGAAGTCTAAGCCGAGGGAGTTTTAGGGTCTTGAATCCGTCACAAAAACCGGCTACCTTCACCTACCTTATCTAAGTCAGGTTTAAGTATGTTGGATCCTTTGAGATCGTGTATAAGAAATGAGATTTGGTAAGGAAGGGTGGAGCTTCAATATTAGAATGGAGGGAGAATATGAAACATGTCATTGCTTTAGATGTCAGTATGGGAAAGAGTTACGTTGTACTGTACAATGCTTTGAAGAAATGCGAGAAGGAAATGGAACTAATTCACAACAGACCGTCGTTTAATCAACTTGCGGTCCTCATCAATGACTTAACTGACGGTTATGGTGAACAGCCTCATATCGTTTTTGAGGCAACGGGTGTGTATTCAAGACCTGTGGAGCGTTTTATGCGAGACCATGGTTTTACGTATTGTCTACTAAATCCTTTAGAAGCGAAATTACAGGGCGATTCATTGCGTATGCATAAAACAGATCGCGGTGATGCCCACCAGTTGGCACTCACACATTTTACAAATCTACGGCGTCAGAAAACAGAATCTCATGACATCTATCATCAATTGAATCAGCTATCGAGACATTATGATGAGTTAGAGGACGAGCTATCAGTTGTCCGTAATCGTTTACACAAAACGCTTCAAGAAACTTTTCCTGAAATCGAGTCCGTTTTTACAAGTAAATCGGGCCAATTCTTAAATGTTGTGCAACTATTTCCTCATCCAGATTTTCTTCTCATGCATTCAAAGACCGTTATTAAAAACCGATTGATTGCGAACACGGAGAAAAGAATTTCGAGCAAAAAAGCAGAAGAAAAAGCGATTCAATTGTTAGAAGTCGCAAATAATTCCTATCCTGCGGCTCACGCAACAGACGTTGCTTGTGATCATGCTCGTATCTATGCAAGGCGATTTCAAGAATTGCTTTATCAAAAAGATGCATGTATTCAACAGATGGTATCCATGTCTGAACCACTAGAAGAATTTCATATTCTGAAGAGTATCCCGTCGATTGGAGACAATACAGCAGTACGAATCATCGGTGAAATAGGCGATATCCGACGATTTACTACGCACAAGCAAGTGAATGCCTATTGTGGAATAGACATTCGGCGTTATCAATCTGGGAAATTCCTCGCAAAAGATAAGATTAATAAACGTGGAAACGCCCATTTGAGACGTTTGCTCTATATTGTCATTTCAAACATGATTAAATCACAGCGACTCTCACCAAATCATGTAGTGGATTACTACTACAAATTAAAAAAGCAACCAAATAACAAATGTCATAAGGTTGCCGTTGTCGCCTGCATGAACAGACTTTTAAAAACTATTTATTTTTTAATAACTCAAAACAAACTGTACGATTATGGATTAGCCCCCGATATCGTAGTACCTAAATAATAACATACACAAAGTCCTTTTGAAAATGATAATCAGAAGGTTTATTTAGTATGTCTTTCATTTTGTAAGTTCAAAATTGAAACAATTCGAAGAAAGAGTTTAAAGAAAATCATTGACTAATCGTAAGAAAAACTCCCCGTCCATCTGGGGAGTCTTAGCGTTAATCTTTCGGTCGATCAGGCATGAACAGAAAATAAGTGATGATACCAGCGAATATTCCACCACCTAAAGAGATAAGATAGCGAGAACTTTCCACAATTTCTGCGTAATTTGCGCCGACATACCAGTTCGCTAAAAAGAAAACGGAGATGGCGACAGCAAGTGCAATGCCGATTCGGCTTTTTTTCGTGCGTGTTTCCATTAGTTTTCGCTCGCTAGCTTTCCATTAACGGCATAATGGTTTTTTTTCATGTCCTCAATGAAGACAACTACTTTCTCCGTTGGTGCACCAGTTGTTTCTGCTACGACTTCTGTTACTTTTTCCACTAACGCTTTTTTCTGTTCGTCTGTACGTCCTTCTAACATTTTTACGGTTACATATGGCATTTTTAGTCCTCCTTGTTTTCCATTCGTGTCTCTATTGGATATAATAACAGAACGGAGGCGACTACGTATGTCTAATGAACAAAAACCAAAACAAAAAGTAGGATTTACGATTATTAAAGATGACCCGACGGATGGCCACGGTGGATATGGAGTAGGTTCCTTATCGCTTGAGCATGTTTCACCGGTGATTTTAGATGTGGAAGAAAAAATAGCACGCGTGGAAATTGGTGCGATGCATGCACGAAGTGATACAGAACGTGGGATTAAATTCACGACGAATCGAGAAGATTCAGAAGGTGGAAAACCGTACTGGCTTATTTGGGTAACTATCGACCATAAAGCTGAAGGTCCTTACTACGCAGGCGTGACTGCATGTGAGATGGTCATTAATCGAGAAAAGCGTCGAGGCTATAAAATTCTTGCCGACCACGTAAACAAAATGGATAAATCGATGAAGCGTCAAATTATCGTCGAACAAATGGACGACCCATCGAAAGAAGTACTTCGTGATTTTCTACAATCGCACAACCCAGAAATGTGGGAGAGAAGTGATTCGAAACTACACGAAGATCTTGCATAATAAGCTTTCTCAAATGTGACGATTCCGTTAACCTTTTTTTCTTGGTTGAATTGACACCTTAAAATAAGTAAACTTAAACGTAGCTGACAAAAATGTGAGCTAGGACATCTAGAAAATGGAAAAACATGAGCTTAGTACACTCATGTTTTCCGATTCTAGACTTTTTTTATTTCTGGGCAAATTTAATCCTTCCCACCTGTAAACCACGAAAAAGGAAACAAATCGTTCGTTTGCTTCAACGGACCTTCCTCTAATACATCTGGATCTGTACATAATCGTTTCGGAATATCCTCTTCTTTTAAATACATCAACCGTTGTTTTGTACACGACGAAACAGCGATTCCACCCGTCTCAATATCAATCACCGCCGCTTTTACCCCTTTTGGAGGAATGAAAGGCCGAGCAGCTTGTCCCGCATGCACTTTCTCCATAAAATCGATCCAAATCGATTTCGTCACTAGCTTATCCGCCGCGTGTGTTAACGTTTCCCCACTGTCATAGCCATTCCAAACACCTGCAGTTAACGTAGGAGAAAATCCTAACATCCACTGATCTGAATTGGTCGTTCCAGATTTTCCCGCGTACGGTCGCGTTTGTTTACTCCGAATTGCTAAACCTGTCGACGGCGTGTAATCGTTAAATACAGGATCGAACATCCCTGTCATCATATGTGTCAGCACGAATGTCTCTTTCTCTGGCAAAATGCGCTTATCCGATTTCGCCGGGTCTTTTTCGTATACCACATTCCCATCCGCGTCTTTAATCGAGAGAATCGTCGTTGGCTTGCGCTCAATTCCTGTACTTGCCAACTGATTATACGCAGCCGTTAACTCTTTTAACGTCACTTCCGCTGTACCGAGCGCCATTGACGGCGTATCTTGAATCGCCATATGCACCCCTAATTTTTTTGCCCACTTTTTTAACGGCTTGTAGCCAATCGTTTCGATCGTCTTCACCGCATAAATATTGTCGGAAATCGCCAGTGCCTGTGCGAGCGAAATCGGATGGTTCGCAAACTGTCCATTCACATTTTTCGGCTCATACTCACGTCGCCCATCATCATACGTAAAAATCGTATGTTCACTTTTCATAAAAGTGAGCGGCGTATAGCCTTCTTCTAGCGCACCGCCGAACAATAACGGTTTAATTGCCGAGCCCGGCTGACGCTTCGCCATCGTTGCCCGATTAAACGTACTATCCTTGTACGACTTTCCACCGACAATCGCGGTAATCGCACCAGAAGCAGGATTCATACTGATGAACGCAACCTCTAGCTTATTTGCCGGCATGTATTGTTCCACCACTTCTTCTGCCACTTGCTGATGAAACGTATTCATCGTTGTTTTAATCGTCCAACCACCTTCCTCTAAGCGGCGCCCGCTCTTGGCAAGAATGGTATCCGCTTCGCGCCACGCCTCATCGAGAAAGAACGGGGAAGTCACGTGCTTCTCCTGCCACTCGTCATTTTTATACACGAGTGTTTCTGTTGCAGCACGTTCTTTTTGTTTTTTGGTAATGAAGTGCTCTTCTTCCATCTCGCGAAGAATGAGCTGTTGGCGGTTTACCGCTTTTTTCTCATTCACAAGCGGCGAAAAGCTAGAAGGACCTTTCGGGATACCGACTAACATTGCTGATTCTGCAAGGGTCAAATCGTGCGCAGACTTCCCGAAAAAATAATTACTCGCGGCCTCAACACCGTACATCCCGTGACCAAAGTAAACCGTGTTCAAGTAACCTTCGAGGATGGTGTCTTTGTCATAAAACACTTCCATTCGGTAGGCATACAGTGCTTCTTTTATTTTTCGCGTCCATGTTTTATCATGCGTCAAAAACAAATTACGCGCATATTGTTGTGTAATCGTACTGGCACCTTCTACTTTTCGCATTGCTTTCGCATCCTTTAGCAATGCAGCAGCGATACGGGTGAAATCAAAGCCATGATGGGAGTAAAATTCCTGGTCTTCCACTGAAACAATGGCGTCTGCCAAATATGGCGACATCTCTTGAAGCGAAATCCAATATCGTCGTTCACCAGCAAATTTATCGCCAATCGGTTGGGAATGTTCATCTAAAAAGACAGTCGCTTTTGGAACGGCTAACGATGGAGCACCAGTCATCTGTGCATAAATTCTCAAAAAGACAAACATGGTAACTGCAGCAGAAAGGGCAACAAGAAACAACCGGAAAAAACGTTTAAAAAGTTCAGCACGCCTCGCTTTTTTACGATACTCCGCTCTGTTCATTTTCCTGCCACCTTTCCCTACTTTTTGTTAGTATGGATGTAGAACGGGAATACTAAACGAAAAAGTATTGCACTTTTACAGAAAAGCTCTATACTTTTTCTGTATTTGCATTTTAAGGAGGAAACTTACATGGCAGGATTTTGGTTTACAGAAAAGCAGACCGAGAATTTTGGTATTACGATAAAAGTGAACAAAACATTACACGCAGAACAAACTGATTTTCAATTACTGGAAATGGCAGAAACAGAAGAATGGGGGAACATGCTGTTTTTAGATGGCATGGTCATGACAAGTGAAAAAGACGAATTCGTTTACCATGAAATGGTGGCACACGTGCCGTTATTTACGCATCCAAATCCCGAAAACGTATTAGTCGTTGGTGGTGGAGACGGTGGCGTTATTCGTGAAATCATGAAGCACCCACAAGTGAAAAAAGCGACGCTTGTCGATATTGACGGAAAAGTAATCGAGTTCTCGAAAAAATATTTACCATCTATTGCATCGGAACTAGAAAATCCACGAGTGGATGTACAAGTGGGAGACGGATTCATGCACATCGCGAAATCGGAAAACGAGTATGATGTCATCATGGTCGATTCGACAGAACCGGTGGGACCTGCAGTGAATTTATTCACAAAAGGATTTTACGCAGGAATTTCCAAAGCGTTAAAAGAAGACGGTATTTTTGTTGCGCAGTCTGATAACCCGTGGTTTAAAGCGGACTTAATCGAGCAGGTGCAAAAAGACGTCAAAGAAATTTTCCCAATCACACGTTTATATATTGCGAATATCCCAACGTATCCAAGTGGTATGTGGTGTTTCACACTTGGTTCAAAAAAATACGATCCTCTTGCAGTAGAGGATGCGCGTTTCCACGATATCGATACGAAGTACTACACAAAAGAATTGCACAAAGCAGCATTCGTGCTTCCGAAATTTGTGAAAGATCTTGCGGGGGAATAAATGATGCGATTTGAAGAAGCCTATTCTGGAAATGTATTCATTAAAAGCCATCCAAACTACAATGAATCACAAGCAGTTATTTACGGAATGCCAATGGACTGGACGGTTAGCTACCGTCCGGGATCTCGTTTCGGTCCGCAACGTATTCGCGAAGTATCTATTGGTTTGGAAGAGTATAGCCCTTATCTAGATCGCGAACTAGACGATGTGAAGTATTTTGATGCAGGGGATATTCCATTGCCATTTGGGAATGCGCAAAAATCGTTGGATCTGATCGAAGGATTTATTCGCCAATTGTTACAGGACGGAAAAGTACCAGTTGGAATGGGTGGAGAGCATCTTGTATCTTGGCCTGTGATGAAAGCCGTGTCAGCAAAATATGATGATTTAGCAATTATTCATATGGACGCACATACGGATTTGCGTACATCATACGAAGGCGAGCCGCTTTCTCATTCCACGCCAATTCGCAAAATTGCCGAACATATTGGACCAAATAATGTGTACTCGTTTGGAATCCGTTCTGGTATGAAAGAAGAATTCGACTGGGCAAAAGAAAATGGCATGCAAATCGCGAAGTTTGAAGTGCTAGAGCCGTTGAAGAAAGTGCTACCAACACTCAAAGGACGACCGGTTTACGTGACGATTGATATCGACGTACTCGATCCAGCGCATGCTCCAGGAACAGGAACTGTCGATTGTGGAGGTATCACATCACGTGAATTACTAGCTTCTATTCATGCAATCGCGGCATCTGGTGTCAACGTTGTTGGCTTTGATTTAGTCGAAGTCGCACCTATTTATGACACAAGTGAACAAACTGCAAACACAGCAAGTAAACTCCTACGAGAAATGATTCTCGGTTGGATAAAATAAGAAGAATAGCCGGTTCTCGCACTCGAGAACCGGCTTTTTCATTGAACAAATTAGAGGGCAAAAGAATATTATCCTTACGCGAAATATAGTGCAAATCATCGTTTGTTAGCGGATATACGCCATTTATAAGCGTGATTTGCTTCGCTATAAGCGCAGGGGAACTCCCTGTCAGCGCAAATCGCTTTCTATAAGAGTAAACGACAATTCTATCAGCGTAAATCAGGTGGTACGAATCTCGGTTCGCCGAAATCCACCTATCGAGACGAAAAGGTCGTTTTGCCTCTGCAAAAAGTTCCACTGGAAAGCCCAATCAAACAAAAGACATAACTCGACATACAATTCTTCTGAACTAAATTTGACGAATGTGTGTCATCCTCTACTAGTAAATTCGTGTTGAAGTCCGTCAATTTTGCCTATGCGTTCTTTCAGGAGTATGATTATTTTAACAAAAAAAGGAGAGATGTCGAATGCCGCTTCACCCATTAATTGTCCATTTTCCGATTGCCTTATTATTACTTGCTACTGTAATTGAACTGCTTGCGTTATGGAAACGGTCAACGTTTAACACGACCGGAACAGTATTGCTTGTAGTTGGATTCCTTTCTGGAATCGTGTCGTATATGACAGGTGACGGAGCAGAGGAATTCGCAGAAGAAAAATGGGGAAGAGATGTCTTTTCGCTAATTCATACGCATGAGACATTAGCTGCCATTTCACTTGTTTTATTTGGAGGAGCAGCTGGACTTAAATTACTCAGCTATTTCTTTCCGAAATACCAAAAAGCAATCTATATTATCGTTGTTGTATTAGCGGTTATAGGAAGTATCACGCTTGCGATTACTGGCCATTACGGTGGTAGAATCGTATACGAAAGTTAAGCGGAACACTAAAAATTTTTTTAAAATGAAAATAAAATCCGGACGAGCCTCCTCATTGTGTTAGAGAAGAAATCGTCCGGATTTTTCTGTGCTATTAGTTGTATCGTTCGCATAAGCAGGAATAGACTAAACGCTTCTTTTATTCACATAGTGCACGACCCGGTTACGTCCAAGGTGTTTCGCTTCGAGTAGCGCGCAATCGGCACATTGATAAAGTTCTTGAATCGAGTTGCCATTGTCAGGATAGGTAGAGACACCAATGGAAACGGTGATGTTGATATCTCGTTCGTTTTCGATGTGATACGGTGATCTAGCTATTCGAGAACGAACCTTCTCTGCTACATCCAGTCCGACAGAACCTGGTGCATCGGGTAGGAAAACAACGAGTTCTTCCCCACCATTTCGTGCAATAATTCCGTCATAGCGATTAATAAGCGGCTGGATTCGATTTGCTAGTTCTTTTAAAATTTCATCCCCTGCGGAATGTCCGTACGCATCATTGACACGTTTGAAGTGGTCGATGTCGATCGTCAAAAGAGAGAACGTATCATGCAATTCTTTCGATTGTTCAATGAGCTGGGAAAATTTCCGGTTATTATATAATCCAGTTAAATAATCTGTCTCCGAAAGTTTTTCAAACTCTCGCATTTTCGTGAAATGATTTTGAAGTTCATCAAGCACTGCAAGGAGAACGAAAAAAGAAATGACACTAAAGATAACAAAGTACAGAACATAGACAAATGTCAGCGATAATTCAAGACTCAAGTATGCAATGAGGCCAGCGGTTTGAACGGTGGCATACGCAAAATAATAAGGCGCATTTCGAAATGTCATGCGGTATTTCATGCTGACAAAACCAATGACTAACCCCATTGTCATTGCATTGTATCCGGCTAACATCGACACATGAGACATGTCTTGCATACCCATTCTGGAAATCCCAATAATAATGCCACTGACGATCGGAGCAATTGGACCACCAAGAATGCCGCTAATTACAATCATGACATGGCGCGAATCGACAAACATGGAGTCTGAAATTCGTACGCCTGTTTGCATTAATATAAGTCCAGTTATGCCGGCTAATATGCCGATCAACACCGGATGGAGTTTAGGGTAAGGAATGTGGACACGAGATGTTGCTTGAAACGGCCAGTAAGACAATACGGCAAATGTGAATAGTATGCTAAAGTTAATGAGTAAGTCGAGTAACATGACCATTTTCCTCCGAAACAAAATTGTTCTACTAGTATATCATACCTATTCATGAAGATGACACTTGATTTTTTACCCAAAAAATAAGAAAGTTAAGGGATACTAAAAATCGGAACGAGGGACTTACATGGAAACGGCTGTCAAAGTAAAACTTAAAACGGTTATTCAGCAATCTGGAGAACAGCCAGAAATGTATGAACTTTGGTCGAGAGGAACAAGCCGACGACGAGGCGACAGTTTGTATTTACAATATGAAGAAATTCAAGACGAAAAAGCAATTAAAACGACGTTGAAAATAAAACAATCAGAAGCCCTTATTTTGCGAAGTGGTGGGGTGAATATGCGCCTAGCTTTTACGAAGGGTGCTGAACAAACGGGTTCGTATGAAAGTGAATACGGGACGCTCATGGTGAAGACGAAAACAAAACAATTAGAGCAACGAGACACGGAACATGGTGGAGAAATTGATATTTCGTACGACTTAATCGTTGGCGGACAGCATGTCGGGTTTTATACGCTTGAATTTACGTATACGGAGGAAACAATATGAATGCAGTAGAGCAAGTGCAACAAGCCATTAAAGAAGCCTTTCAGATGGCGATTACGAAAGCGGGTCTTTTAGAAGATGCAGAGTCGACACCCGCTATTCATTTAGAAACACCACGAGATAAAACAAATGGCGATTATGCAACGAACATTGCCATGCAACTGACGAAGCTTGCAAAAAAAGCCCCTCGTCAAATTGCTGAAGCGATCATAGAAAATTTGGATACTTCCTCCACTGAAATCGAGTCCGTGACGATTGCCGGACCAGGTTTTCTGAACATTATATTGAAAAAAGATTACTTAGCAAAAGTTGTGGAAACAATTGATGCACAAGGCGCGGAATACGGTCGAAGCGATTCTGGTAATGGCCAAAAAATTCAAGTGGAATTTGTTTCAGCTAATCCTACAGGGGATCTACATTTAGGACATGCACGTGGAGCAGCAGTTGGTGATGCGTTGTGTAACGTACTCGATTTCGCGGGATACGACGTTTCTCGGGAGTACTATATAAATGATGCTGGGAATCAAATCAACAATCTTGCATGGTCATTAGCAGCACGATACAAACAAGCTCTTGGGCAAGACGTTGCAATGCCAGAAGATGGCTATCACGGGCAAGATATTAAAGATATCGCTGCGAAGTTAGTCGATGAAAAAGGAGACGCGCTACTCGCTTTGTCAGAAGATGAGCAGTTTGAGTTTTTCCGTTCGTACGGGTTGAAAGTCGAGTTAGCGAAACTTCAAACAGATTTAGAAGCATATCGCGTGCCATTTGATCATTGGTTCTCCGAAACGTCACTTTATGAGAATGGAAAAATTGACATCGCGTTAAACAAATTACGGGAAAACGGGCATGTGTATGAAGAGGATGGAGCGACATGGTTCCGTTCCACCACTTTTGGAGACGATAAAGACCGTGTGTTAATTAAAAACGACGGATTGTTTACGTACTTAACGCCGGATATCGCGTACCATGAAGACAAAATTAGTCGCGGCTTTGAGAAGTTGATCAACATTTGGGGCGCAGATCATCACGGCTATATCCCGCGTATGAAAGCGGCAATTGAGGCGTTAGGATATGGCAAAGACACGTTAGAAGTGTCCATTATTCAAATGGTGCAGCTTTATAAAGACGGCGAAAAAATGAAAATGAGTAAACGTACTGGTAAAGCAGTCACTCTTCGTGAATTAGTGGATGAAGTAGGGTTAGATGCGGTTCGTTATTTCTTCGCAATGCGTTCTGGCGATTCTCATATGGATTTTGACTTAGATTTAGCTGTTTCACAATCGAATGAAAACCCAGTGTTCTACGCACAATATGCGCACGCGCGTATTGCGTCGATTCTACGTTCTGCAGAAGAACAGGGAATGAAAGCGTCGCTTGAGCATTTGGATTTATTAACCGCAGAAAAAGAACTCGATTTATTGAAAAAAATGGGAGACTTCCCGAAAATCGTCGCAGATGCTGCGAAATTCCGTTCACCACATCGAATTACGACGTATATTCAAGAACTAGCATCCGCATTCCATAGTTTCTATAATGCTGAAAAAGTGTTGGATGCGACGAACAAAGACTTGAGTGAAGCACGTCTTGCACTCATCACGTCAACAAAAACGACTATTGCGAACGCACTTCGTTTAGTGGGCGTTTCCGCACCAGAAAAAATGTAAGCGAACGTCTCGATTGTTACTAGGTACTTTTTGCCTATAGCGGTCGGGACGTTCCTTTTTTATACTTAAACAGTAACTACATATGCAACACGTTGGTGCTCTAGTTCAATCCTAGAGTTAAAAGGGAAGTCGGTTCAATTCCGGCGCGGTCCCGCCACTGTAAATGGGAGAACCTTGCAATACGTCACTGACACTGTCGGGAAGACGCAAAGGTTTGTCGATCATAAGCCAGGAGACCTGCCACGTGCGTTACACCCGCAAACCTACGAGGATAGGTCAGGTGCCAATCAGGATGTATCATGCCTATTTGACCCTACTATCTTCCGTGCATTTCGCGGAGGATTTTTTTATTGCCCAAAAGGAGGAAACACCATGTTCAAAAAACTTCGACTTGCACTACTCGTCCTCACGCTCAGCGTATTTGCTGCAGCATGTAATGACGAAACTCCCGTCCAGGAAAACAACACCGCTGCGACGGAGAATGAAACGACTTATCCAATGACACTGACTGATGTCACGGGAGAAGAAATTACGTTAGAAAAAGCACCTGAACACATTGTCTCGATGATTCCGAGCAACACCGAAATTTTGTTTGAACTAGGATTAGACGAGCAAGTAGTAGGTGTCTCTGACTTCGATAATTTCCCTGAAGAAGCGGCAGACAAAGAAAAAATTGGGGGAATGGAATTTAATGTGGAAAAAATTATTTCCTTATCCCCAGATCTAGTATTGGCGCATGAATCAGCACTCGGCACGTGGGATGCAGGACTTACGCAGCTACGTGATGCGGGTATCAAGGTATATACAGTGAAAAATGCAGAAAGCTTCGAGGAGACATATGAAACAATCGAAACGATTGGGGAATTAACAAATACGTCAAAAACTGCACGAAATGTTGTAAAAGACATGAAAGCCCACGTGGAAGAAATTACAGCAGCAACAAAAGGGATGGAGCCGAAATCGGTCTTAGTAGAAGTATCTCCGTCACCAGAAATTTACACGTCTGCTGGAAACACATTAATCGATGAAATGCTAAAAATGATTGGAGCAGAAAACGCTGCCGCTGATTTAGAAGGATGGGTAAAACTTGACCCAGAACAAATTATTGAACGTAATCCAGATGTTTTAATCACCACGTACGGCTCATACACCCCAAACGCAGTGGAACAAGTACTTTCACGTCCAGGGTTTGACGCAATAACTGCGGTGAAAGAAAAAGCAGTTGCGGATATCGATGCAGATATGACGAGTCGAATGGGACCCCGTTTAGATGACGGCTTAGAAGTGTTAGCGAAAGCAGTGTATCCGGAGGCGTTTAGTGAATAGACGTGTGGCAATCATGGGAATTTCCATCGCAATCCTTGTGGCGGCAATTCTACTTGGGATCACAGTGGGAAGTGTCTCCATTCCCGTCTCCACGTTATGGGATAAAAATGCACCAATAGGTGACCAAAATATTTTATGGCAAATACGTATGCCTCGTGTTGTGTTAGCTGGAATCGTGGGAGCGGCCCTTGCAATTGCAGGGGCTTCATTCCAAGGATTGCTACAAAATCCGTTAGCGGATCCATATACACTTGGTTTGTCGTCCGGAGCATCCGTTGGTGCTGTTGCCACACTCTTTTTCGGCTTGCAACTTCCACTTCTCGGAGCTTTTACACTTCCGGTTATGAGCATGCTTGGAGCTTTTCTCACGATGCTCGCTGTCATGACTTTTGCGAACTTAGTGGATCGGCAAATGAAAATGGAGACGCTTATTTTGACTGGAATTATTATGAGTTCGTTTCTCGGCTCGATTATTTCACTCATGATTGCCTTAACGGGCGATGAGCTTCGCCAAATCATCGGTTGGCTCTTAGGCTCCGTTTCAATGCGAGGATGGACGTACGTTCAGATGGCTCTCCCTTTCATTGCCATCGGAAGTGTTGCATTGCTGCTAGTGCGAAGAGAGTTAAATGTGCTCGCATTTGGAGAAGAGCGCGCCCAACATTTAGGGGTCTCCGTTAAACGAAGTAAATTTGTCGTGCTTGTCGCAGGATCGGTCGTCACTGGTGCTGCCGTCGCAGTGTCAGGAACGATAGGCTTTGTCGGACTAGTTGTTCCACATATGGTGCGACTTCTTGTAGGAGCGGATCACCGATATGTGTTGCCGCTTTCAATCATCAACGGCGCATCACTCCTCATACTGTGTGACTTAGTCGCCCGTACCATTATTGCCCCAACGGAACTACCGATCGGTGTCATCACCGCATTTTTAGGCGCACCGCTATTTGCATTTATCTTCTTTCACCACCGCAAAAGGGGAGGAGCGACGACATGATACGCATTGAAAATCTCTCGGGAGGATACGATACTCGACGGGTTATTCAAGATCTTTCATTTGAAGTAGCAAAAGGAGAAATCCTTGGCATCCTTGGACCGAATGGTAGCGGAAAGTCCACTTTAATGAAGTTCATGAGTGGAGTTCTCACGCCAAGTCACGGAGAAATCTATTTAAATGATCGGAACATTCGCGATTTCCGGCAAAAAGAACTTGCACAAAAAGTGAGCGTCCTTCCGCAGTTTCAAGGCAACACCTTTGATTATACGGTGCGCGAAACGATCGAACTCGGTCGCTACCCTTTTCGAAAAGGCTTTTTTCACGACTGGACGGAGGAAGATGAACGTGCCGTGACTTCTGCGATTGAACAAATGGAACTTGCTCGATTCGAGCACGTGTCGATCGACAGCTTATCTGGTGGTGAGCGCCAACGAGTCTTCTTAGCCCAAGCACTTGCGCAAACCCCGGAAATTCTCTTACTCGATGAACCGACGAATCACCTAGACATCGCACACCAAAAACAACTACTCGACACCGTGCGAAACTTAAGCAAAACGAGCGGGGTTACCATCATCGGAATTTTTCACGACATTAATCTCGCCTCCCTCTACTGCGACAAACTATTGCTCCTGCAAAATGGCAGCATCGCGCACTACGGAGAACCGCACGAAGTCATCAACTCACGCAACATCGACCAAATCTATCAAGCACGCATCATCACTCACCCACACCCGGAAATGCCAAAGCCGCAAATCACGCTGATGCCGGGAATAAAAAGAAGTGAACCAATGACGTTGTCGATTTCAGACTTCACATGCACGGACGACTATGTCCTTCTGCAAACAGCGCATCCTTGGAAAACGCTCTCTTCAGCTATTAACGGAGCTGGCATTGGCTGGGCAAAAACCTTTGTCAACCGGTGTGTAGCCCCGAATTACACCCATGCAAATGTGGAAACAGAAATGGAACAGTACCTACTGGAGCACCACTTCGTTCCTACTGAAACAATGGCCATGATGACCGCGATTTCACCACACAAGGCAGTCATCAAACAGTACTCGGGAACCGAATTCGTCGTTACCGTCATGGTAACCGCCGGGATTGGCAATGCAATGGACGTTTCCAAAAGTCACATGCAAAACCGGACGGCACCCGTTGGAACGATTAACACATGGGTATTGATAGAAGGTCACCTTCGGGAAGAAGCCTTCATCGAAGCCATGATCACCTCTACAGAGGCAAAAGCAAAAGCGCTGCAAATCGCAGAAGTACTCGACCCAGTTACACGAACAATCGCTACGGGAACACCTACCGATAGTCTACTTATTGCTGGTTCACAACAAGGCATCGATATCCCATTTGCAGGACCAGCAACAGAAGTAGGGAAAATCATCGGCAAAGGTGTGTACGAAGCAACACTGGAAGCCATCTATACGTACCGCCAAAAAACCTCTACATTGTAGGGGTTTTTGTTTGGGGCTCTACTTCATTGCTATAAGACCAGTTAACAATCGTGAAAAACGTGCAAGTTTCGGCTGAAAACATGCAAGTTTTGCCTCAAAACGTGCAAAAAACGGAAATCTCCTGTTAATAAACGCAAAAAACTTGCAACGAGCCATATTTTTCCAAAAATTTTTCGCTGACGAAAACGCCCATCAAAAGACTGATCGGTGCGTTTTGCTCTACAAAACGTTTCTTATTTAAGTCCTCTTTAAGTCCTCAGAGATTGCAAAAATAGGAGAGATTTCCTTCTAATGAAAGTCCCAAGCGCCATCTTCTTTCTCTATGGAAGCACACGATTTCATCTTAACAACGAATATTCAGAAGAATCTATTGACTGAATGCTCATTCAGTTTTACACTAGAAGTTAATATCGACATTCGTAGGTGGATACCCTACACTAAAAACAAAGGTCATCATCACGAAAGGGGCGCTTCACTTGCAACCATTATTGATTGCAAACTGGATATTATTCATTGCTGTAACCGCTTACGCAATTGGACTATTCATTTATCTCATCAAGACACGCTATGAATTTATCAAGCTCGGGAAGAAAGTTGAGTTTGAAGATAACGTGAAAGAACGTTTACGTAAAATTTGGGTGTATGTATTTGGTCAAAAGAAACTATTGAAAGATAAGAAGTCTGGTGCAATCCATGTCATGTTTTTCTATGGATTCTTACTTGTACAATTCGGTGCCATCGACTTCATTTGGAAAGGGTTAGCTCCAGGGTCGCATTTGCCATTAGGTCCAGTGTATCCTGCATTTACGTTCTTCCAAGAAATTGTCACAGTCGTGATTTTAATTGCGGTTGTGTGGGCGTTTTACCGCCGTTATATTGAAAAATTAGTACGTTTAAAACGTGGTTGGAAATCTGGATTAGTTCTCATTTTCATCGGTGGATTAATGGTTTCCGTTTTAGTCGGAAACGCAATGAACATGATTTGGCATGACCATGCAGCGACGTGGTCTGAGCCGGTTGCATCATCCATTGCATCTGTGTTCAGATTATTACCTGATCCTGCTGCCATTACGATTTTCGCTATCATGTGGTGGGCACACTTATTATTCTTATTAACATTCTTAGTCTACGTTCCACAGTCAAAGCATGCGCATTTAATTGCGGGTCCTGCAAACGTCTATTTCAACCGATTAGACAATGTTGGAAAGCTTCGTGCCATTAACTTTGAAGAAAGCGAAGACGAAGAAGCGGATGAAGACGAAATGCCGTCCTTCGGTGTTGGTCGAATAGAAGAGTTTACGCAAGCACAAATGATCGACTTTTATGCATGTGTAGAATGTGGACGTTGTACGAATATGTGTCCAGCGACTGGAACAGGAAAAATGCTGTCTCCAATGGACTTGATTACAAAACTTCGTGATCACTTAACAAAAACAGGTGCAGTAACAACAAAGCAAAAGCCGTGGGTTCCTGCATTTGCATTTAACAACACGCAAGGAAACCAACTAGCAATGGCTGCTGGTGCTGAAGGTGCTGTTATTGAAGATATTTATAGCCCGTCATTAATTGGAGAAGTCATCTCGGAAGAAGAAATTTGGGCATGTACGACTTGCCGTAACTGTGAAGACCAATGCCCAGTAATGAATGAGCACGTGGACAAAATCATTGACCTACGTCGTTATCTAGTTATGACAGAAGGTAAAATGGACAAAGATGCCCAGCGTGCGATGACGAATATCGAAAAACAAGGAAATCCTTGGGGATTAAACCGTAAAGAAAAAGAAAATTGGCGAGATGCTCGTCCAGACGTGTCGATTCCAACCGTGAAAGAACTTTCGAAAGCTGGCGAAGAATTCGAGTACTTATTCTGGGTAGGTTCTATGGGAGCGTTTGATAATCGCTCACAAAAAATTGCCATTGCATTCGCTCGTTTGATGAACGAAGCAGGCGTGAAGTTTGCCATTCTTGGGAATAAAGAGAAGAACTCTGGAGACACACCACGTCGACTAGGAAACGAGTTTTTATTCCAAGAATTAGCGTCATCGAATATCGCGGAGTTTGAGAAAAATGACATCAAGAAAATTGTCACAATCGATCCTCACGCATACAACATTTTCAAAAACGAATATCCAGACTTCGGGTGGAGTGGAGAAGTATTGCACCATACTGAAATGCTATATGACCTTGTTATGCAAGGGAAGTTGAAGCCGCAGTTTGCAATTGATGAAACGATTACGTTCCATGATTCATGTTACTTAGGCCGATACAATGATGTATACGATCCACCACGTGAAATCTTAAAAGCCATTCCTGGTGTGAAACTAGTGGAAATGGAACGTAACCGCGAAACGGCAATGTGCTGTGGAGCTGGTGGAGGATTAATGTGGATGGAAGAACATGTTGGAACTCGTATCAACGTCGCTCGAACAGAACAAGCACTTGCTGTGAGCCCAACGATGATTTCATCGGGATGTCCTTACTGCTTAACGATGCTTTCAGATGGAACGAAAGCAAAAGAAGTAGAAGAAACAGTTGGCACATATGATATTGCGGAATTACTAGAGCGTTCGGTGTTAGGGGACTTCGAACCTCCTGTAGAAGAAGTAGAAGAAGAGCCAATCGTTCAATAGATTGAAATGGGATGAAATTCACGATACAATAAAGGTAATTAAAAAGGGAGTCGATGTACTCCCTTTTTCTTTGCGTATTTTCCGACTGAGCGTTCGCTCGGTTAATAATCACGTATTTTTGAAAGCGATTTCATACAAAGGAGCGAGATAGATGACAAAGACAGTTATTTTAGCAGGCGCACGTACACCGTTTGGGAAAATGGGTGGTTCATTAGCATCGAAAACAGCAAGTGACTTAGGGGCAGTTGCCATCAAAGCTGCAATGGAAAAAGCAGGAGTAACGCCAGAAGCAATCGATGAAGTAATCATGGGTACTGTCTTACAGGCAGGACAAGGTCAAATTCCATCAAGACAAGCTGCAACGAAAGCTGGTCTCCCTTGGTCCGTGAAAACAGAAACAATCAACAAAGTATGCGCATCGGGCATGCGCGCTGTATCTCTTGGAGATCAACTAATTCGTCTTGGCGAAGAAGAAGTGATCGTCGCTGGTGGAATGGAGTCAATGTCTAATGCACCTTACTACTTACCTAAAGGACGCTTTGGGCTTCGTATGGGAGATGCCCAAATGGTCGATGGCATGATCTACGATGGACTGTCATGTGCGTTTAATGCGGGACGCCCTCACATGGGAACATACGGAAACGGCACAGCGGAAAAGTTTGAATTAACGCGTGAAACACAAGATAAATGGGCGGAAAGAAGCCATACATTAGCACTTCAAGCGATGGAAGATGGCAAGTTTGACGAGGAAATCGTTTCGGTCGAAATCCCTCAACGAAAAGGCGATGCCGTTGTCGTATCAAAAGACGAAGCGCCTCGCCCTGGAACTTCTGTAGATGTACTCGCTAATTTAAAACCAGCCTTCGGCAAAGATGGAACGATTACTGCTGGAAATGCACCTGGGGTAAATGATGGTGCTGCCGCTTTAGTTCTCATGAATGAAAGCCGTGCACAACAAGAAGGCAAGGACATTCTTGCAACGGTGATTGGGCATGCAGAAGTCGCGATCGAACCTGAACGTTTCCCTGAAACTCCAGGCTTAGTAATCAATGCGATTCTAGAAAAAACAGGCAAGAAATTAGAAGAAATCGATTTATTTGAAATTAATGAAGCATTTTCCGCAGTAGCGCTTGCATCGAACAAAATTGCAGGACTAGATGACGAAAAAGTAAACGTAAATGGCGGAGCAGTAGCACTTGGTCACCCAATCGGAGCGAGTGGCGCACGCATTATTTTAACATTAGCGAACGAGCTTAAACGTCGCGGTGGCGGTATTGGGATTGCCGCAATTTGCTCTGGTGGCGGACAAGGCGATGCAGTAATGATTGAAGTGGCGAAAAACTAAATTTTATTCCATTAAAAACAACGATTTCCCTAAGGAGGACGAAGAATGACTATTCAAAAAGTACTCGTAATAGGTGCTGGACAAATGGGTTCAGGGATTGCACAAGTGTGTGCACAAGCAGGTTTTGATGTGAAACTGAATGACCGCGAAGAACAATTTTACAATCGCGGTATTCAAGTCATCACGAAAAACCTTTCCCGAGACGTAGAAAAAGGACGTAAAACAGAAGAAGAAAAAACGGAAATATTAAATCGTATCTCCAAATCACTTGATTTAAACGATGCAGCGGATGTTGATTTAGTCATTGAAGCGGCAGTGGAAAACATGGAGATTAAACAACAAATTTTCCGCCAGTTAGATGAAATCACACCTGCACATACGATTTTAGCGACCAATACATCGTCTCTTCCGATCACGGAAATTGCTGCAGTGACAAATCGTCCGGCCAAAGTGATTGGAATGCACTTTATGAATCCTGTACCAGTGATGAAACTGGTTGAAATCATTCGTGGGCTTGCAACGACGGATGAAGTGTATGCAGCAATTGAAGAAATGACGAAAAAATTAGCGAAAGTTCCAGTAGAAGTAAACGACTTCCCTGGTTTCGTCTCTAACCGTATTTTAATGCCAATGATTAACGAAGCGATTTATACGCTATATGAAGGTGTCGCGACGAAAGAAGCTATTGACGAGGTCATGAAACTCGGTATGAATCACCCAATGGGACCACTTCAACTAGCAGACTTTATCGGGCTTGATACATGTCTATACATCATGGAAATACTACACGAAGGATTTGGCGACAGTAAGTACCGTCCATGCCCACTGCTACGTAAATACGTAAAAGCTGGCTGGTTAGGGAAGAAAACGGGTCGCGGATTCTACGTGTACGAATAGGAGGATCCTCTCGTGCAACTGAAATTTACCGAAGAACAACTGATGATGCGCAACATGGTACGAGACTTTGCTCAAACAGAAATCACTCCTTTCATTGATCGGATGGAAGCAGGGGAATTTCCTCGCGACATCATGAAGAAAATGGGCGAGCTTGGACTGATGGGTATCACTTCTCCTGAAAAATATGGAGGAGCAGAAATGGACTTCACCAGCTACATTATCGCAATTCACGAATTGTCAAAAGTAAGCGCGGTCGTGGGAGTCGTGTTATCTGTTCATACGTCCGTTGGGACAAATCCTATTTTGTATTTTGGGAATGAAGAGCAGAAAACCAAATACGTTCCAAAGCTAGCATCTGGCGAATGGTTAGGCGCATTCTGTTTGACAGAACCTTCCTCTGGATCAGACGCATCCGCGATGAAATCACGTGCTGTGAAAAAGGCTGATCACTATGTGCTAAATGGCTCTAAGATTTTCATTACAAACGGGGGAGAAGCAGACGTCTATATCGTTTTTGCATCCACAGATCCGTCACAAGGATCACGCGGCGTATCGGCATTTATCGTCGATAAATCTTCACCAGGACTGATTATCGGAAAAGATGAAGAAAAAATGGGATTACACGGATCACGAACAGTGCAACTCACATTTGAAGATATGATCGTTCCAGCGGAAAACCTTTTAGGCGAAGAAGGAGAAGGATTTAAGATTGCGATGGCGAACTTAGATGTAGGTCGTATCGGAATAGCTGCACAAGCACTTGGCATCGCGGAAGCAGCATACGAAGCAGCCGTTGCGTATGCAAAAGAACGCGAACAATTTGGCAAACCGATTGCCGCTCAACAAGGTGTTGGCTTTAAACTTGCCGACATGGCAACAAAAGTAGAAGCAGCAAAATTACTTGTATACAAAGCAGCCAGCCTTCGTGCAGCAGGAAAAGACTGTGGGAAAGAAGCAAGTATGGCGAAGCTCTTCGCGGCGCAATCCGCCATGGACATTGCAATCGAAGCTGTTCAAGTATTCGGTGGCTATGGCTATACAGAAGACTACCCAGTAGAGCGCTACTTCCGTGACGCGAAAGTGACGCAAATTTACGAAGGTACATCTGAAATTCAACACATCGTGATTAGTAAACATTTGTTGAAGTGAAGAAAAGATAATCACGCACCTTTGCTTGTTCAGGATGTTTCACCGCAGGCGCCGTCTCAGCCTCCTCATGCAGCTAAAAAGCTGCACTGCGGGGTCTTCAACTGACGCTACTCCTGCAGGTTCAACACCTGAACTTATACAAAGGTGCCATGCTACAACTCTTAAAGTGTAGAGGTCTACTAAATTAGTCAAGAGTCGTAGAGGAGTACTGAGTAAACTCTTTCTCATTCGATTGAAATGGAGACGGCAACTCCTGTGGGAAAAAGGTCAGAATGTGACCCCGCAACGAGCATGCGAGCGAGGAGGCACATTGACCTTCCGGGTCGAAAGAACGCGACATCCATGTCGCATTTAGACATGCGAGCATCCTTGCTCTTAAAGCGTCCGCCGAAATGAAAATCGAAGATTTTCGAGCATCTAATTTTATAAAACGTTCGAAAAAATGAAGTTAATTTAAAAAGCCAATTAATAAATTTCTTAAAATAAACTAGATTTAAAGGAGCAAATCAAAATGAATTTCCAACTATCTGAAGAACATGAAATGATCCGCAAAATGGTACGCGATTTTGCGACGAAAGAAGTAGCACCAACAGCTGCAGAACGTGACGAAGAAGAGCGTTTTGACCGCGAGTTATTCGACAAAATGGCAGAGCTAGGGTTAACAGGTATTCCATGGCCAGAAGAGTATGGCGGAATTGGTTCAGATTATCTTGCATACTGTATCGCGGTAGAAGAACTTTCACGCGTGTGTGCTTCTACAGGTGTTACGTTATCTGCACATACATCACTTGCTGGATGGCCAGTATTCAAATTTGGTACAGAAGAACAGAAGCAAAAATACTTACGTCCAATGGCGGAAGGTTCTAAAATTGGTGCTTACGGTTTAACAGAGCCAGGTTCAGGTTCAGACGCGGGTGGAATGAAAACATACGCGAAATTAGATGGCGATCACTATGTATTAAATGGTTCAAAGATCTTCATTACAAATGGTGGAATTGCGGACATTTACATCGTGTTTGCAGTAACAGACCCTGAATCGAAACATAACGGAACATCTGCATTTATCGTAGAAGCTGATTTCGCCGGATTCTCTGTTGGTAAAAAAGAAAAGAAACTAGGAATTCGCTCTTCACCTACTACAGAAATTATCTTTGATAACTGCCGTGTACCGAAAGAGAACATGTTAGGTGCTGAAGGAGAAGGCTTCAAAATCGCGATGAAAACGCTAGATGGCGGACGTAACGGGATTGCTGCTCAAGCAGTAGGGATTGCACAAGGTGCGATGGATGCAGCAATTGACTATGCGAAAGAACGTGTACAATTCGGGAAACCGATTGCAGCAAATCAAGGGGTTTCATTTAAATTAGCAGACATGGCAACATCGATTGAAGCATCTCGTTTATTGACATACCAAGCAGCTTGGTTAGAGTCTAACAATTTATCGTACGGTAAAGAGTCTGCGATGGCGAAATTGATGGCTGGCGATACAGCAATGAAAGTAACAACGGAAGCAGTGCAAGTGTTTGGTGGATATGGTTATACAAAAGATTATCCAGTAGAACGTTATATGCGCGACGCGAAAATTACGCAAATTTACGAGGGTACACAAGAAATTCAACGTCTTGTCATCTCTCGAATGATTACGAAGTAATTGTGCGAGCAGTAGATGCTAAACGTGAAGTTCCTTCGAATGTGAAAGATGAGAGCCTGATTAACAAACGCAGGATGCAAATGATCCGCGGGGCTGTCGCGCTCTTTAAGCAAAAGGGCTATCATCGAACGACAACGAGGGAAATCGCGAAAGAAGCGGGCTTTAGCATAGGAACGTTGTATGAATACATTCGTACAAAAGAAGATGTACTGTATTTAGTGTGTGACAGTATTTATGAAGAAGTGCAGCAACGACTTTCAGGTATAGCTCAACAAGAAGGAAGTTTAGAAGGCTTAGAAAAAGCGATTCGACAGTACTATGAATTGATTGACGAAATGCAAGACGAATTTGTCGTGATGTACCAAGAATCAAAGTCGTTGCCTAAAGATGCACTAGAATATGTGTTGAATAAAGAGCTTGAAATGGTGGCACTTTTTGAAAATATTCTTCGGGATTGTCAAAAAGCCGGTGAAATTCATGTGAAAGACGAGTCTATTTCACTTGCGGCACATCATTTAGTGATTCAAGGACAAATGTGGGCGTTTCGGCGATGGGGTCTTCATTCCCACTATACGTTGGATCAATTTATGGATGACCAATTGCAGTGGCTACTACATGGAATAAAAGGGAACGGAGGAACAACATGACGCAAACAGTGGAAATTTATCGACCAGCAAACCCAGTTCGATTTGTCACGGCATCGAGTTTATTTGACGGACATGACGCTTCGATCAATATTATGCGCCGAATTCTTCAATCAAGTGGAGCAGAAGTGATCCATTTAGGACACAACCGTTCGGTAGAAGAAGTCGTCAATGCGGCGATTCAAGAAGACGCACAAGGAATCGCGATTTCATCGTATCAAGGAGGACATGTGGAGTATTTCAAATACATGCATGACTTACTTGCTGAGCGAGGGGCACCACATATTCGCATTTACGGCGGTGGTGGCGGGGTTATTATCCCGAAAGAAATCAAAGAATTACAAGATTACGGTATTGCAGGGATTTTCTCCCCTGAAGACGGTCGTACGCTTGGTTTACAAGGTATGATTAATCGCATGTTAGAAGAGTGTGATCAAGCCGTGAAGACTTCTGGTATCGAAGCGGCTATGGAAAAATTAGATACAGAGCACCCGGAAGTGCTGTCCAAACTAATCTCAGTCGCAGAGGCAGGATATGGAACGGATAATGCAGATGCGAAGAAATTGGTAGCAGATGCAAAATCTCGCACAAAGAAAACACCTGTACTTGGCATTACAGGAACAGGGGGAGCAGGGAAGTCATCTTTAACGGATGAATTAATTCGCCGCTTCTTACACGAACTTCCAGACAAAAAAATTGCCATTTTATCAATTGACCCGACGAAACAAAAAACGGGTGGAGCGCTTCTAGGAGACCGTATTCGGATGAATGCGATTTTTAACAAACGAGTGTTCATGCGTAGTTTAGCGACTCGTGGATCGCGTACAGAATTATCTGGAGCGACTGCCGATGTGCTAGACGTTGTTCGTGCAGCTGGGTACGATTTAATTGTTGTAGAAACGAGTGGAATCGGACAAGGAGACGCAGAAATTGCGAATATCTCCGACTTATCCATGTATGTCATGACGAGTGAATTTGGAGCACCATCGCAATTAGAAAAAATCGACATGATCGATTACGCAGATTTAATTGTGATTAATAAATTCGAACGAAAAGGTTCGGAAGATGCACTTCGTCAAGTACAAAAGCAATATCAACGCAGCCGTGGTTTATGGGATGCGAAACTGGATGAAATGCCTGTCTTCGGAACAATTGCGAGCCAGTTTAACGATAAAGGAACGAATTCGTTATTCGCTGCATTAGTGAAGAAGGTAAATGAAGTAGCAGGTACTGACTGGACAACATCGTATGAAATGTCTGTCTTAACGCAAAAACAAGACGTCATTATTCCAAATGACCGCCGCTATTATTTACGCGAAATTACGGACACAGTTCGGGGTTACCATAAGAAAAGTGAACAGCAAGTGGAACTTGCACGTCGATTGTTCCAATTAGAAGGAGCGATTGCAGCGGTAAAAGAGCAAGGGTCAAACGAAGGAATGGTGGAATCTCTTCAAACACTTGCAAATAGCGTTAAAGAGGAATTGTCAACAGAATCTCGTCGCATTTTAGACAACTGGTCAGCGTTAAAAGAGGCATATGCGGGAGACGAATTTGTTACGAAAATTCGCGACAAAGAACTCCGGACGATTTTACGTACAGAGAGTTTATCAGGCTTGAAAATTCCGAAAGTCGCATTACCTAAATTCGTTGACTATGGAGAAATTTTACGCTGGGTATACAAAGAAAATGTTCCGGGTTCATTCCCTTATACTGCAGGTGTTTTCCCGTTCAAACGAGAAGGCGAAGATCCGAAACGTCAATTCGCAGGTGAAGGAACGCCAGAACGTACGAACCGTCGTTTCCATTACTTGTCAAAAGACGATGATGCGAAACGTCTTTCGACGGCATTTGACTCCGTCACGTTGTACGGGGAAGATCCAGATCACCGTCCCGATATTTACGGGAAAGTGGGAGAGTCAGGCGTAAGTATTTGTACATTAGAAGACATGAAAAAGCTGTATGCAGGCTTTGACTTATGTGCACCGTCGACTTCTGTATCCATGACGATTAATGGTCCTGCTCCGATTATTCTTGCGATGTTTATGAACACAGCGATTGATCAACAAGTGAAAAAACGCGAAGAAGAACTTGGTCGCGTGTTAACTATGGAAGAATTTACGGAAACGCGTGAACAAACAATGCAAGTAGTGCGTGGAACGGTGCAAGCGGATATTCTGAAAGAAGACCAAGGGCAAAATACGTGTATTTTCTCGACAGAATTTGCGCTTCGCATGATGGGGGATATTCAACAGTTCTTCATTGACAAAAAAGTACGCAACTACTATTCTGTGTCGATTTCTGGCTACCACATTGCAGAAGCGGGTGCTAATCCGATTTCACAACTTGCCTTTACACTCGCAAATGGCTTTACGTACGTGGAATATTATTTAAGCCGTGGAATGAACATCGATGATTTTGCGCCAAACTTATCGTTCTTCTTCTCCAACGGTTTAGACCCAGAATATACGGTGATCGGACGTGTTGCTCGTCGTATTTGGGCAGTCACAATGCGCGAAAAATACGGCGCAAACGACCGCTCGCAAAAACTGAAATACCACGTCCAAACATCTGGACGTAGCTTGCACGCTCAGGAGATTGACTTTAATGACATTCGTACGACATTGCAAGCATTAATGGCCCTTCAAGACAACTGTAACTCACTTCACACAAATGCGTATGATGAAGCGATTACAACGCCAACAGAAGAGTCCGTTCGTCGTGCAATGGCGATTCAAATGATTATCACAAAAGAGCACGGCTTATCGAAAAATGAAAATCCGTTGCAAGGTGCTTTCATTGTCGAAGAATTAACCGATATCGTGGAAGAAGCAGTGCTACAAGAGTTCGATCGCATCAACGATCGCGGTGGCGTTCTTGGAGCAATGGAAACGCAGTACCAACGTGGAAAAATTCAAGAAGAATCCATGCATTATGAAATGTTGAAGCACACTGGGGAATTACCTATCATCGGGGTAAACACGTATTTGAACCCGAACCCACCTTCATCAGATGATATCGATAACATGGAACTCGCACGTGCGACAAAAGAAGAAAAAGAAACGCAAATTTCCAATCTTCGTGCGTTCCAACAAACACACGAAACGGAAACGGAAGCTGCATTGCGAAAACTGAAAGATGTCGCAGTTTCTGGTGGTAACTTATTTGCGGAATTAATGGAAACCGTGAAAGTAGCATCACTTGGCCAAATCACAAATGCTTTATACGAAGTAGGCGGACAATACCGTCGTAATATGTAAAAGAGGAAGCGATCTCGGAGAAATTCGGGATCGTTTTTTTTTCGATTGAAGCCGGGAAGATGGTTTCGACCATACTCATTTTGGCGGAACCGTCCGATAGAAAGTATTTTTTTGAAAAGTGTCAGTAGTGGAAAATCATCCTTTCGGAATGCCGCGCCGATAGAATGGACTGTTACGCCAATAGGAAGGAAATTGCGCTTATAGAAAGAGGATCCGCGCTTATAGAACGGCATTCTGCGCCGATAAAATAGCGTTTTGCGCTGATAGAAGGTGTGTTATAGTATGATAAAATCATTTATATTAATTTTCCGATGCGACATTTGATGCTTTACGTTCATTGTTAAACATACCTTATGGTAAGGGGGGAACAAACATGGCAAAAGGATTTTTTCTTCTCGTCATTGTCTTAATCGTAATTGTCATCATCAGACGATCAAAGTAAAAAAGAACGCTTCATCAGTAGTGATGAGCGTTCTTTTTATCTCGTTCGGCATATTAAACAAAATAGGATCCAACAATCACCATTAATATAGCTAAATTGAGTAAGGTAACGTGTAAAACCATGCGCATCAAGTTGTCTTCTGTTACTTTTTTCCGGGTGATTAGCATTGGTGAAATACTTAAAATGCCTGTAAGTAAAAGAATTAGACTAAGTTGCCAGTCCTCGGTTAGATACGGGATGCGCGCCACAATTCGATCCGAGTTAAACAAGGTCACAAATAGAATGACTTGCACGACAACTAACATGACAATATGCGAAGCATACGTAAAATGCATGGAGACGCCTTCTTGTCGTTTTTGTAACAATAGCATGACGCCGTAGCTAACTGCATAAGCAGGTAATATCCATAGGAAGGATAATAGTACAAGTACTAGTCCTTTAAATATATAAAAGCCCATCGAAAAGAATGCTTCGAGATAGTCTCCAGGAATTCCGTTAACCGTTGATTGTCGAACTTGTTGATCAGACGATGCGTAGACTAATGTATTTTCGCTATACTTTTTTTCAAAGTATAGGACAGTCGTGTCATCTACCATGCTTGGACGGCTATACAATTCGCCAGGTTTAGAGATAGGCGTTGCGGTCATTTCCTCTGGATTAAAATCTGCGATAAACACTGTGTTCGCTTCGGAACCGTCTTCTAAATACGTGTCGGCTGTAAACAGGAATTTCTTTTGACCTTTTACATCGTGAACCGTTGGATATCGAGGGAAATCGACCTCTCGTCCTGTTTGTACATCGACAAGCTTCACTAACGTTAACGTTGGAGTAGAAGGTTCTGTTAGATTAAATGTCAACGTTCGTACAGATTGAACTGTGGCCCCGCCTGAATTTTTGGCTGACCCAACCATTAACGTATAATCTGTTGCATTTTTCGGGAAGATGGATACGCTTTGAATCATATCGCCCGCATTTATTCTGAATGAAAAGAGTTCCTTCACTTCGTTTTGTTGTACAAGCGAAATGCCCATTGTATTTTTATAAATATCTTTTGTGACGACAAAGAGATCGTCATTGTCTAAATTCACATCAAAAATGTCCCCTTCAATTGTATAGGTGTGTGAAAGAGATTTACTCTCCACATGCAAGGTATGTTGGTCATTTAACCAATAGGCAAGCGTCTCTTTTGTTTTCGAAAAATCGAGAACATCTTTTGAGATGACATCCTCTTTGTTTGCAGAGTCACGATATATAAGGGTGCTATCACGAATGAAATATGTATCTGTACCATCTGCCCAAACATTTTTGTAGGCATTTAAATCATTTATGGAACCTTCTTTTACACATTCCATATCGACCGTACATTTCGCAAAGTCTACCTTGTCAAACGTATGGAGCGTTAAAAAATAACCTTCATTTACTGGGACAGTTGTGAGGCGAGAATATGTATCTTGAAAACCTTCTATTGGTAACGTTCTGCTCCACTCATCGGATGGTAGCTTATGTTGTTCCCGCAGCATGATCCCATATTGAAAAGAGACGACGAGTAAGAAAATAATGACAGTAACTACAGTAAATTTGTTCTTCATTCAAAAAACTCCAATCTATTCCATCCATCCATTATGCCATTTCTTCCCACATTGTATCTACCCAATTTTTCGACTGAAATAGATATCCAGGACTCGTTGTGAAACAACATAGGATGGAAGTACTTTAGTGGGTATAGTAGATATAGCATTTTAAATGGCGAAATCGTATAATAAGAAGGACATTTGAAGGAGGCGCACTCCGTGAAAATATGGATACATATTCTTGTGATTGGTGCATGTTTAGTCGCAACTTATTTTCTGTATAATAAGCAAGTAGGAGCAGTTCCACTCCTAATTCTGGCTATTTACCTGTTTTTCTTTAGTGTGATGAAAATGAGACAAGCAAAAAATAGCAAATGACACTGGCATAATGGAGAGATAGTTGTATATAATGGTCAGTATGCCAACGTAAGATGAAAGGACGTGCAAGACTTGGATATTCGTGGAATGAGTATTGAACAATTAAGAGAAGAATCATTTATCGATGTCGCGTTTGCGATTTTAGAAAATGGTAAACAAACATTAACGTTGCAAGAATTGAGCAAAGAAATTCAAAAAGTGAATGAAATGACGGATCAAGAGATTAAAGACCGCATGCTTCAATTTTATACAGATATGAACGTCGATGGTCGTTTCCTTGCAATCGAAGGAAATCGTTGGGGCTTACGTGAGTGGTACCCAGTAGACCAAATCGAAGAAGAAACAGCTCCAACTGTAAAAGTTCGCAAGAAAAAAGCGAAAGTCGTTGCTGATGATGACTTGGAAGACGATTCAGATGACGACGAAATTGGTTTCGACGAAGACTTTGATGAGTTTGTGGAAGATCTAGATGACGACGAAGAAGAAGACTTCGATTTAGATCCTGCGGATGAAGAAGAAGACGAAACAGAAGAAATCGAAGTGGTCGATGCAGATGAACTGCTCGAAGCGGACGATGAGTTAGAAATTGTCGAAGATGACGAGGAAGAAGACGAAGAATAATCGCTTGACGAAATCATGCAACCCGAGTATTCTTTTACTTGGGCTCCCTAAAAAAGGGAGACATTGCATGCAAACTTACTATGCTCCCCCTGCAACTGCGCAGGAGGGGGCATTTTTTATTTTTCCAATGAAATGCGGCATGTGCGATTCCACGACATGCTTTCATGAAGAAAAAATGCACGATCATCACCCAATACAATCTTAAATGGAACCGGAGGACAAAACATGACAAAGTATATTTTCGTCACTGGAGGAGTTGTCTCCTCACTTGGAAAAGGAATTACAGCAGCATCTCTAGGTAGGCTATTAAAAAATCGCGGACTAAATATCGCGATTCAAAAATTTGATCCATACATCAACGTCGACCCAGGAACAATGAGTCCGTATCAACACGGGGAAGTATTTGTAACAGACGACGGTGCAGAAGCGGATTTAGACTTAGGCCACTATGAGCGTTTCATTGACATTAACGTCAGCAAATTGTCCAATGTGACAACCGGAAAAGTGTACTCCACTGTCCTTCAAAAAGAGCGCCGTGGCGACTATTTGGGTGGAACTGTACAAGTCATTCCACATATTACAAACGAAATTAAAGAACGTTTAGTCCGTTCTGGGAAAGAAAATAATGCCGATATCGTCATCACGGAAATCGGTGGAACGGTTGGGGATATTGAATCCCTTCCATTCTTAGAAACGATTCGTCAAATGAAAGGCGATTTCGGTGCGGAAAATGTGATGTACATCCACTGTACGCTTATTCCTTACATCAAAGCTGCTGGAGAATTAAAAACGAAACCAACACAACATAGTGTCAAAGAATTGCGTAGTTTAGGGATTCAACCGAACATTATCGTTGTTCGTACAGAGCATCCTGTTCCGCAAGAAATGAAAGATAAAATTGCGTTATTCTGTGATATTAAAGCGGATGAAGTAATCGAAGCGCGTGATGCAGAAACGTTATACGAAGTACCATTAATGCTACAAGAACAACATATGGACGACATCGTTCTGAAGCACTTAGGATTAACAGCTCCACAACCAGATATGACGGAATGGACAGATTTAGTCCAGCGCGTGAAAAACTTATCGAAAAAAGTGCGCATCGGATTAGTGGGGAAATACGTGGAGCTTCAAGATGCGTATATTTCTGTTGTTGAGGCGTTAAAACACGCAGGTTTCGTATTTGACGCAGATATCGAAGTGAAATGGATCAATGCAGAGCACGTGACATTTGAAAATGTAAAAGACATCTTATCAGATGTGGATGGCGTTCTCGTTCCTGGTGGCTTTGGCGACCGCGGAGTAGAAGGAAAAATTGCTGCAACATCTTATGCACGCGAAAACAACGTACCGTTCTTAGGAATTTGTTTAGGTATGCAATTAGCGACAGTCGATTTCGCCCGTCACATTTTAGAATTAGACGGTGCACATTCATCCGAGTTAGATCCTGCAACACCGCATCCAATTATCGATTTATTGCCAGAACAAAAAGATGTTGAAGACTTAGGCGGTACGCTTCGTTTAGGCCTTCAACCGTGTAAAATCGTTCCTGGAACCAAAGCACACGAAGCGTACGGTTCCGAATTAGTGTACGAGCGTCACCGTCATCGTTATGAGTTTAATAACGAATACCGGGAACAATTCGAAGCGTCGGGCTTTGTGTTCTCCGGAACAAGCCCAGACGGTCGCTTAATCGAAATCATTGAATTACCCGAAAACAAATTCTTTGTGGCATCTCAATTCCACCCAGAATTTGTGTCACGTCCAACACGTCCACAGCCGCTATTCCGCGAATTCATTCGCGCAACAGTGGAAGAATAGAATGACGAAACCCGCACTCACTAGATGAGTGCGGGTTTTCTTACGGCATTCCATTGGGTGGGATTTTGCGTGCGCAAAATCCTTCCGCTTCGGGTTTCGGACAGAGTGTCCTAATGTTTCGAGAAAGTGTCCCAATGTTTCGAGAAAGTGTCCCAATGTTTCGAGAAAGTGTCTCAATGTCGACGAAAAGTGTCCTAATGTTTCGAGAAAGTGTCCCAATGTTTCGAGAAAGTGTCCCAATATTGACGAAAAGTGTCCTGAACTTCAGCCAAAGATTGCTAGTGCTTTTCTAGAAGGATAGGATTTTACGTGCGCAAAATCCTTCCTCATTTTTTACCCTTGTACCATGTCGTCGTGTTCGAATTTGACGGCTTCATATGCATATAGTGCGGCAAGTGAAAGTGGTTGTATGACGCGTTCGCCAAGGTCGTTAGGTAGAATGCCTTTTTCGATTCCGAGTGCAATGCAAGCGTCCGCGCTTTCGACTAGTACTCCGTTTCCCTTGTCGCCGACTAATACAGCAAAAGGTTGGAAGTTTGAGCGAAGGTGGTTCGCGAGATCATTCGCAACAGTGTCCGCGCTTTTTTCGGCAAGGATCCAGACGCGATCGGCGGAGTTTATTTCCGCGTCTGGTGTCCAAGGTTTTATTCCCAAAAAAGGCTCCGGGCCTAATAGTGCGTGCGTTACGACGGATTGCAGGCTATCGAAGGCAGCGATATAGATGGTGCCTTGGCCGATCGTTGCTTGGGCTAGTATGCGCGCGGTTGTTTCGATTTGTTCTTCTTGTGCGGAAATTCGGTTGAAGACCGCTGTAAGTTGTGTTGTGAGTATTTTCATGTGTGTTCACCTCTCGTTTAGTATAATAGATTGAAAGTTTTTTTGGAATTTAGCAGGAAATGGAAACTAATATGTGGAATAATACTTTTATAGCGATTCTAAAGTTTTAAGGGAGAAGGTTAGAGATGAAGAAATTGCTTATCGTGGATGATCAGCAAGGGATTCGGCTTTTGCTCAATGAAGTGTTCAAGCGAGAAGGGTATGAGACGTTTTTAGCTTCGAATGGTCAAGAGGCATTTCAAATTGCTTCCGAACAAAAGATCGACGGCGTTCTACTCGATATGAAAATCCCTGGAATGGATGGGATTCAAATTTTAAAGCGATTAGTCCAACAGTCGCCTGATTTGCCCGTGTTAATGATGACGGCATACGGCGAATTGGATTTAATACAGGAAGCACTGAGCATTGGCGCGGCGAAATATTTCACGAAGCCATTTGATATTTATGAAGTTCGAGATGCGGTGAATGAATTGGTTCTCAAATGAGAAAAAATTTCAACTTCATGACGTTTGCATGACAAAGTGACAGGCAGTGGCATACATTGCCTGTTTTTGTTATGATAAGTTGGTATAAAGAAGGCAATTTAACTCCCACATGATGAATTGGAGGCAATTTAAATGGCATTAGTTTCAATGAAAGACATGATGATAAAAGGGAAAGAAGAAGGCTATGCAATTGGCCAATTTAATATTAATAATCTAGAGTTTACACAAGCGATTTTACAAGCAGCGGAAGAAGAAAAATCTCCTGTGATTTTAGGGGTTTCAGAAGGCGCAGCAAAATATATGGGTGGTTTTACGACAGTTGTTCACATGGTGAAAGGGCTAATGGCAGATTATAACATTAGTGTTCCTGTGGCGATTCACTTAGACCACGGTTCTAGTTTCGAAAAATGTAAAGCGGCTATTGACGCTGGTTTCACATCTGTTATGATCGATGCTTCTCATCATCCGTTAGACGAGAACATTGAAACAACGAAGCAAGTGGTGGAATATGCACATGCACGCGGCGTTTCGGTGGAAGCGGAGCTTGGTACAGTTGGTGGACAAGAGGATGACGTAATTGCAGATGGCGTTATTTATGCAGATGCTGAAGAGTGTGTGCAATTGGTAAATGAAACAGGCATCGACTGTTTAGCTCCAGCGTTAGGTTCTGTTCACGGTCCTTACAAAGGAGAGCCAAATTTAGGCTTTGCGGAAATGGAAGATATTTCGAACCGTACGAATATGCCACTTGTTTTACATGGCGGAACAGGAATTCCAGTGAAAGACGTTCAACGTGCGATTTCTCTTGGAACGGCAAAAATTAATGTCAATACAGAAAACCAAATTGCTGCAACAAAAGCAATTCGCGAATTTTTAGCAAAAGACGAGAATGTGTACGATCCACGCAAGTATTTAATTCCTGCGCGTGATGCAATTAAAGCAACGGTTCAAGGAAAAATGCGTGATTTCGGAAGTTCAGGTAAAGCATAAAAGATAATGCACATAATAAGGAGAAGGTGCGTCTGATTGCCTTCTCCTATTTTCCATTTACAGAAGGAGTAAACTGACGATGAAATTTTTTATTGATACAGCAAATTTTGATGAAATTAAAGAAGCACATGCATGGGGCTTAATTGATGGCGTTACAACGAATCCGTCTCTAGTCGCGAAAGAAAATATTTCGTTTCATGATCGTTTAAAAGAAATCACGGCACTTGTAGATGGTTCTGTTAGTGCCGAAGTGATTGCATTAGACGCAGAAGGCATGATTCGTGAAGGTCGCGAGCTTGCAGCGATTGCACCTAATATTACGGTGAAGCTTCCAATGACTCCAGATGGATTAACGGCATGTTCGACATTTGCAAAAGAAGGTATTAAAACAAATGTCACCCTTATTTTTAGTGCAAACCAAGCACTTCTTGCCGCGCGAGCTGGTGCAACTTATGTGTCTCCATTTTTAGGTCGTTTAGATGATATTGGCCATAATGGTATGGATTTAATCGCCACAATTTCGGAAATTTTTGACATACACGGTCTGGATACACAAATTATTGCGGCATCTATTCGCCACCCTCAACACGTGACGGACGCTGCACTTAACGGTGCTCACATTGGAACAATGCCGATTAATGTGCTTCGCCAATTGTTTAAACATCCATTAACGGATAAAGGAATTGAAGCATTTTTAGCGGATTGGAATAAGCGAACGGAAGCAAAATAACGTAACTTTTGAAATGAATGTAGGTGAATGAAATGGAAGTATTTAAAATACGAGGACAACAACCATTAAAAGGGACGATCAAAGTTAGTGGTGCTAAAAATAGTGCGGTTGCGTTAATTCCTGCATCTATTTTAGCGAATTCTCCCGTGACGATTGATGGCTTACCAGAAATTCTGGACGTCTGGACGTTAAAGGAGTTGCTCGAAGAAATTGGTGGGACGGTTTCATTTGAAAATGGCAAAATGGCCATCGAACCAACGGAAATGCAAGGAATGCCACTACCAAACGGTAATGTGAAGAAATTACGTGCGTCCTATTATTTAATGGGTGCAATGCTTGGTCGTTTTAAAAAGGCAGTCATTGGATTACCTGGAGGTTGTTTCTTAGGTCCACGTCCAATCGATCAGCATATTAAAGGATTCGAAGCGCTTGGTGCGAAAGTGACAAATGAGCACGGAGCGATTTACTTGCGTGCAGATGAGCTTCGCGGAGCGAAAATCTATTTGGATGTCGTGAGTGTCGGTGCGACGATTAATATTATGCTTGCTGCTGTCCTGGCAAAAGGACAGACCATTATTGAAAATGCGGCAAAAGAGCCTGAAATTATTGACGTGGCTACACTACTTTCCAACATGGGTGCGAGGATTAAAGGTGCTGGTACCAACGTGATTCGAATTGATGGTGTGGAAGAGTTACATGGAACGAACCATACAATTATTCCTGATCGCATTGAAGCGGGTACGTTTATGATTATGGCTGCACTTGCTGGTGACGGAATAACAGTGGATAACGTGATTCCGTTCCATATGGAAGCAGTCACAGCTAAACTTCGTGAAATGGGCGTGAAGGTAGAGGAAGACGAAGAGAGTGTCTTCATTCCAAAAACGGCGAATTTGTCAGCGGTAGATGTAAAAACGCTTGTTTACCCTGGTTTTGCGACTGATTTACAGCAACCGTTCTCGGTGTTAATGACGCAAGCGACAGGTTCTTCTGTTATTACTGACACGATTTACTCTGCTCGTTTTAAGCATATCGACGAGTTGAAACGTATGAATGCAAGTGCGCGTGTAGAAGGACGTACAGCGATTATTAACGGACCAGTGTCGTTACAATCAGCATCCGTTCGAGCATCTGATTTACGTGCAGGAGCTGCGCTTGTTCTTGCAGGTTTGATTGCCGAAGGAGAAACAGAAATTCACGACATTTATCATATTGAGCGTGGCTATAGCAACATCATTGAGAAGTTACGTGGTCTTGGTGCAGATATTCGAAAAGAAACGCTAGAAGTCGAGACAGTTGGTGCGACAGAAGACGGGAGGAACTAAGAGAAATGGAACGTAGTTTATCGATGGAATTAGTTCGTGTAACGGAAGCGGCAGCAATTGCTTCTGCAAGATGGATGGGACGAGGATTGAAAAATGAAGCGGACGATGCAGCAACGTCCGCAATGCGTCGAGTGTTTGATACAATTCCGATGCAAGGTGTGGTGGTAATTGGTGAAGGTGAAATGGACGAAGCACCCATGTTGTATATCGGAGAAGAGCTTGGTTTAGGGAACGGCGGTCCTACAGTGGACGTGGCTGTGGACCCATTAGAAGGCACAAACATTGTGGCTGCTGGTGGCTGGAATGCACTTGCAGTACTTGCAATTGCAGACAGAGGAAACCTTCTTCATGCACCAGACATGTATATGAACAAGCTAGCAGTTGGTCCAGAATCAGTTGGGAAAGTGGATATTAACGCGAGTGTAACAGACAATTTACGCGCTGTTGCGAAAGCGAAAAATAAAGACATTGAAGACGTTGTTGCAACGATTTTAAATCGACCTCGTCATCAAAAAATCATCGATGAAATCCGTGCATCAGGTGCTCGTATTAAATTAATCAACGACGGTGACGTTGCGGGTGCAATTAATACGGCATTCGATGAAACAGGTGTAGATATTTTATTCGGCATGGGCGGCGCACCAGAAGGTGTAATTGCAGCTGTTGGATTAAAATGTCTTGGCGGAGAAATACAAGGGAAATTAGTTCCTCAAAACGAAGCTGAATTAGAACGCTGTACAAAAATGGGTCTAAACGTGTCACAAGTATTCCGCATGGAACACTTAGTAAAAGGCGACGACGCAATTTTCGCTGCAACAGGCGTAACAGACGGCGAATTGCTTCGCGGTGTGCAGTTTAAAGGTACATATGCTGAGTCTCACTCATTAGTCATGCGTGCGAAATCTGGAACTGTCCGATTTGTAGAAGGGCGTCACAGCTTAAAGAAAAAACCTCACCTAGTTATGCACGACTAACCACGTAGAATATGTGCCTGGCGAGTTTGTCAGGCATCTTCTTTTATAATCATCCAAAGAGCGGAGAAAATTCATGAAACCACTTACAATTGCAGAGCTTGAAAGCATGACGCTGAAAGAGCTTTATGCACTCGCAAAAGAACTGAAAATTTCCTATTATAGTAAATTAACAAAAAAAGAATTGATTTTAACGATTCTGAAAACACGCGCAGAACGGGAAGGGTTCTTCTTCATGGAAGGCGTGCTAGAGATCATCCAGTCAGAAGGGTTCGGATTTTTACGTCCAATCAACTACTCTCCTAGCTCGGAGGACATCTACATTTCAGCCTCTCAAATTCGCCGATTTGACCTTCGAAACGGGGACAAAGTAACGGGGAAAGTTCGTCCACCAAAAGAAAACGAACGCTATTACGGTTTGTTACAAGTAGAAGCAGTAAACGGGGAAGACCCGGATTCTGCAAAAGAACGAGTACATTTTCCCGCATTAACACCACTCTATCCAGATCGTCATATTAAGCTCGAAACGACACCTAACAAGCTTTCCACTCGTATTATGGACTTAGTTGCACCTGTTGGATTTGGGCAACGTGGATTGATTGTTGCTCCACCAAAAGCAGGGAAAACGCTTTTATTAAAAGAAATCGCAAACTCCATTACAACGAACCATCCTGAAGCGGAATTGATTGTCCTATTAATCGATGAACGCCCCGAGGAAGTAACGGATATTGAGCGTTCTGTTCAAGCGGATGTCGTCAGTTCGACGTTTGATGAAGTGCCAGAAAATCATGTTAAAGTCGCAGAATTAGTGTTAGAACGTGCGATGCGTTTAGTCGAGCACAAACGGGACGTCATTATTTTAATGGACTCCATTACACGTCTTGCGCGTGCATATAACTTAGTTATACCACCGAGCGGACGTACGCTATCAGGTGGTATTGATCCTGCCGCATTCCACCGTCCGAAGCGATTCTTTGGGGCAGCTCGTAATATCGAAGAAGGCGGAAGCTTAACTATTCTTGCAACGGCATTAGTCGATACAGGATCTCGTATGGATGAAGTGATTTACGAAGAGTTCAAAGGAACAGGGAACTTAGAACTTCACTTAGACCGCAGCTTAGCAGAACGTCGAATCTTCCCAGCACTCGATATCCGTCGATCTGGAACGAGAAAAGAAGAACTTCTCATTCCGGCTGAACAACTCGACAAACTATGGGCTATTCGCAAAACATTCTCGGATTCGCACGATTTCACGGAACGTTTCATGAAAAAATTGCGCCAATCCAAGTCGAACGAAGACTTCTTTGAACAGTTAAATGCAGACATGAAAGCGCATCGTAACGGCAAAGGACTTATTTAGTGTGTAATGATTGAGTGGTTCTTTTTAATTCAAACAGACTACTTGAAAAGATGTGGCAATGCGTGATATACTGAAAGTCGGTAATTTAACCAATCCTGTTACATATGCAACTGACATTCGGGTTGCGTAAGGTGGCAGTTTCATATTACAACTCTGTTCCAGATGGTTCAGGGCGAGAGGAGAATTGAGATGAAACAAGGAATTCATCCAGACTACAAAGAAGCAACAGTAACATGTTCATGTGGTAACTCATTCAAAACTGGTTCTGTAAAAGAAGACATTAAAGTCGAGTTTTGTAATGAATGTCACCCATTCTACACAGGACGTCAGAAATTCGCATCAGCGGATGGTCGTGTGGATCGCTTCAACAAAAAATACGGTCTTAAAGAAGAAGGAAGAGAGTAGTCTCTTTCCTCTGGTACCAGTGGGCTTTATGCCTACTGGTATTTTTTTTGAGGAGAAAAGGTTCTGAGAATTACATATGGGATGATGGTTGCGTAAGATAAGATTGCGTTTCGTAAGATAACTTTGAGATACGTAGAATAACTCTTCGATGTGTAAGATAACTTTGCGATGCGTAAGATAACTCAGCAATAGGTAGAATTACTTCACGTTGCGTAGAATAACGCTACAATTTCAAAAAAAGTATCCTCTCAAAAGCACTTCTTCCAATCTAAGAAGATTTTCGGCTGCCGAAAATCATCCGCTCTAAAATCAAATCTTTCCGAATTTTCCTTCTTGATTTTATTCGCAAAAAAAGAAGAAATCTCGTCCGAAATTCGATATGATAGAACGTAGAGAGTTGAAAGGAGTGTCGTACGTGTATGTGATGACACAATCGGGCTGGTTAGAAGTCATTTGTGGGAGCATGTTCTCCGGAAAATCAGAAGAGTTAATTCGCCGTGTGCGCCGCGCACAATTTGCGAAGCAAAAAATTGCCGTATTTAAACCAAAAATAGATAATCGATATAGCGAAGAAGAAGTGGTTTCTCATAATGGAAATAAAGTGATTGCGTACTCGATCTCGCGTTCCAAAGACATTTTTGACTTTGTAACAGACGAGTATGACGTGATTGCAGTTGATGAAGCACAGTTTTTTGATGAAGAAATTACACAAGTAGTCAAACGTCTTGCAGATCATGGCTACCGAGTGATTGTGGCAGGTCTAGATCAAGACTTCCGAGGAGAACCGTTCGGACCAATGCCAACAATGATGGCAATGGCAGAACAAGTCACAAAATTACAAGCAGTGTGCCAAGTTTGTGGCTCACCTGCCAGCAGAACGCAGCGCCTCATTAACGGCCAACCTGCCGGATACGAAGATCCAATTATTTTAATCGGTGCGACAGAAGCGTACGAGCCAAGATGTCGCCACCACCACGAAGTTCCGTCCGGTGTCACGCACCAAGCGGCACTTGAAATTGAAAACTAAAAATGAAAAGGTGATCACATGTTTGATCGATTACAATCGGTAGAAGACCGATATGACCGTCTAAACGAACTTCTGAGCGATCCAGAAATCGTCAACGACACAAATAAATTACGTACACTTTCGAAAGAACAATCGGATTTACAGCCGACTGTCGATGCGTATCGTGAATATAAATCATTAAAAGAGCAACTTGCAGACGCAAAAGCAATGCTCGATGACAAATTAGACGCAGAAATGCGCGACATGGTCAAAGAAGAAATGAATGAAATTGAACCGCAAATTGAAGCGATGGAAGAAAAACTTCGTATTCTCTTAATTCCAAAAGATCCAAACGATGACAAAAACGTTATCATGGAAATTCGCGGAGCAGCTGGCGGAGAAGAAGCAGCGCTATTTGCCGGAAACCTCTTCCGTATGTACAGCCGTTATGCTGACGCGCAAGGCTGGAAAATTGATATCATGGACGCATCTCCTACAGGAATTGGCGGATACAAAGAAGTCATTTTCATGATCAATGGAACGGGCGCTTACTCGAAGATGAAATACGAAAACGGTGCACACCGTGTGCAACGTGTTCCTGAAACAGAATCAGGCGGACGTATCCATACGTCCACTGCAACCGTTGCGTGTCTTCCAGAAGTAGAAGAAGTAGACGTGGAAATTCATGACAAAGATATTCGCTTTGACGCTTACGCATCATCTGGTGCCGGCGGACAATCCGTTAATACAACGATGTCAGCCGTTCGTTTAACGCATTTACCTACCGGAATCGTCGTAACGTGTCAGGACGAAAAATCTCAAATTAAAAACAAAGCGAAAGCGATGACCGTACTTCGTGCGCGTGTAGCGGACAAATTCCGCCAAGAAGCACAAGCAGAATACGATGCTGTTCGTAAATCCGCAGTAGGAACCGGGGACCGCTCGGAACGAATTCGCACATACAACTATCCACAAAACCGCGTAACCGACCACCGCGTCGGCTTGACGATTCAAAAATTGGATCAAATCATGGAAGGCAAACTCGATGAAGTCATCGAAGTGCTCATCATGACCGACCAAGCAGAACGACTCGAACGCATGAACGACGAAAATGTCTAAAGCAATCTACGAGGCCCTCTCATGGGCTTCTTCTTATTTAACCGAAAAAAACCGCGAACCCCGAGCAGCGCAGTTACTGTTGCAACACGTCACATCTAAATCACACGCAGCACTTATCGCCGATGCACACGAACAGCTAAAAGCGGATGAATGGGCGCAATTCGAGCACTTCATTCACCAACACGGCAAAGGAATCCCCATTCAATATCTCATCGGTGAAGAAGAATTTTACGGTCGTCACTTTACCGTCAACCCGAGCGTCCTCATCCCGAGGCCTGAGACCGAAGAACTCATCGAGCTCGTACTTACTCGTGCAACTGCTGTTTTTGGCAATGAAACATCCCTGCGAGTGGCAGACATCGGAACAGGTTCTGGCATTATCGGCATCACGGTGAAGCTCGAACGACCAAATTGGAACGTTACGGTAACGGATATTGATTCGGATGCGCTCCACGTGGCCCTGGCAAACGCTGCGCGGCTTGAAGCAGAAGTAACAGGAAAAATCGGTGACGGAGTGAAAGCTCTACTAGACTCGAGTGGAAAATTGGATATAGTTGTTTCGAATCCTCCGTATATCGCAGACTCCGAAGCAGCCGACATGTCGGAAGTCGTGCTTGACCATGAACCGCATCTTGCACTATTTGCGGATAATAAAGGATTAGCCATCTACCAACAACTCTGTCGTGACTTGCCTTCTGTCATGAAATCGCCTGGCATAGTCGCATTTGAAATTGGCTATTTGCAAGGAAAATCCGTCCAACAACTGCTGCAAAATGCCTTTCCATCAGCAATTGTAGAAGTACACAAAGATATCAACGGGAAAGATCGTATGGTGATTGCGACCGTATAAATAGTAAAAGGTCCAAATCGTATACACGAGTAGAAGCAATTCTAGGAGTCGCTGTGAATATCCGCCTAGTGAATGTGCGATTTTTCATGAAATGGTGCGATTCGTTGCGCAGATTTTCGGTTACCCGAAAATCATCCAAATTAGAGCCCTTCAGTAGATTTTCGGCCTGCCGAAAATCATCAAAACGATAGATCCTCCAATTTGTACTAGGATGAGAGTGGGAAACAAGTGCTCGCTATGAAAATCCTCCTAGTAGATGTGCGATTTTCTGTAAAATGGTGCGATTCAAGGATTTTATGTGCGATTCGTAGCGAAGATTTTCGGGCAACCGAAAATAATTGAGAAGTTGCTAGAATAAGTGAATCGTTTCTTGGTCATACTGTTTTCCAGGGGGCGATTGATATGTTACCATCATTAAAAGTTATTGGTTTAGAAGAGAAAGCGGTTCCGAAGAAGCGGTTTGGGAAGCTTGTTCCGTTTGTTGAGTTGATGATTGGGTTGTTTTTGTTTTATGTGATTTTTACGGGGATTCCAGCAGAGGATCCGACTGCGGAGGCGTTTCGTGTTCGAATTATTGCGCATAGTAATTCGCTTGCAGATCAAGCGGAAAAAATGGCAGTAGAACAAGCGATTCAACCGATCCTTTTAGAAGCCGTCCGCGGCTCGGTTTCGGTGAATGATGTGAAGATAGAAGTCGAAAAAGCGATTCCTGCGATGAAAGAAGTGGCAATGCAGCTTGTTTCAAAGCCAGTTGCGATTGCAATCAAACAAGAGTTGTTTCCGCCAAAAGTATGGGAAGCGATGTTCACGTCGCAAGATTTTTATGAAGCGCTGGTCATTGAAATCGGTGATGCGAGAGGTGACAATTGGTGGTGTAATTTGTTCCCTTCTCTTTGTTATAAAGAAGATACATTGCAAGAGGAAAAGACGAAGTTTTTTGTGTGGGAATGGTTGAAAGAGAAGTTTGACTGGTAGTAGATTCAGTAGTTAGTAGGGGTGAAGAACAATGAAGACGGAAGTGTTAGATGCATCGATAGAAGTTTCTTATGACATTGCGGCAAAATCGCTATTGCAAGACGAACTTGTCGCGTTTCCAACAGAAACCGTGTACGGTTTAGGTGCGATTGCGACAAGTGAACAAGCGGTAGCGAAAATTTTCGCAGCGAAGGGACGTCCTAGTGACAATCCGTTAATTGTGCACGTGGCTTCCATTTCCCAAGTGGAGCAATATGTCACGACGATTCCAGATAATGCCCGTAAAGCAATGGAAGCATTTTGGCCAGGTGCATTAACGGTTGTTCTTCCAGCTAAACAAGGTGTATTTCCTCCAAATGTGACGGCTGGTTTATCTACTGTTGGTTTACGTGTTCCGAATCATCCTGTTGCAAGAAAGCTTCTCGAGAAAGTAGCAGCACCAATTGCAGCACCAAGTAGCAATCGTAGTGGGAAGCCAAGCCCGACGTCTGCCGCACATGTCGTACAAGATTTACAAGGAGTTATTCCATACATAGTAGACGGTGGCGAGACAGCTATTGGTGTCGAGTCCACGGTCGTCGATTTTACCGTCACTCCACCGGCTATTTTACGCCCAGGTGGCGTGACGGAAGAAATGCTTCGCGAATGTCTCGGGGACGTTGCGAGTGCCCGCCTCGCGCACCAAAGTGATGCTCCGAAAGCGCCGGGGATGAAGTATGCCCATTACGCACCGGATGCACCGGTTTTTCTCGTGCATGAAGACAGGACGCGGGTCGTTACTGCCCTTCATTCTGCCAAATCGCAAGGACACAAAGTGGCGCTTATTGCTCCTTCTTCGTTCGCAGATGTGGGTGCGGACGTCTTTATGGATGCTGGGGAGTCGGTGGATTCTTTTGCAGCTCGCGTGTTTTCGTTGTTTCGGGCGTGTAATGCATCAGATGCGTCGGTCATTTTGGTGACGGTTCCAGAGCGCGCGGGTGTTGGAGAAGCGTTGTTTAATCGAATAGAGAAGGCTGCTGCTGGGAAGTGGTGGGTATCGTAATCTCTCGTGTTTTCGCATAGGTTGTTATAATGGCGAATGGCAGGGGAGATTTTTTTGATCGGTTGGACGGAGTTTGTTGCGGGTGTTGTGACGGCGATTGATGTGTTGGCGGTGTATAGTGTGTACCGAGTGGTGGAGAGACCGGCTGTGTTGGCGCTTTGGACGGGTGCGCTTCATGTGTTGTTTCCGTTAGCGGGTTTTGTAATTGGGGAAGATATTATTGCTCGGTATTTGGTAGGCGCGGATGCGTTTGCGACGATTTTCTTATTTTTAATGGGGCTACAGATGGTGTTACATCAATCAGACCAAGGGGTTCTAAGGATTCCGGCGCCTTTACTTGCGGCGGTGGTTAGTGTGGATACCTTTTCAGTGAGCTTATCTTTTGGTATGCTCGAGTTACAGAGAAGTGTTTTTTTAGTCAGTGCAGGCGTTAGTGCGACGGTGTTTGCGTATGCAGCGCTGAAGCGACGATTTGGACGAGGTGCTCGTTTGAATCGTTTGGCGGGTGTGTGTCTGATGATTATTGCACTGCTCACTTTTGGGAATGATTGAGGGGAATGCGATGAACGTTTTTTTCGTTTGTACTGGAAATACGTGCCGAAGTCCGATGGCGGAGGCGATTTTACGCGCAAAGCAATTACCAGCGGTAGAGGTTCGTTCGGCAGGTTTATTTGCGATGGATGGAGGCGATATTTCCGATCATGCACGAGATGTACTGCTTGAGGCTGGTATAGAGGTAGATCATTCGTCATCGCTATTAACACGAGAGGATGTCGAGTGGGCGACGATCATTTTGACGATGACAACCGGTCATAAGGCAGGCATTTTGCAGCAACATCCATCTGCAAGAGAGAAGACGTTTACGTTAAAAGAGTACGTTCGGCCATACGGATCACATGATATTTCCGATCCATTTGGCGGGGATGTGTATCAATATAAGCAGACGTTTAAAGAATTACAAGTATTGATAGAAGAATTAGAGGCAAAATTAGCAGGAGGAGACGACATATGAAAATCGCAATTTCATCCGATCACGGTGGCAACAATTTACGTAAAGAAATTATTAGCTTATTAGAAGAACTAGGTCAGTCTTACGAAGATTTCGGACCGCAAACGAGCGACTCGGTCGATTACCCAGATTACGCAAAGCCAGTAGCAGATGGTGTTGCGAGCGGCAAGTTTGATCGAGGGATTTTAATTTGTGGGACAGGAATTGGCATGTCGATTGCGGCGAATAAAGTAAAAGGCATTCGCTGTGCGTTAGTGCATGATGTATTTAGCGCAAAAGCAACTCGCGGTCACAATGATTCGAACATTATCGCAATGGGAGAACGTGTCATCGGCGGAGGTTTAGCACGAGAAATCGTCTCCACTTGGCTTGCAGGTGAATTCGAAGGTGGACGTCACGAACGTCGTATTGAAAAAATTTCTGCGTTAGAAGAGTAAAAGGAATTGTTTCGTTAGGAGGGTTCGGCATGAATGCTCGCGAGGATTTGGAAACCGTACTGCGTGAATTGGAAGAACAAGTGACATATACGCAAGGACAATTATTTGTTGTGGGATGTTCGACATCTGAAGTTTTGGGTAAGCGTATCGGAACGGCGGGTGGCATGGAAACAGCGGAAGAATTGTTTCCTGTACTGCAACGTTTTGCCGAGCGCAATGGTGTCTATTTGGCTTTCCAAGGCTGTGAACACATTAACCGCGCCGTGACTCTTGAGCGGGAAGCAGCGGACATGTATGGGCTAGAGCCTGTCACAGTTATCCCTATCGCGAAAGCAGGTGGTTCAATGTCTGCGTATGCTTTTGGGCAAATGAAAAACCCTGTCGTAGTGGAAACGATTCGCGCACACGGCGGCATCGATATTGGACAAACGTTCATCGGGATGCATCTAAAAGAAGTCGTCATTCCGATTCGAACTTCAATCAAAACGGTAGGTGAAGCCGTCGTTGCAGTAGCGACTACACGACCGAAACTCATTGGAGGCGTACGCGCGTCTTACACGAGAGAGTGAGAAGTTAGTTTACGCAAGGCGTAGTTAATTGACGAAACGAGAGAGTTATTTTACGTAACGAGAAGTTAATTGACGCAAGACGAACTTATCTTACGAATCGCGTTTAAAATTTCGCTGCTCGACTCTAAATCCGACTCCGCGAAACAACAACCGAATCACTCTAAAAGCAATCCAGTCTCAACGCACTACCGACCATCACATTACATAATTAAAGGGGAATTTTTCACATGGAGAAAATTGCAGCGCAAGATCAACAAGTATATGAAGCAATGTTAGCGGAGAAGAAGCGTCAACAAGGCAATATCGAGTTAATCGCGTCAGAAAACTTTGTGTCAGAAGCAGTAATGGAGGCGCAAGGGTCTGTGTTAACGAACAAATATGCGGAGGGGTATCCTGGCAAGCGTTATTACGGCGGCTGTGAGTATGTGGATGTTGTGGAAAATATCGCGCGCGATCGTTTGAAAGAGTTATTTGGTGCGGAGCATGCGAATGTGCAGCCTCATTCAGGTTCTCAAGCGAACATGGCGGTGTACAATACCGTTTTACAGCATGGCGACACGGTTCTTGGGATGAATCTTTCTCACGGTGGTCACTTAACGCACGGTTCTCCGGTTAATTTCTCGGGGATTCAGTACACGTTCGTGGAGTACGGAGTAGATAAAGAAACAGAACGCATCGATTATGAAGATGTTCGTGCGAAAGCACTTGAGCACAAGCCAAAAATGATAGTTGCTGGGGCGAGTGCATATGCACGAGAAATCGATTTTGCGAAATTCCGTGAAATTGCAGACGAAGTTGGCGCATATTTGATGGTCGACATGGCACATATCGCTGGACTTGTTGCGACTGGTGCACATCCAAACCCAGTGCCGCACGCACATTTCGTGACGTCTACAACACATAAAACACTTCGTGGTCCTCGCGGAGGCTTAATTTTAACAACGGAAGAATTCGCGAAGAAAATCGATAAAACCATTTTCCCGGGAATTCAAGGTGGCCCGTTAATGCACGTCATCGCAGCAAAAGCAGTGGCATTTGGCGAAGCGCTTCAACCTGCATTTAAAGAATACATCGACCAAGTCGTGAAAAATGCGAAAGTCTTAGCTGACAGCCTGATTGCAGAGGGTATCGACATTGTCTCAGGCGGTACGGACAACCATTTAGTGCTAGTGAACCTACGCTCATTAGGCTTGACTGGTAAAGTGGCAGAGCACGTACTAGATGAGGTAGGGATTACGGCGAATAAAAACACCATTCCTTTCGATCAAGAAAGCCCATTTGTAACAAGCGGGATCCGACTGGGGACACCAGCGGTCACAAGTCGAGGATTTAAAGAAGAGGAAATGAAAGAAATCGCGTCGATTATGGCTTTGTTATTAAAAAATCCAGAAGATGATGCAACGAAAAAAGAAGCGGCAGAACGAGTGAAAGCGTTAACGGATCGTTTCCCATTGTACGAATAACAAAATAAGTGAAAATTCGCTATCTTCTAACATTGAAGATAGCTTTTTTTGGGTAATTCTACTAGTATAGTAAGAAAGCAGTTCACTGAAAGAGGTGTCTGACACGTGAAGTCGAATATCTCCAAAGAAATACAAAAGGAATTGCTCTTCACGTGGTTAAAACGATTAGGAGAGCAATATGAAACAAGTTTCGTCGTGACTGACCCTGCTTTACCAGACAATCCACTCGTATTTGTCAATGACGCATTTATACGATTATCCGGTTATCGTCAGGAAGAACTTCTCGGCAGGAATTGTCGATTTCTTCAAGGGAAAGAAACGAAAAAAGAAACCATTCTTACGATTCAAGAGCTCCTGAAAGATGAAATTTCGGTCCATACAGAAATTCTGAACTATCGAAAAGATGGCATGCCTTTTTGGAACGAATTAGTCATTCAGCCGCTTCGAGATGATTTTGGACGTTTACTGTTTTATGTAGGCTTGCAATTAGACGTGACGCATCGTAAGCAAACCGAAAGCTTATTTCTAGTGCAGCAAGAGATGTACGAAGGAATTGAACGGGGCTATACGATCGCGAGTTTACTTCAGCGTGTCTGCAATGAAGCAGAAACGTTTTTTCAACATGGCACGATGTGTTCTATCCTGTCGTTAGATGAACAAGAACGAGTACATGTAGTGGCTGCCAAGTCTCTACCCACTGCATATAATCTCGCGTTGGAAAACCAAAAGATAGGTCCTAAAACTGGCTCATGTGGTACAGCGATGTATCGGAAAGAAGCTGTTATCGTAGACGATATCGAACAAGATCCATTGTGGGAAGATTACCGTGAACTCGCAAGGGCAAATGGATTACGGGCATGCTGGAGTACGCCGATTATTACGGGTGAAGGGAAAGTGCTTGGTTCATTTGCGACGTATTTTCCAATGACGGCTAAACCGAGAGAAGTGGATATCGACTTCATTAATCGGCTCGTCCCGCTCATTTCACTGGCGATTCTTTATTCACAAAACAAAGAAGAGACGTTACGTCTCGCTTACATAGACCCTACTACTGAGTTGCCAAATCATCATTTTTTTGTGAATGAATTGCAAGATCTCATGAACGAAAAAGAAGAAGGTTTTCTAGCGATCATTGAACCGGCGGAATTTGCCCATATTGTCGATGTATTTGGTCGCGATGCCGGGGATGAGCTGATGAAACAACTAGCGCTCCGCGTACAACGAAAATGTCGACGAGCGGATGATTTCCTCGCTAGATTTACGAATACATCGCTTATTCTTGCGGGATTGAACGATTTTGACGAAATTGAAGCCTATATATCACTTGTGTTCCAAACCACTCAAGATCCTTTTATGGTTGCGGATAGTGAAGTGTTTATTACGCTCAAAATAGGGGTCACGCCATTCAAAGGAAATGCGCTAGTAAAAGAAGAAATTATTCGATTAGCCGACATGGCATTATCCGACTCCAAGAAAAAATCAGGCAATTCCTTAAGCTTTTTTGCATTGGAACAAGATAGTGGAACGAAACGAGAAATGCTGCTAACAACGCTTCTTTCGCAAGCAATTTTACGAAATGAATTAGATGTTCATTTCCAACCGAAAGTATGGTTAGAAACCGGTGAAATATATGGATTTGAAGCGCTTTGTCGATGGAAATCGGTAGAATTAGGAGATGTTTCACCTGCGACATTCATTCCATTAGCCGAAGCGACTGGGAAGATACGATCGTTAGAGTTGCATGTATTGGACAAAGTAATCGCGTGGTTAAAGAAACGACAAGATAATCATCAAAAATTGTATCAAGTCGCCATTAATATATCGACAGACCATTTTTATCATCCACAATTTTTATCGGATATTATGCAGAGAATGACGGAATGTGCTATTGACCCAAAATGGATTCGCATCGAAATTACCGAAAGTATTGGAATGGTCGATTTTGACCATGCGATTCAATTGATTTCTGAGCTTCGGAAAGCTGGTTTTGAAACATCCATCGACGATTTTGGAATGGGATATTCAAGCCTAAGCTACTTACAGCAATTCCAAGTAGACGAACTGAAAATTGATCGAAGCTTTGTATTAGATAGTGCGAATGCTGGAACACTAGCCATTATACGTACCATCGTCCAACTAGCAGAAAATCTTCAGCTACAATCCATAGCAGAAGGCATTGAAACGGAAGAACAGTTGCAGACGTTACGGTCGATCAATTGCAAGCATGGACAAGGTTTTTATTTTTATAAACCAATGCCACTGTCAGAAATAGATGCTTTAGTAAACAAGGGACAACAGATGAACTCGCAACTTTCAATAGATTGATTCGTCTAGGCTATAAAATCTTAGAAATGATGTTTCCTGAACAACGTTATTTTACGTGTGCAATGTAACAAATTCATAACAATTATAAATAAACACGGTGGCGGACTAGCGCTTCCGTGTTTATTTGATATAATAGGTAGGGTTTATTTAACGGACGAAAAGGAGAGATTCGAATGGGAAAAGTATACGTTTTTGATCATCCATTGATCCAGCATAAGTTAACATATATTCGTGACGTGAAAACAGGTACGAAGGAATTTCGTGAGCTTGTGGACGAAGTCGCAACATTAATGGCATTTGAAATCACTCGCGACATGCCACTCGAAGATGTAAAAGTGGAAACGCCAGTAACAACTGCAAATGCAAAAATGCTCGCAGGGAAAAAACTTGGAATCGTTCCCATTTTACGTGCAGGAATTGGGATGGTAGATGGAATATTAAAGCTTATTCCAGCTGCAAAAGTTGGCCATATTGGATTATATCGGGATCCTGAAACGCTCCAGCCCGTCGAATACTATGTCAAGCTTCCTGCGGATGTGGAAGAACGTGACTTTATCGTCGTCGATCCAATGCTTGCAACAGGTGGATCAGCAGTAGAGGCAATTAATTCACTTAAAAAGCGTGGCGGTAAAAACATTAAATTTATGTGCTTAATCGCAGCTCCTGAAGGTGTAGACGCTTTACAAGCTGCGCATCCGGATGTGGATATATATATTGCAGCGCTAGACGAAAAGTTAAATGATCACGGCTATATCGTGCCAGGACTTGGTGATGCAGGCGACCGATTATTCGGGACAAAATAAGGTAAGGAAGTGCAATAACTTGATGAAAAAATGGAAAGTCATGACGATTTTCGGTACAAGACCTGAGGCGATTAAAATGGCTCCACTTGTACTCGAACTTCAACAGCATGAAGAAATCGAGTCCATTGTGACGGTCACTGCGCAACATCGTCAAATGCTCGATCAAGTGTTAGAAACATTTGCAATCACTCCTGATTTTGATTTAAACATGATGCGTGATCGTCAAACACTTATTGACGTGACAACGCGTGGTTTAGAAGGACTAGACGCAGTCATGAAAGAAGCAAAACCGGACATTGTACTTGTCCATGGTGATACAACTACAACATTCGTTGCGAGTCTTGCTGCATTTTACAATCAAATTGCCGTTGGGCACGTGGAAGCGGGTCTACGCACGTGGAATAAATATTCCCCGTATCCAGAAGAAATGAATCGTCAATTAACTGGCGTGATGGCGGACCTTCATTTTGCACCAACAGAAGTTTCTGCTGAGAACCTTCGTCGTGAGAACAAACCGGAAGATCGTATTTTCATTACTGGGAACACAGGAATTGACGCCCTAAAAACAACGGTACAAGAAGAGTACACACATCCAGTATTTGAAAAAATGGGATCGGACCGGATGATTCTGATGACCGCGCATCGTCGTGAAAATTTAGGCGAGCCGATGAAAGGTATGTTCCGTGCCATTAAACGATTAACGGAAAAACATGCTGATGTACAAGTTGTGTACCCGGTGCATATGAATCCAGCCGTCCGCGAAGTGGCAAACGAAGTGCTAGGAAATGATCCTCGAATTCATTTAATCGAGCCATTAGAAGTGCTGGACTTCCACAACTTTGCTGCACGCTCTTTCATGATCTTGACGGATTCTGGTGGCATTCAAGAAGAAGCACCTTCTCTTGGAAAACCAGTAATCGTTCTACGCGACACAACAGAACGACCAGAAGGAATCGCTGCTGGAACGCTGAAATTAGCTGGAACGGATGAAGAAACCATCTTTACGCTGGCAAATGAATTACTAACAGATGAAACTGCTTACGCAAAAATGTCGCAAGCTTCCAATCCATATGGAGACGGACAAGCATCTAAACGAATTGTCGAAGCATTAAAGACATTTTTGGAGAAAGAATAATCGAAGAGTCTACATTTCCTATAGGACTGCCAATAAGTCGTGATGACTTGTTGGTTGTCCTTTTTTTATGGACGATTTTTCGATCTTTACGTTATTCGCCAAGGAGTAGGGGAATACAAAGAGGTAAGATATGCCATTTAATTAGCAAAATAGGCTGTTAAGTCAAAAAAATACCATTTAATTTATCGTCATTTGTCGTTCGATGTCGAATATTAGCTTTGTAATGAATTGAAATACCTAATATTAGAAGGGGTTTTCATAAAAATGTTAAATTTTATTGAAAAATGAATCGAATGACTCATTCAATTTATAGTACTTATTATATAATTCATTCAACAACATTCGACAGGAAAGGAGGAAAAATTGATGGAAACGACAATCTGGAATACGAGAGGTGCAGAGCAGTTATTTAACGTTCTACAAGGCACGCTCGTTCGACTAAGGATGCCTATCACGTTAGCGCGGTTAGTGATGAAGAAAGATGGACAGTCAAAGGAAGCTTTCTTGAAGTTAAACGAAACATTGCGACAAGAAGATATTTTATTTCGAGAGGAAAATGAGTCAGATGGATGGTTGCTTATGCCGAGCAGTGGGGAACGTGAACTTGCTGGATTATGCGATCGTTTCAAGAAAATGATGAGTCACACAGAATCGGTCTTTCAACGGTGTGTATTTTTAGAAGTTCACAATGGGGCATTCGAACTTCGACCGTTATTAGAAGAATTACGAAAAGTAGATATTGAAACCGAAATGGCACCTAATTTTTTACAACGGATAGATGGCCCTTGGTCGGAATTTACTAAGCAGATAGTGAAAGTGAGCATCATTGAAGACGACGAGTTGATTCGAGAAGTAATCAGTCGATCTTTGAGCTCGATGGAAGTTCCACGATTTGAAATGGTCATCCAAGAGTTTTCGGACGGACTATCATTTGAACAATCAGATTGGCACTTATCTGCCGATCCCCATATTGTCATCTTGGATGATGTTCTGCCGAAAAAGAATGAAATTGAAATTGTTCATTATTTACGAAACCGCCCGAACAACCGGAAATTTCATCTCTATTTACTAACGAGCCGTGGATCAGAAGAACATACGGTAAATGCATATCGCCTTGGCGTAGATGAAGTAATCCAAAAACCGTTCAACTTACGTCTTTTTGAAGCGCTTCTTTCACGTACAATCGAAAGGTTGTGAGAATAATGTGGCTATCAAGTACATTGCTCGTGAATTTTATTATCGTCCTTCTCGTATTACTTGGGATTTTTAGTTTTTATTTAACAATCCTAAGTATGCTTCAAACTCAATCACGTAAAAAACAACTAGCATACATGGACCGATCAAAATGGAAATGGATGGACTACTTGTATCATGATGGAGACTTTGAAGAAGCAATGATTCCTACTACCCGAGATGAAATGAAAGCTGCTGAAAAGTTACTGGTTAGTTTTTTGAATGCAGTATACGTAGAAGGAACGCAATATAAAATACGGAAATTTGCGAATCAATATATGACGACTTACTATCGACGCATGTTAACGAGCCCTGAGTGGAGTATTCGGATGAATGCGCTCTATAGGGTTTTAGACTTTTATTTAATCGATTTAGCAGAAGAATATATGACATTTTACAAAAAGAAAAAAGTTCGTAATCGAGAAGAAAGCTATTATTTCACGTTAGTACAGTTAATGATTGGTAAAGTCCAGCCCTATCAATTTTTATTAGACGATTCTCGTCATTATACAGAACAACAAATCCGTGCAATCGTGAAGAAATTGTCTGACCGTCAGCTAAAAGACTTGTCCAAACACTATGATTATTTAAATCAACAGACAAAGTTAGCATTTTTTGATGTGTTAGCAGAAACCTATCGTGTTGATTATGAACCTTTTATGGTAGAAAAGTTAGAAACGGAAAAAGATTTTGAAGTCCATTTACGAATTTTAAAGTCCTTTCAAACAATGGGATATGCAAGTTCGTTTGAACCGTTTTTACCATATCTCGCATCTAGTTCCTGGGAGGAACGAATGGTTGCTGCAAAAATTGTTGGTTCATTCCCGGTAGCCTCCACATCATCTTACTTGTTGCCTCTTTTAGAGGATGACAATTGGTGGGTACGCTCTGTCGTGGCTTCCACTTTAGCAACACATAAAAATGGATCGTCAGTCTTAAACGATTTTGCACATCAGACAAAAGATCGCTATGCTGCTGAAATGATTTCTGAACAATTATGGAAGAAGGCGATGGCATGAATACCATTTGGGATGCCTTGTTATTGTTTTTTGGGAAATTTTTAATCTTCTACATGTTAATTGTCATTGGAATTTATACCTTAATGCTTTTATTATCATTCATGAAATTGCGAAAAGAGTATCGACTGGACAAAGAGGAATTAGATGACGACTTTTTAAGTAGCTTTTATTCGAAGCCGGTATCTGTACTTGTTCCAGCATTTAACGAAGAGAAAGGTGTAGTTGATAGCGTTCGTTCCTTATTGAGTTTGAGGTATCCGCAATTCGAGGTCATTGTCATCAATGATGGTTCGACTGACAATACGATGGAGGTGCTCATCGAACAATTTCAACTCGTTCCTATCAATAAAGTCGTACGAAAACAACTCCCGAATGAACAGATTCACGCGGTGTATCAATCGAAAATCCATCAGAATTTATGGTTACTAGATAAAGCAAATGGGGGAAAAGCCGATGCATTAAATGCAGGGATAAATATGTCGAAGTATCCTTACATTTGTTCGATTGACGGGGATTCCATTTTAGAAGAACGATCACTCCTTCGTATTATGAAACCGATTGTCTATTCGGACGGGGATGTAATTGCGGCTGGAGGAAACGTTCGCATTGCGAATGGAATTTTTGTGGAACATGGCACAATGTCAGAAGTTGTGCTTTCCAATTCGTTATTAGTCGTCATGCAAGCAGTCGAATACTTACGCGCTTTCCTGATGGGAAGAATTGCACTAAGTAAATACAATTTAGTACTCATCATCTCAGGAGCGTTCTCCGTTTTTTCGAAAGAATGGGTCATTAAAGCGGGAGGATACTCTAAAAATACAATTGGTGAGGACATGGAATTGGTCGTTCGATTACACCGAGTTCTCGCAGAAGCAAAAGAGAAGAAACGAATTGAATTTGTGCCAGATCCAGTGTGCTGGACAGAAGTTCCTTCCTCCATCTCCGTTCTTCGCAGGCAACGACGGAGATGGCAACAAGGATTAACAGAAAGTCTATGGCGTCACAGAAAAATGACGTTTAATCCGAAATACGGAACCGTTGGAATGATTTCGATGCCGTACTTCTGGTTTGTCGAATTTTTAGGTCCACTGATAGAATTAGCAGGGTATGTCTATCTTCTATTCGCTATTTTCATGGGAGGCGTATATGTCGAAATCGCCGTGTTACTTGCGATTCTACTAATCTTATATGGCACAACCTTCTCCATGGCATCTGTCTTAATGGAAGGATGGAGTGTCAATCGATATCCAAAAATACGTGACATATATAAATTGCTATTAATGGCTTTAACTGAAATCTTCTGGTATCGACCTTTGACGTTATTATGGCGATTTGAGGGGTTCATTCGCACACTCTTTAAGAAAAGGGAGTGGGGGAAAATGGAACGGACAGGATTCAAGAAAAAAGGAATGGTATCGTGAACCGATTTATCTTAGTAGCACTTGTAGTGGCAGGCATATTTGTCCTGCCCTATTTGTTTTGGAAGATGGAACCTCCGCCAAGCATTTCTTTGTCGGATGATACATTGAAAATGCTGGATGAAAATCCTGGCATTTATAAAGGTTTCGCATGGTGGTCCGCTTTTAAAAAGTTGGATTCATCCGAGAGTGAAACGAAATTACGTCTACTTCCGAAGAAACTGACAAAAAAAGAGTGGGATGGCATGATTGCGGCGAGCGATCAAAAGACGCTGTTAATTGCTACTTTCCCTACCCTACAAATACAAGACGAAATTCTTCGGAAAGAAGTAGAAGATTTCGCCAGTGTACATGCTACTGGGTGGGTGGTCAAACAGTATAACGATTTACAAAATTCGGAAGTTGCAGTTGATGGAGCAAAGGGTCCAGGACTTATTTTTATTCATGATCGAAAGAACAAAAAAATAATTATCGAAACGGACGAGCCGCTCATTTTCAAGTGGAATGGTGAGAAAGAGGAGAATACATTTTCTGATTGGATTGATATTACGACCCCATCATCCGATGATCGTGTTACGGCATGGTTCGAAGCTCCGAATGACAAAGGGGTAATGGCTCAAATGACGAAGGAAGGCATCCCGGTTGCGTTTCCAGCGGTCGTTGAAAGTGCGCATCGAAATCAACGATTTGTTTACATGACAGGAGATTTTTCTGAAGTAGAGTCGTTACCAGATATTTACCGGATTAAAGGATTAGCAACAGTCAACTCGTATTTATACGGAAAAAAATCGGATGCATTTTATTGGAAAACGTTTTTCCCTTTACTATCAAGTATTGTTTCAGAGACAGAGAAGTGGACGCCAACAAAAGTTACTCGAAACGAGGAGTTAGCATACCATTCAAGAGTTCAAGGAAATCATTTTGAGATACGCCGAGGCAATGATTGGGAAAAGGTAACGGTTAAAGGTGTCAATATTGGAATGGGGAAAGCTGGATATTTTCCAGGAGAAGCGGCGATAACGGAAGAAGAATATTATTCGTGGTTCGAGCAAATTGAAGAAATGAACGCTAACACTATTCGTGTGTACACTGTCCAGCCCCCTGGTTTTTATCGCGCTCTAAAAAATTTCAACGAAACGCATAAAAAAAAGTTGTATGTGTTTCACGGGATGTGGGTAGAGGAAGAGCTGCTAGAAGAAACGTTAGATGCTTATAATGAAGAGACGATTAAACGTTTTAAAAAGGAATACGAAGATATTATTCAAATCATTCATGGAGATGCAAAAATAGAACCAGTGGTTGGCCATGCATCTGGAATCTATGACGCTGATATTTCTGACTATGTTATTGGATGGATTATGGGAATTGAATGGTACCCGGAGATGGTTATAGGGACAAATGAAAAACATGCCGGAAAAGGAGATTTTGAAGGGACATACATCCAGACGAAAGGGGCAACTCCTTTTGAATACTGGTTGGCTGAACACTTAGAATCGATCACTTCCTTCGAAATTGAACACTACAACGAAATTCGGCCAATTAGTTTTACGAATTGGGTAACGACGGATTTACTTGAACATCCGTCTGAACCATTACTAGAAGAAGATGCAGTCAGTGTAAATCCAAATGTTATCCAACTGAAAAATGATCTACAAAAAGTTGGTCAATTCGCTTCCTATCACGTGTATCCGTACTACCCAGATTTTCTGAATGTCGATAAAACATACGGAGCATATATCGATCAAGACGGAGAAAAAAATAGTTACGCAGGGTATTTGCATGCGTTAAAACAAGCTCACAAAATGCCTATATTAATTGCGGAATTTGGTATACCCGCTTCAAGAGGACAAACACATGTCAATCCATATGGTTGGAATCAAGGATTTATGAGTGAAGAAGCGCAAGGTAATACATTGAAAAAGTTGTATCGAACGATATTAGCAGAAGGATACATGGGCGGGCTCGTATTCAGTTGGCAAGACGAGTGGTTTAAGCGCACTTGGAACACTATGGATTACGATAATCCGGAACGTCGACCGTATTGGGGTAATATACAGACGAACGAACAAAATTTTGGCTTAATGAGTTTTGCCACACTTAAAGTAAAAGTAGACGGACTAGACGAGGATTGGAGTGCGGAGAATACCTTAGAAGAAGAAGGGGATTTGACGCTTTCAGCTACACATGACGAAACGTACCTTTATATTAAAGTAGATGGATTAAAAAAGACACAGACAGCTTCTATCTTGTTTGACACCATTCCGGAGCAAGGCAATACAAAAGCGTCTCTATTACAAAATGTGACGTTTTCAAATGGGATTGATTTTATTGCGCATATGAAAAAAGGTAGTGCTCGTCTTTTAATTGATCCATATTACGATTTTTATCATTATTTATATGGTGTGGAAGAAAAGATGATATCGCCCATTTCCAACGGAACAAAAAACACGGGAGAATTTACAAACATTCATTACGTGTTAAATAAAGAGATGTACTATCCCGAGTTAAAGGAAAAACGATCCTTTGAATTTTACGAAACAGGAAAACTGATGAGGGGGAACGGGGATCCAGAGTCCCCAACGTATAATTCTTTAGCTGACTATGAAATGAAAGACGGAGTGCTAGAACTTCGAATACCATGGTTGTTACTTCAATTTCGTGACCCAAGTCGCAAAGAAGTAATCGGTGATTTAGTTAAAAATGGTGTAGAAAGCTCTAAAGTAATTGACCAGATTGGTATTGGGCTTATGGTGACAGATTCTACTACTAACACATTGCAAGCGATTCCAGCAATATCACGAGGAAAAGTTACTCAACTGCCAACCTATACATGGGACAACTGGGACATCCCAGCTTCTACGGAACGTTTGAAAAAATCCTACTATATTATGCAGAAGACATTCGGGGACGTTCGGTAAACAAACAAAACTAGCAACGGAGAATCGTTTAGCTGACGATTCTCCGTTTACATATGTGGCGCCGATAGAATCGAGTTTTACGCTGATAGAATAGCGTTTTGCGCTTATAGAAAGCCGCACCGCGCTTATAAAAGCGGTATTTGCGCTTATAAAAGGCAAGTTGTATCATGATTTTAATGTCTGTATCATTTATTTGACCTCAATTTGGCGTGTATCACAAATGTGTTCACATTTTCCTCTTTCGCAAAGCTCCAATAACCCACCCGATCCGAACGGGAATGAATAGCCATTCAATTTCTCGGAAAAGATAGGAAAAGAAATTTGTCGACAATATGACAACCGTGTCTAGTTTGTGAAGATTTTGCCCAGAATCAATTGACATCAAATTACCCCTATTGTATGCTAACTAAGGATAAGTTTGATAGGGCTTTCATTTTGTACAAGTCTTAAAAATCCTATCTACATCAACCTTTCTAAAGACAAAGCTACATTAACATCGACCGCCTAAGGCATGAGTCGGCGTTATATTTTTTTGTCTTCATTTCCCCTCGTAATCTCTGGATGCCTACTTACATAGTAGACAGGATTAAATACATGACCAAATCAACCGAATCTTGAAAGAGAGGTGAATGTACGTGAATCATGGAAGTCCTGCGGTTGAACTGTTGAACACTGGAATCTATTTCAACCTTTCAAACGTATTGATGCTTATCGTGACGGCAACTATTGTTTTTCTAATTGCTTTCTTAGGTACTAGAAAACTCAGCATGAAGCCCACTGGTATGCAAAACTTTATGGAGTGGTTAATGGACTTCGTAAAAGGAATTATCAAAAGCAACATGGACTGGAAAACAGGTGGCCGCTTTCACATTTTAGGGCTTACGTTGATTATGTTCATCTTTGTTGCAAACATGCTAGGTCTACCTTTTAACATTATTTATAAAGGTGATTTATGGTGGAAATCCCCTACAGCGGATCCTATCGTAACGATGACTTTAGCAGTAATGGTCGTGGCGCTTACGCATTTCTATGCGATTAAGATTAAAGGTTTATCCGAATACGGAAAAGACTTCTTAAAACCACTTCCGTTCTTAGTACCACTGAAGCTAGTTGAAGAGTTTGCAAATACTCTAACACTCGGTCTTCGTCTTTACGGGAACATTTACGCTGGGGAAGTACTACTAGGATTACTAGCTGGTATGGGTTCAGCAGGAGCACTTGGATTTGTTGGGGCAATTGTGCCAACACTCGCATGGCAAGGGTTCTCTATTTTCGTCGGAACGATCCAATCGTTCATATTTGTCATTTTAACGATGGTTTATATGTCTCACAAAGTGAGTTCTGACCATTAATAATACACTGTTCAACTTGAGTAGTGAAAAAAACAACATTCCTGAGGAGGATATTACACAATGGTAGGTTCAATTGGTATTTTAGCAGCAGCTATCGCAATCGGTCTAGGTGCACTAGGCGCAGGTATTGGTAACGGATTAATCGTTTCAAAAACAATCGAAGGTATGGCACGTCAACCAGAAGCTCGTGGTATGTTACAAACAACAATGTACATCGGGGTTGCATTGGTTGAGGCACTTCCAATCATCGCAGTAGTTATCGCGTTCATCGTTCTTAACCGATAATTTTTTGCACCTGACTATAAAATGGCGGAGAGATTCGTGTATCTTTCTTCGCCATTCTCTTATTGTTCGATTCAAATTAATTACTGGATGCTCTTGAAGGGAGTGAAACAATCGTGTTATTAGATTACCTCGTACTTGGTGCAGCGGAAGGCGAACACGCACCTGAAGTGTTGAATTTCGGCGACATCTTAGTCACGTTGGTAGTTTTCATCGTCCTCATGTTCTTATTGAAGAAATTCGCATGGGGCCCATTGATGGGAATTATGAAACAACGTGAAGATTTAATCGCGAGTGAAATCGAAGCAGCTGAACTTAGCCGCCAAGAATCACATAATTTACTAGAAGAGCAACGTGCTCTTTTAAAAGAATCTCGTACTGAAGCACAAGCGATTGTGGAAAATGCGAGAAAGCAAGGCGATGTGCAACGTGAAGAAATCATCACTGCAGCACGTACGGAAGCAGCTCGTTTAAAAGAGTCTGCTGTTCGTGAAATCGAAACAGAAAAAGAAAAAGCGATCGCAGCAGTTCGTTCAGAAGTTGTATCGTTATCATTACTTGCTGCTTCGAAAGTATTGGAAAAAGAAGTATCTGAAGAAGATAATCGTGCCTTGATCGAAGAGACGATTGCGAAGGCAGGCGAGGGACGTTGAGTAAATCTCAAGCAGCGAAACGCTATGCATTAGCCCTTTTTCAATTAGCGCAAGAAAAAAATCAACTTGCTTTTATCGAAGAAGATCTTCGTGAAGTAAAAGTTGTTTTCCAAGAAAACCCGGAACTATTGAATGTGTTTCATTCTCCAAAGTTTTCATTGGACAAGAAAAAGCAAATCCTTTCGGAATTATTTGCAAATGCAAATCCTTTCGTATTGAATACATTAAAAGTGTTAGTCGACGCTCGTCGTATCGGTGAAACGGTAGAAGTGGCGAACGAATTCGCAACACTATCGAACGACTTCCAAGGCATTGCGGATGCAAAAGTATACTCAACTCGTCCTTTAACAGACGAAGAGCGTGCTTCTATCTCCACAGCGTTTGCAAAACAAGTTGGAAAACAAGCACTTCGTATTGAAAATGAAATCGATCCATCTCTAATTGGCGGTATCCGCTTACAAATTGGTGGACGTATCTTTGATAGCAGTATCAGTGCTAAACTCGACCGCTTAAAGAAAGAACTTATCGGTTAATATTACGAATTTGAGAGGTGACATACATGAGCATCAAAGCTGAAGAAATCAGTGCCCTGATTAAACAGCAGATTGAAGGATATCAATCTGAGATGAAAGTGGACGATGTTGGTACGGTTATCCAAATTGGTGACGGTATCGCTCGTGCTCATGGTCTAGACAACGTCATGGCTGGGGAGTTATTAGAATTCTCTACTGGTGTTATGGGTATGGCGCAAAACCTAGAAGCTAACAACGTAGGTATCGTTATTCTAGGACCATACGCTGACATTAAAGAAGGCGATGAAGTACGTCGTACAGGCCGTATTATGGAAGTACCAGTAGGACAAGAACTAATTGGTCGTGTTGTTAACCCACTAGGTCAACCAGTGGATGGACTTGGTCCGATCAACACAACGAAATCTCGTCCAATCGAAAGCCCAGCACAAGGTGTTATGGCTCGTAAATCAGTTCATGAGCCACTTCAAACTGGTATCAAAGCGATTGACGCTTTAGTGCCAATCGGTCGTGGACAACGTGAGTTAATCATCGGAGACCGTCAAACAGGGAAAACATCGGTAGCAATCGATACAATCCTTAACCAAGCGGATCAAAACATGATTTGTATCTACGTGGCAATTGGCCAAAAAGAGTCAACGGTTCGTAACGTAGTAGAAACTTTACGTAAAAACGGTGCACTTGATTACACAATCGTTGTAACGGCATCTGCTTCTCAACCAGCTCCACTTCTCTTCTTAGCTCCTTACACAGGTGTTACGATGGCAGAAGAGTTCATGTTTGATGGCAAGCACGTACTAGTTGTGTATGATGATTTATCAAAACAAGCTGCGGCTTACCGTGAGCTTTCCCTTCTATTAAAACGTCCTCCAGGCCGTGAAGCATACCCAGGGGATGTATTCTACTTGCACAGCCGTTTGTTAGAGCGTGCTGCTAAGTTGAATGAAACACTTGGAGCAGGTTCAATCACTGCATTACCATTCGTTGAAACACAAGCTGGAGATATCTCTGCTTACATTCCAACAAACGTAATCTCTATCACGGATGGACAAATCTTCTTACAATCAGACTTGTTCTTCTCAGGTGTACGTCCAGCGATCAACGCCGGTCTATCTGTATCCCGTGTAGGTGGTTCTGCACAAATTAAAGCAATGAAAAAAGTTGCTGGTACATTACGTCTAGACCTTGCATCGTTCCGTGAGTTAGAAGCATTCGCTCAGTTCGGTTCAGATCTTGATAAAGCAACACAAGCGAAATTAAATCGTGGTGCACGTACAGTTGAAGTATTGAAACAAGACTTGAACAAACCGATTAAGGTGGAAAAACAAGTTGTCATTCTTTACGCATTAACTCGTGGTCACTTAGATGATATTCCAGTTCAAGACATCGTTCGTTTCGAAAACGAATTGTACAGCTGGTTAGATTCAAACCACACAAACGTTTTGGATCACATCCGTACAACAAAAGATCTTCCATCTGATGAAGATTTAGTTGCAGCTCTTGATGCATTCAAGAAAACTTTTGCAAAATCAGAGTAATTTACGCCTGTGAATAAAAAACGATAAGGTGGTGAAATACCAGTGGCATCATTACGCGACATTCAAAATCGTATCCAGTCAACAAAGAAAACAAGCCAAATTACAAAAGCGATGCAAATGGTTTCTGCTTCTAAATTAAACCGTGCCGAGTTGAACGCGAAATCGTTCGTACCTTATATGGGGAAAATTCAAGAAGTAGTTGGAGCCATTGCTAGTGGATCATCGGATTCTCGTCATCCTATGCTAACGTCAAGACCTGTTGCTAAGACAGCATACCTTGTCATTTCATCGGACCGTGGACTTGCGGGTGCATACAACAGTAACGTGTTACGTGCTGTAACAAATGCAATTCGTGAACGTCATACATCCAACGATCAATTTGTGGTTTTCGCTATTGGACGTGTTGCTCGTGACTTCTTTACGAAGCGCGGATACCCAGTAATTGAAAGTGTTGTCGGTTTACCGGACCAACCATCATTTGCTGACATTAAAGGAATCGCTCATAAAGCTGTTGGTATGTTCACAGAGGGTATGTATGATGAACTTTATATGTACTACAACCATTTCGTAAGTGCCATTCAACAAGATGTTACCGAGAAAAAAGTGCTTCCATTAACGGATATCGCACCAACTGGCGCTACTGCTTCGTATGAATTCGAACCATCTTCGGATGCGATTTTAGAAGTATTGCTTCCACAATACGCAGAAAGCCTAATTTTCGGAGCTCTATTGGATGGAAAAGCGAGTGAACATGCTGCACGTATGACAGCAATGAAGAGTGCAACCGATAACGCAAGTGAACTAATTAGTTCCTTAACATTACAATTTAACCGAGCTCGCCAAGCAGCGATTACGCAAGAAATTACCGAAATCGTCGGCGGTGTAGCAGCATTAGAATAAGTAAGACAGGAGGGAATAGCATGAACAAAGGACATGTACTTCAAGTAATGGGTCCAGTTGTTGACGTTAAGTTCAGCAATGGCCAATTACCGGATATTTATAATGCCTTAACAGTGGCAATTAACCGTCCTGGTCAAGAACCTACTTCATTAACGCTAGAAGTAGCTCTTCACCTTGGAGATGATTCAGTTCGTACAATCGCGATGTCATCTACAGATGGTTTAAAACGTGGGGAAGAAGTAACGGATACTGGCGCAGCGATTACAGTTCCAGTTGGTGACGTAACTTTAGGACGTGTATTTAACGTTCTTGGTGAAGTAATCGACTTAGGAGAAGAAATCCCTAGCGACAAACGTCGTGACCCAATCCACCGTCAAGCTCCTACTTTCGAAAACCTTTCAACGGAAGTTGAAATTTTAGAAACAGGAATCAAAGTTGTAGACTTATTAGCACCATATATCAAAGGTGGTAAAATCGGTCTCTTCGGTGGTGCCGGAGTAGGTAAAACAGTATTAATCCAAGAATTGATCAACAACATCGCACAAGAACACGGTGGTATCTCCGTATTCGCAGGTGTTGGTGAGCGTACTCGTGAAGGGAATGACTTATTCCACGAAATGAGTGATTCTGGTGTTATTAGCAAAACAGCGATGGTATTCGGTCAAATGAACGAGCCTCCTGGTGCGCGTATGCGTGTTGCTTTAACAGGATTAACAATGGCGGAATATTTCCGTGATGAGCAAGGTGCAGACGTACTATTGTTCGTCGATAACATTTTCCGTTTCACACAAGCAGGTTCTGAGGTATCGGCTCTACTTGGTCGTATGCCATCTGCCGTTGGTTACCAACCAACACTTGCCACTGAAATGGGTCAATTGCAAGAGCGTATCACGTCTACAAACGTTGGTTCTGTAACATCGATCCAAGCGATCTATGTTCCTGCCGATGACTATACGGATCCAGCTCCTGCTACAACTTTCGCTCACTTAGATGCAACTACTAACTTAGAGCGTAAACTTTCTGAAATGGGTATTTACCCAGCGGTAGATCCACTAGCATCTACATCTCGTGCATTAACTCCAGAGATCGTTGGAGAAGAGCACTACGGTGTAGCTCGTCAAGTTCAATCTACTTTACAACGTTACCGTGAATTACAAGATATCATCGCGATCCTAGGGATGGACGAGTTATCTGATGAAGATAAAATGACTGTATCACGTGCACGTCGTATTCAGTTCTACTTATCTCAAAACTTCCACGTTGCGGAACAATTTACAGGTCAAAAAGGTTCATACGTTCCTGTTAAGGAAACAGTTCAAGGATTCAAACAAATCCTTGAAGGCAAATATGACCACCTTCCTGAAGATGCTTTCCGTCTAGTTGGTCGCATTGAAGAAGTAGTAGAAAAAGCAAAAAGCATGGGTGTAGAAGTCTAAAACTAGGGACCAGGAGGGGAAAAAATGAAGACCGTTAAAGTCAATATTGTCACTCCCGACGGCCCGGTATACGATTCTGAAGTCCAAATGATCATTGCCAAAACGGCAGCTGGTGAAATTGGTGTGTTAGCTGGACATATTCCTATGGTTGCTCCACTTGAAGTGGGTGCAATTCGTTTGAAAAAAGAAGGAAATGTACAAGATATCGTTGCTGTAAGTGGCGGTTTCATCGAAGTACGTCCTGAACAGGTAACCATTCTTGCGCAATCTGCTGAAATTTCTTCAGCTATTGACGTAGCACGTGCAAAAGAAGCAGTGAAACGTGCGGAGGAACGATTAAACGCATCGAAAGCGGATGACATCGATTTCAAACGTGCGGAACTATCATTGAAACGTGCGATGAATCGTATCAACGTTTATGAGGGTAACATCTAATTATTCAACGGGCAGAAAGCATGCGCTTTCTGCCTGTTTTTATGTATTTTTCTACAGAGTGAATCACATAAAGGTAGTATCGAAACTTAGATTGTCGTATTTTCGGGAAGTTTTATTCTTTTATGTAAGGAATTAGACATACGTTATGTGCGATTTTCGGGGAAATGGTGCGATTCATCAAAATGATGTGCGATTCGTGACAAATAGAAGGTAATTGTAAGTGAACTTTATCAATTTACTAGTCTATTGTTTTTGCGTTTGTGAAAACGTTCCGCAGTTACTTCAAGAAACGATGTTCGAGACGTCGACAATCATTCGACTAAAAGGGTAGTAAAAAATTTAGATGAGGTGATCGTGACATGGATTATTTCGGTCAACAAGCGATTTTATCGATTCTTTCTCACGCATTTTTCATTGGCATTACTTTTTATGCGCTGCAAGCAGTTATGTTAGATAAAATCGTTAAAAAGAATCATGTGTTTCAAGTGCAAATCCTATATATTTTGTTAAGTGTGGCAATTGGTGTGACGGTTTCGAACTTCTTCCTCACATTGTCGACTTACTCAAGACAACTCCTCTATTTATTCCAATAAAAAATGTGTCGATTTTTCTGGAAAGCGAATCAGAATCCTTTCCAGAAAAATCGACATATTTATTGCCTGGGAAATAATTCGACATGTATGTTTAGTGGTCTTACTTCTAGGGAACAAAATAGAGTAACTAGTTCAGACATCGGAAGAAATACGGTTAGGAACCGACACAAAAAACATGCGACTAACGTATCATATAGCGAAGTAAATTTTTCATGAATTCGTCATAAAATGATTGAATGGTTACTTGTTTCCATGAGAAGAAACTTGATATAGTTGAAATGTTTATTTCCTAATTACTGACATCATACAAGTTAGAACTTGTATTTATAAAAAAGAGAAATCATTACGAAGCTGGAGGGTCAATTGGTGGATAAGATTATTGTAAAAGGCGGCCATAAGTTAACAGGGAAAGTAAAAGTAGAGGGTGCGAAAAATGCAGTGTTACCAGTATTAGCTGCAGCACTTTTAGCATCAGAAGGTAAGAATGTGATTCGTGACGTGCCAACTTTGGCAGACGTTTCAACAATCAATGAAGTATTAAGAAGTTTACACGCAGATGTTCAATATTACCCGAAACAAAACGAAGTAATTATTGATTCATCGATGGAACTTTCTTCAGAGGCACAATTCGAATATGTACGTAAAATGCGTGCATCCATCCTAGTGATGGGACCATTGCTTGCTCGTAATGGATTTGCTCGTGTGGCACTTCCAGGCGGATGTGCGATTGGATCACGTCCGATCGATCAGCATTTAAAAGGATTTGAAGCAATGGGTGCTGAAATCTCATTCGGTCACGGGTATGTAGAAGCGAATGTAAATGGTCGTTTACGCGGTGCGAAAATCTATTTAGATTTTCCTAGTGTTGGAGCGACAGAGAACATTATGACAGCAGCAGCGCTTGCTGATGGTGTTACTATTATTGAAAACGCAGCGAAAGAACCGGAAATTGTCGACTTAGCAAATTTCATCAATGAAATGGGCGGTCACATCGTTGGTGCTGGTACAGATACAATCCGTATTGAAGGAGTAGCTACTCTTTCTGGAACGGTTCATCACATCATTCCAGATCGTATTGAAGCTGGTACGTTCATGGTAGCAGCAGCAATTACACAAGGTGATGTAACGATTACTAACGCCGTGCCAGAACATATGGCAGCCGTTATTTCTAAATTAGAGGAAATGGGCGTGATGATTTCGGAAACAGAAGAAGGTCTTCGTATCCAAGGAATCAAACCAATTCGCTCAATCGATATTAAAACAATGCCTCACCCAGGGTTCCCAACAGATATGCAATCTCAAATGATGGCATTAATGTTAACAGCTACTGGTACAGGTGTTTTAACAGAAACAGTATTTGAAAACCGCTTTATGCACGTGGAAGAATTCCGCCGCATGAACGGAAACGTAAAAATTGAAGGTCGTTCTGTTATTATGAACGGTCCATCTAACTTACAAGGTGCAGAAGTTGCCGCAACGGACTTACGTGCAGCAGCAGCATTAATCTTAGCTGGTCTTGCTTCTGAAGGCGTTACTCGCGTCACGGAGTTATACCACTTAGATCGTGGATATGTCGACTTCCATTTAAAGCTTGCAGCATTAGGAGCAGACATCGAACGTGTATCAACAGAATCTTCAGATGAGAAAGTCATGCAAACGGTCTAATACCTACTATCATACTATCCATCACACCGCTCTCTTATACATAAGAGGGCGGTTTTATTTTTGTGCTTTTTCCTATTTAAATGAAAAATCGTTTACTACGAGGTATGACTCCATTTACCAAGTGGTTATCCACTTTCAGCTCTTCTAAATAAAAGCTCCATTTTTATCAACGCTAATAAAAATGAAATTTTCGTCAGCAATGACTATCTTGCCCTTCCGAGTCATATCTTTTCTTATGAAAATTTCTCAGTGGAAGTACCCCATATTAGTTTCAACCTTATGTGCAAGTTTATATGCGATTCCCTATATGTTAGACAATCCCACTTCTGAGCCAGAATACGAGGGAACTGGAAACGAGGAGACAAGTTGTCCAATTTCGATCCGTGTCGATGGTATTACACGACCCGTGCCACTCGAGGAGTACGTAGCGCGTGTTGTGATGGGAGAGATGCCGGTTTCATTCCCAAAAGAAGCACTGAAAGCACAAGCGGTGGCCGCCAGGACGTTTGCGCTACGAACAACAAATTTTGGCGAAAAATCGATTAAGCCAACGGTGGAGGATCAAGTGTTTTCGGCGGAGAAGGATGTTCCGAAAGTGGTTTTACAAGCTGTAAACGAGACAAACGGTAAGGTGTTGACGTACGCCGATGAACTGATTACGGCAATGTTTTTTTCCACATCGAACGGCAAGACGGAGAGTGCGGCAGCTTTTAGTGGATACGAGATTCCGTATTTGCAGGTGAGGGACAGTAAAGAAGATGAGGAGTCTCCAAAGTTTTCAGCGAAAAAAACGTTTACGCTGGATGAGTGGAATGCATTGTTTGGTATTCCGTGGAATGAAGCACAAATTAAAGCTATTGATCTTGTTCGAAATTCGTCTGGCCGAGTGGAAACGATGAAAGCGAACCAACAGGAATGGAATGGCAGAAAAATTCGAGAATTATTAGGATTGCCGTCAACGGATTTTCAGATTTCACTGAAGGATGAAACGATTGTTGTCACGACTAAAGGATATGGACACGGTGTAGGGATGAGTCAGTATGGTGCTCGAGGTTTGGCGTTGAAAGGAAAGAGTTACGAAGATATTGTATCGTATTATTATCCACACACGACATTACAAAATTTTCAAGGAGTCGCTCCAGCATGTTTAAAAGATTCATTACCCGACAACACTAGCAAGTAGAGGTGATGAAAATGCGAGAGGAAAAAAAGATGACTCCTACTCCAACAGGGCAAGCAAAATGGGTGTGGCCTACAGTCTACATCGCGTTTGCACTATTAATGGTTGGCCTCGTATGGGGCTACAATGCGTATATCGCAAATGATACGGAAGTTGCTAGTGATGTGACAGGAACCGAAGGAATGAACCCAGACGGGGAAACGGTTATTGAGACGAATGGCAACCTAGAATCGATGAAGTACCCGTTTGATGAAGCGCTTTTAGATCGCGTGACGGTTTTGCAGGATTTTTATGATATGACTGCAGATGCAGAAACGCGAGAAAATTCTCTGCTAGTGTTCAACCAAACGTATATGACGAATAGCGGGGTAACGCTTGCTGTTGATGGTGAGCCGTTTGAAGTGCTTGCTGCAATGAGTGGCACGGTGGAAGAAGTAGTGGCAGACGAATTTATCGGAAACGAAATTTCCATTAAACATGAAAATGGTTTAGTGACGAAGTATCGTTCCGTTGCAGAAATTCAAGTACAAAAAGGGGACACGGTTTCGCAAGGACAAGTGATCGGTACGGCGATTGCGAATGAGTGGAATCCTACAGCTGGTGTTCACTTAAGCTTTGAAGTAATCGAAAATGGTGAAGCAGTAAATCCTCGTGAATTTTTAGCGTTCTAATCACGGACGATGTGCATACACTACTAGTACTACCGATTCCGTCAGTGGAAGGATGGCTAGTTGCAGGAGGAATTAAAAAAACGTGTGCTGCATTTAGCTGAACTCATTCTTGAAACGAAACAGACCGTTCGCGAACTTGCGAAACGAACCGGATACTCGAAAAGTACAGTGCACAAAGACTTATCCGAACGCCTAACGAAGATTGACTCGGCCCTCGCAAAGGAAGTAAAGCAAATTCTCGATTATCATAAGTCGATACGCCATTTGCGAGGCGGGGAAGCCACGAAACTAATGTGGCACGAGAAAAAACAAAAAAACGTGGTGACGTAACTATGCGTCCTCACGTTTTTTTATTGTGATGGGGGGATGTGGAATGAAAGTTTGTAGTAGATGAAGAGTGTGCCTTGTTTTAGAGGCTTAGTTTATGATATGGGCCATTTTCACGTATTTCCAACCCATATTGAGAGATTTCCGGGTCATTTTGGGTTATTTCCGAGACATTTCAGGATCATTCCGTCCCAAAATGAAATAAAACCGCGACATTAACCATATTTATCCAAATAATAAGAGACATTCTTACACAATCTTGATTGCAATAACAAACGTCAACGCTGGGAAATTGCTACTTCCTTTATCTCAGGACAATTCTTGGGTTCATTCCGAAATAAACGAATAATGCTTAATCCTTCTCTCAGATTGTTAAAACCGGTTTATTATCGAAAAGTGTCAGTAGTACTTTCATTCCAACGTCAAGTGGGGTCGTATGAGAAAAAAGGATGTATTTGTTAATTCGTTATGATAAAATAGTCAGTTAGTAGAGTAAATTTTCAGAATCATACATAAGAGCCCATTTGGAAGGAGATTATCGCATTATGTTCGCGAAAGATATAGGAATTGACTTGGGGACGGCGAATGTTTTAATTCATGTGAAAGGAAAAGGGATTGTTCTAAATGAACCTTCCGTCGTGGCGATTGATAAAAAGACAAACAAAGTACTTGCTGTTGGGGAAGAAGCACGCAAGATGGTGGGACGTACGCCGGGAAATATTGTGGCGATTCGACCACTAAAAGATGGCGTTATTGCCGATTTTGATGTAACAGAAGCCATGCTGAAGCACTTCATTCAAAAATTGAATGTCAAAGGGTTCTTCTCAAAACCACGTATTTTGATTTGTTGTCCAACAAATATTACGAGTGTAGAACAAAAAGCGATTCGAGAAGCGGCAGAGAAATCTGGTGGCAAAAAAGTATATTTAGAAGAGGAACCAAAAGTAGCGGCAATCGGTGCAGGCATGGATATTTTCCAACCAAGCGGGAATATGGTGGTTGACATTGGTGGAGGCACAACAGACATCGCCGTGTTATCGATGGGAGATATCGTTACGAGCCAGTCGATTAAAGTTGCAGGGGATGTTTTCGATAACGATATTTTACAATACATAAAACGTGAGTATAAATTACTGATCGGGGAACGTACTGCTGAAAATATTAAAGTTTCTATCGGAACAGTTTTCCGCGATGGACGCAATGAGTCGATGGAAATTCGTGGCCGTGATATGGTGTCTGGATTACCGCGTACGATTGAGATTACGTCAAAAGAAATAGAGGGTGCACTTCGTGAGTCGGTTTCGATGATCGTACAAGGAGCGAAAAATGTCTTAGAAAAAACACCACCTGAATTATCTGCGGATATTATCGATCGCGGTGTGATTTTAACTGGCGGTGGTGCATTAATGCACGGGATGGATCTTCTTTTAGCGGAAGAATTAAAAGTACCTGTCTTCTTATCGGAGAATCCAATGGACTGTGTTGCGATTGGAACTGGGATTATGCTGGATAATATTGATAAAGTGTCACCAAGACTATGACCAATTGCCCTAGAAATTGGGGCGTTTTGTTCGATATAATGAAGAGATAGTAAAGAAAGGGTGAATCGATTGTTTCGAGGATTTTATACAGTAGCATCAGGAATGATTGCACAACAACGTCGCACAGAGTTATTGACTAATAATATGGCAAATGCAAACACGCCTGGCTATAAAGCGGATCAATCGGTCATTCGATCTTTCCCGGATATGTTGATGGCACGAATGGGAAGCAAATCACTTCCTGTTCAAGATCCACTATCGATGAAAAAGCTATCAACAGTCGGCGGAATCAGTACGGGAGTGTACATGCAAGAAACGCTTCCACACTTTGAGCAAGGACAATTGTTAGAAACAGAATTGCCAACAGATATTGCGATGCTTCAAAATACCGTTCCGATTAATGCAGATGGAAATCCCGGTGCGGTATTGTATCGCTTAGAAAATCCAGTTGCTGGAGAGTATTACACGCGAAACGGGAATTTCACGTTAGATGCAGATGGATATTTAACCAATCCACAAGGGTTGTATGTGTTATCGGATACTGGCCAGCGCATTCAACTGCAGAACGATGATTTCCAAGTAGAAGCGGATGGACGTCTTTTAGCTAACAATCAAGAAGTAGCGAGAATTGGCGTCTCTTTCTCGGCTGCACCAGAATCTTTGTTAAAAGAAGAGAATGGTTTATTCCGCACAGCAGACGGACAAAACTTGGCTTCTGCGTATGATACGGATGGCGTCGCATTTTCGATGCAACAAGGGTTTTTAGAGGGATCGACCGTAGATTCTGCAAAAACGATGACGGAAATGTTAACTGCGTACCGCGCATTTGAAGCAAATCAAAAGATCTTGCAAGCGTATGATCGCAGTATGGAAAAAGCGGTAAATGAAATTGGAAGAGTGTAGGGAGGATAAACGATGCTACGAACAATGTTGACAGCGACAAATACGCTGAACCAGTTGCAATCGCAAATCGATACGATCGGAAATAACTTATCGAATGCGGGCACGTATGGCTATAAATCCCGAGACGTGAAATTTCATGAGCTGCTTTACCAACAGTTTCAAAATGACAAGCTAGACCAAGCACCACGTTCGTCACCAGCAGGAATCCGATATGGAGTAGGTGCGGTCGTTGGACAAGCGGAAATGAATTGGAAACAAGGGACGGTGCAACAAACTGGTCGCCAGTTAGACTTTGCCTTCACCACGCCGAAACAATATTTCCAAATTTTAATGCCTGGAGCAGATGGCAATAAAACCGTCTACACACGACAAGGTGCTTTCTATGCGAATCCTACAGGAGATGGCGCGCTCGCATTAGTGAATGCAGATGGGTATTCCGTCGCAGATGCAAACGGCAATCCGATTATTTTAAATGAAACAGCACAAAACTTCTCGTTAACAGATGGCGGAAGACTAGATGTGCAAAATGCAGATGGAACAACGGATCAGTTCGATCTAGGCATCACTGTTTTACAAAGACCGCAATTGATGGAGCATTTATCTGCAACGTATATTACACTGCCGGACAATTTGAATGAACTTGGCGTCACGGCTCAAGACATTTTAACGAATTTACAAGGTGCAGACCGTGCGCAAATTGGTCTTGGGAATGGACAGTTAGAACAGTCTAACGTGAACATGTCGAAAGAATTTACGGATTTAATCAGTGCACAACGATCGTACCAATTCAATGCGAGAGCAGTCACAATGGGTGATCAAATGCTGGGCTTGATTAATGGTATTAGGTAAGGAGCTTATCGAATGACCGAAGAAAAAGTGGCACAGCAACAGCAACAAGAACAAGAAGAGGTACCAAAAAGAACCTTTTGGGTCCAAATTCGATTGTTTCCTATTTGGTTACGTATCATTCTCGTACTTGCACTAGTGGCAGCTGCAATGGCAGCCGGTGTGATGGTCGGGTATGGAGTAATCGGTGACGGAGAAGCGCGGGATGCGTTAAAATGGTCGACGTGGGATCACGTATTAAAAATTATGAATGGCGAGTAACTAGGAGGAACATATGTTAAACGCACAAGAAATTCAAGAAATTTTGCCGCATCGATACCCATTTTTATTGGTCGATCGCATTACAGAAATAGAAGAAGGAAAACGTGCAGTTGGATTGAAAAACGTTTCTATCAATGAAGAATTTTTCAATGGGCATTTTCCAGGATATCCTGTTATGCCAGGCGTTTTAATTATAGAAGCACTTGCGCAAGTAGGTGGAGTGGCTTTATTGAAAAAAGAAGAGAACAAAGGAAGACTCGCGTTCTTAACCGGAGTAGATAACTGCCGTTTCAAACGACAAGTATCTCCTGGAGATCAGCTTCGTCTGGAGGTTGAATTTGTCAAACTACGCGGTGCGATGGGGAAAGGTCATGCTGTTGCGACAGTCGATGGCGAAATCGCCTGTGAAACAGATATTTTATTCGCATTAGGTCCAGTCGTTTAAGAGACTGTGATTAGGAGGTCAAGTTTACGATGTTAAAAGAATTACCATCTGGAGTGAAGAGCAGCATCACACGCTCCATTACAACCGTTTTTGAAAATTATATGGCATCCATTGAATGGTCTGAGGAAAAATTTTCCATGGAATCATTTGTTGAAAAATGGAGAGAATACATAAATGACAACGCAACATGGATGGAAAAAATTTCAGAAGACGTCAAGCAAAGTCCTGAATTTCATGCAGAGCTTGCGGATAAAATGAATAAAGTCATCGAAAAAATATTAAATGAGCCACCATCCGAAGAGCAAGTAGCATCCATTGAAATGATACAAGAAGAACTTGGCACTCATTATGATTATGCGTGTAAAGCGGAAGCTTCATACGTAGAATCCATCCTAAAACAAAAACAATCCTCATAAGTCGTATTGTTCCCTCCTTTCTCGGGCAACCTACAGTGAATCACATTCATTGTGGTATTAGCGAGAAAGGAGGGAATTTTTTCATGGTGAAAAAAGGGATAGCACTAAGTTTTCTAGCAGCATTGATGCTTGCGGGATGTAATAACGACGACGACAACGATGCATTAGTGCCTCCGAATAATGAAACGCCAATGGAGGACATCCAAGAAAATCGAAATACTGATGGTGTCGGGCCAAAAATGGATGAAGAAACAAACGATGTCAACACCGATCACGACAAAGATATGATGAAAGATGAAAACACACCAGAAGAAGAGGTCATTGAAGACGACCTTGATGCAAGGGATAAAGACAATAAGGACAAGTAATACATTTGAGGATCTCCATCTGGAGGTCCTTTTTTAGTGTGGTAAGGACAGTTTCGGATTATTTGGAGCGATCGAAAATCTGGTGGGAACTTGAACTATCGCACATAATTTCCGAGAATCGCACCTTCGACAGGTGTTTAGTCATGGATATAGCATAGTATCTAGTTACTCTTTACTAAAAGTAATAGCTTTTAGTATTTTGATGATTTTCTGCAAGCAGAAAATCTAGTGAAGTGTTGCCATTTCGCATTCCATTCTCCTTTCCAACAAAAAAACGATTGAATAGTTTTTCTACTATTCAATCGTCGTTTCTATTGTTCTACTTCATCTTTTTTTAGTTTCGGCCGTTCACGCATGTCCGATTCGAAGCGAGTGACCAGTGCCTCACCAGACAAGCCGTCTTCTACAAGTTCGGATAGTAACGATTCCGCATATTTTCTTCTTGCTCGTTTTAACGTGCCTTTCATCAATACGGAAATGTAGTCACCGATTTCTTTTGTTGTGTAAACGATTACTTGGAATGTAGCGGGTTCATTTTCAGGGTAGGAAATGACAACCGAAACTTCGAGCATTTCTTCGCTAGCGATTGCTTCTGTAAAGAGATTGCTATGTTGTTTGTCGATATACATTTCAATGATCCATGAACGGTAGGAGTTTTCTTGGTTAATAATGATACCGTCTTCTAGGGGGATGTTCATTTTTTCGTTGTTTTTAAGTAATGCGATGGAGATCATTTTGAATGTTTTCAAGGAAATTCACTCCTTTTTTTTAGGTTTTTTCAAGTATACCATAATTGCATTTTTGGCTATTGCTTAAATCGAGTCGTACCAAGCGATACGTCGAAAATTGTATTTTTTTGGAAGGTGAAAATAAAATTTTGACCCCCCATTTTTGGGGCAAAATAAGTTTTCTGACGTTTGCACACAATTTAGGTTCGTCGGTACACTTTCGTCATGAAAGGAGGTGAAACGATGAACCATGTAGGAATGATTGGAAGAATGACGAAAGATCCAGTAATTCGTAAGTTGTCGGAAGGACGAGTACAAGCAACGTTTGTTTTAGCGGTGCAGCGCACGTTTAAAAGTCAAAATGGGGAGGATGCAGATTTTGTGTTGTGTTCTGTTTGGGGAAAGATTGCAGAAAATACCGCGAAATTTTGTGGGAAGGGTTCGCTGGTAGGTGTGACAGGTCGCATTCAATCAAGGTCTTATGAAAAAGAGGATGGGAATCGTGTCTTTGTGACCGAGGTAGTAGGTGAGGAAGTGCAATTTCTCGCGACTAAACCTAAAGTTCAGGATGAGCAAACGAGCGAAAGTGATTTTCCATCGAAAGATTTACTAGTCGACTTTGCCGCTCCAAAGGAAACGGAGTCTGCTGGGATCGTGTAAAAGGTTTGTGCCTCTGGTAAGACCGCGCCAGTGGAATTCTGCACGATGTACTTCTATACAAAAATTTGGAAAGGGATCATCCAATGGAGTCAACTCAAGTTGACGTAGTTCGTCTTGAACTACATATTGAACAGTTAATAAAAATAATTGCCCATCTAAATGAACGAGTGATTTTATTAGAAAGAACGATCAGTAGCAGCTAGAGGAGAGATTGATACAAGTGGGGAAGCGGCTGCATGGCAGCCGTACTTGTATCACCCAAATGTTAGTAATTCGCGTAAATCATCGTCCGGTAATTCCGTGATCCAATTCGACGATTGGATAAGGTCATCAGATAATGCTTGTTTTTCAATCAACAATTTGTCGATTTTTTCTTCAATTGTCCCGATCGTGACAAATTTATGCACTTCTACAAATTTCGTTTGTCCGATTCGGTATGCACGGTCCGTTGCTTGGTTTTCTACTGCAGGATTCCACCATCTGTCCGCGTGTAGAACATGAGAAGCGGCGGTTAAATTTAGACCCGTTCCACCAGCTTTTAGTGACAGCAAAAACACAGGGAATTCTTTTCGTTGGAAGGAATCTACGAGCGCATCACGTTGCCCTTTCGGCATGCTTCCCGACAAGAATGGCACATCAATATCATAGATCTCAGACAAGCAATGCTGGATTAAGTGACCCATTCCAATATACTGCGTGAAAATTAGGCACTGTTCTCCGTTTTCTGCTATTTCAGCAGCTAACTGAACTACACGCTTTAATTTTTCCGAACGCTCAAGCATATCCTCTGCATCATCAAACGCTTCTTTTAAATAAAGTGCCGGGTGATTACATAGTTGTTTTAGTTTACTCAGCATTTTAAGGATTAATCCTTTTTTCTCAAACCCCGAAAGTTGTTGCACTTTTTCCAGTGTCTCCGCAATTAGACCCTCGTAAAGAGAGGCTTGCTCCACTGTTAAAGGACAAAATTCTCGCTTCTCTTGTTTATCGGGAAGACCGAGTAATAAGTCACTGTCTTGTTTAGTCCGACGAAGTAAGAAAGGTTGAATTTTTGTACGCAATTTTTTCTTGTGCGCTTCCGAATTTTCACGCTCAATCGGAGCGATGAAATTTTCTTGGAATTTAGAAAAGCTTCCTAAGTACCCTTTGTAAATAAAATCAAAAATGGCCCATAGTTCGGACAATCGATTTTCAACTGGTGTACCGGTTAAGGCAATATGATGATCGCCATGCATTTTCCGAATCGCTTTCGATTGCTTTGTATGCATGTTTTTAATATTTTGTGCTTCATCTAACGTAATACTTGTCCATGATTTCTCGCTTAAAAAATGTGCATCTTGAGAAGCAGTGCCGTAAGTGGTCAAGACCACATCTGCTTGGGACCCGTCGAACAATGTTCCGCCTTCTGCCTCTTTTTCACGAGTATTCCCGTAATGCACATGAACGTGTAAATCCGGTGCGAACCGCTCGAGTTCTTTCTGCCAATTTCCAAGAACAGAAGTGGGACAAATAATAATCGATTGTTTCGGTGTCTTTTCTGTTCGGTGGATATGCAGTAAATAGCTGATTAGCTGTACTGTCTTTCCAAGTCCCATGTCATCTGCTAAACAAACACCGAAGCCGTTTTCGCGCATAAATACAAGCCAGTTAAATCCAATCACCTGGTATGGACGTAACTCCGTTTGTAACAATGGGGAAATGTCCGTTTCAGGTAATCCTTCTTTTTCACGCAATAATTGCACATATTCACCTAGTGCTTTTTCAAACTCAAAGGCAATAAGAGGATCTTCTTCTTCCTCTTCTTCCATGTCTTCTTGTTCTAACAACATCACATCAGGTGTTTCACGGAAAAGTAAATCTTTGACTGTCCATTCTTCTTCCTCTGTTTGCTCCATCCATTTGCGTATTTCATGCATCCAGTGAGCATCCATTCGGAACCATTCATTACCGGCTTGAATATATTGTCGATTATTGTCTACGATATCTCGAAACTGTTCTTCTGAAATTTCGTGTCCGTTCAACGAGAATTGCCAATTAAATTGCAATACTTCATTTAATCCAGCAGAAGTCTTGTAGGACTTAACCGAAGCATTCGTTCGCACTTTCATTTTTTGTTCTTTCACCGAGCGTAGCCAAGCAGGTAGAATAACTTCAAATCCAAGTGCTTGCAGTTTTGCTGCATCATCCCGCAGAAACTTCCGGACATCGACATCTTCTAACGTTTGAGAAAAAAACGATTCTTGTGGCGACAAATCTAACAATTCGAGCATGGCTTGTTGGGTGGAATGAATCCAGTCGACTTGGTCTGCCCATTTCTCTGGAACTGCTTCCCCAATGGGAAGATTCATTTTTCGTTTCGGTGGTGTCCAGTAAGCAGTATTCCGTTTCCCGCGTAAAACAGTTTCGAGTGTCCATTCATCGGAGAATACTTCTGGCTCCACTAAACGAAGTGCTAAAAATAATGTGTCGTTAGTCGACCGTTTGGTTAGTGGCCAACCACCATCTTGAAAGAATGGCAGAAGACTAGGGACATCTTGCATGGTTAGTCCAGCACCATACAGTGTTTTCGTTACGACCGCTTGGAAGTAGCTATTTTCCTCTTCTGTTAAATGAGGATGCGTGACTTCCCCAGAAGCGACGGACACTTCATTCCATAAAGTTGGTTGTTCATATAGTGCAGCGACCTTTTCCATTTGCCCTAGCTTCTCCGAACTAAACGGATCTGCTCCAGTCAATTGGACATAAGGATGTCGAATGGACGGTTGCAGTAAATCGACAAGATCTGCTGCGTGAAAAATTCCTTCATCCGATAGCGTCAACCCAAAAAAGGATGCTTCGTGTCGAAAAGTTAAATACGTAAGCCATTGCTCGGTGAATAAGGGGTAGCCCCCTGAACTAATCGCTTGTACTTGAAACATATTTTCATCGAGTTCTGTGAAGCGAAGTGTCAGTAATTTTTCTAGGGAAGAGACGGTAGATTGGGTAGAGGTCATTTCGTCAAACTTCCTTTCTGAATTTCTTCTTGTAGTGCACGTAACCGTTTATACTGCGTTTGAATTTCGGTTAAATAGTCTTGCCAAAAATCCACTTGTCCGGCTTTTTTTGCAGCAGTCTTCATCTTCTTCCAGATTCGAACGGCTTGTGTATAATTGGCACGAGATCGAGCAGCTACTTCTTTCATTGCCAAAAAGTGATAAAACGGAAGCAACTCACTTGGTGCTTCCTGCATCACACGTGAGAGACCGCATGATTCTGCGAAGTTAATCGACGAATTGTGCACGTGGTGCAGTGAAACCCATTCTTTATAACGCCCGCGTTCCAATAAAAACTGTGAATAGGGACGTAAACCATGTTCACCGAAATGGAAAAATAATTGTTCCCATTCCGTTTCCGTTAAGTCAATTTGTGCATACAACTGATAGATATCATTGACGACCGTGTTTCGATGCCACGTGGAAGTAGAATTCGTTAAATAGTTTGCTAAAAACGGCATCATTTTTCGTAGCAATGGTTCAAGTAAGTGATCCGAAGGCGATTGAGCCACAAAATCTGCAAAGGATAACCATGATTCAAGTAAATCGAGTCGAACAGACTGTAATGCCTGTAAATAGGCAGCTTCATCTTTTACGATTACCGCTATCGTTGCGTGTAACAGTACGGCCTGTTCTGTCTTCGATGCCAGGACGATTTGAAGCTCTTCTTCCATATCTTTTTTAGAGGGCAAGAGTGTAAGAAGATAATTCGTATAAAAAACGCGTCGTTGTCCTGCATTAAAACCTTCAAGTAATGCCAACTCACGCACCATTAAACGAATGTCAGCTAAAAAAGGGTCAAACGCGAACAATTTTGAGGAGGATTGCAGGGAATCTAATTCTGCATTTAGTGAAAATAATTCTTCCTCCAAAAGATTTCGCGCACTATATGGGTTGTCTTCTGGTAGACTCTTCCAAATGATACTTATCATGAGAAGTGTCGTATAAAAATGGTACATTGGAAGCCATTCACGCTCGAACGGACGAGAGCGCGCAATCCGTTCTTTTAATTCACGGAATAAAATCGGCATGTGATACATGTCATACCAATTTACTTTTCGTAAAAAGGCATACGTATGATATTCCACGATGGCTTTCCAAGAGTCAGGCGTACGATCATTTACAGGTAACTCTAGTGGTGGTGTTTTTGCTTTAAAGTCTTTCATCCACTGAGAGAGAGACATTTGATATTGATAAAGCATCAAGGCCATCACAAGTTCGTGACGACATCCACCTTCCGTCCCGCATTCGCATTCGAATTGGTCCTGCAACGGAAAATAATGTCCTTGAATGGTGTGGGCGTCTCTTATTGTAAAGGTGATTTTATGTTCGTTCGGTTGATACGCAACGACTTTTACTTGTCCATTACGCACAAGAAAAAGAGAACGTCTAACAGCGTGCTCATCTCGAGGATTTGTCATGTCATATCGTTTTTCTAAACGATGAATCGTTTTACGAACAGGTTCAGCGTATTTGATGCCAATTCGTTCTGCAGCACTCATTATTTCACTCCTTTTAGGAAAGGATCCATAAAAATTCAGGGAAAGCATAAAAAAAGCCTTCCTTTCATTATAAGCGTTTCGCACGCGTAAAGTAAGTGAAAGGAAAGCATTATTTATAGGCTTGAATATAACTTGTTAATAATAACTCGATTGTTTGTTTATCTCGTTCGTTAGCAGTTGTATAAATACTCGTCAGAGTCTCCAATAATTCCAGGAATCGATTGTGTGAAACAGCGTACGATTCAGACCCTTCGTTCGCTAAAGAGTACTGCACAACACCAGGATGTGCCGTTTGTAAAATTATGTTTGCCACTTCTCGACGAGGAATTTGATATAAATAACACATGGAAGCGAATTGCGAAATGGATAAATTCAACAGTCCACTTTCATATTTCGATAAAGCAGGGGGTTCTATAAGAAGTAAGGCAGCTGCTTCTTTATTCGAAAGCCCAGCACGTAAACGATACTCTTTCATAATCTCATGTAACAACTTTCATCCACCCCATTTCCACCTAACCATACAAAATCTAGATATAAAATGGAGTGAAATTTCCTTTATGGAAAATAAATTTCCAAACAAGAAATAAATTCGCTATTTACACACTCATGGAAAAATATATAATAGGAATATGTAACCAACGACTAACAAATGGATAACTTCTTATGGGTAAAAAGACTATAAAGGGGATAGATGTTTGAAGCGATATAAAATGAACTTGCCAGGATTAAAAAGGACAGAGAGGGTTCTGGCAGACGGCACACGGAAAATGGCGATATCGCGCCCGCAAGAAAATGTACTTACTTTAAAACCAACTGCAACGACACAAACCAATATCTCGGTGATAAAAGAAGTTCGAATTGATCAACGCACATTTCACAATGTGATTATTAATTTTCAAGAAGAGTATTGTGAATTTGAACTGCATGATCCATTTACAGCTGCCGTGGCGGCAGAATTTGTTCAATTGCGAAACGAAATGACGTTTCACTTTAATGGGAATTATCAAGGCTATTATTCCGAACGGCCAGCAAAAACAAAGAAATAAACACACGAAGTCTACACATCGATTGATCATCTACGTCACGTGTAGACTTTTCTTTCTTCTATAGAAACGGAATCTGAAACATTTGACACTATTTATCTATCTTTCCAACACATTCCGCTAAATATTTACCGATTACACCTACACGAAAAGGGGTAAAGTATGATAAACTACTAGTAATCAGAATATTCTGGTAAATAAGGAGGGGAGATTTATGTTACATGTTCAGTTAATGAAGCCATTTTATTCTCAGCAAGAAGGTACTAAAATGAAGTTGGTGTTCGCATACCAATATTTTTCTATAAAGAAAGATGAGGAATTATTTCATTTTATTCCAGTGGAAGGAAAAGAAATTATTGTGAATCTAGCAACGTATCAAGTGGAAAATCTATCGGACGTCTTTGTTTTCCAAAAAGGTAACCGCTTCATTCGTTTACCACTCTACCAACTATTATTAGTCTCAGACATTCATGTACATTTACAAACGATCTTGCAACACGGTTCGGTGCAACCAGAAGAAGAGCCTTTGAGCGATATTTTGGCGGTGGCTGACGAAGCAATCGTAGCTCTAGAACATGAGAATCGAGAAAGAATGATCGATTATGCACTCATGAACCGGGACGAAAACCTATTTAACCGTTTAGTAAATTAAGATGGAGGACCTAGAATTGGATAATTCAACCACATAAAAACACCTAATCCACTAAATGTGATTAGGTGTTTTTGTATGACTTTTTTGTGACAAAAAAGAGGTAATGCGTTCCTTCTTTTCGACTTTCAGAATATTTACACTTAATAAGTACGACCTTATATTCCGAAAGGAGAGGGTTCCCCTCATGACAATTCAAGGACAATTGGTTGGAAGAAAAGGATTTATCGTTTTCGCAGTGTTACTTTTAGTACTTTCGATGGCGTTGCCGTTTCAGGCAAATGCAGAAGGTGAACTTACAGTAGCAGAGGCTATTGCGAATAATGATGGTACGGCGACAGTTCAAGGATATATTGTTGGACAAGTTACGAGTACAAATAATGTGAAACAAGATGGAAATTACACGGCAGATACAAATGTCGCCATTGCGGACGATGCAAGCGAAACGGATACAACGAAAATGTTGTATGTCCAATTACCATCATCATTTCGCGCGCAATTCGGCTTGCAGTCAAATCCAGATAATATAGGAAAGAAAATCACGGTAACTGGATCGCTTGAAGCATACTACACGCATCCTGGTCTGAAATCACCTACAGCGATGACATTTGCAGATGGATCTGGTGGGGGAGAACCTCCATTTGAACCAATTGATCCGGCTACAGTTCGTGAAATTGGGATTCATGATATCCAAGGAGAAGGGCATATTTCTCCTTACGCAAACAAAACAGTAACCGGAGTTGTAGGTGTTGTTTCGTTTGTAGAAGACGACCGGAATGTATTCATCCAGGATTTATTCCCAGATAACAATGCAAAAACGTCGGAAGCTGCACTATTATATAAGCCTGCACACAATTTGCGTGTGGGAGATGTCGTTCTAGTAGAAGGTACGGTAAAAGAATGGGTACTTGAAGGTTATTCTGACAAATTACAAACCGATTTAAGCATGACAGAAATCAATGCCCAATACGGGAAAGTAACGAAGATTAACACAGCAGAAGTTCCTGCTCCAGTAATTATTGGGGAAGATGGACTTATGCCGCCAACGAAAGTAATCGATAATGATAACTTTGGCGAATTTGATCCACAGGAAGATGGTATTGACTTCTATGAAGCGTTAGAAGGGATGCTAGTAGGGATCGATAGCCCGCAAATCGTTTCTCCTCAAAAATATGGCGAAGTATTCGTCGTGCCAAATGGGACAGATACGTTTTTCAATGAAAAAGGTGCAATCAATATTTTCGAAGATGATTTTAATCCAGAACGAATCACAGTTGAAACAAGTTCTAATTTTGTTTCAAAAGCGGGAGATCGCTTTGAAGGGATGGTAGTAGGAGCAGTAAGTTATGGATTTGGTAATTATCAAATTCACACGGGTGGCAATGTGCCTGCTGTCATTGATGGTGGAGCAACTCGTGATGTGACAGATTTAGTCAAAGATGATGCGAAATTATCTGTTGCATCGTACAATGTCGAAAATTTTTCTGCGAATGAAAAAAATACGTCGGATGAGAAAGTGGCGCTGATTGCAGAATCATTCGTACACAATCTTCACTCGCCAGACATTGTGTCATTAGTAGAAGTCCAAGATAACAACGGACCGACGGATGATGGGACAGTGGACGCAACAGAAAGCTACGAACGTTTAGTTGCAGCAATTGAGGCAGCAGGTGGACCTTCGTATGCTTTCACAGATATTGCGCCTGAAGATAAAGAAGACGGTGGACAACCGGGTGGAAACATTCGCGTTGGATTCCTCTATAATCCAGAGCGTGTATCCTTAGCAGAAGGCGTTAAAGGAACGGCAACAGAAGCGGTGGCGTTTGAAAATGGCTCACTAACATTAAATCCAGGGAGAATTGAACCTGCGAACTTCCCGAATACACGGAAATCACTTGCGGCTGAATTTTTATTCCAAGGAGAAAAAGTAGTTGTCATTGCGAATCATTTGAATTCAAAATCAGGCGATCAATCGCTATTTGGCAAGACGCAACCTCCGTTTTTAGGATCGGAAGCAGAACGAATTGAATTAGCAACCATGATCCAAAACTTTATCGCAAGCGGCATCGAACAAGATGAAGGCTTAAACGTCATCGTCGCTGGAGATATGAATGACTACGAATTCACACCAGCACTAGCGGCACTAAAAGGAAATACGTTAACAAACATGGTCGAAAAAGCACCACTTGAAGACCGTTTCTCGTATGTTTACCAAGGAAATGCGCAAGTGCTAGACCATATTTTAGTATCAAACAATCTAGCAGATCGTACGGAAATCGACATGGTTCATATGAACTCCACGTTCATGGAAGAGCACGGACGTGCATCCGACCATGATCCTGTCTTAATCCAAACGCTATTAACAAAACCAGCAGATGGAATTGTGGAAGAAGATGAAATGGATATCGAGATTACACAAGACGATATTACCATCTCCATTCCTGAAGAAGAATTGTTCGAAGAAACGCGTGTTGAGTTAAGTGAAACTACATTTGCCAACTTTGTAGACTCTGGCAAAGATGTCATCGTCGACTATGGTGCATTCGAAGCGACATTCGATTCGTCGCAATTAGCAAAAATCGATGCGGCAGTAGATGGAGACATTACATTCACATTGGATCAAACAGCAGACGAACACTACGATAAAGGAAAAGCATTAGTAGATCCGTTTGCCTTCTCTGTGGAAGATGAAGCAGGAGAAGACGTATCGATCAACTGGACAAAACCAGTTTCCTTCGTCTATGAATTCGAAGAAGCAATTGACGCAAAACACGTCAAAACATTTTACTTGGACGAGCGCGGAAACTGGAAAAACGCGCCAGTAACAAGCAAAAATGTACGATGGACATTCCAAGTGAAAAACACGGAAGCAATGACCATCGTGAAAACAAAATAATCTCGATCGTATGTGCGCACTCTAGTAACTTGCTAGAGTGCGTATTTTATTTGAAAAGAAAGAATATCGTTTTACGGAGAATCGATCACCTACGCCCGAGAATTGATCGTCTGTCTCGGAGAATCGATCGCCTGCGCCTGAGAATCGATCGTCCACCCGTGAGAATCAATCGTTTGCCGTGGAGAATCGATCGTCCACCCGTGAGAATCAATCGTTTGCCGTGGAGAATCGATCGCCTAAACTCGAGAATCGATCGTTTACCCCCGAGAATCTATCGTATACACTCTAGAATCGATCCCTTACCGCAAATTTCGCCAAACTCGTCCGTTCGTACTGCTACTCGACAGAGATAGTGTGATAGAATGGTAGAAGATACTATTGTCCGACAAGAAAGGGAATTACTACCATGATTTTTGATTTTCGCTTTTGGCATTACTTAGGAAACCAGTCTTCGCTTCATCTCGATTTACAAGAGAAGCAGATGCGAGGATTTTATAAACGCGTGTGGCTGGTCGGGTTACTCGGCTTTCTTTACTACATCGCGCGCGAACTTTGGGGAATGAATACAGAAAACCTCACAGGTGTGTATACCGTATTAGGATATGACGGCTATACGATTGCACGTCTCGTCTCCCTCGTAGGTATTATTTTATGGGCAGCCATCTATTTGGCATTCCATTTTTACGGAGTAGCGTTTATTCTACATAAAATTTCATCCATTCCTTTTAGACAATTGCTGGTTTTACAGCTATTTGTTACAGCACTTTTATTAGTTGAAAAAGGTATTATTTTTGCGGTATTTGTCTTCTTAGGTATGACTGCGCCCGTGTCATTTTTATCGTTTGGTCCACTTGCAGCTACTTTTTTAGGATCCGCGTTTTGGGTATTTTTCTTCAATCAATTGTCGATTTTTACTGCAGTTATTATTGCGATACAATATCGCTTTATTCGAGCATTTTCGGACATTCATCCTAGAATGATCTTACTCATTTTAATTGGCATCCACTTAGTAATGGCGTTACTCGTTGCAGCGTTTGGCTATCTTCCACTCGAGAATTGGTACAGCCAGTTAGTGGAAGGAGGTGCTGGAAATGAATAAGCAGACGCTTGTCACCATCGGGTTCACAGTTGCGATTGCATCATTTCTAGCAACGAATGCGATTTTACTATTTAGCGATAAAAGCACCATTGCCAAAACGTTTTATGTACATGAATACGAAAAAGTGACAGTAGGCGACTACAACGAACAAATTCCAAAAGAATCGTTAGTAGCACCATTTTCCGTATCGACGGTCTATGTTGCAAATGAAGACACCGTTGAACAATGGCTTCTAAAAGAAGGAGACCCAGTCACAGTTGGAGCGGAAATCGCAACCATCAATCGAACCTCAGCAGATGACCAACGAGCGATTTGGGAAGCCGAGAAGCAAGCAACTGAACGAGAAATAACAGATTTAAATAGCACCGTCAACTCGCTTGAAGCTGCGCGTCAATCGTCGGATAACACGACGTATGGCAATGAAAATTCGAATGTTACCACTCCTGGAGCTGAAAAAACAAATGTTGGTGTGAATGTGAACGTCAATGTTGATGTCGACCAAGAAGGCGCATATGCAGGGGCAATCGCCGAAACACGAACAAAGCTTGCAGAAGCGGAACGTCGTTTGCAAATTATCGACGCACAACTCGCTCAAACAGGAGCGGAAGCCATTCTGAGTCCTGTTGACGGAGTTATTTCGGAAATCAGAGAAGAAGGCGGGAAAATTGCCGTCGATTTATTCGCAAAAGAGCGCATCATCCTTACGTATGCGACAGAAGACCAATGGAAAACCATCACGCCAGACAATCGCGTGTGGATTCAAGTGGACGGTGTAGATGATCCGATAGAAGGGACCGTTATTTCTGTAGCGCAAGTGCCTGCGGCGGATACAGCTTGGCTAAAAGCCTACAAAAAGCTGGATCCGAAGGAAGAAACAAATCCCCTTCACTATTACGAAGTGCGCGTGCAGCCACTGACGCCACTCGATACAGTACCTTACGGATTAGAATCCAATGCAGTTGTTTTGGTGAATGAAGCATCGAACGCTGTATCGGTTCGTCAACACTGGTTAATACATCGTTTCGAGAACGAAGCTACCGCGCAACGTGTAAACGAACACGGATACGCAGAAAAAGTACCTGTTACAATTGCATTTGATACACCAACACGTTCGGTCTTAACAGACGGACTAGAAGGTAGAGCGACCATCATACAAGCACCCGTTATCGATCGCTATCAATATGCGCCACGCGTATTCTACCCAATGCCAGTGGATTCACCTAGCTGGAATAGCGTGAAACACACACACTGGAAAACATATCTACATTATCTATTTTTCTAAACGAAACCGCACCTAGAATGGGAATTTCTAGTTGCGGTTTTTTTCTATTCATTTCCGACAAAATCCGACGATATAAATGATATTACATACTATGGAGGTTACGACGTTGAAGTTGCAAAAGTTAAGTTCTAAAATCCTCTTTTTCCTATCAATGGCTGTCTTACTAGCGCTAGTCGTCTTTACTGGCTTTCTTTATTTCCAAACAAAAGCATCTGTGGAACAATCCATTCGTTCCGAGTCCGTCAAACTCGCAGAAGCATTCTCCAAACAAATTGACGGAGACGCATACGAACAATTTATGCAAAATCCATCCGAGAATAACGACTATTGGGAACTACGAAATCAGCTAAATGACCTTCGGGAGCAATCCGGGTCTACTTATGTATACACAGTAGCCACCGATGACAAAGACGTTCTGATCATTGTCGACGGGATGCCTGAAGGTGACGACATGGCGGCAGAGCTTAACTCACCAACCACTGCAACGACATATGAAGACGTATCCGTCGTGCAAAACGGTGACACGAACAGTACATCCATCGTTGAAGACCCTGAATACGGCAATTACTTATCTGCGTTTGCGCCAATTTATAACAGCAACAACGACGTCGTCGGAATTCTAGGAGTGGACGTCGCAGCAGACAATGTAGCTGCAATTGAGTCCACGGTGATGAAAAAAACATTGCCAATTGTGCTGATTTCGCTCGTTTTCTTCATGGCACTCATGCTCGCGCTTCTTTACTGGTACATCACCGCTCGTCTAGCACCGGTCACAAAGTTAACAGAAGCAGCGACTCAAATGGCGCAAGGCAACATACGAAATGCCGCAGAAATTGCTCGCTCGATCCAAGTGAAAGGGCAAGACGAAATTCCACGCTTCACCCAAAGTTTCTTAGAAGCAACGGAACAACTCGATCGGTTATTAACCAAAACGAAACAAACAACCGCCCTGCTAGTGGACGAAGCGGGGCAGCTCGATACCATTATCGCAACCGTACGTACATCTAACGGCCAAATCACCGACAATATCTATCAAATCGCAAAAGGCTCTGAGCATCAAAAAGCCACAAATGATGAAGCCGTTCAGGCAATGGAAGAAATGACAATTGGCATCCAGCGCATCGCTGACAGTTCCACCAACGTCGCGGGATCATCAAACGAAATGACAAATCTCGTCGAACAAAGTGCCAACAAAGCATCAGACGTCTTGCGACAAATTCGAGAAGTCGAACAATCTGTTCTCTCGACCGAAGAATTTATCAACCGACTCTCAAACGGCTACAAAGCCATTGAAGAAACCATCGACGTCATCTCGGATATCACCGATCAAACCAATTTGCTCGCGCTTAACGCATCCATCGAAGCTGCTCGCGCAGGTGAATCAGGTAAAGGATTTGCGGTTGTGGCGAATGAAGTGAAGAAACTCGCAGAACAATCTCGTGCTTCGGCAGAGAAAGTATCAACGCACATTCTTTCCTTCAAGAACTTAACGGTTCAAGCATTAACCGAAGTTCAATCAAGTGCGGAACGGATGAAACAGGGAACGGAGTCTGTGGAAGGAATTACGTCCTCTTTGGCATCCGTTAAAGAAGTCGTGAAGCTCGTAAACGACGAAGTGCAAGATGTCTCCGCAGTAACGGAACAATTGTCCGCAAGTTCAGAGGAATTACTCGCCTCCACGGAAGTCATCCAAAGCTTAGTAGATGAATCCGTACACGCAACAAAAGACGTTGCAAGCTCTGCAGACAAACAAGTCGAGACGGTCGATTCACTCGAACGAACAATGGAAAACTTACGAACTTCTTCGAGAGAATTAGAATCAGCGATCAATAAATTTAACTAACATCTGCAGGAAGCATTCGCTTCCTGTTTTTATTTGGTGAAAAAGAGCAGCATACTAAAATAATTGCCATTTTAAATAGAAATTTGTCAAATTATCCGAATAATAAAAACTATCACTAAATTTATAGATTATTTGAACTATATAAGGTATAATTTTACAGCATGCCATTTTACGTGATAGGGGGAATTTAAATGAGGTTGCAGGTACAGTCATTTGCGATCGTAGCGTTTTGTTCACTTGCATTTTTCGCCTTATTTTTACTCATTTTCAAACCCTATTATTTAGAAGACGCAAACGAATTAGATCAGATTGCCTTAGAACGAGATGTCAATCGGTTAAACCGAACACTTGAAAACGACTTGGATTTATTAAAACGACAAACAGTCGATTTAGGTGTTCGAGACGATGCGTATTTGTATATGCTAGACAAAAACCCTCTATTTATGAACGAGTATTTTACTGGTGATACAATGGAAAATAACCAAATAAATTTAGTGCTTATGCTGAACGAAAACAATGAATTAGTTGCAGGTAGATACCAGTACAGTGATGTAGAAGATGCCTACTCCGTTACACCGAAATATGCAAACGAACTTATTCGAGAAATAGAAAACGCGGACAATTCTCTCTCGTATATCCGCACATCAAAAGGACTTTACATGCTTCAAATGAGTCCCATTAAAAAGAGTAATGGCAAAGGTGACGATGTAGGAGTCATGATCCTTGGGAGATTACTCGATGACCATTATCTGTCCGGGCTTGAACAAAACTTGTCCGTTGATATTGTCGGTTCCAACATACAAACGAGCAACAAACCATTGGAAAACACATTTATTCAGAAAAATGAACGAGAACTGATTGGTACAGTCTTTATTCCGCAAAGTGAACGTAACACCTATACAGCACTCGAAATAGCACGTGAACGATTGTACTACTTAGAAAAGAAAAGCAATGTAAACGTATTATTCATCTTATTTGGGGTGTTAGTATTAGTCTACACAGCAGCGATTTTCTTCTTCATGAATCGCTACATCGTTTCCCGAGTGACAAAGCTCTCGACCCATGTAAACAACATTCAACAGAACAAACTCAAAACGAAAGCAATTCCACATAGCCACGGAGCAAAAGATGAAATCTTCCTGCTCGAGCGTTCGATCAATCGATTACTCTACACTTTAGAGATGAAACATGAAGAAATTCAAAACTTAGCGCTATACGACGCATTAACGGGTCTGCCAAACCGAGCAAACATCGAAAGAGAATTTCCGAAATACTTGAAAACAGCCGCAAACATGCATGTCCTATTCATGGATTTAGATGGCTTCAAAGCAGTAAATGATTCGTATGGACACCGAATTGGCGATACATTGCTAAAAACCATTTCTTTCAAAATTAAAACCGTCGTCGATAAAGAATTAGGTATCGTCGCTCGAATCGGAGGAGATGAATTTGTCATCTTACTGAAGAACCGCACGAAATCGGATATGGAACGATTTTTGAAAAAGCTTTACCAAGTTTTAAACGAAACAATCGAAATCGATGGGTACCAACTCACTGTTACACCGTCTATTGGGATCAGCCAATATCCTGAAAATGGTGATGACTACGAAGAACTGATCGAACAGGCCGACATGGCTATGTATCAAGCGAAACGACAAGGAAAAAATCAATACGCTTACTTTCAAAAAGAAGGCGAAATGATTTCCACATAAATAGCCATGGAACAGGAAAACTCCTTGATCCATGGCTTTTGTGTTTGTTAAGACAACTTTTTAATAGTAATCGCTGCATTCACGCTTGTTTGCGTTCCACCAGCTAGCGTTACTAAATCCACCTTCGCAGGTGTAGATGTGTGATTTTTAATTGTCAAAATAGTATTTGCTGCAAGTCGCACAATGCAAAGACCATCCGTCTGCGTGTTACCCGAATTCGATCCATACGTCGTACCCGCAATCGCCACATCATTCGCGAACAACGTAAACTGTGCCGGCTGCTGTCCAGAAACTTGAAACAGAATTTCATAATCTCCACCGAGAACGAGTTTAATCTCGTCACTACCAACCGTATGTTGAATGTTCGACGTTAAAATACCATTGTGATCAAAAGAAATCGTTTCCTCTTGATCTAATTCTTGTTCGCCAACATTGTAAATATAGCCATATTCCGCAAGTCCACCTGCTGGCCCTTGCTCACCTGGAGGACCTTGTTCCCCAGGTTCACCCGGAGGACCTTGTTCGCCAGGTTCACCCGGAGGACCCTGTTCGCCCGTATCACCCGGAGGACCTTGTTCACCAGGAACTCCCGGTAATCCTGGAGGTCCTGGTGGTCCTGGTGGTCCAGGATGTCCCGAAAGACCTTGAAGCCCCATAGGTCCCCTTGGTCCTGGGCAACCTCTTGGTCCTCGCAGAATATTTAGGCTTCGAACAACTTCCTCCGTATCGTCCGTCTCGACTTGTTCTACCGTCTCATGTATTTCCTCTCTACCTTCATTCAACCGTTGTAAAAACAAACAACGGTTGCAACGGCAATTTCCCATTTTATCACCCCCTCTTGACTAACCTATTCACGGTTAAAAAGGAGGGATGGTGAAAATGTCACACTGCTGTAGAACTTAACGTCAAAACGCCTACAACAAGTAAAATGAGGAGGGCAAGTACAGCGTCGGAAATGAGTAATCCACGCGTTTGAAAAGCTGGGTCATCTTTCATTTTTTGACGAATAAACGATGCTACAATTACAACACCGATTACGAGCTGTAATTTGAAAATTAGCCAATATCCCCAAGCACTTGTTAAAAGTGCTACAAAATCATTCGTAAGCACAGCTGTATAGATCGTTCCGGTAAACGCCATGATAACTAAACTCCAAAATGCCACGCGAGAAAATTGCTTCATAAACGACATTTTTATGGAATCTTTCCATAGCATAAACAATAAGTAAATACCTGCCACCCATAACCCAGCAGCGACTAAGTGAATGCTGTTAAGGGCTATCGATAAAAATGGAAATTCCGAACTCGAGGCATGCGAATTAATACTTTTTAATACAATCATGATGAAAATCCATCCATAATCGACCCACTTATTTCGACCAAGTAAGTACAACCCTAAAATAATCAGGAGAATCATTCCAAAATAGACTCGTCCGAGCTGCGTATCAAAGAGGAAATTATTCCAATACGAATTCTCAAACACTTCTAGGAAATGAAACACTTGGGTAAGTAGAAATACCACCATCGAAACAAGAAGTGCGAATAAAAATCCTCCATAATACCGAACTGGAACTCCAGTATGTCTCCAAATAGTTAAACCAATGACAAGTAAGAGAAATCCAAGAAATATACCTTTCGCAACAGCACTCAGCGGTTTTACATTATGATCAATCGCCGCATGATTCGAATGCGTATTAACCGTCAAAGGAACATCTCTAGGCTCTTTATTTGCCGAATCATCCATCTTACCATCGCTTGTACTCGCATCAGTCTCTGACTCATCAACGACGGGGTCATCTGAAGTATCCGGCTCGGGCTCAGGAGCGACAACAGGGGGAGGAGTCACCGTAAACGAATAATCCCCTGCAACAGGATGTCCATCCTTTGACACTACAGAATACGTCACCTTCACATCGTGCTCTAGCGTATTCTCCGGAGTCAAAATGAGCGTATACGCATCATCAGAAACAGTAGTGGAAGCAACAGGAATTGCTGCACCAGTTGAATCCGACAACCTCACTTCAAAAACACCCGCATCAAGCGGATCAGAAAAACGAAGCTCAATAGTCGATGGAGAAACATCGACCACACTCCCAGCCTCTGGAATCGTTCTCTCAAGCGACGTATGAGCAAACGTTGTTAATGGTAGAAAAAACATCCCTATAAATGCAAAAATAATCGAAACAACTCGCATACCCTCAACTCCAATCTATCTATCTAGTATACGACCAATTTCAACAAAAAGTTTACAACGAGTATGACAATATAAAAAACCCACTCGAAAAGAGTGGGTTAGATGAGTTAAGTTAATTTGATTGACCATGGTGGTGGATACATTGCGTCCATCGCAACAGTTGATTTTTTAATCGACCAAGGTGGTGGATACATTGCGTCCATCGCAACAGTTGATTTTTTAATCGACCACGGAGGTGGGTACATTGCGTCCATCGCAACATTCGTTTGTTTGATTGACCACGGCGGTGGATACATTGCGTCCATCGCGACATTAGTTTGTTTAACAGACCAAGGTGGCGGATACATTGCGTCCATCGCAACATTCGTTTGTTTAATAGACCAAGGTGGTGGATACATCGCATCCATCGCTACCTCTTTCGGTGCAGTCGAAGCGAAACTAACGGAAACAAATGAACCTAGCAGAATAGCACTTAGTACAATCTTTTTTTTCAATATTGTTCCTCCTATAAAGTTAGTAGCTGTTTAATATATTTAGATGACTCTAACAGCATTTTCGAAGCTTCTTCGAATCGCTCTTGAGACACATAAAACTGACCGATATGGTTATAATAATAACCTAATTCATAAAGATGATTTCCTTCAATCATAATTGGCATCAAGTCACTAAAGAATAAGTTCTCGTATGCTTCAAAATCTTTTTTTGAATAATTTTCAAGGATCTTTAGCTCTATATATGCCTCGTATGTATCGCGGTGGGTATTCTTATCAATCTCAACATCAGAGATGAGATTGTTTGCATTGTACATCCACTTAAACACCGACTGCATATCATTTAATTCTAAATACGCTTTGATTAATGTAATAATGCTTTTTAATTTACTTATCGCGTATTCATCTGGTGTCGCTTTTAAAGAATTCATAATATGCTCAATCGATTTCTCATAATTTTGGAACTGAAAGTAAATATAACCACAGTTGTATTCTGTCGCGAATTTGAGATGTGGAGAATTTGTTTCCGCACCCGTTTTTTGCGCAGTTAAATTATGATCGATGGCAGTTTTGAAATTTCGTAATTTTAATTGTGTAATTCCAAGATTCACATGGCATTCTGCAATGCGCCTTGGTATAAATTCACGTTGATAGATTTCAAGAGCTCGGTATGCATACTTAAGACTTAGGTCAGGTTCCCAACAGTGATTAGCTGCCATTGAAATGACATAACAAATATCACCTTCTTCTAGTGGAGGAAGTGAATATGCATAGTTCTTATCGGCTTCTAAATAACAATCTAATGCATCCGGATATTTCCCTTGAGAGTAATAGTAATTCCCGAGATGTTTAAACCAAAAATACTGTGTCTCTGTCGAATACTGTCTATACGTATCTTTGTGTTTATCAATTAATTGAACAGCATTTTCAAAATCACCATTTACGACAAAAAACCGGATTTTCTGAATATCAAATTCAATTTTCTGTTTCTCCAAAAATTTACTTTGGTGAAACTCTACGATGTGTACATACTGGTCTAGCATTTTTTTTCGGTCTACGATGCCACTGATGATTTCTTTAAATTTGTCTAATTCAATCTGAGCAGGGTTATCTAACAAATCATAATCGATTTCTTTCGCAAGCTCATTTTTGATCAATGTGGCTCCTTCTCGACCATTTACATAAGATCTGACTGGTCCAAATCTTCTCGACATAAGGCACCTCATTCGTTAATAAAATATCTTCCTTTCTTATGATATCTAATCTGGATATATTTAGCTATATAACTAAATTAAATATTCTTAAAATTTTTTAAAATTCCTCTTTAGTCGCATAAAATGAGTCAAAAGAATGCCCTTTTTTACAAAATATTCTCTATTTCGCTATAAAAACAACCAGAGTTTTTAGAACGAAAATTTCGGGTATACTTTCAAGACTCTAAACATAGAAAAGAAGGCGAATAATATGGTGAAGCCACTTATTGGTATCACATCAGAGGTTTTAGAAAACGGGAGTTATTTTTTACCCCCTGTATATGCAAAGGCAATTGTTGAAGCGGGAGGAATTCCATTTTTAATTCCGTTGGTGCCAAACGAAGATTTAGATGATTTATCCGATTTGTTAGACGGACTTTTTGTGACAGGTGGGGAAGATATCGACCCTGGTTATTATAAAGAAGATCCGCACGTGAACTTAGGGAAGATTGTGCCAAAACTGGATGAACTGGAATATAATTTAGTCGAATTAATGCTGAAAAAAGACAAACCATATATTGGGGTTTGTCGTGGGATGCATATGTTGAACATTGTTCAAGGTGGATCACTATACCAACATATCCATACACAGAGAAAAGAAATGTCTCATCTACATTTACAAATCGCAGAACGAACTCACCGTTCGCATACAGTGCATGTACACAAGGATAGTAACCTTTACAACATGCTGCAGGAGGAAGAGTTCCGTGTGAATTCGTTCCATCACCAAGCATTAAATAAAATCGGCAAAGACTTAGAAGTGGTTGCACATGCAACAGACGGGATTGTAGAAGCGGTAGAAAGCAAATCGCATTCGTTTGTGCATGGTTTTCAGTGGCACCCAGAAGAGTTTGCGGTAGATGGAGAAGAGAATTCCAAACGTGTCTTTAGTCGCTACATTGAAGCGGCAATCGAACGAAAAAATCGTGATCAGAAATAATCATCTAGTGGCTTGGGAAAAATATTCCCAAGCTTTTTTATTAGTAAACAATTAATTCGTTTTTAATTGGAATAAAAATCCAAAAAATTTACCTAATAAAATCCAAAATAATTGTGTCAAAATTTAGTTTTCATGGTATATTTATGTCATCATAATAGTTCTATTGGAGGACGAGTTAATGGGCCAAACGATTGCGATAATACATATGGACATTCAACGAAAACAGCTTAGCCCACTACTCGACCGCATTTCCGTTCTCTCCAAACTGTCAAAACAAGACACGACCCTCCTATGGCAAAAATCTGCCAATCCTCACTACACTCCTTTCCAGATGATCATTGATGGCGATTCTTATGAAGTCACAATCGGAAGTACTCCGAGTGGGAATAATTTCGCTGTTTTGGCTGCACTCGAAGAGCTTGCTTTGAAATCGCTTTTTGATATCGAATCCACAATGCGCGATCAACAAATGAAAATTTTCGAATTGGCAAAATCTCGTGAAATTACGAGCGAATCGCTTTCTGACACGATTGAAAATATATGCGAAACAATTGCACAATTGATCGATGTCGATCGCGTGGGTATTTGGTTATTTGATGATTGTCAGAAAAAACTCATCGCGCAGAACATCTTTGATGCACGTTTTCATTCCCACGTTTACGGGGAAGAGTTACACAAAGTGCTGTATCCGACATACTTCGATGCTTTTCAAAATGCGCGTGCAATCGCCGTGCATGATGTATCAACTGATGCGCGAGTGAGCGAATTATATCCAGTCTATTTTGAAATGATGGGTGGCATTCAATCGATGTTGGATGCACCGATCATGATGAGTGACGGGATAGGTGGAGTGTTGTGTTGCGAATCTGTTCGAAAACGGACATGGACAGAGCTCGATCAAACTTTAGTGGGAACTTTGGCAGACATGGTCGCGTTTTTGTATGAGCGACTTCATCGACTAGAAGCAGAAACGCGTATTCAAGAACTCGCATTCGTCGATCAACTGACCGGTTTGCCGAATCAGCATGCATTCGTTGATCAAGTCACGCGTGATTTAGGTGAGTTTAACGCGGGCAAATTTCTTTACTTAAATATCGACCAATTTTCGACCATTCAGGAAGTGCTCGGTTTTGATGGAGGCGAATCAGTGTTAAAAGAAATTTCGGAACGTCTACAAACGAAGTTTCCTGATCCCAATTGCGTCGCTCGAATTGGGATGGATCACTTTATTCTTTATTTGAATGGAAATGAAGTCTCCGACTATGAAACAAAATTAGTAGATTTAAAAAAACCGCTACATATAAAAGGAGAAGAAGTGTACATCACCTATAGCTACGGAATGTCCATCTTTCCAGAGCACGGCAGCACGCCAGAGGAATGCTTGCAGAGCGCGCAAATCGCGTTAAGCTACGGCAAAAAAATTGGATCTCGTAGTATCTCATCCTTTTTTAATCCGTACATGCGCGAAATAAGTGAAACCACCTTACATACGGAAATAAATCTGCGAAAAGGACTCGACATGAACGAGTTTCGATTATATTTACAGCCGCAAATGGATTGTATACGAAACAAGATAGAAGGATTCGAGGCACTCATCCGTTGGAATCATCCGGAGAAAGGACTCATTGCACCTGTGGAATTTATTTCCCATGCAGAATCTACAGGTTTAATCCTTCCGATTGGAGAATGGGTCATTCGCCAAGCGTTTACTCAACTTGCAAAATGGAAAAAAAGCGGTCAAACTTCAATGACATTGTCCATCAATGTGTCGCCACGCCATTTCTTACACGAAAAACTCGTGCCATTTTTGGAAATGTGCTTAGAAACGTATGATATTATGCCTGAGCAGCTCATCATTGAAATAACTGAAAATGTCGCAATGGGAGACTACTTAGCAGCCCAAAAAAGGATTATTGAATTACGTGAATTAGGCTTTTTAATTAGCATTGATGACTTTGGAACCGGATTCTCAGCCTTCGTCTACTTGCAACACTTTCCGATCGACGAAATCAAAATTGACCGTCGATTCATCCGCGAAATTGAAGAAAACGACAAAAGCTTAGGTATCGTCAAGACAATCATTGATCTTGCGAAACTTCTCAACCTACGCGTAATAGCGGAAGGAGTCGAAACAATCGAACAGCTTAACTTGCTGCGATCCATCGGTTGCAAAACGATACAAGGGTATTACTACGCACGCCCAATGCCAAGTGAAGAAGTGGAAGAATGGATGGGTACGAAAACGACAAATTAAATAAATGGAATGATTAACATGATTTTTGAACACAGAACAGGTGAGAAAGGAAACGGGGTAATATCATGGAAAAGTTGGAGGTAGTATTGAGCGATTACTTTACTACTTGGAATAATGCGCTTGTGAATAAAGACGCTGATAGTATTAGATCCTTCATGTCGAAAAATTTTGTGGGCTATTGGGCAAATTCCGATATTAATAATCCTACACCCTATTACTACGATTACGACTTAGGGACTGTTCTTCAACAAATGAATGATGTAGAGAAGAAATTTCATACGAATTCTATCACCTATCGAAAGAATGGCAACGAAGCAATTGTTGTGGGAAGAGAATTCGGCGTCATTGGTGACCGAAAGTTTGCAGCTCAATGCATGCTAATCTGGGAATTCGAAGAATTCGAATGGAAATTAAAGAGGGAATATATTGAATTAGAACGATAGAAAACCAGAATAATTAAGGTTATCACATAAAAAACCCCGTTTCCGCTTATAAACTAGCGGAAGACGGGGTTGTGTTGTTTTTAAAGTATGTTTCGATAATTTCTTCGTCAGAGTGCGGGATGTATTCGCCGCGCACAATTTGGCAGCCGTTGATGCATCCACTCGACAGCAAGATAATATCCCCTGGTTCGCTCAGTTCAAGCGCTTTTAGCACGCCGTCTTTACGACTTGGTGTACCGTAAACAGGTTGCAGGGCAGGTTCACTAAACCCGGCCATTACAGCATCCACTACGTCCCAAGGGTCATTGTGACCTGGGTGATCGACCGATACGACGATTTCATCGGCAAGTCCTTCTGCAGCTTTTGCCATTTTAGGCATTTTGCCGAAATCGCGAATACCGATACCGCAAACCATTGCGATGAATTTTTCGTGGGGTAATTTCCGGATTTCCTTCATGATCGATGCTAACGCGACCGGTGTGTGGGCGTAATCGATGATGATTTTTCGGTCTTCTGGTCCGTTAATTACTTGGAAACGCCCCGAAACTTGGGACATGTTCTCTAAAACACCGAGAATCACATGGATGTCAATCCCAAGATGTAACAGCGTTGCAATCGCGCTTACTAAGTTTCCTGCATTGAAATTTCCAAAAATCGGTGCTTCAACAGGATAGACAATGCCATTGTAATGCAGGTCAAAGGCAAGTCCATTGTCGGTTAATGAAACACTTGTCCACGTTAAATCTGCACCTTTCGCAAGATCCATGGAATACGTAAGGGATGGAACAGCGATGACATCCAAAATTTCCTTACTCATTCCGTCATCGTCTAAGTTCACGACGACATGTTTTGCTTGCTTAAAAAGTTTCAATTTCGACTGAAGATAGTGTTCAAATGTCCCGTGGTATTCCATATGCTCTTCGGAAATATTCGTGTGAATCGCGACGTCAAATGTAAACGCACCTACTCGGTGTTGATCGAGCGCAATAGACGATACTTCCATTGAAGCAGCTTGATCACCAAGCCTTACTAGTTCACGAAAAATATACTGCATATCAGATTGCATCGGTGTAGTAGGGGTGCTTTTACGCATCTCCATTTCCTCTTGCGAGGAAAAGATTCCGTTCGTTCCGATTAAACCACACGGAACGCCGACTAAATCGAGCAAGTTTTTGACGTACGTAGCGACAGTGGTTTTGCCATTTGTCCCTGTAACGCCGATCGTCTTCAGACTTCTCGCAGGGTGATCGTAAAAATGGGCAGCAACGATGGCCAGGGCAAGACGGGTTTCATTCACCAACACAAACGTCACGTGCGGATGTTGCGAGATAAACGGTTCCATGGCGGCTTGGTTAGAGCCGACGATGGTCGTTGCACCGCGAGTGATGGCGTCTTCTATATAAAGATGTCCGTCCGTTTCTTCTCCAATAATGCAGAAGAAAGCTGCTTGGTGGGTGACGTCGCGGGAGTCATATACGATTCGCGCGGTCTCTTGCACCTCAGGCCCATATGTATGGAGGACGTGAAAGTTTGGAATTGTTGTCCAGTTGACGTTCATGTGCGACTCCTTTTCTACTTCTATGTTGTGCCTTTAGTTTACCATCTGAGAGAAGTGAAAAATAGCGTAATTCGACAAAATGCGCGTATGTACCCAGCAGGGAATGTGCTAATGGAGCTCGAGATTCCCGTCTGCGTTCAGTTTTGCGATGATACGGCTTGCACCACTTGCGAATGAATGTTGGCGATTGCCAATCAAAATATTCGTGTTAGGATGTGCGTAATCGATGCGAATAATACCATCAGCTGGAACAGAAATAACCGTTTTCACTCCAACTTCGGACCCAACTTCATCAAGCGTGACGTTACGACCAGCGCGAATTTCACCGCCACGACAAACGCCTTGAACGGATACATCGTTTCCAGCTTTCAAAACGGAGTGGTACACACCATGGCCAGTGACGTTAATATTCCCGCTACAATAAAGTGTGCTATTAATCGCATACGGCACGGTTAAAAACGCTTTTGGCTCCGGCGGAATACGGTGACTTTCGTATGTCGCACGAATGTCGTCGTTTAATGCTTCATATGCTGCCATAGACTCGAGTGGATTACTCGACACGACAATAAACGATTCATACAAGCTATCCGCGAGGTTCGTCCATTCTTCAGACAATACGGAAATGTGCATACGAACTTTATTCACAAAACGCATAACAATATCGCGGAAATTTGTGTATTTTTTTTCAAATAATAAACGAAGTAAATGGTTCAGCTCACGACTCGTTAACTCAGTTGGCTGTAATCCTCGCACCACGAGCAACTGGTGAAGTGCCACTTGCATATTATCCGTATACCCTAAAATTTCGCGAAGAAGCATGACTAGTTCGGAAATAACAAAATTTTCTCGACCAACGGAAAGGGTAGAGGAAAACACATTATCCCCGATATACATCGATTGACCTGCTTGAATGTTCCCGCGTGTCACGGTGCCTTTCACATTAACACGGCCAGAAGCCGTCACATTCATCGAATCGTTCACATTACCAAGTACACGAACGTCGCCCTGGAACTGAATATGTCCACTATCAATTCCGACGTCCCCTTGATGAAGATATTCTTTAATAATATCGATTTTTACTAAACGACCTCGCCATTCAATGGAAGGACGACCTGGAGCTACAGCCACGACACGATCGTGCTTGAGTGTAGTATTTTTACCTGTTTTAATAATAATTTCCTGTACTTCTTTTGGGAAAATCGGCTCTCCAAACAAATCCTTCCCAGGTTTCCCTGGAGTCGCAGGAATTTTCGACGCAATTATTTCGCCTTCTTCGACATTGACGATTTTATTTGCCTCACGAAAATCGACTTTTTCCGTATCGTCCTTTTCCGTTTCGATGACTTCTTCTACTAACCAATCCAACTCGCCGTCTTTTCCTTGAATCGGCGAAATTCCTTCCGCAATCACCACTTCACCCGGCTCTTTTAGTACCATCGCTTGTTCAATCGCATGATAGTCAATCCCTTGTTTAATACCAAGCTGCTGAACTTTTTCATACACATCATCTAGCTTCAAGTCATTAAAAAATTCCACCGTTTCGTCCACTTCTAGTTGGATGAAATTCGCAACAGGCTGATCTTGAAGCGTACGATGAACAATTTTGCCCGGTCGAACAAATAATACGGCTCTCGTATTTTGAGCCATTAACTGAATCGAAAATTCACTTGGTGTTACTTCATCTTGATAATCAATTCCGATGCGATCCGTTTTCGAAACTGCAATCCGGTCCGTTACCTTTAAGCCATTCACTTTTAACGTGACATTCTTGCCAGGTGCAATAACGGGGTACTTCTTCTCATCTTCATGTATGTATAACACTTGGTTTTCCACCCACGCACCAAACGGCATATCCTCCGTAATTTGTGTGGAAACGTTTGTGTCTTGCGGAGTCGGCGCCTCATCATATGTCGCAAATACGTCGGAATTTTCCTCTGCAAGGAAAAAATCCACCAAATCCTCCATATCAGTTGGAATGGCTTTTTCGATAGATGATGACATTGGTTCAGCTGACGCTTTCGAAAGCGGCGTGGAAGTGATTTCATCTATTGAAACAGCACTTTCTTGAACAGCCACACTTTGTTGATTTGGCGAAATATTCGTTGAAGATTCGGTTGATAGCGGAGTCGCAGTTAAATTACCTAACTTCGTCACCGACACCTCCGCTTGTTGTTTCACAATCCCAAGAAAATTCTTCTTTGGCGAATGAAGCACCTCGATTCGTACTTGATCCACCGTCGCCTGAAGAATCGACAACGCCGTCTGCGTCGCTTCTTCAATCGTATCTGCTTTAATCGTAATAGAAGGCTCCATACGTCGCTCCTCCAATCTAATTATATATACGTACCGTTTTCTCTTATTTAAAATGCTCAATAGTTTGTCTAACTATGTAATACTTTCTTAAATCTCCTCACAACAAGTAGGGAAGAGATGGAGAATAGGGTTTCATGCATTTTACAAAGGTGTGTGTCGAAGTGTACAGAGTGATAAGATGCATTTTACTTAAACATTGAGGATCAAATGTAAAGAGTATCATTTTTAAACTAAGATCTGATTGAAGTGAAGATGGCAACTCCGAGAAGGCCGATGAAATCGCGACGTCCTATCGCTCATCGGCATGGAGGCATCCTTGCCTTTAATCGCGTAGCGACACAGCGAGCTGAAGACCCTGGACTGAGCAACGCGAAGGAAGCGGCTGAAGCCGCGCTTCCTTGGCCGAACATAACGCCGCGTCCTGCGGCAGTTCGGCATGCGGAAGTCCATTTCCTTAAAGCGTCCATCGAAACGTAAATCGGAGATTTACAGGCTTTATCCTTATTCATCAAATCACATAAATCGAAGATTTATTTATTTAATCATATAAAGATTTACCAAACTATTCACAGTACGTTCTTCACAAACCGTCTCTCAAACTCATCCACATCTAGTGCACGATCCACCAAATAGCCCTGCACAATCGCACACCCATTCTCCCTCAAAAACTGAACCTGTTCCTCCGTCTCCACACCCTCTGCCACAACCTCACAACTCAAACTCTCCGCCAAATGAATAATCGACCGTAAAATCGCCTCACTCTTCGGATCATTCCCAATTCGATCTATAAAAAAACGATCAATCTTCAACCGGTCCACCGGAAAATAACTCAAATACGACAACATCGAAAACCCAGTCCCAAAATCATCGATTGCTATACTCACACCAGCATCCCGACACCGCACAATATTCCCAAGTGTAATCTCAGATGTCACCATCTCCGTCTCCTCGGTTACCTCTAACTCAATCATCGAAGACGGAATCCGAAAACGCTCCAACAAATCAAACAAATCATCAAAAAACGACTTCTGCGTCAACAAATACGGTGTAATATTAATCGCCACCTTCTTATCAAACCCGTCCTGGCGAATCCAACGCGACACCCGCGCAAAAACCTCTGCGAACAAATGCTGCGTCAACTTCAAAATATTCCCCGTATCCTCCGCGATGCCGATAAACTCCAACGGCGAAATCTCACCGAGCGTCGGGTGACGCCAACGTGACAACACTTCAAATCCATAAAGTTCATCTTTTACCGTATCCCACTGCGGCTGCAACACAAAGTAAATCCCGTGGTCACGCAAATCGTCCCCAAGCTCTTGTTCAATCAATAACCTCCGGGCAATCTCCGTCTTCATCGACGGATGATAAAAAGCATAACTATTCCCGCGCATTCGCTTCGCTTGATACATCGCTGTATCTGTCGCACTCATCAACTCATCAAAATTCTTCCCGTCATTCGGATAAATCCCGATTCCGATAGAAGCCGACACGCTAAACGAAAAATGGGAATCGAGCACAATCGGTTGATGAAACAAATCGAGCACTTCATTCGCAAACCGCCTCAACGCTTTTCGCTCCGACTCATTTACCGCGATTAAAAACTCATCGCCACCGAGACGTGCAATAAACGCCTCACTGGACAAATGTTGTTGTAACTTTTGTCCAACTCGCTGCAGCACCAAATCGCCTTTTTCATGCCCATACACATCATTTACATTCTTAAAGCCGTCCAAATCGATGAACAAAAGCGAACACGCTCGGTCTTCGGCCAATTTCTTACGAACCATCTCATGAATGGACCGACGATTCGGCAAATCCGTCAAATCATCGTAATACGCAAACATTTTCAACCGGTCTTCCGACATTTTTTTTTCGTTTATATTTTGGAAGTAAACAGAAATTCCTCTACCAGTAGAAGGGTAGGCGTTGACTTGAAACCATGTATCCAACGGTCCATAATACTCCTCAAAGGAAGTCGAAATGCGTTGATGCAGCGTCTTTTGATAATTAGAATAAAAGAGCGACTCTACCGCTTCGGGGAATTCCTCCCACACATTTTTATGTAATAATGTTCCTTTTTCTCGTTCCAATACGTCATAAGCTGCACTATTTAAATACTCGAAACACCAATTGTCGTCTAGTGCAAAAAAAGCGTCCGTCATCGATTCCAACACGCTATTCATCGATTTTTCCGTTTCCAGCACTTTTGTCACATTTTCATGTCGAATCATCAACAGCTGTTCGTCAATTTTCGTCACGGTCATCAAATACCAACGCTGCTCGGTGGGGGAGTGACACGGATACTCCAGATTGAATGTTGAAATACTTCCTTCTATGACGCTTCGAATACCATTTGCTTCATACACCGCATCACTTTTTTCTAGCATTCGAAGATAATTCACTCCGACAGATGCTTTCGACGCATCGCCACCATTTTCGATACGAAACCGTTCCCATGCTTCATTCACAAAAAGAATCGTACCAGAAGTATCGATCACCGCCACCATGTCAGGCAGTGACTGCAAAATGCCAACGGACTCTTTCTCAAGTGGTCCCATACGATCCCTCCCTACGAACGTTCCAAATTTCTTGCTCTATATACCATCATTATCGTCCGATTTAACTGTTTTTCAAGCGTATGCCGAGAAGCATTCACTTCAATCGTAGCAGCGTCTGCATACAACAACACCGTCTTTTTATTCGCCAAATCATACGCATAAATCGAATACTCTTGATTGAAAATCCACATACACTCCGGATGCTTCGGGGAACGCGTCGGAAAACACGAAAAATTGGCATCCCCGAGATACACCGGCGTCTTCCGGTCGTATTTTAAATAATGGCGCGCAGCCTTAATTCGTCCCTCATAATCGGAAAAATACCGGAGGCATACTAACTGCAGCAACTCCAAACATGATTTTTTCGAAAAATAGCTGCCACTTTCTGTCACTATCTCTGTCTGATAATCCCCTGTAAATACTGGCTTCAACACACGCGTCTTCTCATTTATCCAAACCGAATCACAATGCTCCACAATATGCCCCCATTCCATAATTTGACTGTAGCACACCAAACTCTTGCGAAACAAGTCGGAAAATACATACTTTTCTGTAAATTTGTTCGACAAAACATTCGTTTTCCATGGTCAAAACAACACGTTTCTCATACCGAAACGTTATCTTTCTTCCTTTTACACACAATTCTAAGCAGGATACGATGCACCTACCTAGGAAAACATGCGAGTGCACGCGCAGAAACGATCACCCTATGGAAACCTTTGAAACATGTCTCGCTCAGTTCGAACCCATGATTTCCGCCTGTATGCGTAAGCTTCATATCTACAAAAACCACGCTGATTACATCCAAAGCGGTCGAATTGCCCTTTGGAAAGCATGGAAAAACTTCGATTCGAACACAGGCAACTTTGCTGCCTATGCCTACCGATCGATTTACGGCGCCATGCTCGACGAAATGACCCGTCAAAATGCATACGACGTCGACGAAATGTCGGAAGACCATGCGGCCCCTGCGGGGAATGAAACCAATCATCCCGAGATTCCGTTTGAGATTCTGCCCGAGAAGGACCGTGAATTACTCTTTCTACTATATATAGAAGGTAAAAAACTCCGGGAAGTCACATCCCACTTTCACATGACCGAAGCAGCACTCAAAAAAAGAAAGGAGCGCGCTTTGTTCAAGCTCCGCAACGCGATCTTAACGCGACAATCATAGAAAAGAGGAGAGAAGCCTCCGCGCTCCTCTCCTCTTAAAAATGGAAATCGCACATCATCTAAGGAAATAAGATACTCGTTATTCCAATTTCCAATCCATTCGGTTGTTTTTACTTACGCAAAAACTGATTTGACAGGAGGTAAGTCAAGATACTTGAATCGCACCAAATATGAAATTATCGCACATCTCGTAGGACAAACGAAATACGCTCAGTTCCAATTTCCATCCTAGAATAGTACAATTCCGTTCGGTTGTTTTTGCTAGTGCAAAAACTGAATACACAACCAGCAATTTTTAAAAGGGTATTAAATTAGTGGGATGTCTCTTATGCATTTGCATGTTGTATAAATTACTTTAAATGCAGAAGACGGCGACTCCGGACCGAAAGAACGCGACATCCTTGTCGCATTTCGGTATGCAGGTATCCTTACCTTTCGGGAAAAGCTTGAGTTTAAGACCCCGCAGTCGTTATACGACGAGGAGGCTTAAGCCAAGCCTGCTTGGCCGAAAAATCGCGACTTCCTGTCGCATTTCGGCATGCAGAAGTCCTTTTCTTTAAAGCGTCCGTCGGATGCTAAATATAACTGTCGGATGCTAAAGCTATCTTAAATATATTTAAACTTAAAACACCATCCACTTTATTACATTTCCATTACATACGTTTGAAGCAAAACTCTGGAAGGGTATGGATAAACAAATAACCCTTAGGAGGAAATACAATGAAATTCGAAACAAATCGACACGTTGAAATTGCTCGCACTGAGGACGAAATGTACGAAAGATTAGAAGCGATGAAAGCTCAAGGATTTAACGAAAGTGACATACATGTAATCTCAAAAGACCATGGGCATATGCATACATTAAATCGATTCTCCGAAGTATCAGCACACGAAGCTGGCACATTCATGGATAAGTTCAAATCATGGTTTAGTGGAACTGACGCAACGTCAGAAGGTCTTCGTAAACTTAATCTCGAAGACACAGAACGCCAACGTTTCGCTCGCGAAGTAGAAAACGGTGGATTTGTTTTATACACGGATGCACAACCAACGTCAGCCAACGTCAACACAACGGAACAAGGGTATGACACATTCGGACAATCTGGTAATACGTATGAGTCGTATCACGGGGAAGAACGCCCAATGCAAGCGACTGAACCAGGTTTTGATGACACCGCACGTTCAGAAGAAGGTACCACAACATTTGGAACACACGAACCGGAATTTACTGACACAGCGCGCTCAGAAGCGACGTCTACTGAACCAGCAAGTGACTATTCGAAAGAACAAGGATTTACTCCTTCCACAAACGAATTCGTCAACGAGTCAGAAGGTCGTTTCGATGAGCCAGTCGACCGATTCGAACGTGGAGAAACGTTCATGGAAAGTGGTTTAAAAGCCAATGACTATGATACATTCAGTCACCATACACAAGAAGAAAAAATGGTTGCAGAACACCGTCCAACCATTGATGAAGCACGTCGTTCGGATCGAGACGAATTCCAAGAAACAACAGATCAAACGGAATTCTCAGCGAATCAATCGAACGAGCCGTATAATACGGAATCTCAAACAACGCAATTCCGTGCGGAGCAAGCAGGGGACTCCACACGCGAGGAATTTCAATCTTCTGCAGAACGCATTAATAGCGCATACAATGGATCGACCAGTGAATATACAACGCAGTCTGAACCATCCCTTACATCAACACGTAGTAATTTTGAGGAACCAACAGAAACGACAATCCGTAGTAATTTCGAAGCGTCATCTGAACATGAGCTGGCAAAAGATCAAACAGAAGAATTTGAATCAGAAACACGTGACCCACAATTCTTGAACCAAACAGGTGCAGACCCAAATCTAGGACCAGCTCCTTTTGGGAATGAAACATCTGAAAAACTGACAGAAGATATGAAACATGATTTTTCTCAAGATCCACGTGCAGAAGAAACACCGCTAGACGACACGGGATACGAAGAAAATGGACACGGCAATGCATTCGCGTTCGACACGAACTCTACTGAAAACGAAATCCCAACAGGGGGAGTAGAAGATGAGCCAACTTCGAACTTGTCGTACGAAGAACGCATGCGTCAAGAAAAATTACGTCACCCAGATACGGAAGGTCCACAAAACCGTCTGTTCTAGTAAACTCACTATATAGCTCTTCACTATATAGAAATGACCTCTTTTTAAAACCCCCGTTCACTAGACGGGGGTTTTACATTGTGCTCCATTCCTCTTAGTTTCATTAGGCACACTTACCTATTATTTGGAAAATCAATTTGCAATATGTTAATAAAAACCTTTCAAAGTTTCAAAAACAAGACATTCGGGGTATAGTTAGGATATTAACTAGACAAACGAGGTGTTCCGTCATGGCAACTATCCAAACAACGCCATACTTTCAACGATTAGATACTGTTGCAGAAGAAGTGATTTCCTTACTCGCCGATACAATTGGAGTAAACACTATATTTCTAGCGACAAATGACGGGACTTCGAATTTTATTGTAAAAGCATTTAATCGAAAAGCCGAGCTACTCTTAGAAGGGGAGTCTGCTCCTTTTGAAAATGTCTTATGTAAGCTAGCTGTTGAAAATGAAGGAGAACCCATTGTCATTCCAGACCTTGCGAAAAATCCTAAAACGGTTCAACATCCTATCACGCTGCAAGTAGGATCTGGCTCTTTCTTAGGTGCACCGATTTATAAAGGAAACGGGGAAGTGTTCGGGACATTATGTGCTTTCGACACCGAACCATATAACTTTTCTCAAAAAGACGTCCGCTTAGTGAAAACCTTCAGCTCGCTCTTGAGCCAAACAATTTTTTTAGAAGAAATGATGGTTCACGATCATCTTACAGGCCTTTACAATAGCTTTTTCCTCAAAGCATTTTTTGAAGAACAAAAAGCCAGCTGCCCAAATTACGCAGTACTTTATATCGACTTAGACAATTTTAAGGAAGTAAACGACACATATGGACACGATATGGGAGACCGCCTACTCACTCAAGTAGCTCGGATATTCCAAAAAGTTGCCCCGAAAGACAGCATCACAGCTAGAATAGGTGGAGACGAATTTGTCCTTCTAATCCCACTTGTCGAGAACGATCTAACCCAAGCGGAAAAAGCTGCAACAACTTTATTACAGAAACTAACAGTGGAGCCAGTCATCGTTGAAGGTATCCCGTTTCTTATTTCCGCAAGCATCGGCGTTACACTTCTCGACGCATCAAAAGAACTACGTCATCTTATTAAAGAAGCAGACGAAGCTATGTATGCCGCAAAACGCTCTGGCCGTGGCCGAATTGAATCGCACCAATCCTAACGAATGAGGAATCTCCACTCCTCATTCTTTTTTTGCACCACAAAACCTTCTTCAAACCAATTCGACAAAACAATCACCGAATTCGATCCTTCCGCAACCCAATAACCAAAACAACAACCCAATCCCGCCATCAAAAAAGAAGCTTTCGCCGCAGCGAAAGCCTCCATATCTTCTGTTAGCGATCCATCTGTCTTACCGCACCGTTTTCATCTTTATACACCACATGCTCTCGACCAAACTTCGTTGGCGAATCAATCCCTGCTGCAGCGGCCACTCGGTACAATCCTTCTCGCATCGCTAATATAAAGTTCGTCACACGATACTTTTTCTCTTCCACAACGAGCGCTTTTTGTAACTTCTCATCTGTCGTTGCGACCCCAGTTGGACACGTATTGGTATGACACGTATGCGCCATAATACAACCAACCGAAATCATAAACCCGCGTGCCACTTGTATTAAATCGGCACCTAATCCAAGTACGACAGCCGCTTTATCTGGAGTAATCACTTTTCCCGACGCAATAATCTTCACTCGGTCACGCACCCCGTGAAACCGAAGGGCATCATCCAGTAGCACAAGCGCTGTACGGAGGGGAAGACCTACACTATCCGCTAAATCCGGATACGTAGCCCCAGTTCCACCTTCACCACCATCAAGTGAAATGAAATCCGGCCCTCGCATTGTTTCTTTCATATACGCTGCTAACTCATCCGCATCTGTTGGAGACCCAACAACAATCTTAATACCAACAGGCTTTCCAGTCGCACCGCGAATCTTATCAATAAAATTAAATAATGTCTCGTAATTATCAAACTCATGAAAACGATTCGGACTATTAATCGTTGTATACGGAACTACATGTCGAATACCTGCAATTTCCTCTGTTACTTTCTCCGCCTCCACGTGACCACCACGTGTCTTCGCACCTTGCGCAAGCTTCAACTCAAACGCCTTCACTTGCGGAATCTTCGCTTTCTCCTTCAACCGCTCCATCGAAAACTCACCTTCAGGAGTTCGGAAACCATATAATCCAGAACCAATCTGCGCAATCAAATCCGCACCACCACTCAAATGATGCGGGGAAATGCCACCTTCACCTGTATTCATCCACGAACCACGCGCCATCCCAATACCCATCGATAAAGCGGTAATCGCATTTTTACCAAGCGCCCCGTAACTCATCGCTGACTGACCAACTAAACTACGAACTTTAAAAGGCTCCGCACAACCTGGACCAATCACCACCGCATCATCTTCTGGCAACAACCACGGAAGCGTCTCCAACTCACTAAACGATTCTTTCCGTGTAAATAAACCATCTTCTTGCACCGTGTAGCGCTTCGTCGTCACAAGCTCCAGATTATCGACACGCATTTCCTCGGTATTCTTCGTAAACATCGCATTGCGTATGTAAAAACCAGGCTCTTGAAAATCACGCTTCGACCCAAAACTGACAATATGCTGCAAATATTTCCCGGGAAATACCATCGACAAATATTCTTCTCGATTAAACGGCTTCCCGTCATTATCATCATCAAACAAGTACTGTCGAAACTCCGGCCCGACCTTTTCTAACGTATACCGCACACGTCCTAAAATCGGAAAATTCCGCAAAATCGCATGCTGCTTCTGCTTTCGATCAAACACATACAAATACAGAACAAACCCAATAACTGCAACTATTAGCACAGTCACCAAAATTTCGGACGAATATTCGAACCAACGCATAAGACTCTCCCCCTATTGACGAAATTTTTCAAACACTCTACTATAATATTACCTTAAACGACAGCCCTAAAACGAAAGGAGGGACAAAATGCGGAAAATCATCTCACTACTACTCGTCGCACTCATTCTTTCCTTGCCAATCGCAAACGACACACAAGCAGCACGATACTTCAAACCATCCTTAGCACTATTGAAAAAATCACGCATCATCGAAAACCGACAATCAGCGTACGAACCACTCGCAAAAGAACTATCTCAAACTGGTCAAACCGTATACGCAGGGATAGCTTCCGTCGCACCAAAATACCTACAAACACCATATCTTTATGCCGGCATTACACCAGAAGGCTTCGACTGCAGTGGCTACATCGCATACGTACATAACGAAGCTGGACTAGCCCTGTCGCGCACATCGAGCCAAGGCTACTACAACATCTCCAAAAAAGTCGTGCAACCCGTGCCTGGAGATCTCGTCTTCTTTGAAAAAACAATCGCAGCACCCGGCATCACACACATGGGCATCTACATCGGTGAGGGGAAATTCATCCACGCCAGCACCTCCAAAGGCGTCACCTACGGCAACGTCAACGACACCTACTGGAAAGACAAATTCGTCGCTTACAAACGACTCGACATGCTCACCAACTAGCACTGCGCAACCCTCTTTTGGCAATAAAAAGAGAGGCAAGCCCAGTGTTTTTTTCATCTCTTCAAATTGCGCTCCGTCTGGCCACGACCACAAGCCTCAAGCGGTCTTTTTCCAAAAACACCAACTTACTCGCCTAACATTGTCCGGATTCCCAACACCTTAACATAAGCTGGAGAGACGTGGTATGATACTCCTATTAAGTAGGAGGGAACATCATGTTTTCATTTCCCGTAGACGAAGAAATACAACTAGAATTACTTCAAACTCATCACAAGGAAGAATTATATGCACTTATTGACACCAACCGGGAACACTTACGAAAGTGGTTACTGTGGGTAGATAAGCGAAAGTCTGCACAAGACTTTGACGCGATTATTCCGATGTGGATTCAGAACTATGCTGAGAATAACGGCTTTGACGTAGGAATCCGGTATCGAGGGAAACTTGTCGGGATGGTAGGACTTCATTACATTGATTGGAAAAATCGCGCGACAAGTATAGGATATTTCCTAGCAGAAGATGCACAAGGGAGGGGGATCATTACGCGAACCATTGATGAGCTCATTACGTACATATTTAATATCCTCGAACTCAATCGAATCGAGATTCAAGTCGCAGCAAATAATGAAAAAAGTATCGCTATTCCAAAACGGCTTCACTTTACATACGAAGGCAACAAAAGACAAGGGCAATGGCTATATGATCATTACGAGGATTTATTGACATTCAGCTTGTTACGAGAACAGTGGGAAGGAAGTAAAAAAAGCACTACCTAAACCGAAACAGGTTAGGAAGTGCTTCATTTACAAAAACTTAAACAGTAGTTGGCATTAACTTTGCGCTCGCTAAACGTTTGCGAACGGCAATACCGACAACAGCTGCTAAAACCGCTTTCACGACACCGAGTAGTAAGAACGGCGTAACACCTGCAGCAATCGCTACAGACCAAGACATTTCAGCTGCAACTTTTAGCCAAGCAGTTCCAAAAGCGAGTGTAATCACCATCCCAATGATGTTCGCAACAATCGCGTGCGTAACGGTAAAACCAAATTTCTCGACATACCAACCAATGACAAATGCGGTTGGAACAAATCCGATTAAATAACCACCAGTTGGGCCAACTAATGCGCCTAGACCGCCTTCCATCCCAGCAAACACGGGAGCACCAACAGCTCCAAGTAGAAGATAGACAATCACGGATAATGTACCGTAACGACTTCCTAAAATTGTAGCTGCTAACCCTATAGCTAAGGTTTGGCCAGTAATCGGTACTGGTGAAAATGGCAATGGAATCGAAACTTGCGCTAGTACGGCAATAATAGCCGCAAATAATGCCGTAACAATCAACATACGTAAACGTTCATTTCTCATGTGTATAACCCCTTTAGTTAATATGTGTTAACCATAATTAGAAAATGGTTAACTCATTTACTATCTTAAAAAACAGAAACTTTTTCGTCAAGCAGTAATTTCACGAAACTTTTGCTTGAAAGATTTGGTAATGGGTATACACTGTAACAGAGAGTGGAAAGGAGCTACAACAATGGATGACCAATCGAAAGACCCTCGTGAGTACTTACAGCAAAAATCGAGGCAACAATACTGGGCTTCCAGACGAGCGCAAGCTCCCAAAAAATACAAACCTTCCGTCTCTAAACCGACAAGCTACGTCGTTCTCGACTTCGAAACAACTGGCTTTCGACCCGGTGCTGATCAAATCATCCAAGTGGGTGCGATTAAATTTCTCAACCACGAAAAAATAGACGAAATGAACCAACTCGTTAACCCGAGACGTCCCATTTCCTCTAAAATCACCGCATTAACAGGCATACACGATGCAATGGTCCGAAACTCGCCAACCATCGCAACCGTCCTGATGGAACTCATCGAATTCATTGGCGACTTGCCAATCATTGCGCACAACGCCTCCTTTGACATGGGCTTCCTATATGCACACGATAACATTATCGACATCCCGTCCTATACGGTTATCGATACCGTCAAACTTGCACGAAAAGTAATCCAAGCAACACCCAATCACAAACTCACAACGCTTTCGAACTACCTAGAGCTCGAACACAATGCACATGACGCACTCGGTGACTGCATCGTGACAGCGAAAATCTATCAATACTGCCTATCCAAACTCTAACCCACATCCGGGAAAGAGTTTTTTTCATGGAATAAAACAGTAGGATATAACAACATCATACGAATCCGGCAAAAATAGTATAGAAGCGACACGAATCGCACACAAATCGAATAAACCGCACATAATTTCCAGGTTTCGCACCACGAGAGTGATCTAATAACTATATTTTATATCGAATAAGACATCATAAGATGAAGTCTGTGCGTTTTCGCCACCGCGAAAACGGTCCATTCAAACTAATAGAGTGGCTTTCGCACGCGAAAGCTTCTGATTTACCCCCTGGCAACTTACTATCCTAAGAATCCTGTACTATGAACCTAAAGTAGACAGTTTAATTCCGCTCAACTGTTATTCTTTAACTATATTATAAGCATAGGAGCGGTGAAAGTGATGTCTACAAATTACAAACGATATGATTTTACGACAAAAAAGATTGCAGTGGAGCGGTATTTATCTGGTGAGTCTGCTCAAAGTGTTGCAGTCGAGTTAGAAATAAGTAACAGAAGAAGAGTTCAGGATTGGGCTGAATTAGTTCGTACAGCGGGAAGCTTTGAAGTATTACACGGTAAACAAGGAAAAAAACCAAAAACACAGCGAGAGAAATTATATGTACTTGAAATTGAGAAATTGAAAAGAGAGATAGCAGTTTTAAAAAAGAGAATGGATTCAGTGGGGAGGTGAAATATTACGAAGAAAAGTGCTTGTATGTAACGAACTATAAAGGTTTCTTGTCCATTGTAGAGCTTTGTTTAATGGTCGGGATCTCCCGATCCGGTTATTACAAGTGGATGAAAAATTCCCATAAAGAAAGAAAAGCAGAAAAGGATAAAACACTTCTTAACAAGATGTTGAGTATCTACAATACTCATGCAGGTACATTAGGGAATGAACGAATGAAAAATGAATTAGAAAAGGCTGGAATTAAGGTCAGTGTAAAGCGAATTGCGAGAATGCGAAGAGATTATCATATGCCATTAAAAACAAGTCATAATTGGAAACAAAAATCAAAACCACACGCGATAATCGGAAATCTTTTAAACCGTAACTTTAAAGCTAAACGTCCAGGAATTAAACTATGTATTGACATTACTTATCTAGAGGTCGAGAGACCTTATAGACATTTTTTATATCTATGTGCCATTAAAGATTTGTGCCATGGAGAGGTAGTCGCCTACTCGATCAGCGATACGATGACGACATCGATGGTTTTACAAGCAGTTGATCAATTGTTGGAGAAAGGTCTTATGGAAAAGAATGCGATTCTACATAGTGATCAGGGATCGCAATTTACTAGTGCAAGATATTTAAATTACCTTTACCAAAACTCCATAACTCCCTCTATGTCGCGTAGAGGAAACTGTTGGGATAATGCATGCATCGAAAGCTTTTTTGGGAAGCTTAAAGTAGAAATGCCATGTTTTATAATCCCTAAAACAGATGAAGAAATGATAAAGGCAGTTGAAAATTACATCTCTTATTATAACAATGTTCGACCGCAATTAAAATCAAAGAAGACTCCTAAAGAGCTTTTACTAGAAATGGCTTCTTAAGTAGAAAATGCCTAGGGCGGAAATGAGCGGAATTTGAGCGGACTACTTGTCTACTTGACAGGTAGTAGGTCATCCAGCAAAAATAGTATAGATTCGTCATGCATCGCACACAAATCGAATATATCGCACATAATTTCCAGGTTTCGCCCCGCTAGAGTGTTCTAATACCTATATTTTATATCGAATAAGACATCATAAGATGAAGTCAGTGCGTTTTCGCCACAGCGAAAACGGTCCATTCAAACTAATAGGGAGGCTTTCGCACGCGAAAGCTTCTGATTTACCCCCTGGCAACTTACTATCCTAAGAATCCAGCAGAAATAGTATAGATTCGTCATGCATCGCACACAAATCGAGTATATCGCACATCATCTCCAAATACCGCACCACTAATGGGTACAAATGATCTCCAATTTCCTATCCTAAACTATTTATCTCTGATTTCAGATGCGAATCCCCGATGAGAACTCCCTATATAAAGCACGCATCTCCCAATATAACTTTCTGAATTATTAGAGTTTCAGAAATGAAACATTCCTCCTTTACAAATTTCGCCCCACGAAGTAAACTAATATCTTGTTAAGTTACTTAACTATTAACTTGCTTAAGGAGTTTTCCACATGAATCGGCAAGAAGTGACAAAAGAGTTTATTCATTTATTCCGTCAATTAATCCGCACTTCACGTGCCGATCTTTCTAAGTTGTTAGAAGAATTTATTCCATATAATGAGTACGTATTTTTAGGAATCGTTAGCGAATTCGGTCCTTTGAAACCGAGTGAAGTCGCAATACGTGTCAATACAACAAAAGCGTACGTTACCATGACGTCCGATAAATTAGTCGAAAAAGGGTTTCTGGAACGGACTCGTTCTGAGGAAGATCGGCGTGCCGTATTTCTCCACGTGACACCAAAAGGGGAGGAAGTGATTTCTCAAATGCGCGAAATCATAGTGGACTATTTTGATGTGAAATTCGTGGACCTTTCGGAGACGGAAATTATCTCTGTGAATGAAACACTCAAGAAAATACCTTTGAAATAGAAGAAAAGAAGGAGATATGTATGGAACATTTATCACATAAAGAGAAAATGACAATCATTGTTGCGATTATTTCTGCACAATTTTTCGCTGCAGTGAACCAAACAATTGTCGGTAATGCATTACCAAAAATTATCGCCGACCTTGGCGGAATCGATTATTATAGCTGGGTATTCACAAGCTTCATGTTAACGTCTGCGATTATGACAGTAGTAGCAGGAAAGCTATCCGATATCTTCGGACGGAAACCTTTCTTCCTCATCGGGATTGGGGTATTCACAGTAGGTGCGTTTTTAAGTGGATTATCCGCAACGATCGAACAACTCATTATTTTCCGTGCGATCCAAGGGATTGGAGCAGGTCTCATCATCCCAACCGCTTTCGCTGCAGTCGGAGATTTATTTTCCCCACGTGAACGAGGAAAATGGCAAGGGATTATGAGCTCGGTTTTCGGAATTTCCTCTGTTATAGGACCAACAATCGGCGGATATATCGTTGATAATTTAGAATGGAAATGGGTATTCTGGGTCTTCTTACCGCTTGGAATCGTCGCGTTCGTTTTAATCTGGAGACTATTCCCGTCAGTGGAACGCCGTCAAAATGAAACAATCGACTACCTTGGCTCCATCGTATTAGCTGCGACACTCGTATCGTTACTTCTAGGGTTATCATGGGGTGGCACAGAATACGCGTGGGACTCAGGCGTGATTCTAGGTTTATTCGCAGGAGCAATCATCGGAGTAATCCTCTTTATCTTTGTGGAAAATCGAGCGAAAAGTCCGATTTTACCACTACACTTGTTTAAATACTCGAACTTTGCGTTCTCGAACTTAATCGGTTTTGCCGTCGGGATCGGAATGTTCGGCGGAATTATGTATATCCCGTACTTCTTACAAGGGGTACTCGGATACTCCGCAACGCACTCTAGCTTTATTTCCATGACTATGACACTTGGTCTAGTTGCAGCGAGTACATTTGGTGGTAACTTAATTACCAAAACCGGGAAATACAAGCGACAAGCAACACTCGGATTATTTTTAACAGTGATTGGTCTGTACCTTATGTCTACAATGGACGCAGGAACGAATCAGTTCGTGTTAGTCGGCTATCAACTCTTAGTCGGATTCGGAATCGGGATTGGCTTAACCGTGTTTACACTCGTTGCGCAAAACTCGGTCTCACAAGACTATCTCGGGGTTGCGACAGCTGCCACACAACTATTCCGTTCAATCGGTGGTACAGTAGGGGTTGCCGTACTTGGAACCGTGTTAAATACATCGATGAAAAACAAACTCGAATCGTATGACACATCTGCCATTCCGCCAGAAGCGGCAGAAACACTCGCCAAATTCCAAAACCCAGCGTTGCTCCTTGACCATACTCAACTAGATGCAATCGAATCAAAACTACCAGCAGAAATGTTGCCGTTGTTCAACGAAATGATTCACCACCTGCAAGACGCACTAACATACGCACTTTCCAACGTGTTCATGTTATCGTCGGTTGTTATGTTAGTTGCGGCGTTACTCACATTCTTCATCAGTGAAGTCCCACTACGTGGTAAAGCACCAGAAGCAAAAACGAAAGCTGAATAACAAACTAGAGTCTCTAAACCCCAACCGGTTTAGGGGCTTTTTTTGGCAATGAAGTGCGGAGCGTGGAAAGTACCAAAATCGTATTTTCAGGAACTGTCACTTAATCTTACGGACACTAAGTATCGAGGGTGTTTTTCCGGAAAAGAATACATGTAAAATACCCGAAAATTTTATTTTCAAGGTGGGTTTTAGGGGTGAAATGAATATTCTCATGTTTTACAACAATTTACTCAAAAAGTATGCTCCTTTTTAAAAAGGAGAGATTCACATGCTACTTAAAAAGAAAGAACCAAGTGTCGAACTCGAGAAAATGATTCTGCTTCGAAATCGATTGAGTACTACCCATCCTACTTACCCGAAATTAAATCGCGACATTCAACAAATAACAGCAGGAGATTTCGGGGAAGAAATCGTCGCGAAATTTATCCAAGCATACAATCATCCAACAAAAGCGTATATTTTGCACGACTTACTACTAGCTTCTAACTCAGATTTTCAACTGGATCATGTACTTGTCACAAATTCCTGCATTATCATTGTTGAAACGAAACATATAAAAGGGGACATACACATACACGACCGTCCGGCACACATGACAAGGCAAATCGACACTGGACCTATTGAACGTTTCGAATCGCCAGTTATGCAGTTGAACCGATCCATTTTATTTTTATCGGATTGGTTAATCGAAAGAGGAGTAGATATTCCGGTCAAAGGGATACTAGTATTTTCCCACGCAGATGCGCTCGTCACTTCAGACTCAAGTGATCATCTAATAACCAAACCAAAATACGTCTCGATGAAATTGAGAGAAATCAGAATAGAAAAAGCAAGTCTAACTTCTCTACAAACAAAGCAACTCGCCACAGCGATCATGACTTCCCACAAAATCTATGAGAATAAATACTTTCAATCGCAGTATCCATATAAAAAAGAGGACCTTCAAACAGGAGTGCAATGTCAGAAGTGTGCGAGATTCGGGATGGAGAAAAGAAGGCAAACGTGGATGTGTGAGTGCGGCCATCGTGATAAAAATGCCCATTTATCTGCAATGAAAGACTACCAACTACTGCTCGGGAAACTACCAAACACAGAATCTATCATGGATTTCTTGCAGGTACCAAGTCGTTACGTTGCAAGAAGGATTATGAAAAAATATTCTTTATCAGAATCATAAAAATCCAGCAGAAATCGTATTCATGTGACTTGAATCGCACACAATTTGTTTATATCGCACATAATATCAGAATATCGCCCCATGAGCGTGTTTTTGTACCTACACTTTATATCGAATACGACATAACGAGTATCTGCCACTAAGATCAATGCGTTTTCGCCAATGCGAAAACGGTCCATTACAACCTAAAGGGAGGCTTTCGCTCGCGAAAGCTTCTGATTTAATCTCTGGCAATCAATGTAGTTTGAATCTCAAACTATAAAAAGCATAATAATCCTTCATACATTATATAAAAGCGCCACGAATCGCACAGAATTCTTCTGAATCGCACATAATATCAGAATATCGCACCATGTGAGTGTTTTTGTACCTAAACTTTATATCGAATAAGACATAACGAGTATCTGCCACTAAGATCAATGCGTTTTCGCCAATGCGAAAACGGTCCATTACAACCTAATGGGAGGCTTTCGCTCGCGAAAGCTTCTGATTTGATCTCTGGCAATCAATGTAGTTTGAATCTCAAACTATAAAAAGCATAAGAATCCTTCATACATTATATAAAAGCGCCACGAATCGCACACATTTCTTCTGAATCGCACATAATTTCAGAGAATCGCACCATGTGAGTGTTATTTTATCCACTATTTATATCGAATACGGCATAAATATCATCCTAAACCAAAATCGATACGTCTTCTCCAAACCGAACACGGTCCACTACAACAAAAATGATGGCTTTCGCGCGCGAAAGCCTCTGATTTCCCTCTTCAACCCCATTTACTTTCGACCTTCGAAATATTATCATCGAACTAACACACCACGAAGGGAGCACCACACCATGAATCTCTGGAAAGTCTACGCCATACTCGTCACCGTCATGTTCATCTGGGGATTCAACTTACCAGCGGTCAAATTCCTCGTCGGCTACATCGAGCCGGTGACTATGACCGCATTCCGAATATTACTCGCAAGTCTCACCGTCTTCGCGATACTCACGGTCTTGAAAATCGTTAGAAAACCTACAAAAAAAGAACTACCCTATATACTTGCCGGAGCACTACTCAACGTTGTCGGACACCATTACTTCCTATCCATGGGACTCACCACAACAACCAGTACATCCGCTGGCCTTATTCTAGGAACTGGACCTGTACTTACAGCAGTCATCGCATCCCTCATGCTGCGAATTTTCCCATCCAAACTTCAATGGATTGGCGTATTTCTTGGACTCGCTGGAGTAAGTATCACCGTCCTATCGACAGGTGGAGAAACCGGCGGACTATCAATTGGACAACTGTTTGTCTTTCTTTCGATCCTATCGCAAGTATTTAGCTACATGATCATCGCAAAACTTGCAAAAACACTCGACCCGCGACTACTCACAGCGTACATGTTTTTCGTCGGTTCGATTATATTATTTCTCATCAGCCTTATCCAAGAACCAGGCGAAATCGCGAAATTTGCCACCGTACCACCTGTTTTCTGGGTCTATTTCTTTGGAAGCGGCATGATTGGGACCGCAGTCGGACATATGCTATACAACTACTCCGTCGGGAAAGCTGGTCCATCTAAAGCCGCCATTTTTATGAACTTGAATACAGTATTTGTCTTACTGGGTTCCGCCATCCTACTTGGCGAAATCATCACAACTCGCCACGTCTTCGGACTTATCTTAATCGTTGCAGGAGTTATTTTCGGCTCCGGAGCAGCAGAGGATTTATGGAAGAAACGTAAGGTCAAAAGGACTATGAATGCTCTCAAGTGATAATGTAAATATCTTCAAATTAGTTTAAATGGCGGATGTTTCGACAAAGAATTATGTCGATAATAATTATTATAGATACTTCTTTGCCTAAAGGAGGCACACCATTGAACGTAGACGAACTACTAGAACGAGTAAACTCATGTGCTGACGACCTCGACCTCGTTGCGGCCAGAAAATACATTGAAGAAAACAGAGAGCTACTTGCAGAAAATCGCCATCGACTCAAACGTAACGCTCGTGAACTACTAGATTTCATCTTAAAAATGCAAGACAGTGGTAACAAAGCCTTACAGCGAAACGAAATCGCCGCCATCAACGCCATCAATAGCTACGCGACGAAATTCGATCTTCGCGGCCTAAAAGTGGCTGTTAAAAATCACTCCGAGCTTATCTTGCGAGACGACGTCATCCCGTACTTCAACACCGACGCCAAAATCATGCTCGCATCCATGAACGCCATCCCAAAGAGCTAAATGACTAGCTCTTTTTCTTTTGGCAATGAAAGAACTCTGCGCTTCCCCGCGTACCACCACGAAAACCAGATTGCCCCGGCTGGCGACACTCTCTCACCAGGCGTAAAACGCATCTTTCCAGAAATTTTTGTTTCAGCTTCACCTGAAAAGACCTTATACTAAATCCACCTACAATCTTGTATACTAATACCAACTTGAACATCCATTAGGAGGGTCTTCCATGTCACCGTCTATCAACCCGCGCGTTCACGAAATTGCGATTTCTGGCATTCGTCAGTTTGCCAATCAATTAGTCCATTATCCTGATGCGGTTAACTTAACAATTGGGCAGCCCGATTTTCCAACTCCCGATAACGTCAAACAAGCAGCCATTTCGGCTATCGAAAATGACTTAACCGGGTATTCCCATAACGCTGGCTTAATTGATCTTCGAAATGCGGTAAGTAAATTCTTTTACGGCACGTACAACTTAACCTATAACGCGGAAACCGATATCATTATCACAATTGGAGCATCAGAAGCAATCGACACGACATTTCGCGCAATTTTAGAACCAGGTGATGAAGTCATTTTACCAGCGCCGTTTTATACAGGGTATGAGCCGATTATTAAACTGCTAGGTTGTACACCCGTTTATTTAAATACGTCAGATACTGGCTTTGTACCAGATCCCAAACGATTGGAAGCGTTAATAAACGAGAACACGAAAGCCATTCTATTTAATTTCCCAAGTAATCCGACAGGTGTCACGATTGAAAAAGAACAAATGGACGCACTCGAACAGGTATTAGCACAAAAAGATGTGTTTATTGTATCCGATGAAATTTATTCCTTGAATACTTTCGAAGGAACTCATACACCGTTTGCGAGTTATCCTTCATTAAAAGACAAAACATTTACGATTCACGGCTTGTCCAAATCACATTCCATGACAGGCTGGCGAATTGGGTTTTTAATGGGACCAACAGACGTCATGAAGCACTGCATTAAAATTCATCAATACAACGCGGTGTGTGCGAGTCTTCCAAGTCAATATGCGGCAATCGAAGCACTAACAAACGGACGCGACAACCCGGCGAAAATGAACGAACACTATATTAATCGTCGCGACTACTTATTAGAACGCCTTCATGCAATGGGTCTTCCAGTCGAAATCCCAAAAGGTGCCTTTTATTTATTCCCAAGCATCCAACATCTCGGGATGACATCCTTTGAATTTTGCACAAAACTCCTGCAAGATGGAGGAGTAGCATGCGTTCCTGGCAGTGCTTTTAGTAGCTACGGTGAAGGGTTCATCCGCATTTCGTACGCGTACAAAATGGACACATTAATCGAAGGAATGGACCGCATGGATAAGTTTCTTCAATCGTTAAATAACACTCGAAATGTTGAGAGTGTTTAGTGAATTTTTGTGGGATGATAATTTTGATGAAAAAATTAGCTGTCGACACCTGCAGGATTAGCGTTAGCAGAAGACCCCGCAATGCTAACTTGTTAGCATGAGGAGGCTGAAGCAACGCCTGCGGTAAGCGACAGCTAAAAATTATTAAGTAATAAATTGAAAGGATTTGACGCAATTGAACTGGCAAACCGAGCAAGACCTGCGAGCACTTCTTTGTGAACTAGTCAGCTGGAAAAGCATGTCGAGAACGGACGGAGAACGCGATTTTCCGTATAAAGCACACGCGAAATTGCAGCATATCCCGTATTTTCAAGAACATCCCGAGCATCTAGCTTTAGTCGATGCAGATCACCACCGGAAATTACTAACCGCATTGTATAAACACGAAAACGCAACTAAAACAATCGTCTTAATCAGTCACTTTGACACGGTAAATACCGAAGAATACGGAGACTTAGAAGCACTCGCTTTTGAACCCGAAATGCTAACACAAGCGTTACTCGAACGGACAGAGGAATTACCAGAAGATGCGAGAAGAGATTTACTATCTGGGGATTACTTATTTGGACGAGGCACGATGGACATGAAAATGGGACTCGCACTACACATGCAGCTGATTGAAAAAGCGGCAGCGGAAAAATGGCCGATTAATTTAGTTTTATTAACAGTGCCAGATGAAGAAGTAAGTAGTGTCGGAATGCGAGAAGCCGTACCACATTTAATCACTTTAAAAGAAAAGCATCAATTGGACTACTTCCTCTTCTTAAACGGAGAGCCCGTATTCGCGCAAGAACCAGGGGATAAGAAAACATATATATACTCGGGAACGATTGGTAAAATCATGCCCTCCGCACTCGTATACGGAATGGAAACACATGTCGGAGAGCCGTTATCGGGCGTCACCGCGAACTACTTCGCTTCGTTTCTGACAAAAGAAATGGAATTCACCGATCAATTTCGTGAAGCGTTTGAAGAAGAGCAAACGCCAATTCCAGTTTCGCTCATGCAAAAAGATTTGAAAATGGAATACTCTGTTCAGACCCCGTATCGAGCAGCGCTAATGTGGAACGTCTTCACGTTCAAGCAAAATGCGGGAGATATTATGCAGACATTTGAAAAAGTAGCTAATGTTGCAGCGAAAGAAGCTAACGAGCATTATACGAGAATTTGCGCAAGAGAAAACGTGGCACCAGTAGGGAAGCTCGAAGTGATACGATATGAAAAACTTGTCGAGTATGCGAAAGATAAATTTGGAGAAGCGGCAGTCACACGAATGGTCGAGGACGTCTGCCGTTACGCTGAAGGTGACGACCGGGATAAATCCTTTAAAATCGTCGACAAACTCATGATTGAATGCCAAGAACTAGCACCAGCGTATGTCATCTTCTATGCACCGCCGTATTATCCAGCAGTCAACTCATCCGATGAAGCGGTCATTCAAGATGCAACAGCCTTCATTCAACAAGAAGCGAAGGAGGCTTTCGATTTAACTGTCAATCGCATCCATTACTTCAACGGCATATGTGACTTAAGCTATGTCAATTACGCCGACACACGCGGTGGGTGGGAACACTTCGAAAACAACACACCCGTGTGGAACTTAAGCTACACCATCCCGTTCAAAGAAATGGCACAACTCCAAGCACCAGTCTTTAACGTCGGTCCGTTTGGAAAAGATCCACATAAACGAACAGAACGATTACACATCAACAGCGCATTTGTCGAAACACCGTACTTGTTGGAAAAATTAATCAGAAACTGGTGTTAAAAGTAACCCGCAACGAAACCGTTGCGGGTTTTCTATCGTGGAGAAAAATAAATCACCGTAAATCGAAATCAACAACCGAATCCGAGAAACAATAACCTAATCTGACAAACACCAACCCAATACGAATATAGACCTCTAGTACCCAATGTCTCTTCCAGCGGTACCTCTCACTTTCCTCCTATTTCCATTTCCTCATGAAATCTACCAAATTTTCTGATAACCTAGAACCAAATTGCTAGGGGAGTGATCCAAGTGAAAAAACTTTTATTATCCATCTTATTTCTCATCTTACTTGTACCAACACAAGCATTAGCTGCTGGATTTTCGGATGTCCCAACGAATCACTGGGCATACGCTTCCATCGATAAACTAACAAAACAGAATATCTTGAATGGCTACACAAACGGTACCTTTCTACCTTCTAAGCCAGTTACGCGTGCAGAAGCGGCACTAATAATCGCTAGGGCGACTGTAAATAATAAACCAACATCTTTCCAAGCGAAATTCACAGATGTTCCTAAGAACCATCCTGCATACAACGCGATTCAATCGTTGACGGAATTAGGTGTTTTTTCAAATTCGGTAAAGTTCAATCCAGATAAAATCTTGTGGAGAAGTGAAATGTCGAAAATAATCGTGGAAGCTTATGACATTATTGTAGATGACAATAATGAAGTGTTCTTCCCGGATATGTCACCGAGAACGTGGTATTTCCCATATGCCACCACAATTGCAGAAGTCAAGATTTCAGAGGGACTTACTCCTTTAAAATTTGGACCAGGGTATGCGACAACTCGTGCACAATTAGCCACATTTATTGATCGTGCAATGACATTTAAACAAAAACGTGACGCTGGAATTATTACGTATGATAAAACGAAAAAGCAGTACCTAGATTCAACAATTTCTACAACAGACGACTTTGCACTGGAAACAATTCATCTTGTCAATATTGAACGTGCAAAAGAAGGGTTAAATCCGTTAAAAGAAGATGGATCACTTTCAAAAATCGCTTTTATAAAAGCAAAAGATATGGTGGAAAACGATTATTTCGACCACGTTTCACCAACATACGGTCAGCCGTGGGACATGGCTAAACACTTTAACTATAGTTATTCCTACTTTGGAGAAAATATTGCATTAGGGCAGCGCACTCCTGCAGAAGTCGTGAATGATTGGATGAATTCTTCCGGTCACCGAGCAAATATCTTAAATCCTAACTACACACAAATTGGCGCGTCCGCCTATAAAAATAGTCAAGGCAGAATTTATTGGGTGCATATGTTTGCGAAAAAATAGAGGAACTTTCACGCTTTCTTTTGGAATAAAACACTCCATTAGAAAGTGTGTTTTTCTTTATAGAACAATTCAGTATATACAGAAGGACTTTACTGATAAACTAAACGTATGAAAAATGGATTATTGTACTTTTATTACTTGGATTTTTTATCTCATCTAGTCAAACGTATACGGAACAATCACTTTTGTCCTTCATGATGGAGCATTTTCCTTCAAATACGTACGAAGAGAAGCCAGCAACAATATCGATAAACTACTAGGGAACTGAATTTTCCATGGCAACAAATGGATACTACGCATTTTTCGAATTCTTTATTCGTAAAGGTGCCCACTTTGTTTTTTTTCCTATTAGCAGTTGCTCTCTATGCATAGACGAAAAAGTATCGCTAGATTATCCTTTTTGCAGCGTGGGTGGCCACACTTGATGAAATTCACCAATATATAACTGGTGGCAGAACCCCAACCTGGCGCGATATTATCTAAAACTTATCAGGAAGTCTGGCAGCGATTTTCCTCCTCCATTTAGTCCAGTACTTCAGAAATCAAAACAATGAGAGTAGTAAAAAACACTAAAAAGATCTATTCTTCTAACAGTAGTCGAGCGATTTAGCTAGTAGAAACTGCATACCTAGATTGATCGGCTTTTTGAGTATGGAAACGAATACCTTTAAACAGTCTATCAAAAGACAACTTTTTCTCCATGTATAGAAGTCTAATTCAAAAGTCACTCGAAAATTGTTATATGAATGTAACCGTTTTCACATTTTTGTAAAGATTTCGTAATTAAACTTTTTTTATTCGAAATAGTTTGATAAAGTTAAAGTAATTGAGGTCAAAACCTCATACATAAGGAGGAAGGTTCATGTTGAAAAACAAAAAGTTTTTAGCAACATCTGTTACGGCAGCAGCAGTAGCAGCGGCATTCGCTCCAGCAGCATTTGCTGATGAAGCAAGCTTCTCAGATGTATCGGATCGCTATGCAGAAGCAGTTAATTTCTTAACAGGACAAGGAATTACTCAAGGAACTACAGCTACGACATTTGGTACTTCCTCGGATATTATTCGTGCGGATGCAGCTGTTCTTATTGCTCGTACGTTAGGTTTCGCAGAAGACGGAGAATATGCAGAATCAGGATTTACAGATGTACCTGCTCGTGCTAAATGGGCTGTAGATGCTTTGAAAGAATACGGTATTGTAAATGGCTACGATGAAGATACTTTCGGATCAAGCGACAAACTAACTCGAGCTCAAACAGCAATTATGCTTGCAAATGCAGCTGGCTTAGACGTGAACATGAACGTGACAAAAACAGCTTTTACAGATGTAAATGAAGCAAACGCACCATATGTTGATGCGTTAGTTAAAGCAGGTATTACGCAAGGGAAAACAGATACAAGTTTCGGTGCATACGCTAATGTAACACGCGGAGAAATGGCATTATTCATTAATCGTGCAAAAGAATTTTTCGGTTATATGGATTTAGCGGTTATGCATACAAATGACACACATTCATATTTAGAGCGTGCACCTTATTACGCGACTGCGATCAAAGATATTCGTGAGAGCTATGACAACAGCATTTTACTAGATGCAGGTGACGTATTCTCGGGTGATCTTTACTTCAAATTATTTGAAGGACAAGCAACATTAGATATGATGGAGCACCTTGGATATGATGCAATGACATTTGGTAACCATGAGTTTGATCTAGGTGGTTCAGAAGATGGCCATGCTGCGTTAGCGAACTTCGTATCAAATGCTTCATTCCCAATGGTTTCTGCTAACGTAGATTTCTCGGGAGATGACCTATTTGATGGTCTACAATCGAATACGTATGCATCAAACTATCAAGATGGACACATTTATAACGGTGTCGTATTGGATGTAAATGGTGAAGAAGTAGGGGTATTCGGTTTAACAACTGAAGAAACGCCAGACATTTCTAGCGTTGGATCTGTAGCTTTCTCTAATTACATTGATGCAGCGAAGAAATCAGTTAAAGCATTTGAAGATATGGGAGTAAACAAAATCATCGCGTTAACGCACATTGGTTTTGAAGATTCTCTAGTCTATGACAATGACAAAGAGCTTGCGAAACGCGTAGAAGGCATTGATATTATTATCGGCGGACATACGCATGTCACAGAAGCTCCTTACTTATCAACTGAATTTGATGCTCCAACAGTTATTTCACAAGCTTTCGAATACGGAAAAGCTCTTGGACTAACAGACGTTACGTTCAACCCGTGGGGCGAAGTAACAATGTATGGTGGAGAAATTATTAACACAGATCCACAAGGTTACCCAGAAGCAACTACTATTCTGCCAGATGCAGATGCACAAAAAATTGTGGACATCTACAAACCTGCTGTTGATGAGTTAAAAGCAACTCCAACAGGTGCATCAACGGAAACAGTTCTGAACGGTGAACGTGCTGACGTTCGTGCAAAAGAAACAGAATTAGGTAATTTAATTACAGATGGTATGCTTGCAAAAGCAAAAGAAGTAAATCCTGAAACAGTGATTGCTGTTCAAAACTCAGGTGGTATCCGTACATCAATCGATGCTGGCGAGATCACGTACGGTGATGTTCTAACGGTTATGCCTTTCGGAAACGCGTTAGGAATCATGAACTTAACAGGTGCTGAAATTATGACTGCTCTTGAGCATTCCGTTTCTTCATCCCCAGAACCATCAGGTGCATTCTTACAAGTATCTGGTATGAAATTAGAATATAATTCTTCACTTCCAGTCGGAGAGCGTGTAACAAAAGTAGAAGTGCTTGAAGGCGGCGAGTATGTAGCTTTAGATGAAGCGAAAAACTACTATGTTGCGACAAACACATTTACGATGAAAGGCGGAGACGGATACGATGTATTCGAAGCTGCTTATTTAGATGGACGCGGTTCTGAACCTGGTATCGTAGATTACGAGTCATTCATTGACTATTTAGTCTCGTTAGATGTAGTAGCACCAACTGTTGAAGGGCGCATTGTTGATGTAGCTACTCCAGCTGCACAATAATCGATTTCCATTACCACATACTCGATTTAATTCGAGACTTAATGACTGTAGACTTGCTCACTTAATTAGAGCGAGTCTGCAGTTTTTTGAAATTAAAATTTACTAAATAAATCTTGCAAACCTTCGACATCTTTCTCCATTCATGAATAAAATCAACAAATACTCCTATCTCCCTATTAACAATCTCATTACCATAATAATCCTATGATATATTACAAAATTTAGCCCCTTAGTAATATGGTCTTTTTTGTCATTTTCTTGTAACCTAACTGTACAAATAGAGAAACGGAGGAAATGATTGTTGAAGAAACTTCTTACTGTGTTAAGCGCTGCAGTCATGATTTTTGCATTAGCACCTGCAAATTCATCCAGTGCAAGCACACTTTTTTCAGATGTTGGAACGACGCACCGGGCTCAGGCAGAAATCTATTACTTACTTGATGGTGGAATTACTGGGGGAATCTCAGCCACTAAATTTGGAACAGATCAATTAGTTACACGGGAACAAGCTGCAGCACTCATCGGCCGTTCGTTAGGATTAAACGGAGAAAAACGTGCAACAGACTTCCCAGATGTTTCGACAAACAATTTTGCTTCTGGTTACATTCAACAAATGGTAGATAAAGGAATTATCTCTGGATTTAAAGATGGCTCATTTGGACCAAAACAAACATTAACGCGAGGACAAATGGCAGTTTTAATTAGCCGTGCCTACAATTACGGTGCAACTTCTACTGCTGCTGCGACAAACGCTCTAATGGAAAAAGGTATTTCTCTTGGAATGGAAGATGGATCGTTTGGGGAAGATTTAACGATTAAACGTGCAGACTTTGCTGTATTCTTAGCGCGAGGCATTAACGCTTCATTCCGTAAAGATGCAAACGTAACGTTTAGCCGAGAAATGTTCGTCAATGTAAATGATTTAAATTTCCGTCAAGGACCTAGTACCGATTTCCCTTCAATGGGCAAATTAAACAATGGTGACAAAGTGGAATATGCTTACACGATTGGACAATGGTCGTATGTTCGTGCAAATGGACAAACAGGCTTTTTGCACAATGCGTATTTACAATTAACAAAACCAGATACAACAACACCACCGCCGACACCAACTCCAGTTCCAACGGAAAAGCCATTGGACGAGCTAGTTGTTATTATTGATCCAGGTCATGGTGGAACAGATCCAGGTGGAACAGGTAATGGATTTGTGGAAAAAAATGTTGTCTTAAATGTAGCGCGTCACATGAACAGTTATTTCCAAGCAACACCATTAAAACCGAAAATGACTCGTACAGGTGATTACTTTATTACGCTTGATTATCGTACAGAATTTGCTGCGCGTGAAAAAGGGGATGTGTTTGTCAGTCTTCATACGAACGCATTAAACGGTTCAGCAAATGGACAAGAAACTTTCTACTATGCAAAAACAGCATCAACCAATCCAAATGTTGCGCAATCTCGCGCACTTGCTATCTACCTACAAGCCCGTATGCAAGAAGCATGGGATCTTTCGAATCGCGGGGTAAACCCATTCGGATATGGAAACTTGCATGTGCTTCGTGAAAATACGATGCCTGCAGCGTTAATTGAAATGGGCTTTATCGATAGCCCGAAAGATATTGAATATATTAAATTGGAATCACAACGTAAATTAATGGGGAAAGCTTTGTACCTTGGAGTACTAGACTATTACTATCACTACAAAGGTCGTGAAGATGTACTTCCTCTTTACAACATTACCGGTGACTCGCCAAGCAAACGCCTTCATTAATTACATGGAACTCTAGGGAATATTTTCTCTAGAGTTCTTTTCGTCTATCCACAAATGGGTTATGATTAGGCAAACATAGGGTATGAGATTACTATCTAGTGAATGGAAGGTTGGAAATGATGAAAAATATACTAATGAGTGCGATTCTGTTGCTGACAGTACTTGTCCCGTTTTCTGTACAAGCAGAAACAACTTCAGACTATTTGATTTACTCTCCCAAAAATGTCCAACAAATACAACAACACATTGGCAAAGATGCACGTGCATTTGATTTGTTGCCTATGATTGAAACATCTTTATCTATCTCTCAAGTTCAATATATACAAAGTAAATATCCTGATGCAACCATTACAAAAGAGAAGATGTACTATACGGCAGCAGATAAAGTTCCATTTCAATTTTCCATCATTGGCGCAGAACCGAAAGTCACCACTCCTTACACAGGAAAAGGAGTGAAAGTAGCGGTCATTGATACAGGAATCGATGCACAACATGCAGATTTATCGATTGCTGGGGGAACATGTACTTTAAAAGAATTTTGTCCGTCACCAATCTCATATGACGACAATAATGGACATGGCACACATGTTGCCGGCATTATCGCGGCAAAAAAGAATGAGTATGGAATTGTTGGTGTTGCGCCAAACGTTGAATTATATGCGGTAAAGTCGATGAATCGCTCTGGTGGCGGAGAGACAGCTGCGATTGTACGTGGAGTTGAATGGGCAATAAAAAATAATATGGATATTATTAATATGAGTCTTACAATTACAAACGCTGATTTACCTTTAGAGTTAATGATAAAAGAAGCCTCCAAAAAAGGTATTTTAGTTGTAGGAGCAGCTGGTAACGTAGGAGATGGAATGACTGATACCGTCCAATACCCTGCGAGATATCCTGAAGTGATTGCAGTTTCCGCTACTGATGGTTTTGACAAAACGGTGCAAGAATCTTCCACTGGACCCAAAGTCGAGGTAGCAGCTCCGGGGGTGGATATAACAAGTACGTGGCCAACAGAACTAGACACTTTAGATGGAACGAAAGATGGCTACTACACAGAATCCGGTACTTCTATGGCTGCACCACATATTACAGGTGTCTTAGCATTGTATAAAGAGAGATTCCCTTCCTTTTCAGCAGACCGTCTGCGTAACTTGTTAAGTGTGACAAGTACCGATCTAGGGGAGCAAGGACGAGATGACCTATTTGGATATGGTCGAGTGATGTATAAAAAAGAGATTACCGAAATACCATATACCGTCGCAACAGATCAAAACGGAAAAATTGCCGTTAAAATAATGAATTCGACAGGAATTTCAGAAGCAGAAGCGAACATGAACGGAATCACCTATAAATCGACATCTGATAATGAGTGGGAGCTATATGCGTTAAATGGCACAACCTCTGTGGATGTGGCATTCAAAGATACGGATGGTCAGATCATTAATGACAAAGTATCGGTGAAAATAAATGCCGCATCATTTAGCGACCTATCGAATAATCGTTGGTATTCTCCTCATGTTGCGTACCTTGCTTACAATAATTTCATTCAAGGGATGAAAGATGGCTCGTTCCAACCTGGTAGAAATATTTTACGGTCAGAAGCAATTGCTTTACTTGGTCGTGTGGTAGGGCTAAATGGAGAGCAACGTTCGACAACTTTTTCTGACGTAAGCAGTGGCAGTTTTGCTTCTGGTTACATCCAATCAGCATACGAACAAAACTTACTTTCTGGTTTCCCAGACGGTACGTTCCGACCTAACCAACCCGTTACACGTGCAGAAATGGCGATTCTATTGCAAAATGCCTATGACTTCAAGGTAAATGAAGCAAACGAAAATCCTTTCGAAGACGTCAATTCTGGCATGGTAAGCTTTGAAGCCATCCAAGCGATTACCCAGCAAAACATAACAAGAGGTGTCACACCAACAACGTTTGAGCCGTCTGATTTTATGACCCGTGCAACCTATAGTGTATTCATCGCACGAGCAGAACGAGGCGATTTGTTTAAATAAATCAATTAATGTAGGTCTAAATAATATAACTTGAAAAAAGATTGGAAATGTATTTTCATTTCCAATCTTTTTTGATGTTCTTTGACTTTATGTTGAATGAAAAAAGTAAAAGGCTACTCGTATAAAAAAATCGCGAGATTGACTCTTTGTTGAAGAGATTTAAAGTGACAGAGCGTTAAGAGAAGTTAGTTTCTCCTTTCACAATTCTTCGTGTCAATATCCAAAAATGTTTACTAAAAATATACAAAAGTATCTCTTCCCCTGTCTTCTTAAAACCCCATTTAGATGAAAAAAAGAGAATTACCAGAAAAATTGTTACAATTCGCAAAAGTCAATTGCAAAAAAAGATTGTAATATTTGAAATAGTAACCCTTCAAGCCTAGTAATATCAATTGTTCACACTAGTTTTGAGAAATAAACCTGTGTTACACAACTGTAATATTAACGTAACGTAAAATACATGATATATCTGTTAAAATTCTAATCAGGTTGTTAAAACTATGATAACAATGTAATCAAACACATCAGAGGTGGAAAATGAAAAAACGCATCATGCAAGTACTTGTGGCAGTGTTAGTACTGTCCATTGTCTTACCGTTTATGTCGACGAAAGCCAGTGCAGCAACAGGGAACGAGATCGTATCATACTCGAAGACTTTACTAGGAGTTCCTTATCGATACGGAGGAACTACAGCTTCAGGGTTTGATTGTTCAGGATTCACGTCATATGTATACAAAAAAATAGGCGTTTCATTAAATCGTACAGCGGCTGATCAGTATCGCCAAGGTACATCAGTTAGCAAGTCAAACTTGCAACCTGGAGACTTAGTTTTCTTCAATAATTTTGCTCCTGTATCTCATGTAGGAATTTATATCGGATCAGGAAAATTCATTTCTGCGGAATCAGAAGGGATTGCCATCAGCAGCATTAACGACTCATACTATTGGGGGAAATATTATATTGGTGCAAAGCGTATTATTAAAGCTACGGTAGCAACACCGCCGCCTGCGCCTCCTGTAACAGATGGTAACTTCGCGGATGTGACATCCTCTCACCCAGCATATGAAGCAATTAAAACATTAAATGTTGATGGGGTTATTAATGGATTTGATAACCAAGAATTCCGTCCCGAAGCATCAGTCACTCGTGGACAAGCAGCCGCAATGGTAAATCGCGTGCTAAAACTAACACCAAAAAGCACTTCTAAGTATTCAGATGTAGGAACAACACATACATTTGCGAAAGATATTCAAGCAATGACAGAAGCAGGTATTCTTCAAGGTTACACAACAGGTAAATTCGGTGTAAGTGATACATTAACGAAAGCGCAATTAGCTGTCATTATGGATCGCGCATTTAAAATCACTTCCACTGCTAACAATCAAGCACACGTAGCGTCCACATATCAAGATGTTGCAGCATCTTTTTGGGCGTATGACTCAATTATTGCATTGAAAGTGATTGACCAAACAACATTATTCCAAACTTCTAATTTTGGAACTACTAAATCAGCAGATCGCGCTGAATTTTCTGCGGCATTATATAGTGCTATCGAAACAAATTAAATACAATTTCAAACGGGTTATTCTTCCTTGCAGGGAGGAATGACCCTTCTTTTGTAATAATACCCAGTTTCTCTTTTTTGAAACATAAATACATAGTAAAATAATGAAAGTACGTAAAAAACAAAAATAGTAGATTTTCTTTGCTTGATCTATTAGACGTATCACACCGAATAACGTTTCAAAAAAGATTCATTATGTAGAATGATCTCTACCGGGAATCGCTCATTTTACTCTCGCTATACCAATGCCAATGTCTCCATGAACTAGTTTTTAACATCTATCTCTCACAACTTACTACAATTTTAGGAGGAATGAACGACGTGAATCGACTGAAACAATTTATCGCAACAATGCTCGTGGCTACCTTCTTAGTCATACAACTAGCAATACCGCAAAAAGCTTCCGCGGATGAATTAACTGGGAAAGCACTCGAAAAAGAAATGCGTGCAATGATTGAAGCTGGCGTATTAACCGGCTATACAGATGGTACTTACAAACCAGCCGAAAAAGTAACTAGAGCACAGTTTGCAGCATTTATCTCTCGTGCATTAGAATTACCTGAGGGATCTGCAAGCTTTACAGATGTATCTTCCAATATGACACTTGCACCATTCATCTATAAAGTAACTTCTGCAGGTATTATGGGCGGGTATAGTGATAACACGTTTAAACCGGATCAAAATATTACCCGTGAGCAAATGATGCTTGCAATGCAAAATGTTCTTACATATTCTGAAATGGCGTTAACTGAAAAACGAATAGACTTTACGGATATGGATGCGTTTGGTGGCTCGGTCAGTATTAAAGCAGCCTTTATTGCTGCAAACTACGACATCACAAGTGGCTTCCCGAATGCGGATGGTACAGTTAGTTTCCAACCTAAAGCGGATACGACGCGAGAACAAGCTGCTGCTTTCATATACCGTTTCTTAGAAGCGAAGAAAAACTACGTTCCGCCAGTAGTGGAAGAACCAGGAGAACCGGAACCCCCTCTGCCTCCACCAGTGGTTAAAAAGTACAAAGTAGCAACCGTGCAAAATAATCAATTAGTAAATGGAAGTACGGAATATGAAACGTATGACAAAGCATTAGCAGCATATAATGCGAATACATCGTATGATGCAATAACATTTGGGGTAGATATTATTAAAACTCGTAGTGGAGCAATTGCTTATGGGAATGCAACAACTACAACTGGTATCCCTTCCACTACTACCGTGTATTTTGACCAAGACTTTGCGAAACAAGCAACTTATATAGAGTATGGTAGAGAAATGCGCTATTATGACTCAAATGATAAATTTATCAAAGTGCAAGTTGGCGCAACGATTGGATATGTGAAACATTCTCAGACAGAGTTGAAACCTGCAGAAATGATTCAGCCGCTAGAACGCGATCGTTATTCGAAAACGATTTTTGGATCACTTGCCCATACGACATACAACCATGCACGAGAAAAAATTGCAGGTACGTATATAAACGGACCAGCACCAGATTTCATGCAGTCCGGAGCCACTTATTATAGCTATGACGGTATTCATTTTATGAATGACCGAGGAACAAATGTCGGTGCACATGTACCTTATTTTCAATACTTATCAATCCGTGCGTTAAGTTCGTATTCAGCGGAAGAAATAGATGCATATATCGTTCGGAAAGTGCAGGAGAAATTCCCTGACACGTGGCAGGCATCGAAATTAATCGGAATAGGCGCAACACTTAAGAAAATGGAAACAGAGCAACGAGTGAACGCCCTCATGATTCTGTCACTTGGAATAAATGAAAGTAACTGGGGAATGAGTAAATACGCACAAAAATGTAATAACCTTTTTGGGTTGTATGTGAATGACACATTTGTTGGGGAATGTCCGGCAAAAGGAAATTTCCCTACAATAGAGGACGGGGTTCGAGAGCTTGTTATTTCATTCTTCAATACAAGATACTCCGATCCGACAAATTCACAAGTGCCTGCGCGTAATATGGGTGCAGCTTTTGGGAATAAAACAACAGGTTTCAATGTGAACTATGCATCCGACCCAACATGGGGTGCGAAAGCTGCTGGTCACCTTTATACATTTGATCAAGAACTAGGTGGAAAAGACTTTAGACAATACAAGAAAATTGCTTTCACGAATCTAAACAATCAGTCTATTAATGTTCGCACAGCACCTACGACTGCTTCCAATATCCTTTTCACTTATCGTGCTCGAAATGTTGGAGCGTATAAAGACAATCCTCCAGTGAGTTATGCAGAGGGCTATCCTTTAACAATCGTCGAAGAAAAAGCAGTGGATGGTTACACTTGGTACAAAGTTTATTCCGATTGGTATGTAAATGAAACTTCTGCACAATACGGATGGATCCGCGGTGACCTATTGAGTATAGTAGAATATCCATAATATAGTAGAACCCCATTTAATCTTGGAATGTTAGTTTAAAGCAGTTTACATTCCTAGATATTATGGGGTTTTTTAGGTTGTAAATCTAACTAAAAAATATCTCAAATAAAATTACAATATATTACATATTGTTTTGGAGGTGATTTTTAAGACTTAAATAATTGAATAAAAAGTTGATTAAGTAATTACCAATCTTGCTCTTCAAGAGCGCGGAGTAGAAGAAGTTCTTTTATTCATCTCTGATGGCCTAAAAGGAATTCAAGACCGGATCTCTGAAGTATATCCAACTTCAAAGTATCAGACGTGTATGGTCCATCTTGCACGTAATATCCAGCACAAAGTGCGTGTGGCAGATCGCAAAGAAATCTGTGAAGATGTCAAAAAAGTCTATCGTGCAGAGAATAAAGAGATGGCGAAGGAATCCCTTACCTCATTCATAGCCAAATGGAAAAAACATATCCCAATGTGACTAAATCTTTAGAGGACAAGGAATGTAAGTTTACTTTTTATGAATTCCCAAAGTTTATTTGGAGAAGCATCTATTCCACGAACTTAATTGAATCCTTTAGTAAGAAAATAAAGAAGTATAGTAAACGCAAGGAACAACTTCCTAATGAAGAATCACTCGAAAGATTCCTAGTTTCTCAATTTGAGGGATATAACCAATTATTCGCTACCCGTTGTCACTTAGGTTTTGATCAAGCTCGAGCAGAGTTAGCAGAGATGTTTAAAAACAATTAAAACGTGACTACTACATAGAAAAGAATTTCTATTTACACAAAATTATTGACGAACCCGCAAGTTGAATAGGATTTTTATCCTTAATACGATAGAAATTTAAAGAACAAATTTTCTTCTAATAGAAATATTACATTTATCTAAATTTCCTGTAAATTTATCGATTCCTTCTAGTTTAATCAGAAATAGAGAAGTATAATGGAAATGTTTCTAAATTTTTCTAATAAGGGGAGAAACCAATGACATTGTGGAAAAAGGTAACAGCTTCTGCACTTGCAGTAGGATTGATTACATCAAGTGCTGGAATGAATGCAGGAGCTGCAGGAAAAGCTCCAAGTGTAACACGAGGGGAATTTGTTAAATCCTTGATTTCTGGTTTGGATGTTTCATTAGGAAATGGTTCGACTGTTACGTTTAAAGATGTGGACAAGAGTTTAGCGCCATATGTGGAGAAAGCGGTTGAACTTGGGCTTGTAAACGGTTTAAGTGCTTCGGAGTTCGGAACGAACAATACGTTACGTCGCGAACAAGCATTTGCGATTGCTGCTCGTGGAATTGACACACAGAAATCGTATCCGGTTTCTAATTTAAAGCAATTTAAAGATGTGAATCACATGAGCCACTCGTTATTGCCAGATATGGCGAAAGGTGTGGGAATTGGCTTGCTACTGGGGTATGCAGATCATACGGTCAAACCTCAACGTGTCGTTTCACCTGGAGAAATGCGTTCAATCGTACAACGTTTCTTGAAAGAATATAGTCCAAGTCAAGCAAATACAAGTGTTGCACTTCGCATTATGGGAACGTCTGATATTCATACGAATATTATGGCGTATGACTATTACAAAGACATGCCATCAAATAGCTTAGGCTTAGCAAAAACGGCAACTCTTATTAAAAATGCACGAAAAGAAAATCCGAACAATCTTCTTGTAGATAATGGAGATTTAATCCAAGGAACTCCGCTAGGTTCGTATAAAGCAATCGTTCCAACTGGAAAATTAAAGGATGGAGAAGAACATCCTTCAGTTAAAGTATTAGAGCTTCTGGGATATGATGCTGCAACAGCTGGAAATCATGAGTTTAACTATGGATTAGATTATTTAGATGAAGTGTTAGATGATGTGGATTATGAGTATGTGAATGCCAATGTTAAGAAAGCTTCAACAGGCGAGAATTACTTCAAACCATATACAGTAATGACGAAGAAAATGAAAGACTCAAAAGGCAATGAAGTATCTGTCAAAGTTGGTATTACAGGTATCGTTCCTCCAGATATTTTGAAATGGGATAAATCTCATTTAGAAGGTAAGGTGACGGTTCAAGATTCAGTGGATGCAGTGGAGGCAGTCATTCCGAAAATGAAAGCTGAAGGTGCGGACGTTATTTTAGTTCTTTCTCACTCTGGTATGGGCGATGCAGTACATACAGACGGGGAAGAAGATGTGACATATTTATTAACCAAAGTAGAGGGTGTGGATGCGATTGTCACTGGACATGCGCATGCAGTATTCCCTGGAGCTTATAAGGATCTACCGGGTGTTGATACAGAAAACGGAACGATTAATGGTGTTCCTGTTGTTATGCCTGGTAAATTCGGAAGTCATTTAGGGGTCATTGACTTAACGCTTGCGAAAAAAGGTAGCAAGTGGAATGTTACGAACTCACACGCAGAAGTTCGTGCGATTGTGAAAGAAGATGCATCAGATGTCGATGCTTCTGTAGTAGAAGCGGTAAAAGCTGCACATGAAGGAACACTTGCGTATGTTCGTGAAGCAGTTGGAACAATCACATCTGATATTCATAGCTACTTCGCATTAGTACAAGACGATCCGTCGATTCAAATTGTCACAGATGCTCAAAAACAATATGTTGAAGGTAAGATTGCTGGAACAGAATATGCAGATCTTCCAGTATTGTCTGCAGGTGCGCCATTTAAAGCGGGAACACGTGGAGATGCGGAGTATTTCACGTTTGTACCAAAAGGTGAAATAGCGATTAAAAACGTTGCAGACCTTTATCTATATGACAACACACTTGCTGCATTAGTTGTAACTGGAGCAGATGTGAAAGAATGGTTAGAGATGTCTGCAGGACAATTTAATCAAATTGACCCAACGGCAACTGGTGAGCAGTCACTTATTAATACCGATTTCCGTACGTATAATTTTGACGTCATTGACGGTGTCACATATAAAATTGATGTTACGCAACCAGCGAAATACGACGTCGATGGGAATGTCGTCAATGAAGACGCTAGCCGTATTACGGATTTAATGTATGACGGGAAACCAATTGACTTAACACAAAAATTCGTTGTTGCGACAAACAACTATCGTGCGAACGGGAAGTTCCCAGGAGTACGTAACAAATCAGCGGTTATTATGTATCCAGATGAAAACCGCCAAGCGGTTGTCGATTATATTGCAGGTAGAACAATTGATCCATCAGCAGATGGAAACTGGTCATTTGCAACATTACCAGCTTCTGCATCAGTTGTCTTTGAATCATCTCCTTCAGCAAAAGCATTTGTTCCTGTAACAGGTAACATTGCTTATGTTGGAGAAGGTACAGATGGTTTTGCGAAATATTCATTGAAATAAGAATGCATAGAAAAGCATCTCATCGGTAGTTAGCCAATGAGATGCTTTTTTGAAGGTTTGGTCCGGGTGTGAGAAACACTAAAGAGATCTAGAAATGAGAGAATGTCAACATGCATGGTGAGATTGCACTTGGTTTAGGAAAGATAGAGAGAATGTTGATTTTAAGGAACATTGAATTTGGGAAGTCATAATAGAATCAGGGAAATAAAAACGCTGCAATTATTCCGAGTAGAATAAAATTGCAGCGTTTTAAAGTGCCATATTTTATTTGACACTCTGTGATGGTGCGTATAAATAGCGTGTCATACCGTTTTGATTCACTGCAACCGGGTACCAAACGAAATTGTTAGGTGCGTTAGAAGATAAATCATATAAAGGTGCTCCTAAAATCTCGACGAGGGTTCCAATCGGAACAGTTACAGCTTCTGCGGATGTACTAGGCTCCGTTCTTAAACGAGAGTTTGTTAAATATGCAGGGTAACCTTCCCCAAACCGATCTCTCGTGTGAGTACCGATAAAATCTAACTCCATGTTTTTTCTATTAAAAACAATACTTTCGTTTGTTTCAGGACCGTAAGTGAAGTCTTCAGGTTTCATTAGGATGGAGTGACTGGTTACCTCCAATTGGCTTGAGGTACGAATTGCTTGAAAAACTTTTTCTTGGTATGAGGATAAATTCTTTTCACCGGTGGCTTTGTAAAACGGACTGTTAACCGACTTTGTTCCGTTGTACGCCATAATAGCGAAATACCAATTTTCTAATCGGTTAGGATCTTTTTCGCTTATTTTAGGTAAATCGGTTCGTTTGAAATGATTGATTAACATGGAGATTCCCGCTTCGATATTATACTCAATATCATATTTTAATTTTTCCACATCGAAATTTTGCACATTCGTAATTTGCATTAAACCGATTCCGCCATCAGCAGATATAATTGGTTCTCCGTTTTCTTGGAAATGTTTCCAATTTCCATTTTCAACGTTAACAATACCTTTTACAATTTCCGGTGGAATTTCACCTTGTGTTGCTCTTGCTGCGTTGGTGATCATACAGTTTAATACTTGGCGTGGAGGGTTTGTACGTGAATCTACATTGTATCCGCAACTTGACGCTTCTAAACGTAATTCTTCATTTAAGCCACGAGCAAGAAAAGCTGCGAAATGTTGTCTAGATACATAACCACCTGGATTGAAATGATTTTCGTCCACACCACCTGTAATGCCAAATGCTTGTATTTTCCGAATTGCTGTATATGCCACAGAGTTCATCTTAACATCATCGAATTCTGTAGCGGATTGTTCTTTTAAATGAAAAGCTCTTTCAAGTAACATTGCCATCTGTTCTCTCGTTATTTTCTCACTAGGTGAAAAGGTTGTTTCACTCGTTCCGAAAATAATGTGCGCTTCATATGCAGACTGAACAGCTCCAGACAAACGAGTATTCACATCTTTAAAAACAGTTTCACGTGGTGTAAGGTCTAAGTCAAATGCTCGAGCAATCATCATCGCAGCTTCACCACGAGTCAAATTTGTGTACGGTTTGAAGTACCCATTATCATATCCATTTATGATCCCATCACCCGTTAAGTAGTGAATATGCTCGTAAAAAGGTTGAGACTTAGGTACATCTGGAAATTCATTACTTTCAGCTACTGCAGATGTAGCAATTGACATACTTACTGCAAAAATACTTAGAACAACTAATTTTTTTATCATCTACCAAACCTCCTTTATTTTAGTATAAAGGAAAATATAGGAAAAAAACACCGTTTGATATATTTTTGTTAGTAAATCCGAAAAATATGTCATAAGATTTATCTTGAGTTGTAACTAAATACCTACTAACAAGAAATCTTCTTGAAGTATTATAGTTGTTCCGTAAAATAACTATATAGTAAAGTAAAAATAACTTTAGAAAAATTTAAAATTAATATTATTGTGGTTTCCATAAAAAATAACTTATAGGCTCGAGCGTCGAATGCGTATTTGAAGGTTTACAATATTTCGAGTAGACTGAATGAAACAGTAATATTGCTTTCGAAAAATAGTTGATGCTGACATCGCTATTAATGGGTTATCGAAAAACTTCATGTATGGAGGTTACTAGATGAGGCAATTGTGACTCGTCTTTTTTTCGGTTGGAGTTTTGGTAAATGGGTTGCGGCCAGGTGTAATACGGTGATTGCTCTGGAAATTAGTTTGCAGACCAGTGTGATTCGGTTATTGTTTGGGATATTGGATGTTGAGTTGAGTTCAAATTATTTCCTAGGAAATAATGAGTGCATTTGCAGGTCATTTTTGACTACGACGCTTCCACTACGCTCGAGTTTGTTCCATTTATGTCGATTGCCTGTAAAATAAAGGACGGTGCCGATAAGAAAGAAAAATGTGTCGAGGAGTCGGTAGGTAACGGTTTCAACAAGTGTGAAGAAGATGATTTGAACCCAACTCCTTTTGGAGAAGGTGAATCCTAATTTTAAGGCTTGTATATAACCTGCTACTCGAATGAGGATTTCGCTTAATGCAACAAGAAGAAGGAGTGCAATTAAACCAGGCGTTAAAGTGTCAGTAAGAAGTTTGTATGGGAGTAAAAGAAATGCAGATACTCCGACTAAGCTAAAGAGTAGAGATTCGCTGAGTAAAAAGAGCGAGAATCGAAAACTTAACTTATGGAAGAAACAAAGTTTGTAGCGGTTCAGGCAGTCTAAAAATCCTTTTTGCCAACGAATGCGTTGATGAAAAAGCGAAGAGAATTGTTCTGGGACTTCAGTGTAACAAACGGCTGTTGGAAGAAATGCGAGACGCTCGTTCTGGTTACGATTGTGAATGTAGTGCTGCAAACGAAAGGTAATTTCCATGTCTTCTCCGATTGTGTCGACAAACCCTCCGATTTCTTGGAGGACGGTTTTACGAAATGCACCAAATGCGCCGGATACAACACCAATTACATTCCAGGAAGATTGAAGTCTTTTGCGAATGTAAAAAGAGGATAGATACCCGGAGAGTTGATAGCGCAGTAAGTTGTTAGTTGGATACTCAGATGTTCCTTTTGCATGTATGACTTGCCCGACGTGAACCATGCCACCAAGTGCCAGAACTTTCCTGTTTTCGAACGCTTGATTCACTTTCAGTAAGCTGTCTTGTTCTAAAATAGAGTCCGCGTCTAGTGTGACGATTATTTCTCCAGAAGCTAACGCAATTCCGCGGTTTAATGCAGCCGCTTTTCCCGCATTCACTTGGTCTACGACAAGTATTTCTGGGTACAATCTCGATCGGTAGCAACACTTCAGTCCATAAAAGACTGCTGGTGATTCAGTCGATGGGGCTTCGAGGGTTAAATCCAGTAAATCATTCAAAATCTGCACGGTATTATCAGTTGATCCGTCGCTAATAATGATCGCTTCTTTGTTGTGGTAGAGGATGTTTTTCCAGCCATGAAGACACTTTTCTAAAACAAGTTCTTCGTTATATGCAGGAATGAGAACGGATATTTTTCGTTCTTTTTTAGGAATGAATGTATGTTCGGAGAATCCATTGTGATGCCACCTAGGATCTCGAAGTGAAGTGAGGAGGTACATGAGCTGTAGCGCCATGTAACATCCAAAAATGAATAAGAGCGCGGTGCTCAAGTGTTTCCTCCTTTTACGTATCTCGTTCGTAGATCCGGACATAATCGACAACCATTTCAGTTGAGGTTGGTGTTGATGCGTCAGGTGTTTCAGCCCACACTCCACCAACTGCGACATTCATCCATACATACATCGGTGTGTGACTGATATTGGCTGTACGAAATGTTTCGACACCATTTAAGGAGAAGATTAAGTTCTCTTTTGACCAATCGAGCGTGTAAATATTCCAGTCTGCACCAATATAATCGGTGGTAACGAAATTGTCGTTGGTTGTTTCATTCACATGCGCCACATGCCAGAGTTCTTCAGGCTTTTGTCCAATCATTTCGACAATGTCAATTTCAGGGAAGGCTTCGTTGTTTGCAGGGAGTAGCCAAATCGCTGGGAACATTCCTTTTCCTTCGGGGAGCTTGGCGCGGATGACAAATTTCCCGTAAAGAGGCTCAAATCGGTTTTGAGTGGTGACCGCGCCGCTTCGGTAGGCAAATTCTTTGTAGGGTATGTTGTCTGTTTGTAAATGAAGCATGCCATTTTCAATGGAGACTTGTTCGGGTAGGTAGTGGTGCAGGCGACCATGTGCGGTAGTTCCAAGGTGTACTTTATTCCAAAGAAGTGTACTTGTTTCTGGGTCGTCAAATTCATCTTGAAAAACGAGGTTCCAGCCAGGAACTGCAAATGTCGTTGGTTTTGCGATGGGGATTGGATCTGAATGTGTTTCTGCGGGTGCAGAGGAACAGCCACTTAATAGAAGCAAAAGTAAAACGATGTGTTTCAAGTGATCATGCCTCCTACATGCATACGATACAATTTATGCAAGACGCAGGATATGTATGAATGGAAGATCGACGAGTCCAACCAGAAGTGATAGTGTGATGATAGGGGGAATGAAAATGGAACGATTTCGATTTTTACTATATATTGCATTGCTAGTTGAAGGTATCATGGCTCTGCCTATTTTAGGATATATCGTGGCTGCAGGAACAGCCTATCTCTTGCTTGTCGTAAGTTTCGTCATCCATGTGATAAACTTTATGTATTTATCCAGATGGGGAGCGAACAATCGTCCAGCTATTATGGGAATTGTATCGAGTGTACTTGGGTTCATTCCATTCATTGGGTTTGTCTTACATGTGATTACATTTCTTATGTATTTAGCGGCGGTACAAAAACGGGAATATATTTTTTAAAGGAAAATGAAACTTTTTACTTTCTCAACCGTATTGATGGCATAGGGAGGAATGGTCATGAGTAATTTACGTACATTCAAAATTGTCGCATTAGTATTAGAAGCAATTTTAGCAGTACCACTAATTGGAGGTACCATTGTTATAGGATCAGGTTATTTCGCATTAGGCTTAATGTTTGTGATCCATTTAATCATTTTAGTGTTAGCAGCGAAAACGTATACGTCTAAAACAGCAGCAATCGCTGGACTTATCACAAGTGCAATCGCATGGATTCCTGTTTTAGGATGGGTGTTACACTGTGTAACAGCGATTTTATATGCGATTGAAGTCATTGCGAATCGAGATTAAGCATTAAAAAGTTTAAACCCTGATTGTTGGAAATTATCCGGCGGTTGGGGTTTTCTTATGAGGAAATTGTGGATAACAAAGTGGAAAATGTGTATAAGTTTGTGTTTATTGTGAATAAAAAGAAGTGTTTGGGGATAATGAGGAGTATTTTATTGCATAAAATAAACTTATTCACAAGGCTGTTAATAAGTTGTTCATAACATGACGACATTATGTGGCATACATTCTGCTCAATCGGGGTAATGATGAAGTATTACGGTGGAGTGGGAGGAACAAAGATGCAACCAAAAAACAAGATGAATAAAGGAATCATAGCAGCGTTGTCTGCAATTGGACTTGCCCAAGGTTTAAAAATTGTGACACATAAACGATTGACTGGAAATTGGGATGTGAAACAAGCGTTGACAACAGGTGGAATGCCAAGCTCACATTCAGCAGGTGTCATGGCTTTAGCATCATATGTCGCGACAAATAAAGGATGGCGCCATACAGAAACAGCGCTTGCGACAGTATTTGGCGTAATTGTGATGTATGATGCGCAAGGAATTCGCCGGCATACAGGAGAAATTGCGACACTTGTAAATGATCTAGAAGATCAAGTGACGAAAATTTCCGGGACGTTTCCGTCTTTTGAATATACCGAACGTGAAAAAGAACTGAAAGAATTACTCGGACATCAACCAGTTGAAGTGTTTGTCGGTGCAATGCTAGGAATTTTACACGGTTATATTGCCGCGAAATTAGAGGATGATTGGAAGAGACACAAAGTAGCACAAAATACGAATAAACGGCTCAATCATGAACAGTACGAACGCATGGCACAGCGGGGAAGCTGGGATTAAGATTTTTCATGTATAATTTGCGTTTCAACTCACATGCTATGAAAAAGGATGTGGGGCGATTGAAACGTGTGTCATTTTTCGGGAGAAAAATTGCGCAAGGCAAGTTGAATAAGTTATCGGAGAAAGAAAAAAGACGGTTGAAAATAAAAGATGGTCAACATGAACATCATGTCGACGAACGCGGAGGAAATTAATCCTTCGTGTTTTTTTGTAGGTTTGTGAAATCCTGTCGAAGTTTGTTGAAAAAGAAGGATTTAAAGTGGTATTAATAGAATACATCTGTTGGGAATAATTTTTAAAAATATTTTTGTATAATGACAAAAAAATAATAGAAAAACTGAATTCATTTCCGGATTTTTTAGTTCTTTTGTCTATCTTAAAACTTTTTATCTCATAGCAAGAGTGATATATTTTAACTACATAGGTTTTGGGGTGATGAGATGTTAAAATTTCTAGATAATTATTGGATATATGGACTTCTTTTTGTCGCATTTTTGTATTTATTTTTAGTGGAAGGCTTACACGTTTTCGGTGATTATCTAGGGCAATTACATCTGTGGACTATTTTATCGTTTGGCGTGTTGTTTTTCATTGGTGGGGCACTACATTTTCAAACGAAGTATCGAAAAGAAGAATTAAAACAGTTAGCCGAGTTAAATGAAGCAGTATATACCACAATCGAACGTTCGGAAATTGGCACGTATGTGTTTCAAGATTCTCGCGTGATTTATGCGAATCAACGATTTTGCGATATTTTCGGTTATCCGAAAGATTTTGTTTATACGGAAAAATTTCAACAAACGGTATTTACCGATGATGTGCTCGAACTATTAAGAGGAAATTGGGAAGAACAATTAAATGAACAATTGAGTTCTTCCTCTTATTTGACGTCGTTTCGCAATAGCGAAGGGGAGACACGCGTTATTGAAGTGTACCCAGAAATTGTGACACTTCAAGGAAATAAAGCGATTGCAGGAAGTATTATCGATGTGACACACCGAGAAGAAATGGAACAGTTACTTGCGAAAAATGAACAGAATTATCGATCACTGTTTGACTATAACCCGAATGCAGTGTATTCCATGACTTTAGATGGTACGTTGACGAATATTAACCATGTGTTAGAAGAAATACTTGGAGCACCAAAAGAAGAAATTGAAAATGTGAATTTTCGAGATTTTGTTCTCCCTCAATTTATGGAGACTACTGTCGAACATTTTGAAAAAGCAAAACGAGGAGAGCCGCAGAATTACTACACAGCTGGAGTACAGCGAGACGGATCGCATGCGGATTTACTGATTACAAACATTCCTATTTATGACAAAGGGGAAGTTGTGGGTGTTTATGGAATCGCGCAAGATATTACAGCACAAAAGGCTGCAGAGAGAAAGTTAGAATCGATTGCGTATTTGGATCATTTGACGGGATTGCCAAATCGGTTTCATTTTCATTCGCATTTAGAAGAGGCGATGAAACGCGCAGATGAAAGCGGAAAATCTATAGCCGTTCTATTTATCGATTTTGATCATTTTAAAGGGATAAATGACACGCTTGGCCATCGAATGGGAGACGAGTTGCTCATCCAGCTTTCGAAACGCATGAAAGCAGAATTGCGGGCTGGAGATTTCATTTCCAGACAAGGTGGAGATGAGTTTCTTCTATTATTTGAAGATATTACGAAGGAAGAAATGCATGATTTAGTAGGGCGATTAGTGGCAACCATTTCTACTCCCATTCTAGTAAAAGATCATGAGTTAAAAATGACCCCTAGTATAGGAGTGGCAATGTATCCCCTGTTTGGAGAGACTCCGGACCATCTAATCAAAAATGCCGATATGGCCATGTATGCGGCGAAAGAAAAAGGACGAAACAACTACCAGTTTTACTCAGAAGAATTAGACGTTCGCGTGACACGGAAAATTAATATTGAAGCACAGCTACAAAAAGCGATTGAAAAAAATGAGTTATCACTTGTCTATCAACCACAACTCGACTTAGCGACATTGGAAGTGGTTGGAGTAGAAGCGCTGTTACGCTGGAATCCGGAAGATATGAACGTGACGCCTTCCGAATTTATCCCAATTGCCGAACAAACAGGATTGATCTTGCCTATCGGAGAATGGGTATTAAAAACGGCTTGTAATCAAATGAAGCAGTGGATCGATGAGTGCGGAGAACTTAATATCGCTATTTCCGTCAATGTATCGAGTCGACAATTAGTTGAGTCCGATTTTTTAGAAGTAGTGGAAAAAGCATTAAAAGAAGCAAATTTAGCTCCACATCTACTTGAAATAGAGATAACCGAAAGCGTGTTACTAGATGTCGATCGCACGACACAAGTGATTCAAGCACTTAAAAATTTAGGCGTTCGTATTTCTATCGATGATTTCGGGGCAGGACATTCTTCTCTAAATGTTCTACGCAATGTGCAAATTGATACGTTGAAGCTTGACCGATCACTCGTGATGGATGTGCATAAAGGAAATCGAATGGAAGTTCTTGTGACAAGTATTATTGAGTTAGGGAAAAAGCTACATACAGGAGTTGTCGTCGAAGGAATCGAGACAGCACAACAAGCAGACCATTTCCGAGCGTTTAATGTGATTGGACAAGGATATTACTTCAGTCGACCAGTGCCGGCTGCAGAAATACGCGCGAAATGGTTACGATGTAATAAAGGAAGAAAGTTTTGAGGTAGATTTTTTCCGAAAATAACGATTTTCACAGTTTACAAGTTGAATGTAAAGAGGTGAATTGGATGAATGAATCAAGTCAAATGTTGCAACAAATCATCGATGCATTAGAAGATCATACGGTTATTACCGATTCAAACGGGGACATTTTATATGCCAATACGTCGTGGGAAAAATTTTGTCTTGAAAACAATGGCATTATGGAACGGGCATCTGTTGGAACTAATTATTTGGATGTACTAAGTAAGAGTCAAATGGTTGTTGAACATCGTGCGTTTCAGTCGATTGTAGACGGTTCGATAGAAGAATTCACCATGGAATATCCGTGTCATTCGGAGATAGAAACTCGTTGGTTCCGTATGACTGCTCGTGCATTGACGATTAATGAGGCTACAACAGGATTGATCATCCGTCACCGAGATATCTCCACGGAAAATATGCTTAAAATGGAAACGGAAAATTTCCTGGAAAGCATAACTGATGCTTTCTACACACTCGATGCCGAATTTAGATTTGTGCATTTAAATACGGTTGCGATGAAACAATTAAATAAACCTTTAGAAAGATTAATCGGTCAAAACATCTGGAAAGTCTATCCCGAAACTATTGGAACCGATATTTACACCAATTATATTGAATCGATGGAAGACAGAAAGCCACGAAATTTCGATACATTTTATTTGCCAGCCCAAAAGTGGTATTCGATGCATTTACATCCTTCGCGAGATGGGGGATTAACAGTTTACTTCCAAGATATAACGTTTCGAAAATCCTTTGAAACAGAACTGAAGCAGTATGCGTATTTTGATGAACTAACCAATTTACCGAATCGCCGCTGGATGATTGAACGAATTGAAGCGGCAATATCGGACGGGACGAAGTGTGCAATTTTATATATGGATATTGACGGCTTTAAAAATATCAACGATCTATATGGCCATGTAAAAGGGGATGTCTTGCTCTCGAAAGTTGGAGAGAAGTTGATGAGAGCGGTAGAAGGACATGGCAAGATTGGGCGCATTGGTGGCGACGAATTTTTAGTGTTCGTCAAAGACAAAAGCATGTTTGAACTCGAAATTTTGGCAAGACAGATTTTGTCGATTTTTTCAAAACCGATTGCGATTGATGAGTATTTCTCGTTTTCCGTCAGTGTCAGTATCGGAATTAGTCGTTTTCCGGAAAATTCCAGTGATTTACATGAATTGATGAGCTATGCCGATACGTCGATGTATCGTGCAAAGAAACTACGCGGCAATCAGTTTCGCTTTTACGAGTCGGAAATGACAAAAGAATTATCGAGAAGAATTCATATTGAAAATGAGTTGGCGAAGGATCTAAAAGAGCGAGGGGTATATTTTCATTACCAACCACAAATTGACTATACCACAAGGCACTTAGTCGGCTTTGAAGTGCTGTCTCGTTGGAATCATCCAAGTTTAGGTCCGATTTCTCCTTTGGAATTTATCGAAATTGCGGAGGAAAGTGGCAATATTCTAAAACTGACACACCATTTAATGGCGGAAGTCTTTTCAAATATGACTCGGTGGAAAAAACAATTTCAATTCACGAAACCCGTGTCGATCAATGTGACACCGTATTTGTTGTCTCAGCGAACGTTTTTCGATGACTTTTTTGATCTACTGGAGAGGTATGAGATTGAACCGTCGATGATCGAATTGGAAATTACGGAAGACACAGAAATTGTTGCGTCAGAAGAAACACTTGCCAATATGCGGTTGTGTAAAGATAAAGGAATACGGATTGCGATTGATGACTTTGGAACTGGCTATTCGATGTTAAAATCACTTAGTTATTTTCCGGTCAATAAAATCAAAATCGATCGGTATTTTATTAACCAAATTGGTAAAGACCCGATTATCGAATCCATCATTAAATCCATTGTCGATTTCTCATACAATTTGGACTGCCAGCTTGTTGCTGAAGGGGTAGAAACATACGAGGAAGCGGAGTTTTTAGCGGCAAATGGATGTAGCGTACATCAAGGGTTTTATCTAGAAGCACCGCTTGATGCGCTAGAGTTTGAAGAGAAATATATTGTGAAGACGCAAGTTGGGGAGGTGTGAGATGATGCAGCCTTCCGTGACAATCAAATCAGAAACAATTGAAGATGCGATTCAACAAGCATTGAGTATTTTAGATGCATCGATTGATGAAGTGGATATTTCCGTGTTGTCTTCTCCCACTAAGTCGATTTTTGGCAATCAAAAAGCACTTGCAGAAGTGAAAATTACGAAACTGGCGCCAAAAGACGAGTTAACGATCGAATCATTTGTGGATCAGTTCGAAACTCACGTAGAAGAAGAAAACACTGTATGCGGAATATGGATTATCGACGAAAAAGTGCATGTGTCATCGACGAAAAACCGTTACCCGATTTTAGAAGTTGGTCAAGGGGTCGAGGTATGGATTAACGGCGTACAAGTGACGCAGCGGCAAGTGATTGCATCCGATGATCAAATGAGATTGAAAACAACGGATGAATTGGTTCCTGCTACGTTTTCAATTGAGCTAGAACCGCAAAATATGACTGCTTATTTAGATGTAAAACAAGGAAAACGCGTGAAGCGACGTGTCAAAGACGTTCCAATGAGTGATTCCGTCGTGGTGGAAGCAGAGGAAGAAGTGCTTCCGATGTTTGATTTGAAGATGGAAGAAGTAATGGAAAAAGTGAAAATCATGAACATGGTCGGTGTGGACTATGCAGCGATTGCTTCTGCTGTCAATTCCTTAGAAGGTGGACGTGTGGCGATTGCGAAAGGAACTCCACCTGTGAAAGGTCGAGATGGATACTTAGAAATTTTGTATGACAACGATGTATTTCAATCCGTTCGTGATCAACGTGCACGGGTTGATTTCCGAGAGAAAAACGCCATTCTTACAGTGGAAGAAGGGGATGTTCTCGCGCAAATTATACCAGCGACAAACGGAAAGCCAGGAAAAGATGTGTTTGGAAACGTCATCCTTCCGCCAGTGGTGCAAGAAGTGGATTTACGACTGACGAATCATGTTGCACAAAAGGAAGCGCGTATTATCGCGGTCACATCTGGAAGACCACTGATTGAAACGCGCGGCCGTCTTGTTAAAGTGGACATCGTCAAAGAATTAATTCACCACGGTGACGTCACGATTGAATCGGGAAACATACGATTCCAAGGGGATGTTGTCATAAAAGGAGATATCGACGATTCTATGGTGGTGGAAGCTGCTGGCCGAATTACGATTGATGGAAACTGTACGAAAGCGGAAATTACGTCCGCTCAGTCAGTGCTTGTTCGTAAGAATGTCTTTTCGACGTCCATTAATGTCGGGAAAGCAAATATCATCATTAATGAATTAGTGTTGATGCTACGCGGTATTGTACCTCAATTTGAACAAATGCGAACGGCAATTCGTCAAATTATGGAAGTGAATAACCAGACGAAAGAAGAATTGCAAGTACATCAGTTGCATCATTTGATTCGCTTATTAATGGAAAAGAAATTTCCTTTATTAAAAGAAAAGGTCCATATGCTCATTCAAAAAGTGCGTGAAAATCACGCGGTTCTGGATCGTGAATGGACCGATATGGCCGATAAATTAAATCAACACATTCTCGTGTTATCGACGCAAACGAATACGAATGATTATTCCCCACTAGTCGATGAAGTGCGCGAGTTATACGAAATGTATTGTATCCCGCCAGAGCCAAAGTCGAATTTGTCGTTGTCGTACGCGATTAATAGCCATTTGTATTGTAGTGGGAATATCTTTGTGACAGATCAGGGAGCTTATCATTGTAATATCCAAGCAGGGAATGCAGTGCGCATCGCAAATGTTTGCCGTGGAGGCATGATTGTTGCGGGGAAAAATGCGACATTTGATGAACTAGGTTCGGAAATTGGCGTGAAAACGATTGTTCAAGTGCCGCATGATGGGTTAATTCAAATCAATCACGTCTATCAAGGGACAGAAATTCACATTGGTAATCGCCGCCATACATTTGCAGTCGAGGAGTATCACGTGAAAGCGCACATTGGAGCAGATGGCATGATTGCTTTGAGATAGTGCATGAAGTGGTTTAGAAATAGAAGGAGTTTTGAAAGGGGAATGGGAGATGGAAAATAAGCATCAGATGACAGTGCAAGGTAAAGGGGAGGAAGTTCTTCTTTTTTCAAATGGTTACGGTTGCGATCAGAGTATGTGGCGGAATGTCACGCCAGCTTTTGTCGATGAGTACAAAGTCGTGACATTTAATCATGTCGGATCTGGGAAATCGGACGTCTCCTTTTATTCCAGCGAAAAGTACGGTTCGCTTCACGGTTATGCGGAGGATGTCATTGAAATTATTGTGTCACTTGGTGGCGATCCGGTTCATTATGTCGGGCATTCGGTGAGTGGTATGATTGGTATTTTAGCAGCGAACAAACGACCCGAGTTGTTTCGAGAGTTAATTTTAATTGGGCCATCTGCTCGTTATTTGAATGATTATCCGGATTACATTGGGGGCTTTGAAGAAAAGGATTTACAAGAACTTTTCGGATTAATGGAAGCCAATTTCGACGAATGGGCGAAATACTTAGCGCCAATCGTGATGGAAAATGAAGACCGCCCTTATTTGAAGCAAGAACTCGTCGATAATTTTACTACTGGGAATAAAGAAATTTCGAAGGAATTCGCGCGTGTTACGTTTTATTGTGACCATCGCCGAGATGTACGGCATGTGCGAGTGCCAGTTCATATTTTACAAACGAAGCATGACGGTGTCGTTCCGCTTGAAGCAGCAGAATATTTAGTCGAAACCATTCCGGATGCATCGATTCAAATAATGGAAGCGACTGGTCATTACCCGCAACTATCGCAACCTGAAGAAACAATTCGCCACATCCAATCGAAAGTGAAGGGTGATGATCCTTCGTGAATGAACGATTACAACATGCGCAGGTAGGATTTGTGCACCTTGATGATGAAGGAAGAGTGATTCAAGTGAACAACCATGTGCTGTCTTAGACAGGGTTGCTGCACTACGAAGTGGAAGGGGTTTCATTTCAAGAATTATTGACACTCGCTTCACGAGTATATTTTCAATCGTTCTTTTTACCGAACATTAACTTGAAGCGCAATATTGCGGAGATGTACGTTACGCTGCGGGCTGTGAAAGAGGATTTACCGATTGTCCTAAATGGACAGCTGTTAGAAAACGGTGAAATTGAAATTTATTTCATTGCAGTGCCAACACGAGAACGGTATGTGCGGAAGATAAATGAAGAGCGAGAAGTATTGATCGCCCAACGGAATATGTAGGAGAGTACCCTAGTTAGCAGATGATTGCTGACTAGGGTTATGTTATTAGGAGTAGTGGATTCGTAGCAATTCTGTGACAAGAGAGGCTATCTAAAGACGCACTTTGGTGCGATTCTGGCGATTTATGTGCGATACAGCGGAATTGTGTGCGATTCGTGCCGCTTTTTTATAATTTCTGCAGGATTATTAAGCTTTTTATATCTTGAGATCCAAACTACTTTGATTGGCAGAGATTAAATTGGACCGTTTTCGCATTAGCGAAAACGCACTCATCATAGTTTGAGATATCATTTATGTCTTATTCGATATAAAGAATAGGTACTACACCACATTCATGGTGCGATATTTTGAGATTTTGTGCGATAGTAGGTCGTGTTGGTGCGATAAATCGGGAAAATGTAATAGAAAGACAAATATGTGATAGTTCGCATGGAAGAACATCTTCAACGCTTGTGAGGAGATGGAGTTAGATGATTGCTGACTGGATTATTAGGAGTAGTGGAATTGTATTAATACTGTTAAGAGAGAGGCTATCTAAAGACGCACTTTGGTGCGATTCTGGCGATTTATGTGCGATAGAGGGTTATGTTGGTGCGATTGATCGGGAAAATGTAATAGAAAGACAAATATGTGATAGTTCGCAGTGTGATGCGAGACTTGCCACATTCCCAGTTCCCTATTAAATTGCGCTTTCGATTCCGGCATTTTATGATAGATAGAGGAGGTGCGCAATGTTATGAAGAATACATATTATAGTAATTTACTTTTACGAGTGGCGGCAATTTTCGGATTGATTGGTGCAGTACTAGGGAGTCATATGGCGGGTTCGATGGATTATAGTTGGCGACCTGTTCATGCACATATTTTGGTGGTGGGGTGGCTGTCTTTATTCGCATGGGCAGTGTTTTACCGTGTGTTTAAACCGGTGCCGAACTGGATGAGTGCGCTGCATGTGTACTGTGCGATTATCGGCGTGACGCTGTTAACGCTTGGAATGGCGATGAATATTTTCGTTGATATTCCTAGAGCGCTCTATTTGTTTGTGTATATTGGTGGCGGCGTAACGGTGTTAGTCAGTTTTGGGGCATTTGTTTTGCAGACGTGGAGAAAACAAGAATAGTTGGAGGGGATGGGTATGAAACGTGCACTTGTAATGGGAGGAACTCGATTTTTTGGGGTTCGCTTGGTCGAGGGGTTACTGGAAAAAGGGTATGATGTCACGATTGCCACTCGTGGAGTGACGAGTGATTCGTTTGGAGATCGAGTAAATCGCCTTGTGATAGATCGAGATGATTTGCATGCGTCGAAGGAATCGCTTCAACAACCCTGGGATGTCGTGTTTGACAACATTTGTTATGCATCGAAAGACGCGATGGAGGCGGTCGAGATTTTCGAAGGATATGTGAAAAAGTATGTTGTGACTTCTTCTAAATCCGTGTATTCATCGAAAGAAAACATCGGAGACTACACAGAAGAACATTTTGAACCAGTTGGGTATGAAATTGTAATTAATGATAAATCTGCATTTGCATATGACGAAGGAAAGCGCCAAGTAGAAGCGGTCTTTTTTCAACGAGCATCTTTTCCTGTAGTCGCAGTTCGCTTCCCAATTGTGCTAGGTGACAATGATTATACGAAGCGACTCGATTTTTATATCGAACATATTTTAACAGATCAACCATTTAAACTAGATCATCCAGAAGCGGCAATGGACTTCATTTCGGAAGAAGAAGCAGGGAGATTTCTTGTATGGGCAGGAGAATGTGATTTCGTCGGTCCTGTGAATGCTGACGCAAATGGACATGTCGAGATGGGAGAGCTTGTTCGGATGATCGAAGAAGTGACAGAAAAGTCAGCGGTCATCGAAGAAGAAGGAGAAAATTCTCCGTATAACCTCGAAAAGACGTGGTTGATTAGCAATAAACTGGCTGAATCAGCTGGCTTTCAATTTACTCAGTTAGTAGATTGGTTACCCGGACTAATTGAGAGACGAGTAAATGAATTATCCTAAGGTAAAGATGAGGCTACGGTCTCATCTTTTTTTATATTTTTCTTGTAAATAGTTTTTTAATTATCTAAAACAGTTCAATTAGATTATATAAAAATGGTACTATCATACGATAATAATACAAAAGAAAGGAGATACCTTCATGAAAAAAATTATCTTATTTATTCCTATCCTCTTCCTATCATTCTTCTTCTTCTCTCCTCAAACGATGAATGCCACAATAACGGATAAAGCACGTGTCATCGTGACATTTGAAGATTCTATTAGCTCTCGTGCGTTACAAAAAGCACAAGCAGACATAACGATGACAAGTGAGAATGAGGAAATTGTTGCTGCGGAAATTCCAGTTTCCTACATCGATGATTTACGACGTGATCCAAGCGTTCAAAAAGTGGAATTAGATCCAATCGTCAAAGTGAATGCAGATTTTATGGAATATGGACTTACGCTTACAGAAATTCCACAAGCTTGGAATGAAAACTTTTTTGGCAATGGTGTGAAAGTGGCTATTATCGACAGTGGAATTGCTTCACATGAAGATTTACATATTGCAGGTGGTGTGTCATTCGTCGATTATACAACGAGTTTTTCTGATGATAATGGACACGGTACGCATGTCGCTGGAATTATTGCTGCACAACATAATTCTATTGGGGTTGCTGGAATTGCGCCAAATGTGGATTTATTTTCTGTCAAATCGATGAATCAAGACGGCGAATCGTATTTGTCCGATGTTATCGCGGGGATCGACTGGTCCATTGAACACCAAATGGACATAATCAACATGAGTTTTGGCACACAAGTGGATTCGTTCGCGTTCCACACCATTTTACAAAAAGCAGAAGCGGCTGGCATTCTGTTAGTAGGTGCTGCGGGAAATGATGGGACAGGGTTTGGAGATACAGTGGATTATCCAGCAAAATACGAAGAAGTAATCGCAGTAAGTGCAGTGGATCAAAATTCACGTCATGCTTCGTTTTCATCTACTGGTCCTGCATTAGAAATTGCAGCTCCAGGTGTTGGAATTGCGAGTACGTATATTGGAAATCAATACGCTCGAATGAGCGGAACTTCTATGGCTGCTCCGTATGTAGCTGGGTACGCTGCGTTATTAAAACAAGCTTATCCAACAAAAAGTACAACAGAATTGCGAAAAATCTTAACGGCAACAAGCACAGATTTAGGTGATATAGGACGTGATATCCTATATGGATTCGGTCTTCTTCACGCTTCGTCTTTAGATGTGGATAGTGAAACGACGTCTCCTACTCAACCAGTCAATGAACCCACTGCCACAGATACAGTAGACAATGAAAAAGTGGTACCCCCACTCTTACCAGAACCTACTCCAGATGAATCACCTGAGCCCGAAAAAACTCCTGCAAAAAGTCCGGAATTTGTAGATGTTCCAACTAATTTTTGGGCACATGATGCAATTCAACAGCTTACGGAGTTAGGAATTATTAACGGTTTTCCTAATGGAACATTTGCTCCGTCTAATTCGATTCGAAGAGACCATGTTGCCGCTATGTTGTACCGGCTAAATCCAGTGGAAAGCCCTTCTACTGAAGAGGTATTTAAAGACGTATCTTCATCGTATTCATTTTACAAAGAAATTTATGCAATGAAACAACAAGGTGTTTTTTCTGGAAATAATGGTTACTTCTTTCCTCGTGAAAAATTAACACGTGCAGAAATGGCGAAAATTTTAGTCGAAGTTTTTGATTTAACTGGTAGCGCGGATGCTCCATTTAAAGATGTTTCTCAAAATATGTGGGCTAAAACATATATAGATATTTTATATGCAAATAATATTACAAAAGGATCTGCTGGTAATTTCCATCCGGCTGCACCTGTTACACGTGCAGAATTCGCAGTGTTCGTTACAAGAGCACTGGAAAAATAGATTCTTTAGAGTTTTTCATTTTAATAATAGTTTTAGGTCTCTCATTTTTAAAATAAATTTCCTGGATCAAAGAATCCTATCAAAATATGATGCAAAATAGTCTTACTATCATATGTCTCTGTAACAATTACAATACAGTTGGAATAGGTTTAAATTACGTTTTGATGTACTCATTTCTATCCAAATTCCACCTGTATACCTTTAATCATCATCTGGAATAAAACCGCAAAATTATAGTGTCAGAAAAAATGCGACCCGAAAAAGGCATCTATTGTAATGAATTAGTACTTAAACTATTCAACTAACAAAAGATGTTTTTTTCGATTTCCATTTGACAATAGAATATTATACGGTTCAAGCTAAGGATACTTTTAGAGTGAGTTTGTATCAGGGAGTGTACATGACGAATGATTGATATCGAAATCATAAAGGAGAAACCACTATAAATCTTTCGACATCAAAAATCTAACGCTCTTGGTACAACGACATCCACATACAGAAAAGCGATAAAAATCTCGCCTGATTTCTAAGATGTCTCGCTTCTCCACTCCTATCTACCAATTATTTCATCCTGGATTTTTTTACATAGTTTGGATTTAAAATTCAGAGCACTGATCATTGCAATTAAAATATCAAAGTTGTTACCGTTTCTTTTTTTAGTTTTTACACAAACCATAAGAACATGTTAATTTCCTTGTAAACATATAATTTTATAAAGACAATTTCTTCCAATCAGTTGATTTCAATAATTAATAATAAGATACCGAAAACTCATCTCACTTTCAGGAGTGATGAACGGTTTTTTGTAAACTTGATAAATTAAGCAGCTAAATAATAATGTAGCACTATATTTTTTAAAAAAACTTGGAAGCTAACGAATTATGATTCAATCAGATTTCGCCTTCTCCTAATCTTCACAATAACCCAATTCGACAAAACAATATCCTATTCGGTAGAGTATGCAACCCGATTTCGAAATCCCCAACCCAATCACGATCGTCCGTAACCGAATACGCCATTTTCCAACCCATTCAATTCTCACCAAACAAAAAAGTGACTCGCGCCAAGCGAATCACTCTTTTTTACCGTTTTATCATGTTGACCATTCTCGTAAAGCCTGTTGGATAAATTAGTCGCAAAGTACAAACGTATACGACAACGCCAATCGCTACAAGCACCCCAAGTTGGATCAATGAGTACCAATTTTCTTCGGGTAAAAACATTTTCACTGCATAGAGTACCGCTCCCATTACAACTCCTGGAATAAGAACTCGCCACGCCATATCACCGACTCGACGAAGTTGATTCCATCCTAAATCGCGGTAGACAACGATTAACGAAACTGTAAAGTAATACACACTAACCACAGATGCTGCAAAGGCGAGTGCTGGATACCCATATTCATCCACTAAAAACCAGTTCATCGCGAAGTTGACGGCAATTGTTGTGACACTGATGGAAAAGACAACTGCCGTTTTTCCGCGTGCATACATCGACTTCGATAAGATCAATTGCATACCTTGGAATAATATAATCGGTAAATACCATAACAATGCTACAAACGTTCTCTCGACATCGATATCGGTAAATCTACCACGCTCGTACACAAACGATAGCGCGGCTTCTCCCACAAAAAATAACCCAATCGTTATCGGTAGCAATGTCACAAACGATATTTCCATACCACGAAATACAGTATCGCGGAATTTCTTCCCATCATCGATTTGTTCACTCATTAACGTAAAAATAATAGCCGCTAGAGTTGTTGCATAAATCGCATTGGGAATACTTATCAAGAGCGAGGCATTATTTAAATATGTGACAGAACCTTCTAACACGCCGTCTCCAGAAGCAAATGCTTTATTCACAAACAAATTAATTTGCCCGACGACCGAATTTAAGAGGGAAGGAACGATAAGGATAAGAAATGCTTTTTGAAAATCTTTTTCCATTCGCATGTCGGGTTTCCATTTGTAATCGGATTTCCTTAAGTAAATTAGCTGAATTACAACTCCAACAATCGTTCCGAAAATGAAGCCGTACACAAGAGAATAAATTCCCCACACGTCGCTAAAGAGTAGTGCAAAGACTGCTGCCATCAAAGTTGCAAGTAATTTCGCTAATTGACTTGGAACGAAAATCCGTCGACTTTGTAAATAAGAGTCGAGCAACCCGGTTAACGCAATCACCGTCATAAAGGCGAAAAATACTTGTGTCATTCCAATTGCATAAGGTGCAATGGAGTCTTTCATATTTCCGTAAATGAGTGGAACAAATGTCGGTGCGAAAATCCATCCGACAATACTTATGCCGATAAAGACGACCATCGTCCAGTTCAACAAGGCATTGGCGTTTTGATCAGAAGAGTCGACTCCTGATTTCTTTCGTTTCACATACATCGGCAAAAACACATTATTAAACCCTGTTGCGATCATTGCCACGACAAGTGTGATGAATCCGAACGCTAAAAAGTAGCCATCTGTTTGTGCAGAAGCACCGAATTCTTTTGCGACAATCGCTTCACGTAAAAAACCGGACAACTTCAAAAGAAGTGCCAGTCCGGTCGTCCAAATTGCGGCTTTTTTTAAACTACTCATGTGAAATCCCTAACGCTTTCTTGTAAATCGACTCATACTTTTCTGCTGCGGCAAAATGAGAATATTCCGCCTCGATTTTTGCTCGAGCTGCTTTGGCTAATGAAGAACCTTCCTCATTATTCTGGAGAAGTCGAATCATCGCATCGCTCAATGCGTCAATGTTACGTTCCTCTACAAGTAACCCATCGTTCTCGTGAGAGACGATTTCTTTTAACCCACCTACTGCACATGCGATTAATGGTACACCAGCACCCATTGCTTCCAATGCAGAAATGGATGTTGCTTCCTCTACGCCTGCACTATATATAGAAGGAACTAAAATCACATCACTAAGTGCGTAATAATCCAGCATATCTTTGTGATCGATTGCACCTAACATCGTAATGTGATCTTTAACCCCAAGTTCCGTAGCTTTAGCTTTTATTTCGTCAAACATTTCTCCCGTCCCAGCAAACACAATTCGTGAATTTGGAAACTTCTCTAAAACAGGAGGAAATGCCAATACTGGATAAATAACGCCGTTTTTACGTGTGAGACGTCGTGGAACAAAGAAAATTTTCTCGTCCAGACCAAATCCGTATTTTTGACGGAACTCATTACGTTTTTCGACGTTCGGTCGGAATGACTCGACGTCGATAAAGTTTTTAATCATTGTTCCATTAACGCCTGTTTCTTTCTTCACGTAATCCTTAATGCGTGTATCCACAGTAATGACTTCACGTGTGGCGGTGTAGCCTACTCGTTCGACTGCCATTAAGTGATCCGCGTGTTTGGAGTTTTCAGCAACGGAACCTTTCGAAATTCCTTCATACGTTAAATAACCATGTACCGTTGTAACTGTAGGAAGTCCCGCTTCTAAGGAAGCTCGAGTCGCGAAAACATCTTGGGCATTTATCACATCATACTGTTTGTATTTCGCTTGTTTTAACATGTCTGTTAAAAAACCTTGTCTACGTTCAAGCGTCCAAACATATCCTGCGCCTAATGAGACCTTATTTAATAAGAAGGAAGGGCCTCTTGCGATAAAATCGCGTTTCCATTTTGGAACATCTGAGAAAGACAACGTGTCCACTTGATGACCGCGATTTTCTAGACCAGCTTTGAGCGTTGTCATATGTGTGGATAATCCACCTAAATGAGGGTAATCATAAGAAGTAACTAATAGTATTTTCATTATTCAATACCTTTACTTTCCGAATTTTTCTTTCAATAATGTTACGTTACGTCTTGCTTCTTGACGAAGTGCTTCGACGTTCGGTTCCATCGTTTGTTGTGCGGTATCTTTATTATCAAGTAAATATAATGCATTCTGTAAAAGCTTTTGTTCATCAATTTCGCCTAATCGGAAGGAGTAGTCCCACATTCCAGATCGTTTCAAGAAACTTTCTACTTTTTTATCATAGCTAAATCCTAAATGCGGCACATTACTGAGTGCAGAGAAGATAAGGGCGTGGAGTCTTAGGCCAATCGTCAAGTCAGCATGTTGGATGAAATTCAAAAATTGATTCGGCGTGTAGTCCGAACCCAACATTCTCGTTTTGTCCGCATGTTTCATGAGGGATAACACGTCATTCGAAGCAGGAACATCGTATTTTCCTTCCATTGGAACGAAAACAGGAAGTACTCCTCGTTCTTCGATTAATGCATCTAATACGTGTGCCATTTTTTCGATATAATCTGGATGATCGAACCAAGGTCGAACGGTAACAGCAACAATTTTTTCATTGCCAGTTAATGCAAGGGATTCATACGCTATGTCATCTTGGTCCGCTTGAAAAGCAAAGACGATATCAGCTGTTACAACCGTTTCCGGACGCTTTACACCTAAAGAATGTAAATACTCTTTCGAGTAGCTATCCCGAACTGTGACAAAGTCCGCCATGTTCGCAAAAACCTTCATCAAGATTTTGCCCCACGTAGATGTAACAGGTCCGATTCCTTGGGAGAAAAACATCACTTTTGCCCCGCATAGTTTTGCGAGGAAAACGATGAGTAAGTAATATGGAAGTGGACCAAACAAGAATTTCGTGGGGTACGTATCTTGAAGTAATCCGCCACCACCAGAAACGAGTAAATCTGCTTCACGAAGTGCTTGTACTTTTTCTTTGTTTTGATGTCTCCAACCACGGTAAATGGATTTAACGTTGTGTTCTTTTGCGGTATTTTCTGGCGATAATGAAAAGACGGTAATATCTGGGTTATCTAATTCGACACGTAAATTGTCGACAATTGCTTTTAAAATTGCTTCATCACCTGTATTGCCAAGGCCATAAAAGCCTGAAAGTACGATTTTCAAAATGTGTTCCTCCTATTGACATATGACCAAATTTTATCACTTGTCCGTACGTCTGTGCAACTAACCGCAGAATCTGCTATACTATGTAAATTGAATGCGCATGAATGGTAGGTAGAAATGAATGGAAACGTACTTAAATATTAAGGTTTCTTCGTATACATATGAGGGAATTATAGAGCAGTTGGACAAGCGTATAGCCACTGGTGAGCAATCGACCATTATCGCGGTAAATCCAGAAAAAATAATTGCAGCACAAAAGAATGATGAATTGAAAACATTAATCAATGAATCGACCTTCCAAATTCCAGATGGAGTTGGCGTGTTGCTTGCCTCCAAGTTGAAAAATGGAACTATTCGTTCCCGCGTTACCGGTGTCGATATGATGGCGAGATTACTTGATTTTGCTGCTGAAAAAGGGCTTCCTGTCTATTTTTATGGCGCAAAAGAAGAAGTGGTTACAAAAGCAATTTCTTCTATTAAAAAAGATCGACCCAATTTACAAGTCGCAGGATACGACAATGGATATGTGCATGATGAAGAGAAACTTGTCGAACGAATACATACTTCAGGAGCTCGAATCTTGTTTGTTGCACTGGGAAGTCCGAAGCAGGAACTTTTCATAAAACGGAACTTAGCAAACTTACCTAACGTCAAAGTATTTCAAGGAGTCGGTGGAAGCTTTGATGTGTTCTCAGGAACCGTTAAGAGAGCGCCAGCGATTTTTAGAAAATTTGGATTGGAATGGTTGTACCGATTAATGAGCAATCCAAGTCGAATCAAACGACAAATGAATTTACCCATCTTTTTATTCAAAATTTTAACCGATAAAAAATGAGAAGGAGCACCAACATGAAAAAGTCAATTTGTGTTGTAGGTCTTGGATACATTGGACTTCCTACAGCGGTGATGTTTGCCAACCACGGACACAAAGTCCACGGGATGGACGTAAATAGTAAAGCAGTCGACATGATTGCAGCGAAACAATTACATATTGAAGAAAATGGTTTACAAGAACGATTAAATGATGCCATCGATTCAGGTAATCTCACTGTATCGACTTCACCTGTTAAAGCAGATGTCTTTATCATTGCTGTGCCTTCTCCAATTAAAGAAGACAAGACAGCTAATCTAGAATATGTTCGTACCGCTACAGCATCAGTCGTACCATTTTTAGAAAAAGGCAATTTAGTCGTATTGGAATCGACTGTTCCACCACGTACAGTGGAAGACGTTATGATGCCAGAGCTTATTCAAGCGGGATTAGAAATCGGCACGGAATTATTTGTTTCTCATTCACCTGAGCGTGTGATTCCAGGACGAGTATTTGAAGAACTAGTGTCAAACGATCGTATCATCGGTGGTATAAATTCGGCATCCGCTAAAATGACAACGGAATTATACGAATCCTTTGTTGTGGGGAAAATGCATGAAACAGATGCGACAACAGCTGAACTTGTTAAAGTGATGGAAAACACCTATCGTGACGTGAATATCGCATTTGCCAACGAGCTTGCAAAAATTGCAAAAACACTTGGCGTAAATATTTGGGAGGCAATCAGGCTTGCGAACTTCCATCCACGCGTGAATATTCATATGCCTGGACCAGGCGTTGGTGGGCACTGTATCGCCGTCGATCCATGGTTTTTAGTCGAGCTTGATCCAGAACAAGCGAAAATCATTCACCTTGCTCGTCAAACAAATGACGGCATGCCATCATATACGGCTCAAATGACGGTCGACCTACTTCGAGCAAAAGGAATTGATGCACCGAAAGTCGCTGTATTTGGACTAGCTTTTAAAGGGAACATCGATGACATGCGTGAAAGTCCTTCAGTTGATGTCGTGAAGCAATTGCGCGGACGGAAAGTTAATTTAACTGCGTTTGACCCGCATATTAAACTCAATAATTTAGACGAACAAACGCAAAATCAACAAGAAGCATTAAAAGACGCAAATGGGTTACTCATTTTAACGGATCATCAAGCATTCCGAGCACTAGATCCGGAACAAGTAGGAAAAGAAATGGCGACAAGAGTAGTCATCGATACGAAAAATTGTTTAGATCGTTCGAAGTGGGAAGAAGCAGGATTTGATGTGTACGTTTTAGGAGACTCGAAAAATGGAGGGGACTATTAATATGAAGAAAGTCCGTAAAGCCATTATCCCAGCCGCAGGGCTAGGCACTCGATTCCTTCCTGCAACAAAGGCAATGCCAAAAGAAATGTTGCCAATTGTTGATAAACCGACCATTCAGTATATCGTCGAGGAAGCGATTGCTTCTGGTATAGAAGATATTATTATTGTCACTGGGAAAGACAAGCGTGCAATAGAGGATCACTTTGATACAAACACGTTGCTTGAAACGACGTTAAAAGATAAAAACAAAATGGAATTGCTAGAGGAAGTGCAAGAGTCGGGTAAAGTGGAAATACACTACATCCGTCAAAAAGCACCCCTTGGCCTTGGACATGCCGTATGGACAGCGCGCAAATTCATTGGTGATGAACCCTTTGCTGTTCTTCTCGGAGATGACATAGTTCAAGCCGAAACACCATGCTTAAAACAATTAATTGACCAATACGAAAAAACGCAATCATCCGTCATTGGAGTGATGGAAGTACCAGAAGATGAAACGCATCGGTATGGGGTTATTGATCCTGAAAGTAAGGAAGGACCACTGTATGATGTGAAAAAGTTTGTGGAAAAACCAGCTGCTGGGACTGCTCCATCGAACATGGCAATCATCGGTCGCTACGTCTTCACTCCTGAAATCTTTTCATTTTTAGAAGAAAAGGAAATTGGTGCAGGTGGCGAAATACAATTAACAGATGCGATTGAAAAGTTAAACGGAGAGCAGTCGGTTTATGCGTATGCATTTGAAGGAAGCCGATACGACGTGGGAGAAAAACTAGGTTTTGTGGAAACAACTATTGAATTTGCGTTGAAGCGTCCTGAACTTCGGGATGATTTACTTGCCTATATGAAAAAGCAAGTGGAGAAGTATTCATGAAGATTTTGTTAGTAGCAAATATGTACCCATCAAAAGCATTTCCGAGCTACGGTGTATTTGTGCGAAATACAGAGAATATTTTGCTAGATGCTGGCTTTAATGTGGAAAAAGTAGTGCTTCAGAAAAAAATGGGGAAAGTGGCAAAGTTACTTGGATATGCGAAATACTATGCCTCCATTGTGAAAAACGGCTTACGGACTGACATTGATGTTTTGTATGTCCATTATGCTGCACATAACGCATTCCCACTTTTATTGCTAAAAAAAATGAAACCTTCTGTAAAAATTGTGACTAATGTGCATGGTAGTGATGTTGTTCCTGAAGTACAATCGCAGGAAAAGTTTCAGCCATATGTTAAGCGATTGCTCGAAATATCAACCACAATTATTACACCATCAAATTATTATAAGAAGCTTGTTCGAAAAAAATACGGTGTTACAACTCCAATCGAGGTATTCCCTTCTGGTGGAGTGAATGAAACGGTATTTTACCCGCAACACGAAAATCGTGACTCATTGTGTTCTGACTTAGGACTAGATCCAAGTTTTCGCTACGTAGGATTAGTAAATCGGTTAGACGTAGGTAAAGGATGGCAATTCTTTGTAGAAGCGGCCGCCCAATACATTCAGGAGAATAGAGATTCTGATGTTCGTTTTATTGTGGTGGGTTCTGGAAAAGAAGAGGACGCTTTCAAACAAAGCGTTCTTGATCAAAACCTTCAAAACCATCTTATTCATTTTCCATTGATGAAACAACAAGACTTAGCGAAAATCTACAATGTCATTGAAGTATTCGTCTTTCCAACCATACGAGAAGGCGAGAGCTTAGGTCTAGTTGGACTAGAGTCAATGGCTTGTCGCACACCTATTATTGGAAGTGCGATGGCTGGGTTGCTGGATTATACAGTAGACGGAAAAAATGGGTGGTTATTTGAACCAAGCAATGCGAACGATTTATATGTAAAACTAGTGCATGTGTTATCTCTTTCTAGGTTAGAACGAGAAAAAATTGCGGAACAAGCGTACCTTACGGCGCAAACGTATGAACAAAAAGCAGTACAACCAAAATTAGCTCAAATTTTTTCTTCAATTGAGCAGGGATGAAAAGGATTTTAAAATGATACAAACATTACTTCAAAAAAAATATCTTCTATATATACTTGCATTCATTATCGTTCAACCGGTAATCGATGTGTTAACAACATTCTCCATTTACGTGTTAGAAATTGATGTTACATTTGGTGTAATAATCCGTGTAGCATTTATGGTGCTTATGGGAGTTCTCCTCTTACTATTTGCGATGAAATCGAAACAAGCAAAACTCTTTGTCGTCTATTTAATAGGGCTTGCTATCATGATCGTCATCAATATCTATCTAAATACTTCCACTAAAGATCCGTACTATTTATTTGACGAACTAAAGTTTTTCAATAAAGTGGTCTATTTCCACGTTGTTTTCCTAGGGTTCTTACTTGTTTATGAGGAGTTAACTCGATTAAAAGTAGATGTAGAAAAAAAGACAACTTCTTATTTATTCTACTCAGGAGTTATCATTGGACTTGTCTTTATTTTGGCTCAAATAACGGGTACAAGCCTAGCGAACTATGCATCCTACAAAAAAGGATTTTCTGGATGGTTCTTTGCAGGAAACGAAATCGGAGCAATCATGGCAATGGTGCTTCCAATCGTCGCTTTGTATGCAATTGAACGGACTGCCAATGCGAAAAAACCATGGTTTTGGATTCCGTTTGTCATGCTTTCAATGGGAATGCTAGCACTTGGAACAAAGGTGGGGTATGGTGGAATTCTTGTCGTGTTACTTTCAGTTGCAATCGGTAGCCTGATTATTTGGTTTTGGAAAAAAGAAGCAACAAAAAAAGTGAAATCTAATTTCGTCGTTTCTGTTTCTCTTATAGTTTTACTTGCTGTTGCTACACCTTTCACACCTGTTTTTAGTAACATGTATGCGCACCTTGACTTATTAAACATTGATTTTGGTGGAGAAGACGCACCAGGTGAAGTAGAACCTGAAGATGAAGAACCGGTTATTACAGAAGAAGAATTTCAAAATCTGGTCTTTAGTTCAAGAGAGAAATACGTAAAAGAATTTGCTCAAGACTTCAATCAAGCACCAACTACACAAAAGATATTCGGTATGGGATTTGCTGGTAATTACGATGAGAAAGAACTTGGAAAAGATCTGAAAATGATAGAAATGGATTTTTACGATTTGTTTTACTCATTTGGATGGCTAGGTTTCATCTATTTAATGACACCTTTTTTCTATTATGCAGTCCGCATAATTGTAAAATTCGTTAAAAATCTGAAAGAATATTTCACATACGAATATATGTTATATGGTGTAGCATTATTACTAGGATTAGGAATAGCATATACAGCTGGACATGTCTTTACTGCTCCAGCAGTGTCTATCTATTTAGCAATGCTTCTTGCATTTATGAACCGATGGACACCGACTATTAAACTATAAAACTTCAGAAAATAGGCCAATCGGTGTGCGACCGATTGGCCTATTTTGGTAATTTTCTAAAAATATACGTGAAATATACAGATATTAGTTGATATTCATTATTTATTTGCTAAAATAGAATAGAAGTTTAAAGAGTGGCAACTTTTTACTGTTCTACCATTCTAGAAATGTAAACGGAATTTAATATTCTCGTGAATATTGTCAAAGAATAGTAGCATATAGTGAGAATTGTTGTTACAATTTAAACTGTGTAATAATGTTGGAGAATCCAACCAAATCACAGAAGAACGAAAAAACAGGAGGAATACTACACATGGCTTATCAACCAAAGTCGTACAAAAAGTTCGTTGCAACTGCAGCGACAGCTACATTAGTAGCATCAGCAATCGCTCCAGTAGCGTCTGCAAACTCTAACACAGCAGCATTCACGGATGTTTCTGCAAACTACAAAGTGGCAGTAGACTACTTAGTAGAAAACAATATCTCACAAGGATATACAGAAACTCAATTTGGCGTTCAAATGGACATCAAACGTGGGGATGCAGCAATCATCCTTGCAAAAGCTTTAGGAATCGTTGAAGACGAAAACGCTGCTCCATCTGGTTTCTCTGACGTTCCTACTCGTGGAGCTCTATTCATCAACACGTTAAAAGAAGCAGGTATCATTAATGGTAAAACTGCTACTAACTTTGGATTTAACGATCCAATCACTCGTGGTGAAGTTGCTTTAATTATGGCACGTGCTGCAGCTTATAACTTAGAAGGTGATGTTTCTGAATTGAAATTCACTGACGTTGCTGATCGTTATAAAGAAGCAGTTGCTGGATTAGTAGAAGCTGGAATCACTCAAGGTAAATCAGCTACTCAATTCGGAACTAACGATCCAATCACTCGTGGAGAGTATGCAATCTTTGTTTACAAAGCGGAGACTATGACTCCAGCAACTCCTGAAGTTGTTTCAGTAAGTGCGATTAACGCAACTGAAGTAGTTGTAGACTTTAGCGTATTACTTGATAAAACTGATGCTGAAACTGTAGGAAACTACAAAATTGGTGCTGTATCTCCAACTTCAGCAACATTAAATAGCGACAAAAAATCCGTTACTTTGAAGTTTGCTAATGCAAGCGATGTTGAAGTAACTAATTCTGTATTTGTAGTAGAGCCAATTCAAACTGCTGCTGATGCTTCAGTTGAAACAGCTAAATATACACAAGTATTTTCTTTTGAAGATACAATTCGTCCAACTGTAACTGGAGTTTCATACCCAACTAATGCAACTGCTAAAGTTACATTATCAGAAGCTGTTGACGTTTTAGATGGAACAGAACTAGCAGATTACATCACTGTAACAGATGCTAATGGAGCAGATATCACTGATACTACTCTTTATACTTTATCAGCTGACAAAAAATCTTTCACAGTAAATACTGCTGGTTTCACTAAAGGATTAGCATACTCATTATCAATCGTGGGATTAAAAGATCTTGGTGGAAATTTAATTTCTCCTAACCCAGCTGTTGTTAATATTACAAAAACTGAAGTAGATTCAGTTCTTCCAACAGTAACAAGTGTTACTTCTTTGGATACTAACAAATTTAAAGTAGTATTCTCTGAAGCACTTGATACTACTGGAACTTACTTCACTTATGATGTAGACGCTTCTGGTACACCTGTAACAGTAAACAGTGCAAATGCTACTATGAATGACGCTGGAACAGAATTTATTGTTGACTTAGGTGCACCACTATCAGCTGGTCCACATGCTATTGCAATTGATTCTTATGAAGATCCTTCTGCTAACGCTGGTAATCCTTACAGCAAATTAGTAAACTTTGCTGCAGATACTACTAATCCTACTGTAGCTTCAACTTCAGTAAAAACATTATCAGGTGTTCGTTATATAGCTGTAACTTTCACTGAGGAAGTAACATTAAATGCGCAAACAGTTAATTTCTCTTATGTACAAGATGGAGTTTACAAAACTGGTACAATTGCAGCTTCTTCTCTAGCAGCTGTTGATTTAGATGAAAATGGCGTTGATGAATCAGTACTTATCAATACAGAGGATTTCGATGGTTTAGGAAATGCACTTAAATCTGGAGTTTACTCAATTTCTTTACCTTCTGGTTTAGTTACTGATACATCTCAAAACACTAACGATAACGCTGCAACTACTGTAAAAGTTACTTTAGGTGACCTTACTTCTACAGATACTACTAAACCTGGTATCGCAGGAGTTGACGTTCAATCTATCGATAACGATACAGTTGAAGTTACATTTAGCGAAGATGTTTCAAACGAAACTGCATTAAATCTAGCTAACTATACAGTTGAAGGAAAACAAGTATTCGATTCTGCTGTATTCTATGGTGACAAAACGACAGTTCGTTTAACATTAAAAGCAGGTGCTATTAAGTTAAACGGTGACTATCAAGTTGTCATTAAAAACATTAAAGATACTGCTGGAAATCTTATGAATACTGTTACACGTATTGAGACTTTCACTGAAAACACAGCTCCTGCTTTATCTTCAGCTGTATTAACTGCTAACAATGTTATTACTTTAAAATTCAATGAAGATATGAATGTTCTTAGCATTCAAGAAGCACTTGCTGAAGCTGATTTTGAAGTATTCGTTAATGGAGTAGCTGAAACTGGAGTTACTGAAGCATCAACTGATGCTAGAACATTTACATTAACTTTAGCTGATGCATTAAATGCTACAGAATATAACTCTACAATTACGCTTAAACCAACTGTAGATTTCGATGTTGAAGATGCTAATGGTAATGCGCATCCAACATTCACTTCTGTAACTGTAACTAAATAATACCAACAAGAGGTATTCCTGGTTAATTTATACTATTTTGTAATAGTATTAAAATCCCTGTAGAAATTCTACAGGGATTTTTTTATACATAATATTCTTGTTTTAAGGTTTGTGATTATTTTGATTATTAGAAAATCATCTTTTATATAAAGTATTTATATAGTCGAACTATTATATTATCAATATGTAATTCTATTTTTTAGTGGAACATTAAGGAGGATATTCTATGTTTGAAAAATTCAGAAAGAAAAAACAAGATGTTTTTGAAGTATGTGATGAACAGATAAACCCAGATGAATCAAACTTGAAGAAATAGAATTAGTTACGAAGACTATTGAGGAACCAAGAATGCAAGAACATGAAAAATATTACTCAAATGAAGGATCTTGGAATAAAGTTCAAATATTCGCAAAAAAGGCAGGTTCCAATGTTATATATGCTGTACTAATACTTTATTTCACATTGCAGAAACCTGATATTCCTTTGAGAGCTAAAGCTACTATAGCAGGGGCATTAGGTTATTTTATATTCCCTATTGATATAATTCCAGATGTCACTTTGGGAGTAGGTTTTGTTGATGATTTAGGTATGATAACTGCGGCATTGTTTCAAGTAGCTATGTATATTGATGAAGACATAAAAAAACATGCAAAAGATAAGCTTAAAGATTGGTTTGGAGAAAATATAGATACATCTGAAATAGATGATAAATTGAAATAGTTAATATATTGTATTTCGTTTTTCTAAACATTAAGGTATTCATCTACTAATCTAGAAAATGCTAAATTAACAAATTGAAAAAATTGATGTTGAAGTAACAGATGTTATATTTGTAGTTAATCCTGTCGCAACTGCTGAGGATACTTCGGTTAAAACTGAAAAGTTTACACAAGTTTTCACATATGAAGATACAACTCGTCCTGTTATCACTAGCACAACTTACTCAGATTATCAGCATTCTGTTATTCATTTTAGTGAGCCAATGGCTAACTTAGGGACTGTAACTGTTTCTAATAGTAATATAGCTATTGGTTCATTATCAACAGATGGAAAATCAGTAGCTGTTGATTTATCAGCAGCACCTGAGGGTTCATATACTGTTACGATGGTTGGTGCTTATGATAAGGGAAATAACCTAATCACTCCAAACCCTGTGACAGTTAACGTAGTTAAGTCTAAAACAGATACAGTTGCTCCTACAGTTACCGGTGTTACTACTTCTGGAACTTCAAATCTATCTGTGAAATTCTCTGAAGCACTTTCAGCGGTTCCTGTTGTAACAGTAACTGGTGGTGGAGCTGCAACGGTTACACAAGATTTGACAGATCCTACTAAATATAACGTAACTTTAACCACTCCTGTAACTGGTGTACAAACAGTTTCAGTAACTGCTGGATATACAGATCCAAGTGGAAATGCTGGTTTAGCTTACTCTACATTAGCTCAATTTACAGCTGATACTACTGCACCTACGTATGTTAAACACTCAGTTCAAACAATTGCTGGCGTACAATACCTTGTTGTTAGAAATAACGAAGCTGTTGCTTCTACTGCAGGCGTTGTATCTGGAACTTACACAGACGCTAACTCAGTTACACAAAATGTTGCTAATCTTGGAGCTACAAGCTTGTATGATGCTAATGGAGACGGTATTAATGAATCAGTTAGAGTTAATTTAACTGGTAATACTGCGGGTAACTACACAGTAACTCTTCCTGCTGGTTATGCTACAGATGCATCAACTAATGCAAGTGCTAGTAAATCAGTTAGTTTTGCTCTAGGTACAGTTGCTAATACAGCTAAACCTACAGTGAACAGTGTTATTACTCAATTTACAATTGGAGATGTTAATAAGTTTACTGTCAACTTCAGTGATCTTGTAACAGCTGCTACTGCATTAAACGTTAATAACTACAAAGTTGAAGGGCAGTCAGTATTTAGCAGTGCTATTTTTGACGGTGACCAACAAACAGTTACATTAACTTTAAAAGATGGAGCTATTACAACTGATGGACTTAGAAACTTCACAGTTAATAATGTTACAGGCGTTAATGTAGTAGTAATGGATGCTCATACAGAGCAAGTTATCTTTGATGAAAATGTAGAACCGACAATTACTTCTGCAACTTTAACTGCTGCTGATACAATTGCATTAAACTTCTCTGAATTAATGACTGCTGCTTCACTTACAGATAATGATAACTTCGAAGTTTATATCAATGGTTCAAAAGCAACAGTTACTACTGTAGCAGCTGGAGCAGACAATTCTAAGTACATTATTACATTGGATGCTACTACTGTTGTAAACAACTTAAGTGACACAGTGACTGTTAACGTACTAAATACGAATGATGTTACTGATGCTGGTACACCTGCAAATACACTTAAAACTACAGGTTCAATCTCTGTAGCTAAATAATTTTATTTTTAAAACTCTGTGAGAAAATTCTCACAGAGTTTTTTTGTTTATATTAATTTTTACGGTTCTACATTAAATGTGAGATATGTCTATAATTTAAAGCATGAAAAATTTTACAGGTGCTAGTGTTCAAAACAATTCAGATATTGTCTATAATTTGATTGGATTTTCGCTTATGAGGAGGTCTTTTCTCTTGTTGTTTCACGATTTTCAAAACCTCTTATGTTACACTTTTTATAGGAGGTGTTTCGAATGATCAAACAAGAGATAAAATCGATCTATTATTTGCGGTTGTCGGCGATGATGATGGTAGTATTGATTCATACGACTGCGCAGTATCGACATTTGTTTGATGTAAACACGTTCCAATCTCGTTTTTATCATTTTATTAATAATATAACGCGTGTAGAGTCTGGTATTTTTATCATGCTTGTTGGAATTGTTTTCTTTTATAATTATCAAGATCGAAAGTTTGATATGCCGCCGTTACTTACTTATTGGAAAAAGCGTGTTGTATACATATTAATTCCATTTGTTGTTTGGTCGCTTGTTTATGAGATCCATGCAGTTTATTTACAAACGAGAGAATGGAATTCATCAGATGTTTTAAATAGAATTGTTACCGGACAAAGTCATTATCAATTATATTTTATCTTTATTGTTGTACAATTTTATCTTGTGTTTCCTTTAGTTATGAGCATTGTAAAATGGTTACCTTCGGTCAAAAAATATTTAGCTCTTATCGGTATATTCATTGAATTTGTTTTTTTCTTGCTTGATTATACATTTCGTCTTATTGATATTCCGTTCTTTTTAGAATCCTTTGGTTCGTTTTTAGTCGGAGGTTGGATAGGTCTTACAATTCAAGAACAGCAATTGAAGGTATCGAACAAAAAGATCAGTATATGGGGAATTATTTTTGCTATCGCTGGAATAGCTACTGTCTTCATTCGGTACCAAAATATGTATATAGCGACTCTTAGTATTCCAATTGAATTGTACCGTCTTATTACGATGACATTTATTATAGGAGGAAGTTATTTCGTCTACTTGCTTTCCGAAAAACTTGTTTTGACTCTTTCTACCAATATGACCTCCATGATTAAGTCTATTGCCTATTATTCTTTTGGTTTCTATTTACTCCATCCACTTGTTTTGTATTATGTCATGGAGTGGATACCAACTCGAGGCACTCCAGGATCATTTCACTTAACGATTATGATTCAGTATATTTTCACGCTCTTATTATGCTATCTCATCATCTGGTCATTCCACCGATTTGTGCCTTTTGCAAGTTTTGTTTTTGGAAAACTTCCAAAAAACTCCTACCTACCTTGGCAAGCATATAAAAAAGTCAATTAATTATTTCAAATGCTTTTCTAATCGTATGATTGGAAAAGCATTTTTTAAACTCATTCAAATGAACTAGCGAATATAAGGGGATTAGTCTATTCGCTTCATATTCAGACTATTCTTTTTTTATGTATACTATTAAGAAGAGAGGAGAATGGTGGAATGTGTAGAAAAATATGGTATTCCGCATTAATTGTTTGTTTTTGTAAGATTTTATTTATTTCTCCGGTGAAAGCAGAAGAACAATTTGTTGTGGAAATTGAGAAAGGTATTTCTATTTTTGTTTCTCCAGATTCTACTTCGACAATTCTTACAGTCACTAGTCAAAAATCAAATTGGACTATTCTTCACACATCGCCCAACTATTTTGAGGTGAGTAACGGTGAAATCCAAGGATACGTGAAGACGAAAGAATCTCATGTTTTGTTTCCGGAAACGGTTAAAAAGTTTGAAGTATATGCTGCTAGTGTTCCTTATTATATCTTAAAAAACGGCAAACTACTGGAGAAAGGGAATATATTTCCTGGAGTTGCTTGGAAACGGGATGGACAAACGGATGAGTATCATATCATTCATGTTGGAAATCAACTTGTGTATGTTCCAATTGAAGGAACTATGCCTACTTCTTTAGAAGTGAACGCTTCCGCACCTCGGAAAGCTGTAATACCGACTACTCTTTTGGCAGAAAATCATTTACCTGTATTTAGTCCAGAAGGTGAACGTTTAGGTACATATCCTCGTAGTTACCCTGTAGCGATAAATGGAATCGATGGAGAATACGCGATCGTCAATTTTATCGGACGGGAAGCGAAGGTTCCATTTAACTTACTTTACTCCAAGGATTTATTCCAAGGAGCTCAAACTGTTTCGCATAGTGAAATGAGTTTTTACACACAAGTAATTCATGCGATGTATCCTGAGTTTACGGAGCTGAAACAAATTGGATTGTCTTTGGAAGGTCGCGCTATATATGCCTTAAAAATCGGAAAAGGGAAGAAAGAGGTATTGTTCGATGCAGCCCTTCATGCGCGTGAGCATATGACGACAAATGTTCTATTAGAGATGATGGATTCGTATAGTATTCATTATCGAAATAATGCATCTTGGGCGGGTTACAAACCTAGAGAAGTATTGGATAAAGTGGCCATATGGTTTGTTCCGATGATGAATCCTGATGGCGTTACGCTTGTTCAAGGCGGGATGAAGGCTGTTAAAAACGGTGAACTTGCTCGTAAGATTAATGGTGGAAGCACTAATTTTGCAAGATGGAAGTCGAACGTTCGAGGAGTTGATTTAAATAATAACTTTGACTCCGAGTGGAGCGCATTGAATGTGTCTGCCAAAAAACCTGCCTATCATTTATACAAAGGCCCTAAAGCATTTTCAGAACCAGAATCACAAGCGCTTCGAGATTTTATCAATAGTAGAGATTTCTTATCTAATATGTCCTATCATACGTCTGGACAAGTGATTTACTGGTTTAATTGGCAAAAAGGTTCGGATTTAAACAGAGATGTTGGTTTAGCAGGGAAAGTATCTCGTTTAACAGGCTATCGTGTGTTGGATCCGATGTATTTAATCGGGTCTGGATCCTCTGCTGATTGGTTTATTCAAGAGAAAAAGCGACCAGCATTAACGATTGAAATATCTCCTTTTGTGGGAGATAGACCGGTTCCAACTTCGTATTGGCCAGCAATATGGAAACAGAATCATAAGGTAGGTATGTTTATCGCGACAGAGGCGGCATCAAGATAAAAAGAAAGGATGGATGGAATGAAAAAATGGTTAGCAAGTTTAGCAATAGCGACGATGGTGACGACTAGTATTGGAACAGCAGAAGCAGCATCAGCTTCCGTTCGAGAATCTGTATTTAGTGATTTATCGATAAATAACAAGTTATATGAATCCGTTTATACGATGTATGTGCGTGAAGTAATGGAGTTTGAGGAAGGGCTCGCATTAAATGGTGGAGACAGAGTATATCCTTTGCAGGAAATTAGCAGAGCGCAAGCTGCACAGTTTTTATATAATTTATTGGGTCTTACATTAGAAGGAAAAACTGCTTTTACGGATGTGTCAGCGAATCATCCTAATTATGAAGCAATATCAACATTAGCATCAAACCATGTGGTGGATGGATATCCTGATGGATCGTTCCATCCAAGTGAAAAATTAACACGTGCACAGATGTCGAAAATTATTGCAAATGCGTTCCAATTGAAAGAATCTACAGAGCCAATCCCATTTACAGATGTAAATGAACGATTCTTTCCATATGTCTCAGCTATTTACGCGAAAAACATCACTGATGGGAAAACGGCAACTCAGTATGGTTCGAATGAGTTCATCACGAAACAAGAAATGGCAGCATTTATGGACAGAGGCTATAATTTCCGCAATGCCAGTGAATACAATGATAATGAAATAAAGATGAAAACCAACGAATTGACTAGAAAAATCCGTATTCTAATGGTACAAGGATTCCTCGCAAGACATCCTAAACCACAACAGTTGTCGGATATTGAATCAGATTTAAAGTTACTGACGATTGAACCTGCCTACTCAATGATTGGCAATATCTATAAAGCTAGTTGTGTCGCTTGTGATGTTCCTTTTGTAATGAACGATATGAATTTTGAGCTAAAGTACAATGTGCTTGCAAAGTCAGATACACGAATCGTGATTGAATCCGCTGTAGCGGAAAATCTTTTCGATCTAGGTGGAAATTATGAGTTAGAGATGACAAAGCAAAATGGTACCTGGAAATTAAAGAACTGGAAACTAAAGTCTTTTGACGAGGAACCACTTCAGTTGTCAGATGATGAAACGCAAGAGTATTTAATATCTAAACTAAGCTCCATGTATGGAGGAATCGTCCGTTCATTAACTTACAACGGAAGAAGTGAAAATGGCTTATATGACAGATACCAATTCACTGTTAACGGAGAGACATTTAGAATCTTTTACAAACCTTCTAGCGCCATGATTCAAGAAGATTTAGGCATTTAATAGGAAAGGAGTCATTCAAATGAAAAAATGGATCGCGAGTTTAGCAATAGCGGCGATGGTGACAACAAGTATGGGAACAGCAGAAGCAGCATCAACTTCTGTACGAGAATCTGTATTTAGTGATCTGTCGATAAATAACAAGTTGTATGAATCCGTTTACACCATGTATGTTCGTGAAGTGATGGAGTATGAGGAAGGTATCGCATTAAATGGAGGGGATCGAGTATATCCCTTGCAGGAAATTAGCCGCGCACAAGCAGCTCAGTATTTATATAATTTGCTCGGGATGACATTAATTGAGGAGAATGGATTTAGTGATGTGCCCTCAACTCATCCTAATTATGACGCGATAGCCACGATGGCAGCGAACGAAGTGTTAGATGGATTTCCAGATGGAACGTTCCATCCGAATGAAAAATTGACTCGTGCTCAAATGGCAAAAATTGTTACCAATGCATTTGAGTTAAAAGAATCAAATGAAGCTATTCCTTTTACAGATGTAAATGAACGATTCTATCCATACGTATCTGCGATTTATGCGAAAAATATTACGGGTGGGAAAACGGCCACTCAGTATGGTTCGAATGAGTTTATCACGAAACAAGAAATGGCTGCATTTATGGACCGTGCACATAAGATAAGACTTGGTAGCGAGTACAATGATTACGAAATCATGATGGTGACGAATGAACTAACTCGTAAAATCCGTATTTTAATGCTGCAAGGTTTAGAAGAAAAACATCCAAATCAACAAGTCAGTGATATCGCAACTGAATTAAGCAATCTTTCTACAGAACCAGCTTTCTCCATGGTGAGTGGAATGTACTTGAATAGTTGTTATGCGTGTGATGGAGCAGATGTTACAAGAGATATGGATTTTGCTTTGAAGTATGAGGCTGTTGCTCAAACGGATAATCGAATCGTGATTGACTCTGCAATTCCTGAAAGTTTGTTTTTCTCTGGTGGAAATTATCGGTTAGAGATGGTTAAACAAGATGGTGCTTGGAAGTTAAAATCGATGACTACTAGCTCATTTGATGAGAACCCTGTACAAATGACTTCTGATGAAGCACGTGATTATATTGTTTATACGCTTCGTTCAAGTTTTGGATGGAATGTGAGTTCTATTGAATATATCGGGAAAAGTACTGAATCTAATTTTGACCGTTATAAAGTGATATCGAATGGTCAAACAAAAATCGTACAATTTAAACCAACTACTGCATTTGTGTTAGAAGAATAAATAGGGGGGATACGATGAAAAAATGGCTAGCAAGTATTGCAATTGCAGCTATGGTGACAACAGGTGTTGGAAATGCTGAAGCAGCATCTTCATCTGTACGAGATTCAATTTTTAGTGATTTATCGATTCATAACAAATTATATGAGCCAGTGTATTCCATGTATCTTCGTGGAATAGTAGGGCACGACAATGGTATTCCTTTAAATTTGGGCAACAAAATGTATCCGTTAGATGAAATTACTCGTGCACAAGCAGCTAACTATTTGTACAAGTTGCTCGGTATGAGTTTTGATGAGAAAAAGATGGCTTTTAATGACGTGCAAACAGGACATCCAAATTATGAAGCAATTTCAACTATGGCAGCGAAAGATGTGATTGACGGATATCCGGATGGTACGTTTCGCCCCAATGAGAAGTTGACTCGAGCACAAATGGCCAAAATTATCGCAAAGGCATTCGAGTTGAATGAATCAAGTGAGCCAGTTCCCTTTACCGATGTAAACGATCGATTCTATCCATATGTATCTTCGATTTATGCGGAAAATATAACCCGAGGAAAAACGGTTACTCAGTATGGCTCAAATGATTTCATCACGAAACAAGAAATGGCAGCATTCTTAGAAAGAGCACATAAGACAAGATTGGGTAGTGAGTATAATGATCAAGAGATTCAAATGGTTACGGATGAATTAATTCGTAAAATCCGTGTTTTGATGAATCAAGCACTAAATGTCTATTATCCAAATCAGAAGGAAAACGATATTGCGGCAGATTTGAAAGAGTTAGCTACAAATACAGCTTATAGTGAACTAGTGACTATCTATAAGAATAGCTGTAATCACTGCGATGGAGTTGTTCTTCGAAATATGGATTTTGCATTAAAGTACGAGTTAGTGGTTGAAACGGACAATCGAATCGTTTTAGAGACTGCTGTGCCAGAAGATTTGTATTTAAATGGGAAAAATTATACAGTTGAAATCATTAAAACAGATGGTGAATGGAAGTTGAAAACCTTGAAGTCGTCTTCATTTGAGGAAAAGCCGCTGCAACTAACAGAGGATGAAGTGAAGGCATATATTGCCCACCAACTTTATGATTATTACAAATGGAAAGTAAGGTCAATTTCGTTTATGCGAATGAGCGATGATGGAAATGTTGAATTATATGAAGTGATTGAAGATGGTAACACTCATTTAGTTGGATTTAATCCACTGACTGCGAGAGTAACTGAAGAAGCGAGATGAATGAAACCTACTTGCATCCAAGCAAGTAGGTTTTTTGCTGTATATCCGCACTTCAAATAGTCTAATGTGTAGAAAGAATATGGACGAGAGAATTTTTGTAATGTTTTTGTTACACAATTGTAAAATAAAATAGGTTTACCTCATGGTAAGATAAATTCAGTTGATTTTTCAGAAAATTGTATCTTATCGCCTAGTGGAGGAACCTATACATGTTAGTAAAGTCTCAGATGCTTAAATTGATTTCGGTCATCGCTATTATTGCTGTACTCATGCTTTCAGCTTTTTCTCAAGAAGCCCAAGCGGCAAGTTCCTTAAATTCAAAACAGATTGTTACTACTTCGTCTTCTGTACTTGGAGTGAAGTACAAGCGTGGTGGAACGACAACGGCAGGATTTGATTGCTCTGGATTTATCGGATATGTCTATAAATCATCTGGGGTGAATTTACCTAGAACATCTGCAGGGATGTACGCTACAGGAAAATCAGTTGCAAAGAAAAGTCTTCAAGTAGGAGATTTAGTGTTCTTTAATACTTCAGGTAAAGGTGTATCACATGTTGGTATATACATAGGAAATGGGAAGTTTGTTCATTCATCTTCAAGTAAGGGAGTATCGATTGCTAAATTGAACGATCCTTATTACTGGGGAGATAAATACATCGGTGCGAAACGCGTTGCAAATGTTGCCACGGTAGCTTCTAAATAATTTGTCATACAAAAGCGCTTTATTGTGATTTTTCTCGCAATAAAGCGTTTTTCTTATGTACGTACATTTCAATTGTTCAAATAATGAGTTTTGATGGAATGAAAGAGGAGATTTTAAAAAAGCGATGATAGTACACAGGTCGCTCCATCACCGAAACAGGAACAAATTCACCGATTGATTGAAGTTTTATAAAATTCCATTCTTAAATTACTTACAAACTAGGTAGTTGTAGCTAAAGATAGTAAAAAAATGCTCATTTTTGTTCATGAATTGAATGGGATATTTTAGTAGTATAGAAGAGAGAAAGGAGTCTAGTATGAAAAAAATTATTGTTATGATGAGTAGTATTTTGTTGATTGTAGGTTTAGGGACTTCAAGTAAGGCGGCATCTTCTTATACAGATGTGAGTGATCGGTATTATGAGGCTGTAGCTTTTATAACGGATAAAGGGTATGCACAAGGATTTTCCGATACTCAGTTTGGAACAAGTGCGTCCATTAAACGAATAGACGCTGCTGTAATGGTAGCAAGAGTGCTTGGTTTTACTCCAAACACTTCGTATCAAGACGCAGGATTCTCTGATGTTCCTGCTGATCGTGCATGGGCAACGAATGCGTTATCCCAAGCAGGTGTGATTAACGGGAAAACGACTACACAATTTGGCTCATATGATTCGATGACTCGTGCGGAAATGGCGAAAGTAATCGCAAATACATACGATTTAACAGCTTCAAGCGATGTCATTCCTTTTACCGATGTCAATCCACGTTTCGTTCCATTTGTTGCTGCTTTGGTTGAAAATAATATTACACAAGGTAAAACTGCCACTTCTTTTGGATCAACAGCCGTGATCACTCGTGGAGAGTTTGCTTTGTTCGTTTTCCGGGCTGAAGGAGAACAAGCAGATGTTCCCCCAGAAGTAATTTCGGTCGAATAAAATATTTTAAGATTTCAAACATTTTCTTTCTTGTACTTGTCAATCTATATGGTAAAATTAACATGTAGTAAGATTCCTGTTTTATTTTCTATAGAGACGTATGAGACTGGTTGAGGCAAGAAAGAGAATTCGTTCAAAGGTGACTTTGGGCGGATTCTTTTTCTTTTCTATTTCTAGTTAGCAAATTCATTTATTTCCAAAAAGGAGCATCACATGCGAATTATACATAAATTTTTTCTAGTAGTTATTGTTTTGATCCTTAGTTTTAGTGCGTCGTTGCCTACGTTAGCTGCAACGATTTCTCAAGGTGTGTATCACCAAGCGGTATCGACTACGACAAGCGGATATCCTCAAAAGATAAATACATTGTCCGTCAATATGAATCAACCATTTACAACAATTGATGTTGGCACATCGAATCCATTAACGACACTGCGTTCAGTTAGTTCTCTTAGTCAATTAGACACGAGAGCAGAGAATCATGTTGTCGGTGCAGTCAATGCGTCATTTTTTGATTACGATTCCCGCACGCCGAATTATTTTCTGGCAGAAGGTGATCAAATCCTAAATTTAGGACGAGTGTCCACAAATTACAACGATTTTATGTACACTCCGGCAGCGTTTGGCGTTACACCGGATAATAAAGGGAAGATTGCACCTTACGATTTATCGTTGACGATTGAGCATAACGGAATTGTTTCAGATTTAACTTCTTATAACCGAGAGCGTAATCCGGATGAAAGTATTTTATTCACCAAGTCATGGTCGTACTCTACGACACGGACGAATGCTACCGGACTAGAAGTAGTGGTTGTAACGAATGGACCTGTTGATTCTGGACGTTCTTTAGGGCAACCGGTAGAAGGAAAAGTAACGTCTATTCGTGCTTACGGAGATCCTAATCCGGCGACGATTCCAACTTATGGGTATGTTATTTCAGCAGTAGGTAAAGCAGAAGTCGATAAAATTCGAGATTTAAAAGTGAACGATGCCATTACGTTAACAATGGATGTGGACGCTGCATGGGACAATAGTAAGTTTATGTTAGCGTCAGGTCCTCTTCTCGTGCAAGACGGTAAAGTAAATATCTCCATGGATTTGCGTAGCCCCCGGGCAACAGAACGAACTGCTCATACAGCAGTCGCAACAGATGCCACTGGATCACGTGTTTTCTTTGTGACAGTAGACGGGCGTCAATCCGGTTATTCACAAGGAATGACATTGCCTGAGTTTGCAAACTATCTTGTTTCTTTAGGCGTTGTACAAGCGATCAACTTAGATGGTGGCGGGTCGACAACGATGGTTACAAGAAAATATGGAGATGTATACCCGTCATTAGTCAATCGACCATCTGACGGCAGAGAACGAAGTGTGTCGGCAATTTTGGAAGCAATCAGTACTGCTCCATATGGCACACCAACTCATTTTAATTCCGAACAAACAGAAGCTGGAATTCTAGCAGTTGGAGCAACTGTAGGATTTAGGTTGAACTATGTATTAGATCAGTACTATAATGCATTGCCAGTTGACCCCGCAAAGTTAAAATTGGTTTCTGTTAGTAATGGTATTGCAGAGATTGAAGGAAACGTTGTTCGTGGTGTTAAAGCTGGTACAGGAACTGTTCAAGCAACATATGATGGCGCACCGGTTTCATTCCCATTAACGGTGACGGATCAAATTGATCAATTAATCGCATCCCCAACATCGATTCGAACTGGTACAGGGGAAACAGCTAGCGTGAAAGTAAAAGGCATTAGCAAGAATCAACAAGTCATTTTTAATCCACAAGCAGTGAACTGGACTGTAAGTGGTGGCGTTGGAAGTCTAAATGGCACGACGTTTACAGCAGGCAATGTCGAAGGAAAAGGGGCAATTGTCGGATCATTTGGGACGACAAAAGTATCGATTCCTGTAACCGTGTCGAACCAGGCTGTGGATGTGTCGTCCTTTGAAAGTACGACTAGTTTGTCCACAGAAGCAATTCGTGGAACAGCAACTTTAAAACAAGAGTCTACGCTTCAAGCACAAAACGGAGCAAAATCCGTGAAGCTTTCGTATGATTTTACTGGTTCAGATGGAACTTCCGCAGCTTATTTAAAGTGGAATACACCTTATTTGTTAGAGGCTTCTCCGAAGAAATTAGGAATGTGGGTATATGGGGACGGATCTAGCAGATGGCTTCGTGGAAGTCTACTCGATGTAAATGGCAAGGAAATTGTCATTGATTTTACTGATGATGAGGGATTGAACTGGTCAGGCTGGAAATATGTCGAGGCCGAAATACCGACATCCGCTCAAGCACCACTAAAAGTTCAACGCATCTATCTTGCAGAACTCGCATCGAATCAAAAGACAAAAGGCGAAGTATGGTTTGACGGCTTACAAGCGATCTATTCAATTTCAACTCCGCAACCTGACGCATTTAGTGCAGACTCAGCTGCTCGTTTCGTTGCGAAAGACAAAGAATTTACGATTACATTTAACCAAGAAATGAATACAAGTTTCCAGACTTCTAAATTTGTGTATGTAGAAGATCAAAAAGGAAATCGACAAGCAGTAACGGTTTCAAAAGGAACAACGTCGAACAAGCTTGTCGTCAAGGCACCTACAGGCGGCTATGCTAGTGGAAAGAATTACCGCTTAGTTGTGACGCATTTAGTGAAGAACAATCGAGGAACTCGAATGGTGAAGGATAGTATTACACAATTTAACGTAAAATAAATGATGGAGATGCGGGGCATACGTTGCCTCGCGTTTTTTTGTTTTGATTGAATGAAGGCAAGATTAAATACGGAAATTTCTGATCAAAAAAAGCGATTTCCGAAGAAACCGCTTTGACATTAATTTTGAATGACGCGTACTGTCCATTTGGAGAAATCGGCTGCTTCTTTTTGGATCATTTCTTTTGGGAAAATGAACGTCCAAGGTTTAGTAGTGTTCGCTCGTACTTCTAATTTATCTAGCGTAAAGCTACCGCGAACGACTAAATCTTGATTGGCATCGAGAACTTCCAGTGGAATTTGTTCAAGTGTAATGTGTTGTTTATTGCCATTTCGGATGAACACAGAGACTGCTAGTGCACCAGAATCTTGTTGCTTCAGTTGGAAACCAGTGATATTGATTTCTTGCTTTCCTAGTTTCGGTAAGTTTGCAACTAAAGCGCTAAGGGCCTCTTTTTGGTCGTCCGACAATGCTTCATTCCAAGATATATCTAAATCTAATCGGTGTGGTATAAGTGATTGGACATTAAATGCTAACGACCAATTTTCAGTAGGGACTTCTTTTTCTTCCACTAACGATTTTTCGAATTGAAACGTCCATGGACGATCGCTACATGCTGGAAGTTCTCCTACTTCTGCTAAGTCAAATTCTTTTGCTGCGATGATTTCACCAGTCGAATCAAGTAGTAGTAGTTCAGCTTGATCTAACGTTAGCGGCTTTGGTAAAGATGATCGAACAAATGCGCTCACATACCAATCTCCCGATGCCTCATTTTTCTCTAAATCAATTCCCGATAACGAAATCTGATTTGGTTTTAGAGCTGGTAATTCATTCGACAAAAATTGAAATACATATTGTTGTTCTTGTGGTACATCCCATTCGGGGTGATAAGAGAGTGTCGTCTCTATCGAACCCGCGCTGGACGTATCCGTTTCAGAAGAAGTGATTTCCTCCGAATTGATCGTTGTATCCGATCCAGATCGTGCTGTTTTTTTAAATAAATCAAACAGACCCATTGGAAGTATCCTCCTCTTGTTTGTTGATCATTTTCATAAACCCAATAATTTCTTTTGCGATGGAACGACGAAGTTCTTGGTAGTGCATCGCAAACATTTCCAGACCTTCGCGTTGATAAATACGCATTGGATCTTCTTGTTGATATTGACGCAGGCCAATTCCTTCTTTTAAACGAGACATGGCTTCTAAATGGCGCACCCACATTGAATCGATATACGACACCATGACTTTTGGAATGGTAGCCATCACACGATCGTTCGTTTCAAATTGGCGCATGAATTCCTTCAATGTTTCTATTGGTTGTGCTACTTCTTTCTCGATAAGCTTTACTTTATCAAATGATCGATCTAATTCGAATTTAGTAGTAGTTAAGGACATAATCGTTGATTCAATTCGTGCGAAATCCCATTCAGGAGCAGCGAGTTCCGCTGGAGTTGCCTCCCCAATGGCGTGTTCAACTGTTTCATCCAGCATGGTAATGAGTAGAGACATTAAATCGTCACGGTCTAGTACTCGATCACGTAATGTATAAATGACTGAGCGCTGATCATTAATCACATCATCCAGTTTCAAGTTATATTCGCGCATGGATGCATGTGCGCCTTCTACAATGCGTTGCGTCCGGTCTGTCAATTCTTTAACTTCCTTATTTTGAACAATGCCTAGTTCATTTAATTGCACTTTTTTGTTGAACTTCTCTAATTCCTCTTTCGCGTAGCGTGTAAACATTTCATCTTCCAACGAAATAAGGAATTGGGAAGTACCAGGGTCTCCTTGACGTCCAGAGCGTCCACGTAATTGATTATCAATCCGACGGTTTTCATGCTTCTCGGTACCAACGACATATAGTCCACCAACATCCGCAACACCTTCACCAAGCACGATATCGGTCCCACGTCCTGCCATATTTGTTGCGACAGTGATTTGATTTAATTGACCAGCTTGCGAGATTAAATACACTTCCTGCTCGACACTTTTGGCATTTAGCAATTGAAATTCTAATCCGACTTTTTTCAAATATTCCGCGACTGCTTCTGTTTGTAAAATGGACGTAGTTCCAATAAGAACTGGCTGACCTTTTGAATGAAGTTCCTTCACCCGGTTCGCAACAGCAGTATATTTTTGCTCCGTTGTTTCGTAAACGATATCTTCCAAGTCTTCCCGAATTTTTGGACGGTTTGTTGGAACTTGAATAACATTCATTCCGTAGACGTCTCGGAATTCTCGTTCTTGGGTTTTCGCTGTTCCTGTCATACCACATAGGGTAGGATACATACGGAAGTAATTCTGGATTGTTACTTGGGCTTGCGCTTTATTTTCCTCCGTAATCGTCACGGCTTCTTTTGCTTCAATAGCTTGATGAAGTCCGTCTGAAAGTGTGCGACCTTCCATAATACGACCTGTGAACATATCCACTAACATGATTTTATCGTCTTTCACGATATAATCCACGTCTCGTTTGAACATGACATGTGCACGAACAGCTTGGATGACATAATGATAAAGCGATTGGTGTTCTAAATCGTATAGATTATCAACGCCAAATGCTTTTTCCACTTTTTCAATCCCTAGATCTGTAAGAGATGTCGCTTTTGTTTCTTCGTCCATCTCGTAATCTTCTTCAATTGTAAATCGTTTAGCTAGACGAGCCGCAATCATGTGAAGTGAGGCATTTGCTTGTGCTTTACCTGCAACGATTAGTGGCGTTTTCGCCTCATCAATTAAGACAGAGTCAACTTCGTCAATAATAGCGAAATGATACGGACGTTGGACTTGGTTGTCGCGAGATGGAGACATATTATCCCGTAAGTAATCAAAACCAAATTCTGTACCAACACCATATGTAATATCTGCACGATAAGCAGCCTGTTTTTGAGAAGGCGTCAACATGGAGACGTTCAGTCCAACTGTAAGACCTAAGAAACGATGGATTTGGCCAATCTCGTTAAAATCACGCTCGGCAAGATAGTCATTCACCGTGATGACGTGAACTCCCTTACCTGTTAAAGCACGAAGATAAGAGGGGAGGGAAGCAACAAGCGTTTTTCCTTCTCCGGTAGGCATTTCCGCAATATTTCCTTCTGATAGCACAAGTCCACCGATCAGCTGAACATCAAAGTGGCGTTTATTCAGCACTCGCTTTGATGCTTCGCGAACAACTGCGAAAGCTTCTGGAATAAGCGCTTCTAGTTTCTCCCCTTTTTCAAGGCGATCGCGAAATATAAAAGTCATGTCTTTCAACTCTTCATCAGACAAAGAGGCAAATGTAGATTCTAATTCGTTTATATGAGATACTACTTTTCGATATTTTTTTAGTTCACGTTCACTAGTTTGGTTGGAACGTTTAAATAGTGAGACCATTCAATTCTCTCCTTTAAATTCACACTTGCTTATTTTAACAAAAAAATTACAAAAAGACTATGAAACATCTGTGCCATTCTAAACGTCTTTATAGGTAGAAACAGCCAATTCTAGGATTTCATTGTTTACGTCTAATAAAAAAATGCTATAATACAATTGACCTTGTATGGTTATTGAAGCTAGTTGAAGGAGGATCCACATGCTATACCTGACATTGGTGCTGGCATTTGTCGCATCCATCATACTGACTCCTTTAGTTAAAATGCTGGCATTTCGCATTGGAGCAGTCGATCGACCTAATTACAGAAAAGTACATGCACGCATCATGCCTCGCCTCGGCGGACTAGCAATATTCGGTGCGTTTTTAATAGGATTTATTGTGCAACGACCAGAAGACCCAACTGCGTGGTACATTGTTGCAGGTGGTGTCATGATTGTCATTACCGGTATGGTAGATGACATGTTTGAAATAACTGCAAAAGCTAAACTTCTTGGACAACTTATTGCCGCAGGAATCGTCATTTACGGTGGACTACAAATTGAATTCATTAACTTACCATTTGGTGGGAAATTAGAATTTGGCTATTTCGCCATTCCACTAACGATTATCTGGATTGTGGCGATTACAAATGCGATTAATTTAATTGACGGACTAGACGGACTTGCTGCAGGGGTTTCAACTATTGCACTCATAACACTGGCTGGTATGGCATTTATGAAAGCTGACATGTTCGTATTTATGATGGCTGCCATCTTAGCCGCAAGCACTGCAGGATTTTTGTTTTATAACTTCCACCCAGCAAAAATATTCATGGGGGATACGGGAGCATTATTCCTGGGTTATATGATCGGTGTTCTTGCACTACTCGGATTTAAAAACATCACCGTGATTTCACTTATCATTCCAATTATCATGCTAGGTGTTCCAATTTCTGATACATTCTTCGCCATTGTTCGAAGAGTTCGTCTGAAACAGCCAATTGGTGCTCCAGACAAATCACATTTACATCACTGCCTTCTGAACGTCGGATTTACACATAGACAAACCGTGTTAATCATCTATGCTCTGGCCGCAATGTTCGGAGTCGCAGCACTCATCTTCTCTCAAGCAACGGTATGGGGAGCATTGTTACTAATCGCGGTTATGTTAGTCGCAATCGAACTCTTCGTTGAAGTAGTAGGACTAGCTGGACAAAACTACCGTCCGTTATTAAACTTTATGAAAATCATGAATAAGTAAAATGGAAACTCGTCAGCGCACATAGCGTCGGCGGGTTTTTTGTTTTTGAAAAGGGGAGGGGTAGTGGGTTGCAGTCTATAGTGATTTGGTGATTGTTTTGGAAATAGGGTTGCTGTTCAAGCGATTGGGTTGGAGAGTCTAGTGAATCGGTGATTGTTTTGTCGAATTGGGTTGCTAAGAGTATGAAAAGTGATTTGTGTGGAAATGGAATCAAAAGAAAAATCCCCTCTAACAAATTAATGTCAGAGGGAATTGTACACTCTTATTCCATTGCTGCTTCGGAAGCAGTTGTAGTATTAATAGTAGAACCGATGCTAGAAGAATCTGGTTGTAAGCCTAAGTGACTTTTTAAGATATCACGAGTTTCATCAAGGCTTTCTTGATCCAATTGCCAGTAGTAAACGCCTGTTGTCATGTCGTCAAATCCTTTTAATGTAAGGCTATCAACTTGTGGCGCACCACCTTGGATATACTGGAAAAACGATTTCATTTCATCAAACGTCATGTTAGTTTTCATGTTGTCGCCTACTGCATCGATAACATCTCCGTACTTCGTAAAAGATGATCCAGATGCTGCTTTATCGACAATGGATTCTATAATCATTTGTTGACGTTTTCCTCGTTCAATATCGTTGTCATAGTGACGAGTTCTTGCAAGTGCCAAAGCTTCACGACCATCTAGTTGTTGGTATCCTTTATCTAAAAATACAGTGTAGCGGTCAAATTGATCTTTTTCACGCAAGTCATAAGGAACCTCGGCTTCAATTCCACCTAAAGCATCTACTACTTCAATAAATGCGTTGAAATTCATTCGGACGTAATAATCGACTGGAACTTCTAATAGTTCTTCCACGGTTTCAATTGTTGCTCTTGTACCACCATACATGTGTGCATGTGTAATTTTATCTTCACGATCTACTTCTGGAATATATACATAGGAGTCACGAGGTATGCTGACTAATTTAACGGATTTATCTTTATTGTTTAATGTAGCTAAAACTAAAGCGTCAGAACGAGAGTTTCCTGATCCTTGAGCACGCTCTTCACTGTCGTCAATTCCCACAAACAAGATGGAAACATTGTCATCTAGTGGTTCGACTTCTTTTTCGCGTAAGTCCGATTTTTTCGATCCATCCACTAATTCAAACGATTTATTTGCTGCATATTCTGCTTTTTTTACGATGTAAGCGCCATAAGCCGTCAAACTGATCAATAGCGATGCGACTAACATCAATGCTATTTTCAAACCAGTTCGGCTTTTTTTCGGTTTACTGCGGTTCATATTCATTCTCCTTTAAACTGAGAGCTCCCAGTTCATCTATCAGACGTCTGCAGTCGAGAATGGGTTTCATTTCCGCCACAGTAAGTTCCATTATACAACGCGAATCGCTTGACGTAAAAGGAAAAGTTTGTTTCATTTATTTGTCAAATTCGACAAATTCAGTTGCAATCTCCTCAATTTCGCCTTGGCCACTAGTTAAATCAGTCATCCAGGAGATAAATTCTTCTTTTTGAGAAATGTCTACATATATATATAATTCCACATTTTCCGCATATTTAATCTCTTCCAATGAAAAATTTGACGCACGCACTTCATTTTCTACTTTTCCGAGTAACGTGTAATCAATGGCGACTTTCATGACATAATGGGCGCGTCGTTCCACGATTCCTGAAGCGGAAAGTCCTTCTGTCACCGATTTTCCGTAAGCGCGAATTAGTCCACCTCCACCAAGCTTAATTCCCCCAAAGTAGCGCGTGACAACGACGACAACGTCTTGTAATCCTTGTTTTTTCAACACTTCTAACATTGGAACACCAGCAGTTCCACTCGGCTCCCCATCGTCATTCGCTTTTTGAATGTTATCGTGCTCACCAATTAGATATGCCGAGCAATTGTGATTCGCATTTTTATGCTGCGATTTTATTTCATTTATAAAATCTTGCGCTGCCTCTTCGGTTTCGACTCGTTTTGTATGTGCGAGGAAACGAGATTTTTCAATAATTATTTCTGCAATGGCTGAAGATTTGATCGTTTTGTAATTATTTCTCATAAATATTACCTTCCTTGACATATAGTTGTTATTTAATTTTAATATTATTTTGTATGTATAATGATATAATGAATGCAGCCTTTGCAGGAATAAAGGCGGATGTGCAGAATAAGACTAAAGAGAGATTTGCACGTAAAGGGGCGACGATATGTCTGCGAAATCGATTGATAGTAAATCGCTCGATTATATTTTTAACCAAATGGTAGCCACGATGGATCAGTCCAAAAAGGATATCTTCATTATAAGTGAACAAAGTCGATCCAACTTTGAGCAAATGAAAAATGAGTTGCATCAAATTCGATTAAATATCAACTTAGTCATTACGGAAGGTGATTTACTCGAAGATAAAACGCGACTTGCTCGAAGAAGACTTGCAGAGGTATCCAAACATTTTACCACATTTTCCGAGGAAGAAGTGCGTAAAGCGTATGAATCGGCGAATGAATTACAGATTAAGTTATCGATTAATCGAACAGAAGAGCGGCAGCTTCGTGAGCGCCGTGACGAATTAGAACGACGATTGTTAGGACTAGGCGAAACTATCGAACGAGCGGATCAGTTAGTGGCCCAAGTAAATATCGTTCTTAACTACTTGTCATCGGATTTACGACAAGTTGGACAAGCTCTCGAAACAGCGAAGATTAAGCAAGATTATAGCTTTAAAATTATTGAAGCCCAAGAAGAAGAGCGAAAACGATTATCGCGTGAAATTCACGATGGACCAGCGCAAATGATGGCGAACGTTCTTGTCCGTTCGGATTTAATCGAACGAACCTATCGGGAAAAAGGAGTCGAGCATGCGCTTGCAGAAATATCGGACTTAAAAGTCATGGTTCGAAATGCACTTTCGGAAGTGCGTCGAATTATATATGACTTGCGGCCAATGGCACTCGACGACTTGGGATTAATACCTACCCTCAAAAAATACTTATCTACTATCGAAGAATATAACGTAGGGTGCAAATTACACTTCCAAACGTTTGGAAAAGAAAAACGTTTGCACTCGAATATGGAAGTTGCGATTTTCCGTCTCATTCAAGAATCTATCACGAATGCCATGAAACACGGTCGATGTAAAGAAGTTTGGGTCAAAGTCGAATGGACCCGAAACAATGTAAATGTCGTCGTAAAAGATAATGGCATTGGCTTCGATCAAAAAATGGTCAAAGAGCAATCTTTTGGTATGATAGGAATGAGAGAACGAGTTGAATTGATTAAAGGTGAAATGGAAGTTATCTCCGTTATTGGAGAAGGAACGACCATGAAGTTTAAAATCCCATTAGATGAGGAAAAAGACACATAATACGGTTTTTTGGGAACTTAGGAGGAAATGACGATGACGAAAATTGTAATTATTGATGATCACCAGTTATTCCGCGAAGGCGTAAAACGTATATTAGACTTTGAAGATTCGTTTGAAGTAGTAGCTGAAGGAGACGACGGCAACGATGCAGTAGGTCTTTACGAACGCTATTCACCAGACGTTATATTAATGGACATCAACATGCCACGTAAAAATGGTGTAGAAGCCACAGGTGAACTAATGGCTCGTTACCCAGAAGCACGCGTTATCATGCTCTCCATCCATGACGACGAATCGTACGTAACACACGCACTGAAAACAGGTGCACTTGGATACATGTTAAAAGAAATGGACGCAGACGCAATCGTTCAAGCAATCAAAGTAGTTGCTGCTGGCGGAAGTTACCTACATCCAAAAGTAACTCGTAACCTAGTAACCGAATTCCGTCGCCTAACAGAACGCGAAAACAAAGGCAATTTCCACCAAACAGAGATTCGACGTCCGTTCCATCTATTAACAAAACGCGAATGCGAAGTATTACAACTCTTAACAGACGGACAATCAAACCGACTCATCGGAGAAACACTGTTCATCTCCGAAAAAACAGTCAAAAACCATGTATCATCCATCTTACAAAAAATGAACGTCAACGACCGTACACAAGCAGTCGTAACTGCCATCAAAAACGGATGGGTAGAAGTGCGATAATAAAAGTAGTCCCGTTTCTCGAAAGAGAAGCGGGATTTTTTCGTGTAGAGGGGGGACTCTCGGGATTTGCGTCAACTAACTCTGGAATGCGTAAAATAACGTTGAAATACGTAAGATAACTTGTCGGTGCGTCAATTAACTTGTCACTTTGGTAAATTAACTCGTAACGTGGAAGGCTTTATCAGGCAGTTTTCCTAAAATGCTCTTGCGATTTGGTCACAAATCGCTACCTTTTAGAAAAAAAGAGGAACGTTTTCGCCGGAGCGAAAACGCACCAAATTATCTCAAATGATATCTAGTTCCTTTTCCTTTACCAGTGATTCTAAAGTTTGCGTGTTGGAGAATATATGAAATTGTCTCATGTTGATGAATGTTGAGAAATTCTCGAATATCTGCGTTAGAAACTGGATTACGAACTAGTAACATTAAATCCGCAATAGAGTCTATACGACTTTGCATAACTGGGTAAGAACAGTATGGACAAAGTCGGAGTCTTTTTCGAATTGGAGACAAGCATTCAGAGCAAAATACCCCTATTTTTATGTCAGTTGTTTCTAATGGGAATTTTTCATGTAGCGGCGTCATTAAAAATGGCCAACTTTTTCGTTCGACGATCGATGCGATTCTATGTAATTCTTGTGATTCCATACTGAAGTTTGCATTAATTTCTTCCACGTAATTCTCAAGATCACATGCATTAATGATGTTCACTTTTTCAGGTCCTTTTAGAACGATTGTTTTTGGGTACGCCATCACTATCAAGGGATGTATTTCTGGTAATCCTGATGCTGAAATGGCATTTAATAATCCACGAAGCCGTCTCTCATGTCGAATGACTTGTTGCTCTGGGCAACGAAACACTTCTCGCACATTTTCGACTTCTCGAACTAATTGGTTTGGATTTTTTTCAAACATGATTGTTCCCCGTATGTTTTTAACTTCTAATAAAAGAAAATACGATGGTGTCAGAACAAGAACATCAATCTGAAGATACCGGTTGTTACTCATCGGGATATGCAAATCGGTAAAAACATACGAGTCATCAGGTAGATTAAGTGTTCGAATTACTCTTTCCACTTCTTTTTCTCCACCAAATCCCGCACTTATCAATTCAATTTGTCGACTTAAATGAGCGTATAGAGGATCCACGCTTTCCACACGGTTTCGCAATCTTTTATATACTTTTAATTGAGAGGGTTCTACAGTATTCATGGTTACTCCTTTTTAAATAAATACTATCACCCAACTTAAATTGAACCTAATGCCTGATAATTTCATTTTACCCCTAAATTAAAGGGCGAAATTTTATTTTCACCACCCTGAAAATTTAACAAATCCTTTAAAAACAATGATTTCATCTCTTAGAAAATGAAATTTTCCAAAGGGCTCTTTTTTCTATAAATAATTCAAAAGAGAAATTTAAATAATGAAAATTACTAACTATCCCTCATTCTGATAACTGATTCTCTCGATTGAGTTAACTTTAGGATGTTATTTTACGAAAGATGATTTTAATTTACGCATTGGTCAAGTTAACTTACGCAAGTGAAAGTTAATCGACGCAAATAGAATTTATTTTACGAAAAGCCCAAACCGATCCCTATTTCCCGAACCTCTTCCGTTGTGTTTCGTCGTATTGTGTGTAAGAATTGTTTCGGACATTATTGAAGGAGTTTTGCATAGATGAACGGTAAATACATGGCGTTAATTTTGGCTTTTGGTCTTACGCTTACTGGGTGTTCCCAAGATGACCAAGCTTCCACGAGCGGTTCGGCGAATGACGGCGAGGCTATGTCGAAGGATGCAGCGGTGGAGCATTCGATTGATGATGTTGGTTTTTCGTTAAATGGAGGTAGCGTGGAAGAGGCTGCGGATGTTCCTGAGAATGAAAAACAGGAGATTTTAGCTGCGTTTGATGCGTACATGGAATCCTTTAATGAAGAAGATGTGGATACTTACATGGCGACACTGGCGAAGAATCCAGATGGTTTTAATATCGAAGAAGAACGCGCGAATGTGGAAGAGACGTTTGATCGTTTCGATACGACGCGTACACCTTCTGATATCACGATTGTGAAGTATTCCGAAGAGGAAGCGCAAGTGTATGCGAATCTGTCAATTGAAATGACGGAGACGGAAACAAACACGCCAATCAATGGTGCTGGGAAGCAAGTAACTGTGTTCGCAAAAGAGAATAATGCGTGGAAAGTGACGAGTGTCTATTTCATTCGGGACGCGGAGTAAGTTATATGAAGCAAGTCTCTAATTTGAGGCTTGCTTTTTTCGTTCCAGAATTATACAGTCATTTTATAGATGGGCTCACAAGGGAGCTCGAACAATGACTGTACCATTTGACCAAAATGTACAAGCTTTTTTTAGTGGCCGTATTTGGCTACGCGATCATACGCCATTTCCCAGTGATGTGATCGATTATCACCTCCAGCACCACTTTCTTACTGCAACACCTTCTATTGAAGAAACTCATTGCAAGCGCTGTGGCAATGAAGATCTGACTTCTTTCTCATGCGCGAAATGCCAAAAAACGTGTCATTATTGTCGTCATTGTATTCGGATGGGGCGATGTGCAACATGTGCATCGTTACTTATATGGACTGGTCCAGAAATCATTCGAGAAATAACCATGACATATATCGAAAATTCCGCACTTACGCCTAAACAGCGTCAAGCTTCTGACGAGATGTTGCAAAGCCATCGCGACAATAAGTCTCATTTAATCCACGCAGTATGCGGAGCTGGAAAAACAGAGATGCTTTTTCCAGTGATCCATCAAATGCTACGAGAGAAGAAACGTATATGTATCGCAACTCCAAGGACAGATGTGGTGTTGGAGTTGTATCCTCGGTTTCAAGAAGTATTTCGCGGAGTGGAGATTCATGCTCTATATGGTGGAGTAGAGCCTGAGACGAAGTATGCAGATATGGTCATTACTACTACGCACCAATTGTATCGGTTTGAACATGCATTTGATGTCATGATTGTCGATGAAGCTGACGCTTTTCCTTATTCTGTAGATGCATCGCTCCAATTCGCGGTGAATAAAGCGAAAAAACAGCACGTAGCGACTCATTATGTTACAGCTACACCAGACAAGAAATTAGTCCAAAAAGTCGACAAAGTCAGTGAAGTGTTAGAACGATTTCACGGGTACCCGCTACCGGTGCCAAAATTTGAAAGTTTGTGGCGATATAAAAAGCAACTGAACAACGGAATATTTCCCGGGAAATTGAAACAGTGGATCGATCGACAGATTTCATCTGACAAGCCGTTTCTAGTTTTCTTTCCTACGATTGAGTTGATGGAAAAAGCAGCAGAACATTTCCCAGAAATTCCAGCACTTCACGCTGAATCTTCCTCTCGCAAAGAAAGTGTACTTTCTCTTCGATACGGCAAAATTCCCGGCATTTTCACCACGACGATTTTAGAACGAGGAGTAACTATTTCGAACGTGCAAGTTGCAGTTGTCGGAGCAGATGAACCGATTTTTACGACGAGTGCACTCATACAAATTTGTGGTCGTGTTGGAAGAGACAAACATTTTCCTAATGGAACGATTGTTTACTTTCACCACGGAATTTCGGAAGAGATGGATGAGGCAGTTAGAGAAATAAATCGGTGCAACAGGGGATTCTCTCATGCATTGTCTAGTATGTAATGCACCTATTGAAACGGATACATGGAGTGCCATTCTTCTTCATCAGTTTCCGACACGTTGCTGCGTAACATGTAAAGAGAAATTCGTGGATTACACAGCACCCATCCTTACAACAGACTTTATCGGAACGAAATACGAAGGGGCATTGGGTTCCATCACTTGTCTTTATGAATACAATGATTGGATGAGGGATGTTTTACATGTGTATAAATTTCTCGGCGATGTGGAATTAGCTGAAATCTTTCGTGATCGAATCAAATCCACCCTACCGAAAAACGTAAACATTGTTCCGATTCCAATGCATCCTTATAAATTGCAACAACGGACTTTTTCTCCAGTAGAGGAATTGCTAAAAAGAGCGGGAGTTCCATTTGAAAATGCACTAGAAAAAGTATCATCTATTACGATGGGGAAATTAAAAAAAGAAGAGCGACTAGCAGCAAGTGTTTTATTCCAAAAAATGAAAAACATGGTAGACAAAGATATCGTATTATTTGATGACTTGTACACCACAGGGACGACGATGCACCAAGCGGCACTCGTTTTAAAAGAAGCTGGGGCGAAATCCGTATCAGGAATTGCGCTCATTCACGCTTAAGATCGTTTCCGTTTTTCCGATAATAAAGTAGAATGAAGGATAGAACGGGGGATGACACATGGGTGAATTGAAAAACTGTCCTAGCTGTGGTGATTTTTTCAACTACACGGGTATTCGAGATGTGTGCGCAAAGTGTGCGCAAGATGAAGAACGCCAATACGAAGAAGTGTATAAATTTCTCCGAAAACGAGAAAATCGTGCGGCCAATGTAGAGCGTATTGTGGAAGTGACAGGTGTAAATGAGGATTTACTGTATAAATGGGTACGTAAAGGTAGACTGCAACCTGCGTTGTTTCCGAATTTAGGTTATCCATGTGATAACTGCGGGAAGTTAACGAATTCAGGGAAATTGTGTCAAAACTGTACAAATGATTTAAAACGTGACTTGAATCAGTTTGACGCTGCACAAAATTTCCGTGAAGCGATCAAGCAAAATGAAAAAGGAACGTATCATTCCGATCGGAAGTAAGGAAATGGCTACTCCATAGAGGGTAGCTTTTTTCGTGCTAACTTAAGTTATGGTTGTTAAGGTAATGAAGTATCCCTAGTCTTTTCTCCCCACATTTGTAATTTCTATCAAAAGACCCTTAAATAACGCGATTTTCTGCCGAAATAGTAAGTAAGAACAATTGAGAAAGGAGAATTTCAAATGAAGATTAATCAAGTTGGCGTAAATGCCGTTAATCCGTATAAAAAGCAATCACAGAAGGTTGAAGCTGCAGAAGCGAAACAAAAATTCGCATCTGATAAGTTAGAAATCTCATCTGTCGCAAAAGAAATGCAAACGTCTGTGTATTCTGCAGAGCGTGCGGAAAAAATTGCGAAGCTAAAAGAATCTATTGATGCTGGTACGTATCAAGTTGATGCGAACAAATTAGCAGCAGATTTAGTGAATTTTTATAAAGAATAAGTGACCGCCAAAGAGGTCGAAGTTGGCGGTTATTTTTCGTCTAGCAGATAGAAGGAGTTTTTTCATGTCTACAGAAACGATTTTGGCGAATCTTACAAATTTAACACGTATGCACAAAAGTTTGTTAGAGCTAGCCTATACAAAAACAGAAATCATCAAAGTTGGAGACATGGAGCGTCTCGATCAATTGCTCAAGGATGAGCAAACGCACGTGGCAGCAATTAGTCAGCTCGAATTACAGCGTCAAGCGGTGGTAACGGATTACCTTCGGGAAAATGGAATTTCCCCTGCAGAGACACCTACTGTAGCGACAGTAATTGAAGCAGCAACGAATGCGGACGATCAGGTAGCACTTACAAAAGCGAGAAATGACTTACTATTAGTAGTTGATCAATTGCGCTATCAAAATGAATTAAATCAAAAGTTAACCTTCCAATCGTTACAATTTATCAATTTAACGATGGATTTACTAAAACCAAAGCCGGATCAGATTAACTATTCTCGTCCTGATAAAACGGCGGAACCTGCTAAGTCGAAGACATATTTCGACTCGCAAGCATAAGGAGGAAGACGATGCGCTCCACATTTATGGGATTAGAAGCAAGCAAACGTGGATTGTTTACGCAACAATCTGCGCTCTATACAACTGGGCACAATATCGCGAATGCAAACACTCAAGGTTACTCACGTCAACGTGTTAACATGCAGCCGACGCTAGGTTATCCTGGTACAGGATTAAACGCTCCGAAAACTGCTGGATTTATCGGGACAGGTGTAGAAGCACATTCCGTACAACGAATTCGCGACGGGTTTATTGACCGACAGTACCGACAAGAGACTAATAAACTAGGCTATTGGGAATCACGTTCACAAGCGATTACACAGATGGAAGATATATTATCGGAGCCATCGGAGTTTGGATTGAATGAATCGCTTAATCAATTTTGGAAATCCTTGCAAGATCTTAGTACGAATCCAGAGAATGCTGGAGCTCGGAAAGTGGTTATTCAACGTGGTACTGCTGTAGCTGAATCTTTTAATTACATCCACACACAGCTAAGCGATATACAAGCGAATATTAAAAATGAACTAAGGGTTTCAACGAAAGATATTAATTCCATGTTAGAACAAATTGCTTCATTGAATGGACAAATTGCCGCAATTGAACCAAATGGCTATATGCCTAATGATTTATATGATGCACGTGACAATTTGTTAGATGAACTTTCTGAGTATTTCCCTCTAGAAATTAGTTATGACAAATCAGGTGGGGGCGCTTTAGATATTGCTGAGGGCATCGTGAATGTATCAATTCAAACTAAAACAGGTGCTATTGCAGTTGTAGCTGGTAAAGATTTTTCTGAAATGACAACTTCTCTCACATCAACTGAAACTTACGAAGATTATGGTCAAATTACTTTTTCATCTGTAGGGAATGCTACAGGAGGTAACTATGCATATTCTGATATGCCGATTAATAAAGGAAAAATTCTTTCATTAATTGATTCATACGGCAGAGGACCAGCTGGTGCTGAGGTGGGCTATTACCCTTCCATGTTGGAAAATCTAAATGATATGGCAAAAGCTTTTGCAGATGAATTTAATTCAGTTCATCAATCTGGTTTTAGCTTACCTGATGAATTGACAGGAAACAGTAGTACAGGTTTGAATTTCTTTGAAGACGGTTCAGGAGGTACGGCGATAACAGCTGCAAACATTATCGTGGCAAATAATTTATTAACGAATCCTAGTCTCGTTGCTGCCTCCAATGCAAATGCAGAAGAAGGAAATGGACAAAATGCACTAGATCTTTCAAATACTAAGTTTACACAACTAACTGTTGGTACAACTACAAATACAACTGTTCAAACTTTTTATCAATCAATAATTGGTCAACTTGGAGTAGATGGCGAACAAGCTAACAGGTTAACTTATAACTCAGAAACAATTAAAATGGCAGTTGCTAATAATAAGGCTTCTGTTAGTGCCGTCTCGCTCGATGAAGAGATGACAAATATGATCACATTTCAACAAGCATATAATGCGTCTGCAAGAATGATTACAGTAGTTGATGAAACGTTAGATAAAATTATAAATGGAATGGGCCGAGTAGGAATATAGGGGGCTAATATATGCGTGTCACACAATCAATGCTTTCTTCCAATATGTTGCGAAATCTATCAAATAGTTATAATAAGATGGGTACTTTACAAGAGCAAATTACATCTGGGAAAAAAATCACAAGACCTTCGCAAGACCCTGTTGTAGCTATGAAGGGTATTGGTTATCGAACGAACCTTGATAAAGTAGAGCAATATCAACGGAATTTAGGAGAAGCTACTAACTGGTTAGACAGTTCAGACGATGCTTTGGATAAGGTTGGATTAGCTCTTCAAAGGGTTCAAGAATTGGTAACTCAAGCATCAACAGATACCCTAACCCCAGATGATCGTTTAAAGGTTCAAAAAGAGATTGCCCAAGTAAAGGAACAAATTCGCGATCTTGGAAATACAAAAGTTGGAGATAAATATTTATTTTCTGGTACGAAGACATTAGAACCGTTGTTTGTAGGTGGAAGTGTGGCTGGAGAATCTTCAAGTCCACTTCCAGGGACACCAACGAATATTGCTTATACAAACGACGTAAGTATTGAGGTTTACGATAACGTGGAGATAAAAGTAAACTCAAATGGATATGAAGTTTTTCATGGGATTGAAAATGTTCTAAATGATTTGGAAACTGTCTTTTTAGCGACACCTAATTCCGGATCTGATTTTGATGGTTTTTTAGGGGAAATTAGTAACTTGCAAAATACAGTCCTAGAAGAAAGAGCTGACATTGGAGCAAGACAAAACCGTGTAGAAATGATGGAAAATCGTCTTTCTACTCAAGAAGTTATTGTCACAAAACAACTTTCAAACAATGAAGATATTGATTATGAAAAATCAATCACAGAGCTTATTTCACAAGAATCGGTTCACAGAGCTTCATTGTCTGTAGGATCTAGAATTATTCAACCAACATTAGTAGATTTCTTAAGATAATAAAAAGCGTTTGAACTATTGTTCAAACGCTTTTTTAAAAAAGAGGGAATGCAGCTATGAGAATACCAAGAATTCAGATTCAGACTACTTCAGCTAAATTAGGCTTATCAATTCAAGATGCTAACGTTGGGATAAGACAGCCAAAAGCAAGTCTTACTATTTCACAGCCCAATGCAATTATCGATATTAATCAGCAGGATGCAAAGTTACTTCTTGATACAACACAGGGGAGAAGAGATCTTGGCTATTACAATCCATTAGAATTTAGTAAGAATACTTCCTCTAAAGCAAAGTCTTTAGTATTAACAGGCATAGCAAGGCGGGCAAATGAAGGCAACCAATTAATGGGAATTGAAAAAAATTCAAATGCAATACCCTTAATTGCAAGTTCAAAAATTGCTCACAGGTTAAAAAATTTGAGTCTAGACTTTATCCCATCAATAAATGCAGTAGATATAAAGTATATAGCGGGCAATCTTGATATTAAGATTTCTCCAAGAAGTCCTCAAATTGATGTGCAACAAAATAAGCCGCAATTTACTTATTCACCTTGGGATGTTTCTGGTTATATGATTGAAAATCCATCAATTGAAATAGATGTTGTAGTTTGATAAAAGATAGGAGAATTTTTATGCTAATTGAAACGAAATTTTTTGGAAGCACAGAAATAACAGAAAATCAGATTATTAATTTTCCTGAGGGGATTCTAGGGTTTGAAGAATATAATAAGTTTGCAATGATTCCAGTTGATTCTGAATCTCCATTTATCATTCTTCAATCCATAAACGAAAAACAAATTGGTTTTGTCATGGCATACCCTTTTTTATTTAATAGTCAGTATGAATTTGACGTTTCTGATTTAGATAAAAAGGAATTGGGAATTGAAAAACTAGAGGATGTCTCTGTGTATTCTTTAGTTACTCTGAAAGAAGTTTTTGAAGAGTCTACAATGAATTTGTTATCACCTATTATAATTAATTCCAAGAAAAACTTAGGAAAACAAATTGTATTAAATGATCAAGAGAAATACCCATTAAGATATCTTCTGTCTAAAGGGGGAGTCTAACTATGCTAGTTCTAACCCGAAAAAAAGACGAGTCCATAATAATTGGAGATAACATCGAGTTGAAAATTCTTAACATAGAAGGTGAAAGCGTAAAAGTCGGGATAGTTGCGCCCTCAAGTATTAAGATTTATCGATCCGAAATTTATCAGTCCATTACTGAACAAAATAGGGAAGTGCTTTCCGTTTCAAAAGATTTACTAGAAATAATAAAGAAAAAGAAATAATAATGGTTAATATTTTATGAAAATATACGATAAACATATTGTAAGGTTCATAAGGGGCGGCCGACCCTAAGTAAACCTTTTACCCACATGGATGTGGAATAAAGTTCAAGGAGGAATCTCAACATGAGAATTCAACATAATATTTCAGCATTAAACACACACCGTAATTTAGCAGCAAACAGTTCACAAGCTTCTAAAAACCTAGAAAAATTATCATCTGGTTTCCGTATTAACCGTGCTGGAGATGATGCAGCTGGACTTGCAATCTCGGAAAAAATGCGTGGACAGATTCGCGGTCTTGATATGGCAAATAAAAATGCACAAGATGGTATTTCTTTAATTCAAACTGCAGAAGGTGCTTTGAATGAAACTCATTCTATCCTTCAACGTATGCGTGAATTAGCAGTACAATCTTCGAATGATACTAATACAACTTCTGATCGTGCTGAGCTACAGAAAGAGTTAACTGCGTTAATCTCTGAAATTGATCGAATTTCTACTGACACTGAATTTAACACTCAAACATTACTTGATGGAAGTTTCTCAGGTAAATTAATTCACATTGGAGCTAATACTGGTCAAACTTTGTCAGTTAGTATTGCAACAATGGGTGCATCTGCTATTGGTTTAAGTGCTGTTTCTATTAGCTCACAAGCAACAGCAGATAACGCTATTGGAAAGATTGATGCTGCACTAAGTAGCGTTTCTGCTCAACGTTCAAGTTTAGGAGCAATCCAAAACCGCTTAGAACACACTATCAATAACTTAGGTGCTACAAGTGAAAACTTGACTGCTGCTGAATCGCGTATTCGTGACGTAGATATGGCAAAAGAAATGATGTCATTTACGAAAAATAATATCTTAATGCAAGCAGCTCAATCAATGCTAGCGCAAGCAAACCAACAGCCTCAAGGTGTACTACAGTTACTTCAATAATTAACAACTAATGTGTAACATGGATGTTACAACTAAAATTCAAGGAGGAATCTCAAAATGAGAATTCAACATAATATTTCAGCATTAAACACACACCGTAACTTAGCAGCAAACAGTTCACAAGCTTCTAAAAATCTTGAAAAATTATCATCTGGTTTCCGTATTAACCGTGCAGGAGATGATGCAGCTGGACTTGCAATCTCCGAAAAAATGCGTGGACAGATTCGCGGTCTTGATATGGCGAACAAAAATGCACAAGATGGTATTTCTTTAATTCAAACTGCAGAAGGTGCTTTGAATGAAACTCATTCAATCCTTCAACGTATGCGTGAATTAGCAGTACAATCGGCTAACGACACGAATACAACTTCTGACAGAGCAGAGCTTCAAAAAGAAATTACGGCATTGGTTTCTGAAATTGATCGAATTTCAAATGATACAGAGTTCAATACGCAGTCTTTATTAGACGGTACTTTCACTGGAAAGAGCATCCATATCGGAGCTAATACTGGACAAGTTTTAACGCTATCATTTGGCGCTATGAATGCTTCTGCGTTAAGCATCAGTGCAGTTTCAGTTAGTACACAAGCAGATGCAGACGGTGCAATTTCATCAATTGATGCTGCAATTAGCCAAGTTTCTGCCGAGCGTTCAAGCATGGGAGCAATCCAAAACCGCTTAGAACACACTATCAATAACTTAGGTGCTACAAGTGAAAACTTGACTGCTGCTGAATCGCGTATTCGTGACGTAGATATGGCAAAAGAAATGATGTCATTTACGAAAAATAATATCTTAATGCAAGCAGCTCAATCAATGCTAGCGCAAGCAAACCAACAGCCTCAAGGTGTACTACAGTTACTTCAATAATTAACAACTAATGTGTAACATGGATGTTACAACTAAAATTCAAGGAGGAATCTCAAAATGAGAATTCAACATAATATTTCAGCATTAAACACACACCGTAATTTAGCAGCAAACAGTTCACAAGCTTCTAAAAATCTTGAAAAATTATCATCTGGTTTCCGTATTAACCGTGCAGGAGATGATGCAGCTGGACTTGCAATCTCCGAAAAAATGCGTGGGCAGATTCGCGGTCTTGATATGGCGAACAAAAATGCACAAGATGGTGTTTCTTTAATTCAAACTGCAGAAGGCGCATTAAATGAAACTCATGCAATCCTTCAACGTATGAGAGAACTATCTGTTCAGTCTTCTAACGATACAAACACTTCATCAGATCGTGCAGAGCTTCAAAAAGAAATTGATGCTTTAAATAAAGAAGTTACAAGAATTGCTACTGATACTGAGTTCAATACACAGTCTCTATTAACTGGATCATTTAATGCAAAAGTTATTCACATTGGTGCTAATACAGGACAAACATTATCAATCTCTATTTCGGCAATGGACGCTACGGCTCTTGGCTTAAATACAGTTGATATTGGTACTCAGTCTGGGGCAAATAGTGCAATTGCTTTAATCGACTCTGCAATTAAATCAGTATCTTCTCAACGTTCTGATTTAGGGGCAATTCAAAATCGTTTAGAACATACAATTAATAACTTAGGAGCTACAAGTGAGAACTTAACAGCTGCTGAATCTCGTATTCGTGATGTGGACATGGCGAAAGAAATGATGTCCTTCACTAAAAACAACATATTAATGCAGGCTGCTCAATCAATGCTAGCTCAAGCTAATCAGCAACCACAAGGTGTACTACAATTACTTCAATAGTTACTTAAAGCCTTATCACATAAGTGATAAGGCTTTTTTAAAAATGAGATTCTCAACGAATGTTTACACATTCTATATATGTGAGTATCATTAAACTGATAAATAAATTGGCAGGAGAAACTATGAATACCATACATACTGAAATTTCAAAAGAAGGTTCTATAATATATGTTTACAATCAAAACAACGAAAATTCTATAAGGTTAAACTCAAAAATATCTCCAAGACGAGAAATTCAAAAGTTCTTGAAGGATTTTAAAAAAGACAAGGTTTATTTTATCATTGGTATAGGAAACTCAGAGATTATTCGACAATTGTTAGAATTGAAATTAGATAATAATGTGGTTCTAGTTGAACCATTTGATGATATAAAAATAAATGAAGATTTAATGGATGATATTAGAAGTTCTAAACTGAGAATATTGACATTCGATGAATTTACTCCATTAAAAGTAAATGAAGTAATACGACATGGTATGGGACTAAAATATGAGATAATTTTCCATCCGAACTACGAAAAGATCGATCCAGCTATTCTCAAGAATACTATGGATATTATTAAGAAAGGAGCAACCATAACACAAATAAATAAGAATACTGAACGTGCATTTAGAGAAGAATGGATAACCGAACCAGTATTGAATTTGGGATATTTTGAAAAATCAATTGATATAAAAGAATACACAGAAAAGTTTAATAACAAGGATGCTATTATTGTGGCATCTGGGCCATCGCTTAAAGAAAATATCGATTTTATTAAAGCTAATAAAGACTCAGCCTATATTTTTGCAACTGGTTCTGCTATAAATGGTTTAATTCACCAAGGAATTTCTCCAGATTTTGTAACCATAATAGATGCAAGTAAAATAAATTATGATGCGCATTTCAAAAATTCTGCATATACAGGTGTAATTATATCAGCTGGAACTACAAATCACGAAATCCTAAAATTTCATAATGGACCACTATTTATGACCAATTTTATGGGAGATACAATTTCTTTTGAGAGTAGACCAGATTTAATAACAATACCTTCTGCACCTTCCGTTGCTATTTATACTCTCTTGATGACACATTTTATGGGGTTTCAAAATGTTTATCTTGTTGGTCAAGATTTAGCTTTATCGGATGGGAAATATTATGCGGAAGGTGTTAAGGAACACAAAGGTTCATTGAACCTAGGGCAAATAATAGAAGTGAAAGCTAATTCCGGAGAACAAACTAAAACAACTCATGCTTTATCATCAATGTTAGAAAGCTTTAATAACGTAATGAGTATGTTGAATAAAACTGAAAAAACTCCTAACGTGTTCAATTTGTCGTTGCATGGAGCAAAAATTCTCCATGTCCCGTATAAGAATAAAAGTGAAATTTTCATTGAGAATAGTATAGATAAATCTTGGCTAGGAGATCTTACAAAACCAAGTCTGAGTTATAGTAAATCAAATGAATACAAATGCTTAATTGAGAATAACAAAAATGAATTAGAAAATTATATAAAAAAACTAGAAAGATTTAACAAAAAAGCAATCAATCTAGTTGATTTAATTTCTTTATTAAAATTAGTAAAAAAGATGAGGCAAAACGAATTTATTGAAAAACATATACTTCCAAAAGTGTATTCAGATACCCAGAAAATTAATAATATGTTTGAATTTGGATTTGAAGGAAATTTTGCCACTAATGAAGAACGGTTAGAAATGTTAGAAACATTAGATTCATTTATTCGCTATGTTTATAAATATGTGAATGAAGTATCTGTGTCGAATAGATGGAAGCATTTAAGTGAGGAGAATAACGATGACCAATAATGAGGAATTATATAGTTCATTAAGTAATTATTTAGAAATATTACCATCTGGATGTGAAAAAATTGCACAGATGTTCCGAGAAGGTAATCAAGATATTGCATTTAAAAGCATAAATGATTTTTCTGATGGTATTGAATGGTTTGTTACGATTACAAATCATCTAAATAAAAATGGCTACACTATTAATTTAGAGGAAGAGCAATTGAAAATGCACTTGCAAGAAGTGAACATATGCTTAAATAACAACGATGAAGTGATGTTAGCGGATTTATTTGAATATGAACTAGCTCCATTTTTTGAAAACATCAAAATAGAGCGTAAATTAAGTTAAAAATGAGTAACGATATTTTTTCGAAGAATCAGCTATACTTCAATGATGCTATAGAAGATATTGTATCGCACGATTTTACTAATTCTCCCTTTATATTTGCCAACTCGAGGGAAGGAATAATAAACTGCCGATATTCTACACCCGAAAAAACTCTATTTATGCACTCTAATTATAACATGAATAACGAAGTTCAAACTTTTTCAAGAATGATTGAAATGGATAATACCCCGTTATTGATTGTTGGATTTTCATTGGGATACCACCTAACGAGTTTGTTACAAGAATCATCAAGAGAAATTTTTATTTTAGAACCTAATATAGAACTATTCTCAAATGTAACACGGAAGGTGGATATTTCTTCATTTTTGCGAAAAGAAAACCTCTTTTTTTTATTCCCTGGTTTTTCACAAAACATAAGTGAAGTTTTACAAAGAAAATTAAGAATAATAATACATGAACCTTCCATGAAAATTATTACGAACAAATCCTTAAAACAAACTATTGAGAATTTATATATGCAACAACTATCTTTCAATCGAAACAAAGAACTGATGAAAGAAAATTTTTTATACAATACCTCGTTAAATTTAGATAATTTAAGTAGTCACTGCATTCAAAGCGATAAAATAATTTTAGTTGCTTCTGGACCTACTTTAGATAGAAGATTAGAGTTGTTAAAAGAATTATCGTTGAGTTTTCCTATTTTCGCTGCTGGCTCTGCTCTAAGAATATTACTAAAAAACAATATTATTCCTTCACTCGTTTTCTTTAGTGATCCCCTAGAAATTGTTTCAAAACAAATTGAAGGAATTGAAACATCTAATTTGACTGGAGTATTTCTTTCTACTTCATCAAGTAAGACTCTAAAAATGTTTAAAGGGAAAAAGCTTATTGCATTTCAAAATGGATATCCAGACGCACAGGAATTAGCAAAAAAACATCAGAAAAAAATATATAATGTAGGTGGTTCAGTAGTCACTTTGATGACGGACTATGCAATTTCGTTGGAACCAAAGAATATCCTATTTGCAGGGTTTAATTTCTCACTAGTCGATGGTGAACTATATACTAAGTCTACTAAAGAGGATGATATTATGATGGATTCCTCAGCTGATTTAAGGAAAATTCAGGATTATTTTGGTAGAGAAATTTTTTCTCCCAAGAATTTAGCGATTTATAAAGAATGGATTGAGAGAAGGATAGCTGAAGAAAAAGAAATTGATTTTCAAAATCTATGTCCTGAAGGTGCATATATACGTAATACTCAACTATATAAATAACGTTTTGCTACACCGACAAATTTTCCAATGCGTTTTAAAAGAGTTTATAATATTTCAAAAAGTAAATTTATTTCGGTTTTGAATATGTGTCATCGCTGAAAAATAAGTCAAATTTCTGCACTATAACTGTCATGCTTACACTTAGTAAATTCTAAGTAAAGCTAAGAATAGGAGTTTTACAATTGAAAAAAATCCTCGTTACTGGAGCGGATGGTTTTATTGGCTCTCATTTAACAGAAAAATTAATTTTACAAGGATACGATGTACGGGCATTTGTATATTATAATTCGTTTAATTCTTGGGGATGGTTAGATCATACATCTGCAGATATTAAATCACACATCGATATATTTGCAGGGGATATTCGTGATCCTTTTGGAGTTAGAAATGCTATGGAAGGTTGTACACATGTATTGAATCTTGCTGCACTAATTGCAATCCCATATTCCTATCATTCTCCTGCTACTTATATCGATACTAACATTAGTGGTGCGTTGAATGTCGTTCAAGCTGCCAGAGAATTAGGTTTGGAAAAAGTAGTACATACTTCCACAAGTGAGGTGTATGGAACAGCACAATATGTTCCTATTGACGAAAATCATCCTTTGCAAGGCCAATCACCATATTCTGCTTCTAAAATAGGGGCAGATCAAATTGCACTTTCATATTTTCGGTCTTTTGACACTCCCGTATCAATAATACGTCCATTTAATACCTATGGACCTCGTCAATCAGCCCGAGCTGTAATACCGACAATAATAAGTCAATTAGCAAGTGGCAAAACTAAAATTAAGTTAGGTGCAGTAAGTCCAACGAGAGATTTTAATTATGTAAATGACACAGTTAACGGATTTATATCGGTAATGGATTCACCTCAATCCATAGGCGAAGTTATTAATATAGGATCTAACTACGAAGTATCAATAGGTGAAACTGCAGAAATGATCGCCGATATTATGGGTATCAATCTAGAAATTGAAACGGATGAGCAACGAATTCGTCCAGGAAAAAGTGAAGTTGAGCGCTTGTGGGCTGAAAATAAAAAAGCAAAAGATTTATTAGGATGGGAACCTATGTATGCTAAAAAAGATGGTCTTAGAAAAGGACTTACAGAAACCATAGAGTGGTTCACTAATTCTAATAATCTAGCACAATACAAGGCAGATGTGTATAACATATGAATGACAAGTGGATGCAATTTACACAGGACATAAAGGAATTATATAAGAAAGACTTTGTACCTTTACATGAACCAACGTTTAATGGAAATGAGATAAAATACGTTACAGAATGTATAGAATCAGGATGGGTGTCTTCTGTAGGTGCATATGTCACCCGATTTGAACAAGATTTAGCCAATTTCGTTGGGGCAAAAAGAGCTGTGGCTGTCGTAAATGGTACGGCTGCTTTACATATTGCTTTAAAAGTTGTGGGTGTAAAACCTAAAGATGAGGTTTTAATGCCATCTCTTACATTTATTGCCACTGCTAATGCAGCTTCTTATCTTGGAGCAGTTCCTCACTTTGTTGATGTATCGATGAAAACATTGGGGATGGATTCGGAAAAACTTCATTTATACTTAGAGCAAATTTCTGAATTCAGGAATGGAGAGTTATACAACAAACAAACAGGTTGTAGGATTGCTGCAATTGTACCCATGCATACTTTTGGACATCCAGCGGATATAAATGGAATACTTGAGATTTGTGATCGATATAATCTTCCTTTAGTAGAAGATGCAGCTGAATCACTGGGTTCTTATTATAATAAGAAGCATACTGGAAGTTTTGGTAAAATAAATGCTTTTAGTTTTAATGGGAATAAAATCATCACAACTGGTGGTGGTGGAGCACTTGTAACAGATGATGAAGAATTAGCTGATTATGCAAAACACTTAACTACTACTGCTAAAGTGCCACATAAATGGGAATATGAGCACGATAGCATAGGTTATAACTATAGAATGCCGAACATTAACGCAGCATTGGGGTGTGCTCAGTTAGAAAAAATGAACACTTTTATTCAACATAAAAGAGACTTAACAGAATTTTACAAGATTGCTCTTTCTGATTTTGCGGATTCAGAGTTGTTTACAGAACCTGAGAACGCAAAAAGTAATTATTGGCTACAGACAATATTGTTAGATGGGAGTAAAAATCGAGACGAAATATTGCGATTTTTGAATGAAAATGGTGTTATGAGCCGTCCTATTTGGAAGCCAATGCATCAGCTACCCATGTTTAAAGAATGTCCATCAATGGATTTAAATGTTACGGAACAATTAAATCGACGTTTAATTAACATTCCGAGTACTCCTGTAGAGGTGAAATGATGGCACGAAAAATATGCGTTGTAACTAGCTCGAGAGCAGAATACGGTTTGTTAAAGCCTTTAATGGATAAAATAAAACAATCAGTTGAGTTTGACTTTCAATTAATAGTATCTGGAATGCATTTGTCTATCGAATTTGGGCATACCTATAAACAAATTGAACAAGATGGTTTTACAATTGATGAAAAAGTTGAAACATTAATGTCATCAGATTCAGCAATAGGTGTACTAAATTCTCTTGCTTTAACAACGATGGGGCTTGCTAATGCATTTCAAAGATTGAGACCAGATTTAGTTGTGATTCTAGGTGATCGATATGAAATGCTTGGAGTTGCTCAGTCGGCATTAATCATGCAAATACCAATTGCACATATCCATGGAGGAGAGTGTACATTTGGCTCCTATGATGATTCCATTCGCCATTCTATTACAAAAATGGCAACTTGGCATTTTACTAGTAGTGAAGCTCATCGAAATAGAGTAATTCAATTAGGTGAGAGTCCTTCACGCGTATGGAATGTTGGAGCTTTGGGAATTGAACATACTGTTAATTTACAACTTTTGTCTAAAAGTAAAGTGTATGACCTATTAAAGTTGAATGAAGAAAAGGAAGTTCTCGTTGTTACCTATCATCCAGAAACTAATGGGGATTCAGAAGGAATCTATGAGTTAATTGATGCTCTTACGAAGTTTAATAATTACAATATTATTTTTACGAAGTCTAATGCAGATAACGGTGGCCGCCATATAAATACAGTCATCGAAAAGTCATTAACTCAATTCGAAAATGCTCAGCTAGTCGATTCATTGGGACAATTGCGATATTTAAGTTTAGTACAACATTCTACAGCTGTCATTGGCAATTCTTCTAGTGGCTTAATTGAAGCTCCTTATTTACAAACTCCCACAGTAAATATCGGTAATCGACAGAAGGGAAGAGAACGTCCTGCAAGTATCATCGATTGCACGAGTGACCTTAATTCTATTGAAACTGCAATTCACCAAGCAATTCAGTTTGATGGAAACTATGAGAGAATTTTTGGAGAAGGAAAAGCAGATGCCCTAATAATGGATTATTTGCTTTCCATACCTCATTATTCTATTAAAAAGGAGTTCTACGACCTATGAATACATATATCATTGCAGAAGCTGGCGTTAATCACAACGGATCTTTAACTATGGCAAAAGAATTAGTATCAGTTGCAAAACGTGCTGGAGCAAACGCTGTGAAATTTCAAACTTTTAAAACCGAAAACTTGGTAACAAAAGATGCGGAACAAGCAGATTATCAAATCAATAACTTAGGACAAGCAAGCTCACAGTTTGAGATGTTAAAAAAACTAGAATTATCATATGAAGATTTTATCGAGTTGAAAAAATATTGTGAAAATGAACAAATTGAATTTTTGTCGACACCTTTTGATTATGAAAGTGTCGATTTTTTACTTGAAAAACTTCAACTTTCAAAAGCGAAGATCCCTTCTGGTGAAATGACAAATTCACCATTTGTACATTATATAGCGACAAAACAAAAACCAATTATTCTTTCTACTGGGATGGCAATGATTGAGGAAATACATGAAGCATTGTCGTTTATCGCGTACGGTTTAGCTTTTCCAAATGAAAATGTGATTATTGAAAAAGTCAAAGCTTTTTATGATACGGAAGATTCTAAGAAAATCTTACGAGAATATGTAACTGTGTTGCATTGCACAACGGAATATCCTGCTCCTTATGAAACAATTAATCTAAATGCTTTGAATCAGATGAAGAATGAATTTCAAGTTTCTATTGGCTTATCTGACCATTCAGAAGGTGTTTCGGTGCCAGTTGCTGCTGTTGCATTGGGTGCAGAATTAATTGAAAAACATTTTACTTTAGATAAAAATTTAGAAGGTCCTGACCACGTTGCCTCTCTAGACCCAAATGAACTCGCTGATATGGTTCGCTCGATTCGAGAAATTGAAAAAGCTTTTGGAAGCGGCATTAAGATGCCAACATTTAATGAGATTAAAAATCGTTCTGCAGCTAGGAAAAGCTTAGTTGCAAAAATAGACATTCAGAAAGGTGAATTCTTCACACAAGAAAACTTGATTTCTAAAAGACCGGGAAATGGGATGCCACCATCAACCTATTGGTCTATTTTAGGTAAAGAGGCTAAAAAGTCATATCAGAAGGATGAGATGATTGATGAATAAACCACTTATAATTCTTGGGAATGGCGGTCACGCCTCAGTATTATCCGAAATATTAAAAAGTCAAAGCCGTAAAATTATTGGTTTTACTTCACCGCAAAGAGAGAAAAATTTACAAGGGATTGTTTACCTAGGGGAGGAGGATATCATTTTTGAATACTCACCCTCAGAGGTAGAATTAGTACTTGGATTAGGGTCAACACATATCGACGACAAACGAAAAAATATTTTCACTAAATTTATAGAGAAAAATTATCGATTCTCAAATGTCATTCATAGTTCTTCAATCATTTCCCCCTCCTGTGAGTTAGGACAAGGCGTACAACTTATGGCAGGAAGCATTATTCAAGCTAACACTAAAATTGCCGATAATACGATTATAAATACAGGGGCAAAAGTAGATCATGATTGTATAATTGAATCCCATGTACACATAGCACCTGGAACAACCATTTCAGGCAATGTGATTATTGGCGAATCAACCCACATAGGTGTGGGTTCAACTATTATTCAAGGAATCACAATCGGTAAGTCATGTATGATTGGAGCAGGGTCGGTATTAATACGTTCAATACATGATGAATCAAAAGTGTACGGAGTACCCGCAAAGGAAGTGAAATAAGTGAGTAAGTGGCACGATATTAAAGTATTGAAAGAGTCTACACTACTTCAGACAATGGAAATTATTGATAAATCGACTCTTCAATTTGCCGTGGTTGTGGATGAAAATGATCATCTTTTAGGAACAGTAACGGACGGGGATATTCGTCGAAGTTTCTTAAAAGGACACAGCAAGGATGTAACCATTACATTTGTAATGAATACTAACCCTACCGTTTTTAAAGTGGGTCATCCACGTAGTTTCTATATTAAATTTATGAAACAAAAACAATTAAAACAGTTACCCCTTGTTACGGATGATAACAAAATTATTGACGTGCTTTTTATAGATAAAATAGATTCTGGATATGAAAATTCCGTAGTATTAATGGCAGGTGGATTAGGGACTAGGCTAAGACCATTGACAAATGATATACCAAAACCGATGTTAAAAGTTGGTGGCAAACCAATTTTAGAAACGATTATAGATGGATTTAAGCAATATGGTTATACACACTTCCATCTTTCTGTTAATTATAAAAAAGATGTCATAAAAAATTACTTTCAAAATGGTGAAGCTTTTGATGTCAGCATTTCGTATGTTGAAGAATCCAATCGATTGGGAACTGCTGGTGCTCTTTCATTGCTTCCTGAAAAACCTAAAACGCCTATTTTTGTTATGAACGGCGATTTGCTAACTCAATTGAATTTTGAACAGTTAATGCACTTCCACATTGAAAACGATTCTATTGCAACAATGTGTGTTAGGGAATTTGAATATCAAATACCATATGGAGTTATTGAAACAGATGGCGATGATTTAGTATCTATAAAAGAGAAACCTGTACATAAAAGTTTTGTTAATGCGGGCATATATGTCCTTAATCCAGAGGCGTTAGATTACATACCTGAAAATGAGTTTTACGATATGCCAGAATTGTTCCAAAAGCTACTAAATTTAGGAAGAAAAACTTCTGTATTTCCCATTCGTGAATACTGGTTAGATATAGGACGTATGGATGATTTTGAAAAGGCAAACACTGAATACGAGGAAAAGAATATATGAAATCCAAAATACTAGCTATTATTCCTGCTCGTGGAGGATCAAAAGGTGTAATCAGAAAAAATATTCGTAATATGGCTGGGAAACCCTTAATTGCATGGACTATTGAAGAAGCAAAAAAATCAAAATACATTGATAGAATAATATTATCATCAGAAGATGAAGAAATAATTAATGTTGCAAAAAAATACGGATGCGAAGTTCCATTTGTTAGACCTAAAGAACTTGCCCAAGATAATTCTACTGGCATGGACCCGGTCCTTCATGCCATTAATCAATGCCCAGGTTATGACTATGTGGTCTTGTTACAGCCAACATCTCCACTCCGCTTAGCAGAGGACATAGATGGATGTATAGAGAAAGTTTTAAAGGAAAAATTACATTATTGTGTTTCTGTCTCTGAACCACCACATTCCCCTTTTTGGATGTACCACGTAAATAATGTTGGAGAAATGAAACCAGTTATTTCCCAACCTGGAATTTCGACTAGAAGGCAAGATTTGAAACCTGTGTATTCATTGAATGGTGCAATTTATGTTGGGGAAACGAGTAAAATCATTGAAAGTAAAACTTTTCTAACTGATAATACAAGAGCTTTCGTTATGAGTTCGGATAGATCATTCGATATTGACACAGAATTAGATTTTAAAATATGCGAGTTTTTGTTGGGAAATAGCGAGAGGTGATTTTAATTTTCTTTTTTAGGAATGTTTATGTTAAATTGCTTAATAATCTGCAAGTTCAGAATGTGAAATTTAATGAATATGAATCGATACCTTTTTGAAATTATATCAAAAGGGTATTTTTTTGATTATGAGTGTTTTGAATATTTACAGGAAAAATATTCTTTCCTAAATGACTAAATTTGATTAAAACTTTCTTACCAAAACTCCTTTCCACTTTCTTGTAAAAAAACTCGTACATTAACCGATATATAACTGAGAAGGTAATATAAAAGGAGGATTTTTCATGCGTGTTTCGACTCAGAATTTCTCTAATGATGTTATGGTATCTTCCACTTTTACTAAGGAGGCTTCTAAGGCGACACCTGAATCCTCTCCGAGTAAGAATGAAATGAAAGATATCTTAATGTACAATGATGAATTTAGTAATACGATTGAAGATAATTTGGTAGAAGATAAAATTAGTAAAGTTATCACAGCTTTAAATGATTTTTTAGCTCAACATAATCGGAATTCCAAATTTGTTATGCACGAAGGATTAGATCGTTATTATGTACAAGTTGTGGACTCTGAAACAGAAGAAGTAATTAGAGAAGTTCCACCTAAGAAGTTATTAGATGCTTATTACACAATGCAAAAATACTTAGGCATGATTGTAGATGAGAAAATATAGGAGGTAAAGAAAATGACACCAATGAGAATAGGCGGTTTAGCATCTGGAATGGATATCGATCAAATAGTCGGAGATTTGATGAAAGCAGAAAGAATCCCTTTGGATAAGCTTTTTCAAAATAAGAAGAGATTTGAGTGGCAACGAGATGCTTTTCGAGAAATTAATACAAAATTAAATACGTTTGATCGATTTGTTTTTGATAATTTTTCTTTATCGAGTAATTTTAGAAAGTCAACAGTTACCAGTACCAATGAAGATTTAATAAGTGCTACGACGAGCGGTAGTGGAGCATTAACTGTTAATTCAGTTGATCAACTAGCAAGTTCTTCATATGGTGTTGGAACGAATCCATTGAAACCAGCTGCATCCTCAACTATAGGTGTTGATGCAACTGTTTCTTTGAGTGTAATACAAACGGATGGATCGATGAAAGACGTTTCTTTATCTTTTTTATCTACAGATAAAGTTTCTGATGTCGTTACTAAAATTAACAACAGTAACGGTGGAGTAACTGCATTTTATGATGAAATAAGCGGTCAATTCTCGTTAAGTGCAAAAGCAAGTGGAAATAATACTAATGGCGCTGAAATAATTGAAACAGGTGGAACAAACTTTTTTCAAACTCAATTTGGCTTTAGTTCAAATGATTTAGCTGCAAATGGTACTAACGCGATTTTAACTGTTAATGGAGCTACTATAGAAAGAACATCCAACTCATTCTCTTTAGCAGGGTTTAACCTCAATTTGAAAGGCACTACGACTACTACAGTGACTTTATCGGCTGCTACAGATGTTGAAAATATGGTGGATAAAGTAAAGGGATTTGTTGAAAAATATAATGAATTAATAAGTGGTCTAAATAGCCAACTAAAAGAAAAAAAGTATAGAGACTTCCCCCCCCTTTCAGATGAACAAAGAAAAGACATGTCAGAAAAAGAGCAAGAACTTTGGGATGAAAAATCTAAAAGTGGAATTTTAAAAAATGATGCTATTCTTCGGAATGGATTAAGCGAAATTAGAAATTCATTGTATGGAAGGGTAGATGGTTTGGGAGATAACATTGTTGATACATTTGCGGAAATGGGTATCACAACATCTTCTAACTTTACAGATGGTGGTCAACTGGTTATTGATGAAAGTAAGCTACGTAAAGCTATTATTGAAAATCCAGATAATGTTACCAAAACTTTTTCAAATAGTGGTGAAAAAACTGCTATTGATGATACACGAGGAATTGCACAAAGATTACGAGATTCCTTAAAAGACTTAACCAAAAACATTGAAAAAAAAGCAGGTAAATCTACTTCTACAGATCAACAATATTCTATTGGGAAGAACCTGATTACAACCGAAGATAGTATTCGAACATTTACAAACAGGCTCCAAGATATCGAATCTAGATACTGGCGACAATTTACAGCGATGGAAAAAGCTATTTCACAAGCAAATCAACAATCTGCCTTTTTAATGGGACAATTTGGCGGAGGAATGTAAGAAGTTGATAAAAAGAAAGGGAGTTGTCTAAATTTGTCAGCACAAACTGCACATCAAATTTACAAGCAAAATAGTGTTAATACTGCATCACCGGGGGATTTAACTCTACTTTTATATAATGGCTGTTTAAAGTTTTTAAATAAAGCTAAAGTTGCCATTAGTGAAGCAGATATTCAAGTTAAAAACATTAATTTACAAAAAGCTCAAAAAATCATCAGTGAACTTATCGTTACTCTTAATATGGACTATGAAATATCTTCATCAATGTTAAATATGTACGAATATATGAATAGAAGATTAATTGAAGCAAACATTAAAAACGATGCCCAGATAATAGAGGAAATAGAAGGTTATGTAGTGGAGTTTCGCGATACTTGGAAAGAAGTTATAAAAATCAATCGCCAAAATTCATTCTCAGGTAACCAAGCATAATGGATTCACTAGAAAGTGCCTTAAAGATATCAAAAGAGCTTTTTGAATTTTTAGCTGAGGTTCCTTCCTCAATTAAACGTGATGAATTCTTAAATAATTTGTCCAAGCTTCTTGAGGATAGAGAAAAAGTTTTTGCAGATTTGTTGGATTTAGAATCAGTTATTGCAAATGAAAAAGATAAATATCAAATATTAGTGGAACTAGACCAAGCTATTCTTAAAAGAATGACTTTGATTCAGGAAACTATCAAAAGGGATATATTGTCCCTACAAGTCCGAAAAAAAACAGAATCTAGTTACACAAATCCATATTCATCTACTCAAACATCAGATGGAATGTATTATGACAAAAAAAAATAGTATAAATAAAAAATCTATCTTTTAAAGATAAAGATTAAAAAGAATTCTAGACTTCATGTAAATGAATGGGATTAAGAATTCTGGAGGGCATTATGGAATTTCATAAAGAAGTTCAATTCATAGATCCGGTAGAAGAACTAGTTCAAAAACTAGTTGTTTGCCGAAAAATGCAGGGATTGACGCAGAAAGAGCTTGCAGTAAAATGTGGACTTCAGCAAACGGCGATTGCTCGAATCGAGACGGGATCAACGGTGCCGCGACTTGATACATTTATGAAGATTGCAAATGCTTTAGAGTTGAAGCCTTTTTTGCAACCGAATACAGTGTCAGAAATATAGTCAAAAACATCCTGAAAATAGGATGTTTTTTTTGACAGTTTTATGGTACTTTTAAGCTAGAGAGATTTATAGGGGGCAGGGTATGTTGGACGTTCAATCGATTCGAAAGCAGGATCTGTCGAGTAAGAACACGATCATGTTTTTAGCGTATGGTATTTCAGGTTTTTTAGGGACGATTGTGTATTTTTTGACGAATCAAGGTACCGTCAAAACGGTTAGTATGTTGGTTCCATTTTTGTTAACGGTCTTATTTTATGTTCTTTCTAAAAAGGTCAAAGTCATTGCTGTGGCGTTTTCATGGATAGTTTTAACACTCATTTTTGGAGCTGCATGGACGAGTGCAATACTTGGTGAAGCATCGGTTGCGACGATGGGAATTGCATTTTTTATCGCAGGACTTGCTAGTGTGCAAGGGGATCGTTGGGTTATGGCATACGGTTCCATTTTAGCCATTGCGTTACAAGTAGTGTTCATCACAACGTATCCACATCAAGAACAAATTGCATCAAGCAAATCGTCGTTGTTATTAATTATTGTGCTGTTATGTTTTGCGTTATTCTTACAAATACGCCAGGCGAAAAAACTCGCTACTCAAGTTGAATTGTTGTTGACGAGTTCGCAGGAAAAAGCGGAAGAAGAAGAGCAACTATCTAGTCGCTTAAATTCAGCGGTTGCGACGATTACTGAGAATTTAGAACGTATTCGAACGAATGCGAACACGTCCGTTGCATCCCAACGTGAAATGTTAGTGGCGGTGAATGAAGTAAGTGCTGGTTCACAACGTCAAACTGACCACGTGTTAGATATTGCTAAATCGACTGAATCAACGAATGATTCAGTAGCGAAAATGGCAAGTCAGCTTGATGAAATCGTAGCGAAAGCAACGGACGCTAGTAAGACGGCTGAAGAAGGTTCAGTGAAGATGGATTCAGTGAAGAAAGAGATTGATGAGTTTACACAGTTCTTTGCGTCATTAAATGTGACGTTTAAAGAGTTAACCGATAAAATAAGTGAAACGAATGCATTTGCAGGATCGATTCGCGAAATAACGGAACAAACGAATTTATTGGCTCTAAATGCATCCATTGAAGCAGCTCGTGCTGGAGAACATGGAAAAGGGTTCGCCGTTGTGGCAGAAGAAATTCGAAAGCTTGCTGGGTTAACCGATCAAACGCTGAAAAAAATTGATGAGAATCTAACAAGTGTTAATAAACATAATGAATTGGCCCTTGGAAAGCTTGATGAAGGCGTGACGCACGTTTACACGCAAGTAGCGAAGACGGACGATGCGAATAAAGCATTCACTCGTTTATTTGAAGAAATGAACGGACTGGAAAGAGAGTTAAATGCTTTCTCGAAAGTCGTCGAAACGATTGAAGAAAATAGTGAACAAGTGCAAGTTGCAACCAATGAATTTGCGTCCATTATTGAAGAAAGTACGGCTGCAGTGGAAGAATTGAATGCGACACTCGTGACATTAACAGAAGAGCAAGAACAAATCGCTCGGTATGTGAATGACACGTATGAAGAAGCTGTATCGATTCGCAAGTAAGGAGTGACGGAAATGGAGTACAAACGACAGGAAAGTTTCCGACATACGTTTCATGAGCCCGTGCCCGCGCTATACCGCTTAGTGTCATCCGACGGGATCGCACAGGAAGATACTGCTTGTGTCATGATGGACATGAGCCCAAGTGGAGTACGTGTTTACTCGAAGTTTGATATTTATATGGTACCAGGAATGGAAGTCCCGATTGAAGTGGAAGTGGTGCTGACGAATCAGCCGATTAAGATGAGTGGACGTGTGATTTGGAAGCGTGCGCATTTTGATGGAAAGCAATATGGGATTTCGATTGATGCAGACGAGCAAGAACAACAACATATTATTGATGAGTTGAAGGAACGTCGGAAAATTGAGATGTTTCAGTGGCGTAGTCGATGAAACATGAACCAGAGGCAGAGATGTCTTTGGTTTTTTCGTTTTGAAAGTTCGTAGAACTTTAAAATTAATTTTAAGTGCGTTTATAAATTATTCGATTCCATAAGTCGAACGCATTCAGGACAAGGAAGTCCGCATGCAGAAAAGCGACAGGACGTCGCGCAATTTTCTGCCAAGAGGCGCAGCTCCTGCGGTTACTCGTCGCAAACGGAACATTTGCTCCAGCCGCTTCCTTCACTTTGTTTAGTCCAGGATCTTCAGCTTGCTGACGCTACGCTTTTCGAAGACACGGAAGGCTGCATGTCGAAGCGCCACGAGGATGTGGCGTTAGCTTCGACCTCAGGAAGTCGTCGACTTATGAAATATCTTTATGATGGATGTAAATTACATACGCTTGCTTAGTCTTACATTTATTTTTACACAAACACTCAAATCGCGCTGGAAGGTTAATTTCAAAAATTAGCTACAAACGTTACTTATGTATTTGAAAGAATAAAAAAACGCTTTCCGATTCGGAAAGCGCAATAGTTATGAGTGCTAATATTTAATGATAAAATTCTCTCTTAGTCAGCGTCGACCATTCCGCTGCCGTGGCATTCTGGGCAGGTGTGTTCTCCACGACCGCTGCATGCAGGGCAGTCGTGATCGGCTGCGTTTCGGCCGACTCCTCCTGTGCAGTCACATTCGACGTTTCTTCTTCCCATGCAGTAAAAGCATTTTTCTTTTGCCATGTTGTGTCATCCTTTCTAGTTGGTGTATCCTCTTTGTTTGAGTATGTTTCCAGCTGCGTAGCGTTTTTCGTTATTGTTGGATTGGTCACGATAAATAGCTAGTAGTTCATCATTTGATTTGTTTTCGAGGAATCCTGCGTACATATTGATGTTTTTATGTATGTGTTCTTTTTCTTTTTTTACTTCGACTTTTCTTTTTTTCATTTCTTGGTTCAGTTTCTTCGTTAGTTTTCCACCGTTATGTGATTTATCAACTTCTTTGAATACGGCGAAGAGAATTTCTCCTAGTAGTCCCATTTGTTCACCTCCTTTACTTCTTTTACCAGACACTCCTTATTAATCGGCTAAGTTATTTGTTTTTTTAACGTTTCCCTTTAAATTTTTTGAGGAACTTCTCAGATTGGAAAGATTTCCAAATTACTAATAATTAACAGTTACAACCTTCTTAAAGAAGGAGTTTTACTTTTAAGTGTCGAATAGTGCAAGACTAGGTTACATTCGGAGGTGGAGATTGTGCAATATAGACGGAAGGAATCGTTTCGATTTACGTTTCAGCCACCAGAAAAGGCGACGCTTTTCATTCGACAGGAAGAGGAATCTGGTACTGTGTCGTATGAAGTGGAGTTAGTGGACATTAGTGGTCATGGTGCGAGGATTTTTTCGCCGATTCGGATGGATCATTTGATGTCGCATTCTGAGGTGACGTTGTCGGTGAAGCTCCATGCAAAAGAACTCGTTTTAAAAGGAGAAGTTGCTTGGAAAAAACCTTCAAGAGACGGTACGCTGATTGGAGCGGAATTTCAAGTGGATCAAAAAGCAGAAGCGGATATAATGCAGGAGTTAAAATTGAGACGGCATAAGGAATTGCAGGAAGAATACCGGAAGCAAGGAAAAAGATTGTATTAATTTGTCGAATTTTTTTCGTTTTAAGAAGGAATCATTAGGGAAGTTGTAGAATAAGGTGGTATAGCCTTAATTAAAGGAGGAGTTTACATGCTAAATTATAACATTCGCGGTGAAAACATTGAGGTAACTCCTGCGATTCGAGAACACGTTGAGAGTAAAGTAGGTAAAGTGGAACGCTACTTTAATGATGACATGAATGCGAACGCAAATGTAAATCTGAAAGTCTACAATGACAACCAGACTAAAGTTGAGGTAACAATCCCGATGAAAAATCTGACGCTACGGGCTGAGGAGCGTCATAATGATATGTATGCAGCAGTGGACTTAATCGTCGACAAGTTAGAGCGTCAAATTCGCAAACATAAAACAAAAGTTAATCGTAAGTTTAAAGAGCGCGAAGGTGTTGGATCGTATTTTGCAACGATTACGTCAGCGGACCAACAAGCAAATTTATCGGATGAATCAGATGAGGATTTCGATATCGTTCGTACAAAACAATTCGAATTAAAACCGATGGATAAAGAAGAAGCAGTTCTTCAAATGAATATGCTTGGCCATACTTTCTACGTATACACAGATGCCGATTCTAACGCAACGAACATTGTGTACAAACGAAAAGATGGTAAGTACGGTTTAATCGAAACAAATTAATCATCGTGACCTCCAGCCCATACGAGAAATCGTGTGGGCTTTTTCTATGTCGGGATCTGGAAAATGGAAGATAAATATTAAAAATACTTACAATACGTATAATATTACGGAGTATCGTACGTGAATTTGATGGATAAATGAAGTATAATTAAAACAAAATATCGATAAAATGAAAGGAGAGTTAGGAAAGTGAGTGTTGAATATTTGAAACGAAAAAAGCCAACTTTTACAACAGAACAACTTGTTACTTCTAGCACTGCCGCCAAATCATTTGGGAAAATAAGAAGACAAGCAAAAGAACAACCACAATTTATTATGGAAAATGGAAATGTTGAAACCGTGTTAATTAATTATGAACTTTATGAAGAGTTGTACTCGCTTGTCAAGGAGTTAGAAGAAATGAAACAAAATTCCATGCTTAGTGAGAGAATTGACCGATTAAATGAGCATCCTCAAAGTTCGGTTTCATGGAAATCGATTAGACGGTCAGAATAAATGACTTTGAAAGAGGAACGATTCGACGTTCAATTGGATGTAGATGCCGCTAAAGAATATGAAAAATTGAAGCAACCAGTTTTAAAAATGGTGAATAAAGCAATAGATGAGTTAGTTTATCGAGCGGATGAAATTGGTAAACCTCTTGGGAATAAACGAAATATGAAGTTAGCAGGGTGTAAAGAAATAAAATTACGGGATGCAGGAATTCGAATCATTTTTCGACTAGTTAATTCGAAAGTAGAAGTACTTCAAGTGGTACAAATTTTGTCTATTGAAAAGAGAGAACGAGATTACGCTTTTAAAGTTGCCTCTTCCAGATTAAAGCTATTAGAGGAATCTTCATTTCCCGAAAGGATAGTAAATCGTACGGTGAAATGGAAACCATCTTCAAGAGTGAAGAAAAAGTAAGTGGAGTTACTCTTCTCTGCTTAATCTAATCATCGTGACCTCCAGCCCATACGAGAAATCGTGTGGGCTTTTTATATGTCGTGATTTGCGTCAAATAAGTGCTATTTGCGTATGTTAACTTTCATTTCCGTCAATTAATTTCCAGTTAGGTAAACTAACTTCCCATATTCGTATAATAAGTTCTACAAGTGTGGGAAATTTGCTTTAAGTCCGTGAAGATTTTGTCGATATTAGGAGAGTAGTGGAAGGATTCTTATTTGGATCTGTCGAAATAGATAGGACGTACTTGACCGGGGGAGTGAGGGCAATGAGTAGATGGGCATTTTGGAACAATTTGCACATTCGTGGCAAAGTGTTGTTTGCCATGAGCATTGTCGTGATTCCGATTTTGTTGTTGATGGCGACGTACTCGTATATGCATTCGAAGTTGCTATATGAAGAGAAGATTGAACAAGAGTTGGCGCTTGAAAATGAATTGGTGTCTCAAGCGATTCAAAGTGTGCTAGAACAAAAAGGCGATATTGCGAGGCAGTATGCACAGCTGAAACAAATCGAGGATTTTGCGTTGAAGGGGTATTCCCGAGCGGAGGCGCGAGGCTCGTTAACATATCCCGCGATTGATGCAGCGTTAAATCAAGTACAAGAAGAAAATGCTGTCGTGGAGAATGCGTGGATTGCGTTTATTGATGGGGATTATGTGATTGGAGATCACCACTATTTTACTGGTGCGGATTATTCGTTGAAAAACCGCCCGTGGCTATGGAAGGCATCTGCTTCTCGTGGTGTCGCGTTTTCAGATAGTTACACGGATTACACGGCAGGGCAAAAAATGGTGACGGTGACGTATCCGATTGAAGTGGATGGTCGCAGGTACGGCTATTTAGGGCTCGATATTTTGCAGTCGTCGTTTCCACTGATGATTCAAGACTATGAATCGAAGACGAAACGTCATATTTTACTGACTTCAGAGAAAGTACCGCTTTTTGATTCATCCTCCATGTGGGAGACGTTTCGCGGAAAAGTGAGACCAAACGCAGATGCGACACTTTTGAAAACGGAAAATGAGTCGTATTACGTGGAACTACGGACAGTTGGTTCAACGGGTTGGCTACTTGCAACGTATGCGAATGAAGATGTTGTGACGGCTCCTGCGAATGATTTTTTAACGGGAATCGCACTGACGTGGTTTATAGCGGGTGTGTTGATTTTACTGATTCTTTCTTTTTTATTGCAGCGCTTATTGTCGGATATTCCGAGAATTGTTCGCTATGTACAGCGGATTGAAGAAGGCAATTACTTGCTTCATATGAAAGTAAATCGGAACGACGAAGTCGGAGAAATTGCCCGTGCGGTGGAGCATATGAGTACACAGATTCATCTGCAAATGGAAGAGATGAATTATCGCGCGTACCACGATTCACTGACGAAGCTACCGAACCGAATTGCGGTAGAACAAACGATGCACGAGTGGATGAAGCAGTTTGATCAGGCGAATGAAATCATTGTCTTAACGTTTATGGATATTGATCATTTTAAACAAATTAATGACTCGAAAGGGCATTCGTACGGGGATCGACTGCTTGAACAAGTGGCTTTTCGAATTCGCGAAGTGCTTCCAGAACATGCGGTTTTCGGTCGCTTTGGTGGCGATGAGTTTGTGATTTTGTTGCGTTGTCAAAAAGATCATTATCCGCAAATTCGCGCGCTGTTACAGGAAGTACATAAATCGTTTAAGCAGTCGTTTGAAGTCGAGAAACATGAAGTGTATGTGACGCCATCGATGGGAGTGTCGCTGTACCCGGTTGATGCAGATACGTATGAACAATTGTTATCGAATGCCGATACCGCGCTTTACCGGGCGAAAGATGCTGGACGTAATCGGGTGTATTATTTCAATTATGAAATGAAAGAGCAGTTTGAAAAAGAGTTGCTGCTTGAACAAGGGCTTCAAAAAGCGCTCGAGAAAAATGAATTGATGCTCCATTTTCAGCCGCAGTTTGATTTACATTCTGGGAAAACGACACGGATCGAGGCACTCATTCGCTGGAATCATCCGGAGTGGGGAATGGTGTCACCAGATGAGTTTATCCCTGTCGCGGAAAAAGCGGGACGCATCCGGGAGATTGGCTACTGGGTCATTGATAAGGCTTTGGAGTCCATCAAAGGGCTGAGTAAGGAATATCCGGATTTGGAGCGAGTCGCAATAAACGTCAGTGCGCTGCAACTGCGGGATAAAGAATTTACACGAAACGTGAAAAAGTTACTCGATAAATACCGATTGTCACCCGGCAAACTCGAGATGGAAGTGACAGAATCGGTATTTATGGACCGTGTAGAAGAGTCGATCAAAATCTTAACCGAACTCAAAACGTTAGGCGTGGAAATTGCGCTCGATGATTTCGGCACGGGATTCTCGTCGCTGTCGTATTTACGGGTGTTGCCGCTTCACCGAGTGAAGATTGACCGAGTGTTTGTGTCGCAAATTGAGACGGATCAGAAAATGTTGTCTCTAGTAGGATCAATCATTGAGATGGCACATGGGCTAGGCTTTGAGACGGTGGCAGAAGGTGTGGAGACGGCTGCGCAGTTGAAGCTGTTGTCAGAGTCGAATATTGATACGGTGCAAGGTTATTATTATAGTCGACCACTCGCGATTGGCGTATTACGGGAGTTTTTGTCGAATGAAAAGACGGTGAAGTGAGAGGGGTGCGTTGTTTGCACCTCTCTTTTTGCAGTGGTAGAATGGACTCTGAGACTAAATGGGAAGTGACTTGACATGTTAAGTATGTTAAATAAAGTATTTGATGGTAATAAGCGCGATGTGAAACGATTAGAAAAGATTGCTGATCAAGTAGAAGCGTATGCTTCTGAGATGGCAGCGTTATCCGATGAAGACTTACAGGCTAAGACGCAGTATTTTCAAGAAAAGATTGCGAGTGGCGCAACATTAGAAGATATTCAAGCAGAGGCGTTTGCAGTTGTTCGAGAAGCGGCAAAGCGTGTGCTTGGTTTGTATCCGTTCCGCGTTCAAATTATGGGTGCTGCGGCACTTCATGAAGGAAATATTGCGGAGATGAAAACAGGGGAAGGGAAAACATTAACGTCGACGATGTCGGTGTATTTAAATGCGCTTTCTGGTAAAGGCGCGCATGTCGTGACGGTCAATGAATATTTGGCAAGTCGTGATGCATCTGAGATGGGTGCACTGCATGAGTGGCTTGGGTTAACGGTTGGACTGAACTTGAATTCATTAACAAAAGCAGAGAAACGGGAAGCATATTTGGCGGATATTACGTATTCGACCAATAATGAATTAGGGTTTGACTATTTGCGGGATAATATGGTGCTGTACAAAGAAGATAAAGTGCAGCGTCCGCTTTCGTATGCCGTTATTGATGAAGTCGATTCGATTTTAATTGACGAGGCGCGTACGCCACTTATTATTTCTGGGCAAGCGGCGAAGTCTGCACAGTTGTATATGCAGGCGAATGCACTTGTACGTGCGCTTCGTAAAGACGAGGATTATTCGTATGATGAGTCGACAAAAGGTGTTGTGTTGACAGAAGCTGGTACGGATAAAGTGGAGCGAGCGTTTGGAATTGATAATTTGTTTGATTTAACGCACGTGAAGTTGAATCATGCGATTAATCAATCGTTAAAAGCGCATGCGTCGATGCATTTAGATATCGATTATGTGGTACAAGACGGGGAAGTTGTCATTGTCGATTCGTTTACGGGTCGTTTAATGAAAGGTCGTCGCTATTCGGACGGCTTGCATCAAGCGATTGAAGCGAAGGAAGGGCTCGATATTCAAAATGAGTCAATGACGATGGCTACGATCACGTTCCAGAACTATTTCCGTATGTACGATAAGTTGTCTGGGATGACTGGTACAGCGAAGACGGAAGAAGAAGAGTTCCGCAATATTTACAATATGAATGTTATTTCGATTCCGACGAACATGCCAATTGTGCGTGATGACCGTGCGGATTTAATCTACGCGACGATTGACGGAAAGTTTAAAGCGGTAGCAAAAGAAATCGAAGAACGTCATAAAAATGGGCAACCGGTACTTGTTGGTACGGTGGCAATTGAGACGTCGGAGATTATTTCGAAGTATTTAACAAAAGCGGGTATTCCGCATAATGTGTTAAATGCGAAAAACCATGAACGAGAAGCGGAAATTATTACAGATGCCGGGAAACGTGGTGCTGTGACGATTGCGACGAACATGGCAGGGCGTGGAACGGATATTAAACTTGGCGAAGGTGTCATTGAAGCAGGCGGGTTAGCAGTACTTGGGACAGAGCGTCATGAGTCTCGTCGTATTGATAATCAGCTTCGTGGTCGTTCTGGTCGTCAAGGGGATCCAGGTATTACGCAATTCTATTTATCATTAGAAGATGAATTGATGCGTCGTTTTGGATCCGATAATATGCGTTCGATGATGATGCGTCTTGGAATGGATGATAGTGCGCCAATTCAGTCGAAAATGGTGTCTCGTGCAGTTGAGTCGGCGCAAAAACGAGTGGAAGGTAATAACTTCGATTCGCGTAAACGATTGCTACAGTACGATGATGTATTGCGTCAACAACGCGAGATTATTTATAAAGAGCGTTTAGAAGTGCTTGAAACGGATGATATGCGTGCGCTAGTGGAATCGATGATTGATGAAACGATTAATCGTAGTGTTGCGATGCATACGATTGGCGAACCAAAAGAGTGGAATTTAAAAGGATTGTCGGATTATTTACATGCGAATTTACTTCCTGAAGGTATGGTGACACTAGCTGACATGGAAGGAAAGTCGCAAGAAGAGTTAATCGACGTGATTCGCGATGCGGTGTACCGTGTGTACAATGAAAAAGAAGAGTCCATGACGCCAGAACGTATGCGTGAGTTCGAGAAAGTTGTGTTACTTCGTTCGATCGATACGAAATGGATTGATCATATCGATGCGATGGATCAATTGCGCCAAGGTATTCACTTACGTGCGTACGGACAAAATGATCCACTTCGTGAGTACCAAAACGAAGGGTTCGCAATGTTTGAAGCGATGGTAGAATCAGTGCAAGAAGATGTCGCGAAGTATGCGATGAAAGCACAAATTCAAAGCAACTTGCAACGTGAAGAAGTCGCGAAAGGAAATGCGGTTAACCCGAAAGAAGATGGCGAAGCGGTGAAGAAGAAACCGGTTCGTGCGGAACAAACGGTTGGACGTAATGATTTATGTCCGTGTGGTAGCGGGAAAAAATTCAAGAATTGTCACGGCGCTGTGTAGGGGAAGCTAGTAAGTGCAAGGCGAGATCCGTGGTTTCTGCGTGAAAGTTGCGGTATCTTTGCTTGGACGTGGCGGTTGCCACCCTGGCGTTTTGTAAGTACGTGCGAGTGTGCGGTTTTGCGAGAGATGTTTTCATTGCCAAAAATGAAGATTGTATGAGGAGTAGTCGATATGGAGTTATCAGATGTTCGGAATGAGTTGGAATTGACCGCGGGTAAGTTAGCGGATTTTAGGGGGTCTCTTTGACTTAGAGAATAAGGAGGCTCGGATTGCGGAGCTGGATGAGTTGATGCTGGAGCCTGAGTTTTGGAATGATCAGCAGGCTGCGCAGACGGTGATTAATGAGGCGAACGGCTTGAAAGAGGTCGTGAATGAGTTTACGGATTTGGTGGATACGCAGGAGAATTTGGAGATGACGCTGGAGTTGCTTCGAGAGGAAGCGGACGAGGAGTTGCAGGCGGAGCTTGGGAATGAAATGCGGGATTTCCGTAAGCGTGTGGCGGATTTTGAGTTGCAGATGTTACTCTCGGAGCCATATGACCGGAATAATGCGATTTTGGAGTTGCATCCCGGTGCGGGTGGTACGGAGTCGCAGGATTGGGGTTCGATGTTGCTGCGTATGTACCAGCGTTGGGGCGAGAAGCGCGGTTTCAAGGTGGAGACGCTCGATTATTTGCCTGGTGATGAGGCGGGTATTAAGTCGGTGACGCTTGGGATTAAGGGTCATAATGCTTATGGGTATTTGAAGGCGGAGAAGGGTGTGCATCGTTTGGTGCGTATTTCGCCGTTTGATTCGTCAGGTCGCCGTCATACGTCGTTTGTGTCGTGTGAAGTGATGCCGGAGTTCAATGATGAGATTGAGATTGATATCCGGACGGAAGATTTGAAGATTGATACGTACCGCGCGAGTGGTGCTGGTGGTCAGCATATTAATACGACGGATTCGGCTGTTCGTATTACGCATTTGCCGACGGGGGCTGTTGTGACGTGTCAGCAGGAGCGTTCGCAGATTAAGAACCGCGAGAAGGCGATGACGATGTTGAAGGCGAAGTTGTATCAGTTGAAGATTGAGGAGCAAGAGGCGGAGATGTTAGAGATCCGCGGCGAGCAGAAGGAGATTGGCTGGGGAAGTCAGATTCGCTCGTATGTGTTCCATCCGTATTCGATGGTGAAGGATCACCGTACGAATGAGGAGTCTGGGAATGTGCAAGGTGTGATGGACGGGGATATTGATCCGTTCATTAATGCGTATTTGCGTTCGCGGATGAATTAGTAGGTGAGGGCTGGTCGCGAGGGTGCGGCTGGTCTTTTTTTGTGGGTTCGGATGGTGGATTTTTACTATATTCAACGGATAAATATTATTAATTTTCTTGTATGGACGAAAATTAGGTTTCTATGGGAAAAAACCGTGACTCTATGGGAAATAAGCATAGCCCTATGGGAAATTTTTTTATTCTATGGGAAATTTCGAAGTATCTATGGGAAATTTAAATGCAGTTGATTTTCGGCAAGCCGAAAATCTTCCTCATAAAGGTTAAAAGGAGGGCATTCGCTAGCGAATGCCTTCTTTTTGGAGTTGAATAATATTCTTTTCAGACGTAAGAGAGTATTTTGTATGTCTCTTTGTTCCAGATTTTTGATATCCTCCTAATTGAAGTAGACGTTTTGCTATATACCTATCTTCAATCGCGAGAAACTCACGGCATAGTTTGTTAGTTATCGTCTCACCAAATAACAATCGATAATCTTCGAATGCTTGAAGATGACTATCTTTAGATTTATATCCACAATTACATTGCCATTTACATGTTTTCCATTCCATTCTGATACGATGACAATTTGAACATTGAACACCTTTGACAATATGTTCCGGTCGGATTTGGTATTTTTCAAGTATGTTGTTCTTTTGATAGCTAATGTGACTAGAACGCAGTTTGTTCGCGAGAACATCTAATTCAGTAAATGTTAGAAGTTTTTTACCTGTAATTCTCTTCAGTATTTCGTTTGTAAGAAATTTGGTTCGAACGATGGAAGGCTCGGATTGCATTGTGTTGATTTCTGCGGTGGGGTTAGTGAATACAACGAAATGCTCTACTGGGATGTTATAACCTTGAACGGTTAGCCATCTATTTAATAGTTCTGCATTTCGTTCTGATTGTGCGAGTGGGGAGTCATAAGCTATTCGTTTCCCATCTTCTAAGACTTGAACAAGTTGATCTGGGTGTCGAGTTACAATTAACTGACCTTTTAAATTCTTACTTTCGATTACAAATAGTTTAAATGGTGTGATCAGAATGTGGTCAATTTGAACGTAAGTAGTGGATTTGAGAAAGACATCGTGAAGAATGTTGAATGGAAAAGTGGGATAGAAATAGGTGAAGAGATGTGCAACACTGTCCTCTCCCCAGTTACCGGCATCCATCTTTGCAAGTGTGCGTTGAATAAGAGAGTAACTAGGATGAGTGGGAATAAGTCTTCGGGATAGTGTTTCTATTACTTGATAATAGGGACTTGTTTCTCTTTTTTTAGTATTCAATTGCGAGACTCCTTTTGAGGTTTTAGTGGACATAGTTGGAACTTTATTTGGAGAGGTTTGCATGGTAATCTTTTTCGGGAAAAGCCAGCGAGTTTGTGAGCTGGCAGCGTGGCTTTCGGTCATGCCCGCAGAGGCTCCGAGTCAAGTTGCAAATCCATTTAAGAGTAGAGGATGATTGAAGTGGGGAAATACTTGTCATTTTTAGAGTACCATTTGATGCAAGATAAAGTAAATGTCCAAAATTACCGGTAGACGCGTAATGTATTAAAGTGGAAAAAGTACGACTCAGGTTAAAAATTTACTATAAATTTTATTTTGTCAGCGTTTATTTGAATTTTATAATCGCTCCCTCGGTATTTGATTATAAGCGAACAGGGAATTTTATAAGCGATAATGGCGTTTTTATGAGCGTTCCAATCCCGACACAAAAAAAGCAGGCTTTCGATAGGAAAGCCTGCTCGTTGTTATTTCTTTTCTGCTAGCCATGCTGCGACTGCTTCTGCTTCTGCACCTTTAATGATGCCAGGAGGCATACCGCCCCGTCCGTTCGTGATGACGCCTAGAATTTCTTCTTCGCTTAAGCGAGAACCAACGTCAGCAAGTTTTGGGAAGTTTCCGCGTCCTTCTAAGTTTTCACCATGACAGCTGATGCAGTTCTGATTGACGATTTGTTCTGCATCAACGGAGGCAGTCTCGCCACCGTTACCAGTATCAGTTGCTTCTTCTTCTCCACCGCCACATGCTCCAAGTACAAGTGCGCTTCCGAAAAGAATGGACGCAAAGAATCTTTTTTTCATGAATAAATCCTCCTTTTTGTATGTAAGTCCATTACTTCTTCACTCTTGTAATTAATCCCTTCTCACAATCAACTTGTTCAAAAAGTATACATAATTCAGTATTCCCTTAACGGTGAAAATAAATCCTTCAAATTTTTAAAAAAGACTGCCAATGATGAAAATTGACAGTCGAATTTCTTATGCTCTTTTAAAGCCTTCGCCGAGGACTTCGTAGGCATCAGATACGATGATAAAGGCGCTTGGATCAACGAGTTTGACGAGTGATTTGAGTTTGGTGAATTCGGTTTGGTAGACGACAACGAGTAGAATTGGTTTTTCAGCATTAGTGTACCCGCCTACTGCTGGTAGTTTGGTGACGCCGCGGTTGATTTCTGCGTAAATAGCGTCGCGCATTTCTTCTTGTTTGTTGGTGATGATGTAGACCATTTTGGATTGGCTAAATCCAAGTTGGATGATGTCGATTGTTTTTGTGGTGACGAATAATCCAATGAGCGCGTACAGTCCTTTTTCGATGTCAAAGACAATTGCTGCAGAGAGGACGATGAGTCCGTCAATCAGCATGACGCTTGTCCCAAGTGAAAAGCCAGTGTATTTGGTGATGATTTGTGCGGCAAGGTCTGTTCCACCTGTCGATGCTTTCCCACGGAAGACGATTCCAAGGCCGACTCCGACTGATATCCCGCCAAACAATGCGCCTAGCAGGGGATTTAGTGTTGCCGGTTCCCATCCGGCTGTCAGAAGAACGAACAAGGGCAACGTAAGTGTCCCGACGAGTGAGCGTACTCCAAATGATTTGCCCAGAAAAATGACGCCTGCAACAAAGAGTGGGATGTTAAATGCATATTGCACAAGTCCTGGGGACCATCCAAATATGCCTTTTAAGATTGTCGAGATCCCGCTTACGCCACCAGAGGCAACCTCATTCGGTAATAAAAAGACGTTAAACCCGACGGCGATAATTGCAGCTCCGACGATGATATAGATATATTCGAGCGCCATGGCGAGGTGAGGGTGCGGCTCGCGGCGAATTTTCCGTTCTTTCATGTGTGATTCCTCCATTTAAGTGGTGTTTCCTCTTATTAAACAGTAGTTTGTCGAAAATTCAAAGGGGCAGCGGAATAATGGAAATGTTGAATGAATTCACACAAATTGGGTAAGCTCAGATGCGTAAATTTTGGTAACAACGCGAGAGTTGTGACAAATTTATGACCTTGGTGACAAGCGAAATTTGCTAGATTGGCGAAGAATTCGATTGATTTTGCCAAATAAAGGAGAAATCGACTAGCATGTCGAATACGAAAGAAGTAGAAGGTAAAAGCTTCAACACGACTTATGTCATATATTTTGTAACGTGAATGTAATAAAAATTTGTGCAGGAAGTTGATATAATAAGTTTGTCGGTCTTTGACGGATGAAGCAATTAATTGACCGAGTGATGGTTCGGTTTGATCATAGAGAATTTTACTAGCTTGGAGGCAAATTAATTAAATGATACACATGAAAGACGTATATAAAAAGTATCCGAACGGGATTGTGGCGGCGAATGGCATCAATGTTGAGATTAAGCAAGGCGAGTTTGTGTATGTGGTAGGACCGTCTGGTGCTGGGAAATCGACATTTATCAAAATGATGTATCGCGAAGAACGACCAACATCGGGTGACATTTTAGTGAATGGCATTAATTTGGCAAAGTTACGCCCCAAACGCGTTCCATATTTACGTCGTCAAATTGGCGTTGTGTTCCAGGATTTTAAATTGTTACCGCGTTTAAATGTGTATGAAAACGTCGCATTCGCGTTAGAAGTAATTGAAGAGTCACCAAAAGTGATTCGAAAGCGCGTAATGGAAGTGCTCGATTTAGTCGGGTTGAAGCATAAAGCAAGAATGTTCCCAACAGAATTATCTGGCGGGGAACAACAACGTGTGTCTATCGCACGTTCGATTGTCAACATCCCGAAAGTGATGATTGCCGATGAGCCTACCGGAAACTTAGACCCTGAAACGTCTTGGGATATTATGAATTTATTTGAAGAGATTAATCGTCGCGGCACAACAGTTGTGATGGCGACGCATAATAAAGAAATTGTCAACACGATTCGACACCGAGTGATTGCCGTTGAAGGTGGACTCATTGTACGTGATGAGCACGGAGGTGATTACGGGTATGAAAGCTAGAACATTAGGAAGACATTTCCGTGAAAGCGGAAAGTCGCTTGCTCGTAATAGTTGGATGACATTTGCTTCGGCAAGTGCAGTTACGGTCACGTTACTACTTGTTGGCGTATTCGTTATGATCATGATGAATTTAAACAAAGTAGCGGACGATTTAGAAGAAGATGTGGAGATTAAAGTGTTGGCGGAGCTACAAATTTCGCCAGAAGATGTGGAAACATTGAAAGCAGAGATTGAACAAACTAGAGGCGTCGCATCTGTGAAGTATTCAAGTAAAGATGCGGAGCTTGAAGATTTGATCAAGGATTTCGGGGATGACCTGAGATTGTATGATCAAAACAATCCGTTACGTGATGCTTATTACGTGAAAGCGGAAAACCCGCAAGAAACAGGAACAGTTGCGAAACGAATTGATGCGCTTGCGAATACATATTCCGTGGAATATGGCGAAGGCAAAATCGAGAAGTTGTTTGGTTTCTTAAATGTTGCACGAAATGTTGGGTTAATCCTGATTCTCGCGTTATTGTTCACGGCGATGTTCTTGATTTCGAATACGATTCGCATTACGATCGTAGCGAGAGGACGCGAAATTGAGATTATGAAATTAGTAGGGGCAACGAACTGGTTTGTTCGTTTACCTTTTGTGTTAGAAGGTATGTGGATTGGGATTTTAGGTGCGATTGTGCCGATAACGCTCGTGACACTGTTGTATGTGAATGTGTATAAGGTGGCAACGCCGTATTTAGATGGTGAGTTGTTCCAGCTGTTACCGCTGACACCGTTTTTATACCAAGTAAATGGATTAATTTTAGTGATGGGAATGTTCATCGGTATTTGGGGGAGTTTCATGTCCGTACGAAAGTTCTTGCGAGTTTAATAGATGAAAATCTTTTAGTAAACATTAACTCAAAAAAACCTTTGGTTTTTGTTTCCGACGAACGCTTTCCGCGGGCTTGGCTTCAGTCTCCTCGGCACTGCGTTCCTCCGGGGCCTTCAGCTCAAGCTATTCCCGCTGGAGTCGTCGTCTACAACTTCAACCAAATATAGATTCGTAGAAGCTGAACATCTCTAGAAAATATAAACGTCATTATTAAGATGACGACAATGATCATTTTCCGCTAACAGCTGGAAAAGTATTCGTTGAAGACCCCGCAGTGTAGTGCTTTTTGCTACACGAGGAGGCTGAGGCAATGTCAGCGTTAAGCGGCAAATTGACGGTAAAAAATACACAAATAATTAGAAAAAATAATACCTCACCATCCATACAAAATACTTCACTGATCTATGGAACATTAGAAAGGGGAATAACATGAGAAAGAGTTTGTTGCTAGGTTTAACGCTTGTCGTTGGTTTGTCTTTTTCGGTCGAGCCAATCGCTAATGCAAGTACACTTGATGATTTGAAAAAATCACAATCGGAGTTAAACCAGAAAAAATCAAAAATTAATTCAGAAATTAAGACAAAAGAAAAAGATATTAATGTGAATCAAACACGTCAGGAACAAATTACGTCACAAATTCAAGCACTCGATGCAAAAATTATTGAGGCGAATGATAAAATTGAAAAAATCTTAAATGATATTAAGATTACGAACTTAGAAATTGAGAAGTTAAAAGAATCGATTAAAGAATTAGAGAAGAAAATTGCGGATCGTGATGAGTTAATTAAAGAACGTATCCGTGCGGTTCAAGCAAGTGGTGGATCGGTTAGTTACATCGACGTCCTTCTTGGGGCGAATAGTTTTGCGGATTTCATTGACCGCTTTTCTGCAGTCAACACGTTAATGGATGCCGACCGTAAAATTTTACAGGAGCAATCCGACGATAAAAAAGCGCTTGAAGAACAAAAAGCGTCTGTAGAAGAAAAATTAGCGACCCAAGAAGCTCGTCGCGATCAGTTAGTGACATTGAAAAAACAAATGGATGCGCAAAAAGCAGAGAAAAATCGTTTAATCGATGAATTAGAAAAAGAACAAGCGCAAATGGTTGTACAAAAAGAAAAGCTGGAAAAAGAGCATTCCGAAATTCTTAAAATCAGTGCAGATGTACAAGCGAAAATCGTTTCTGAACAAAAACGTTTAGCGGAAGTTGCTCGTCAAGCAGAAATTGCGCGTAAGAAACGTGAAGCAGAAGAGCGTAAGCGTCAACAAGCATCTTCTGGTGTAAGCGTTCCTCCAGCAGTTTCTTCTGGAACGTGGACACGACCTGCAGCTGGTCGTTTCACTTCAGGTTACGGCGGACGTGATATTGGAGAAGGTGGCGAGTTCCACTATGGTGTCGATATTGCGAACAGCATCGGCACACCGATCGTTGCAGCAGCAGATGGTGTTGTATCGTACGCGGCTCCACTGAGCACATTCGGAAATGTGGTGATGGTGACGCACTCCATCGATGGCCAAATTTATACGACTGTTTACGCACACATGAGTGCCTTTAGCTCAAGCGTTGGACAAGTTGTGCAAAAAGGACAAATCATTGGACGCATGGGGAACACTGGTCGTTCGACTGGACCACATACACACTTCGAAATTCACATTGGCTACTGGGCTGGACAGTCACATGGTTCTGTCAACCCAACTCGCTACGTATCGTTTTAATGTAACGCCCGCACTCACTCGCATCGTTACTGCTGGTGAGTGCTTTTTTGACACAATGCTCTAGGTCAATAGCATTACCTACTACTAGCACAAAAGGAGGGAATCCCTTTGCCCGTAACGGATTGGTTTATCATTAAGTCACTCACTGTCCCGTCTTCTTGGATTGCCGTACTTTTCGCTCTCATCGTCACTGGAGTCATTTTATGGAAGCGTTTCGGAAAGGAAACAGAAGATTGGTATTCGGATGCGGCCATATTATTTCTACTCGTGTGGAAATTAAGCATCATCGTAACCGATTTTAATATGGTATGGAATTCGCCCATTTCGATTCTATACTTTAACGGTGGTGAAACTGGTCTTTACCTCGGATTAGTAGCCGCCATCGCGCGGGTATTCTACGTTTTATTCCAAAAAGGATTTGCCGAACGTGAGCTTGCTGCAATGCTTCTCGGAATGATTATGGTACAATCGCTGTATCAATTTGCGATGGTCGCGCTAAATGACGGATCACTTTGGCAAAAAGCAGTCACCGTCATCCTTTTTGCGGCTCTACTCTACGTGACGTGGATAAAAGCGTTCTGGTCCCACACGTGGCGCGTACAACTAACGATGCTGTTTTTACTTGTCCACTTCGTCGTCGCTTACGCACAACCAGACGGGATTTTGCAAACGCCGCTCTACATCACCGCGATTTTAGCGCTTAGCAGTATTGCAGTTCTAACGCTACGTGAGAATGTTCGCAAACAAGTGGAGGAATAACGTTGAAGAAGAAAATTTTTGGCTTAGTGCTCGTCGGTTTGCTGATCGTGATTGCGCTCGTTTCATACATTAAACAAGAATCCGAAACGCGCGAATCGGCACTAACAGACGAACAACTTGGTTCGGATATTGTGAACCAAACAACGAAAACAAGTTTAAAAGAAGGCGGCACGCCACCTGACTTTACGCTACAAACGTTAGACGGCGAGAAGACTCGTCTTTCTGATTACAAAGGAAAAAAAGTCATCGTGAATTTCTGGGCGACGTGGTGTCCTCCGTGTAAAGCGGAAATGCCGCATATGCAAAATTTCTACGAAGACCATGCAGAAGAGATGAATACCGAAATCTTAGCCGTTAACTTGTTAAGCTCGGACTCGATCGAGCAAGTCGAAGAATTCGTTGGCTACAACAAACTGACGTTTCCCATTCTTCTCGACGAAGAAGGCACGATCAGTAACGAATACGAAGCACTTACCATTCCAACGTCCTTTTTGATTAATACGGACGGGACCATCGCGCACCGCATCGTCGGTCCGATGGATGAAGACATGATGATCAATCTACTTGAAGGCATGGACTAAACTTCCGTCTTCTAGCAGTCCTAACTTCCTTTCACGCTACATACAGTAGAGATGGGAGGAATGCGAACTGACTAGAAGCCGGATTTTTTTGTTTGGCGGGATCATCCTCGCCGGACTTTTACTGTTTATTTTTTGGGGGAATAAAAGCCCTCAGCCTGGACCAGCTGCTGAAAACGTCAACCTACAGCCAATAGAAGAGGCGTACGAACGTATTTTACAATCGTCCATCACAGCTGTGAACGGGGAGCAGTTGTTAGAAGGGGCACTGCGAGGGATGACGGCGACGCTGCGCGACCCGTATTCGACCTATTTTTCCAAAACCGAAGCAATTGCCCATCACGAGTCCCTCGCAGATGAACGAGTCGGCGTGGGAATTGAAGTAATGGAAAAAGATGGCCGTTTTATTGTGGTGTCACCTTTGAAAGAAGGGCCAGCGGAAAAAGCCGGTGTGCAACCATTTGATGAAATTGTGCAAGTGGATGATGTGAAAATGGATGGGAAGTCGTTTGGCGAATTGTTATCGTCGATTCGTGGAAAAGAAGGAACGAATGTGAAACTTGTCGTCTACCGAGAGCGAGAAGATAAGCATTATACGTTCACCATGATACGTCAATCGATGGAAGTCATTACCGTGAAATCGAAGAAACTTGAACAAGAAGAAAAATCGATAGGTGTTGTTGAGATTTCTGTGTTCGGCGAAAAAACGGCAGAAGAATGGAAAAAACAAACACAGAAACTCATAAAAGAAGGCATTGATGGATTATTGATCGATGTCCGCTCCAACCCTGGAGGTTACTTAGGAAGTGTGCAACAAATTGCGTCTAGTTTGTTGGAACCAAATAAAGTATTCACGTATATGCAAGACCCAGAAGGGGTGCTGGAACCACTAACTGTCGCAACTGAGAAAGAAACCGATTACGTGAAAAAAATGCGGAACTTACCCGTTGTCTTGCTGCAAAACAGTGGAAGTGCCTCCGCTAGTGAAGTATTAGCAGGAGCCATTCAAGGAAACGATCGCGGCATTATTGCTGGAACGACGAGCTTTGGAAAAGGCACAGTACAAGAAACGTGGAAACTCTCAAACGGCGGAGAAGTGAAACTATCGAGTCACCGGTGGCTAACACCAGAGCGAAAATGGATTCACGGAAAAGGGATTAAAGTTGATTTAGAAGTGGAACAGCCCGCTCTATTTGAACTCCGTGTTAATCCTGCGACTAGTACGTCCGAGCTTGGTGACTTTAACGAAGACGTCGCCTATGCACAAAAAGTATTAAATGCCTTTGGCGAAGATTCCTTGCGAGAAGACGGTTTCTTTGACGGACAAACAAAACAAGCTGTCGTTACGTTTATGCATAAACGTGGAAAATCTTCCAGCGGTAAAATGGACATTGATTTCTACACTGTGCTTCATCAAGAAATCTCGAAATTTCAAGCAGATAAAGCAAACGACAAACAAGCCCAAATGGCGATCGGCTATTTATTTCATGTGTTGAAGTGATGGGGGAAATTTGATGGATCAACTATTTAGCATGACTCGTTAAATAATGATAGTACGATGCATTTATGAGCGGTTATGGTGATTTTAAAAACGTTCACCCTCCGTTTATGAGCGCTTAAGATTTTCGGGTTGCCGAACCCCCTCTGATAGAGCGTGCGGCTGTGCTGATAGAATAAGAATTGCCGCTTATAGAACGGTGAAATTCCTGATAGCGGAAGTTTTAGAATAGATTTTTGTGTTTTAGAATATTTATCACTCGATTCATTTACCCCTTACGCTGATCGTTTTGGCAATGTGGAAGGTTTTCGGTGAACCGAAAACCGATTATTTGGATGTCTTCGCTATTCAAGTGTGACGGAATAGCTAAGGTGTCCTTTTTTTATTTCGCAAAAGCATACGCATTCCCTTCTACGTTTGATACAATGGTAAGAAATGCTAGACCACGAGATGGGGGCTGGATTGTTTGTTAGTTCGAGCTATTGGAATGGAAATTTTACAAGGAATCGGCTGGTTGTTTGCGAATCCGGTGTTCTATTTGGCGATTTTGTTTGCGATCGTCTTAGGATATGTGCGAGTAAAAAATGAGCGAAAGCATTTTCGCATACGATTAATAGATGGTTGGAGTGAGCTTCGAGGACTCGTTTCCGAAACATGGGTGTATGCGCTTGTGTTGTCGGTCATTAGTGTGGCGGCAGGACTCGTGATTGGATCGGAAATTTTAGTCTTTTATAGTGTGATTTTAGCCGTGATGATTGTTCTGTTTATGTATGTCGCGGGATCGCCAGCGATTACTGCGCCAATTGCGATCGGACTGTTACTTCTCCTTACATATGTACGAAATACTCCCAATGTAGATGTGTGGAATTTGTCTTTATCACTAGAAGCATCCACGTTTGTCGGGTTTGGTATTTTAATCGGATTGCTCGTTGTGGTGGAAGGGTTGTTAATTTCTAAAAAAGGCGACCAGCTCGTTTCTCCGCGATTAGAAGAGACAACACGTGGATTGAAAGCAGCGACCAATCGAATGAAACGATTGTGGTTAGTCCCAGTTGTAACGATTGTCCCAGTTGGACTTCTTCCAGACTGGTTACCGTATTGGCCAACATTTCACATGGGAGACGGAACATACGGACTTGTATTATTTCCGTTTGTAATTGGGTTTGCGTTAAAAGCGAAACATTCGTTACCAGTAACGGTAATACCTCGTTTTGGACAAGCGGTACTACTGATTGGTTTACTGATGGTGGCACTAAGTTTAAGCGGTTATTGGGTGAAAGGACTCGTATTTGCAGCGTTTATTCTAGGGTTTATTGGCCGAATAGGTTTGTCGATTTTCTTTGGAATAAAAGAACGTGCCGGTAATTATGCGGTTGCGCCAAAATCTGAAGGCGTTATGATTGTCGGTGTTCTTCCTGAATCTCCTGCTGAACGTATGGGACTTGTCGTTGGTGAGTGCATTCGAAAGGTGAATGGGCAACTCGTGACAAATGAGCAAGAATTGTACGAAGCGATTCAAATTAATGCAGCACATTGCCGTTTAGAAGTGCTCGATTTCAACGGGGAAGTTCGCCTTCGCCAACACGTGATCTATCGACACGATCATCACCGCTTAGGGTTACTGATTATTTAACAATGCGAGTGTTTGGCACTCATGGTAGGAGAATGTAATGGATACGATGATAACGAAGTTTTTTTTAGCACTTTTTATCCCAGGCTTACTCGTGATTTTGTTTACTCGCGTGACATTTTCACATTGGGTTGCGTTGTTGTTGACAGTCGCTCTAATTGCCGCAAGTGTGTACGCTGGATTTACGCATACGTGGTTGTTATATATTGTGGATGCGTTTTCGTTAACAATTGGATTTTGGTACGCTACGCAGATGATGGAGCGAGGAAAACGAAAAGAATAAGAGATGCAAAAAGGATTCCAAGTGGAGTCCTTTTTTTATGTGTGGAATGAAAAACGAAAAACTAGAGAGTATGGAGCGATTTTATTACACTAAAGAAAAGGTCGCAAAAGAGGAGTTTTAGCGATGAAAAAGGGAATACTTCATCATGTGGAATTGTATGTTTCGAATTTAGCTAAAACAATTGAGTTTTGGGGTTGGTTGTTAGAAGAGCTAGGATACGAGGAGTTTCAATCATGGGAAAAAGGAAGAAGCTGGAAGCTTGGAGAGACATATCTCGTATTCGTCCAAACGGAAGAACGGTTTTTAGATATTCCCTATCACCGGTCTCGAGTCGGGTTGAATCATCTAGCTTTCCATGCAGATAGTGTGGAAGAAGTGGACATGCTCAGAGGTAAATTAGCAGATAGAGGTGTGCCGTTCTTGTATGCAGATCGGTACCCATCGAGACAAGAGAAACCGTACGCCATCTTTTTTGAAGATCCCGATCGAATCAAAGTTGAAATTGTTTTTTCAGCAATGTAGGCAAGTATCTTGCATTAAATATACCCCTGATGGTATATTATAAATACCCGAAGGGGTATATTTTGAAAAGTAGGATATACTTCATTTTCAAGGAGGATACATTCATGTATTTACGTTCATTTTTTGATGAAAAATTAGCACAGTATGCGTATTTAATCGGTTGTCAGCGCACAGGAGAAGCAATTGTGATTGATCCACCGCGTGATTCAACAGAAATTCAAGCAGTCGCAAAAAAAGAAGGATTACGTATTACAGCTGCAACAGAAACACATATTCATGCGGATTTTGTTTCCGGTTCACGCCAATTAGCACATGATACAAATGCTCATTTGTACTTATCTGACGAAGGCGATGCAGATTGGAAATACCAATATACAGATGGCTTAGATGTCACGATGTTAAAAGATGGCTCGACATTCTCGATTGGGAATATCGACTTTGAAGTAATGCACACACCAGGACACACGCCAGAATCGATTTCGTTTGTGTTAACGGATCGTGGGGGCGGTGCAACGAATCCACTCGGAATTTTCACCGGAGATTTCGTCTTTGTTGGTGATATAGGACGCCCGGATTTATTGGAAAAAGCAGCAGGTGTGAAAGAATCAGCTGAAAAAGGCGCTCGCCAAATGTACAACTCCATTCAACGTTTCAAAGCACTACCAGATTATTTAATGGTATGGCCAGGACATGGTGCAGGCTCTGCATGTGGGAAATCACTTGGTGCCGTTCCATCGTCAACAGTAGGTTATGAGCGTCAATTTAACTGGGCATTAAAAGAAGAAGATGAAGCTGCATTTGTTGCTGAATTGTTAAAAGATCAACCAGAAGCACCTGTTTACTTCGCAGAAATGAAGAAAGTAAACAAAATGGGTCCAGCGATTTTAGAAGATCGTCACATTCCAGAAATGACGGATAAAGCAGCATTTGAAGCAGCGTTAAATGATGACAACACATTTGTGTTAGACACTCGTCCTGCTAGTGTTGCAGAAAAAACGCTTGCAAAAGGCGCGATCAACATTCCGTTTAACAAAGCGTTCACGAACTGGGCTGGTTGGTTAGTAAAGTATGACGAGAAAATTGTTGTCATTGCGGATGAAGCAAATCGCACCGATATTGTAGATGCTTTACAATCAATTCACTTGGATAATGTAGTGGCATTTGTCTCTCCTTCTTTATTATCAGAAGTAGAAGTGACATCGTATGACACTGTAGATGTGGATCAGTTCAAAGAAGAAATGGATAACTCTTATGTCATGGACGTGCGTAATGATGTAGAATGGAACGATGGACATATTGATGACGCCCATCACCATTTCTTAGGAAAATTAAGAGAAACAACGTTGCCAAAAGATACTCCAGTATTAATGCATTGCCAAGGTGGTGCGCGCTCTGCAATTGGTGCGAGTGTATTGAAATCACTTGGTTTTGAACATGTGAAACATTTAGCTGGTGGATACGGAGCGTATGAAAAATCAGGAGGAAAAAAATAATGACAAATTCAGTAACGGTTTACTCAACAAATACATGTCCTTACTGTGACATGATGAAAAACTTTTTAAAACAACAAAATATTTCATTCACAGAAGTGAATGTGCAACAAGATCCAGTTGCGGCACAAAAATTAGTAGAAACTACGGGTCAAATGGGCGTACCACAAACAAATATTAACGGTGAATGGGTGCTTGGATTTGACCCGAATCGTGTCCTTCAGCTCGTAAAATAAGAAGGAGAGAATGATAATGGAGTACTCAAAATCAGTAAAAAACAGACTTCAACGCGTAAACGGACAACTACAAGGAATACTCCGAATGATTGAGGAAGAGCGAGATTGTGTCGAGGTAGTCACGCAGCTTAGTGCGATTAAAAGTGCGCTCGATCGTACGGTTGGACTTGTCGTGAGTGAAAACTTGGAGCGCTGTGTACGCGAAAGTGTACAATCTGGCGAATCAACGGATGAGCATGTGCAACAAGCTGTGAAGTTGTTAATGAAGTCGAGATAGGGGATTTTTAAATGGAATGGATTATTATTTTGGCGATTGTCGCGTTTATTGTGTGGCGTATGATGCCTTCAAAAGGTGTGTCGTCTATTAGTATGGGCGATTTGAAAAGCAAATTGAGCGATAAAAATGCGCAGTTTGTGGATGTTCGTACTCCTGGAGAGTATAAGGGACGTCATATTAAAGAGTTTAAGAATATGCCATTGGATCAACTTCCTTCGAAGTTGGGTCAGTTGGATAAAGAGAAAGAAACGTATGTGATTTGTCAGAGTGGTATGCGCAGTTCTCGCGCTGCAAGTATATTGAAGAAGGCTGGTTTTACGAATGTCGTGAATGTTCGCGGCGGTATGAGTCAGTGGTAGGAAAGTAAACTTTTTCGCATGCTGTGGTCGGAGATTGTGCGGATAGGTTTTACTAGTGGTGCTATTCCTTGTTCAGGGGGAATAGCACCTTTTTTGTTTAAAGAATGTTACTTTTAAAGATCTATCGATCTTTGTATTTCTAAACCTTTTGTTGCCGATTTTGTTTCAGACAGACGCTTAAGAACACGGATGTTCGCATGCCGAAATGCGACAAAACAAGGAAGTTTGCATGCCAACATGCCGCAGGACGCGGCGAATTTGATGGCCGAGGATGTCGCGTTTTTTCGGCTCAAGAGGCGCGGCTACAACTTCTTCCACTCGTTGGAAAGGATTTTCAGCTCGCTGATCCAAAGACATGGATTTCTGCATGCCGAGCAGCCGCAGGACGCGGCGTTCTGTTCGGCCCTGGTTGTCGCCGTCTTACACTGCAATCGTTTTTACTTCGTACATAATGTGGTTCTTCTTAGAATGACATGTTGAAAAAGGTGTAAGTATCTTTGTGCAATAACACTGGTGCTAACTTTCGAATAGTAGCGAAATTAAACTACTAAGGATGATGAAAAATTAATAGGAAAGTTCGTCTATGGAAAATTTATAAGAATCTATGGGCGAATTGAAGTGTTCTATGGGAAATTAGTGTGCTGCTATGGGAAATTTTTTCTGTCTATGGGAAGTTTTTTAATTTCTATGGGAAATTTCAAGTAGGATGATTTTCGGCAGGCCGAAAATCTGCGTTTGGGCAAAAAAGGAAGACTTTCGCTAGCGAAAGTCTACTGAATAGAAAAGATCGAATTCTTATTTAGATGTAGCTGACTACTGCAAGTATTGCGATGGAGCCCATGACCACTAGGATGACGTTTGCTCCTGCGAAGGCGAGGGCAAAGGCAGCAATGGCTCCAATGATGCCAAAAAGGATATCGCCTTCTTTGATGAAGAGGATGGCCGGAAAGATGAGTGCACCAAGGACGGCGTAAGGGATGTTTTTGAGTACACCGCTGATAACTGGTGGGAGTTCTTTTCCTTCTAAAAAGGTGAGCGGGATCGCACGTGGAATGTATGTAACGAGTGCCATGCCGAGTAACATAATCCAATAATTCATCCGTTAGTCGCCTCCTTTTTTGCTAGGTTGATGTACCATATTTCGACGATGATGGCTGAAAGGAGTGTCGCGACGAGTATGGACCAACCGGTAGATAGTAAGCCAGTAAAGTAAAGAAACATATGTATGACAGCTCCGGTAAATGCGAGCCAAATAACTTTGCGATTTTCTTTCATGGATGGAACGAGTAATCCAATGAACATTGCGTAAAGAGCTATGCCCATTGCTGCTTGTAGGAATGCAGGTAAAATGTCTCCAATAACATGTCCGACTGCGGTGAAGACGACCCAACTGGAGTAGCTGATGAGTATAACGCCTGCTGCGAAGGCAGTAGGAAGCTTCGATTCTTTTCGTGTTGCGAGGACGCTAAATGTTTCGTCTGTCACTCCGAATGCATACAATCCCTTTTTCCATCTGGCTGCGGGTTCCATTTTTTCATTCAACGAGGCAGTCATTAAAAAATGGCGAATGTTCACGATGAATGTGTTGAGAATGATGAGTGTTGGATCGACACTTTTGGCAAGTAGGGAAAGAGAAATATATTGTGCAGCCCCTGCAAAGACGAGAAGACTCATCGCGGTTGCTTCAATCATACTGAGCCCAGTTGTTTTTGCGAGCAAACCGAATGTGATGGCGATTGGGAAATAGCCAATGGCAATTGATGTTCCCGCTTTTACGCCTGAAGTAAATGTCATGGTGTGTGCCCCTTTTTTCTTTCTTTCCATCAGTATACAACTGTATAATGAGCTAAAACAATGTTGGATTTTGCAAGAGGTTGAGGTGAGCGGAATGGATTGGCTGACAACAGAGAATTTACTAGAATTGACGAAAGAATATCGCGCACTTGGACCAATTATCGGATTTTTATTGCCATTTTTAGAAGCATTTATCCCATTTTTGCCGTTGTTTATCTTTGTGTTTGCGAATGCGAGTGCATATGGTCTTTGGCTTGGGTTTCTTATCTCGTGGGCTGGTGTTGTCACGGGCTCGTATGCTGTCTTTTTAATTGTCCGTAAGTATGGACGGGCTCGCTTTATGCGAGTGCTGGTCCGCCATGAGCGAGTGCAGAAGTTAATTCATTGGATTGAAGTGCACGGTTTTGGACCGCTCTTTTTACTGTTATGCTTTCCGTTTACGCCTTCCGCTATTGTGAATGTAGTGGCTGGGTTATCCGATATGCGAAAAAATACGTATTTGTGGACCCTTTTGGCGGGAAAGTTCGTCATGATATTTACGATCAGTTTTGTAGGGTACGATATCCGCGCGTTAATCACACAACCAATTCGGACGGCAATTGTGGTAATTGTTGTTATTTTGTTGTGGTTCGTGGGTAAACAAGTGGAGAATCGATTAAATAAACAAGTAGAGGCGGACTTTCGAGAAATTCAGAAAGAAAGCGAGGCGAGGAAGGAGCAGGAATAGATGACGGATTGGAAAAAAGAGCTGTGGGAATGGTCAAAAGCAATTCTCATTGGCGTCCTTATTGTCATCATTGTTCGGTCTTTTCTCGTAACAAATTATACGGTGTCTGGCCAGTCGATGAATCCAACATTAGAAGACCAAGATAAATTGTTAGTAAGTAAAATATCGTACACTGTAGGATCTATGGAGCACGGTGATATAATTGTGTTTCATGCGAATGAAACAGAAGACTACGTGAAGCGTATCATCGGTGTACCAGGAGATACGATTGAGTGTATCGACGATACGTTGCGGATAAATGGCAAAGAAGTGCCTGAACCATATTTAGAAGATTTTGTTCAGTATGTGCATCCAGATGTCAATTGGACAAAGGATTTTACCTTACAAGGCTTGGAAAATGTGAATCAAGTTCCGGCAGGGAAATATTTTGTGCTAGGCGATAACCGGAAGAAAAGTACGGATAGTCGGAAATTTGGTTTTGTCGAGGAAGAAGATGTCGTTGGAAAAGTGGTCATGCGCTATTGGCCGATGAAAGAAATGAAAATAGGATTTACTCCGTAACCTCGGCCGATTTGGTCGGGTTTTTTTCGTGATTAGTCCCATTTGCTTACTGGAAATAGACTGGAAGTATCGTATACTTGTCAAAAGGAAACAGAGGAGTGTTGGAATGAAAAAGGGCATGTGGATGTTGATTGCTAGTCTCATAAGCTTGAGTATGATGACAGGATGCTCCGATTCTAAAGAAGAAGCGCAAGAACCTTCAGAACCGAAAGCTGGGGAACCAACTTCGTTTACAACGGTAAATGATGTGGAAGGTGTAACAATGGAAGTAAAAAAGGACTCGATTTCTGCAACAGGTGTAACGATTGTGTTCGAAAATACGACGGATGAAGAGTATACATATGGAGAAGATTATTGGCTAGAGAAAAAAGTGAATGATAAGTGGACGCAACTTCCTATTCTGGTTGAAGGGAATTGGGGATTTAATGCCATTGGTTATCAATTAGACCCTCATGACAAGAAAGAATGGAAGATTAGTTGGAATGATTTTTACGGAGAGATGGAACCAGGGGATTATCGTATGGTGAAAAGTATATTGCTAACGTTTGAAGCTGGTGGGTATGACAAAAGCTATCTCGCAGCGGAATTTACGATTGAGTAAAAAATAGCGAGAGGAATCATTTCCTGCTCGTTGTTTTATTTTTGTCGCCAGATTCGAATTGCGTAAGTTAACTTTCGATTACGTCTACTAACTTCGATTTGCGTCAACTAACTGTGTCGTTACGTAAAATAACTGCGAGTTTGTGTCAATTAACTCCCAGGATGCAGTAGAAAACCCAGTATTAGTGAGCTTTTTTGATGGAGTAAGCCAGAACAAAAATACGCTTGTCGGTTCGAGTAAAAAGAGGACATATGTTCTGATTAACGGTACAATGGAAGAAAGATGTAGGACGTAAAAAGGGGGAAAAGCCAATGACGCTCAGATTGGTCACAGGTCGTGCAGGAGCAGGGAAATCGAGTTTCATTCGCCAAGAAATCGCGGAGCGCTGTCAGGTAGATCCGTTAGGGAAGGCGATTTTCCTGATTGTGCCGGATCAGATGACGTTTACGGCGGAGAAGAGTTTGTCGACTAGCCGCGGGATGCACGGGATTGTGCGCGCGCAAGTGTCGACGTTTAAGCGTTTAGCTTGGCGCATTTTGCAGGAAGTTGGCGGCATTAGTAAGCAGGAAGTGTCGGGGTATGGCTACCGAATGTTGCTTCGAAAGATTTTAGAGGAGAATCGCGAGTCGTTGTCGTTGTTCCGTTTAGCAGCGACGAAACGGGGTTTTACAGAACAGTTGGAGGAATTGCTACGCGAGATGCAGCGGTACTGCGTGGAGACCGATGTGTTTTTGGCAATGAAAGACGATGTGGAGAAGTTGGATGCTCCGGAGTCGCTCAAGCAAAAGCTTCGAGATGTTGCGCTCATTATGACGGAAGTGGAAGATCGTCTTGGGACAACGCATGTTGATAGTCAAGGGTATGTGCGGTTGTTGCAACAGTCGATGCATTTGTCGGATGAGCTACGTGATGCGGAGGTGTATGTCGACGGGTTTGTGTCGATGACGACGCGTGAACGCGAGCTACTAGGTGAGTTGATGAAGTGTGCGAAGCGTGTGACGATCGCGCTTCCAATGGAAGATGTGCAGGCAGATATGTCTGATGAGCAGTCGATTTTTCATACTGCTGCTGTGACGGCAGAGAAATTACGTGCACTCGCTAGGGAAAATGGAATTGCGATCGAAGAAACCATTTCGTTGCAAGGAACCACTCGCTTTCATTCAGAGGATATTCTACATTTAGAACGTGAACTTCATCGGTATCCTGCAGAAGAAAGACAAGCAACCGGTGATGTGTCGATTATCGAAGCGGAAAATCGTCGGGCAGAAGTGCATGCGATTGCGAGGAAAATTCGGGGTCTTGTGCGAGACGAAGGGTATCGGTACCGAGATATTGCGATTTTGACGAGACAGACAGAGATTTACGATGTTCTCCTTCGAAATACGCTTCCGGAGTATGATATTCCGCTTTTTGTGAATGAAAAGCGGCCGATGTTGCATCATCCACTACTTGAATGGGCGAGATCGGTGATGGAAGTGGTGACATCGAATTATGCGTATGAGCCAGTGATGCGCGCATTGAAAACGGATTTATTTATTCCAAAGGGTGCGAATCGTACGGTTTGGCGAGAGCGAATCGATGTACTGGAAAACTTTTTACTAGCGCACGGTATTTATGGGGACCGGTGGGGAGACGACAAGCGCTGGTTTGTGAAGCGGTATCGTGGACTGGAGTTTCATACGTCACTTCAAACCGATGAAGAGCGAGCAATGCAAGCAGATATAGAAGAAGTAAAAGCAACGTTTTATCCTTATATAGAGGCGTTGAAGGAAAAATTAACAGAGGGTGCGACGGGTAAAGACGTGGCAACTGCTTTGTTTGAAATGGCAAGCGACTTACAGCTGTATGAAAAATTAATCGATCGAAAAGACGAAGATGAAGCCAATCATTTGTTAATCGAAGCAGGAGATCACGAACAAGCATGGAATGCCTGGATCACGGTACTCGATCAGTTTGTGTTGTTATTTGGCGAGGAGAAAAAGCCGCTAGAGGAATTCGTCGCGCTATTAGAAGAAGGGTTTGATCAACTCGAATTTTCCCGTATTCCACCATCTGTAGACCAAGTGTCGGTCGGGACGGTTGATTTGTCGCGCCTTTCGAATGTAAAGGCAGCGTTTGTTATTGGTGTTAACGACGGAGTCTTTCCAAAACGTGTGGAACAAGATGGGTTACTGTCGGATGCAGACAGGGAGTGGTTATCGCAATTAGGTGTGGAACTTGCACCTACTTCTAAAATGCGGTTAATGGACGAACAGTACGTGATGTACCGAGCGGTATCTACTGCATCTCACCGATTGTATTTCTCGTATCCGTTAGCGGATGAAGAAGGAAAGGCGTTGTTACCTTCGACATATATTAAGCGAATGCAACAGCTGTTACATGGACTCCCGTTCGAAACGGCGGTTATTCAACCTGCTGAATTATCTACGAATGCGTTGAATTATTTTGAACATGCGAGAACTTCTATTGCCTATATCGCAAGTAGAATGCGAGAAGAAACGTGGCAAGAGGACTCAAACGGAGAATGGGCAGCACTTGCTTCTTATTTAGAAGCGGATCCGTTATGGCGGGATACGTTAGCGTTTGTGACGAAACCGCTACGGGAGGATCGACAAGCAGAAAAGTTGCCCGAAGAAACGACGACCGCACTTTACGGGGAAACGATTTCATCGAGTGTGTCTCGTGTGGAAAAGTATTTCAATTGTGCGTTTGCCCATTTTGCGGCGTACGGTCTGCGTTTAAGCGAACGCGAAGAGTACCGATTAGAAGCACCTGCAATCGGTGATTTATTCCACGAAGCATTAAAATGGATTGGCAATGAAACGAAGCGGCTCAATCGTTCATGGGCGTCGCTTTCAACTGAAGAAGCTTGGGAATTAGCGAGGCAAGCAGTTGACGCGATTTCTCCTTATTTTGTGCATCAAATTTTACTGAGCACGAAACGTCATTTGTATATCCAACGGAAGCTTGTGCAAATTTTGCAGCGAACAATGCGGACATTAAAAGAACATGCGAAAGTATCGAATTTTCAACCGGTGGCAATTGAAGCTGGGTTTGGATTTGGCGAGCAGTTGCCTCCACTTGAATTACAGTTGCAACACGGTAAAAAAATTCGACTTCGTGGTCGTATTGACCGAATTGATGCGCACAAAATAGGCGATAAAACGTATTTACGCATTGTCGATTACAAATCGAGTGCAAAGAAATTAGATATAGCAGATGTGTACTACGGACTAAGCCTACAAATGCTGACGTATTTAGACGTCGCAACAAGTCATGCTAAAGAGTTATTGTCCGTTGAAGCAGATCCTGCAGGCGTGTTGTATGTCCACGTGCATAACCCGATGCTTGCGGTGACGCAAGAAGCCAAAGAAGACGTGGTGGAAGAGGACGTATTGAAGAAGTTTAAAATGCGTGGTTTGTTAATCGATAATGTGGACGTGTTACGCGAAATGGATACGGAACTTGCAGGTCATTCGACGATTATTCCGGCATATGTGAAAACGGATGATACATTGTCGTACCATTCTTCGAGTGTTGTTTCGACGGAAGATATGGAGCATTTACGGACGTTTACGCGGAAAAAACACCAACAAGCCGGTGAAGAAATGCTTGCTGGTAATACTGCGGTGTTGCCAGCTCGCATAAAAAACAAAACAGCGTGCGATTACTGTCAGTTCCGGAGTGTATGTCAGTTTGACCCGACAGATCCGCATCAACATTATCGTTCGTTAGCTCCATTAAAGGACGAGGATGCGACAGCGAAAATTCGAAAGGAGGTCCGAACACGTGATGATTCCAACTAAACCAGTCGATGCGACGTGGACAGATGCACAGTGGAAAGCAATTTACGCAGAAGGAACGGACCTTCTTGTTTCGGCTGCCGCAGGTTCTGGGAAAACGGCTGTACTTATTCAACGACTGATTGAAAAAATGCTTCGATCGAATAACCCGGTCGATGTAGACGAACTACTCGTCGTGACATTTACGAATGCTTCAGCGGCAGAAATGCGACACCGGTTAGCGGAAGCGCTTGAAAAAGCGATTGCGGCGAATCCGACGTCGAGTCATTTGCGTAGACAATTGCAGCTATTAAATAAAGCACATATTTCCACGCTCCATTCTTTTTGTTTATCCGTTGTGAAAACGTATGCGTATGTGCTCGATATTGATCCCGGCTTTCGCTTGGCCAATGAAACAGAAGCTGCGCTTTTAAAAGATGAAGTACTTGCGACAGTGTTAGAAGAAGCGTATGGCTCTTCAAATCCAGATGCAGTGTACCGACTAGTAGACGCTTTTTCATCAGATCGTGACGATCAATTAGTCGAAACACTGATCGCAAAGCTTTACGAAGCGTCACGCGTGACCCCGGATCCAAAGGGTTATATCGCTTCCATACCTGAAGCATACGAAGTTGATCCGATGATGACAATTGACGATTTGCCTTACGTGGTAGAAGTAAAATCGGCAATCGGAAGAAGTATCGAAGAGTGTCTGGCGATGACACACGATGCATTACAACTGGCCTTAAGCCCAGAAGGACCGGCTGCGTATGAAGAAACACTTCAAAACGACACGGCACTTCTTCAAGCTGCACACGAAATCGTGACAACGGCACCCTGGGAAGATGCCCATACGTTCATGGAAACAGCCGCTTTTGCAAAATTAAAATCGGTGAAAAAAGGATCGTGTGACGACGAGATAAAAAAACAAGCACAAGACATTCGAAATGCCGTGAAAAAGAAATTTACCGGAATGATGGAAGCGTATTACGCAAGACGTCCAGCCCGTTTGTTAGATGAAATTCGCTCGATGTATCCACTGATGGTGACACTCGCGGCGTTAACGGACGCATTCGGCAACACGTATGAAGCGAAAAAACGCGAAAAAGGATTACTCGATTTTTCTGATTTAGAACATTTGGCGTTAGCGATTTTGTCAAAAGAAGAAAATGGGATCCTCGAGCCTTCTGATATTGCGATGACGTACCGGAAACAGTTTCACGAAGTGTTAGTCGATGAGTACCAAGATACGAATATTTTGCAAGAAAGTATTTTACAGCTCATTAAAAGCGGAAACGAAGAAAATGGAAACCTCTTTATGGTAGGAGATGTCAAGCAGTCCATTTACCGGTTCCGCTTAGCAGAACCCATGCTCTTTTTAACGAAGTACCGCACGTTTACAGAAGAACCTATGACGTCGGGGACGAAAATCGACTTAAATGCGAATTTTAGAAGTCGAGCAGAAGTCTTGCAAGGAACGAACTTCATTTTCAGCCAAATCATGAGTCAACAAGTAGGGGAAATCGACTATGATGATGCAGCCGCACTGAAACCCGCTGCGCCGTATTCCGAAAAAGACGAGCCCGTGGAAGTGGTCGTGCTGCATACGGAAGAGGAAGAAGCGGATGAGGATGCGCCGGTTGAAGTAGTGCAAGAAGAAGAGTTAAAAAAAGCACAAGTTGAAGCGCGATATATGATTCGAAAAATTCAAGAATGGATGGATAGTGGTGCTGTCGTAACAGATGCGTGGAGCGGAAAAACGCGCCTTCTTGAGTATCGCGATATTGTGATTTTATCACGATCGATGACGAGTTCTGCTGACTTCGCAGAAGAGTTTAAACAAGCGGGGATACCGTTATATGCGGAGTTATCCAAAGGGTATTTTGACGCGATTGAAGTGATGATTGTGTTAAATGTGCTTCGGGTGATTGATAATCCGTATCAAGATATTCCGCTTGCATCTGTATTGCGGTCGCCATTTGTCGGGTTAACGGAATCGGAGTTGTCGCTCATTCGGTTAAGTGATCCGAAGGCAAGTTTTTACGAGGCGTTAACAGCATTTATTGCATCTGAAAAATCAGGTATTCGATTAGAAACAGCGGAAAAGTTGCAACGTTTTTTACTCCATTTTTCCAAATGGCGTGATATGGCACGTAGAGGTTCGCTGGCAGATTTAATTCATGTGATTTATGAAGACACGTTTTACTATGATATGGTCGGTGCGATGCCAAATGGCAAACAGCGACAAGCCAATCTCCGTGCGCTCCATGACCGCGCTTTATCGTATGAAAAAACATCGTTTCGTGGATTGTTTCGCTTCCTGCGATTTGTGGATCGGATGCGAAAACGAGGGGACGATTTAGGTGCCGCTCGTGCTATTAGCGAGAAGGAAAATGTCGTTCGGTTAATGACAATTCATGCATCCAAAGGTCTCGAGTTTCCGTATGTATTTGTCGCAGGTCTTGGCAAACAGTTTAATCAAATGGACTTTAACGGTTCGTATTTGTTTGACCAGCATTTTGGACTGGCGGTTAAAGCAATTGACCCCGATCAGCGAATCACGTATACGTCGCTTCCATATTTAGCGATGAAAGAGAAAAAGCAAATGGAATTAAAAGCAGAAGAAATGCGAGTTCTCTATGTAGCAATGACACGCGCAAAAGAGAAGTTAGTGCTTCTTGGAACTGTAGGGAAACTGGATAAAACGTTGTCCAACTGGGAACAAGCAAGTCAAACGGCAGAAGACATGTTGCCTAGTTATATTCGTGCTCGGGCAAAAGGATTTTTTGATTGGATTGGACCTGCCGTATCACGGCACATGGACTTTGCGAAATGGCGAGGAGGTTCGGTTGATCATCGTGTCATGCATCCGTCTAAATGGTCGTTTGAAACTGTTGCAGCTAGTGATTTTCAAGGAGATTATGTGGACGTTACCCGCAAGGTCGAAACCCCTCTGCCATCAAACGGAAACGACGCGTCAGCAGAAATTGCACGAAAACTATCGTATCGTTACGATTTTGATAGTTCAACAACTAAGCGTTCGAAACAATCCGTCAGTGAATTAAAACGGTTATCTCAGCTTCAAAAAGAAGAAGAACCTGAATTTTTCCGAGCTGCTCAAGTTAAAGATGCGATGGAAGTCGTCGTGCCAAGGCCGAGCTTCTTACAAGAATCGGCTCGCTCGTTATCTTCAGCAGAACGCGGTACCGCGATGCATAGTGTGATGCAACACTTGCCGTTATCACTACCAGCAGAAGCGGGAGAACTTCGTACGTTTATTGACCATCTCGTCTCACGCGCGATTTTAACACGTGCGGAAGCAGATGCTGTGTCCATCGAGCAATTACAAGTATTTTTACAGTCTGATTTAGCAGATACGATGCGAAACGCAAAACGCGTTTTACGCGAAATTCCGTTTACGCATGCACTTGATGCAGGAGACGAGGACACACAAATCCTTCAAGGGATTATCGATGCAGTCGTGGAAACAAACGATGGGAAATGGTTGTTAATTGATTATAAGACGGACCGAGTAGGCGGGGTCTTTATGACCGACGCTTCTATTTCCCGGGAAATGAATGTCCGGTATGGGATGCAGTTGAAGTTATATGCAAAAGCTTGGGAAGAAATCACCGGCATTTCATTCGCAGAAACCATTCTTTACTTGTTTGACACAGGCAAAACGTTACAACTGAAGGAGTAGACTTACTATGCAACCAGTGTCACGCGAAGAGCGTATTCACTCGCTCGATATGATGAGAGGATTTTCGTTACTTGGGATTTTCCTTGTAAATATGCTCGTTTTTCACTCGCCATTTTTATACATTAATCCGTATTCGTGGTACCAAACACCAGAAGACATTGCGGCTTTTTCGTTTATTGATCAGTGGGTACAAGGAAGTGTGTATCCGCTGTTCTCGATGATTTTCGGTTACGGGATTGCCATTCAATATGAACGTGCCACTGCGAGAGGCGACGTGTTTTGGAGATTTGGCGTACGCCGAATGCTTGTGTTACTTGGCTTTGGACTCATCCATGCGTTCCTCATTTGGAACGGAGATATTTTACTGACGTACGCGCTTGCAGGATTCCTAGTTCTTGGATTGCTACGACTAAGCTGGCGGTTTTTACTCGGTATAGCGCTTGCACTTTACGCACTTCCAAACGTGGGACTAGCAGCACTCCTTTATCTAGGAGAACAAATGGGAGGCGTCGATCCGTCTCAATACGCAGCAGTGCAAGAACTCCAGGATTCGATTTCTGCATATGGACTCGGATCGTTTGCTGATATTTTCTCGCAACGAATTGATGACTGGATCTACACGAATGGATGGGGCTTGTTTCACTTAATCCCAACGATCATTTTGCCGTATGTGTTGCTAGGTGTTGTCGCAAGAAAGACGCAATTATTGGAACGTTTTTCGGAAAGAAAAGCAATTTGGATCACGCTAATTTTTGTTGGACTCGCTGCCGGAACGTTTATAAAATTTCTTCCTTATACGTTAGGCGATTCCATTTTTACGGTATATATTCAAGATATTTTTGGTGGTCCACTTCAAGCAGTCGCCTATGCAGGAATCATCGCGTTTCTTACAAGCATTCGTGTATTCCAGAAGGTCTTTCATTCCGTCGCACTAGCAGGCAGAATGTCCCTTACGATTTACATCATGCAGTCGCTGATTGCCACGACACTTTTTTATTCATATGGCTTCGGATTGTACGGAAAAGTAGACGTCCTTGCAGGAACGATGATCGCCATTGGAATTTTCATTTTACAGCTCATCTTTGCGCAATTATGGTTTAGCAAATTCATGTACGGGCCGCTTGAAAAAGTATGGCGAAAACTCTCCTATCAGACGTTCATGTAATATTCACAGACATTTCGATAAACTGTGGTACGATAAAAATGACACATTAAACTAATAGAGGTGACTATAATGGACTTTTTAGCAAGCACACACCTACATATCACAACGTGGGTAATCGGACTTATCCTGTTCTTCGTCGCAGTTGTTTTAACAAACGGCTCCAAAGGACAAAAAATCACGCAAATGATTTTACGAGTAGACTACATTTTGATCATTTTGACTGGCCTTGCGTTATTTATGAAAGGCATGGACTACAACATGGGCATGCTATACGGTTTTAAATTTTTAGGCGGAATCTTAATCATCGGTATGATGGAAATGATTTTAGCACGCATGAAAAAACAAAAAGCAACGACTGTTTTCTGGATCTTACTATTTGTTATTTTATTCGTCACCATGTTCCTAGGATTCAAACTGCCAATGGGACTTCACTTCCTCGCGTAACGAAAGGGGAGAACTCGCTTGATAGGTATTTTCTTTGTCATCTTAATCGCACTTTTGCTCATACTTTTCGCACTTAGCGCAACCCGCGACGCGACAGATCACACAGAAATACTGACAGAGAAACAAGTGCAGGACGCCAAGCGCTACCTGCAACATAAGGATGAACTATAATGAAAAAAACTACGCTCCTCGCTTGTACGTTGCTCGCAGTTATCGTTCTTCAAACACCAGCTGCCGCAAACGAACTTAACGAGAATCTATCGACAGAAAGTGTCTATGACCTACTTGTCGACCGCTTTAACGATGCAAACCCGCAAAATAATGTGGACGTGAACACACAAGACCCATCGAAATTCTTTGGTGGTGACTTTCAAGGTGTCACGGACAAGTTAAGCTACATTCAAGACATGGGCTTTACCGCAGTCTCCATCGGACCGGTTTTTGAAACAGACACATACAATGGCAGCAACATCACGAACTACGGAGAGCTAGAGCCACGCTTTGGAACAGACGAACAGTTCGAGCAACTGCTTGACGCAGCCCATACGAAAAACATGGCGATCATCGTCGACTTACCACTTGCTGGTGTCACAACCGAAAATCTCGACAACGTCATTAGCGCCTACTCGGCGTTTTTAGCGAAATATGACATAGACGGTGTGCGTGTTACGTTGGCGAATGAAGAGCAGAAACCGCTAAGGGAAGAAGTTGTCGCGGCGATCCAACAGTCGTCACGGGTGTCAATTTTCCCTGTTTCGGACACTGTCTCGACTTGGCAAGATGCTTTCCGCACCGTAGATCTCCCACTGGCTCAGTGGGCAAAGGTTGCGACTAATCCGGAAGCTGTGCAAGCCATCGATACACTGACAAGTGAACGTTTTACCGCGCAGTCTGCAGAAGAAAACATGTTTCCTCCAACTCGAATTAAAGTCGCGTTAGGAGCCATGATGGCACTGCCTGGTATTCCGACGATGACATACGGAACAGAAATTGCGATGAATGGGAAAACAGAAGCTGAATCGCATCAGTATATGAACTTTAAAACAGAAGAAGAAATTATCGACTATTTAACAAAAATTCAAAAACTACGTGGACAGTCAGAAGCCCTTCAAACCGGAAACATCGACATCTTACATGAAGAAGATGGATTCGTTGTATTGAAGCGTTGGAACGACGAAGAAACGTGGATTGTTGTCATTAATAATTCTTCGGAAACGAAGAAATATACGGTGTCTTCGGAAGATATAGGAGAGAAAAAAGAGCTTCGTGGAATGTTCGAGAGTGACATTATCCGTTCACAAGACAATGGAAAATACCCTGTTGTGTTAGACCGCGAATTAGTCGAATTCTTTTACGTGGAAGATCGACGCGGTTTAAACACGGGCTACCTCGTAGCACTCGCTGGCGTATACGTACTCTTTATGGTCTTCATCTATCTAGTTTGGAAAAAAGGCAAAAACCGCACAAAGGAATCTCGGTAACCTAGTATAGGTTATCGGGATTTTTTTGTTTGTAGTGTGTCGATATTGTTGGATCGGTTTGCGCTGATAACACGAGCGTGAACGCCAATAAAATGAAATCTACACTGATAGAAGCTCGTGCCGCGCTGATAGAAAGGGGTCTCGCGCCGATAGAACAGTGTTTTTCGCTTATAGAGCATCCAATGTATTAACAATCTCTGAAATATAGTACTTCCATTTGACCGTTTTGCGTCCGCAAAACGCACCTTACAGTTTGCGCCCATAGAACGAGCGAAATCGCCCAAAGAATGTGCGAAATTGCCCATAGAATGAAATTTTCACCCATAGAACGTACGAAATCAACCATAGAATGAAATTTTCACCCATAGAACAGGGTTCGGAGCCCATAGAATGCAAGTTTTAGCTTATAGAGCATCCAACGTATTAACAATCTCTGAAACATAATAACTTCCATTTGACCGTTATACGTCCGCAAAACGCCCCTTTAACTACTAAAGGAAGTTTTTCGGCGCGTCGAAAATCATCGCCTTAAAATCCCATAAAAAAAATGACCTTCCCGAAGGAAAGTCATTCCTATAAATTATGCTTTGTACCCAATCATGTTCACTGGATCTTTAGGTGAAGAATAAGGCGGGGAATATGCTAGTTCCAATTCTTCTAGGTCATCGACGGTTAGCCCGGCGTAGATTGCAGTGGAAAGAACATCGATTCGTTTGTCAGCACCCTTTTCCCCAATCACTTGGGCACCGATGATTTTGTGCGTTTTTTCGTGATAGTGGACGACGAGTAATAAGTCGCCGTGTGGATAGTAGCCAGCATTTGATTTGCTTGTTTGTTTAATCGTTTTAAATGGAATGTTCGCTTGTTCAGCATTTTCTTTACTTAGTCCTGTCATGGCAATCGTGATATCGAATAATTTACTGATGGCAGTTCCTAGGAAACCTTTGAATGGAATTGCTTCTCCGCACAGGTGTTTGGCGACTATGTAGGCTTGTCGATGAGCAGGCCATGCGAGAGCAAGTTGTTTCGGTAAATGAGTGATGAAGTCAATATTTTCAATGACGTCTCCTACTGCATAAATGTCCGGGTCATTTGTTTGAAGAAAACCGTTCGTTTGAATGCCGCCTGTTGGTCCTATGTGAATTCCGGCTTCTTTAGCGAGTGAGTTGTTCGCGGTGATCCCAATATTAATGAGTAAGAAATCGGCATTGAGTTTTTTGCCAGAAGTTAATGTGATGCTTTTCTCGTCAATGTGCGCAATCTCTTCTTCTAAATAAAATTGCACGCCATTTTTAGTGAGTTCTTTTTCCACTAGGTTCGATGCTTCTGGGTCTAGTATGTGAAACATACGGTCGTTTCGTTCAATCATCGTCACTTGGACGCCACGTTCTGTTAAGTTTTCGGCCATTTCCATTCCAGTAAACCCACCGCCTAGTAATACGGCATTTTTCGGCTGGTTTTCGGTAATAAATGAGTCGATAGCATCCATTTCGTCGAGCGTTCGTAAAGTGAAGTGTGGAATACGGTCAAGTCCTTTTAGTTTGGGGATTTTAGCGATTCCACCAGTGGAGAGGATTAACACATCATAAGACTCTTCTGTTTCATTACCAGTTATACCATCTATTACGCGTACGATTTTTTGGTCACGATGAATGGAAAGCACTTCATGCTGCAGACGGACGTCGATACTTTTTTCTGTTTTAAATTTTTCAGGTGTGGTCGCAATTAAATGCGACCGTTTTTTTACCGTTCCACCTAAATAGTAAGGCATTCCACACGCTGCATATGACATGACGTCTTGTTTATCGAATACGATAATTTCAGCTGTTTCATCTAACCGACGAATTTGGGAGGCAGCAGTTGCTCCGCCTGCCACTGCACCAACGATCACGATTTTCTTCATGCTAAATTTCCTCCAGTATTCCGTTTTTTCTTCTCTAAAAAAATATACCCCAGATTCGCGTTCGATAAGCGAACGGAAAATGGGGTAGTAGTTTAACTCAACTTATTTTGGAAAAAGACGGCTAGTGTACTTGGGCCAGTATGTGCACCGACTGCGGAGCCAATCATTTCAATTTCAATATTATTTGGATGGAACGTTTCTTCGATTAACTCTTTTAATTCATTCGCCGCTTGAAGGTCATCTCCGTGGCAAATGCCAATGGTTTGTTCGTTCAGACGTTCTCCGCGTTCTTCCATAATATCGAGTACGCGCTTCATCGCTTTTTTACGGCCACGAAGCTTTTCAATCGGAACGAGTTTTCCGTCTTCCATGTGGATGATGGGTTTGATGTTTAATAAACCACCAACAAACGCGCTCGATTTGGAAATACGTCCACCGCGAGCCATATAATCCAAGTCTTCTACGATAACGATAGATTCTAGATGCGCTAACTTTTCACGTAAAATTTCTTCCATTCTTACAGAAGATTCGCCGGCATTACGAAGTTTTACAGCTTCTTTTACGAGCATTCCGTATCCGAGCGAAGCAGCTCTTGAATCGACGATCGTCAACTTTAATTCCGGATAGTCTTCTTTTAATTGCTCTCGAATCATCACCGCGGTATTATGCGTACCAGAAAGTTCGGATGAAAAAGCTAAGTAAAAGCCTTCTTCTCCAGATTTTGCAAGCTCTTCGAACAACTGAAAAAATTGTTCAGGAGAAGCTTGAGATGTTTTCGGCTGGACACCTCGACGAATTGCCTCAAACACTTCTTTTGAATCAATCGTTTCCACGTCCATATATTCTTTGTCTTCTAAATGAACACGTAGAGGAACGAGCGTTACGTTGTTTGTTTCGTAAAACGATTTCGGTAAATCGCACGCGCTATCTGCAAATAATCTCATGTATTTCGCCCCTAACCAATTAACTAACTATTCCAATTTTAACCGTTCGATAAGGAAGTCTGCAATACCATCTTCATTATTCGAAGAAGTTACTTCATTTGCAATCGACTTCAACGGCGCTATTGCATTACCCATGGCTACACCGATTCCTGCATAATCAAGCATTTCTAAATCGTTATCTTCGTCACCAAAAGCAATAATGCGTTCTTTCGGAATATTTAACTCATGATGAACATGTCCAATTCCTACGGCTTTATTCAACCCGGAGCGAACGATTTCAATCACATGCCACGGAGCACCCCAACGGCGATGATCAATGACTTCCGCGTGAACATCTTCTAAATGTTGACGAATAGAAGGTACTTCCATTTCATCTGCGTGAATGAGAAGGGATGTGGGATCGTGTTTTAAATATGTTCGGATATCTCCCGTTGTCACGTTTGGATTGCCGAAACTAAAAATATCGAGTAATTTTTCATCGTGATAATGAAGGTATACATCATCCTTCACCTCGGCAATAATGTTAAAGAATTTATAGTCATGTACAGCATCAATTACTTCATTGACAACGTTCAAATCAATTGGTTCATGTTTGATAGCCCAATTTCGGTTCGAAGGGTTGTGCACAAATGCCCCGTTAAAATTCACGATTGGGGTCGATAATCCTAGTTGTTGGTAATAAATTTCACTCGCTCGGAATGGTCGTCCCGTCGCGATCATCACTTCATGTCCCGCTTGTTTCGCTTGTTGAAGTGTGCGTAATGTCTTTTCTGATATAACTTTTTCATCTGTTAATAACGTTCCGTCTAAGTCGAGTACAATTAAATGTGGTTGCATTGTCGTAACTCCTTTCATACCTATACTAAGTGTAGCTTTCCCTATTTCGTTCGTCAAAAGTTTGTGCCAATTTTGAATTTGAGTGAAAGCTTTGCTAGGATATTAATAGTAGAAAAAAAGGAAGTGTCAGGATGTTAGTTGAAAGCTTGCATTGGAATGGAATCCCGATTTTACATATTGTGAACAGTGAAGAGGATTACCCGAAACGTCCAACCGTACTCTTTTTACATGGTTTTACAAGTGCGAAGGAACATAACTTACATTACGCGTACAATTTGGCGAATAAAGGATTTCGTGTTTTATTGCCAGATGCGCACTTACACGGAGAGCGTAGCGAAAACTTAGATGAAGTGCAGCTCTCGTTACGATTTTGGGAAATCGTGTTAACTACGTTAGAAGAAATCCCTGCCATTCGCACGAAATTGATGGAGCAAGGGTTAGCTGATGAGTCCACTCCGTTTGGGCTAGCTGGCACTTCAATGGGTGGAATCGAAACACTTGGCGCTCTTACCGCGTACCCATGGATTGATGCAGCGGCTGTTATGATGGGTTCCCCAGGATATGTCGAGCTTGCGAAAGCACAAATTGCACAATTTGAAAATCGAGGATTTAAATTACCGATTACCGACGTGGAACGAAAAGGTATATTTACCGCACTAGAGCGCTTTGATTTAACGAAACAAAGTGAGAAATTAGCGAATCGACCAGTCTTTTTCTGGCACGGTGAGCAAGATACCGTTGTACCGTTTGCGCCGACCCACCATTTCTTCCAAGCAATGAAAGAGCGTTATCCAGAGGAATCGAAATGGCAATTTATGCGAGACCGGATGGCTGGACACGCTGTCTCTCGTGCTGGGATGCTTGCTTCGGTCGATTTTCTTGCAGAACATTTGTCCGAGTAGCGAAAGCTTGGTACACTGAGGGGAGAAGACTTGGAAAGGGGTAGTAAAATGGAACAAGAAATGCGCGATAGCATGATGGGAGCTCTGGAAAATGTCATTGACCCTGAGCTTGGCATCGATATTGTCAACCTAGGCCTTGTCTATGATGTTGAACTTTCAGAAGATGGCTTCGCATTAGTAACGATGACCTTAACGTCGCTTGGATGCCCAATGGGTCCTATGATTGTAGATCAAGTGAAAACAGCGTTGTATGAGTTACCAGAAGTGAAAGAAGTAGAAGTCAACATTGTGTGGACTCCTGCATGGTCAAAAGATAATATGTCCCGATATGCGAAAATGGCACTCGGCGTCAGATAAACAACAATGTCCCACTAGAATCCATTATTTCTAGTGGGATTTTTTTTAATCAAGATTCAGGAGGATATATCGCGTGTACATACCGAAACAATTTCGAGTAGAAGATATGGAAGAAGTGAAACGATTTTTACAAGAGCACGCTTTTGCGACAATCGTTAGTTCGACTTCTGGCCGACCAGTTGCAACGCACCTCCCATTACAAGTAGCCGAGAAGAACGGGAAACTAACACTTACCGGTCATTTTGCTTATGGCAATAAACAATGGAAAGCTTGGTCAGAAGAAGAAGAGGTTCTTGTGATTTTTCAAGGACCGCATGCGTACGTTTCAAGCTCTTGGTATGACCATGTGAATGTGCCGACTTGGAATTATGAAGCGGTTCATATTTATGGTATTGCCCATTTTTTATCGCTTGATGAACTGAAAAACGATTTAGCAGCACTTTTAGAAAAGTATGAGCATGGAAGGGAGTCTGCAGTCGTTTGGAATACACTTCCGGAAGAATTATTGGAACGAGAGTTAAAGGGTATTAAAGGTTTTCGCATTGACGTAACGAAAGTAGAAGCTGCATATAAATTAAGTCAAAATCGGCATCCAAGTGACTATGAAGCAATTCAACAGCATCTTCTACGGGAAGATTCAGAACAAAAATCATCAAGTCGCTAAGGAAATGAAACGAATACGACCAACAAAACGTATAGAATAAACACCATGAATTCACCTAGATGTGACTTTTATGGTGTTTATTTTTAGGGAATAAAAGGTAGAAACATGCGAACTGATATGGTCAAAGAAGGTCAGGCATTTTTCTTTACCATCGACTAATTCCGATGTATACTTTATTTAAAGGTCAAATAAGGTCAAACATTTCACTGCCTATTCTAATTATGAGGTGATTGTATGCAAAATCAGTATCAACAACAACAGCCAGAACAAAAGCCGCTCGAGCTATATGGAAGAAATTTAGTGGAAGCAGCGCGTTCTGGAAAAATGGATCCCGTAATTGGTCGAGATCAAGAAATCCGACATGTCATTCGTATTTTATCGCGTAAAACGAAAAACAATCCTGTCCTGATTGGAGAACCTGGAGTAGGGAAAACGGCAATCGTGGAAGGACTCGCCATGCGCATTGTGCGCAAAGATGTGCCGGAAGGATTAAAAGAAAAAGAAATTTATGAATTAGATATGAGTGCGTTAATTGCAGGAGCAAAGTATCGCGGAGAATTTGAAGAGCGTTTAAAAGCGGTCTTAAAACAAGTGAAAGAAGCAGAAGGCAACATCATTTTATTTATCGATGAAATTCATACGATTGTTGGAGCAGGGAAAACAGAAGGTGCAATGGACGCTGGTAATATGTTAAAACCGATGCTTGCTCGCGGAGAACTTCATTTAATCGGGGCAACAACTCTCGATGAATACCGTATGTATATTGAAAAAGATGCGGCACTCGAACGACGTTTCCAACAAGTACTTGTGCGTGAACCGTCTGTCGAAGATACCGTTTCCATCTTACGTGGATTGAAAGAACGATTTGAGCTCCACCATGCGGTTCGAATTCATGACCGTGCAATCGTGGCAGCAGCGCAGTTGTCCGATCGATATTTAACAGAACGGTTCTTGCCGGATAAAGCCATTGACTTAGTCGATGAGGCGTGTGCAATGATTCGGACAGAAATCGACTCAATGCCTCAAGAACTCGACGAAGTAACAAGACGCATGATGCAATTAGAAATTGAAGAACAAGCGTTGATGAAAGAAAAAGATGAAGCAAGTCAAAAACGTTTAGCAACTCTTCGAGACGAACTCGAAAAGTTAAAGAAAACGACCGATGATATGCGTAGTCAGTGGCAAACAGAAAAAGCATCGATTCAAGCGCTTCAGAAAAAGCGCGAAACGTTAGATATTCTGCGCCGTGAATTAGAAGAAGCGGAAAGTAACTATGATTTGAACAAAGCAGCGGAACTTCGTCATGGTTCGATTCCTTCCTTGGAAAAGGAACTAGCCCAATTAGAAGCGGAACTTGAAGCCACTGGCGAAACACGAATTTTACGAGAAGACGTGACGGCAGAAGAAATTGCATCTATCGTTGCTCGCTGGACTGGTATTCCTGTCACAAAATTAATGGAAGGCGAGCGGGAAAAATTACTTCGTCTACATGAAACTTTACAAGAGCGAGTAGTGGGGCAAGACCAAGCGGTTCAATATGTGTCGGAAGCAGTTTGGCGCGCACGTGCAGGAATTAAAGATCCGCAAAAACCAATTGGTTCGTTTTTGTTCTTAGGACCAACAGGAGTAGGAAAAACCGAACTTGCAAAAGCGCTGGCAGCGAATTTGTTCGATTCGGAAGATCACTTCATTCGAATTGATATGTCCGAGTACATGGAAAAGCATAGTGTGTCTCGTTTAGTCGGTGCACCTCCAGGATATATCGGGTATGAAGAAGGCGGCCAATTAACCGAAGCGGTTCGACGAAATCCATATTCCGTTATTTTACTAGATGAGATCGAAAAGGCGCATCCGGATGTCGCGAACATTTTGTTACAAGTCCTGGATGATGGACGGATTACGGATAGCCAAGGGCGCTTAGTCAATTTTACGAACTCGGTCATTATTTTAACGAGCAATATCGGTTCGCAATATTTGCTAGAGGAATCGGAAAATGCAGAAGACCTTGTGATGGCTGCACTTCGCCAACACTTCAAACCAGAACTTTTAAATCGAATGGACGAAATTGTTTATTTCCATTCGTTAAAAGGGAACCACTTCCGCGCCATTACGGAAAAAATCCTGCGTGAACTTGGAAATCGATTACATGAACAAGAGATTAGCCTTTCGTTTACTGATGACTTAATTTCTTGGGTTGTAGAAGAAGGAACGGATGCTGCTTATGGAGCTCGACCACTTCGTCGATTCGTTCAACGTCATGTAGAAACAGCCGTTGCAAGGGAAGTACTTGCAGGGCACTTTCCACCAGGAACCAACGTACAGGTTGGTTACGAAAACGGAGAAATTACGTTTACAAATGTATAAAACAAAAAGAAGACATCGAAAGCGGTGTCTTCTTTTTTGTTGCGGAAAGGTTCATTTTCGTGAGCGAATGCGTTCTTTAAAGGAGAAACAGAGAAGGGGTATACCATATACGTCATAAAACTAGTGACAAAAGTAGAGGAGACTGGACGTGTTCCGCAAAAGTATAGACGTCTATAAAAGCAGCCGTCAATTTCTTTACCTCCATCTACAATACCTTATTAATCAAAAAAAAAACCCCGTCTTTCTCACTAGGAGCAGGACGGGGATTTCTTATTAGTGATGATCGTGTGCTACTGGTTCGTTCGGGATTAGTGCTTGAATGATAATAAATAGTACGTAGAAAATAACGGCAATAATTGCGCCAGTAGTAAAGTCGAAACCTACTCCAGCAACAGAACTTACTACATAATTAAGCATTGTGACTAATGCAAAAAGCCATACAAAAGTTAGAATATATTTCATTTCATTCACCTCAACGTAGATTCAATACTTCCATTATCTTATCATAGAGCGTTTGTGTCGAACAGTGTTAATACGAATTTTACGCGTATTTTTGGCGAAAGCGTGTCGACGACTTGAAATTCGGTCGTCAAAAAATTATAATTAGAACCAGGTACTAATATTTGATAATAAAGAAATGAGGTTATGCGATTGCCAGCTGGAATTCTTTCTCTAGGACGCTATATACCCGATACAATTGTGACGAATAAAGATTTGGAAAATAGAATGGATACGTCGGATGAATGGATCCGAACTCGAACTGGTATTGAAGAGCGTCGTTATGCAAGTGATGAGATAGATACATCTGATATGGCGTACAGTGCTGCGAAAGAGGCAATGGAACGTGCTGGAGTTAAACCCGAAGAAATTGGGTTAATTTTAGTGGCGACCGTAACGCCAGATAAACCTTTCCCAACCGTCTCCTGTATGATTCAAGATCGCTTAGGGGCAAAAAATGCGGCAGCAATGGATATTTCTGCAGCTTGTTCCGGCTTTATGTACGGCGTTATTACCGCTAAACAATTTGTGGAATCTGGTGCGTATAAGTATGTGCTAGTGGTTGGAGTCGAAAAGCTAACGAAGATTACAAACTTTGAGGACCGAAATACTGCCGTTCTTTTCGGAGACGGTGCAGGAGCTGCGGTCGTTGGGAATGTTTCGGAAGGAAAAGGTATATTATCATTTGAATTAGGTGCAGATGGATCTGGTGGAAATGAATTATACCAAGACGGACCGTACTTATACATGAATGGGCGAGAAGTCTTTAAATTTGCAGTACGACAAATGGGCGAGTCAGCAGAAGCTGTCATTGCGGAAGCTGGACTGACAAAAGAGGAAATCGATTTTCTCGTTCCACATCAAGCAAACATTCGCATCATGGAATCATCTAGACAACGGCTGAATTTGCCAGTAGAAAAAATGTCCAAAACGATTCAACGATACGGGAATACCTCTGCCGCTTCTATCCCAATCTCTTTGTATGAAGATATTGAAGAAGGTCGCGTAAAAGACGGCGACACAATCGTGCTTGTCGGTTTTGGTGGCGGTCTTACGTGGGGCGCAATTTGCATGGTTTGGGGTAACTAAATACGAAGCAATGAAAGGAGACGCAACATATGACGAAACGTCGAGTAGTAATTACAGGAGTTGGCGCTATTACACCGTTAGGAAATGACGTGCCATCTACTTGGTCTAATATTAAAGCAGGTAAATCAGGAGTGGGTCCGTTAACTCGTTTAGATACCGATTTATTCGCCGCAAAAATTGCAGCCGAAGTAAAAGATTTCAATATCGAGGAGTATATTGAACGAAAAGAAGCGAGAAAAATGGATCGCTTTACGCATTATGCACTTGCTGCATCAATTGAAGCTGTTAAAGACTCAGGACTGGAGATCACGCCAGAAGTTGGTCTACGCACAGGTGTCTGGATTGGCTCTGGTATTGGTGGAATGGAAACGTACGAAAACCAGTTTAAAGTATTCCAAGAAAAAGGGGCTCGTCGAGTTAGTCCTTTCTTCGTTCCAATGATTATTGCAGACATGGCTTCTGGCCAAGTGTCGATTCATTTCGGGGCGAAAGCAATGAATAACTGTTCGGTTACTGCATGTGCTTCTGGCACGAATTCCATCGGAGATGCATTTAAAGTCATTCAACGCGGTGATGCCGATGTGATGATTTCTGGTGGGGCAGAAGCACCGATAACGAACATGTCCGTTGCAGGGTTTATTTCCAATACAGCACTTTCGTTAAATCCTGAGGCACAAAAAGCATCACGTCCATTTGATGCGAACCGTGACGGATTTGTTATTGGAGAGGGTTCAGGTATTGTCGTGCTGGAGGAATATGAGCACGCTGTAGGTCGTGGTGCAAAAATTTACGCAGAAATCGTGGGTTACGGTTCGACAGGAGATGCACATCATATTACAGCTCCAGCACCGGAAGGGGAAGGAGCTGCACGTGCGATGGCGCAAGCTCTTTCGGATGGAGGCGTTTCTCCAGAGCAAGTAGCTTACATTAATGCGCACGGTACAAGTACACCGTACAATGATTTATTCGAAACACAAGCAGTGAAATCTGTTTTCGGTGAGCATGCCTATACACTAGCGATGAGTTCGACAAAATCGATGACGGGACATTTGTTAGGAGCAGCTGGTGGTATTGAAGCAATCTTTACCGCCTTAGCGATAAAAGAAGGCATCATGCCTCCAACGATCAATTTAGAAAATCCCGATCCAGAATGTGACTTAGATTATGTAGCAAATGAAGCTCGAGAAGCTTCGATTGACTACGCAATGAGCAATTCACTTGGCTTCGGTGGACATAACGCGTCCATTGTCTTGAAAAAAGTAGACGCATAATGATGAAACCCTTTTCTTGTTGCTGTACATGTACAGAACGAGGAGAGGGTTTTATTTTTTAAAAAATCGCGAGGGATTGCACATGAAAAAGACATCCCGCAATAACGGAATGCCTTCTGCCTATTCATATTGTTGTCCCTTTCGTACATAAGGTAGAGAGGGGGAATGTAAGATGAGAAAATTGCTATTTGTCCTTAGCTATCTCATAACAGTCATGACGGCAACTCATCTTATTTTGTATTTAAACTTTATGGCGCTCGGATATTCTCTTAAAAGTGTTTTTATCTACATGACAACGACACTCGATTTTAAAGTCTTTTGTGTCGCGGTTTGCGTGTTGCATCTTACTATTTTCTTCCGAGTCCCATCGCGCGTTCCATTTTTTGTAACGTCTCGCTAGCAATGACTTGTGCTTTTTTTGCACCTTCATCTAGAATGCGATCAAGCTCTTCTGAATGAAGTAATTCTTCGTATCGTTGGTGAATCGGTGCCAGATGATCAATAATCGCATTAGCAACGGATTGCTTGAAATCACCGTACCCATTTCCTTCGTATTTTTTTACTAAGTCAGGGATCGACACATCCGTTAAAGCTGACTCAATAATTAACAAATTCGATACGCCAGGTTTATTTACTTCGTCAAACGCTACAACGCCTTCCGAATCCGTGACAGCACTTTTAATCTTTTTCTCGATTTCTTTTGGTGTATCAAGTAACGAAATCGTCGATTTTTTATTCGGATCCGATTTGCTCATTTTTTTCGTCGGATCTTGTAATGCTTTAATACGCGCACCGTTTTTCGGAAGACTGATCTCTGGGATGGTTAAGATGTCTCCATAACGTTTGTTAAATCGTTCCGCTAAATCACGAGTCAATTCGACATGTTGTTTTTGGTCGTCTCCTACAGGCACTATATCGGTGTTATACAGTAAAATATCCGCAGCCATTAACGGTGGATACGTAAGAAGGGAGGCAGAAACTCCTTCTTTACCAGAGGATTTGTCTTTAAATTGTGTCATGCGCTCTAATTCCCCAATGTATGAAAGACATTGCATGATCCATCCCGCTTGTGCGTGTGCAGATACTTCTGATTGGATAAATAAAATTGCTTTATCTGGGTCAATACCAACTGCTAAGTACAGTGCAGCGAGTGAACGGATGCTTTGTTGTAAAGCTGCTGGGTCTTGCGGAACCGTTATCGCATGCTGATCGACGACACAAAAAATGCACTCGTGATCATCTTGAAGCTTCGTGAATTGACGGAAGGCACCGATATAATTTCCTAGGGTGACAATTCCTGTCGGTTGGACACCTGAAAAAATGCGTTTCATGTTGATTTCCTCCTTGTTTTTGGCAATAAAAAAACACATCTTCTCCCGAAAAAGGGACGAATGATGTGTAATCCGCGGTACCACCCAAATTGCTTGTAACAAGCCACTTGTTTTTCGTAACGTGAAAAAACGTATTTTACTAGTAAGTAGTACTGTTCATAAAATAAGCTCAAAAGGCCATTCCATTTGTCGATTGATCTGTTCGCACCATCCACAGACTCTCTAAACAACCGGTCAAATGTACTATTCTCTATCATTGCTTTTCGATATGCTGTTAGGTGACATTATAATATAGAAGAAAGTCGAAAATCAAGTAGGATTTTTCTATAAATAATACACGACTAAAGCGACCACCATTGTCAGTAAAATGGTACCACCAATTTGGAAAAATGGAACAGCGGAGAAATCGATTACCTGTGATGGAAGACGCATATTTAGCATATCCTCTTCCTGGTGTCGTCGCGTGAAGACGTCTCGAATACTTTTTGTAAAAATATCAAAAAATCCTCCAGCCACTACATAAACAAAAATTCCTAAAAGAAAAACAATCCCTCCAACAACAAATGAAACATTGATGTAAGAAAGTAACGAGAAATTTTTATAGTAAAGTAACATAGATATGGCAATTATTACTTCTAAAATTCCAAAAAATACAAGCTTGCGTGTCAATTCGTTCACCACCAGTCCATCTTATGTTAATAAAATTAACTGAAAAAATCAAAAAATCTTTTAAAAAAGGAAATGTTCACAATTAACGAAAAACACCGAAATATCAAGCATTCTGTCATGTTGTTGTAATATTCATGTTACAGGAATGTAAAAAAAATTCAAAAAAAGGGTGTACAGATTTTTCAGAATATGTATAATAAACCTTGTACCAATTTTTCAGAAAATTTAGGGAGGTCATTTCTAGTGAAGAAGAACAAGTTATTTTGGCTACTTAGCCTAATGTTAGTACTTTCTGTGTTCTTAGCTGCTTGTGGCGATGGTGAAGACCAAAACAACGACGGCGAAAAAGAGCCAGGCGAAGTAACTACAGATGATGGCAATGGCGAAGGCGATGGCGAAGAAGCGCTTGACGCAGAACAAGTTTTAAACTTAATCGAAGGTGCTGAGATTCCATCAGTTGACTCTGCTGTTGCAGAAGACCAAGTTGGTTTCGTAGTATTAAATAACACTCAAGAAGGTTTATTCCGTTTAAACCAAGAGAACGTAGCGATCCCAGCAATTGCTGCAGGTGAGCCTGAAATCTCTGAAGATGGTTTAACGTATACTTTCAAAATTCGTGAGGATGCGAAATGGTCAAATGGCGATGCTGTTACAGCAAAAGATTTCGAATTTGCTTGGAAACGCGCTATCGACCCAGCAACTGGATCTCCTTACGGTCCTTACATGATGTCTGGCGTACTTAAAAACGCTGAAAAAATCGCTGCTGGCGAAATGGACAAAGCTGAGTTAGGTGTTAAAGCTGAAGACGATACTACTTTAGTAGTTAACCTTGAGCGTCCAGTACCTTACTTCTTATCTTTAATGTCTTTCGGTACTTTCTACCCTCAAAATGAGGCGTTCGTAACTGAACAAGGCGAAAACTATGCAACTAACTCTGACACTGTGATTTCAAACGGTCCTTTCTTACTTACTGAGTGGGATGGAACTGGATTATCATGGGTTTACAAAAAGAACGACTCTTACTGGGATGCTGAATCAGTTAAGTTAACTCAAATTAACTGGGACGTAGTAAAAGAAAACTCTACAGCAGTTAACCTTTATACTACTGGTGAAAAAGATCGTACTGGTCTTTCTGGTGAGTATGCAATGCAATATGCTAACGATCCTGACTTAATTAAAATTCCGGATACATCTGTATTCTACTTAAAATTCAACCAAGAACGTAATGGTAAACCAAATGCTTTAGCAAACGTAAACATCCGTGAAGCAGTAGCTAAATCATTCAACAAACAAGATTTAACTGACGTAGTATTAGCAAACGGTTCTGTACCTGCTAACTACCTAGTACCAGTTGACTTTGCATTCGATGCAGACGCAGTAGATTTCCGTGAAGTAAACGGAGATATGGCTGAGTTCAATGCTGAAGAAGCAAAAGCAGCATGGGAAAAAGGTCTAGCTGAGCTAGGCGTAGAAGAAGTTACACTTGAGTTATTAGGTGGAGACTCTGACTTATCTAAAAAAATGGATGAGTACATGAAATCTCAAATGGAAACAAATCTTCCAGGTTTAACAGTTACATTGAAAGAAGTACCATTCAACGTTCGTTTAGAACTTGATGATGCTCAAGATTACGATATCCAGTTCGCTGGTTGGGGTCCTGACTACCAAGATCCTATGACTTTCGTAGACTTATTCGTAACTGGTTCACCACAAAACAACATGGGCTATTCTTCTGAAGAGTTCGATGGTCTAATCGAAAAAGCTAAAGGTGAATTAGCAATGGATCCTGAAGCTCGTTGGCAAGCAATGGCTGACGCTGAAAAATTATTGGTAGCTGAAGATTACGCTATCGCTCCTGTATACCAACGCGCTGGTGTAGGTCTATCAAAACCTTACGTAAAAGGTATTGTTAAACATCCATTCGGTGGAGATTACTCATACAAATGGGCTTATATCTCTGGTAAAGGTGAATAATTTAAAGCTTTAGCTTAACAAAATCTCATATTATAGAGAGTATATGGTGTACTTTGGTACCCTATACTCTCTTTTTAACTGAGACTGAATACTCTAAAAATTAGTATTTTTCAATTTTGGCTTTGACAAAAACAGCGTTTTTCTGTTTATATATAGTAGTTAATGTTTTATTTTTAATAGGAGGTGCTTTTAATGGCGAAGTATATTGCTAGACGATTACTTTATATGTTTTTAACTCTTTTCCTGATTGCCACGGCATCATTTTTCTTGATGAAAACGCTTCCAGGATCCCCTATCTCTGCCGCTAATAAATTATCCCCAGAACAACTAGCAGTTGTAGAGGCGAAATACGGATTGGATAAACCAGTTCCGGTTCAATACGGTGTGTATATGCTAAATCTAGTTCAAGGAGATTTAGGTACATCATTCCAATTTGGTGGAAAATCTGTTACAGGTCTGATTTTAGACCGTATGGGTCCATCATTTATATTAGGGGCACAAGCGATGGTATTTGGTGTCTTTATAGGTATCGTTTTTGGAATGATTGCTGCTCTGAAGCAAAACTCCATTTTTGATTACGGAAGCACGTTTATCGCCATTCTAGGAATCTCTATTCCTTCATTCGTATTTGCGTCCTTTTTACAGTATTGGTTAGCAGCGCAATGGGAACTCTTCCCAGTTGCACTTTGGAAAGATGGATGGATGTCGAGTGTATTACCATCAATTTCTTTAGCGATGGGTCCACTTGCAATTTCAGCACGTTTCATCCGTACAGAAATGATTGAAGTTTTAAGCTCTGATTACATAACGTTAGCGAAATCCAAAGGAGCTAATGGTTATGAGGTAGCATTTAAACATGCGTTCCGTAATGCATTAATTCCTTTAGTAACAGTTTTAGGTCCGCTAGCAGCCGGTTTACTTACTGGTTCCCTAGTTATCGAGCAAATTTTTGCAATTCCTGGAATTGGAGAACAATTCGTTAAAGCGATCATGGTAAATGACTATGCAGTTATCATGGGAACTACTCTATTCTTCTCTGTATTCCTTATTGCTGTCATTTTAATCGTTGATATTTTATACGGGATTATTGATCCTCGTATTCGTTTGTCTGGAGGTAACAGTTAATGACTCAAAACATGGAAAACTTACCTCAAGGTTCGTTTAATCGTGTCACAGTTGACAGTGCGGCTGCAGAGCGTATTTCAAAACCTGCATTAAGCTTCTGGCAAGATGCTTGGTTACGTATTCGTAAAAATAAAGCAGCCATTATTTCAATGGTGCTACTACTTTTAATATTCGTCATGTCATTCGTTGGACCAACGTTAAGTGCGCATGAATCCGACGTTCAAACAATTACACACGCAAATTTACCGCCAAAAATTCCTGGCTTTGAAAAATTAGGATTTTGGGATGGCCACGCAAAATTGGGTGGAACTGAAGTAGATATGTATGAAATGAAAAAAGTTGATACGAACTACTGGTTCGGTACAGATGGTTTGGGACGAGATATGTTCTCCCGTGTTTGGGAAGGAACACAAATCTCCTTGCTCATTGCATTTGTTGCAGCGTTTATTGACATGGTAGTTGGTGTTGCTTATGGTGGTATTTCTGCTTATTATGGTGGGCGTACAGATGACATAATGCAACGTATTGTCGAGATTTTAGTTGGTATTCCAAACTTAGTTGTCGTTATTTTGATGATCCTTGTAATGGATCCAGGTATCATGGCGATTATTATCGCGATTTCGATTACAGGATGGATTGGAATGTCCCGTATCGTTCGTGGTCAAATCTTGAAATTTAAAAACCAAGAATTCGTATTAGCTGCTCGTACTCTTGGAGCAAGTGATAGCCGTATTATTCAAAAACATTTATTGCCAAACATTTTGGCAATTATCATCATTAACACGATGTTCACGATTCCAGGAGCAATTTTCTTTGAAGCATTCTTAAGCTTCATCGGATTAGGGTTACAACCACCAGCTGCTTCACTAGGAACTTTGATTAATGATGGATTTAGATTAATTCAATTCCAACCACATATTTTATTATTCCCATCAATCATACTTTCTATTCTTATGATTGCCTTTAACTTACTTGGTGATGGTCTACGTGACGCACTAGATCCAAAAATGAAAGACTAATAGGAGGAAAGCAAATGGAAAAGATATTAGAAGTGAATGACCTAAAGCTTTCCTTCCATACATTTGCGGGGGAAGTACAAGCGATTCGCGGCGTAAGTTTCGATGTATATAAAGGAGAAACAATCGCGATCGTAGGTGAGTCTGGTTCAGGTAAATCGGTAACAACGAAAGCGATTATGCGCTTGTTGCCAGAATCTAGTTCTGAATTCAAAGATGGTCATATTTTATTCAATGGAAGAGATTTAACAAAGCTTTCGGATAAAGAAATGCAAAAAATTCGCGGAAAAGATATTTCGATGATTTTCCAAGATCCAATGACTTCTTTAAACCCAACAATGACAATTGGAAAGCAAATTACAGAGCCATTGTTAAAGCATCAAAAAGTAAGTAAGTCCGAAGCGCGAAAAATCGCGATTGACTTACTTCGCATGGTTGGTATGCCAAAGCCAGAATTACGTATTAAACAATACCCTCACCAATTCTCTGGTGGTCAACGTCAACGTATTGTTATCGCGATTGCACTAGCGTGTAATCCTCAAATTCTGATTGCGGATGAGCCAACAACAGCACTTGACGTAACTATTCAAGCTCAAATTCTTGAGTTAATGAAAGATTTGCAAAAGAAAATTGATACATCAATCATCTTTATCACGCATGATCTTGGTGTTGTAGCAAACGTTGCTGACCGAGTGGCAGTTATGTATGGTGGACGTATTGTGGAAGTAGGGACAGTAGATGAAATTTTCTACAATCCGCAACATCCATATACTTGGGGCTTATTGAGCTCAATGCCATCACTTGATACCGCTGAAGAAAAATTATATGCGATTCCAGGAACTCCTCCGGATTTACTCGATCCTCCAAAAGGAGATGCATTCGCTCTACGTAGCGAATACGCACTGGCAATCGATTTAGAACAAGAACCACCAACTTTCCAAATTAGCGATACTCATTTCGCTTCTACTTGGTTGCTACACCCAGACGCACCGCAAGTAGAGCCACCAGTTTCTATTATCGAGCGTATGAAGAAATTCCCAGGTAGTCGTTACTACGAAGGAGGTACGCGCTAATGACTGAAAAATTGTTAGAAATCAAAAATTTAAAACAATACTTCAATCAAGGGAAACCGAATGAAGTGCGTGCTGTTGATGGAATTAGTTTTGATATCTATCGCGGAGAAACTCTTGGTTTAGTTGGAGAGTCTGGTTGTGGTAAATCTACTACTGGACGTTCTATTATTCGCTTGTATGATGCGACAGATGGAGAAGTAATTTTCGATGGCGTGAATGTTCACGGAAAGAAATCGAAAAAAGACTTAAAAAAATTCAACCGTAAAATGCAAATGATTTTCCAAGATCCCTATGCATCGCTTAACCCTCGTATGAAAGTTATGGACATCATTGCAGAAGGCTTAGATATCCACGGTTTGTTCAAAAATCAAACAGAACGAAAACAACGTGTGTTCGAACTTCTTGAAACTGTTGGACTGAACAAAGAACATGCGAACCGTTACCCACACGAATTCTCAGGTGGACAACGTCAACGTCTTGGTATTGCTCGTGCGTTAGCAGTAGACCCAGAATTCATCATTGCCGATGAACCGATCTCTGCACTTGACGTATCAATCCAAGCACAAGTAGTTAACTTACTTCGTGAGTTACAAAAAGAAAAAGGATTAACGTACTTATTTATCGCCCATGATTTATCCATGGTAAAATACATCTCTGACCGTATTGGTGTTATGTATTTCGGTAAATTAGTAGAACTAGCGCCTGCTGAGGATCTTTACAACAATCCAATGCATCCGTATACTCAATCGTTATTATCTGCAATTCCTCTTCCAGATCCGAACTATGAGCGTAATCGCGTTCGTAAGTCTTATGATCCTGCAGTTCATAATTATGCAGAAAACGAAGAGTTAGAAATGCGTGAAATCACACCAGGACACTTTGTATTATGTTCTGAAAAAGAATATGAATCATTAAAACTTGCATCTGCTGCACGTGTTTAATGTTACAACCCCGCCAGTGATGGTGGGGTTTTTCATTTGTTAGAACTCTATAGACACTTAACGTCAATAGAGCCGTTTTTTTCGCTTTTCAAGTGTAGGTTTTCACCCATAAATCATCTTCCTGCGCCAATAGAGCACTAATTTTCGCCCATAGAGCACTAATTTTCGCCCATTGAGGAATGATTTTCGCCCATAGGGGCAGTTTAGTAATAGAAATAGGATAAATATAGTAACTTACTCGCATAATCTTCATTTACTTTAAATGCGCCTTCGTGATGAAAATATCCTACCTAATTCCTCTACACGTTTTGTCAATTTCGGTATTTTATTGCCAAAAAAGGACATTCAGCCCTTTTTAACATGAACGTTCCTTGTTACACTTAAATTACAAAGAAAGGATGACGGCATCGATGACATTTCAGAAATCTTTAAGTGTGTTTGCACTATCTAGTGCACTTGTTTTTACTTCATTACCAGCTTCAGCAGAAACGACAACAGAAGATATTATATTCACAGAGAAGCAATTTGATTACCAATTAATTGATGAACAAGTGGTAGCAAGTTCGTCGCTTTATACATATGATTCAGGACTTCAATTTACATATCCAGATGCAGTGCGTGGTGTTTACGTAACTGGACATTCTGCAGGAGGAGCACGTTTTAACGATCTATTAAAATTAATGGATCAAACAGAGTTAAATGCAATGGTCATCGATATTAAAGATGATTTTGGCGATTTAACCTATGTACCGAAAGAGGATTCACCGATAAAAGATCTTGGGATTGGTAACCTGTATATGAAAGACCCGCGGAAAGTGTTAGAAACGTTGGAGCAAAAAGAAATTTATCCGATTGCACGTGTAGTTGTGTTTAAAGATACCCGTTTAGCGGAGAAACATCCGGAGCTATCATTCGTGGAGCCAAACGGAAGCGTATGGAAAAATGGACGAGAAGAAGCGTTTGTAAATCCATTTGCAAAAGAAGTATGGGATTATAATGTGCAAATTGCCATAGAAGCAGCAAAGATGGGATTCCAAGAAATTCAGTTTGATTACGTGCGTTTCCCAGAAGGGTTTGAAAACCGTGCGGATGTGTTGAAGTATACGGGTGGAGGATATGAAACATCTGATCCAGATCCTGTGCAACGACGCGTTCACGCTGTTACAGACTTTGTCGCGTATGCTAAAGAGAAATTAAAGCCATATGGCGTAAAAGTGTCAGTAGATATATTTGGTTACTCTGCGACGCTTCCAGAAGCACCTGGAATCGGACAAAATTTCTCGAAAATTTCATCTAATGTAGACGTAATTTCTTCCATGATTTATCCGAGTCACTGGACATCTTATTTTGGAATTAAGAAACCGGATCTTGAGCCTTATCGTTTAGTGCAAGAGTATGCAAAAGTAGAGAATGTGAAGTTAGCTGAACTGGGTGACAAAGCACCAATCTCCCGTCCGTGGTTGCAGGATTTCACCGCTTCCTATTTAGGTGCTGGAAACTATCAAGTGTACGGTGCGAAACAAGTTCAACAACAAATCCAAGCATTGTCAGAAGCAGGCATCAATGAATTCTTGCTTTGGAATGCAGGAAACCGATATAGCGCAGGTGTGGATTATACACCTGGTAAGTAATAGTAAGAGTCATCCATGTAAATGGATGACTCTTTTTTCGCAAAAAAAGTCCTCAAGTGGGTTATATCCTGCATAAGAGGGGAAACTCATAACATATACTAAAAAGTTGTGTGAGTTGGTTAGCTAATGAAAGTAAAGGGGAATTTTTTGTATTTATTCTAAAGGTGTAGGAAGGAAAATAAGGATCCTACGCTTCTAACAAAATCTTAAGTTGGAGTTTATATTTTATGCATTAAAAACTTTCAAAAATGACGAAAAAAATGAAACTTTTTTTGCCTTCGAAACGTATTATAGGTAAGAATGAAAATATATTATTCTCATTTATATTTTATAACTGAGAATAAATAATTTATTTTTCTTTCGGTGTTTATTTTTATCGCTTACAGGGTAAAGTAAAATTACTTATATGGAAATAGTAGCTTATCCACAAGAAGCCACTCTCTATTACGAAATTGTGACGAATGTGTTAAGGGTACATATTTTTCCGGATAAAGTATAGTAAGTTGGTCAGAAATGGTGTATAATTTCAATTAAGAAGTCTATTTTAAAGTAATTCTAATGTAAGAAGAGTTCATTTTAAACAAGACGAGAATGAATGGAAAGGAAGTGTTGCTGCATGATGGTTACCTTGTTTACTTCACCTAGTTGTACATCTTGTCGTAAGGCAAAAGCATGGCTAGAAGAACATGATATCCCGTATACAGAACGAAACATTTTCTCCGAACCACTTAGCATTAGCGAGATCAAAGAAATTCTTCGCATGACGGAGGATGGAACTGATGAGATTATTTCTACTCGCTCTAAAATTTTCCAAAAACTTAACGTAGATGTGGAAAGTTTACCTTTACAACGTCTATACGAGTTAATTCAAGAGCATCCTGGTTTACTTCGTAGACCAATTATTTTAGATGAGAAACGCTTGCAAGTTGGGTATAACGAAGATGAGATTCGTCGTTTCTTACCTCGAAAAGTTCGAGCTTACCAATTGCTTGAAGCACAGCGTATGGTTAACTAACCTTCGAAAGTATGATAGACTGATGAATTCTTCTTCTATATAGAAGTCGGAGTTCGTCAGTCTTTTTGTATCTAAGCCGTATGCTTGATTTCTTCCTGGCATTCCCATACAATTCAAGATACATTCTTTTTATCAAATTTATCCTTTCCAAATAGAGGATGATAGACATATAGTAAGATAGACACTAGAAATTGACGGCTGGAACTGTTGCAAAAAAGGGGATTCCCTTTAACAGAATCGAAGGGAGATGTGTAAAATGGACATCGAACGCATAAATGAAAACACAGTCAAGTTTTACATTTCATACATCGACATTGAAAAAAGAGGCTTCAGCCGAGATGAAATATGGTTTAATCGTGACAAAAGTGAAGAGCTTTTTTGGGAAATGATGGATGAGATTAATGATGAGTCCGAATTTGAAGTAGAAGGTCCGCTTTGGATTCAAGTGCATGCACTTGAAAAAGGACTCGAGGTAACGGTTACACGTGCTGGCGCGAATAAAGAAGGTAAGAACGGATTTATTGAACCAGATGAGCGTGATTCGTACTATTCAAGTATTTCAGAAGCCGGTGGCAATCAAAAATATAATGACATTGCTGATTTGTACGCGGAATTAGAAGTCGATTTAATGGAACACACATTTGTTTTCCGTGAATTTGACGACATTATTCCATTAGCAAAACGAATGGAAATTCCGTCGAATGTATCGAGTTCCTTCCACTTTTTTGAAGGAAAGTATTATTTGTATTTAGAGTTAATGGACGAAGAAGATGAAGCACTTGAAGCTTTTGAAAATTTGGCTAGCGTCGTACAAGAATATGCGACAGATTCTACCGTAACGATTCATCGTTTAGAAGAGTATGGGAAAGAAATTATCTCAGATGAAGTTTTCGACCATATTCGTAACTATTTTTAATAACAAGATGTTGTTGCACCGAATGTATCTTACATTCGGTGTTTTTTTATGCTTCTAATTCCATCTTGTTTCATTTTCACGTATCTCTGCACTAATGAACGTAAATATCCACTTTCTCGTTTGCCAGTTTCTGAGTAGATTTGTACAATGAAAAGAGGAGGTGAGAGATCATTCTTACAGCCATCACCGCGGAGGACCATCTCCTTTCTATTTCCCCAGAAATGTCGAAAGCGTCCTTAATTGAACTTCGGAAAACCACGATTTTTCACTGCCCCGCCTGTCTTCAGCCCGTGAAGTTGAAAGTGGGAAACGTGAAAATTGCACATTTTTCTCATACTCCATCAGCTACTTGTACTTCTTTCTTCTCCGAAAACGAATCACCTCACCATTTACAAGGGAAGTGGCAATTCTATTCCTTCTTTCAATCCTTAGGATATTCCGTTACGTTAGAGCACTATCTTCCTTCCATACAACAACGACCTGACCTTCTCGTTACGCGAAATGGTAGATCTATTGCGATCGAAGTTCAGCGTAGTACGATTCCAATCGAACACGTCAACGAGCGTACAAACGGCTACGCATCGATCGGGATCGAAACTTGCTGGATTTTAGCGCAATCGGTTAAAGTTCTATCTAACTATGATCATCAAGTGGTCCGTATTTCTCTTTCCGACTTTCAACAATCGTTCATTCACGACAATACATGCATCGTGTATGACGTGGAATTAAAAACATTCCATTACTACAGTTCGTTACACTACCTAGGAGGAAATCAATTTCTTGCGCGCCATTCGACACTACCATTAAGACTACAAACGTTTCCTTTTCGACAAGTGGGACAGTGTAGACCAGAAACAGTCGCTACACTTCATTCGAAATGGCAAGCGCGACGAATGATACACCTGCAGCAACTCATGAAACGAAATCGGCAAGGAATCCAGCATCCTATCTTACGAGCGTGTTATCAATTAGGCGTTTATCCAACCGAACTTCCTAACTACATCGGAATACCAATCGAAGGAGCTGAAATAATCCATCGTCACCCCGTTGAGTGGCAGCTTTTGTTGTATGAAGCACTATCTCATAACAGCCATATCTCGATTGAAACATTCTTCCAACACACGATGTCGCAACCTGGGACAGACAAAGTAGTGGACGTGGTCTTTCAGTATGCAGAATTTTTGCTAAAGGTAGTCCCTTTTCGACACCTCCCTTCAGTTGCAAAAAGGTGAGAATATTGAGAAAATAGTCTAGGTAACCGGTGATAAACCGGAATAAGGGGGATCATCATGACGACAAGTACAAAAAACAAATTACCAATCCGTTCAGAAGTACCAGAAGAATTAACGTGGAAATTAGAAGATATTTTCCCATCAAATGATGCATGGGAAAAAGAATTGACAGAAGTAAGTGAGCTAGCGGAGAAAGCGACACAATTTAAAGGAACGTTTGCAAGTGGCGCTGAAGCATTGTATGATGCGTTATCGTACAAAGATGATGTCATGGAACGAATTTACCGCTTGTACACATATGCACACATGCGTTATGACCAAGATACAACAAATAGTCATTACCAAGCGATGGACAGTCGTGTGAAATCATTACTCGTGAAAATATCTACGAACTTATCGTATTTCACACCGGAAATTTTAGCGCTAGACGAGTCTGTTATTGAGAAATATGTAAACACTCACGAAGGGCTAGCACTATATAAACAAGCATTGAGCGAAATCAATGAAATGCGACCTCACGTATTGCCAGCAGAACAAGAAGCAATTCTTTCACAACTTTCTTTAGTTGCAAACGCTTCTTCCCAAACGTTTGGCATGCTGAACAATGCTGATTTAACATTCCCAACGATTAAAGATGAGAATGGGGAAGAAGTAGAGCTCACACACGGTCGTTATACGAATTTCTTAGAAAGTGCCGATCCTCGCGTCAGAGAAGATGCATTTAAAGCGATGTACGACACGTACGGCAACTATCGGAATACATTTGCCTCAACGCTGTCTGGAAACGTGAAACGTGACAATGTGAATGCAGAAATTCGCCATTACGACTCTGCTCGACATGCTGCAATGTCGGAGAATTTCATTCCAGAGAAAGTGTATGACAATTTAGTTGGGACGATTAATAAAAACCTTCACTTGTTGCATCGATACGTGGACCTTCGCAAAAAAGTGTTAGGACTCGATGAACTTCATATGTGGGATCTTTACACGCCACTAGTGAAAGAAACGAAAATGGAAATTCCCTATGATGAAGCGAAAGAAATCATGTTAAAAAGCTTCGCGCCACTAGGGGAAGAATATGTTTCCATCGCGAAAAAAGGACTTGAGAATCGTTGGGTCGATGTTGTGGAGAATAAAGGGAAGCGTTCTGGGGCTTATTCATCAGGAGCATATGGGACGAACCCGTATATTCTCATGAACTGGCAAGATAACGTCAATAACTTATTCACATTGGCGCATGAATTTGGCCACTCTCTACACAGCTATTATTCCCAGTCGAACCAACCATTTGTCTATAGTGACTACTCGATTTTTGTGGCAGAAGTAGCTTCAACATGTAATGAAGCATTGCTAAACGACTATATGCTCAAAACGTTAGATGATGAGCAGCAACGTATTTATCTACTCAACTACTGGCTAGAAGGATTCCGCGGAACCGTTTTCCGCCAAACAATGTTTGCGGAATTTGAACACATCATCCATCAACTAGATCAAAACGGGGAAGCATTAACTGCTGACAAATTAACCGAAGAATACTACAATCTCAACAAAAAGTATTTCGGCGACAACATGGTAGTGGATGAACAAATTGGCTTAGAGTGGGCGCGAATTCCACATTTCTACTACAACTACTATGTGTATCAATACGCGACTGGGTACAGCGCTGCAGTCGCTTTAAGTAATCAAATACTTGAAGAAGGAGAGCCGGCAGTAGAACGTTATATTAACGAATTCTTAAAAGCAGGTTGTTCCGATACGCCGATCAATGTATTGAAAAAAGCGGGAGTCGACATGACATCCTCTTCACCAATTGAAGAAGCGTGTAAAGTATTCGAGGAAAAACTAACAGAACTTGAAAATTTATTACTAAAATAATTGCGAAAGCCTCTTTCTAAAATGAAAGGGGCTTTTGTTATTTCGATATAATTATGTGTCAATTTATCTAGAATTGTAAAATTCGTGAAAACGCTTTCTATATGACGAATTTGTGAAACCTGTTCAAATCCATTGAAGTATAAGTTATTTCGTGATATCTTTTACATGTGAAATAAATCACAACAAACATATACCCCTTTGTTTGAACGTGAACATTTCTCCCATCCCCTTTGTGAGAGTCGCATGAAAATGTGGCTCTTTTTTTTTTTTGCAAAAACTCTTGCGAAAAACCACAAAAAAAGCCTTGAAGATTTACTCTTCAAGACTCCCTATCAAGCATATTTTTTAATTCGCCAATGTGTCGTTTCTGGCTGAGGAATTCGCTCCAACTGTTGAAGTAGTGTACGCTTCTTTAATTCCCGTTCTGCCATGTACGGCGTCACACCGTAAATAGCAGCTACTTCGTGCGTTGATAACGTCTCATACCGATCAAACAACTCATCTAACGTTGGCGGTTCTTTTTCCACTAATTCTTCATTCACCATTTCTTGCAAAATGTGCTTATACACGTCGAAATCATACGTTCCAGAAACCTTTAATCCCTCATCCTCAATGTTTTCATTAAAAAACACCAACGTCGGAACTTCTGTCACTTCCATTTCACGCGTAATATATAAATCGCACTGAAAAGCGCGCGATGCTTCATTCGACTTAAAGTCCGACTCAAACTCTTGTAAATCTAACTCAACGGTTTCAGCAATTTCCTTCAGAGCATTAAAATTAGTGCAACTTTTCGTATTTAAAAAAATCTGCTCTTGTACTTTTTGTAAAAAACGCATCCCTGCACGTTTCCCTTGAAGCTCTGCTGCCTTTATCGCAACTGCTGGAAGGGCTGGGTGAGCATAATTATCTTCATCATCCGTCTTGCCCTTCGTCACTTTCGTATTGAGCGCACTAAGTCGCGTGCTAACCACAATACGTAGCGTAAAATACTGATCATACTTCACTTGAAGCTTACGAAGAGTAGGCTGTAAGTCGAAACAATCCGCACATAAAGGATCGATAAAAGCATATAATTCCACAGGCTTCGTCGTTGATTGAACAAATTCTTCAGGCGGGATCTCTACGTTACTCACTCCGTCTCCTCCTCCTGCCGGTTGGTCATATGATGCGCCGTTAAAACTAGTCGCTTATAAAAGAAATCACGGAACGTTCCATCGAGTTCTACCTCATCCATCGCCTCGCTCATACACTCAAGCCACGCTTGGGCACGACTAGGCGTAATAGGGAATGGCTTATGTCTCGCACGCAACATCGGATGTCCGTGCTCTTCCGAATACAAATTAGGTCCACCTAAATACTGCGTCATAAACTGCTTCTGCTTGCGAGCAGTCTCCGTCAAATCATCTGGAAAAATAGGAGATAACAAAGGATGCTTCGCAACCTTGCTATAAAAAGTGTCAATCAGTAGGTGCAAGCGTTCTTCACCAATTTCCTCAAAAGGAATAACAGGTTTTCGGGTCATGCTGATAACTCCTCTTTTTTAGCTGTAATCCCATTCTATCAACGTTCCTGAACGAACTCAAGCCAATCGATTTCCTTGACAAATGCTAAAATGTCAATATCAGTAAGCCCGTTTTGTTTGGCAATGAAAGATCTCCGGGCTCCTCTAGGGTTACATTCTTTCGACAAGTAAAGCGAACACTGGGGACATTTTCCGCCAAGATCCATCGTCTATGACTTAGTCTTACTTTCAAGTATCGTTCCAGTTGCAGACAGCTGTTCGCATTCTGTTAAATAGTATAAACCTATTCTATTTCTATAATAATTAGGAAAAAATAGTTAATTAGTGTTGTTCGTCGTTATCTTGTACCTAGATAGTGTGCTATTTCAGGAGGTTCATGTGCGATACGGTAAGGGGATGTGCGATAAAGGTCAAAAATCTATATTTTGAACAAAATGCGTATGATATTTCTAAAATAAAAAAGAACCACTTGGATGAAGTGGTCCTTATTTTCATGAGGAGCTATATCTAATTATCCTTGAAAATAGCCCATCACTTTTTGTACATATTGCTGTGTCTCTTTAAAGGGTGGAATGCCATTATATTTACGTACATTTCCTGGCCCAGCATTATATGCAGCAAGTGCTGTTTCGACGTTTCCGTCAAATTGATTGAGCATTTGACGCAAATACTTTGACCCACCCATCACGTTTTCATACGGGTTAAAACGATTCTTTACACCTAAAAACTTTGCCGTTCCTGGCATTAATTGCATCAAGCCAGATGCACCAGCGTGGCTTTCGGCATTTGCATTAAAATTTGACTCTTGCTTAATGACGGATTCTATTAATTTTTCTGGTAAGTTATATTTCTTCGCCGCTTCTTGAATAATGGATGTCAGATCAGACGGAACATTGGCCACTTTCTCAGTTGCATTTTCAACAAAATTCGTTAGTCCATTTTGAATGGAGAACTCGTTTAATGCACCTGACTGGATACTCCCTAGTAACTGACTTACAGAAGAACTAGGTGTAGCAGAAGCGGACATTTCACTCATCATTTCCTGCAACATTTCCGTAAACATGGACGAATCATTTGCTGAATCCGCTAATGTTTTGACAGATCCAAGCGTCTGCATCGCATTTATTTCCATTAAGGTTTTGATCGAAGAAAAGTTCATCAGTTCACGTTCTTTCTGCCATTCGTTTCATTTCGTTATAGAACCTGGCAATTTTTTTATCGGTAGGGCGAGCCGGGATGTTTACGTCTTGTAAAAAAGAATCAAAAATTACCTGACCTTCCAATTCATTCGTTGTTTCATATTCTACTTCAAAATCCTCTGTTTGACCATATATCGAATGGTCTAAAACGAGGAGTCCTCCGTGAAACTCCACTTCGAGCCGGTGAGTTTCCAACGAACCGACACAATCTAATCGTTCTGGTAAATGAAGAAATTCGGGATAGTCACGTGTGTTGACGTATCCTTGCGATAAAATGATGCTTGCTTCATTCTCTGAAATCGTCACATTCGTTTCGTTCGAAACAGTCGTAGATATAGCTTCCTTAAACGTGAGTTCGCAATGATCCGCTTTTTGTCGTAATCGAAACGCTTGTTTTTTCTGTTTTAAAGGAACTGTTGGATGGTCGAAATACGTATTCACTTGCTTTATAGCATCCGATGTTGATTTCCCGATAAATGCTAACGCTCGTTTATATTCTTCGATCGTCAATAAATTCTTAAACTCAATTTCCGTTTCGTTTCCCATCGTCATCACCTCTTCTTTCATTATCCCAAATAATGTTGCAACTGCAACTGCTACAAAGCTGTGCTAAAATAAGGGTAAGTTTTGGAAGTGGAAGGATGACAAGATTTTGCGTAACACATATATCGTAGATAGCGGTGTCCAAAAAGGGACATCGATTACATTTTTATTAACCGAAAAACCAACAACTGAGCAAGTAAAACCTGCAGGACAACTCATCACCGATTCAGATGCACATTCATTTGTCTATTTACTAGATGAACAAGATGGTTACGGTTATGTTCAATTTCCCAAAAACGTCTGGGGACTACTCACCGAGCTTTTAAGAATCGAAGAAGACCCCTCGTTAGAATTTGGAGATCAAACATTTGTCCTCCATCAATTCCGAGAAGAACTCGAAATGCTTTTATATAACATTGAAGGCAACGAAAATTACGGTGCTGACTTCACTAAAGAAGTCGAAACAATTTTTCAAGATTTCTACGAAAATGCATAGTAATGAATATAGAGAGACTTTAGAAATTTTTGGAAATAAATGATAAAATGCTAGTTACGAAACAGCACACATTCATTATTTACACAAAGTAGGATGAAGAAGTTAGGGGTTGACGTCATGGGGCAATGGGAACGATTTTTAGAACCATATAAACACGCGGTGGATGAACTGAAAGTAAAACTAAAAAGTATGCGGACACAATTCGAATTGGAAAATCGCACGTCACCTATCGAATTCGTGACGGGGCGAGTGAAACCGCTCGCGAGTATTTACGATAAAACGCTCGAAAAAGGAATTGCTTTTGAGCCCTCAGAGGAGTTAACGATGGAGATTCAAGATATTGCGGGCCTCCGAATGATGTGTCAATTCGTGGATGATATCGAAACCGTTGTAACGCTTATGCGTGAGCGAAATGATTTTCGAATTGTCGAAGAGCGCGATTATATTTCAAATAAAAAGCCTAGTGGCTACCGGTCGTATCATATGATTATCGAATATCCCGTTCAAACCATCCATGGTGAAAAGAAAATTCTAGCAGAAGTGCAAATTCGAACGCTTGCGATGAATTTTTGGGCTTCTATTGAACATTCGCTAAACTATAAGTACAAAGGGATTTTCCCAGAAGAAATTAAAAATAGGTTACAATATGCCGCAGAAGCAGCGTTTCGCTTAGACGAAGAAATGTCCTTAATACGAGACGAAATCCAAGAAGCACAAAAATACTTTAGTGAATATAAAAAAGGCGGGTCGAATCGTTCATGAAATTTGCCATTCAATCACGAAATGATGATCAATCGAATGAATTAATGGAACGGGCCAAAACGTATTTAACGGATTTTGGCTTAACGTTTGATGAAGAATCGCCTGATATCGTGTTATCTATTGGCGGGGATGGGACATTGTTGCATGCCTTTCATCGCTATGCAGATCAGCTCTCATCTGTAGCATTTGTGGGAATTCATACGGGACATTTAGGTTTTTATGCAGATTGGAAGCCAGATGAAATTGAGAAATTAGTGATCTCTATTGCGAAGCATGAATACAATGTCATTGAGTATCCGCTTTTAGAAGCGACCATCCATTACTGCGGAGAAGAAGAAAGTTCCACTTATTTAGCGCTGAATGAGTCCACGATTAAATCGCCAGATGTCACGTTAGTGATGGATGTCGAGCTAAATGGCAGTCATTTTGAACGCTTCCGTGGAGACGGCTTATGTATGTCTACTCCATCTGGAAGTACCGCATACAACAAAGCACTTGGTGGAGCTGTGATTCATCCTGCACTTGAAGCGATTCAGTTAACGGAAATGGCGTCGATTAATAATCGAGTTTTCCGTACGGTCGGTTCATCGCTTGTATTACCAGCTCATCACGCTTGCGTGTTAAAGCCGGTGAAGGCAGCAGATTTTATGGTCACCATCGATCAACTACATTTACTGCATAAAGACGTGAAGTCTATCGAATATCGCGTCGCAAAAGAAAAAGTGCGTTTTGCACGTTTCCGTCCATTCCCATTTTGGAAACGAGTACATGATTCGTTTATCGACGGGTTTGAAGCGTAATGAAGTTACGTTATACAGCACCGCAGGAAATGCTTGTAAAAGAAGCAATCACTGCACTAGGAATTTCGAAACGAGCACTAACAGCAATTAAATACGAGGGTGGCAGCATTCTCGTTAATGGAGAAGAGAAAACGGTCCGACACGTCTTGCAAAAGGCGGACGTCGTGACCGTTCTTTTTCCGAAAGAAGTGCCAAGTGAGGGTATTCCACTTGAACATGGCCCCATCGAAATCGTTTACGAAGATCCCTATTTACTTATTATCAATAAACCGGCTAATCAGCGGTCCATCCCTTCGATTGACGCTCCGAACGGTAGTTTAGCGAGTCAAGTGCTCGGTTATTACAACAGGCAAGGCATTGAAGCGACGATTCATATTGTCACGAGACTCGATCGTGATACCACAGGTCTAGTATGTCTTGCGAAGCATCGCCACATTCACTTTCTCCTAGGTAACCAGACTTTACACAAGGAATACCGAGCATTTATTTCCGGGGAAATGACCACCAATCGACAAATTACGCTTCCTATTGGTCGAAAAGACGGGAGTATTATCGAACGGACGGTGCGTGAAGACGGTCAATATGCTCGAACGGACATTGAAATCGTCGAGCGTCATGCTAGTTGGACAGACATCACCTGCACACTCCGAACTGGGCGCACACATCAAATTCGTGTGCACCTTTCGGCAATTGGCCACGCTTTAATCGGGGATGAGTTGTATGGGGGTCCAACAGAACATGTGCGCCGGCAAGCACTTCATTGCCAAAGGCTGCAGTTTACACATCCAATTACTGGTGAGTTGCTTAAAATTACGAGCGAATTGCCAGCGGACATGCTACACTTTAAGCATTATCACGGTTAGAGGAGGGGCGCGAGATGGAGGAGAGAAACCGAGAGGAAGAATCTCAGATTGTGACGGATGCACTGATCGCGCTTCTCGAGGCGGAACAGATGGAGGAATTCCGTGCAGAGTTTTTGGCACAGCATCCATATGATCAAGCGCAAGTGTTTGAGGAAGTTGGGGCAGAAAAGCGTCAGCTAATTTATCAGTATTTGTCACCAAAAGAGATGGCGGAAATTTTCCAAGCGATCGATTTGGATGATGATGAATATGAACCGTTTTTAAATGAAATGGAAACAACGTATGCCGCGGAAATGCTCGGGGAGATGTACACCGATGACGCGGTGGACGTATTAAATGAGTTAGATAAGAACCAAGTCGTGAGCTACTTGACGATTATGGATAAGGATTCGGCGCAGGAAATCAAAGATTTGCTGCATTACGAAGACTACACAGCCGGTTCCATTATGACGACGGAATACGTGGCGATTCCTGCAAATTCGACGGTGCGATCTGCGATGACGATATTGCGAAATGCAGCGCCAGAAGCGGAGACAATTTACTACATTTTCGTCGTAAGCGAAGACAATGTGTTAGTGGGCGTGGTGTCTCTTCGTGATTTAATCGTAGCGGATGAAGACACGCTCATTCGTTCGATCATGAATGAACGTGTTGTCAGTGTTTCCGTTTCAGAGGATCAGGAAAATGTCGCGCGCATGATGAAAGACTATGATTTCCTAGCGATGCCGGTTGTGGATTTTCAAGATCACTTACTCGGGATTATCACGGTCGATGATATTTTAGACGTATTAGAAGAAGAAGCGAGCGATGACTATTCGAAATTCGCCGCCGTTTCGGAAATGGATACGTTTGATAAAGGTCCATTCACTGCAGCGAAAAAACGACTGCCGTGGCTGATTATTCTACTATTTTTAGGAATGTTGACTGCTAATCTCATGAATATTTTTAAAGCAACACTCGATCAAGCAGCGGTGCTGGCTGTTTTTATCCCACTAATTGCTGGAATGGCAGGGAACAGTGGTACACAAGCGCTGGCGGTTGCGGTTCGCGGGATTGCAACAGGCGACATTGAGGAAGAAAGTAAAATGAGTTTAATGGTTCGAGAAGCTGGGACAGGTTTGATCACAGGATTTGTTTCTGCACTTTTTGTCATTGGACTTGTGTATTTTTGGCAGCATGAGTTGTTGCTAGGTTTGTTAGTAGGAGCAGCGATTTTTGGATCGATTTTTATCGCGACTCTTGCGGGATCGTTCATTCCGTTATTGATACATCGAATGAATATTGACCCAGCGGTTGCGTCTGGCCCGTTTATCACAACGCTCAATGACATTATAAGTATTTTGATATATCTAGGGCTTGCAACGTTGTTTATTAGCCAACTATAGAAAAGTGTATTTGCACTTTTCTTTTTTATTCGTTACTATTAGTACCAGATACTAATAACTTGTCTTACAGATGGAGGAAACGACATGTTCACTTTAGAAGGAAAAACGTTCGTTATTATGGGAGTTGCTAATAAGCGGAGTATTGCTTGGGGCATTGCACAATCGCTTGATAAAGCAGGCGCTAATTTGATCTTTACGTATGCAGGACAACGATTTGAAAAACCTGTGCGTGATTTAGTAGAAACACTAGAAGGCAAACACGACCTTTTATTGCCATGTGACGTGACAAACGATGAGGACGTCAAAGCGTGTTTTGATGAAATCGGAAAGCGCGTAGGGAAAATTGACGGTTTAGCGCACTGCATCGCTTTTGCAAAAACAGAAGAATTGTCCGGCAATTTCAGCGACACAAGCCGCGAAGGATTTTTGTTGGCGCATAACATTAGCTCATTTTCGTTAACAGTTGTCGCGAAACACGCGAAACCCCTCATGACAGAAGGTGGTAGCATCGTCACTTTGACGTATTTAGGTGGCGAGCGCGTTGTGCCAAACTACAATATTATGGGCGTGGCAAAAGCATCGCTTGATATGTCAGTGCGTTACTTAGCAAATGACCTTGGCCAACATAACATTCGAGTGAATGCGATTTCTGCAGGACCAATCCGTACACTTTCTGCAAAAGGTGTCAGCGATTTTAACAGCGTTCTAAAAGAAATCGAAGAACGCGCGCCACTTCGACGCAACACGACACAAGAAGAAGTTGGCGATACGGCATTATTCTTGTTTAGTCATCTATCTCGCGGTATTACAGGAGAAACAATCCACTGCGACAGCGGCTATCACATTTTGTAAAACACGCGCATACCCTACAGAAAAAGGAGTATGCCCATGAACAATCCTGTCCTCTACGTCAAAAGTCCACCCGTCCATCATCTGCCAAAAGCTGCACGTGTGAAGGACACTTTGGTCAATGAAAACCTAGAAAGGCAAGACGATGTGATTGATTTAATGGAAAAGCGGCTCGCTTATTTTACGACCGATTTTAACCGCCGAGCTTACGGGGACATCACGCTCGTTATGCAAAATGAGGAGCGAATTAGCGGGAAAGTGCTTGGGATCGAACCCGGTGCGGTGCAGTTTGAAAGTGGCGAAACGCAGTTAACGCTCGACAGTGCCGACATCCTTGAAATCGAGTGGTTAGGAAAACCTTTTCCACTGAGAGTAGGAAACAATTAAATCAGTTTCGAATGGCCACTTACAAGTGGTCATTTTTTTGTGGAGAATAATTCTTGAATCGGGCGTTTTAGCAAAAAGGTGGAGTATTTCGTGACGTTTTCAGAGAATATCATGACAAAATCGTTGTATTCCAAGACATTTTGGCAACATCTCGTGATATTATCCAAAAAAAGTAAATTGCTAACTAGACTTGTCCGAAATTTTTCTTCTATACATTATGCTCTTCAGCCTTCCATAGGTTCGCGACATTTTTGAGGTATTCCGATACATTATCAATGAATTCCAGGACAAAATCGTCGTATTTCGAGACATTTTGCCATCAAACGGAGACATTTTCGCAACATCTCGCGAATTTATCCAAAAATTTCCAAAATATCGGTAAAAAAGCTTTCCTTCTATTCCACTCTTTCTTTCCCATCAGTTATACAATTTTTCCTCACTTCCACTAGTATTTATCCGTTTAAGAAACAAATACTAATCAAGTGAAGATTCCTACTCTCAATTAAAACACCGTTTCGCGCCCCAATATTTAAAAAGCACCTTTCTTCCTCGAAGTGTTTCGCTGCAGATGTAGCTATCTCCTCACGTTGCAAGAAGCAATTTCTCGTGAGGAGTGTGCTTTTCTTGCGCTCACTCCGGGGGAAAGGTGCATTTTTAATTTTTAAAAATTTAATTAGACACTAGAATCGACTTTTGGTGTTAGTCACATACTCCTAAATACGTATCTTTAATACACTCGATTCCACAGAAACAGTTAAGGTCGACTGTGATACAGCTGCTTGATGAACGGAAATCACGCACTTCACAAATTTTACTTAATTTTAATGCAGTTCCGCATTCCGTTAAAAGGTTCACTTCGTGTCCGTGCTTATCAAGTGGTTCTAACACTCGAAGTGTTGCACAGCATCCGTCGAAAATATCTTCTACTCGGAAGAATACGGAGAAACAATCGTGGTCACAACGATCTCTGTCACGGAAGAATGCTTTAAAAGGTGTTCCGTCTTTTGTAATTAGCATAAAGACACGTGTATCGAATTGAGTTGATACTGGACTTACTAAACCTCCAAGTGGTTCTAGGAAACAGTTCGTTGGGCAAGCAGGGCAATCATTGTCTGTTACTTGGTCTTGGATATCTTTAATAAAACGTAGTACATCACATACACAACGACCAGAAGTTGTTCCTAGTACACCAGTAGAAGTCGATTCTTCAAAACGTCCACATCCCATTTTTTTCACCTCACTTTCCTCGAAAGTCTTTATACGATATGTCTTTTTGGATAGGTGAAACAGGGCGTCTATCCGGTTTTTTGTATAATTTTCTATTTTCATCACAACCTACGAAAAAGGGTGATGGTATGAAACGTATCGTCGTTTTCTTCATGTGTTGCATCGTTCTGTCTGGATGCTCAAGTGACCTCGCAATTAATCTTTTTGATGCGTCTAAATCAACCGATGAAACGGCTATTCGTTCTATTTTCGAGGAAGAAGATTCGCTTGAATCTGTAGATATTGTTTTTTATGATCATACAGTTGTAGCGGCAGTGGAAGTAAATCCGTGGAAAAAGTATAAGAAAGCGAAGCTAGAAAAGAAGTATCAAAAGAAATTAGAAAAAATGCTTCCAGAGCACGAAGTGTTAGTTTCGGCTGATTTAAAAATTCGGTGGGAACTAGAAAAAGTGCTGAATCATCCAGGTAAAGCCACGGTGGAAAAGTTATCCAAGTCTTTAGATCGTATTCAGCGTTTATCGAAGGAGGAGACGTAATGGAGGAAGGATACCAAGATCTTGTGATGGAAGTTGCTCCAAAACGACCAGTCGTTGCGAATTGTATACGGGCATTTTTAGTTGGCGGTGCCATTTGTTTTATTGGTCAACTTTTGACGTATTTCTATATGTATTTCTTTACGTTTACGGAGCGCACGGCGAGTAATCCCACAGTAGCAACATTGGTACTTATTGCAATGTTTTTAACGGGATTTGGTTTGTACAAAAAACTTGGTCAAATTGGCGGTGCAGGATCCGCAGTTCCTGTTACTGGTTTTGGTAATGCGGTTATTTCTGCGGCGATTGAGCATCGAACAGAGGGCTATGTGCTCGGTGTTGGTGGCAATATGTTTAAATTAGCAGGATCGGTCATTGTGTTCGGTGTATTTTCCGCGTTCGTCATTGCATTGATTAAAACGACGCTTGTGACGATAGGATGGTTGAGTTGGTGATTGGAGGTCATTTCATTTTCCCGTCGCAGCCAAAGATTGTGTCAACAGGAACTGTTTGTGGTCCTATTGAGAAAGCTAGTCCGTTCTCCGTCTATTTTGACCAATTAAGTTCAGATGAACTTTTCGGAGAGGATACCAATGAAAAAGCACATGCTTTATTAACCAAACAAGCAATTGAAACGGCCATTCGAAAAGCTGGCATACACCAAAAAGAAATTGATGTCGTACTGGCGGGTGATTTGATTAATCAAATGACGCCGACGAGTTTTGCGATGGCAACACTTGAAAGCCCATTTATGGGTGTGTTCTCAGCGTGTGCAACTTCTATTTCCTCGATGATTATCGGCGCAGCACTCTTAGAAGGAAAACTAGCTTCTACTGTTGTAACGGCAGCAAGTAGTCACCATAATGCCGTTGAACGGCAATTTCGATATCCAGTTGACTATGGAGCGCAAAAGCCACCGACGAGCCAGTGGACGGTTACGGCAGGTGGAGCGGCAGTAATAAGTAGAGGGGTAAGCAACAAACCGATAATTGTACGGGCAACAGTAGGAAAAGTAATCGATTCTACTTGTACGGATCCTTTAGATATGGGAAGTGCAATGGCACCTGCAGCATTTGACACAATCGTACGCCATCTCGAAAGTTCCGATGCAGATTCGTATGACTTAGTAATTACGGGGGACTTAGGAAAAACAGGCTACCAAGCACTTTTAGAATTAAGTAAACAGCATCTATTTTTTCAGTCGAAGGTGAAAGAACTTCGGGATGGCGGGGTTGAATATTTTGGTGGGAATGAAAAATTCTTATCAGGAGCAAGTGGGGCAGGATGCTCTGCTTCCGTATTTTTCGGACCAATCTATATGGATTTGTTAGCTGGGAGAGTAAAACGAGTGCTGCTTGTTGCGACTGGGGCTTTATTATCCCCATTATCCTTTCAACAAGGGATGACGATTCCAACAACCGCTCACGCAGTAGAAGTAGTAATGGAAGGAGGAACTAGTGGATGATTGTGTCCTCATTTATCGCATTTTTTGTGGGTGGTCTTATATGTGTCATAGGTCAGTTAATGATGGATGTCGGAAAAATGACGCCTGCTCATACACTCAGTACGCTAGTTGTTGCGGGTGCAGTTTTAGATGGTTTTGGATTATATGAACCGTTTATCGACTTCGCTGGAGCAGGAGCAACTGTCCCTATAACATCATTTGGGAATGCGTTAACCCACGGAGCACTTCAGGAGGCGGAGCGTCACGGTTTTATTGGTGTATTAACAGGAATGTTCGAAGTCACGAGTTCAGGTATTAGTGCAGCCATCGTGTTTGGTTTGTTAGCAGCTTTTATCTTTCGTTCAAAAAGCAATTCTATCTAGCCATTTGTCCCTTCTTTTCCTTCATCCGCGGAATACCCTAGGTTGAAGAGGAAAGGAGGGATTTTATATGTACAATCAATGTTACAATGCGTACCCGCCCCAACAGAACTACGGAGGTTCGACATTTATCCTAATCGTCGTCCTTTTCATCCTACTTATCATTGTGGGAAGTAGCTTCTATTAAGGAGGGAAGAGAATGAGCGAATCATTTTATAGCAAAATCGAGCAAAAAACTGGCGTGAAAATGTCGGAAGTATTTGCATTGGCAAATGAAGTGCAACATGCAGATTTTTCCGATCCAAAGCAAGTCAAAAAAATTGTTCGTAAAGTTGCCAAAGTGGCTAACAAACCAATTAACAAAGAACTAGAAGAAAAACTAGTACAAACAGTTGTAAACAGTGGAAAAAAATTAAACATGCAAGAAATTCAATCCATGATACAAAAAAATTCATCAAATTGAGGTTTTTACGGACAAAAAACGGGGTAAATGTACGAATAATAAATAACATTAACGGAGGTGAGCGAAAATGGGCTATGTTTTACCAATCCAAAATTATCAAGCTACAAATTATGCAAATCGAATGACAATGGGAAATTACGATTTTGCTTACATTAATGCTGTCCAAGGTATTAAAATGAAATCGCTATTTGAAGAAGAACTCGAAGATCAAGCAAGAGATGTGGAGGAGGATGAAACTAACTCTAAATCGCTTTCTTCACGAGCAGTACCATATAAAGGCTTTATTCAACCAAATCCCGCAACTCTTTCTCCGGAAATCGCCAAGATAAGTGGTAAGGGAATGCAATTTAATACGTATGCTTAAATGAGAAGAAACCGGACGTCATGTGGCGTTCGGTTTTTTTATTGGCTTCGGGCTAAGACGAGCGATTATCTGGTTAAGACGAGCGATTCTGGAGGTAAGGCGATCGATTCTCTGGCTAAGGCGATCGATGCTCGGGGTGAGGCAATCGATTCTTGGATAGATGTGCATACACACTTGCTTTACTATTTTTATCGCATTTCACAATAAAAAACTCGAGTGCCACTGAATCGGCAACTCGAGTTTTATAATTTTTTTTCCATTGCGCGATGCGGAATTCCAGCATCCATAAATTCGGGTGATGTAATTTCATAGTGCAATTTTTCATAGAATGGTACGGCATACGATTGTGAGTTTAAGATGATTTTCGTAAATCCGTTTTCTCGAGCGTAGTTTTCCATTTTTTCCATCATTAGATTTCCAAGGTGTTTTCCTCGGTAGGAAGGTAAGATGCAAACACGTTCCACTTTTGCGATACCGTCTCCGAGATCACGTACTCGACCTGCGCCAAATACTACGTCCTCATCATATGATACAAAGTGGATAGCAGTTGCATCTTGATCATCTAATTCTAAATGAATGGGTACGCCTTGTTCTTCTACGAATACCATTTTCCGAACAGAGAAAGCATCATCGCGTTCTTTATCTGTCGTCACTTGTTTCGCAGAAATCACTAAGATTTATCTCCATTTAAACGGAAAGTTTCGTATACAGTCCAGGAACCGTCTTCTAGTTGGTATAGAAGATGCAGACGGTCAATCATTTCTTTATGATCGACTCCTGCCATTCGTAATTGACCAAAGATATCATCATGTTCTCCAGATGCCATTTTTTGCGCAATTGTAATGTGTGGAACAAATGCATATTCTGCCGCTCCACCTAATTCATCCGAATGTAAATCTTTATGCAACGATAACATTTCTTCGTTTGGTTCAACTTTAAAGTAAATCGCATTAGTCACAGGACTAAAAGAACTAATACGTGTAGCATGTAAAGGAAATGCTCGATGTTTTTTCACTACTTCGCCTATTTTGCGAGATAGTTCTTCGATTTCTTCATCATTCGCTTCGAAAACACCTTTTAATGTCATGTGAGGCGTAATTAAAGAATAGTGCGGATCGTAACGTTTACGGTAGGAATTCGCTAAATCTTGTAATTTTTTTGATGGGAATGCAACAACACCATATTTCATATGGGATAACCTCCTTCATGATCTACATAGTATTAGTATATCAAAATTTTCAATAAATAGTGAAAATTGATGCTACAAACCAAAATTCATTTCAATTGCTCGTTTCATATCAGGCTGCCAGAACTTCCATGTATGGTTGCCGTCAAACTCTTCGTAAAATGTTTGAAATCCTTTTTCTAGCATAATTTCATGCAACTCTCGGTTAGGTGTTAAGAAGTCTGCGGTTTCGCCGCGGGTAGTTTCCACTGCTGTTTCTTCTTTTCCAATGACATGATATACCGAAAATGCATGAGGCGTTCTAACACCACGAACGACTTCTTTTACATAATCATTTACCATAGGAGAGTGCATAATCACTTTTCCAAAGATGTTAGGATATTTGCTTGCTGCAAGTAATGAAACGGTACCTGCAAGTGAATCTCCCATTAAAGCGCGTCCCATGCCAATTTGATAGGTTGGGAAATGAGTATCAATGTATGGAACTAGTTCGTGTGCTAAAAAGCGTAAGAAAGCTTCATGTTGTTCCCCTTCAGGATGGTACTTTTTAAGACGATCTTGCACGTTTTTGTAAGGAATTCCAACGATAATAAGATTTTCTATTTCTTTATTCTCCAACAGCTCGTCTGCAACACGTGACAATCGACCAAGTTGGAAATAATCTTTTCCATCAGAAACAAATAATACGGAGTATTTATATAAAGGAGAGTAAGTTGCTGGTTTGTAAATTAACAATTGCATGTCTTCTTGTAAGGCATCGCTAAATAAGGTGATATCTTCTAATGTTCCTTTGTTCATGAGTGAACCTCCTGGGCATCCAAATCGTATGGACATTGTAACATAAAGGAATCGAGAGGTATAATGACAACAACCTGTAACAAAGACAAGGGAAAGGTAGTGGGGAGAAATGTGGCAACGAGAAAATCGAGTACATTCAAAAGAAGTGTACGAAGCAGCAAAAAATGCACTAGAACGTAGAGGTGTTTCCGTAGAAGACATTGCAAAAATCGTCTTGGAAATGCAACTTGCTTATAACGATGGTTTAACGTTAGAGCATTGTGTGGAATCGGTGGACAGCGTGTTAACTAAACGAGAAATGCAACATGCCATATTAGTTGGCGTGGAATTAGATGAGCTAGCAGAAAAGAAACAGCTATCAAAGCCTCTTCAGCAAATTGTCGAGGCAGACGAGGGTTTATTTGGAGTAGATGAAACAATCGCGCTCGGTTCCGTGTTCACATATGGAAGTATCGCTGTAACCACTTTTGGTCATTTGGATAAAAATAAAATTGGTGTGATCAAAAAATTAGATACGAAAAGCGGGAACGGCATCCATACATTTTTGGATGACTTAGTGGCAAGTATTGCTGCTTGTGCATCTTCACGAATAGCACATCGTACGAGGGATCTGGAAGAGCACCATGAAACCTTTAAAGACATATCTCCAGAGGAAGTTGCGCCTGAGAAAAATGTGGAAGGAACGACCACTTAACACATTACGATCGAAGGACTATTCGTACTATTTGACATTTCTGTGAAATGTAATGGTAAAATGAATATGTAATCATATTTTAAGGGGGTATTTTCATTCATGAAAACGAAGACAAAAATTATGGCAGCGTTAGGACTATCTGCAACGTTGCTACTAGGCGCTTGTAGTTCAGGTGGCGATGGCGATTATGAATACTTGAGCTTAGCAACAGGTGGAACAACTGGTACATATTATGCACTAGGTGGTTCATTAGCTAAAATCATTACAGACAACACTGATTCAGAAGTAACAGCGGAAGTTTCTCAAGCATCTGCAGCAAACATGACTGCTCTTGATGAAGGGGATGCGGAAATCGCATTCGTTCAAACAGATATTGCGTATTATGCTGCTGAAGGTTTAGAAATGTTCGATGGCAAAGCAGTCGATTCCATTTCGGCTATTGGTTCGTTATATCCAGAAACAATTCAATTGGTAACAACAGAAGGATCTGGAATTAAAACGTTTGCTGATTTAAAAGGCAAAAAAGTGTCAGTGGGTGCACCTGGATCAGGTACATTCATCAATGCACAACAATTATTGGAAATACACGGAATGTCAATCGATTCTGATATCGATGCACAAAACTTAGACTTTGGTGAATCACAAGAAAGTTTACAATCAGGATCAATTGATGCTGCTTTCATTACTTCAGGTACTCCAACAGGAGCTGTAGAAGCATTAAATGCAGTGGAAAAAGTCGTTATCGTACCAGTTGAAGCTGATAAAGCGGAAGAATTAATTGCAAAATATCCTTACTATGCGACAGATACAGTAAAATCAGGCACTTACGGATTAACAACAGATGTTCCAACTGTTTCCGTTAATGCGATGCTAGTTGTGAATAAAGATCTTCCAGAAGATCTAGTGTATGACATGACGAAAGCAATCTTCGAAAACACTGGTGAGATGGCACATGCTAAGGCAGAAATGATTAAAGCTGAAACAGCTTTAAATGGTGTTAACATTGATGTTCATCCTGGTGCGCAAAAATACTTCGATGAAGTTGGCGTAGAGAAGAAATAATACAGGTAGGCGATGGATGAATCTATCCATCGTCTTCTGTTTTCCTTGGAGTGAGTGTATGAAAAAACGAACATTTGGTATCTTATTTTTCTTGTTAATAGCAATAGTTGGTATAGTGACTCTTCCGTACAAATGGAGTTTTGTCTTCTACGAACAACGAAATACATCCCCTATCGCTTATCTTCCGTTAGAAAATGACGAGTCATTTCAAATACGCTATACTCATTCTATCCACTTATCTGACGTCCTAGAGACATACCTCATAACAAAAGAAAAAGATATACGTGTTTATGGTGTAGAATACGAAGATTTCGCGATTGGAATGCCTTCAAATGCAGGAGAAGGAGAGACATTTGTCGAAAAAGATGGCAAATATGTTATTACGGGAATGAAAACGGTGATTCCTTCCTTCGATATTTTAGTTGGAGATGTCGATCGAGATTTATATTTTCTTTATAATGGGTATGAACATAACATGAAAGATTTCTTAGTAAGAGGGAATACATACACTTTACAACTAGACAAGCTTTCATTATTTGATCAATGGAAAGGGGAAAACATGCATGGCGGAGAACAAAAATCAGCATCTTGATAGGCCGGAAGATTTCGAGCAACTATCAGCAGAAGAACAACAAGAGATTTTACAGAAATACGATCCTGAATCGAATACCCGAGATTTAAAAGGGGTCATGCTGAAAGTTGTCTTTTTCGGACTACTTGCTTTCTCTTTATTTCAATTATACACGGCAATCTTTGGCCAATTCACTGCCTATTTACAACGTTCCATCCACTTAGGATTTGCGCTATCGCTAATCTTTCTTTTATTCCCCGCAATTAAAAAAGCAAAAGGGGAAAAGCGAAATAAAATCCCGTGGTATGATTATGTCCTTTCAGGACTATCGATTGTCGTTGGTGCTTACTGGCCAATCATGTACGATGAACTAGTCTTTCGAATCGGGAATGTTACAACACCAGATTTAATCGTCGGTGTGTTAGCAATCGTTTTAACACTAGAAGCTACTAGACGAGCAGTTGGATTACCGATTACGATTATTTCGAGTGTATTTTTATTTTATGCATTTTTCGGTCGGATTTTCCCAGGATTTCTTGGCCATCGTGGTCAAGACTTAGATAATATCGTGCAATTAATGTTCTTTACATCTGACGGTATCTTAGGTACGCCAATCGGTGTATCTGCAACGTTCATCTTCGTCTTCTTGCTATTTGGTGCTTTCTTAGTGAAAACTGGGTTAGGACAGTATTTTAATGATCTAGCTGTAGCTTTTGCAGGACATTTAATAGGTGGACCGGCGAAAGTAGCGATTTTCTCAAGTGCGTTGCAAGGAACGATTTCAGGAAGTTCTGTTGCAAACGTGGTAACTTCAGGTTCTTATACTATTCCTATGATGAAAAAAATGGGGTACAAAAAAGAGTTTGCCGGTGGTGTGGAAGCTGCGGCTTCGACAGGTGGACAAATCATGCCTCCTATTATGGGTGCAGCAGCATTCCTGATGGTTGAATTCATCGGTGGTGGAATTGAGTACTGGGATATAGCAAAAGCGGCAGCTATTCCTGCATTATTGTACTTCACTGGAATATGGATTATGACGCACTTTGAAGCGAAGCGTGTCGGTTTAAAAGGTCTACCGAAGGAAGAGATTCCAAATCGAAAAGAAATTTTGAAAAAGATATATTTGTTAGCACCAATTTTTGGGATTATTGTTTTCTTATTAATGGGAATTCCTACAATGCAGGCAGCATTATATGGAATCTTGTTAACGATTATCGTCAGTTGGTTTGACAAAAATACTCGACTTAATTTTAAAGATATGATTGAGGCATTAGTTGATGGTGCGAGAACAGCTCTTGCAGTTGCAGCAGCAACGGCAGCAGCAGGGATCATTGTAGGTGTTGTTGTAAAGACAGGGCTAGGCTTAAGTTTAGCTAATGGACTTGTATCTGCTTCTGGCGGAAGTATATTACTGACATTATTTTTTACGATGATTGCTGCAATCGTTTTAGGGATGGGTTCTCCTACAACGGCTAACTATGTTATTACATCGACAATTGCTGCACCAGCGATTATTACGTTATTGATGCTTGATATGCCAGATGGCGCATCGGTTCCACTAGTTATTGCATTATCTGCACATTTATTTGTGTTCTATTTTGGAATCATTGCGGATATAACGCCACCAGTTGCACTTGCGGCATTTGCTGCGGCAGGGGTTTCAGGCGGAGATCCAATTAAGACGGGTATTACGTCTGCTAAACTTGCCATAGCGGCATTCATTATTCCTTACATGTTTGTATTGTCTCCGGAGTTATTAATGATTGATACGACAGTTCCACAGCTTATTTGGGTGTTATTCACAGCCCTTTCCGGAATGATTGCAATCGGTGCGGGAATGATTGGTTTCTGGTATACAAAAATGTCCTGGATTGAGCGAATACTTGCTGTTATAGCAGGATTACTGCTCATTTATCCAGAAGGAATTTCAGATATTGTTGGCTTAGTTATGTTTGCTGCATTATTTGCATTCCAATTTCTTCGTCGTAATAAAGACAATCCTATCAATACAGCAACTGCTTAAGAAAAAACCATGTAGACTCGAGAAAAAATCGAGCCACTACATGGTTTTTTTCTTGCATGTTAAGCATCATTTCTCAAAAGAAAAATGGAGATATATGTCGTCTAATTGGATACAGGTAAATTAATTCGTACGGTAGTTCCAAGGTTTACTTCACTATCTATCTCTATCGTTCCTCCGTGTTCTGTGATGATTTTTTCAGAAATCATCATTCCCAAACCTGTTCCTTTTTGCTTTGTCGTAAAGAACGGTTGAAAAATTTGTTGAAGAACATCTTTTGTCATTCCGATTCCCTCGTCACGAATTGAAACTTGCACTGTTTGAGGTGAAATTCGACTTAAACGCATTTCTAGTGTGCGACCGCTTTCGGTCGCTTCGATCGCATTTTTAATTAAGTTGATAAACACTTGTTTTAGTTGATTTTGCTCTCCGTACAATTGTATATCTTTTTCTTCCAAAACTAGCTTTCCTTCAATTCCATGCAAATTTAGTTCAGGTTGGAATAATAAACAAACGTCTTTTAACACATGATCTAACATGAAATGACGACGAATAATAGCTTGCGGTTTAGATAACACAAGAAATTCTCCAATGATTAAATTTATTCGTTCGAGCTCCGATTGGATTACTTGTGTATATTCTTTATATGAATGATTTGGATCGGAATTCATCATTTGCATAAATCCTGAAATGACCGTCATCGGATTTCGTATTTCATGTGCAACTCCAGCGGCTATCTCTCCGGCGAGCTGAAGTTTCTCGGATTGGATAATCATTTTTTCCGTTTCTACTTTATAGGAAATATCTCTAGAGATGACGGACATAGCGATCATCTTATCGTTTCGATCAAAGATGGGGGACAATGAAATTTGGGCATGGAAATAAGTACCATCTTTTTTCATGTCAATCGTTTCAAACATATCAAAACTTTGACCGCTACGAACTTTTTCTACTCGTTTGTTTGCTTCATCTAAACGTTCTGGAGGAATTAATGGAATTTGTTTTCCAATACATTCGGATCTTTTCCATCCGTATAATTCTTCAAAAGCAGGATTCACATCGATAATATTTGAGTCTAAATCGAATACAGCGATGCTATCTCGCGCATTTTCAAAAAATAATTGTAAATACCCTTCTTTTGAATATAGGGCACGTGTTAATGATTCACGCTCCAAACGCATTTTCTTCCAATTGTAGTAGGATAAAATGGATTGAACAATAGCTGTAAATCCGATAAAGATTACGATAAGTGCAGGAAAGAAGTGGCGACCGTTTTCGACGAATAGAAAGGTGGAGATTGTCACGACAATTCCTACAATGAACAGAATAATAAAGAGCAAGTACTTATGTCTATGAAATATTAACTGCTCCAATTCTTCACCTCATTTTTCGTTTCTATTCTTCATCATACATGATTTTGTAGTGTCAGAACACGTGGAAATTTGGTATGATGAACGGTAGACGTTGAAATAACTGGAAGTTTGGGTAGAATGGAGCGAAGTTCATGCAAACAGCGGATCTTCTTAATAGTATTGTATATAAAAAAATAATCGGAACGCTTCCGACAACAATTAGTGATGTAGCAATCGATTCGAGAAGTGTCCAATTTGGGAGTATGTTCATTTGTATCAAGGGATACACAGCAGATGGACATGATTTCATTCCTCAAGCGATAGATGCTGGAGCAAAAGTGATTGTCATTGATCAAGATCTAGAATTCTATGATGATCGTATTGCTTACGTGTTTGTGTCAAATACGACACGAGCTGCAGGGTTAGTAGCTGCGAAGTTTTTTGACTACCCATCTAAAAAAATGACTTTGTATGGTGTTACAGGAACAAATGGTAAGACAAGTGTAAGTGGAATGATTTATCATTTGCTTCGTAAGTTTGAACATAAAACAGCTTTAACAGGTACAATTGGCTTTACCTTAAACGATGTCCTATACGATTCAATGAATACGACCAATGATGTGTTAACCACCCAACAAATGATTCATCAAGCGGTTTCAGAACGGTGCAGCGATATGATTATGGAAGTGTCGTCACACGGCTTGTCATTAGGGCGTCTAACTGGTGTTGAATTTGATGTCGCAATTTTTACGAACTTAACGCATGACCATTTAGATTTCCACGGAACAATGGAACAATATGGTCACGCAAAATCCTTATTATTTTCTCAGTTAGGACAAGATTTAACACAAGATAAGCACGCCGTATTAAACGTGGACGATGCGTGGAGCGAAAGATTGATGGAAGTCACACCATTTCCTGTGTGGACATATGGCTTGGAAAATAAAGCAGATTTCCAAGCAATCGATATTCAACTTTTACCTGATAAAACGACTTTCACGATGGTGACACCTTTTGGTAGTTTTCCAATAGAGATGAAGTTACTCGGAAAATTCAATGTGTATAATGCGTTAGCTTCTATCGCTGCACTTTCTGCGAAAGGATACCCAATAGAAGAATTGGTCCTTTATTTACAACAATTACATCCTGTAAAGGGGCGCATGGAACGGTTAGAGACTGGTTATCCAATTTCGATTTATATTGACTACGCTCATACCCCGGATGCGATTGAAAAAGCAATTGATGCTATTCGTCCAACCATGACAGCAGGAAAACTTATTTTTGTCATCGGTACTGGAGGGAATCGTGACCGTACAAAACGCCCTATTATGGCAGAAAAAGCGTCGAAAGCAGACTATGTCATCTTAACAACGGATGATCCACGTTTTGAATCGTACGATACAATTTTAGATGAGCTTAAATCCGGAATGGTTCATCCTCATTTTGCTTGTATTGGCGATCGAAAAGAAGCGGTATACCATGCCGTGGAGATTGCAGATGTTGGCGATACGATCATATTTGCTGGAAAAGGCCATGAAGATTATCAAATTATTGGGAATGAAAAAACACCACATTCAGATGGAGATTTGGCGCTTGAAGCATTAGCGCAGAAATTTGCGATGAAACATTGAGATCAATTGCAAATGCGGTTAACAAAATATGAACAAAGTGGGAAATAGTTGTGATTATACGAAGATTAGAAGTATGACTACCCCACTTAATTTTTCACTAAGGGATACATTGTATAGTGGTAAGAAAAAGGAGAAATTAGTTTGCAAGAGACATTAAAAGATAAAGTAAACGCAAGACGAACATTTGCGATCATTTCGCATCCCGATGCAGGGAAAACAACGATGACCGAAAAGTTACTCTTCTTTGGAGGAGCTATTCGAGATGCTGGTACGGTTAAAGCTAAAAAAACAGGAAAGTTTGCTACTTCAGATTGGATGGAAATTGAAAAGCAACGGGGAATTTCTGTTACATCCTCTGTTATGCAATTTGACTTTTTAGGCTCTCGCATTAACATTTTGGACACTCCTGGACACCAAGACTTTTCAGAAGACACATATCGAACTCTAATGGCGGTAGATAGTGCTGTCATGATTGTGGATGCAGCAAAAGGAATAGAAGCTCAAACGATTAAATTGTTTAAAGTTTGTCGCCTCCGCGGAATTCCTATTTTTACGTTTATTAATAAATTGGATCGACAAGGGAAAGAGCCATTAGAATTAATGGAAGAATTAGAAGAAGTACTAGGGATTCAATCGTACGCGATGAATTGGCCGATTGGGATGGGAAAAGAGTTTTTAGGCATTTATGACCGTTACCATCATCGGATTGAACAATTTCGTGCAGATGGTCAGGATCGATTCCTCCCATTGAACGAAAATGGTGAATTAGCAGTCGACCATTCCATGAAACAAACGTCGTATTATACGCAAGCGCTGGACGACATCATGCTTTTGAATGAAGCAGGAAATGAATTCGACGCAGAGAAAGTAAAAAATGGAGAAATGACGCCTGTATTTTTCGGGAGTGCATTAACGAATTTTGGTGTTCAAACATTTTTAGAGACTTATTTAGAGTTTGCTCCTACGCCTCAACCGCGAAAAACAAATGAAGATGTCAATGTAAATCCAACAGATGATGAATTTTCAGGTTTCATTTTCAAGATCCAAGCTAACATGAATCCTGCCCATCGAGATCGAATTGCATTTTTGCGAATTGTTTCAGGTAAATTCGAGCGTGGAATGAACGTTACTCTTGCCCGTACAGGCAAAGCGTTTAAGTTATCGAATTCGACTCAGTTTTTAGCAGACGATCGTGAAGCAGTGGAAGAGGCTGTAGCAGGGGATATTATTGGTTTACATGATACAGGGAATTATCAAATTGGTGATACGTTAACTGGCGGGAAAAAATCATTCCAATATGAAAAATTGCCGCAATTTACACCGGAGTTATTTGTGAAAGTAACGGCTAAAAATGTCATGAAATCAAAGCATTTTCATAAAGGGATCTTGCAATTAGTGCAAGAAGGTGCGATTCAATATTACAAAACGCTTCATACAGAAGAAGTAATTTTGGGAGCTGTTGGTCAACTTCAGTTTGAAGTATTTGAGCACCGAATGAAAAATGAGTATAACGTGGAAGTACGTATGGAGCCGATTGGATCGAAAATCGCTCGATGGATCGAGAATGAAGGCGATGTAAAAGAATCTATGTCTAGTCCTCGTAGCATGCTAGTTCGTGATCGATTTGATCGCTATGTTTTCTTATTTGAAAATGAATTTGCGATGCGTTGGTTCCAAGACAAAAATGACTCCATACAATTGTATAGCTTATTGTAAGGAACAAGTTAACCGTGAAAAGTCCTGTAAGATGGACTTTTCACGGTTTTTATTTCGACCGATGTGAACGATTATAAAATCGTATTTTGCCTTTATATCATAAAAATTCAGCTGATAGAAGAATGAAAATAGCCAATGGACGGTGAAAAAAGAGCTTATAAATGTCCATTTAGCGCTGATGTGCCGATTTCCTTAGTGATATTTTGTTTATCACGTTATCCATTTGATCAGCGGCAGAAAAAAGGAATTGATAGAAGTCTAAAGCTTTGGGAATGCTATTAAAACGGCTAAACTAAAAATAGTAATTTATTGATATTAACCGCCTGTGCACTCGCAAGAAAGTTAACAGGGTAAGTCTGTTATTATAAGAGTATTTTTCTGAAAATTAAGGTAAACTAGTACTATTCGAATAGAGGGGGAAACACGAATGAAAAATGATTGTGTACACTGTGGGATTTCGTTTGATTTTTATGAGAAAGGTAATTTTTTTGTAGAAGGAGATTCTATTGACGGTTACCTCGATTCTTCTTTCACAAAAATGAACGATTACATCGCATATAAGCCATACTCTTCTTTAGAAGAAGTGGGAGAAGAATGGAAAAAGTACGAAACGAGTAATAATGTAAGAATCGGTTTGTCGAGATCTACGAAACCAGAACGTTTAATTGACCCTTCTACCTTTATGACGCGGATGCAAGAACGGGAGACCGTTTCATTTATTCAACGAGGAGCATTAACGAGCTTTTTACAACCAATCATCTCAATGGGAGATGAGGCCGTGTATGGATATGAATCGTTGCTTCGAGCTGCAGGAAATGATCATACTTTTTCACCAGGGAAGTTATTTCAAGTTGCTCAAAAAACAGGATTGCATTCTTTATTAGACCAACGAGCGCGAGAAGAGGCTGTCAAAGCTCGTCAAGATAAGGTAAAAGCGGGAGTCAAAAGTTTTATCAACTTCCTACCTTCCACTATTTATAATCCAGATTTTTGTTTACAGCATACATTTCGTATTGTAGAAAAATATCAAATTAACCCAAGCGATTTAGTTTTTGAAGTAGTTGAAACAGAAAAAATTGAGGATGTCCCGCATTTACAGAGAGTGTTAGAACGTTATAAAAAAGAGGGAATGAAAGTAGCGCTTGATGATGTAGGAGCCGGATTTTCGACGGTGGATATGTTAGAGCGATTACAACCTGATTATGTCAAGATTGACCGTTCGTATATTGATCGATGTGATGAAGATGCAGAGAAGCAAGAATTTTTACATAGTACATCTGATCAAGCAAAAAAATTGGGTATTATCACATTAGCAGAAGGAATTGAACGGAAAGAAGAGTTCGATTTATGCAAGAAAATTGGTTTTGATTTAGCACAAGGCTATTTTATTGGGAAACCTGCCGCTCAACTGGTAGAACTTCGATAAACCTTGAATCTAACGAGAATGAAGGGAAGCATGCAGCATGAAAATAAGTGATTTTTCCATCAAACGTCCAGTTTTCACTATGGTGACCATGATTCTCGTTTTGGTTCTCGGAGCCGTTTCTTTTTTTAAGATACCAGTAACTCTCATACCTGAGCTTAATCCTCCAATCGGTGTAGTCGTAACGAATTATGCTGGAGCTAGTCCAAAGGAAGTTAGCGAAAAAGTCACGAAACCGATAGAAAGCAATTTAGCCACTTTGCCAGGAATAAAATCGATTCAATCTGTTTCAGAGGAAGGATCAAACTTTCTATTAATGCAGTTCGACTGGTCAACCTCCATAGAGGATGTTGAAATGGATATTTTACAGCGAATTGACTTGACTCCAATTCCTGAAGGTGCTGAAAAGCCGCGATTTTTGAAATTTGATCCATCGCAGTTTCCGATCATTCAACTTTCCCTTCGTTCAACGGATGCGTCCGTCCCAATTTCTTCCCTTGCCACAGAACTAGAGCAAGAACTTCGACGAATTGACGGAGTTGCAAGTGTCAATGTTTCTGGCAAGATTACAGAAGAAATTCAGGTATTGTTAAACCAACAGCAATTGGTGAAGTATGGCGTTGGTCAATCGGACATTATCGCTGCGATCCAAGGTAATAATCAATCACTGCCGGGTGCGCCTGTAGAAACGGATGATGGCTTACGACTTACGACCCGTGTTATTAGTACATTAACAACTGTCGAAGATTTGGAAGGACTTGTTGTATTTACAAACCCTGCAACAGGAAAAAACGTTCGTCTTTCAGATGTAGCGTCTGTTAAAAAAGCACTATCAGAACAGACATTGATGACAAGAGCAAACGAGCAAGATGCAGTGTTGATGTCTGTCCTTCAAGAATCGGGATCGAACACAGCAAGTGTCTCAAAAGCTTTTCAAGCTTCTTTAAAAACGTTATTACAATCAAAAGAGTACGAGAATGTTCAAGCTGATATTTTATTTGACCAAGGGGACTATATCCAGCTCGCCATACAAAATATTGGATCTTCCTTATTATTTGGTGCTTTGTTTGCCATGGTTGTTCTATTCTTATTTTTACGTGGGATTCGAAGTCCGATTATTATCGGTGTTGCCATTCCATATTCGGTTATTGTTACGTTCGTGTTAATGTTTTTTGCGGATTTTGCCATCAATATTATGACGCTAGGAGCATTGGCGCTTGGAATAGGTATGCTAGTGGACAATGCGATAGTGGTGATTGAAAACATAGAGCGCCATTTAGCAATGGGCAAATCAAAACGACAAGCAGCTTCAGATGGCACGAAAGAAGTTGGAGGCGCCATTATAGCTTCTACTTTAACGACAGTGGCAGTATTCGTTCCTGTCGTGTTCATTTCAGGGTTAATTGGCCAATTGTTCAAAGAATTTGCCTTAACCATTTCATTTAGCCTTATCGCTTCGTTAGTTGTTGCACAAACAGTTATTCCGATGGTTGCATCCAGAATTTTGACAACCCCTAAAGGAAATTTAGACGCCAGAAGACGTCGTTCTAAGGCATATGGGAACTTCGAACGATCGATACAATGGTCGTTGCGAAATCGGTGGGTTGTTATTGGACTCACGACAATTTTCATGGGTGCTTCTATCTACGGACTAACGAAAGTAGGAACAGAATTCCTACCCGCAACAGATGAAGGATTCGTAAGCATTTCTGTTGAGTTGCCGAATGGATCTTCCACAGACAAAACAGATGAGACCGTAAAAGAAATAGAGAAAACGTTGGAACAAGAAAAGAATGTCGACGTTTTTGTTAGCATGATTGGTGGTACCCAACAAGGTGCATCTCAAGGTACGTCAGAAGCAAACAAAGCAGAACTTTACGTAAAATTAGTGCCTTTAAGTGAACGGGAAGAATCTGTGTTTACTTTTGTGGAGCGAGTAGAAAAGAAGGTACAGAAAAATGTGTTGAATGATGCAATGGTTTCATTTAATTTACAAACAACTGCAGGTTCAACACCTAATACATTGTCTTTTACTGCAACGGACTCGAATGAAAAAGAATTAAAAGAAGCCGTTCAAGAAATTCAATCCACTTTAAGCTCACTTCCACATGTTCGAAAAGTAACAAACGATTTAAATGATACGGTGAAAGAAATTCAAATTGAGGTTAATAGAGAAGAAGCGAGAAAAGTTGGTCTATTACCTGCACAAATCGGTCAAATGGTGCAATCCATTACGAAAGGCGTCATGGCAACTCAAATTGTCTCTGAGCAGGAAGATGTTTTCGGAGTTAGAGTCGCATACGACCCTGACGTAATAAAGAGTGTAGCAAGTTTGAAATCATTACAATTGAAAACTCCGAGTGGATCTTTTGTGCCATTAGAATCGATTGCCGCAATTACGACAGAGAATGGACCGGTTTCGATTAAACGATATGATCAAGCTCACTCTGCTTCCTTCACGGTTGAATACGAATCTGCGGTATCGCTTGGGGAAATTTCAGAAGAAGTCGATCGAGAAATTGAAAAACTTTCCTTATCAGAAAATGTGGAATTAAATTTCAGTGGGGATCGAGAGTTATTTGAAGGTGCTATTGACGACATGATATTAGCTCTTTTACTTGCAGTTATTCTAGTCTATTTAGTAATGGCTGCTCAGTTTGAATCATTTGTGTATCCTTTTGTCATCATGTTTTCAGTGCCTTTGATGATTATTGGTGTAGCAGCAAGTCTTGTCATAACGAAGACTCCAATTAGCATTACAGCTGTCATTGGATTACTCGTGTTAGTCGGAATTGTCGTTAACAATGGAATTGTGTTGGTAGACTATATTCTTCAGCAGAAACGTGCAGGAAAATCTACTGCAGAGAGTTTAATCATTTCTGCAAAAGATCGTGTTCGTCCAATTTTAATGACCGCTCTAACGACTATTTTAGGATTAGTCCCATTAGCACTGGCGCTAGGTGAAGGAACCGAGATAAATCAACCAATGGGAATTGCGGTAATTGGTGGATTGATCAGTTCGACATTTTTGACGCTGTATATTATTCCTATTATATTTAGTTTCGTCGATTCTGAAACAAGAAAAAAAGTCTTTTTGGATTAAGGGGTATAGGGATGCAAACACCATTTATGACAGGTTTTCCAGGGTTTATTACCACTCAACTGATTCATGAATTAATTCGCCAGAAAAAAGCGACGACATTTTATTTGTTAGTGCTCGAAAATCAAATGAGTTTAGCGAGAGAAACGATTTCGAAAATGGAGTTACCTGAATCGGTCCATCTGCATCTTATAGAAGGAGACATCACGCAGTTTCAAATGGGGCTAACGGATGAGGATTTAGGACTTGTAAAAGAAGAAGTTGATGTCGTCTGGCATTTAGCAGCCATTTATGATTTAGCTGTTCCAAAAAATATTGCATGGAAAGTCAATGTTCATGGTACTGCCTCTGTATTAGAAACGATTCAACATTTTCCACATCTTAAACGACTGATGTATTTTAGTACGGCTTATGTGGCAGGAACAAGAACAGGTCTTTTAAAAGAAACGGAATTAATTCGTCCAAAATCTTTTAAAAATTACTATGAAGAGACAAAATTTGAAGCGGAATTAATGTTGAAAGAAGAATACGCAAACATTCCTGCCACCGTTATTCGTCCTGGAATAGTTCGTGGACACTCTAAAACAGGTACAACGATCAAATTTGATGGTCCGTACTTTTTCTTGAATATGATTGAACGATTAAAAGGATTACCGGTAATTCCTTACGTTGGAAAATCGTCGAGCTATATAAATGTTGTGCCAATTGATTACATTATGGAAGCGGCGGTCTACTTAAGTGAATTAGAAGCAGCAAATCATCAAACTGTCCATTTAACGGATCCAAACCCGCATCCTGTGGAAGAAGTGTATCGAAGAATGGTGCAGTTAGTAACTGGGAAATCCCCGAAAGGACGTTTCCCGCTGGCTCTTGCTAAATCAGGTTTAGGGGTAAAAAAGGTGAGGCAAATGCTCGGTGTCGAACAAGAAACGCTCGATTATTTAACATGGGATGCGCAGTTTGATACAACTGTTGCAGAAAAGTTATTACAAGATAGTGAAATTACGTGTGCAGATTTCATCGACTCGATGGAGCCTATGGTGCAATTTTACGTAAAAAACAAGGACCATAAAAAATATCATGTCAAAATCGAATAGAGTTAGTTGGTATAGCTCTTTGCTCAAGTTCATCCGATGAAGCAATGTTCGAATGTTTACATTGACCGTATTTGTGGTAAAATAAAAGAAGATTAAATTTCATACTTTGACATTTGTCAAAGGGGAGTAGCTATAGGGAAACCTATTTCATAGTCGTCATTACATGACTTCGTCATCGGCTATGATAGCAAATAATTTTGCTTAGCAAGACCTTTGCCTATTTATTTAGGCATGGGTCTTTTTATTTTGGTCAAGAATAGGAGAGAATAACATGGCAGATATATTTACATGGTCATTTCTAGTCGCACTAGCGTCAATTGTTGTTATTGACTTAGTGTTAGCTGGGGATAATGCAATTGTGATCGGGATGTCCGCAAAGAATTTACCCGTTCATCAACGAAAAAAAGCGATTATTATTGGAACAGTAGGTGCTGTAATCGTTCGTATTCTAGCTACACTTGCGATTGTTTGGTTATTGAAAATTCCAGGATTGCAATTAGTTGGTGGATTAATACTTATCTGGATCGCGTATAAGTTGCTCGTCGAGGATAACGAAATTGGCGACCATAAAGCATCCAAAAGTCTTGCTTCTGCGGTTGCGACGATAATGATTGCCGACACCGTAATGGGATTGGATAACGTGTTAGCAGTAGCCGGTGCAGCAAATCACAACTATACTTTGGTAGTCCTAGGGTTATTAATTAGTGTACCGATAATGGTTTGGGGAAGTACAATGTTTATTAAGCTAATTGATAAGTTTCCTATTATTATTTACATCGGCTCAGCAGTATTAGCGTTTACAGCTGCTCGAATGATTACTCACGAACCTTTTTTACATGACTTCTTCACTTCTTACTGGTATCTTTCTTGGTTGTTTATTGCCGTAGTAGTGGTAGCGGTTGTGTTTATTGGTCGAAAGAAATCACAAGCATTAGAAAGTACCGCACATGAAATGGAACACCCTACACACTAATACAGGGCAAAGGAGTTAGATGACGTGGAAGCCATTCTACTCGAATATGGATGGGTATTATTAGTTCTCATCTTATTAGAAGGTTTACTTGCTGCGGATAACGCAGTCGTGATGGCGGTAATGGTCAAACATTTACCGGAAGAAAGACAAAAGAAAGCACTTTTTTATGGATTGCTCGGAGCATTTGTGTTTCGTTTCCTAGCACTCTTCATGATTACGTTTCTCGTTAATGTCTGGCAAGTACAGGCAATTGGAGCAGCGTATCTTCTGTTTATATCGATAAAGCATATACTCGACTCAAGGAAGAAAAAATCGGAATTGACGGCTGAAAAAGAGCCGAAAAATTCAGGTTTTTGGATGACAGTATTAAAAGTTGAATTGGCAGATATTGCGTTTGCCATCGACTCAATGCTTGCAGCAGTAGCACTTGCAGTCACATTACCAGAGCTTGGTTCATTTGAAGTTGGTGGGATTAATGGCGGACAATTCACGGTTATGCTTCTAGGTGGAATAATCGGGTTAATCATCATGCGATTTGCCGCACATTGGTTTGTAAAACTGCTTGCAAATTACCCGGCACTTGAAACAGCGGCGTTCTTAATTGTTGGATGGGTAGGGGTTAAACTTACCGTAATGGCATTAGGTCATCCGAAGCTTGCCATCATTGATACGCATTTTCCTCACTCAACGGAGTGGAAATTAATCTTTTGGATTGTTTTACTTGGAATTGCTATCGGTGGATATTTCATTGGTATAAAACAAGCAAAAGCAGTTGAATAGAGATGAATTGAAGGTGTAAGGAGAAATCCTTGCATCTTTTTTTGTTGGAATGAAAACTTGTATAATGCCCATCTTATGGCTTTTCTAGAAGTTAAAAGTAAAAAAGGTTGAAAACGTTTTCGAAAATTTTTCCAACACCCCCACAAAGAAAAGACAAGAACACGAATAAAGGGGTGAGCATCTGATGATGCAAAAAAATTTCTTAGAGGTGACGTTAATGAAATTCTGGAAAAAATCAAGCACAGCAATTTTAACAGCAGCATTATTAACAGGAACTGCAGGTGCAGCATTTGCTGACACGAACGAGTCAACAGTCGAGTACGATACAGTTGAACTTGAAACTCCTGTAGAAAATGTTTCAGATGACACAACAGCTACTGAAGAAGAAGCGACGGAGGAATCTACTTCCGACGAAACAGCGACTGAAGAAACTACTACTGAAGAAGCATCTGAAGATGAAGTTGATGTGGATGAAGAAAAAGAATTTTCATTCGAAATCCCTGAGGGATATTTTGCAAACAATTTAATTGCATTATCCATGAACCTAGAAAAAATTAGCAATCCACGTGCAAAGGCAGCGATTCAACGTAACATTGAACGTGCTATTGCAAAATGGGAAGCAAAAATTGCAAAAGAAACTGAAGAAGTAACAGAAGAACCAGCAGTTGAAGAACCAGTGGTTGAAGAAACGACTGATACAGAGGTTGTTGAGGAAACTCCTGTTACGGAAGAAACAGTTGAAGCTACAACTGAAGTGGATAAAGATGGTTTAACTGATGAAGAAAAAGCAACTTTAGCTGCATTGTTAGCGAAGAAGAAAGAAGCTGCGGAAGAGTTAAAAGCACAGAAAAAAGCAGAACATGAAGCAAAAAAACAAGCTGAAAAAGCTGAACGTGAAGCAAAAAAGGCTGCTAAAAAAGCTGAACACGAAGCAAAAAAAGCAGAAAAACATGAAGCTCATGCTTCGAAACATGCTGAGAAAAAAGAACACCATTCAGGTGAAAAAGGTCATGGTAAAAAAGATCGTGACTAATGATTTGTAACACAATTGAAAAATGAAACATTCTTTTCATTTTCCTCATTTGTCGGTACAATCGATAAGAATTAAGTAATCGGTTGAAATGAGGTGAACGCAGTGTTACTTGCAACGATCCACAATTTGTTTCGAAATACAGCTAAGCAGATGAATGTTGAAGAGCAAGTAATGCTTGCGAAGCAGGGCGAAGAAGCAGTTCTACATGAATTGCTTCTTTCGCACACTGCTTTTATGAAAAAAACAGCTTCATATGTATGTAAACGATACATTAGGGAAGCTGATGATGAATATAGCATTGCCATGTCCGCTTTCCATGATGCCATTATAAGTTATGAAACGGATAAAAATGCTAGTTTTTTAACATTTGCCCATTTGCTGATTCGGCGTAAACTGATCGACCATATTCGTAAAGAAGCTAGAAGAATCGATCAACCAGTTGGAAACAGCTTGCTCATTGACGAAGAAGCGAATGATGCTTTTACTCATTTAGAATCATCACATGCTTTCGAGCAGTTTACAGCGGAGCAGCAACAGCAAGAAAGATTACGTCAAATTATCCAATTTGAAGAAATGTTGCAGCCTTACCAACTATCTTTTTCCCAGTTAGCGGAAGTTGCTCCTTCTCACGAAGATGCAAGAAGAACTGCTTTTCAAATTGCCCAGATTGTAGCAGAAACCGATGAGTTTTTTGATACTTTACAAACGAAGAAGAGATTGCCACTAAAAGAACTAGAAGAACTCGTTTCGGTATCTCGCAAAACACTCGAACGGCAACGTAAATATATCATTGCGATCGCACTACTATTAAACAGTGAGCTTCATTATTTAATAGATTACTTAAAAGGACGGATGTAACATGACAAAAGGAAGAGGAATCATTTTAGAAGTCCATGACGAATATAGCGTATTCCTCACGTCCGATGGAGGATTTATAAAAGGTGTTCCATCTATGGATGATCCGATTGTCGGCGTGGAATGTTCGTTTACGGAATTTATACCTGTCACTAGCATGTTAAACAGAACGGTTAAGTGGAAAATGGTCTATCCGGTTCTAGCTGCAGCAGCCACTCTACTGTTAGTGTTTGGGATGTTATTTGGAAACGAATCTACTGCTTCTGCCTACATTCAAGTTGATGCGGATTCTAGTTTTGAAATAGGTGTAAATGATCAAGGAGAAGTAGTCCACTTCAGCGCTTTGGATGATAATGGGGAAGCATTTATTCGACAACTGAAAAGTTGGAAAGGCGAGCAACTATCTAGTGTGCTTAGCGACATTATGAAGAACTACTCAAAAGAAACACAAACGAACCCAATCACAGTAACGACGATTTTTCACAATGAAGCAGATTCACTAAGAGCAACTATAGATGAAGCAATCGAAGAAACAAAAACAGAACTTCCTTCCATTGCAAAGCAAGTGGAGAAAGAAGAAGCATCTTTTAAAGAATATGAAGCTGCAAAAGAACGCGGCGTATCTGTCCAGTCGTATATTTCGGAGGATCAATCGAGAGATGATCAAAAAGCGAAAGAAAACCGAAATGACGTTAAACAGAAACCGGTTAATGGGACGAAAGAGAATAAAGGTTCAGAAAAAGCAAAAGATCCGAAAAAAGGTCCAAATGACAATTCAAGCAAGTCAAACGGAAAATCGGACAAACCTTCAACCTCAAAAAAAGACCAGACAACAGAAAAAGAATTAAACGGTAAGAATAATGAAAATCATGGTAAAAAACATAACAATGGTTCTCAAGTGAAAAAAGAGGCTTCTAAAAAACAGTCTCCATCAAACAATCCATCTTCTAATCGTAATAACAACACTTTCGATCACCATAAAGAAAATGGTGGCGAAAAAAATAGAAACAGAGAAAACCACAAGCAAAATCGTTGGAATGAAAACAAAGATAACGGTAAGCAAGACAAAGGAAAAGGACACAATCACTAATCTTCATTGAATCCTGTAAGACCGCTTCCATTAGCGGTCTTTTTTCTTTACAATAAGTTCATACGAGTTAAACGGAAGGAGATGTGATTCTTGTGGCTAGATGGCAAGATAAAGTAAAAGAATTGACACCAGCACAAGCGATCGTATCGTATTACTTTATCGCGATTGCGATTTCCGTTATTTTATTGAACTTGCCTGGGACTCATCAAAAAGGTGTGGAAGTACCTTTTATCGATAGCGTTTTTACGGCAGTTAGTGCAGTCAGTGTTACGGGTTTAACCGTTGTAAATATCTCCGAAACTTACTCTGTCTTTGGGATTGTCATGCTAATGCTGGTACTTCAACTTGGTGGAATTGGCGTTATGTCACTAGGTACATTTGTGTGGTTATTGGTAGGAAAAAAAATCGGCATGCGAGAACGTCAACTTATTCAAATGGATCATAACCAGCATTCGCTTGCTGGGTTAGTAAATCTAATCATTGAAATTATCCGTATCCTATTATTAATTGAATTTATTGGTGCAATGATTCTCACATTTTATTTCTTAAAATATTACGATTCGTTTTCAGAAGCGTTATTGAATGGAGTCTTCGCAACGATATCAGCCACTACAAACGGTGGTTTTGATATTACAGGCGAATCGTTGGTTCCTTATTTTAACGACTACTTTGTCCAAATTATTGTAATGGTACTAATTATTTTAGGTGCAATAGGATTCCCAGTATTAATAGAAGTAAAAGCATTTTTATCCAATAAACATCCGAATTTCCGGTTTTCATTATTTGCCAAAATAACGACGGTTACTTTCGGAATACTCTTAGTGGTGGGCAGTGTTGCTATTTATTTATTGGAATCGTTTCATTCCTTTAAAGGCATGAAGTGGCACGAAGCTATTTTTGCTTCGATTTTTCACTCGGTTTCTTCTAGGTCAGGTGGTCTCACTACTTTCGACATCACTCAGTTTAGTGAAGGTACCAATGTGTTTGTAAGTGCTATGATGTTTATCGGTGCATCTCCCAGTTCTGTGGGTGGAGGTATACGGACCACGACCTTTGCAATCGCAATTCTATTTTTGATCAATTTTGCGCGTGGGAAAGACAACATCCAAGTCTTTAACAGAGAAATACATTTAATCGATGTGTTTCGTTCATATGCAGTAATTATTTTGGCTATTTTCATGGTGCTTATTTCGACTATCTTATTAACAATATCTGATCCGACTATACCAATTGGATCGTTAGTTTTCGAAATAACCTCTGCATTTGGAACGTGTGGCATGTCACTTGGTGTCACACCAAATCTTTCACCATTTGGCAAGGTACTTATTATGCTACTTATGTTTATCGGTCGAGTCGGTTTAATATCTTTCATTTTTACGATTGGGGGACGGGCAGAGAAAACAAAATACCATTTCCCAAAAGAACGTGTTATTATCGGATAACGCAATACGAGCCCTCTTAGGAGAGCTCGTTTTTATTTTGAGGTATCATCTATGATCGAGTGTGTTGGAGAATCGATCGTGTGCGCCGGAGAATCGATCGTGTGCGCCGGAGAATCGATCGTGTGCAACTGAGAATCGATCGTGTGCGCCGGAGAATCGATCGGGTGCGCCGGAGAATCGATCGTGTGCAACTGAGAATCGATCGTCTACGCCAGAGAATCGATCGCCTACCAACATAATCACTTGTAGAATATAAAAAAGCTGCTTCTCTATTCATCTTGATAGAGAAGCAGCTTTTGTTTCCAAATTAGAAAGTCATTAATTGTGGTTGATCGTTTCCACTAAAGTAAGCAACTAATGTAGAGGATGCCGGTTTATAATTTCCATGTTGTAGTTCGTTTAAATCTAATGAAAAATTAGTTAGCAGGGTACGTTTATGCAAATCTCTTTCAGATATTGCGGAACTAATTTCATGATTTTTCAGAAGTTCATATACATATGCGGTATTTTCATCGGATACATCTTTTGGCCACCACGGTTTTCGTGGCTGGAATTTATGATGCGTCAGATAATCTAGTTTCATTAAACTGTGCACTATATCAAGGTTTACCCCGTTTAGTGTCTGCAAAAAGCCATCCAGTCGAGTGAATAGGTCTTCTAATTGGTGTCCGATTCTAGACCAGCCTCTCGATTCCCAGTAGGTACCAAATTGTTGGAAAAAGTCGAATGGCGTGTCGAAAACATGCTCGATTAAATACGTAACGGTTTGATCAAGTCGATGTGCATTCCAGTACTTTTCTAGAACATCTTCTGCTTGTTTGATTCGCAACATATCATCAAAGCTTAAGACATTGCTGGAGAAAATTTCATACGGAGCACGGTCGACATAAGTGTATCCATACTGATCAGCTTGCATACGAAGTCCAGTTCCTCTTAGTAACTTTAAAAACCCTAATTGCAATTCTTCTGGTCTCAGGGCAAAGACATCATTAAAGGTTTCGCGGAATGATGCGTAGTCTTCTTCAGGAAGTCCGGCAATTAAATCAAGGTGCTGATCGATTTTGCCTCCATCTCTAACCATAGTGACAGTTCGAGTTAACTTGTCAAAGTTTTGTCTCCGTTTCACGAGTTCGTTTGTTAAATCATTTGTCGATTGAACGCCAATCTCAAATCGGAATAATCCTTTTGGTGCGTTATCATTCAGAAATTGAATGACTTCAGGACGCATGATATCGGCAGTTATTTCAAATTGAAAGACGACGCCAGGTAAATGTTCATCTATTAAAAACTGAAACATTTCCATGGCATAGCTTCTACTAATATTAAATGTACGATCGACAAATTTAATCGTTTTTGCGCCATTTTTCATCAAATATCGAATATCCGATTTCACTGTTTCTCGGTTGAAATAACGTACCCCGACTTCAATAGAGGATAAACAAAATTGACATGAGAATGGGCATCCTCGGCTCGTTTCAATATAGACAATACGTTTGCTTAACTCAGCCACATCTTCTTCTAAACGATGTGGGGAGGGGGCAGTTCGTAAATCTAGTTTTGGACCTTGAGGATGTATTTTACATTTTCCATCTACCAAGTAGGCAAGTCCGTTCACTTGTTCTATTGGTAATTTTCCATGCATATAATGCAAAAATTGAAGAAAGGACAACTCTCCCTCACCCATTAGGACAAAATCAATAAAAGGATTCGATTTTAACCAGTAGTGTGTGTCATAACTCACTTCCGGACCACCAAGAATAATCGTCGTATTCGGTAGAACTTCCTTCAACATTTCGGCAACTTTCAACGTCTCTTCGATATTCCATATATAACAGCTAAATCCGACAATATCTGGCTTGCGTTGATAAATATCCGAAACAATATTCATGGAAGGATCTTTAATTGTATACTCGATAATCTGAGGATTGTAATGTGGGGTAACTCCTACCTTTAAACATCTCAAGGCAAGATTAGTGTGAATATATTTCGCGTTTAAGGTGGTTAACAAAATTTTCATTTTACCATGTTCACTCCATTCATGCATTTCTTCATTTTAGCAGGGATTATGAATTCAAACAATATGAGTCCATGTACCTATTCATTTTTAGGAGCAGTATGAAATAATCAAAACTAGGTGCAATTTTCTTAATTTTCCTTTTTCTTGATTTTAATACGAAGGTAGTGAATGCAGTTGTTAGGGAATAAAATGTATCAAACTTTCGATTTTTTGTTCCAAGATATTAGGGATCCCGTTGCTGTTATTGGACAAGACTTACAAGTTAAAATTTATAATATTGCTGCAGGAAAAGAGTTCGGTGATAGAATCAAGGTAAATAAACCACTCCGCCTTTGTAAAAGTCAACAAGACAACATGATTTCTTTTATTGCAGATATGAAAAAACCAGAGAAAGAAATATGCTCATGTTCGTTTACGGATACGGTAAACAACATGGACTATTTAATCGAAGGTATTTTTCAGTCATCTCAAGAATATTTTGTCCTTCGTTTTCGAAATAAAAAAGAAGTGAAGCAAAATCGTCGTGTTTATCCATTTCCCCTTAGCTTTGAAGCCATTATGAATGCCTCACCAAGTGGTATTATTGTCACTGCAAAAGATGGACAAATTATCAAGATGAACCATGTGGTTGAGAAACTTCTAGGGATTCCTATTGCTAAGCTATCTGGTAAATCCGATCAATTATTGATGCGGTTATTTCCAGAAGAAAAAATGGAAACATTTCACTTTTTTCAACTGTTGTCACAGCATAAGTTAGCAGAAATGACACGAAAGTATTGTCATCCGAATGGACAAATATATTATCTTGAATTTTCTACGCATTACAATGAAGAACTAAATTCGTATGTGACGATTTTACGAGATCGTTCGTCTCAAATGAAAAAAGAACTGGATTTAACGCATAAGGACTCCTTATCAACGCTGGGTGAAATGGCGGCGAGTATTGCTCATGAAATTCGTAATCCTCTTACGTCTCTAAAAGGATTTACGAAATTGATAGAGGATGCCATTCATGATGACGGAAAACCTTATTTAGATATCATCCATAGTGAGATTGAGCGCATGGAATCGATTTTAAATGAATTTCTAATATTATCGAAACCGAAAAATCGATCGTTTCACTTCGTGTCGATTTCGACGATTGTGGAACAAATTATCGAGTTTATGACGCCACAAGCGAACATGAATAATGTTCAAATTACGTACGAATGTCAAAATAAAGAAGCGGATTGTATTCTAGGTGAAGAAGCGGAAATTAAGAAAGTGTTTATTAACATGATTAAAAATGCAATTGAAGTGATGAAGAGTGGGGGACACTTGAGAGTCTCACAAAAACTCACAGAACATCAACAAGTGAAGTTAACGTTCCAAGATGAAGGGTGTGGCATGAGTAAAGAAGTGATGGAAAAAGTCTTCACTGCTTTTTATACAACGAAGGAACAAGGAACTGGTTTAGGACTTTCACATGCCTATCAAACGATGAAAGAACATGATGGATCTATTGAAGTGGAAAGTGAAGTTGGAAAGGGTTCCGCGTTTCATCTTTATTTTCCGGTTTATCAGTTCGGCAAAGAAGAAATGGAGCAGAATCTGACAAAACCAATGACCGTTCACTCTTGGGTGTAGTATACTTAAATCGATGAAAAGATTTAAGAATTTAGGTGATCTCATGAGAAACGAAGAAATATCCCAATCATTAAAACTGTTTATCGTATTATCTAGAGCGTATAAAGCACTCCATGAAAATACAAACCATTTTTTTCAAGAAAATGGTATGAACCCGACAGAATTTGCTGTAATGGAATTGCTTTATCATAAGGGACAACAACCACTGCAGAAAATCGGACAAAAAATTTTACTCGCTAGCGGTTCTATCACATATGTCATCGATAAATTGGAAAAACGAGGATTTATCGAACGAGTAAATTGTCCGACAGATCGTCGAGTGACATTTGCGGAAATCTCCTCAGATGGAAAAGCATTTATGGATCAGCTATTTCCGGAACATGAGAAACAGATTCACGAGTTAATGAGCGGATTAACGTCAGATGAAAAAGAGCAAGCCATTGAGCTCGTAAAAAAATTAGGACTGTCTATTAAAGATTTGTCTTATTAACTAACAGCATGTGCTTCGTATTTATTTTAACGAGGTCATATGCTTTTTTTGATGAAATAAAGATGAATAATTAGTTTATCCTACTAGTTGAAAAATTAGAGTTTCCCTTCATTAGATGACATTTACGTAAAAAAACTCGCTGAGAAAGAAGTACTTTCCCAGCGAGTTTTGTTCGTTTATCTTATTTTGCCCCAATTGTTTCTGCCATTGCAGAGAATGCTTCCGTTAAGTTAAATTCATCGCGATCGAAAATAGTAGTACGAATGATTAAGCCATCGCGCATGAAAATATAACTTGTGACAGTTCCTAATTCCATCTGAACTTCAAAACCCGCTGCACGTTCAATGCCAGGACCTTGTGGAAGACGTTCTGGATCTTTAATTTCTTTCGGTTCTACAGCAATTGCTACTGCTTCAGCAGTACCTTTTACATTGTCATATACAACTTCATAATCTGCTTCTGCGTCTGAAATTGTTTCAACACGCATAAAAATCGCATCATTTTCTTTCCAGTAAATCGTGTCTTTATAAGGTTCTTCGCCAGTTAGTGCGAAATCATCTAGCAAGTACACGGAGTAAGGTTGGTTTTCACTTTCCGTTAATGTTGCATTTTCTTCTTTTGTTTCTCCATCTACTTCATAGGAAAGCGTGCGTTGTGGACCTCTAACATCCGCATCTTCATCGGATTCAGGATCCGTCGTATCTTCATCAGGTGCTTTCTCTGTATCTTTTGTTACATTTTCAGACGAATTTTCATTTTTATCATCTTCCGTGTTTCCATTTGAGCAAGCACTTAGTACGCTAAGCACCAATGCTAGACTTGCGAATAAATAAAGTAGTTTTTTCATGTTGTGATTTCCTCCCTTTGACTAACTAGACGTGTAAACATATGTAAACGTTTCACGTATGAAGCGGTAAAACTAGAAATAGTAAGATGGTCATTGTGATATGGGCAATAATAAGTAGAGGCATACTTTTTTTCCACTCATACAAGAGTCCCCAAAAGAAACCGGAGAAAATGGCAGCAAGAACCCCTAACCAAAATCCACTAAATGCCATTGATAGACCAAACAAGATAGATGAGACTGTTACTGCTAAAAAAGGACTCATCATTTCTTTTAACTTTTGCTGAACGTACCCTCTCCAAAAAAGTTCCTCACCCGGAGCGATAATGAGCATCAGTAACAAGTAATGCCAAACGGTTGTTGGACCATAACTTTCGAGAAACGTCTCAACGGATGTTGGAACCGCAGGGGTTACAAAAGAAAGAAGGTAATACCCAGCTGCAATGATTCCGTATGTTAGTGTACCATATCCAATTCCAAATACGAGAAACTCCCAAGTTTGCACTTCATCTTTAAAAGAACTATTTAAATACGAAATGGCCATTAATAATAACATTGCAAATGTATACATGTACCAAAATATCTCGCTTGTTGAAAAAACAAAAAACAACAATACGAATGCTAGTGGAATGACGAGCATCCACATTTTCCATTGAACGTTTTGAACCATCGTTCCACCTCCTTGCATTCATTTACAATATAGGACAAAATGAAGGTATCCATGCCTTCTATTTTCCATGATATAGAGGTATTCGTAAAGACTTTTCGACAGATAAAGTGTGAGAGGAGTGATTCGGTGAATTACGAAGAACAACTTACCCAATTGAAAGAAGGGAAAATTGCTTCTTTATTTATTCCAAAAGAAGAATTTATGGCTTTTCGATTGGTACTTCTCGCCAGAGAGGATATGAAACATTTTCGAGGAGTAGCAGAACAAGGTGGGACTGTTACATACTATTACGAGAATGACCCGCGAAGCTAAATCAAAGATAAAGAGGTATCGGTATGTAGTGTTTTGTCACATTTTGTCGTAATTCTTCTGTGTAGAATATTCCTAAATACTGTATAATAAGGTGTAGGATGGTATGCAGAAAGGAGATTTCTTATGTCTGAAATTCTATTGTCAAAAGTAGAACAAACTAGAGAAGAAATGATCGAGTCTGCAAATACTAGAGGTATCAATGATGAAGAAACGATTCGACTGAGTGAAAAATTAGATGCCTTATTAAATAAATACCAATTTGAAGGAACTTTTTCTTCCTCTAACATGTCTAAAAGCTAAGGGCATCCTTAGCTTTTTTGCGTGGTCATTATTACTCTACAAACCGATAAGGGTGTAACGGTAGCAGACATGGAGCTTCACAAAAGGTTAGGAAGTCAAAATTTTTTCGAATAATTTTTCTCATTATTCAAACAGTTTCTAATTACTTGATTGAAAAAAACTACCATTCTGGCACAAAAAAATAACGATTTACAGGGGGAAAAACATGAACACACTTCAAACATTTCAACATCATTTAAAACAAACAATTGTTGGTAGAGAGAAAGAATTCGACTTGATGACCATTGCACTTTTGCAAGGGGGACATGTGTTATTAGAAAGTGTACCTGGTTCCGGTAAAACGATGATGGCTAAATCATTTGCAGCAGCTTTTGAAGGCGCATTTAGACGCGTTCAGTTTACTCCAGATGTTTTACCGTCCGATGTTACCGGTATTCATTATTTTGATCCTAAGAGTCAGTCGTTTGTACTTCGTCCAGGACCAGTGATGTCGAATATTTTACTGGCAGACGAGATTAATCGTGCTACGCCAAGAACACAATCAAGTTTGTTGGAATCGATGGAAGAAAAACAAGTCACCATTGATGGGGAAACGTTAAAGTTACCGAAACCATTTATGGTGCTTGCGACACAGAATCCTGTGGAATCCCAGCAAGGTACATTTCCATTACCAGCTGCTCAACTAGATCGCTTTATGTTCCGGATTGGGATGAATTATCCTACTTTTTCGGAAGAAGTAGAAATCGTTCGTTCATTCCGAATAAAACCAGAAGAAAATCACGTTCAATCCATTGTTTCCCAAGAAGAAGTGCAGAAATGGCAGGAGGATGTTCAAAAGGTAGAGGTTCACGAAGATATTGAAACCTATGTTGTGAAATTAGTGCAGGAAACACGTCAAAATCCTTACATAGAATTAGGTCTTAGTTCGCGTGCTGCTATTGCGCTAATCCTTGCAGCACAAGGAGCAGCTTTTTTACATGAGAGAAATTTCGTCACACCAGATGATGTGAAATTTGTGTTCCCTTATTTAGCGACACATCGCATTCTTTTAACAGCAGAGGGCATGCTACTTCATACTCCAGAAGCAATTATTCAAGCTATTTTAGAAACGGTCGATGCTCCTGTGGAGGCATCTATTTCGTGATGTGGAAGCGAGAGACGACAGGTTTACAAGCTACTTCGGTAGTATTCACCATTAGTACTGTCTTTGGAATACTGTTCTTGCTATTTGGTAAAACATGGGTTGCATCCTTATTAGTGCTAATTGCATTCATTACATATGCGCAAAAAAAATATTTTGAACAAGTTGGATCGAAACTTCTTTTGCATAATTTGCCCGAACGATCTTATTTAGTGGCGGGTTCTGAATCTGCTTGGAAACTAACCTTTCAGAACAATGGGTTACCTATTTGGAATGGAACGATCCGGTTAACCTTTTCCGATGTTGTTTCTCCATTAACTAACAACGGTACAAAACCATCGGGGAAAGAGTATGAAATCGTTGTGCCATTTTCCATTGGGACAAAAAAGGAAGTAGTAGTGACTATTCCTTTAAAAGGGGAGAAACGCGGTATTACTCGCATCCAAAAGCTTGAAATTGCGATTCCTCATCTATTTGGAGAGGGCATGGTGTACTTACATTTTGAACCTTTTATTTCGAAGCAACAAATGGTCTTTCCGTCGATTAAGCCATTACATACAAAACGATTCCCAACTCCAAAAAAACCTGGCGAGTACGATTTTCAGCCATCCCTGTATGTTGATTTGTTTTCACCAGTAGGAACAAGAGAGTATGCAGCAGGTGATCAATTAAATCATATTCATTGGAATGCGACGGCGCGAACTGGCAGTTTACAAACAAAAGTATTTAATCAAGTGGCAAATGAATCCGTTCTTCTTGTTGTAAATGTCGCGGATTCCTATTCGATCGTTCCGTATTTGGAGGCACTGTTAGAAGAAGCAGCTTCTTATATTGAACATTATTTTCAAACTGCGATACCATTTTCATTAGCTATTAACGTTCGAGCGTATGGCTCATCACCTTATGTTTACTTGCCAATTGGAACAGGGGAGATTCATCGCCGTCGAGCGCTTGAGTTACTTGCTGTACTTTCTCAAAATGATGTGACCATTCCATTTAGTCAAATGCTTCGCCATTTGGATGGGCACAATCGACAAGCGCATTTTATTCAAGTTTTTGGTACCAAAAGTTCAGATACCCTCTTTGATAAGTGGAAAAAATCATCTAGGGTGGAATTTGTACTTGTTGACGAAGGAGTGAAAATACGATGAAAAAACGATTTTCAGAGAATTTTCGTTCAGTCGCCGCATTTATGAACGATCATTTTTTGTTTGCTTATTTTCTAATATTTGTTGGCAATGAAACATCGGTAAGGTTCCCGTATTTATTCTTAGCCGGGTTATTCATCATTAGCTTCTTTGTACTAATCACGAAACAACTAGGATTTGGCTCTATCGCTATCTCTACGGGTATAATTATCCTTGTTTATAGTTTGCTTTTCTTCCTTTCTGCACCCATTTGGATGATCTTTTTATGTATGTTCTTTTCCATTTGGAGAGCAGTGAGTCGTTTAACTACACCTGATTTTGATCAAACAAATGATGGTGTCCAGATTAGTTTATTATTTAGTGCATTTATTGTTGGAAGTTTACTTGCTACTTTTTTACCTTTCCACGGGGAGCAAATCGATTTTATTATCATTACTGCTCTGGCAATTGTGATATTTGTGAGTTTTAAGATTGTGGAAAATGGGCTCGTTGCGAAAGAATCTACGACACTTGATATTTTCCCTGTGTTGAAACTGTTGGGAGGAGCTTTAAGTTTCCTTGTCGTTATCTGTGTGCTGCTCCTCTTGTTTAGCAAATCGCTTATAGAAGGATTTTTTCAACTCACAGGTGGAGTATTTGTCGGTTTATTTTCGTTTATTGGTAAAATAGGAGACGCTATTCGTTTATGGATTGTAAGTTTAATCGATCCTCAGAAAGCGAGTGGTTTGAAGAAACCAGTGCAAGGCACTTTTGAAATGACGGATTATGAGGCGCCAACATTACTCGATCCATCTACGATTCCATTTACCGGAATCGGAGTCACAGTCGGTATTCTTTTGCTAGTTGTGATTTTTTATCGATATTGGAAAAATCGCGAGCCAGTTTCGGATGACAATTCCTTGCTTTCTCAACAGGATTCTTCCGATATCCATCAGGAAACCCATCATGTGAAAGTGCAAGAGGATGCGCAATATGTTTCGACGTATGATGTGTCGTTGAATGAAATTCGAGAAGCGTATCGTGCTTTCGAACAAGAAGCGATGCAATACGGTTATTATCGATCCAGCAGTGAAACGGTCAAGGAATGGTTTGGACGTGAAAGTTGGAAAGTAGAATCCTCCTTTTTTCATTTATATGAAGAAGCTCGATATCGATCAGGATCCGTCGCACATGAAAAAGCGGACCGATTTTTTGAGGAATTAAAAAAAATAAAAAATTTTTTTCGAAAAGATGTTTAAATGGTGTTTGATGTGGGGATAATAATAAAGAACACAGCAACATTCTCATTTCCCCCTTTTTTAGGACGTTATTCCTCGTAGGAATGCGTCCTACTTTTTTTTGCCTTTTTTCGTCTATCGAACTTTTTCTCTGCTAAACTATAAGAAGAAGTTATCAGAATACTTAGGAGGAAGTTGCGATGACAAAACAATGGAAAATCGGATTTGTTGGAACAGGTGTCATGGGAAAAAGTATCGTCAAGCATTTACATAAAGAAGGACATGATATCACCATTTATACACGTACAAAAGAGAAGGCAAATGACTTATTAGATTTAGGAATTGCATGGGCAAACACACCTGGAGAAGCTGCAAAAAACGCAGAACTTGTTTTCACGATGGTAGGGTACCCAAAGGATGTTGAAGAAGTATATTACGGTGAAACAGGTATTTTTGCCAATTTAGGAGCAGATTCGATTGTCGTGGATTTAACTACTTCAACCCCAACACTTGCTAGTCAATTATTTGATGATGCGAAGAAAAAAGGAATTTCTTCTCTTGATGCACCCGTTTCCGGTGGAGACATTGGAGCACAAAATGGAACGTTATCTATCATGGTCGGTGGAGAGAAAGAAGTATTTGAAACGATTTATCCGTTATTTGAATTATTTGGTTCTACAATTGTGTATCAAGGAAAAGCAGGTTCTGGACAACACACAAAAATGGCAAACCAAATTGGCATTACAGGAACCATGATTGCAGCATGCGAAGCAATTACGTATGCAAAAGCTGCTGGTTTAGATTCCGAAACGGTCCTCTCCTCCATAACTGGTGGAGCGGCAGGTTCTTGGACTCTATCTAATTTAGCACCACGCATGTTAAAAGAAGATTTCGCTCCAGGATTTTTTATGAAGCATTTTATTAAAGATATGAGAATAGCATTAGAAGAAGCCGCAAAAATGGAGTTGAGATTACCAGGACTTCAAATGGTATACAACATGTATTTAGAGTTGGCAGAACAAGGATTGGAAAACGAAGGAACACAAAGTTTCATTAAATATTATCAATCGTAATTCATACACGGGGGTGTGAGAAATGAATTCTACTACTACTAAACCGAAAAGCCCATGGGCTCTCTACTTAACATTACCAATTCTTTCTTGGGCATTTTATGACTTTGCTAATACGATTTTTTCGTCCAATATTAATACGGTATTTTTCCCTTTTTATACGGACGAAGTATTAGGGACGAGTGAGGTACGACAACAAGTTGCTAGTACCTTTGTTTCGTATGCAAATGCTGTGGCCAGTTTTTTCTTAGTTATCTTTTCCCCATTGTTCGGGGTATGGATTGATACGACAGGGTATAAAAAACGATTTATTGTTTGGTTCGCTTCTATATCTATTTTCGCGACATTTATGATGGGTGTATTTGGTGGTTTTCAAACAGATGCTCTGTTATGGGGAGTTCCACTATCGTATGCCTTAGTTGTAATCAGTTTTGTTATTGCGAAGTTTTTCTTCAATTCTAGTTTAGTTTTTTATGATTCAATGATGAGTGATTTAGGAACAAGGGAAGAAATGCCACTAATTTCGGGGTTTGGAGTAGCTGTTGGCTACCTTGGAACAATTGTTGGTTTGTTAGTGTATTTATTAGTGAGTGATGGAGACTATTATCGAGCGTTTATTCCTACTGCAATTTTATATTTGTTATTCTCTTTGCCACTTTTCTTTATTAATAAGGATCAAGTCATTCCTAAGAGTGAGCGAAAACGTCGGTCATTCTTTGAGGGATATAAAGAAATTATCAAAACGTTTCAAGATATGCGTTCGTATAAATCTATTTTTACATTCATGGTTGCGTATTTCTTTATCAATGACGCAATAGCAACAACTATTGCGATGATGGCAATTTATGCGACAGCGATTGTCGGCTTTACGTCGGGACAGTTTATCATTCTGTATTTAGTATCGACGATTTCCAGTGTTATAGGCTCGTTTGTCTTCGGTTATATTACGAAACGAATTGGCGCGAAAAATGGTGTTACCATCGTCGCGATTCTGATGATAATTTCCTTGACGATTGCCGTTTTTGCTTTTTCACAGGGCATGTTCTGGATTGCAGGAAGTTTAGTAGGTATTTCGTTAGGTTCCATGTGGGTAACCTCGCGTACACTAATTATTGAACTTTCTCCAGAAGAAAAACGAGGACAATTTTTTGGTTTGTTTGCGTTCTCTGGCAAGGTTTCCTCCATTATTGGACCTACAATCTACGGGACGATTACTTTCCAACTACAACATTTAGGAACGACAGCGAGTCGTATTGCATTGTCGACGATGATTTTAATGACGCTAATTGGATTAATTATTCATTTACGAGTGAAATCGGATGAAAAAATAGAAGGATTAGCCGATTAATAAGATAGAACGTTATTTTTGGTATGAAGTAGAGGTGTAGTCGTGGAAAACAAGCAAGGGATATTATTAGAAAGTGGAACAAACGAATTAGAATTAGTGGAGTTTAAAGTTGGGAAGAATGCGTATGGCATCAATGTCATCAAAGTAAAGGAAATTCTTCAACCGCTTCCACTAACGATGATTCCGCATTCCCATGATCATATTGAGGGAATTGTTCAACTCCGTGGAGAAGTTCTACCAGTAGTGAATATGGCAAATGTACTGGGAACGGCTTTTCATTCCCCAGAAAATGAACAAAAGTTCATCGTTGCCGAATTCAATGGTCAGCGAGTTATTTTTCACGTCGATCAAGTGTCAAAAATACATCGATTTACATGGAATGATATTGAGAAACCTTCCGAAATGTATCAGGGAGCTAGCTCTCAAATCATTGGCGTGATAAAAATGGGAGCAGAAATGCTTCTACTGTTAGATTTTGAAAAAATTATTGTGGATATTAATCCGTCTACTGGTATTCAAGTAGGAGATATTACGAAGCTTGGACCAAGAGAACGTTCGTCGAAAAGTATTCTTGTAGCAGAGGATTCACCTTTACTGCGAAAGCTTATTCAAGAAACACTTGATGCAGCAGGATATAGCCATCTTACTTTTTTTGAAAATGGAGAAGATGCTTTTTCTTATTTAGAATCGATTGTGAACACGAAGTCTGATATCGCCGAGCATGTGCAATTAGTCATCACCGATATTGAAATGCCAAGAATGGACGGTCACACCCTTACTCGGAAGATTAAGGATGATGCGAGGCTAGAAAAACTTCCTGTACTCATTTTCTCTAGTCTTATTACGAATGATCTTCGTCATAAAGGAGAACAAGTCGGAGCACAAGAACAAGTATCGAAACCAGAAATTGCTGAGCTTGTGATGAAAATCGATCAGTATATTTTATAAAAACAAAATCCCAACTCCTTTTACCAGGAATTGGGATTTTTTTAACGATCTAAATAGTTACTTGTAAAGGACATCGGCTTTTTTTTAGAAGATGTATGTTTAGGAGAAATAGGGTTATGATACCCGGTATAAGTGCTTAATAATTTTTTTGCGGTGCTTAAACTCATATGTTGTTTTGGATTTCGGTAATGGTCATCTAATTTACCAAGGTGGGGTAGTTGTTGAAAATCTTCTTTTTTCGGTAATAAATGAAAGAAATAATCGCCACATTTAACCAATACAGCAGACTGTTGTCTACTTAGTTTTGGATTTTTAACAAAATGCATTCCCATTTTTTTTGCTCTACCAGTCCCAATCATTTTTTCGACTGCTAACCGTTTCAGTTCATATAAATAGCGGTTATCCGGTGCTGTTTTGGCATGTCGGTTTATCGTGTAAATGGCTGTGGCAAGATCGTTGTTTGTTGGGCCTGTAATCATTGAACCCCTCCTTTAGAAAAATTCTGAGATTTCAATTATTTCCATCATATCAATATTTACCATGTATGACAAAGTATTTTTGAAGGAAGCTAATATGAAAAAAAGAATGTTCAAAACAGGTATTTCATACTAAAATGGAAGATGTATAGAAGTACCTAGTGCAACAACTGGAGGAATTCATGAATTACTCATCGACAGATGCGTCCGACATACGAGATTTTATGCATCAATTTGCAACGAAGAATCCATTTGACATGACGTTTATCTTACAAAAATCGGCAACAAATGAATATGTCGTTCGATATTTCAACGAACTAGCTGCAAACTTTTCGGAGTTTACGATGGAAGAAAGCGGATACGCATCGCGTTGTTTTTCCGTTGATTTGTGGACCGTTTTAAAAAAAGCGATACGAGAACTGCCGAATCACCAAGCGGGGTTATCTCAAAAACTGATTGTAGCAATGGAACCGAAGCTGCATGTTTTTGACGCGAAAATTTTGTCGATTCAGTTAGACGAGGAAGAGGAATATATTTATGTTTCTTTAACCGATCAGACACACGTAGAAGCAGAGCGAGTGTCACTTCTAGAAACAAAAGAGAAATACGAATCTATTCTCGACCATAATTTAGATCCTCTCGTTTCTGTAGACGAAAGTGGTGTTATATTATATGTGAATCCAGCTGTACTGCAATCATTCGGCTATATGAATCACGATATTGAACACTCTACATTACTTGATTATATAGATAGTGCTTCCAAATCTAGCTTTGTTGAATTAATGAACCAATCTTTCTTGGGGTTATCAGTTGAATTAGAGGAATGTTCTTTTTTACACAAAAATGGGCATTATTTACCCGTGTATGTGAAGACTATTCCGATTGTCGTGAATAATCTAGTAAAAGGAATCCATGTGATTATTCGTGATACTTCTCCACACGTGGAAAATAAGGAAAAACTCTTTTATTTATCGTATCACGATCACTTAACGGGGTTATGGAACAGAAGAGCGTTAAAAGAGCATTTACGTGAAGATACTCGTTTTGCGGAACTTCACGGGGAAGAGCTTGCCGTTATCTATATAGATCTGGATCGATTTAAATTAATAAATGACTCCCTTGGCTACAATGCAGGTGATGATCTAATGAAACGAATTGCCGATCGTCTAAATACGGTCGCTATTCGTAATAGTCGAGTTTATCGACATAGTGGGGATGAATTTGTCTTTGTTGTTCGAAAAGCAGATCGTTTATTAGCGGAACAATTTGTGAAAGTTGTCTTAGATGAATTAAATAAACCATTTTATATTGAACACCAAGAATATTTTATCTCTGCTTCTGCAGGTATTTCTCTATTCCCGACAGACGGGAAAGAAATGGATGTTTTATTGAAAAAGGCAGATCAAGCATTATTTTATGTAAAAGACAGAGGTCGTGCACATTTCCGCTTTTTCCGAGAAGAGATGAATCATTCCTTCCCTAATGAAGCATTAATGGAATCACATCTACGTCGTGCTATTGAGATGGACGAGTTATATATTCACTACCAGCCACAAGTAAACTTGAAAACAGGACAGATCAACTCATTTGAGGCATTACTTCGTTGGGATAATAAAACATTTGGGTTCGTGCCCCCGTCCCAATTTATACCCATTGCAGAAGAGTCAGGTCTCATTTTGCAGCTTGGAGATTGGGTGCTGGAAAAAGTATGTCACCAATTGCAAGAGTGGCAACAAAAAGGGTACCACCATATGCGAATTGCGGTGAATATTTCGCCGAAGCAATTTAAACAAGAGACGTTCTCGTTTTATGTAGAATCTCTCTTAGCGCAATATCAAGTTTCACCAGAAGCGTTAGAAGTAGAAATCACGGAGTCCGCCATGACGAACATGAGGGAAACACTCACTGTGTTAAATAGCCTTAAGAAAATTGGCGTCGTGATCTCCATAGATGATTTTGGAACCGGGTATTCTTCACTTAGTTACTTGAAGCGCTACCCGATTGATATTATTAAAATCGATCAATCGTTCATCCGTGGAATTGAAACGGATGAAAAAAATGCCGCTATTGCAAAAACCATTATCCAACTTGCTCAAAATTTAGGGATGGAAGTAATTGCAGAAGGTGTTGAGAAGTTACTGCAAGTCGATATCTTAAAAGAAGCGAACTGTCATAAAGCGCAAGGCTATTATTTCAGTCAACCTGTTTCGATGAATGAAGTTATTGCTCGATATTTTGCCTAATAAGTATTTTTTAACGTCAAATAGGATGGGACATAACTAGCATTTTGTATTGGTCTCGACCAATCCGCGAAAGTGTCGCAGGTGACGCTTTCAAGAAGATGGATGTTCGCATGCCGAAATGCGACATGGATGTCGTGTCTTTTCGGCCATAAGGCGGCACGAACTCAACTAATCCACTTCGACTGCGGTCGAAGCGAATGGATTTTCGTTTCGTGCTGGTCGCCTAGGAGTCGCACCTGCTCTACACTTTCGCCTTTTTCTTAATAGAGAACTTGTGAATATCCTATCAAATGGTGGGTGTCACGGGTCCTCTATTTTTGTTCCATAATAAAAGAACACTTTTGATAGAATTGAGGTACTTATTCAAATTCATATCGAAAGAAGTGTTTTAATAGTTTAAGATCATACGATGAATCAACTGATTTTGTCTTTTAATGTTGGAGTTACATTAAAAGAATATGATACCGAATACACCTTCAACCGTCTGGTGTAGAGCATTTTAGAAGATGCTTCGACGCCTTCCGCCGTCAACCTACGAAAATACACCAATGGATTGGAGGGAATCTGAAGATTCTTTGATTAGATACTAGTTATATCCCAGCTATTTTGCTTTTTACCAAATGTCAGCGAGTTAATAAAGAAGCTTTCCAGTGAAGGAAAGATGATTGCAAGAAAGCGTGAAGAGAAAAATAATGTGAATCACAAAAGGTTACTAGTTTTCTGCCTCTATTGGTGCACTTTATAGCCCACATAAATTATTCGAGATCCATTAAAGCCTCGCATCATCATTAAAATTCCCTTTCTTCTGATACAATTTTTCTGCCTTTTAACAGTATTTAATATGGTATGATAATACTTAGAAAATTCATTTAATTTCTAGGAGTGATGGGCATGTTGTTAAAGGATCAAAAAATTATTGTAACTGGTGGATCAAGTGGAATGGGATTTTATATGGCGAAAAAGTTCGTGGAAGAAGGAGCAAATGTCGTCATTACAGGTCGGACACTTGAAAAGCTAGAAGCGGCTAGAAAGGCGATTTCACATGACGATTCCAAAGTAGGAATTTTTCAAATGGATGTTCGTGAGCCAGATCATGTAAAAGCAATGGTGAAATATACGGACGAATTATTTGGAGACATAGATGGTCTCGTTAATAATGCGGCAGGGAATTTTATTGTACATGCTGAAAAATTATCACCTAATGGGTGGAAATCGGTCATTGATATTGTTCTGAATGGTTCGTTCTATTGTTCTCATGCTGTTGGGAACTATTGGATTGAGAAAGAGAAAGAAGGATCTATTTTAAATATGTTAGCTACATATGCATGGAATGCTGGTGCTGGAGTGGTTCATTCAGCTGCGGCTAAAGCTGGAGTGATGTCGTTAACACGTACGTTGGCGGTGGAATGGGGAACGCAGTACGGAATTCGCGTGAACGGAATTGCACCAGGACCAATTGAGCGAACAGGTGGAGCGGAAAAACTTTGGGAATCAGAAGAAGCGGCTCAACGAACGCTTAAGTCTGTGCCATTAGGTCGTTTAGGTCGTCCGGAGGAAATAGCAGAGCTAGCTAGTTTTATGATGTCATCAAAAGCGGCATATATGAATGGGGAAATTGTGACATTAGACGGTGGCCAGTGGTTAAATAAGTTTCCATTTTAAAGCATAAATAACGTTTTCTCTGCCATCCTATGAAAAAAGGAGGTAGAAAATATGGGCATGTGGACGGTACCACTTTTAATCGCGATTGTTATCATAAGCGCAATCGCCTTATATACTACTATGCGCGTGTTGTCCTTTGAACAGCGTCGGAATGAGGCAATGGACTCACCGATTCCGGAGGAAGTAAAAGAGCACCCAATCGTACTTAATCCGATCATTTGGGCATATTTAGTCGCATTTATCTTTATTATGCTCGTGATTGGATATTCTATAGCTGCGAATGCTTAATTAAACGAATATACCTTCATCATTATAACCTCGGGATTTGCGGAAAATAGACGAAGCATCTTGAGGTTATTTTTGTTTTTACCATCTCACTTGAAGTGATCAAGATGGAAGATTCCACCAACTTAGTTCGAATTTGTTTGCCTGATGTTTATGAAACTTTCACCTCGTCAAATGCCCGAAGTCAAAAGGATTTTTAAACTTTTTATACAAATTCTGGTGAAGAGTTGGAATCGATTTGATGTACATTCGGTGATTTTGACGCATTAATCTCCTCTCAAAATATGGTATGATACTAGGTGGAGTTTGAGGTTCGCCTCAAACGTATTGAGAGGATGGTAGTTTCATGATTTCAGTAACAAGCAAGGATTTTTTTGACACTCTCATTGCAGACTTTATCGTCTCTTCAGAGAAAGTCGCTCATGTTCAGTTAGGAAATAATGCAGAGCATGCATTACTTGTGTTAACGAAAACGGGGTATTCTGCTGTGCCTGTGCTAGATATGAAATTTCGCTTACAAGGTCTTGTGAGTACACAAATGATTACGGACTCCATATTAGGAATGGATCATATCGAATACGAACGACTTCCAGATATAAAAGTGGATGATGTAATGGATTTACAAGTACCTACGATTCATCAAGGAGAAAATTTTCAGCGAGCAATGGATTTGTTAATCAACCATAACTTTCTTTGTGTGGTAGATGATGAGCATACTTTCGTCGGTATTTTAACTAGACGTGTCATTATGAAGCAATTAAAAAAATATTTATATCAGCCACATTAATCGCCACAATTATATGGCCTCACAAATTGTGAGGTCTTTTTTCACTTTCTTTTAAAGGGGAGTACAGGAATGAGTACGAATGAATTCGAGTTGTTAAAGGTGTTAGCGGAAGAAAAGAATATGCGAAAAGCTGCGGAACGGTTATTTCTTTCTCAACCTGCGTTATCTCAACGACTTCAGAGCTTGGAGAAAGAATGGGGAGCTTCTCTTTTTATTCGTTCTCAAAAAGGATTGACTCCCACGCCAGCTGGTGAATTGGTTATTGAGTTTGCGGTGAAAAGTTTAAAAGAAAGAGAAGATATACATGAACAATTAAATTCACTCGTGTCAAAAGTACATGGGACACTGAAGATAGCTTGTGCGAGTATAGTTGGTCAAAACTGGTTACCAATTGTCTTAAAGGATTTTATCACTGCGTATCCAGAAGCGAAAATTTCACTAATTACTGGATGGAGTTCAGAAATTGTGAAAGCATTGTATGAAGGTGAAGCACATGTGGGAATCGTAAGAGGCCATACCGACTGGAAAGGAACGAAAATTCCCCTTTTTAAGGATACGCTTTATTTAGTAGATAAAGAGTTATCTAGTATGGAAGAAGTTCTGCAAACAGATCGGCCATTCATACAATTTAAAAGTGATTCTAATTATTATCAAGAAATTCAAGCTTGGTGGCAGCGTCGTTTTGCCTCAAGTCCTAAAAGGCAAATAGTGGTCGATCAAATTGAAACGTGTAAGCAAATGGCACTAAACGGAATTGGATATGCGATTTTACCGTCTATTACACTGAGTGGGATGGAAGAAGTAAATAAGATTCCGTTGAATAAAGAATCAGAACCGCTAGAGTTAGCTCGCGAAACATGGCTGATCGGCTATGACTCTTCCTTTGAACTAGGGCAGGTGCAAGCGTTCGTCGATATTGTAAAAAAACACTCAGCAAGGTTAAAATAAGAAAATATAAACGAAATGAGGAATGAAAAAATGGATGCTTACGAAATTATTTCATACATACAACATGCAAAAAAATCGACTCCGGTGAAGGTATATGTCAAAGGCGAACAACTAGAGACGTTAACGTTCGGAGAGGGAACAAAAGTATTTGGAGAAGGGAAATCCCTTGTTTTATTTGGTGAATGGGGAACGATTCAAGAGGCGTTAGAAAGACAAACTGCTCATATTGAAGATGTTGTCGTAGAAAATGACCGTCGAAATTCGGCAATTCCTTTGTTGGATTTAAAAGGTATCGAATCGCGCATTGAACCTGGTGCATTTATTCGCGATCAAGTAGAAATAGGGAGAAATTGCATCATTATGATGGGTGCAGTGATTAACATTGGTGCGGAAATCGGAGACGGCACGATGATCGATATGGGTGCTATTTTAGGCGGTCGCGCTACTGTCGGAAAGAATTGCCATATTGGCGCAGGCGCAGTATTAGCAGGTGTCATTGAACCACCTTCCGCTACACCTGTTATCGTAGAAGATGATGTCTTAATTGGCGCAAATGCAGTCGTGTTAGAAGGTGTTCGAATCGGTAAGGGTTCGGTTGTCGCTGCTGGTGCTGTCGTGACAAAAGATGTTCCACCAATGACTGTCGTAGCTGGGACACCTGCTAAAGTTATCAAAGAAATAGATGAGAAAACAAAATCGAAGACGGAAATTATGCACGAACTTCGTCAATTATAGGAGGGAAACATGACATCCTTTATTGACATAAGACGAGCACTTCATCAAATTCCAGAAATAGGTTTTCAAGAAAAAAAGACGCAACAGTTTTTGTTAGAGTTTTTAGAATCATTGCCGCAAGAACGTTTAACGATTCATCCATGGGAAACTGGCATTTTCGTCCGTTTGGAAGGATATGTTGGCGAGAAAACGCTTGCTTGGAGAACGGACATTGATGCACTGCCATTGGAAGAGTTAACTGAATTAGAATTTGCGTCCCTTCATCCTGGCGCTATGCATGCATGTGGGCACGATTTACATATGGCAATCGCTTTGGGGGTTCTTCAACAGCTTGTGGAACATCCTATTGCTCATCATGTAATCTTTCTTTTTCAACCTGCAGAAGAAGGTCCAGGCGGTGCTGAACCGATGTTAACCAATTGGAAAGCACAGTTGAAAGATTGGATGCCGGATGCCATTTATGCGTGCCATATCGCACCTGAACTGCCAGTTGGCGTCGTATCAACGAAATCTGGAACATTATTTGCCAATACATCTGAATTGTTTTTCGAGTTAACGGGGAAAGAAGGGCATGCCGCATTTCCTCACCATTCAAAAGACATGACGATTGCAGCCGCTTCTTTACTTCTCCAGCTTCAAACGATTGTTAGTCGTAATACCGATCCGCTAGAGTCTGCTGTCGTAACAATAGGCTCTATGAAATCGGGAACTGCAAATAATATCATCTCTGGATTTGCCCGGCTAGAAGGGACCATTCGTACTTTTTCCTCGAACGTCATGGCGCACACGAAATCACGAATTGAAGCTATTGCAAGAGGGATTGAAGTAGCGTTTGATTGCGAAGTAAAGGTCCTATATGGTTCAGCTTATGTAGAAGTGAAAAACGACAGTAGCGAGTATGAACGATTTCGTACGTTTGCAGAATCTTACAATGACGTAACGTATCATGAAGCGAAGGAAGCGATGACCGGAGAGGACTTTGGATTTTTCCAAACAGCCATTCCGGGACTCATGTTTTGGACAGGAGTCGATTCAGAGTATGGTTTACATCATCCTAAATTGAATCCAAAGGAAGAAACTATTCCGCTGATGATTCAATTTATCCGTGATTTTTTCCATCAATATGAATAAAGTGATGCCACGAATGTGTTTTTCAACACTTGTTCGTGGCTTTATTTTTTGTATCATGGCCATTTTGGGAAAGGAAGAGAAGCAATGATTTAGTGACTGCTAACGTATTACCACCTGCTGCTGTAGTAAATCTTTCCCCGCTACGCATCTCTTAAATTTACCTATTAGGATCAATGAAAAATATCTTCACATTATTGTCAAATTTCAGGAACTATTTAGGAGCTATAGCGTACTAATTATAGAGAACGAACAGGGGGACTATGATGAAAATGATACATATGTTTAAAGGAATGATAGCGGCACTACTTATTCTCTTTTTATTGCCAGCAAATGCAGTTTTTGCTGCGCCGAAGCTATCGGTGCAAGCGGAAGCTGGATTTCAAAATGCGACGAAATACAATTCGGGTGTTCCACTCGTTGTGACAGTTAAAAATGATGGTGACGCATTTACCGGAGATTTTGTCATTGATGCACCAGAAGGATATGGCATTGGTTCTGCCAAAGCTGTTCCTTTTTCCATTGGAGCGAATGAAACAAAAACGATTCAAGTTTCACTTGGTGGATTAAATGGAGATTACGGATATAATGGCACGCAAAATCAGATGTTCTACTTCTATGAAGGTGGCTGGGAATCGGGCGATGAGATTCCGTACACAGGGAAAAAATCTGTCACTCCTCAAACATTTGGACCTGAATCGACGTTTATATTTACCCTCACGTCGAGTGCCGATCGATTAGCTGCGTTATCAACAGTGAAAAAACCAATGTCTGGTGACTCTAAAGTTTTTCATCTTGCCCAAATGAAAAATCGCTCATTACCTGACTCAGCTTCTTCCTATGCAATGGGTGACGTCATGGTAATCGATGAATATGTGGTAGCTGATGAAGAAGAAGCTGTACAACAAGCGATTCTCGACTGGGTGCATGCTGGTGGAGTGTTGTTAGTTGGGGCGAGTAATAATGTAAAAGCGGAAGTAGGAATGCTAGGCGACATGCTGCCACTTTCGATGACTTCTACTCAGAAAACACTTAACAAGACAGTGATCGAGAAGCTCGCGAAAGGTACAGAATTTAAAGCCGATTTGCCATATTTTGCTTCCACACTAACAAATGGATCGAGCGCTTTATTAACAAGTGATACTGATACAGTGATCGGATTGAAGCAAGTAGGAAAAGGTGCCATTATCCAAACCGCATTTTCTTTAGGAGATGAACCTTTTTCAAAAGAAGGGCAAGCGGCAACAAAAGTGTATACAACGTTACTTGCAAGCAGTGGACTTTTTCAATCGAACAATGGATACATGCAAAACGCGAAAGAGAATTTATCGTATGAATTAGGGGAGATGAATGAGTTATTCCCTTCTTTCCAACTTTCTACAGGCGTCATGATTGGGCTAGTTATTTTATATATTTTGCTTATTGGACCGGTCTTGTACATTTTGTTGCGCTGGAAAGATAAACGAGAGCATGCCTGGTGGATCATTCCTATTGTTTCTGTTGTGATTTCGTTGATGATCTTTATGTACGGTGCAAAGGATCGCCTTGTCAAACCACAAATTCAACAACTTAGTTTTTATGAAGTGCTGCCGGATCAATCGTTATCTGGTTATTACGTCAACACGTTATTGTCGAATAAAAGCGGGAATTTTACGTTCGAGGCAGAACAAGGAACGTCGATGGTTCATTCAAAACGAAATTCACTTTTTGGTGGTCAAGGAAATAACCAGCTGACTTCCATTATCGAAGATGGAGAGAATACAGATACGTTAACACTTCGAAATGTCGGCTATTGGTCTGTAAACACAGTGCTAGGAGAGACAACTATACCTAAACAAGGACAATTTGTTACAGATATTAAAGTGCAGGATAAAAAAGTGACGGGAACAATTAAAAATGAATTCCCTTTCAACTTATATGATGTTTCTGTTTGGTCAGGTGCAAAATTATGGAATGTGGGAGATTTGAAAGCAGGCGAAACTGCAACGGTTGATCTAACGATTAAAACATCGTCATTAGCGCCAAGCTCACCTCCGAGCTATAACATGGGATATGCACCTGTGAAAAATGCAGCGGATCTTCCGAAAGAGCGATTAAATCGTGCGATTAATACAGCGGCTAATTATCGACAACGAGATGCAGCTCCATCAATCGTAGGATACACAAAAGATGCAATTGTACCAGTGTCATTAAACAATGGGAATGCAGAAATTGATGCGATTAACGTCGTATATCAACCTTTCAAACCAACTACTATTTTTACGGGTGAAGTAACACTTCCGGCTAATTTGTTGTCCGTTTCCTTAAGTCCTGAAAATGATTCTGTCGGTTACATGAATAAGATTGGGACAGACAACTATGAGTGGTCATTAATGACAGGCTCGTATATATATGAAGTGAAGGTACCAACTAGTATTTCTTTACCAAGCATGACATGGTCGGAAATTTCCATTGCGAATACGGATATTAACTCCATGACTCTTGAAATTTGGAATACGAAAACAGAAGCGTATGAAGAAGTGAAAAGCGGACGTGTCACCATTGCTGAGAATGCTGGACAGTATATTTCAACAGAAGGAACATTGCGCTTTCGAATCGCTAAAAATGGAGACAATGGAAATGATTATACTCGTCTTCCAGAAGTTCGTTTGAAAGGGGACGTATCGAAATGATTGAAATAAAAGGACTATCCAAAAAATACGGATCATTTTATGCCTTAAATGATTTAAATTTAACCCTACAAGAAGGGACAGTGTTTGGGTTCGTCGGTGCCAATGGTGCTGGAAAATCAACCACTTTTTCGATTTTAGCGACACTTCTAGCCCCTACTTCTGGAGATGCATGGATTGATGGAATTAGTGTTCGAAATGAACCAAAGAAAATCCGAGAACTAATCGGTTACATGCCTGATTTTTTCGGAGTGTATGATCAGCTAAAAGCAGATGAATATTTAGATTTTTACGGTGCATCTTATGGAATTCCAGCGAGTAAACGAAAACAGTTAATACCTGAATTACTTGAACTCGTAAACCTGACACATAAGCGATACGAATATGTCGATCTTTTATCTCGCGGTATGAAACAGCGCCTTTGCTTAGCTAGGTCACTGATTCACGATCCAAAAGTGTTAATACTAGATGAACCTGCATCAGGACTTGACCCACGGGCACGAGTAGAGATGCGGGAAATTCTACGGGAATTAAAAGGGATGGGGAAAACCATTCTCATTTCCTCTCACATCCTTCCTGAATTAGCGGAAATGTGTGACGAAATTGGTGTGATCGATAATGGTAAACTGATTGCTCATGGATCGGTAGAAGATATCCAACTTCAATTAAGTGGAGAAAGAGTGATTAACATACGTGTAAAAGGGTTAACCTCTATCGCGGTATCTCAACTAGAAGAAGATCCTTTCGTTACCAACATCGTGGATCACGAGGAAAAACATTCTGTCTCCTTCACGTATCGCGGTACGGAAGATGACCAAATACGGTTACTCGGTCGACTAGTTCAAGCCGGAGTTCCTATTGTGTCCTTCTCTGATCAAGAAACTGATTTAGAAGATGTCTTTATGGAAATTACGAAAGGAGTGGAAATTGGATGAAAGAATTACTCTTAAGTCCTGTATTAGTAAAAGAATGGAAGCTCCGTTTTCGTAATATGAAAAGCTTTATTGGGATTGTTTTTTACTTAATTGCCATGAGCATCTTTGTATTTGGCTTCATCTTTTTAAATACGCAATTTACCGGTTCAGGCTTTTTTAGCCCAGATCAAAGCTTTATCTTATTCTCTGTTTTAACGTTTATACAACTCGGATTAATTGTTTTTATCACACCAGGACTAACAGCAGGAACCATTAGTACAGAACGTGAGAAACAGACGTTAAATATTTTATTAACTACTTCCCAAAGCTCTGGTCAGATTATTGGTGGAAAATTAAGTTCTTCAATTTCTTTTCTACTTTTAATCTTAGTGGCTGGTTTGCCAATTTATAGTTTAGTTTTCTTATTTGGTGGAATTTCCCCAAGCCAGCTCGGGCTGATTTTTATCTACTTTTTTGTCACGATGTTAGCAATCGGGAGCATCGGAGTTTTCTTCTCGACTGTGACAAGAAAGACAATTGTTTCGATGATTTCAACCTACGGGGCAATGATTTTCTTTGTAGGTATAACAGCATTTTTCTTTTTATTGTCTATTCAAATGAATCAAATGACGGGAGTTCCGACTACTAAACCGCTTCCAATTGCCCATTTTTGGGCAAGTATTAATCCTGGAATTACGATTTTCACGCTATTAAATCCAGTGATGGAAGCGCAAATGAAGGATATGACACGCATTGACTTCCCACTGCGATATGGATTCCTTCTTTTTTACTTAGTATTAACAGTCGTGATGGTATTTCTATCCATCGTAAATTTACGCGTTCGGGCAAAAAAATCGAAATAAGGAGGTGAATGAAGTTGGCAAAATGGGTTCGGAAAGTTCATCGACAGTTACTACTCCACTATAGTGTGCTTCAGGGACAACTCGTTCTTTTAGCCATAGTGGCCACGTTGTTTTCGGTCCTACTCTTCTCTCGATTTTTCGTCTGGGCTTTTTACATTCGATTTGGTGTAGGTCTTTCTTTAGTCATTGGCGTTGGATTTATCATCTTTTTCGTCTGGAAACGTCCGAGTAAAAACGAAACAATTTCTATTTATGATTCGTATTTTCCGAATAACTTACTTGTCACTTCGTTATCTCCGACATTACGCGAGCATGAATTACAAAAATATGTAGAGAAACAAACGATTGACTATGCACCAACTGCGTTTGCACGCTTTAAAAAACGTAAAAAAAGTTGGGTAAAACCACTTGCGTTGTTTTTCATACTTGGGTTTGTGATCGGAAATATCGTGCTTGTTTTATTCCCATCAAATGCACAAGTGGAAGCAAAGAAAATCGAAGAAGAAATAAAGCTCGTTCAAGACATTCATAAAAAAGTAAAGAAAGTGGCAGAAAAATCATCTGTTTCTACTGTGAAGAAAGAAATAAAAGAGCTTGAGAAAGCGTTAAAAGAAACAAAATCACCACAGGAAGCGTTAAAGAAACTTGTAGAGAAACAAAAAGAATTGGATCGTAAAACCGCTGCATTGCAAAAAGAATTGAAGTCTGCGGAAGCTAATGGTGGACTATCAGAAAAAGACAGAGCAACTAAAGAAGCAGAGCTAAAAGAGATGGAAGCTACTTCTAAACAACTTGCTTCCCAGCTCCAGAATGCACAAACACAAATGCTTAATAACGGGATGATCAAGCCAGGTTCCCAACTTGCAACGATTAAACCTAGCAGTGCTTCAGCGAACGGCAATCCTTCCAGTAATGGTCAATCAGCCTCTCAAGGCCAAAGCCAAGGACAAGGACAAGGCCAAGGCCAAGGGCAGGGACAAGGACAAGGACAAGGTCAGGGACTAGGACAAGGACAAAGCCAAGGTCAAGGGCAGGGTCTAGGGCAAGGTCAAGGACAGGGTCAAGGTCAAGGACAAGGACAAGGTCAAGGTCAAGGTCAAGGTCAAGGACAAGGCCAAAGCCAAGGCCAAGGTCAAGGTCAAGGACAAGGACAAGGCCAAGGCCAAGGTCAAGGACAAGGTCAAGGTCAAGGTCAAGGTCAAGGGTCAATTGGTGGATTTGGGCAAGGATCTCGTGAATTATTATCTGTTCCAACAAGATTAGGTGGGAAAGGGAATACGGAAGTGGATAATGGACAATTAGGAAATGGATCGTCGGTTGAAGAAAATCCAAACCAAACATCAGCTGAAAGGGGAACCGTCCGAAACTATGAAGAGGTAATAGGTACCTACCGGGATTCCTACTATTCAAGTGCTGAAAAATGGCAACTTCCTTCTGATTTACAAGTTATTGTTCGTGATTATTTTAGTGAAGTAGAAAAATAAAAGTAATGGAGGATAAGATGAAGTTTACCCCAGAAGAGTACGCACAAATGAGCGAAACGCTACAAACAGTAAAAAAGGAAATCAGTCAATTTATCGTTGGTCAAACGGATGCGATTAATTATAGTCTATATGCCATTTTGGCTGATGGTCATGCATTGTTAGAGGGGTTACCAGGTTTAGGGAAGACGATGCTAATTCGCACTATCTCGGATGTACTTTCCTTATCCTTTTCTCGAATTCAATTCACTCCAGATATGATGCCTTCTGATATTACTGGGACGAATATGATTGAACGGGATGACGCTGGAAAACAATCGTTTGTATTTAAAGAAGGCCCAATCTTTCATCAAATGGTTCTAGCGGATGAAATAAATCGTGCGACACCAAAAACACAGAGTGCATTGCTTGAAGCAATGGGGGAGAAAACGGTGACAGTGTTAGGCGATACGAAACGAATGAGTAAACCATTTTTTGTTCTTGCCACGCAAAACCCCATTGAAATGGAAGGTACTTATCCGTTGCCAGAGGCACAATTAGACCGGTTTCTTTGTAAGATAGCGATTGACTATCCAACAAAAGAAGAACTTAAAATGATTATGGAACGAACAACTGGTTCGTTAGATATTTCGCTTTCAAGTAAGATGGACGCGGAACAATTAGTTTTAGCTCAACAAATGGTCAAGCATATTATGATTGCAGATGAAATGATTGATTTTGCTATCGATCTTGTCATGTCCACTCAACCTTCCAATTCATCTTCAGAACTTGTTAAGCAATATGTAGCTTATGGCAGTGGTCCAAGGGGATTACAAAGTATTATTCGTTTAGCAAAAGCTCGCGCCTTTATGGAAGGTAGATATCACGTATCGATTGCTGACATTCGGTCCGTTGCAGTTCCTGCTTTACGTCATCGAATTTTATTGAATTATGAAGGAGAAGCAGAGGGTTATACAGCAGATCGGTTACTTGAACAGTTAGTAGAATCCCAAAAACAAGGACTATCTGTATGACGGGTCCTTCATTGCTACCAAAAGAAATGTCAGCAAAACTTTCCAGACTGAAAATTGTGTCGAAATCTTCTACTCGAGGAGCACATAAAGGAAGTCACCGTTCGAATCGTTTTGGTTCATCGCTCGATTTCTCGGATTACCGCGTCTACCACCCAGGGGATGATGTCCGGCAAATTGATTGGAATGTTTTTGCAAGAACCGAAAAGCATTTCATCAAGCGATTTCTTGACGAGCAAGAAATGAGTGTTCATATCCTTTTAGACGCAACCAAATCGATGAATGAAGAAAAGAAATGGTTAGTAGCGCGACAACTTACAAGTGCCATTGGTCAAATTGTGTTAGCAAAAGATGACACTTTGTCCTTCCATCAGTCATCCGAAGATTCGGCGTATTTTCGTAAAAAAGGGAGAGTATTTCAGTCCCAGTATGCACATCATCTGGAAAAGTTGCATACTGCTTCATCAGACCGAACATTTACAACGAGTCTTCATCTTGCACCACTCCGTTCGAAAACGATTTTGTATTGCATTACGGATGGACTAGAAAGTCTTGATCAATGGGAAATATTCTTAAAAAACACTGCCCGAGTTTCACGAGATATACGAGTGCTATTTATCCATGCAAAAGAAGATATTGTTCCATTAGTGAATGGAGATGTAGAGTTCATTTCACGGGAAGAGGAAGCAAGTGTGAACGTCACCATATTGAAGGATACGATGATACAGTATACCAATTCACGTGAAGCACATTTTCAGGCACTTGAAAGTTTATTACGAAAACATGGAGCATCGTTTCTTCATGTATCAAGTGAGGAGTCCATTCATCACATCCTTTTTACACAATTAATCCGAGCGAACTGGCTCGTTTAAGGAGTTCGTTATGATTTTTGGAAATTTCGCTGCTTTAGCAGCTCTTGTTTTCCCGCTAACGGTATTACTTTATTACTTTTTCCGAAAAAAATATGTCCCGTTTGTCACTTCAAGTACGATGTTTTGGCAAACGAATCGACAGGAAACAAAAGTATCTCCTTTTTTACAAAATTTACAGCGGAATCTTCTCTTTTATTTACAAATCATTGCCTTACTGTTGTTTGTATTTGTGCTGCTTCAGCCAGCAATTAAAAAGAAAGAGATAGCAGGTGAACAAGTCGTGTGGGTAGTCGATACGTCAGCAACCATGCTCGCAGAACTGGATGGGCAGACGTTATTGGATCGTTCGAAAGAGGAAATGGCAAGAGAAGTGAAGTTGCTTGGAGATAAGCCTCTAACTATTATTACCACAGGTAAAGAACCGACAATCGTTCTTCAAAATGAAACGAATTCCAGCAAAATGGAGCAAACAATTGAGTCTATTTCTGCTAGTTACGGGAATGAGTCATGGGAAACAACATTAAACGTAGCCACGAATTTAGTAGCAACGAAACAAGCTTCTATCTATGTCTTTACCGATTCCCTCGATAGAGATTTGCTGCCAGCTCGCGAAAATATAGAATGGCATGTGCAAGCAAATACGAAACAATTGGCGAATGTGTCGCTTGATAAGTTTGTTGCATCCACCAAAAACGATCAAATTACTGCTGTTGCGAAAATCGTCAATGACTCGGATGAAGAAGTCAGTGGAAACTTCCTGTTGCGTAACGGTGAAAACGATCAAATTCTCTTGCGAGAATCCTTCACAATTGCTCCTCATGACGCTGCACAAGTGGTAGTTGAAACGCCGAAGCAAGTTGCAGTTCTTGAAGGAGTAGTAGATGTAAAAGATGATTATCCAGTGGATAATCAAATGACCACTATTTTAGAAGCAAGTACCTCGGAAATAGTAGTGGATGCAGATTTACATACACTCCTGACAAAAGGTTTAGAAGCAATCGGAAAATACCCGATAAGTAAAACAAAAGATTCGCTCTACACCAATGCAGAAAAGCAAGTTATTATGACAAATGATGAAGGGATGCTACAACAATCGTCGCTCCCTGGTGTATTAATTGGTCGAACAGATCAAGAAAGAATCGAAGTAGAGGGAGAAATTGAAACAACAAACTCATCTCTTTTTGCGTTTGCTGATTTTTCCGATGTCTACGTGGCAAGTATATATCCGTCATTTGAAGGATTCAATACACTAGCAACAATCGATGGTCACCCATTTATACAACAATCACCGAGAGGAGATGTGATTGTTCTCACGGATATCGATCAGACAGATTGGGCATTACATCCGTCATTTCCACTCTTTTTGTGGAATATGACAAATGAACTGAGCTTAGCCAATCAATCACTTGGCATTTTTCAACCAAATGAAAAAAGATCTGTTTCAATCGAAAAACAATCATCTGATCTTGAATTGTTCACTTGGGGAAATGAACTATTGGCAACTATTCCAGAAGGTAGTGCATTTCAAGCCCCTGCAAAACCTGGAGTCTATCGCGTCGTTACAGCAAATGATGAGAAAACCTTTACGGTATTACTGCCAGCTAGTGAGAAAACAATAACAACTGGCAGAACATTTGTTCAAGGCTCTGTGAAAGAATCGACGAAAGCAGTCACCACATCCAATTCTTTCTTAATGGCAATTGTTCTTTTACTTGTTTTATTAATGGCATTAGAGTGGGAGGTGCAGCGACGACGTGGATTTACGACTTGATTTTCCTATTTTTCTCCTTCTTTTCATTCCGATTGGAGTCTATCTCCTCTTTTTTGGGAAAAAAGAAATTCAAAATAGTAACTGGAAGATAAAAGTACTGTGGGCAATCCGACTCATCGCCATGGCTAGTTTAATATTCTCCTTAACAATGCCGTATCTTTTATTACCAGTGAAAAACCAACAAATTGTCTTTTTAGTGGACTCTTCCGCTTCAGCTAAAACGACTTCGAGTAAAATGCTGAGCTTTATCGATGATGCTATTCAAGCCAAAAGTCCCAATCAATCAATTGCTGCTTACGCTTTTGGAAACGATTTTCAAACAATTCGAGCGCTGAGCAACGATACTTCTCCGTTGGGGAAAAGTGAGCTATCCATTGATGAGTCTGCGACAGATATATCGAATGCATTTTTACTGTCAAACCAATTGATTGATCCCACCACCGCGACTCGGTTTGTACTAATAAGCGATGGATTGCAAACGAGTGGTTCAGTCAATGAACGTCTACAATTGATGAACTTGAATCATACGTCTGTGGATGTAATACCGGTTGATCCATCGCTAGAAAAAGATGTCGCAATTACAAGTTTTGATACGCCGACAACTTCTTCTCAAGGCGAAGTACAAACGATTCAAGTGATTATGCAGTCTTCAGAGGATACCACGGGTGAGTTAGTTCTTTCCTTAAACGATAAAGTTCTGGAGCGTAAAACAGTACCTTTAGTTGAAGGTAGAAATGCATTTACCTTTCAACATACCGTGGCAGAAACAGGAATGCTAAAGTATGAAGTCTCTTTTGTAGGAAGTAAAGAAGCTATTTTAGAAAATAACCAGCTAACTAGCATGACGATGGTGGAAGACGCACCTCGTGTGCTAATTGCTTATAGCGGGGAAAATGCTTCACCGATTGCATCGTATCTTGATGGGAATGCAGTAGTTGTTGAAACAATTCAAGCTAAAGAATTACCGTATGATTTAACAAATTATTTGCCGTATGATGCAATCATTTTTGATAACGTACCTGGTTATGAAGTAGGAGAATCAAAAATGCAAGTCATCGAACAGGCAGTGAAAAATTTTGGTGTAGGCTTTATGATGGTTGGTGGCGATAAGTCGTTTGGACTTGGTGGGTATTTCCAAACACCGATTGAACGAGTTCTGCCGGTCGAAATGGAAGTGAAAGGGAAAGATCAACTTCCATCTCTTGGACTCATTTTAGTGATGGACCGCTCCGGTAGTATGATGGGTTCAAAAATTGAACTTGCAAAAGAAGCGGCTGCACGTTCGGTGGAATTACTCCGAGAAGAAGACACCCTTGGATTTATCGCCTTCGACGACCGTCCATGGACAATTGTCGAGCCAGTAAAAATGACTGATAAGCAGGAAGTGATGGATAAAATCCTCTCTGTATCACCAGGCGGTGGAACAGAAATTTATTCGAGCTTAGAAGCTGCTTATGAGATGATTCGGTCAGTAGATACGCAGCGAAAACATATTATTTTATTAACGGATGGTATGTCTGCAACGACAAATGATTACGAAGCATTGCTGTCAGAAGGATTAGAGGGGAAAATTACGTTATCTTCCGTCGCAATTGGAACAGATGCAGATAAAGTGCTGTTAGAGGATCTTGCGAATTTTGGTTCTGGAAGGTATTACGATGTGGAAGACGAATCGACTATTCCGGCCATTTTATCACGCGAAACAGTCATGCTCTCCCGCACATTTATCGAGGATAATCCTTTCTATCCGACGTTTTTTGGCAATAAAGACTGGAGCACTTTATTTCAAGAAGGTATTCCACAATGGAATGTGTATATAGCAACCACTGCAAAACCAACTGCCGAAACTATATTGGAAAGTGAGAAAAAAGATCCGGTACTCATTCAAGGGAGATATGGAATTGGTCAAACCATCGCCTATACATCCGATTCTACTGGTGCTTGGAGTGGGGACTTTGCACGTACAAATGATTGGAATATGTTTTGGAATCGCGCGGTTTCTAATTTATTAAAAGATGTTAACAACATTCCATATGATATTTCGAGAAATCCAGATGGTACATATACCATTACAGATCCTTCTTCTGATTCGTCCTTTTTAGATGTCACTGCGGTAACGGATAACGGAGAAGAAATTGAAACACTAACAGAAATTTTGGCACCTGGTAAACACAATGTCAGCATGGATGCGGAACCAGGACTAGTATTTCTTCATATGGAAAATGAAAAAGGAGAGTCGTTTCAAACGGGCATTTCGATTCCTTATTCAGATGAATATAAGATTGAACCTGCTGATACGCGCTTGTTAGAGGATATTGTCTCAATAGGAGACGGGGAAATGATCTCTAAACCGGAAGAGGCTGTACGTGCGTTTAACAAAAAGAGTGCACAGTCAAAACCGATTCATCAGTATTTGTTGTGGTTTGCGTTAATTTTATTCTTCCTTGATATTACGTGGCGACGGTTTGGCTTGGCGATGATTACTTCTGCATTTAAGAGCATTTTCCTCTCCAGAAAACCTGTCACAGAAACCGTCACGGATGAACGCATGGAAAGCTTGAAACGATTACGAAAAAAAGTAAAACGGTAAAACGTGTAGAAAAAGTAAAAATCGTGAACCTAGGGTGACCCTAGATTCACGATTTTTTACTTATTGTCTATTGAACTTCTGCTGTTTCTTTAAGAGGTGTATGGTCGCTTGTTCGCATGGCAATGAAGTAACATCCAATTAAAATGACTGCTCCAACAATATAAGGAGAAGACATATTGATATCGAACAATACACCAGCTAATGCTGGACCGACCATATTCCCTAAGCTCATATAGGCATTATTCATTCCAGCCGCAAATCCTTGTTCTGCTCCTGCAAATTTCGAAATAAGCGTATTGACTGCAGGTCTCAAAAGAGATGCTGCGGTAAAAAAGACACTCGATACGATGAGAATTGGCCAAAATCCGTCAACGAATAAGACGGCAATCATGGCAAAAGCGGAGACGAGCAAATTGACTAAAATGACGATCTTCTCACCAAACCGGCGGAAGAGACGATCGACTACAAACGTTTGAACAATGACGCCGACAAATCCACCAATCGTAATTAGCATGGCGATTTGCCCTGGTGAAAAGCCATATTTCTTATCAACATATAACGAAATCGTTGCTTGGAAATTGGCTAGTCCAAAAGAGAAAACAAATACAACAATGAGTAAAACAAAGTAAGATGTTTTCGTCGAGCGACGAATTTGTTGCCATAAATTTTCTCGTTTCTTGCCTAAATCCTTCGAAACAGCCATTGGCTTAATGTTCGGTAAAATAAACAAGGAAAGTATTGCAGAAAGGATGGAAACAGCTGTCGCCACGTAGAACGGGAATCGTAAACTAACTTCCGCTAAGAACCCGCCTATAGCTGGACCAATCATGAATCCGAGTGACATGGCCGCTCCAAGTAATCCCATTCCTTTTCCTCGTTCTTCATCAGTTGTAATATCCGCAACAAAAGCCATCATAGGCGGCACCAGAAATGCACTTCCTAAACCACTGACAAATCTCGCGGCATATAACACCCACAATTCTGTCGCAAGACCAAATACGAGTTGTGACAATCCGAAAACAACTAATCCGATAATGATTAAATACTTTCTCCCGTACTTATCAGACAAATCTCCCGAGAGAGGAGAGAACAAAAATTGTGAAAATGCGAACATGGCAATAAGAAATCCCAAAGCTTGTCCTGCCACGCCAAATGTTTCGAGGTAATCTGGCATGATCGGAATAATTAATCCGATACCAGACATCGCGATAAACATGTTAAACATTAATACATATAACGCGAGGCGATTTCCGTTTGAAGCCATTATGCATCCTTCTTTCTGTTATTGCGCGTCTATCTTAAATTTTAAAAATGCTTCATTATACTTTCCAAGCATCTCTGGTCCTAAATTTTTGTATACTTCTAGTCGTTCACGCATTTCTTCTGTTGGATAAAACCGGGTGTCTTCCGTTACTTCCGGATCCATTATAGGCAATGCGTCTTTGTTAGGTGTGGAATAACCAACATAATCAGCATTCTGTGCTGCAACTTCTGGGTCTAACATAAAGTTAATGAATTTATGTGCACCTTCAACATTCGCTGCAGTCGAGGGTATTACCATATTGTCGAACCATAAATTAGAACCTTCTTTTGGCACCACATAATCGATGTCTTCATTCACCCACATAATGTCTGCTGCTTGACCGGACCAAACGAGAGCAATGGAGGCCTCACCACGACGCATAGTTTCGACGATTTCATCTCCAAGGATTGCTTTAATGTTAGGAGATAACGTCGTCAGTTTTTCTCTTGCTTCATCAATTTCTGCCGGGTTCGTGGAATTAAGTGAGTAGCCTAAACTATTTAATCCCATCCCAATTACTTCTCGTGCGCCATCTACAAGGATGATTTCATCTTTTAATGCTGGATCCCATAAATCTTCCCAGCTTTCAAACGTTTGACCTTCTAGTAATGTTGGATTAAACGCTACACCAACCGTCCCCCAGAAATAAGGGATTGAATACTCATTGCCCGGATCAAAAGGCAAATCCAAAAAGTACGGATCTATATGTTGTAGGTTCGGAAGTTTGGAAGAATCAATCGGAATCAGTAAATTATTTTCTTTCATTTTTTCAATCGCATATTCGGAAGGCATCGCCAAGTCATACGATGTGCCGCCTTGTTCAATTTTGGTCATCATTGCTTCATTGGAATCAAATGTCTCATAAATGACACGAATTCCTGTTTCTTCTTCGAAACGGTCTACTAATTCTGGGTCCATATATTCTCCCCAGTTATAGATCGTTAAAACATCTGCGCTTTTCGAGTTGGAAGAAGCATTTAATTCATTTCGTACAAAAAATAGAAGGACACATACGATTAAAATACCGACAATTGCTTGAATATATTTGGTCATTTTGGAACCCCCGCTCTAATCGGGCTCTTCATTTTATTACTAAGTGCGTAATATCCAAGTACAAGAACAAATGTCACGATAAACAAAATACCGGATAGTGCGTTAATCGTTAAGGTAATTCCTGCACGAGCCATTGAATATATTTCGACTGACAATGTACTAAACCCATTTCCTGTGACAAAGAACGTAACAGCGAAATCATCTAGTGAATATGTCAGCGCTAGAAAAAATCCTGCAAAAACGCCAGGTTGAATATATGGCAAGATTACTTTCGTGAAAATATCTCGCTTTGAGGCACCTAAATCTAGTGCAGCATCAATGTAGGACTGGTTCATCTCTTGTAGTTTTGGTAAAACCATTAAGACGACAATCGGTACACTAAACGCTACGTGTGCGATTAAGACAGATGCAAATCCTAATTTAATCCCAATCAATGTAAACAAAATCAATAACGATGCACCAATAATTACATCGGGACTAACGATGAGTATATTATTCATTGTCAGTAATGTTTGGCGATATTTCTTTCGTTGAATAAAGATAATTCCGACAGCTCCAAGAACACCAATGGCTGATGAAAGTAACGCAGATAAGAGCGCAACCAACACGGTATTAATCACGATGACCATTAATCGATTATCTTGAAATACTGCACCGTAGTGCTCTAACGTAAATCCGTCAAAGCTAGACATCGTTCCACCGCTATTAAAGGAATAAAAGATTAAATAGAAGATGGGAGCGTATAAGAATGCAAAGACAAGAAATAAGTAAACTTTTGCAATGGGACTAGTTCGACTCAATGCCATTACCTCCTTTGTCTTTTCCATTCGTAATAAACATGACGATAAACATAAAGATGATCAAGAACACGGCGATGGTAGAACCCATTCCCCAATTTTGTGTCACTAAAAATTGTTGTTCAATTGCTGTTCCTAACGTAATGACTTTATTTCCCGCAATTAATCGCGTAATCATGAATAACGAAAGGGAGGGGATAAAGACAGCTTGAATTCCAACTTTGACACCATTTGTCGTAAGAGGAAAGATAACTCGACGAAACGTCTGCCACTTCGTCGATCCTAAGTCACTTGATGCATCGATTAACGTAGGATTTAATTTATCAAGTGCGTTAAAAATCGGCAAAATCATAAATGGAATAAAGATATAGACCGAAACGAAGATAAAACTAAAATCGGTGTATAAAATTTGCAGTCGATCGAGACCGAGCTGCTTAAATCCATCATTAATCGGTCCGTTTTGACCGAAAATACCAATGAAAGCATACGTTTTCAACAATAAATTAATCCATGATGGCACGATGATTAATAATAACCATAATTGCTTGTGTTTCGTTTTCGTTAACCAATAAGCAGTGGGATACGCTATTAATAGCGTAAAAATCGTGATTAAGAAGGCATACCAAAACGAGCTAATCGTTAACTGAAAGTAGATCGAAGTAAAAAAGTTTTGATAGTTTTCTAGAGAAAAGTTTCCTTGAATATCAAGTAACGAATAATAGACAACGAGAGCGATTGGTGCAATGACAAATAATAGAATCCATGCTAAATATGGAGTTAAATAAACAAATTTACCCCGATTAGTTGACATTGGCATTCTCTCCGTATGACTCAAGTCGCTTATCAAAATCCTCTTCTGATTCATTCAATCGCATAACATGGATTGCTTCTGGGTCAAACGTTAACCCAATTCTCTCGCCTACCTGTGCTTTTTTTGTGGAATGGACGAGCCATTCATTTCCATTATCATCGTACGTCGAAAGTTCGTAATGGACGCCACGGAAAAGTTGGGTGTCCACTTTCACATTCAATTTTCCATCCATTTCAGATGTGATTTCGAGATCTTCAGGACGAATAACAATATCCACTTTTTCATTTGGAGAAAGCCCTTGGTCGGTACATTCAAATTGCTTTCCACCAAACTCCACCACAAAATCACGTATCATCGTACCTGAAACGAGATTCGATTCTCCAATAAAGTCAGCAACAAACTGATTAATCGGTTCATCATAAATATCCATTGGCGTTCCACTTTGTTCAATTCTACCGTTGTTCATGACAAAAATTTCGTCTGACATAGCAAGCGCTTCTTCCTGATCATGGGTAACGAAGATAAATGTTTTCCCTAGACGTTGTTGTAACTCACGTAACTCGTATTGCATCTCTGTGCGAAGTTTTAAATCAAGTGCGGAAAGTGGTTCATCTAACAAAATAATCTCAGGGTCATTTACAATTGCTCTCGCAATCGCCACACGTTGACGTTGACCACCGGACATATCACTAATTTCTCGTTTCTCAAAACCACTTAAATTGACAAATTTTAATGCTTCTGCAACTTTCTCATCAATAACTTCTTTCTTTGTTTTCTTCACTCGTAAACCAAATGCTATATTCTCATACACATTTAAATGAGGGAAAAGGGCATAATCCTGAAATACTGTATTTACTTGTCGTTTATTAGGAGGAAGATCATTGATCACTTTATCCTCGAAATAAATGGAACCTTCCGTCGGTTCAATAAACCCGGCAATAAGTCGAAGAATCGTTGTTTTTCCACAACCAGACGGACCTAATAGGGTGTAAAATTTTCCTCGTTCTATTTCAAAACTTACATGATCTAAAACAGTCCCGGTTTCATCGTATTGTTTCGAGACGTTTTCAAAGCGAATAATCGCAGAGTTGGTCATGTTGAACCTCCTTCATTCATTCCAAATTGATGGTGATTTCAATAGTTTACCATAATCATTCCGCTATCAGTATTTTGAATTTTTTTGTCGAAAAATGAAAAGCAATCTCCATTGTTGTGATGGATAATTCTTCAGACAGTTCCTTTTAAAAATAAGCGTCTTTTACAAGTAAGAGTCTCACTGTCCACTTAGAGAAAGTTTCTACTTGGCATGAAAAAAGGTGAAAGTGTAGGGGAGGATTTCTCCAACTTCTACAACATCCACCAGGTCGTCTTAATTAAGTGTATAAGATTTTTTCGCAATCAATAGGAAATAAAACAGTCTTTTCGCATTTATTCAAACTTTTCGATCACGACGCCATTTTCGTATTTTTTTCCAAATACCTTTTCCGAAGTATAGGCTTAATAGTGTAATGGATAAGAAAATTCCTGTAAGTGCAGTAATGAGTGAAATCCACTCGAATAAGGAATAGGAAGGAACTTTCGACCAGTCTGTATTTCCTTCCCAATCTTTGATGACTAAGTTCATGCCGTAAATTCCCGAAATAACCGTGAAAACAGTTAACATAAATAACAATAAATTGTGTCGTTTATCTGCTTTGTTTTCTTGTGCTTTATATAGTTCTTGAAGAGTCGTTTTCACTTCTTCGTAAAGTTCATCTAGTTTGAAAATTTCACGATAAATAGAAGATAGTTCTTTTCCCTCTGTTCTCGCAGATACTTCTCTAAAATAGTATCTTGAAGAAAAGATGGAAATTAATTGAATAAGTTCTTCTACATAATCCTCATCTTTGTCCCATTTTACTTCACTATAGTCAAATGACACGCGGTACAGCATGATTTTATAATAATAATGTAAAAGAAGATTGTAATAATGCGTACTCATAAACTGTCGCAGTGGCCGAGGTAATTCTGCCTTGTCTCGATTGGTAATGGTAATTTGCGTATGCTCAGATGTGACTGTATACGAATCTGGTGCCCAACGGTCATGTACATGACGCTCAATGTAACGATCTAAATAAGCAGGGTTTGTAGTCGACATGAACGGTTCTCCGTCGGGATTTAAGCCGTCTAGCTGCCCAATCCGAAATAACTGATCTTTCGTAAACTCATTTTTCTCCTCCGTAAACAAATAGGCACTAGACATCATCCGTTCGTCCTCAAAAAAGGGAAGACTGCCAAAGTATCCCGCACGTGATTCATCATGAACTAAAAACGGTTGAATAAACGTCGTTAAGTGATCGAAAATAAATTGATGCATAGAGGAGAACTGTTGGCCATCTCTTTTAATAGTTGCGCCTTTTTCTTCTTCCAATTTTGAATCGAGCACACGAAAATGATTCATGAAATTTAATGTTGAACTTAACTCGTGTGATTCTTCCATTTTCAAACGAATCGTAATAAAACCAATATCAAACGGGCATACTATAATATCCATACTAAAGATGGAAAAAGCGAATGATTCTTCGTCTTTTTGTAAAGAGGCTGTTTCGAAAAAAGGTTTTGAAAAACGCAAAAAACCTTCCGCATTGTCTTCTTTCGGAAATAACTTACTTTCTAAAAATGGCAGGAAATACTGATCTAATTCTTCATGACTAATTGTAATTTCTCCATTGTAAAAGTTGGACTCCAGCTCCTTTTGGTCTAATGTGAAAAAAGTAAAACCATGATGCTTTATCTCATCTATTAGCTCCTGTTTTTTTAATTTCTTATAGGAAAATGGGAATAAAAATGTCATATATCCATCTTTAATATGTAGTGGAGTAAGTGTCGTTTCTTTCGACATGCGAACCCTCCTTTCATTTTGATAAATGTTCTTATCTAACATGTACCACTTTGGTGGATAGTCAAACAAGTTTCAGCAGGATATTTGATAACAAATCATGAGTTTGGTATTCTTACATTTGTGTTGTTTTTGCATATAAGGTGAAAACGAATCGAAATTTGGAGGTAATTTTAATGGAAAGAATGGTAGGAAAACAAGCGCCACGTTTTACAATGGACGCAGTAATGGCTGACAAATCATTTGGTAAAGTAAGTTTAGAAGAAAACATGAAACAAGATAAGTGGACCGTATTATTTTTCTATCCGATGGACTTTACATTTGTTTGTCCGACTGAAATTACAGCAATGAGCGATCGTTACGATGAATTCGAAGATTTAGATGCAGAAATCATTGGCGTATCGACAGATACAATTCATACACATTTAGCTTGGATTAATACTGCTCGTCAAGACAATGGCCTTGGAGAGTTAAAGTATCCATTAGCTGCAGATACTAATCATGCCATTTCGCGTGAGTACGGTGTGTTAATTGAAGAAGAAGGTATTGCTCTTCGTGGTTTATATATTATTAACCCAGAAGGGGAACTACAATACCAAACAGTATTCCATAACAACATTGGCCGCGATGTAGATGAAACGTTACGTGTATTACAAGCACTTCAAACAGGTGGACTATGCCCTGCGAATTGGCGTCCAGGTCAAAAAACACTATAATAGAATGTAGCGAGAAATTCCCCAAGTGGCGATCGTTACTTGGGGATTTTTTTACGAAAAGGAGGAACACCTATGCGACTTCGAACACCTATGCCTGAGTTAACAGGTGCTACAACTTGGTTAAATGGAAAAGTGACAAAAGCAGATTTAGTCGGATCGAAACCGACACTTATTCACTTTTGGTCCATTAGTTGCGGGTTATGTAAAGAAGCAATGCCAGAAGTGAATGCTTTTCGAGATCAATACAAACAAGATTTAAATGTTATCGCAGTTCATATGCCACGTTCTGAAAAAGACATGGACATCGATGAAATTGAACGTGTAGCAGCAGCTCACGATATCACCCAACCCATTTTTGTTGATAATGAAATGTCCTTAACAGACGCATTCGACAATCAATATGTCCCAGCTTATTATGTATTTGATAAAGATGGGCAGCTGCGACACTTCCAAGCAGGTGGAAGTGGTATGAAAATGCTCGAAAAACGTGTGAATCGTGTACTAGACGAAATGAAAAAATAATTTCTAAAGCTCTTTCCAGTGAATTGGAGAGAGTTTTTTTGTTCAAGAGAAGCCGAGTAACCTTTTGAGGAGCTCGTGGAGACTTGTGAACGTCGTTACAGGACTTATTTTATATGATTTTAATGTCGAAAATTTCGGATGTCGAACAATTTGAGACTATAGTCTGACGTAATTACTAAAGTCCTAGTTTATAGTAAGTGTTATGTTTGTTTGAAGGGGGTATTATCTTGGAAGTTTTCAAAAAATTGAAAGAATATTATTGGCCATACAAACGGTTATTTTGCGTTGCAATCGGGATGTTAATTGTGACATTAATCATTACCGTAAGTTATCCAATTATTCTTCAACAAACCATTGACCGTGTTATTACTGGTGGAGAATATCAATTAGCCGTTCCACTTGCGATGACGTTTATTGGTTTAATGGTAATAAAAGGCGTTGCCACGTATATCGGTCAATACGCTGGCGATATGTTTGGGATTAAATCGGTATTTGAACTTCGAAATTCGTTGTACTCAAAATTACAACGTTTGCCGTTTTCTTATTATGATAATGCGAAAACAGGCGATTTAATGTCACGCTTAACTGCCGATGTAGAAGGGTTTCGATTCTTTTTATCCTTTGGATTTGTCGAGTTAAGCCGGATCGTCTTTTTAGTGACAGTTAGTATTGGCGTTATGTTGTATTACTCCGTTTCTTTAACCATAGTGTCGTTATTGTCTATGCCACTACTAGTCGTGGCTGTTATGCGATTTGAAAAACTGGTACATCCAGCATTTCGAGGGATTCGGAAATCGTTTGGAAAATTAAATACAAATGTGCAGGAAAATATTAGTGGTATCAATACGGTAAAGTCGTTATCTCGTGAATCGTTTCAGACAGATAAGTTTAACGATTCTAATGGGAATTATCGCGATAATTACTTAGATACGACAATGATATGGGCAAAGTACTTCCCGTTAATGGAATTCTTAGGAAATGTAAGTATCGTGTTTTTGTTCGGCTATGGCGGTTACTTAGTGATGAACGACACTCTTGCAGTCGGGGAATTGGTCGCTTTTTATAGCCTATTAAGCTACATAATTTTCCCTATTATGAATTTAGGATTTACGGTGAATTTATTCTCCCAATCGAAAGCTTCTGGTGAGCGACTACTCGAAATTTTGGAAGCTCCTGAGCCTATTAAAACGAAGGAGCATGCAATAGACGTTGAGTCTATGGAAGGAGAAGTTCTTTTCGATGACGTGACGATGCAATATCGTGAAGAGGATGATGTAGCGCTTGAGAACCTATCTCTTCATGTAACCGCAGGCAAAAAAGTAGGTATTATCGGTGCGACTGGATCCGGGAAAACAACATTTACTCAGTTACTGAGCCGATTTTATGAACCAACGGATGGAACTATTTTGATTGACGGAAAACCATTAGCTGATTATTCCTTAAACACATTACGCCGATCTATTGGATATGTGTTACAAGAGTCATTCTTGTTCTCTTCTTCGATTAAAGCGAACATTTCTTATGGCAGACCTGAAGCAACGCTGGAAGAGATTATCGAATCAGCAAAGCGTGCAAACGCGCATGACTTTATCATGGAATTGCCAAAAGGATATGACACGATGTTGGGAGAAAGAGGTCTAGGGCTTTCTGGTGGTCAAAAGCAACGGATCGCTATAGCACGAGCTCTTTGCCAAAATCCAACGATTCTCGTATTGGACGACGCAACTAGCGCAGTGGATATGAAGACAGAAAGACATATTCAACAAGCGCTAGAAGAGGTCATGAAGGGTAGAACGACTTTCATCATTGCTCATCGTATTTCCTCCGTAAAACATGCGGATGAAATTATTGTTCTCGATAATGGGAAAATGGTGGCAAAAGGCACCCATGAATCGTTAATACCTCAAGAAGGACTATATAAACGAATTTATGAAATTCAATATAAGGACCAATTATCCGCAGTAAACAGGTAAGGGGGGAGTAACATTGACAAAACAAGTACATCCAACAGTACTGCAACGATTCCGCTATTCGACAGATGAAGCAATCGATGCACCATTTAACTGGAAACAACTGATGCGGTTATTTACGTATATGAAAGCCTATTCCAAAACGCTTTTGCCAAAAGCAATAATCGCTGTTCTATTAACAACCGCGATTCGACTAGCAATCCCCATAATGATCGGGGTATATGTGATTAACCAAGCTCTACAACAAAAAGATGTAAAAATGCTTACAATTCTCGTGTCGTCAATCGCTGTTCTTTTTATCATTAACACGATTGCGAATAGGTACCGGATTGAATGGATGAATGAACTTGGACAAAATGTGATTTATGATTTACGAAAGCATTTATTCACCCACGTGCAAGGATTATCCCATCGCTTTTTCGATCAGCGATCCGCTGGTTCCATTCTTGTTCGAATCATGAATGATATTAATTCGTTACAAGAGCTTTTTACAAATGGTGTTATTAACCTTTTAATGGATATGTTAATGCTCGTCGGCATCACCGTGATTTTATTCACTTTGAGTCCACCTCTAGCATTGGCTGTTCTCGTCATTCTTCCGATCATGTTTTGGATTTCTACAAAACTGCGAAAAAATATTCGACGGTCTTGGCAAGATGTGCGATTAAAACAGGCAAAGATTAATTCCCATTTAAATGAAAGTATTCAAGGAATGAGAATTACACAAGCATTTACGCAGGAAAATGAGAACATGGCATTTTTCCACGGGATTAACGAGGAAAGCTATGAGTCATGGAAAACTGCCACAAAGAAAAACTCCATGTTCCGTCCGTTTGTGGAAATGACAAATGCTGTAGGGTCTGCCGTGCTTATTATTTTTGGTGCGTATTTAATTAGCAGAAATGGTTTAGATCTGGGAGAGTTCGTCTCTTTCGCGTTCTATTTAGGGATGTTTTGGGAGCCAATTTCAAGACTTGGTCAAGTGTACAATCAATTATTAATGGGGATGGCCTCGTCAGAACGAATTTTTGAATTCTTAGATGAGAAACCTCTAGTGGATGAAAAAGAAGATGCAATTGAGCTAGAAGAGATGAAAGGCGAAGTTGTATTCACTGACGTGGAATTTGGCTACGAAGCGAATCGACTTGCTTTAAAGGGTATCTCCCTTAAAATGCATGCAGGAGAAACAATCGCTTTAGTTGGGCATACAGGCTCTGGTAAAACGACGATTGCGAATTTAGTTGCTCGTTTTTATGACGCTACTGCAGGGGAAGTAAGAATCGATGGAATTCCGATTCGAGACATTTCACTTTCTTCGCTCCGCTCAAAAATTAGTATTGTCTTGCAGGAAACATTTATCTTTTCAGGGACAATAATGGAAAACATACGATTTGGAAATCCAGCTGCAACCGATGAGGAAGTCATTCGAGCTGCCGAAGCTGTTGGGGCAGATCGGTTTATTGCCAAACTTCCAAATGGCTATGGAACAGAAGTGGAAGAACGAGGGAATATTCTTTCCGTTGGAGAACGTCAACTTCTTTCCTTCGCACGAGCATTACTAGCAGACCCAAGAATTCTTATTTTAGATGAAGCAACAGCTTCTATTGATACAGAAACCGAAATTCAAATTCAAGAAGCATTAAAAACGTTACTTAAAGATCGCACAGCGATCATGATTGCCCATCGTCTTTCCACTATTCGTGAAGCGGATCAAATTGTCGTATTAGAGCATGGGACGATTTTAGAATCAGGTACGCACGAATCCTTAATGGAAAACAAGGGGCATTACCACAAACTTGTGTTATCTCAATTTGCCGAAGAATGAGGTAGGCGTTTTCTATCAAGTTATGGTAAACTAACTCCATTCCGAAAATGCGGAGGGAACGTATGAAAAAAGAATTTGTAGTTATAGGACTAGGACGATTTGGTGGAAGTATCGTGCGTGAGCTAATCTCTCAAGGTGGAGATGTTATGGCGATTGATAAATTCCCAGATCGTGTTGATGAATTTGCATCAATCGCGACACAAGCGGTCGTGGCAGATACCACAGATGAGTCCGTGTTAAAATCACTCGGAATCCGTAATTTTGATCACGTAATTGTTGCGATCGGTGAAGACATTCAATCCAGTATTTTAACCACATTAATGTTGAAAGAAATTGGTGTAAATAAAATCACGGTCAAGGCGCAAAACGACTACCATGAAAAAGTGTTGCGCAAAATAGGTGCGGACCAAGTTGTCCATCCCGAACGTGATATGGGTATTCGTATTGCAAACAATATCATGTCGAACAACGTTTTAGATTATTTAGAGTTATCAGATGAACATTCCATTATGGAGATCAAAGCGAATGAACTACTCGCGGGATCCACTATTTTGGATTTAGACATCCGTGCGAAATATGGAATTAATATCGTGGCAATTAAGCGTGGAGAAGACATTATCGTTTCTCCGCAAGCAGATGAACCAATTCAACTACATGACATCATGATTGTCATAGGTGCTGATGCAGATATCATCCGCTTTGAAAAGAAAGCATTAAACTAAATGAAGCCGTTGGGACACTCGTTGTTCCAACGGTTTTTATTATGCATGTTTCAGGAGATTTTGGCACATGAAATAGAGGGAAGTGGTAAGCGAGGGTTGCACGGATAGAAGTCGCGTTTGCGCTAATAGAAAACGTGCCACCGCTGATAGAATGTCATTGGAGTTGATAGAGAATTGGCCACCGCTAATAGAAGGAGAGTTGTGTTAACTAATCATTGAGCTCGGTAAATTTTTGACTGGCTATTTACAAGCAAAAAGAACGATTGAAATCGTTGGGGATTTAATACTTTCTTTTGTTAAATGCCAGAGCAATAAAAAAACTGTAAACAAGTGAATTTCTTCACTCATTTACAGTTTCGATTAAACTTCCATAATGACCGGTAAAATCATTGGACGACGTTTTGTTTTTTCAAACAAATAAGGACTTAGCGTTTCAATGATTTCTGTTTTCCATTCACTTAAAGGTGTATCAGCTGATTTAGCTGTTTGCTTTAAATGACGAGATAACATTGATTGTGCTTCATGAATCATCGCACCTGACTCTCTCATATAAACAAACCCACGGGAGATTATATCTGGACCTGAGACGATTTTTCCTTTTTTCGCATCATAGCTTACTACCACGATCACGAGACCTTCTTCCGATAAAATCCGTCGATCACGAAGAACGATATTGCCGATATCTCCAATTCCACTACCATCGATGTAAACATCCCCAGAAGGAATGCGTCCTGCGACAGAAGCTTCATTTTGACTTAAAGCTAAAACGTCTCCATTTTCCATAATAAATGTATTATCCGGATTTACATCACAATCGACAGCAAGTTCGGTATGCATTTTCAACATACGATATTCACCGTGGATTGGCATGAAAAATTTCGGTTTCATTAATCGTAACATTAACTTTTGTTCTTCCTGCGATCCGTGACCAGAAGTATGAATGTTATTTAACGATCCATGAATTACTTCCGCTCCTGCACGGAAAAGTAAATTGATTGTCTTGTTAACACTCATTCGGTTGCCAGGGATTGGGGAAGAAGAGAAAATCACTGTATCACCAGGCTGAATTTGAATCTGGCGATGCGTTCCATTCGCAATCCGAGAAAGTGCAGCCATTGGTTCCCCTTGGCTACCAGTACATAAAATCATGACTTCATTCGCCGGTAAACGGTTTAATGTTTGTGCGTCAATGAATGTTTCTTTAGGAGCAGTAATATATCCTAGCTCACGACCAATCGTGATGGCATTGTCCATACTACGTCCAAATACCGCAATTTTACGATTAAACTTTACCGCTGCATCCGTCACTTGTTGTAGACGGTGAATGTTTGATGCAAACGTTGCAAAGATAATTCGTGTATTTACTTTCCGGAAAATTTCGTTTAAGCTTTCGCCAACTTTTCGTTCTGACATAGTAAAATTCGGAACTTCTGCATTTGTACTATCAGATAATAAGCATAATACGCCTTCTTTTCCGATTTCGGCCATTTTCGTTAAGTTCGCTGGTTCACCAACAGGGGTGAAATCGAACTTAAAGTCACCAGTATGCACGATATTTCCTGGAGGTGTTTTAACGACAACTCCAAAGGCATCCGGAATACTGTGGGTTGTGCGATAAAATGACACAGACGTTTTACGGAATTTAATCACTTCATCTTCCGTAATTTCTGTCATTTTCGTTGTGCGTAATAAACCATGTTCTTCTAATTTATTGCGAAGCAAACCTAATGCTAGCTTGCCGCCGTAAACAGGAACATTTAATTGCTTTAATAAATAAGGAATTCCACCAATGTGATCCTCGTGACCATGCGTGATAAATAGACCTTTAATCTTATCTACGTTTTTCACGAGGTACGTGTAATCTGGAATGACGTAGTCAATTCCAAGCAGATCATCATCAGGGAATTTAATGCCAGCGTCAATCAAAATGATTTCATCTTGAAATTGAACACCGTATGTGTTTTTGCCGATTTCGCCCAGTCCGCCGAGTGCGAAAACCGCTGTTTGATCGTTCTTAACAAATTTCATACAGGTTATGCTTTCTCCACATTGAAATTGACACTAGCTTGCTCATATTCCAAATGGCTACCTTCTAATTTTTGTACTAACTCAATGTTGTACTTACGATCTTTCAAAGCGAAACGTACTTCACGCTCTGAGTCCGCTTCCATATAAAGCGTTTTTGTGTTTTCGCGAACTGGTACTTCTAACATGTTTTCTTGATAATAAACTTTGTAAATCATTCTTACTCTCCTTTTTTCACGTGCATAATAACATCACTTTCCTTATAATAACATGCACGCCTTTTAAATAAAAGAAAAGCCCCACTAAAAATAGTGAGGCAAAAAACACTACGCAATGGATTTTTTCCCGAGTATGCCGCCTAATCGTCTAAGTATTTTCTTCTTGAGACGTTTTAACATGGCAAATCACTCCCTATACACTATTATACGGAATTTTGCAAGTTTTGTAAAGGTTACCCTACTTCTAAACACACTATACTTGGAGGATTACAGATGAAAAAATATTTATTTTTCGATATAGACGGGACGCTCTATAATTCGAAAAAACAGCTTTCAGAAAAAACGATTCATTCCATTCAAAAAGCGAAAGAAAAGGGAAGCGAGATCTTTATCGCGACTGGCCGTGCCCCATTTATGATTCGTCCTGTGTTGGAAAAACTGCAAATAGATTCTTATGTTTGTTTTAATGGCCAATACGTTGTGTATAAAAACGACGTATTTCATACAGAAGCCATATCAAACGAAAAGTTGCAAGCGTTACAGCTGTTCGCATCCAACCGCCAACACCCAATTGTCGTAATGAATGAAGAGAAGATGATTGCGAACAAAGAAAATCATCCATTTATTGATCAAGCTATAAGTAGCCTTCATTTTCCGTATCCAGAAGTGGACAATGCGATCATTGGTCAGAACGATATTTATCAAGCGCTTGTATTTTGTCAGGAGGGGGAAGAAGAAGAATATAAGCGAAGCTTTCCTCATTTAAAATTTGTCCGTTGGCATGACTACTCGGTGGATGTGTTGCCAGGGGGCGGCTCGAAAGCAAATGCGATAGAAGCATTGAGAGAGAAATTAGGAGTAAATGTGGAAGACATCATTGCATTCGGAGACGGTTTAAATGATGTGGAAATGATTAAAGCAGCAGGAATTGGGGTTGTGATGGGGAATGGGCATCGAGAAACAATTGCAGTGGCAGATCACGTAACGGGTCATGTAGATGAAGAAGGATTAACGGAAGCGATGGAAAAATTAGGATTGATTTAATCGACAGAGAGGAAAATGCCACCTGGAGGTTGAATATATTGGGGTGGAGCGCTTTATGACTCCAATTATTCGAATGAAATAGGGGGAGACAGGTTGAAACGTTCTTACATTGTCTGGACACTACTGCTTACGATAATACTCATTAGTGCTGTCCTCCTCTTTTCACCGGACTCCATCGAAGAGGCTCTCTCTGAAGAGGGTTATTTTCATCAGTATGTAGTGGCTGCTGAATTAGATAAGAGTAAGTTGCTTTTTCTGGAAAGCGATACACAAGAAATTCAAATTGTAGAACTTACCCAAAACTTTTTTCGAAAATACAATGTAAAAGATTTTGGCTCAGTTTCATCAAACAAGGGTACAGAAGGATTCACTGGAATGTCTTGGACGGGAACTGGAGAAGGAAACCCTCTAGCAAATTATCATCTTATCATCTCGACTGACGAAAATATTTCCAATGTAACCTATCAATCATTTCACGATGCAAAAGAAATTCCCTTGAAGTATCACGCCTTTAATGGAGGAACGACTATTTATTACACCACGGATATAACAAATGCCTCTAAGACCATTTTCAGAGCATATGATCAGTCGAACAATCTCTTATATGAACATTAACTACTTTTTTTAATCTCCATTGCTTAGAGAAAAGTCGATTGGGAGACGTCAATTGAAGCATAATAACTGTCACACTGACTACTTTTTTTCCTATATGCTTGTTCAAATGAAAGTTAATCACCGCAAATGAAAGTTAACATACACAAATGAAAGTTAACATACGCAAATGAAAGTTAACATACGCAAATGAAAGTTAATCACCGCAAATTGCAGTACTTTGAAACCAGTACGATAAAAAAGCATCCTGAAAGCGATTTGATTCGCCTACAAGATGCTTTCTTTTATTCTTCTGAATCATCTCGATCTAATGCCTTCGCATTTGGAATTTCTGCAAAAGGATCTTTTTCGTTAATACGATCATAGAACATGACACCATTTAAGTGATCCAGTTCGTGCTGAAACGCAATAGCAGTTAATCCATCTAACCGCATTTTAAATGCTTCCCCAGTTGGATAAAATCCAGTGACGGTAACCCGTGCATAGCGTGGAACGTATCCTGGTACTTCTCGATCCACAGATAAGCAGCCCTCACCAGAGGCTAAATACGTTTTTTCTACGGAGTGGCTCACGATTTTAGGATTAATTGCAACGAAACTGACGTCACCATCTTCCTCTTCGATATGAAGCGCGAACATACGCTTTGAAACATTAATTTGAGGAGCAGCAATCCCAATTCCAGGGCGTATATCATACTTTTCAGCTAATTCATCGTCTTGACTATTCACCACATATTCTAATAAATCATGGGCAAGTTGTTTGTCTTCATCAGAGAGAGGGAGTACTACTTCTTTCGCTTTTTCGCGGAGAGTAGGGTGCCCTTCACGAATTATATCTTTCATTAAAATCATTTCGAGCAGTCCTTTCGTTCACAGTTCTTCGTTAAGTATATCGAAGTCACACTTCGTTGCAAATAAAAAACCACGACTTTTAGAATGTTGAATTTTCTTCGCTTCCTCGCTATAGTAGGAAGAGTCTTAGGGGGTTAGATGATGAAAAAAGTAATAATTAGTGGGGCGATCGTATCCTCCTTGTTATTAGCTGGTTGTACACTTGGTAATTCGGTCGAAGATCAAGTAACCGAAGTGTTAGAAGCTACATATGAAAAAGAACAAGGGTACCGTGATGCTCAAGAAAAATTAGCCAAATCGGAATCCGAAGAATCTGCGTTATTTAATGAAGTGATGGCCCTTACGCAAGAAGAACTAGAAGCAGTAAAAGAAAAAACATCCAAACTTCAAGCTTCTCTAAAAGATCGCACGTCCTTCATGAAAAAAGAAAATCAATCGATGGAAGATGCTGAAAAAGAACTAATAGCCCTTCAAGATATTGTGAAAGAATCGAAGGACGAAGCATACGCAGCCGATCTTTCTGCTTTAGAACAAGCGTTTTCCGAGCGATACACATTACATGATGAGGTTAATACGGCTTACTCGAAGTTGTTGACGCTTACAGAAGAAATGTATGCGATGTTACCCGATGATAAAACAGAACAAGCTACTTTAGAAGAGAAAGTAAAGCAAGTAAATGAACAAAATGATGTTGTAAAAAAAGCTGTGGAAGCTTTTAATGCATCTACTAAAGAAGTAAATACGAGGAAAGAAAAACTATATAACAGTTTGGAATCAAACAAGTAAACGACCTTGAGAAAGGTCGTTTTCTGTATGTATAAAGGTTTTTTTGTCATCTACTATTATAGTACAGCACCTCGCAAACACTATAACAGTTTGAAATTCTTTGAAAATTTATTATATTAATAAATTAATAAACACTAGTGTTTACAATGTTTGACCACCTATTGTCCATCAAGTATACTTGTAAAGTAAACGTGTTGTATTACTACAAAATCAACGTCATTTTAATACAGTTAAAGGAGAGTTGTTGATATGGCAACAAAAAACGCCAAATCGTTTGACCCTGTCAAAACGTTAGAAACAATTGAAAACCAATTCGAATTGTTTCAAGTTCTGAATGAAAAAGGGGAAATTGTAAACAAAGAAGCAGATCCCAATCTATCGGATGATGAATTAGTAGAATTAATGAGCCGTATGGTCTATACACGTATTTTAGATCAACGTTCGATTTCACTTAACCGTCAAGGCCGTTTAGGGTTTTATGCACCAACAGCTGGACAAGAAGCTTCACAACTTGCTTCTCATTTTGCTTTAGAAAAAGAAGACTTCATTCTACCTGGATACCGTGACGTACCGCAAATCGTCTGGCACGGCCTTCCATTAACAAAAGCATTCTTATTCTCTCGTGGACATTTTGTTGGGAATCAAATCCCAGAAGGCGTCAACGTATTCCCACCGCAAATTATTATCGGTGCGCAATTCATTCAAGCTGCGGGAGTTGCACTTGGACTTCAAAAACGCGGTGAAAAAGCAGTCGCTGTAACGTATACAGGAGACGGTGGATCTTCTCAAGGAGACTTCTACGAAGGGATTAACTTCGCGGGAGCATTCCGTTCACCTGCAATTTTTATTGTCCAAAATAACCAATTTGCAATTTCAACGCCACGCGAACTGCAAACTGCAGCAAAAACAATCGCGCAAAAAGGGATTGCAGCAGGTATTCCAAGTATCTTAGTGGATGGAATGGATCCATTGGCAGTTTACGTAGCAACAAAAGATGCTCGTGAACGTGCAGTAAATGGAGAAGGTCCAACGCTTATTGAAACGCTATGTTACCGTTATGGACCACATACAATGGCAGGGGATGACCCAACACGTTACCGTACATCAGATACAGATTCTGAGTGGGAAAAGAAAGACCCTCTAGTTCGTTTCCGTGCTTATTTAGAAGGTAAAAAATTATGGAACGAAGAAAAAGAAAACGAAGTAATCGAACGTGCAAAAGAAGAAATTAAACAAGCAATTAAAGAGGCAGATGCGACACCTAAACAAAAAGTGTCCGATTTGATCAACATTATGTATGATCCAAAATCGGAAATGCCTTTCAATTTAAAAGAGCAATTAGACTTTTATACGGAGAAGGAGTCGAAGTAACCGATGGCACAAATGACGATGATTCAAGCGATTACGGATGCACTCCGTGTCGAACTAAAAAATGATGAAAATGTACTTGTCTTCGGAGAAGACGTAGGAGTAAATGGAGGAGTTTTCCGTGCAACGGAAGGTCTTCAAAAAGAATTCGGTGTTGATCGTGTATTCGATACGCCGTTAGCAGAATCTGGAATCGGTGGCCTTGCAATAGGTTTAGCATTAACAGGGTACCGTCCAGTCCCTGAAATCCAATTCTTTGGATTCGTTTACGAAGTAATGGACTCGATTAGTGGACAACTTGCTCGTATGCGCTACCGTAGCGGCGGCTCTTACTCAGCACCTGTCACAATCCGTTCTCCATTTGGTGGTGGCGTTCACACACCTGAAATGCATGCGGACAGCTTAGAAGGTTTAATGACATCACAACCAGGGTTAAAGGTAGTTATTCCTTCTTCTCCTTACGATGCGAAAGGTTTACTTATTTCTTCTATTCGTGATAACGATCCAGTTATCTTCTTAGAGCATATGAAATTATACCGTTCATTCCGTGAAGAAGTGCCGGAAGAAGAATACACAATTCCATTAGGAAAAGCGGCTGTAAAACGTGAAGGATCCGATTTATCGATTATCACTTATGGCGCTATGGTGCAAGAAAGTATGAAAGCAGCGGAAGCACTTGAAAAAGAAGGGCATTCTGTAGAAGTAATTGACCTTCGTACTGTGCAACCGTTAGATATTGAAACGATTATTGCATCCGTTGAAAAAACAGGTCGCTCAATTGTCGTACAAGAAGCACAGAAACAAGCAGGTATCGCAGCGAACGTCGTTTCAGAAATTAACGAACGTGCCATCCTAAGCTTAGAAGCTCCTGTACTTCGAGTAACTGCACCGGACACTGTATTCCCATTCTCACAAGCAGAAGGTGTATGGTTACCAAACGCAGATGACATCATCGCAACAGCGAAAAAAGTTCTAGAATTCTAATTCGAAAGGGTGAATTTTGTGGCATTTGAATTTCGATTACCCGATATCGGGGAAGGAATCCACGAAGGCGAAATCGTCAAATGGTTCGTAAAAGCAGGCGACACAGTCGCAGAAGACGATATTTTATGTGAAGTTCAAAACGACAAAGCAGTTGTTGAAATTCCATCTCCAGTAGCTGGGAAAGTGGAAGAAGTGCTAGTAGAAGAAGGTACTGTCGCAACAGTAGGACAAGTTCTTATTCGTTTAGATGCGCCTGGCTACGAAGATATTCAATTCAAAGGTGGTCACGAAGACGCACCTAAAGGCGAGGAAAAAGCAGAAGAACAAGTGCAAGCTACAGCTGAAAAAGGTCAAGATGTTGATAAAGCTCCAGCAAAAGAACCACAAGCCGAAGCACCTAAAAACGATCAAGCACCAAAAGCTGACGCTGAGAAGGCAGTTCCTTCCTCACCAGATCCAAATGGTCGCGTTATTGCGATGCCATCGGTTCGTAAATTTGCGCGCGATAACGAAGTGGACATTAAAGCAGTAAATGGCTCAGGTAAGAATGGCCGTATACTGAAAGAAGATGTTGAAGCATTCATGAATGGCGGTCAAGACTCTACACCACAACAAAGTGCACAAACAGATAGTTCAGCTGCTGAGCAAGAACAAACAGAACAAGATGCACCAGCTAAACAAGTTATTCCTGAAGGGGAATTCCCTGAAACACGAGAAAAAATGTCAGGAATTCGACGTGCAATTGCGAAGGCTATGGTTCATTCAAAACACACGGCTCCGCACGTAACATTGATGGATGAAGTGGACGTGTCAGAACTTGTCGCACATCGTAAAAAATTCAAAGAAATCGCAGCACAAAAAGAAATCAAATTAACATACTTACCGTATGTCGTGAAGGCGTTAGTCAGCACACTACGTGAATTCCCAGCATTAAATACATCATTCGATGATGAAACAAATGAAGTAATTCACAAACATTACTTCAATATTGGGATTGCAGCGGACACGGATAAAGGATTATTAGTACCAGTTATTAAGAATGCTGATCGAAAATCTGTTTTTGCGATTTCGGATGAAATTAACCAATTAGCTACAAAAGCCCGTGATGGTAAATTAGCTCCTGCAGAAATGAAAGGCGCTTCTTGTTCTATTACAAATATCGGTTCAGCTGGCGGTCAATGGTTTACACCTGTTATCAACCATCCAGAAGTCGCGATTCTTGGAATTGGCCGTATTGCGGAAAAACCTGTAATTAAAAATGGTGAAATCGTAGCAGCACCTGTGTTAGCATTATCATTGAGCTTTGATCACCGTATGATTGATGGAGCAACTGCTCAGCATGCGTTGAATCACATCAAAACATTATTAAGCAATCCAGAACTTTTATTAATGGAGGCGTAAAAACATGGTAGTTGGAGATTTCCCAATTGAAACAGATACACTCGTCATTGGTTCAGGTCCAGGAGGTTACGTGGCTGCAATTCGTGCCGCTCAACTTGGTCAAAAAGTGACAATCGTAGAACGCGAAGAAATTGGCGGCGTTTGTCTAAATGTTGGATGTATTCCTTCAAAAGCACTTATCTCTGTAGGTCATCGTTTCGAACAAGCGAAACATTCGGATGATATGGGGATTACGGCAAACGATGTCACACTTGATTTCTCAAAAGCACAAGCGTTTAAAGAAAGCGTTGTGAAAAAGTTAACAGGTGGAGTAGAAGGATTATTAAAAGGCAACAAAGTAGAGTTAGTACGTGGAGAAGCATACTTTGTTGATGGAAACACAGTGAAAGTGATGGATGAAAAATCATCACAAACGTATACATTCAAACATGCAATTATTGCGACTGGATCTCGTCCAGTGGAGATTCCATCGTTTAAATTTTCAAAACGTGTACTAAGTTCAACGGGAGCTTTAAACTTACAAGAACTTCCGAAGAAATTAGTCGTTATTGGTGGCGGATATATCGGAACAGAGCTTGGAACAGCGTATGCTAATTTAGGCTCTGAAGTAACAATTATCGAAGGCGCTGACGACATTTTAGCAGGATTTGAAAAACAAATGACAACGATCGTGAAAAAAGGATTGAAGAAAAAAGGCGTAGAAGTTGTCGTAAAAGCATCTGCAAAAGGTGTAGAAGAAACAGATTCTGGCGTAACTGTAACTTATGAGGCTGGCGGAGAAGAGAAGAAAGCCGAAGCTGATTACGTATTAGTAACTGTTGGCCGTCGTCCGAATACAGACGAAATGGGTCTTGAAGAATTAGGATTAAAAATGGCAGACCGCGGGTTAATTGACGTAAACGAACAATGTCGCACAAGTGTCGACAATATTTTCGCAATTGGTGACGTTGTATCGGGACCACAACTTGCCCATAAAGCATCTTACGAAGGAAAAGTAGCAGCTGAAGTTATTGGTGGTCAAACGTCTATCGTAGACTACATGGCAATTCCTGCAGTTTGTTTCACAGATCCAGAACTAGCAACGGTTGGTTTATCTGAAGAGCAAGCGAAAAAAGAAGGGTATGAAGTTGCTGCTGGGAAATTCCCATTCGGAGCAAATGGTCGTGCATTAGCATTAAATGCTACAGAAGGTTTCGTGAAATTAGTTTCTCGTAAATCAGATGGTTTATTGCTAGGTGCTCAAATTGTTGGTCAAGGTGCGTCAGACATGATTGCAGAACTTGGTTTAGCAATTGAAGCTGGAATGACAGTGGAAGACATCGCAATGACAATTCACGCACACCCTACTTTGGGAGAAATCGCGATGGAAGCAGCAGAAGTTGTGATGGGTCATCCGATTCATATTTTATCAAAATAAATATTAGAAAACGTGTGGATTCGTCCATGCGTTTTTTTTATTGCCATGGTAAAATGGCATACGAAAGGGATGTGACAGCATGACATACATACGAAATACCGCTATTTTAGGTGCGTTGCTACTAGCGTTATCCGGTTGCGGAGAAGACAATGCTTCAACAGGAGCAACGAAGGATAAAGAAACTGTCGAACCACCAGTATCAGAAGAAACACCGTCCTCTGAAGTCAAAGAAGACACAGTAGAAGTTCCAGAAGAGGATGTGGAGGAAACTCCAGAAGAAATTACGTCACAGTATGAATTAAGTGAAGCAAATTGGACATTGAAACCAATTGCCGATGCACCAGAGAAGGCAGTACTTGTTACAATAGATGATGCTCCGGACAAGCATGCACTTGAGATGGCGACAAAACTAAAAGAATTAGAAGTACCAGCCATTTTCTTTGTAAATGGTCACTTCCTTGATTCAGATGAAGAAAAAGAAGTCGTGAAAGCGATCCATGAGATGGGATTCCCAATTGGTAACCATACTCAAACACATGCAAACTTAAAACAACTTTCAGAAGAAGAGCAAAAACAAGAAATCTTAGCAGTAAGCGATGCAGTTGAAGCAATAATAGGAGAACGTCCGATATTCTTCCGTGCGCCATTTGGTTCTAACACGGACTACTCGAAACAATTAGTAAAAGAAGAAGGCATGCTTGCGATGAACTGGACGTACGGGTACGACTGGGAAAAAGCATACATGGATGCAGCAGCATTATCGGACATCATGATCAATACACCATACTTAGTCAATGGTGCGAACTTACTTATGCATGATCGCGATTGGACGAATGAAGCACTTCCAACCATCATTCAAGGATTCCGCGATAAAGGCTACGGTTTTGTTGATCCCGCAACAATTCAAGGTGTTCAATAAGATGAAGAGGAGCTGATTCAGCTGCTCTTTTTTTGGGAGTGAAATTTTTAGGCGAAATAATAGATTCTAACTTTTAAAAAAGAGTTACAAGCGATTTCGCTCATTTTATAAGCGGTTCCAAGAAGTTTTCGAGCGCTTTCACTATTTTGAGAAAGCGACAAATCCTCGAAATTCTCTTTGAGATAACTTCAATCCAATCAAAATTTCATGCAATTTAAAAACACGTATTCCAGTCATTCGGAATACGTGTTTTTTTTTAATAAAATGCTTGGTGTTCTTTAATCACATGTAGTTTTTTCAATTGGTCATCTTCCGGTCCTTGAACTGGTAGTCCTGCTTCGATATTCAATCGGATGTAGTCAATATTATCCTGTGTAATTATTTCCCCTGGAATAAAAATCGGAATACCTGGTGGATATACCATTATAAATTCAGCCGAAATTCGTCCAACCGATTCATCTAGATCAACGATTTCCGTCGTTGCATAAAATGCATCACGAGGTGTCATGGCAAGACGTGGAATGTCAGGAACAGTTACAGACGATTCGACGACTGTTGCTTCTGTTTCGAATTCTTTTGCCATTCGTGCAAGCGCATTGACAAGTATATTCAACTCTTTTTTAGTATCACCTAACGTTACGATACATAAAATGTTGTATAAATCGGATAGTTCCACTTCAATATTCGCTTTTTCACGTAGCCATTCTTCCGCATCATGACCAGATATTCCTAAGTTTTTCACGCTAATTAATAATTTTGTTGGGTCCATATCAAACGTGGCAGAGGTGCCGAGTATTTCCTTCCCCACGCAACGCAAATGAGGAATTTGGTTGATGCGTTTACGAGCATCTTTTGCAAGACGGATTGTCTCGGTTAACATTTCTTCTCCGTGAATAGCTAATTGTCTTCTAGCAGTATCCAGCGATGCTAAAATCGGATAAGACGTTGAAGTGGTGGTTAACATCGACAAAATCGATTGCACACGTTTCGGTGAAACAAGTCCTTCTTTGACATTTAAGACGGAGCTTTGTGTCATGGATCCACCTAGCTTGTGTACAGATGTTGCGGCCATATCGGCACCAGCTTGCATGGCAGATACGGGTAAGGATTCATGAAATTTAATATGAACGCCATGCGCTTCGTCTACCACGACAGGAATATCGCGAGCGTGAGCAAGATCTACAATTCGTTTTAAATCCGCAGCGACACCAAAATAGGTTGGGTTAATGACAAGAACTGCTTTTGCATCTGGATTTGCCTCTAATGCTTTTTCAACGGATTCTGCAGAAATTCCGTGTGAAATTCCAAGTTCAATATCCACTTCTGGGTGAATGAAAACAGGGACTGCGCCAGCAAATACAATGGCGGACATAATCGATTTATGGACATTTCGAGGGACGATAATTTTATCTCCCGGTCCAACAACTGTTAGAATCATGGTCATAATCGCTCCACTTGTTCCTTGAACGGAAAAGAAAGTGTGATCTGCACCAAACGCTTCAGCTGCTAATTCTTGTGCTTTTTTAATTGCCCCTTTTGGCGAATGAAGATCGTCAAGTGGCGCAATATTGATTAAATCTATGGAGAGGATATTGTCCCCTACAAAATCACGAAAAGCAGGGTCGATGCCTGCTCCTTTTTTATGTCCAGGTATATGAAATTGAACAGGATGACGGTTTCGGTGTTTTAATAAAACATCAAATAGTGGTGTTTCTAATTGTGACAAGGTATTAAACCCCCACTTCCTAAAGTAAAAAACAAATGAATTATAGCACATCTCACTTCATGTTAAAATGAAAAAAGGAGGTGGTAGGCATGAATTATTCAACACGTGTGACAGATTTATTGGGAATTAAGTATCCCATTATTCAAGGGGGACTTGCTTATTTAGCATATGCAGATCTTGCTGCTGCAGTTTCAAATGCCGGTGGTCTAGGACAAATTACAGCAATGAGTTTAGATAATCCGGAAAGTTTACGACAAGAAATACATAAAGTGCGTACTTTGACAGATCAACCATTTGGCGTAAATTTTGCGATTGGAAACCATGGACGTGCATTTTTGGACATGTTACAAGTAGCGATTGATGAGAAAGTTCCTGTGATTTCGATGACGGGAGGCAATCCTGCCCCGATTTTTGAACAACTTAAAGGAACGGCATGTAAAACTCTCGTGTTAGTGGCTGCTGTTAGACAAGCGCAGAAAGCGGAAGCCCTAGGAGCAGATGCAGTTATGGTAGTAGGACAAGAAGGAGGAGGGCACCTTGGAAGAGATGATGTAGGAACATTTGTCTTAATTCCAAGAGTAGTAGATGCAGTCAAGATTCCTGTCATCGCTTCAGGAGGGATTGGAGATGGGAGAGGATTCATGGCGGCACTCGCTTTAGGTGCAGAAGGTATAGAAATGGGAACTCGTTTTATTGCCACAAAAGAGTGTGTCCACGCATCGGAAGCATATAAACACCATTTACTTCAAGCGACGGAAACAGATACGACGGTGATTAAGCGATCAATCGGTGCACCAGCAAGGGCATTAACGAATGCATGGACAGATACTATTCTCTCTATTGAAGAAAAAACACCTTCCTATGAAGCCTTAAAAACGTATATAAGTGGCGAAGCAAATAAAAAATATATATACGATGGGGATGCTTCAAATGGATTTGGCTGGGCTGGACAAGTTACCGGTTTAATACAAGATATCCCAAGTGTCCAAGAACTATTTGATCGAATAATTAGTCAAGGAGATTCGATTCGGATGAAATGGAACGTACAAATTTAGACGTAGAAAGTAGGAATGAACATGAACTATTCGTATCCTTTTTCAAGTGATTGGAAAACGGAAGAAATCGTAACGGTTGTTGAATTTTTTCAAGCAATTGAACAAGCGTTTGAAGGAGGAATTAAGAAAGAAACGTTACTTTCAAAGTATCGAGCATTTCAATCTGTTATTCCGTCAAAAGCAGAAGAAAAAACACTTTTCCGAGAGTTTGAAAAAGAAAGTGGCTACGCCTCTTTTGAAGCAGTGAAAAAATTAAAAGACGCGAAAGATGGAGCGATTATTCGTGGGGGTAGAGATTAACGAGTTTGTTTTTACGAATAAAGTGGATAGCACAATATGACCATGAGCGATTATTCATTAGTTCATGGTTTTTTGTATGTACGGTATAAAAAGAAGTCATGGATCGTAGGGCTAAAATGAATAAGTATTCTAAAAAAATAGCCTCATGAAGCTGACGCACTTCATGAGGCACTCTGTTCACTTTACTCCATTCAATATGTTGTAAACGGGAAGTAGTTTTTCGAATGTCTCTTCTATGAGCTTCGCAAACTCTTCATCGCTCATTGTGATAGCTTCTTCTCTAGGGATGTGTCTTCCAATCACAAATTCACCTTTTTTCACATCACGTAACCGAACGAGCAAACTTTCCAGAATTTCTTTTTTTGCATCTTTTAATGTTACACCTTCTGGTGACATATGATCTCCGGATACAACAAAATCTGCGGGCAATTTTTTTAACGTCGGGAGCTTTTTCAATAGACGTTCGGCCATAAGAGATTTATCTTTTGCTTCATAAATAACTGCCAGAATGATGAATGCATGAGAACCCCATAAGCCAATTTGAAAATGAGGAATTGCTTTATATCCACGTTTGTTGGGAGCTAGTGCTACCCAGGAATCTTTCGGAGGATTGACAGTTCTCCGAAGGTGTTTTGCAATATGTACATGAAATTCGTTGCCAAAACTTTCCGTAAAATAAGTTTTATAACGATCTCCAAATTGCTGGAATTTAGGGCGTACTATCTCTGTTAGTGCTTGCATACGTTGTTCTAATCCGTCTACTTCGAATACCTCAAAGTCGGATTTCGTAAAAGCTGGAATCATATTTATCTCCTTTCCACATTTCCTACGTTTAGTTTAATGAAAAGATGGGAAAAAATCATGTAAGAAAGATTAAAAGCTTGCATATACTTATAATAAAAAATCGGAATATTCCGATATATACAAAAAGAAAAGGGGTGTACATCATGAAACAAGTCGTGCATATTATTCGAAAAGATGAATTAGAGAGAAAACAATCTTATGCGCTTCGATTAGAGCAAGATTATGAATTAGCTAGTCTTTTCGATGCCATGCAACGTGGAGATGAAGTAGAAAAGGAAAAGAGTATTCTACGTTTGAAACAGATTCACGAAGAATTGGAGGCTCTCCATGTACTCGTTCAATAACTTCACCTTATACAGGTAATGCACCGATTGTCCACTTGCGACAAGAGGTGCATTTTTTCGTTATACTAGAAGCAATTGAAGGAGTGGTACTTTTGACAACGGACACAATACAGTCATTCGCTAGAATGCTAATCATAGAAGCAGGTAGTAAAATTCGTGCATCCTTAGACGGGGATATCTGGATCTCTTCTAAGTCGAACGTAAATGATTTAGTGACGAACATCGATCAAGATATTGAGAAGTTTTTCATTCAACGAATAAAAGAATCATATCCTACCCATCGAGTGATGGGTGAGGAAGGTTTTGGAGACAGCGTGGAATCGCTTGAAGGTGTCGTATGGATTTTAGATCCGATTGATGGCACGATGAATTTTATCCATCAAAAAAGGAATTTCGCCATTTCACTAGGTATCTACATGGATGGAAAACCAGCATTTGGGTTTGTGTTTGATGTTATGTTAGAGGAGCTTTACGAAGCAGAAAAAGGACAAGGTGCTTATTTAAATGGCAAACCCATCCCTCCCCTTGAAGAAGCGCATCTTTCTGAAGCGCTAGTTGGAATGAATGCTAGTTGGTCCATTCCAAATAAGCGTATTGAGCACGATGGGATGATTCAACTTGTTCGAGATGTAAGGGGAATTCGTTCCTATGGTTCTGCAGCCTTAGAAACGGTGTATGTAGCCACGGGGAGATTAGATGCTTATATGTCGATGCGATTAAATCCTTGGGATATCGCAGGTGGAAGAATTATTGCAGAAGAAGTAGGTGCTGTGGTAACAAACCTTCGTGGAAATGAGTTGACGATGGTCGACAAAGATACGTTTTTCATTGCCAACAAAAGTATTCATCGTCAAATTATTGAAAAGTACATTCGTTTAAAATAAAAAAACGGTCGCTCTAGAAAAAAGAGTGACCGTTTTGTCTTTTACAGTGTTCCGTCGTCGCGCATCTTTTTCTTCGTCTTAAATCCAAATCCCATGATTAGAATTAGAAGTAAAATACTGAACAGAACACCAGGAATAGAACGTAAACCTACGAATACTCCAATCGCAAACATTGAAATTAATGCACCGAGTGAATACAGTACAAATACCCATTTAATCGACTTCATATTAGTTGCTCCCTACTTGTGAAATAAACTGTTTATTATAAATAAAGATAATTATTGTAAATCTGTGCTATAATATCACAGTTATGGACTCGAAAAAAGAAGATGGAGTGAAACAATGACAAATTTACGTCAAGACTTAAGAAATATTGCAATCATTGCCCACGTTGACCACGGAAAAACAACATTAGTTGACCAATTACTGAAGCAATCTGGAATTTTCCGTTCCAATGAACAAGTAGACGAACGTGCAATGGACTCGAACGACATTGAACGCGAACGTGGTATTACTATTCTAGCAAAAAATACTGCAATTCAATATAAAGATGTAAAAATTAATATTTTGGATACGCCTGGACATGCTGACTTCGGAGGCGAAGTAGAACGAATCATGAAAATGGTAGATGGTGTTCTACTAGTAGTAGATGCGTATGAAGGATGTATGCCTCAAACTCGTTTTGTATTGAAAAAAGCGTTAGAACAAAATTTACAACCAATCGTAGTTGTAAACAAAATTGACCGTGACTTTGCTCGTCCTGAAGAAGTTGTAGACGAAGTACTGGAACTTTTCATTGAGTTAGAAGCAAATGATGATCAATTAGAGTTCCCAGTAATTTACGCTTCTGGTATTAACGGCACTGCGAGTTTATCTCCAGATCCAGCTGACCAAGAAGAAACGATGCAAGTAATTTACGATGCAATTATCGATAAAATTCCTGCACCAATTGACAACAGTGAAGAAGGATTACAATTCCAAGTATCGCTTTTAGATTACAACGATTATGTAGGTCGTATTGGGATTGGACGTATTTTCCGCGGAACAATGTCAGTAGGACAACAAGTTTCTCTTATGAAGCTTGATGGCAAAGTGAAAAACTTCCGTGTGACGAAAATGTTTGGTTTCATGGGACTTAAACGTATCGAAATTCAAGAAGCCAAAGCTGGAGATCTAGTAGCGGTATCTGGAATGGAAGATATCAACGTTGGGGAAACAGTTTGTCCAACAGAACAACCAGAAGCATTGCCAATTTTACGTATTGATGAGCCAACACTTCAAATGACATTCTTAGTAAACAATAGTCCGTTTGCTGGTCGTGAAGGGAAATGGGTAACTGCTCGTAAAATTGATGAGCGTCTTCAAGCACAATTAGAAACAGATGTATCGTTGCGTGTTGACCCAACCGATTCACCGGATGCATGGATTGTTTCTGGTCGTGGCGAGTTGCATTTATCGATTTTAATTGAAAACATGCGCCGTGAAGGTTTTGAACTTCAAGTGTCTAAACCGGAAGTAATCGTTCGTGAGATTGATGGAGTACGCTGCGAGCCAGTAGAACGCGTTCAAATTGATATTCCAGAAGAACATGTTGGATCGATTATTGAATCAATGGGTGAGCGTAAAGGTGAAATGCTTGATATGGTGAACAATGGTTCTGGTCAAGTACGTTTAACGTTTATGGTGCCTGCACGTGGATTAATCGGGTATACGACAGATTTCTTAACACTTACTCGTGGTTACGGAATTATCAACCATACGTTTGATAGCTACCAACCAATGGCACAAGGTCGTGTTGGTGGACGTTCGAAGGGTGTACTTGTTTCCATGGAAACTGGTAAAGCTTCCGAATACGGAATTTTAGGTGTAGAAGATCGTGGAACGATTTTCGTAGAGCCAGCGACAGATATTTATGAAGGAATGATCGTTGGAGAGCATACGCGTGATAATGACTTAACCGTTAATATTACGAAAGTAAAAGCAGCGAACAACATTCGTTCTGCGAATAAAGAAGCGACAACTACTCGTAAAAAACCACGTATTATGACGCTTGAAGAAGCATTAGAATACCTGAATGATGATGAGTACTGTGAAATTACGCCACAATCGATTCGTTTACGTAAAAAGATTTTAGATAAAAACGAACGTGAACGTCTTGCGAAGAAAAAGAAATACGCAGAACAAGACGCATAAGAAAGGGGTAGGCTAAATGGAAGAGCAACAGTTTGTGTATGAACATATGTATCCCATAGCCCGCTCGATTTATGAATTTATGCCAAACTACGATGTAGCTGGGTACGTATTGTTTGCGCTGATCTTTTTACTTTCCGCATTAGTGTATAAATTAGGATTTGCGAAAAAGTTACCTCTACGACAAAATGTGATCATCTACACATTCTTATTTGTAGGTTGTTTGGTCCTTACATTCTTGGCATTCTTTTTGCCAGTGGTAGAAGGATTAATCATCGCAGCATTGATCCTTATTCTATATAAAATCCGATTGCGAAATGAAAAGAAACAAGGAATGATTTAACGATAGAAGACCTACACGAGTCAGTTGACTTGAGTAGGTCTTTTTATTGAACTGAATTTGTCGCTATTGAGAGTTGGTATATTCTCTAAAGAGGGTTTTTAGACTCGGTGCACCGATAGAATGGGGTTCTGCGCTGATAGAATGCTGATGACCGCTTATAGAGGCCACTTTCTAATACAATTCCGGTAGTCATGATATTTTTTTATCGACAAAAATAGATTTAAATAATTTGTCGTTTAGGCAACATAAAAAAGCCCCAGCTCACAAAAAGTGTGCTGGGGTTCAGTTTATTGTTTTGGTAGCAACCTTGTCAGGACTGGTAATGAGAAAATATAAAGTATATGTATCAATGACCACCAAAAAAATGCAGCATAATCATCCCACGATGGAACGTCTTTTATTGCTAAGAAGCTTAGTGGAAAGTACAAGAAAATAGTTGGAAAACCTAGAACAACTGCAACTAACAGGAGAGAACGAAACCGTTCCAGCTCTAGTCTCCCTCGTAAATACATGTACACTATTCCAATTACTACGGCAATAATGAGATGAAAAGCAAACTCTATGACTTCATTCCATTGAACGGAACCAATAATGGGAATGAAGTCTACGTTTAGCAATAATGTATACACATTAAGGTTAGTTGTAACTTCAACCATCTTTAATCCAAGTCCAAGTATTGTCCCGCTAAGCAAACCAGTAAGTGTGCCTTCCCTTACGACACGGCTAGACATTAGAAATCCTCTTCAATTCGTCTGGAACTTTTATAAAAACGAAATGTTCCAGTTGCTAATCGTTTGTTTGTTTTTTCGGCGATTCGGTCGTGGCATGTTTCACACATGAATGTGTGGATGGGACGATTTCGCAATTTTTTTGCATATGGTGTGTCATCACCAAGTTGTTCGATTGTATCACAAATCACACACTTTACTCGCATATGATTTCCTCCTATTCCACACGGATAGCTGAAACATTTTTAATGGGATTGTTTCGGTTGGAACCATCTGTTTTCAATACATAAACGGGACCATCCTCATTTAACGGTTTTCCCTCTAAACTATATTGTAACAAAATCGTATTCAAATCTTGAAATGCAAAGGCGTGATCAATTCCATCCGTTGTTTCGAAAATAAGTTGTGTTGCATCAGCTGCTGGTTCTGCGTTTTTGATAAACGGTTCTAACAGTATTCCGAAAGTACCTGTTAACATTTTTGTTTTTTCGTATTTCTTTTCCGTTTTTAACGTCGGAGGGACAGTTGCACCTTCCATGATTTCACGTGACCAGTGAGCCGACATATCTTTTGTATATGCTAGATTGGGATCGATTTCCACACGTTCTTCCACAAAATACGTAGTTAAATCAATTTTACGGTCATCGAAAATCCACACCGTTGGATCAAGAGTGATGGTATATTTGACGTTTCCTTTTATCGGTATAATTCTTTCCATTTGTTTCTCCTCCTATTAAAACCTTTATGTACTATAGTTAGTATAACGCTTCCTTGTAACAGAAGCGACACTTGCAATTTCGTTGCTACAAAGATACACTTTAAAGAGAATCTAGAAGGTATGGGGGCGTCCTCATGGAAATTAAATCGGCTCAGACGTATCAGGAAGCGGCCATGCAATTACTTATGGAAGATGCAGAGAAAATTGCTAAACTGATCAAAGTCCAAATGGACCATTTAACAATGCCACAATGTCCTCTATATGAGGAAGTCTTAGATACACAAATGTTTGGCTTATCAAAAGAAATAGATTTTGCTGTAAAGCTTGGTTTAATCGAACGAGAGCAAGGGAAAAATCTCTTAAGTAGTTTAGAAAAAGAACTTTCCATTTTACACGAGGCTTACACAGACAAATAGATTGAAACTCAAACTTTTTTCTGTTTGAGTTTTTTTCATACAGACATCTTTCAAATGAGGTTCTTTTCATGCATACATATTTAAAACGTTACATGCAACATTTTGATTACCCTTTGTTTATCACGTTCGTTGGCCTCTGCCTATTTGGACTGGTGATGATTTATTCCGCTAGTATGGTTTGGGCAATGAATGTGTATGACTATGCACCGGATCATTTCTACAAACGTCAGTTACTCAATCTCGGTGTGTCTATACCAGTTTTTTTATTGGGGGCGTTTATTCCGTACAAGCATTATCGTCGAAAATCGATGATGGGATTAATGCTATTAGTGATGTTCACGCTCCTTTTTGGTGTGCATTTTATCGGTGATGAAGTGAATGGCGCTAAGTCGTGGATTGTTTTAGGTCCTCTACGTTTACAACCTTCTGAGTTGGCCAAAATTATTATGATTCTTTACTTCTCAGCTGTATTTGCAAATAAGGAATCGAAAGGTACGCTCAATCAATTAAACGAATCAATTTATCCGCCGATTGCCGTTTTGCTCCTTGCATTTTTTTCTGTTTTCACAGAAGTCGATTTAGGTTCAGCGGGAATTATTCTATTCGTGACGCTATCAATTTTGCTTGCAAGTGGGATTAAAGGGAAAACATTCGCCAAGCTATTTGGTGTTATCTTTGCATTAATTGCTGTGGCATCTCCTATTTTATATTTAATACGAGATACGTTCATTACGGAAAAGAGAATCGAACGTCTTGAAGCGTTTCTCCATCCTTTTGATTATGCACAAAGCTCTGGATTTCAAATTGTGAATGGCTATTTAGCAATTGGAGCAGGAGGTTTAAAGGGACTAGGATTAGGTCAGTCTGTCCAAAAGCTTGGATACTTACCTGAACCACAAACAGATTTTATCATGGCGATTATCGCAGAAGAACTTGGACTTGCGGGTACACTAATCGTTATAGGTGGAATAGGTTTCATCGTGCTTCGTGCACTTTCTATAGCAATGAAAGCAAAAGATACACAGGCTCGAATGATTGCTGCGGGTATTGGCAGTCTTATCGGATTTCAGACGTTTATCAACTTGGGAGGATTGCTTGGTTTGATCCCCCTTACAGGTGTTCCATTACCATTCATTAGTTATGGTGGTACTTCCGTGGTGTTATTATCCCTCGCAATGGGGATTTTAATAAATGTAGCAATGTTTGTGAAAGTCGAAAATTCTCGTAGCTAGGGGTGCTAGAAAAGATGAAAACCATTCAAAAGATTTTAGTTGCAAACCGCGGAGAAATTGCCATTCGGATTTTCCGTGCTTGTACAGAATTGAAAGTGAAAACGGTAGGTATTTATTCAAAAGAGGATCAGTCGTCGTTTCATCGCTACAAAGCCGATGAATCGTATCTCGTAGGGGAAGGGAAAAAACCGATTGATGCTTACTTGGATATTGAAGGAATTATTGCAATTGCGAAGAAAAGCGGGGCAAATGCGATTCATCCTGGATACGGGTTTTTATCGGAGAACTTAGAGTTTGCTAAACGATGTGAAGAAGAGGGCATTATTTTTATAGGGCCGACATCCACTCATTTAGACATGTTTGGAGACAAAGTAAAAGCAAGGCAGCAAGCAGTTGCCGCTAATATTCCTGTTATACCTGGTAGTGATGGTCCAATCTCATCTGTAGACGATGTCAAAGCTTTTGGGAATGAATTCGGATACCCACTCATGATCAAGGCTGCTCTAGGTGGTGGTGGACGTGGAATGCGGATTGTGCCTTCGGAATCGGAAGTAGAAGAAGCGGTTGAACGAGCACAATCGGAAGCGAAGGCAGCGTTTGGCTCAGATGAAGTGTATGTAGAAAAATTTGTGGATAAACCAAAGCATATTGAAGTCCAAATTATAGGGGACAAGCATGGGAACATTGTGCATTTGTATGAAAGGGACTGTTCAATTCAACGTCGACATCAAAAGGTCGTGGAAATTGCTCCCTCTAATTCGTTGGATCCAGCACTTCGTGACAAAATTTGTGAAGCTGCTGTAGCGCTTGCGAAAAATGTTGGCTACATCAATGCTGGAACAGTAGAATTTTTAGTTCAGGGAGATCAGTTTTATTTCATTGAAGTAAATCCGCGTATACAAGTAGAGCACACGATTACAGAAATGGTCACCGGAATCGATATTGTACATACGCAAATTCTGATTGCCGATGGGGAAATGATCTTTGGAGATGCAATTGGAATCCCTTCGCAAGAGAAGATTCCACTACTCGGCTTCGCGATTCAGTCTCGAGTGACGACAGAAGATCCGTTAAATCAGTTTATGCCCGACACAGGTAAATTAATGGTTTACCGTTCTGGAGGCGGTTTCGGCGTTCGATTAGATGCTGGAAATGGGTATCAAGGAGCGATTATTACGCCGTTTTATGACTCCTTGCTTGTGAAAGTTTCGACATGGGGGAAGACGTTTAAAGAAGCGGCAGCGAAAATGGATCGAAATTTACAAGAATTTCGTATTCGAGGAATAAAAACAAATATTCCATTTTTAGAAAATGTCGTCAAACATCCGAACTTTTTATCCGGTGATTTTAATACGAGCTTTATAGACTCAACGCCGCAGTTGTTTTTATTCCCAACAAGAAAAGACCGGGGAACCAAATTACTCACGTATATCGGAAATGTGACCGTAAATGGTTTTCCAGGAATTGAACGCACGGAAAAGCCTTCTTTTGCGAAACCAAGAATTCCGGAAATTGCGAATGTGACACCAACAAGCGGAACGAAACAGTTATTAGATCAGCTTGGTCCTGAAGGATTAGTAAAATGGATAAAAGATCAAAATGACGTCTTAATAACGGATACTACAATGCGTGATGCACATCAATCATTGTTGGCGACTCGCGTTCGTTCGCATGATATGTTCAAGATCGCTGAACAATCGGCGCATGGATTACATGATGCATTTTCTTTTGAAATGTGGGGCGGAGCGACATTTGATGTTGCGTATCGATTCTTGAAAGAAAATCCATGGGATCGTTTAATAACGTTGCGTGAAAAGATGCCAAATGTCTTGTTGCAAATGTTAGTTCGCGGAGCGAATGCAGTTGGTTATACGAACTATCCAGATAATGTCATTCGTGAATTCATCTTGAAATCTGCTCAAGCAGGAGTGGATGTTTTCCGTATATTTGATAGCTTAAACTGGATTAAAGGAATGGAAGTTGCAATTGATGCGACACGCCAATCTGGAAAAATTGCAGAAGCGGCTATTTGTTACACTGGAGATATTTTAGATGATTCACGTGCGAAGTATACGGTGCAATATTATAAAGATATGGCAAAAGAGTTAGAAGCTACTGGTGCTCATATTTTAGCTATTAAAGATATGGCCGGATTACTTAAACCAGAAGCAGCGTACCGACTTATTAGTGAATTGAAAGACTCCATTTCTTTACCGATTCATTTGCATACGCATGATACTAGTGGGAACGGAATCTATATGTATAGCCGTGCAATTGATGCAGGTGTCGATATCGTAGATACAGCCCTTGGTACTATGGCTGGCTTAACATCTCAACCGAGTGCAAATACACTCTACTATGCGTTAAGTGGGAAAGAACGAGCATTAAGAGCTGATATTAACGAAATCGAGAAGCTTTCAAACTATTGGGAAGACGTGCGCAAGTATTACAGTGACTTTGAATCAGGGATGATGAGCCCACATACTGAAATTTATGTGCACGAAATGCCAGGTGGTCAATACTCGAATTTACAACAACAAGCGAAAGCAGTTGGATTAGGAAATCGTTTTGAGGAAGTAAAAGACATGTATTCCCGCGTTAACTTACTATTTGGAGATGTAGTGAAAGTGACTCCATCTTCAAAAGTAGTAGGGGACATGGCGTTATTTATGGTACAAAATGATTTAGACGAAAGAAGCGTTTTAGAAAAGGGAAAAACGATCGATTTCCCAGACTCTGTGATCGAATTCTTCCAAGGCTATATCGGGCAACCATATGGTGGCTTCCCAGAAGAATTACAGAAAGTAATCTTAAAAGATCGGAAAGCGATTACTATTCGGCCAGGAGAACTGCTTGAGCCAGTTGATTTTGAGAGTTTGAAAGAACAGTTATTTAATAAGTGGAACCGTCCAATTAGTAGTCATGAAGTGTTAGCTTATTCCCTTTATCCAAAAGTATTCGACGAATTTATGGAAACGACAAAACAATTCGGAGATGTGTCTGTTCTTGATACACCAACCTTTTTATATGGAATGAAGCTTGGGGAAGAGTTAGAAGTAGAAATCGAAACAGGAAAGACACTTTTAGTGAAACTAGTTTCGATTGGTCAAGCACAAGCGGATGGGAAGCGTACGTTGTACTTTGAACTAAATGGACAACCACGAGAAATTGATATTCAAGATGTCACGGTAGAAAGCACTGGACCAGTAAAAGCGAAAGCGGATGCAGGAAATCCACAACATATTGGTGCGACAATGCCTGGAACGGTTCTGAAAGTGTTAGTAGACGTTGGAAGTAAAGTGAAACGTGGAGAACATTTACTTATTACCGAAGCAATGAAGATGGAAACAACTGTCCAAGCGCCATATGATGGAATTGTGAAACAAATCCATGTATCTGCTGGCAGTTCGATTGCGACGGGAGAATTATTGATTGAAATGGAAAAAATGTAAATAAGAAACTAACATGTTTCATTCAACTAAAAAACTGACTTCTAGACAACTCAATCGTGTCTTAGAAGTCAGTTTTTTGCTTACTACTACGTGAAATTAATAGAACCATGTAACAAAGTAACCCGAAAAGTAAGGAAATAAAGAGGGAATGTAGCAAAGCCACGTAAAGATTAAGACTTGTTAATACAACAAACATTCCAGACGTCACTTGAAGTGAGACGATGATGAAAGCAATGAGCCAACCTTTCACGAGAACTTTTTCATTTCGGTAATGTTTCATCACGTGCCAGAGGATTAAACCGATCCAAATGAAAATTAACGCCGCTGCAGTTCGGTGCCCCATTTGAATCCATTGGTACATGTTAGATGGGAGACTAAAATCTCCATTGTTGCACAATGGCCAGTCCAAACAAACAAGACTTGAATCTGTATGTCGAACGAGTGCACCTGTATAAATAACAATATAGGAATACAATGCCACACCAATGGTGTTTTTTCGCAACGCGGAACTTATGGCTAGTTGGTCCGCCTTAAATTTACGATCTACTTCAAAGATTAATAAAGTTAAGAGTAAAACAGAAGCAAATGAAATTAAGGAGATACCAAAATGTAAAGCTAAGATGAAATCTCCTTGTCCCCAAAGCACTTGAGCTGCACCAACTAAAGCTTGGAGAACTAAGAAAAAGATAGCGGAAATAGAAAGTAGTTTTGTTTCCCTAATGTGCCCAATCCACCGCCATGCAAAAATAGCGAGTAAGACAATTAAGATACTAACGGAGCCAGTGACGACACGATGTGAAAATTCGATCAACACTTCTGGAGTGATGACACTCGGAATTAATTCTCCATTACATCCTGGCCAGTGACGACCGCATCCCATTCCACTACCCGTCTTTGTAACGAGTGCTCCACCTAGTAAAATGAGTAACATACCTAAAGTAGAAGCAACGGATAAAATTTTTAAAATTCGTGTTTTAAGCACATGTTCACCTTCTTTTAATACGACAATTGGGATTACATCCCTGCTTGTTTGATAATAGCGAAGATAACAGGAAAAAACAATGTGCAGAGGCAATCAACTCCTAGATAGAAGGGACTAGCTTCACAAATTGTTCATAAAAATCCCCTTTTAGCATAGAAAAACCCATCAATTTTCGATATAGTAAGGATAGCGGAATATGCTTAGAAACTCGAAGGGAGGAGTTATATGTCAAACGGGCGAAGTATGGTTGTAGCTGAAGGATCAAATTCAGATACAAAAACACTTATAGCAGATTTTTTGGCACTTATTAAAATTGGAATCGTCAATTCCAATCTCATTACTGCTTTCACTGGATTATGGTTGGCTTTTCAATTTACAGACCGTCATTTTTTAGCTGAACTTGACGTGTTAATTTTGACAATGTTCGGAACAGCTTTTATCATAGCCGGTTCTGCAGCGATGAATAATTTTATTGATCGTGATATTGATCCGTTTATGGCGAGCAAAAAAGCTAGGCCGACAGTGACAGGTCGTTTTAAACCAAGTACCGTTTTGTCGATTGCCCTCATCTTTCTTGTGATAGGCGAGATTTTGTTATTTTCGGTTAACTTATCAGCCGGAATATGGGGATTAGCTGGTATCATTAGTTACGTTGTACTTTATACAATGTGGTCCAAACGAAAGCATGTAAGCAACACTATAGTAGGAAGTATCTCTGGTGCAATTCCTCCAGTAATTGGTTGGGCAGCGGTAGAACCATCTTTAGGTTTTGGCGCAATTGCACTTTTCCTCATCATGTTTGCTTGGCAGCCGCCTCATTTTTATGCGTTAGCGATGAAACGAACAGAGGAGTATCGCGCAGCTGGAATTCCAATGTTGCCGGTAATCAAAGGATTTAAGCGGACAAAAGTATCCATGCTTGGTTGGATCTTACTTTTATTCCCTCTGCCATTTTTATTGGCGAAGCTTGGTATTGTTTTTTTAATACTTGCAACCGCATTAAATATCGGTTGGTTGTTACTTGCAATCAAAGGATTTAAAGTAGATGATGATTTAAAGTGGGCAAAAGGAATGTTCATTTATTCACTAAACTATATGACCATTTTGTTTGTATCCATGATTATCTTCTCGATTTTCAGCTAATTTTTTACACCATTTTTACATTACATTTCAACTACGAAAGAGGGGTTTGATTAAGCTATGATGAAAGGGCTTAAAAAGTGGCGTCTTTTCTCCATTCTTGCCGCGTTAACAGTATTTCTTTCCGCTTGTGGTAAAGAACAACTTTCTACCTTAACGCCTGCTGGTGAAGTAGGAAAAGAGCAATTGGATTTAATGATCCTATCTACAGGGATTATGGTGCTTGTAATCGTGGTTGTTATTGCCATTTATGCAATTGCAATTGTGAAGTTCCGTCGTTCTAAAGTTGGCGAAAACCATATGCCTAAACAAGTAGAAGGAAGTCACACGTTAGAAATCATTTGGACTATTATTCCGATTATCTTGTTATTAATTCTTGCAGTACCTACAGTTGTTTCCACATACAATCTTGCGGATGTAAAAGGAATGACTGCAAAAGACCAAGAAGGTAATGCGAAAAACTTAACGGTAAATGTTACAGCTAAATTATATTGGTGGGAATTTGAATATCCAGACTTAGGAGTAGTAACTTCTCAAGAATTGGTTGTTCCTACTGGTGAAAAAGTGTACTTCAATATTAAAGCATCTGACGTAAAACACTCGTTCTGGGTTCCAGCAATTGGTGGTAAATTAGATGCGAATACAGATAACTTAAACACATTCTATTTAACTTTTGATGAAAAATCAGAAGGATTAGAAGATGGTGTATTTTACGGGAAATGTGCGGAGCTTTGCGGACCTTCCCATGCTTTGATGGATTTCAAAGTAAAATCCATGGATCGTGATAGTTTCAATACTTGGGTAGATAGCATGAAAGCTACTGGTGAAGAAACAGCTTCTGCAGAAGGTGCTACAGCATCTCAAGGACAAGAACTATTCGAAGCTAGCTGTATGTCATGTCACGCTGTCTCAGGTGCTGGATCAGGTGGCGGAATTGCACCTAACTTAACAACGTTTGGTGATCGCAACCGTGTTGCTGGTTTCTTACCACACGACGAAGAAAATATTAAAGCGTGGATTAATGATCCACAATATTTCAAACCAGGTAACAAAATGCCACAACCTGAAACAATTAATAATGGTAAGAAATTTACAGATGAAGAGTTAAGTGCTCTAGCAGAATACTTACTAGGACTATCTGTTGAAAAATAATTTTTCTTGAACGAAGGAGGTTAAAATTGTGAGTTCGATTGCTCAAAAGCGTGGATTTGGCGCAACTTTATGGGAATACTTAACGACAATTGACCATAAAAAAATTGCCATTTTATATTTATTGTCCGGCGGACTTTTCTTCGTAGTCGGCGGTATCGAGGCAATGCTAATCCGTATTCAATTAGCGCAGCCTGACAATGACTTTGTCAGTGCAGGACTGTTTAATCAGATTATTACGATGCATGGTACGACTATGATTTTCCTTGCGGCCATGCCGTTACTTTTCGGATTCATGAATGCCGTGGTACCACTTCAAATTGGTGCACGTGACGTAGCGTTCCCGTTCTTAAACTCATTAGGTTTCTGGTTATTCTTCTTCGGAGGAGTTTTCCTTAACTTATCATGGTTCCTAGGTGGAGCTCCTGATGCAGGGTGGACATCTTATGCATCCCTTTCTATTTATTCACCAGGACATGGTATTGACTTTTATGCATTAGGACTTCAAATTTCCGGTGCAGGAACATTAATTGCGGGGATTAACTTCCTTGTGACAATTATTAATATGAGAGCACCAGGTATGACTTACATGCGTATGCCATTATTTACATGGACAACGTTTGTAGCATCTGCTCTTATCTTATTTGCTTTCCCTCCATTAACAATCGGTTTATTCTTAATGATTTTTGACCGCATGTTTGGAGCAAATTTCTTTGATCACACAATGGGTGGTAATACGATCATTTGGGAACATCTTTTCTGGATTTTCGGACATCCTGAAGTGTATATCTTAGTATTACCTGCATTTGGTATTTTCTCTGAGATTTTCCCTATTTTCTCTCGTAAACGTTTATTCGGTTACTCTTCTATGGTTTTTGCAACTGTATTGATCGGTTTCTTAGGCTTCATGGTTTGGGCTCACCATATGTTTACAACTGGTTTGGGTGCAACAGCCAATGCGATCTTCGCAGTAGCTACAATGGCAATTGCAGTACCAACTGGTGTGAAAATCTTTAACTGGCTTTTAACAATGTGGGGCGGGAACATTCGCTTTGCAACACCAATGATTTATGCTGTAGCTTTCATTCCAACATTCGTTGCAGGTGGGGTTACTGGTGTTATGCAAGCTGCTGCACCACTTGATTATCAATTACATGATTCGTATTTCATCGTTGCCCATTTCCATTACGTAATCGTAGGTGGAGTAGTGCTCGCTTTATTAGCAGGACTACATTTATATTGGCCAATTATGACGAACAAATTACTTAGCGAAACAATGGGTAAATGGACTTTCTGGTTATTCTTTATTGGTTTCCATTTAACATTCTTCATCCAACATTTCTTAGGATTACTTGGTATGCCACGTCGTGTATTTACGTATGGAGCAGATCAAGGTTGGGATACGTTTAACTTAATTAGTTCATCTGGAGCTGTATTAATGGCTGCTGGTGTAATTATCTTGTTAGTGAATATTGTTATGAGCTTAATGAGCAAGGATTATGTTGGACGCGATCCATGGGGAGACGGACGTACTCTTGAGTGGGCGATTCCACAACCAGTTCCTTTCTATAACTTTGAAAAAACACCATTAGTTCGTGGTTTAGACACGTTCTGGATAGAAAAGCAAGAAGGAAACGAAGAAGGCATGGTATATGCAGAGCCACTTGGTGATATTCATATGCCGAACAATTCCATCATTCCTTTAATTATGGCATTTGGATTGTTTGTAGCTGCTTTTGGAGCAATGTATCATCAAGATGAAGGAAAAGGTTGGACACTTATTTTCCTTATCATTGGGTTATTAATTACGTTAGGTTCTATGGCTGTTCGTTCATTGAAAGATGATCTTGGATACCATGTGCACAAAGAAGATTTACCATCTTACAAAGGGGGTAATGAGTAATGGATCTTAATACAAAATACTCCCCTCAGTCTTGGCCGGATCATCCTGAAACGGCAACGCTTGAAGGTAAAAACAAGTTTGTAGGTTTCTGGCTATTTCTTGGTGGAGAAACTGTTTTATTCGCAAGTTTATTCGCAACGTATTTGGCACTTAAAAATAGAGGACCAGCTACGAGTGAATTTACAACGACGTCATTATTTGAATTGCCACTAGCATTCATTATGACAATGTTACTTTTAACTTCTTCATTAACAAGTGTTTACGCTATGTATCACATGAAGAATTACAACTTTAAGGCAATGCAAGCTTGGTTAGCAATTACAGTACTGCTAGGTCTTGGATTCTTAGGGTTCGAGATTTACGAGTTCTATCATTATGTTCATATCGGCTTTGGCTACACGCACAGTGCATTTAGTTCCGCGTTCTTTACGTTAGTTGGAACACACGGACTCCACGTTATTGTAGGTTTAGGCTGGATTTCATTATTAATGTTGCGAAATGCAAAACGCGGATTTAATCTTTACAATGCACCGAAGTTCTATGTTGCTTCCTTGTATTGGCATTTCATTGACGTAGTATGGGTATTCATCTTCACAGTTGTTTACTTGATGGGAGTGATGGGTTAAGATGGCACACGACGTACACACTCATGTGAAAACACAAACTCAATATGAATATAGCCGCCGTAAAGCCAAAAATGAGATGCAAGGTCAGGTAACAACTTTCGCTATCATGATCTTCTTAACATTAATTGCCTTTACAATGGTTCATGCAGGATTCTCGTCCTTGTTAGTTACACCGATTATCTTGTTATTGGCTGCAGTGCAAGTAGTATTACAACTTTACTATTTCATGCACATGAGTCACAAAGGTCATGGAACTGCTCAATTCTTCATTTTTAGTGGAGCATTGGTTGCATTTATCACTGTTCTTACTTTTGTTACAATTATTTGGTGGTAATAATGAAAGTAGAAGGGTAACCTTCTATCAGACTGTAGACACTCATTTACATGGAGTTGTCTACAGTCTTTTTTGTTGTAAGAATAGCTCAGGATTCGGGGGGAAATCGTACTAGGATGCGGCGTTTAATAAGGTGGAGACATCTTATGCAATTGTAGTGAATATGTGAGACATTTGGAAATTCTTCACGCGGTTGAAACGATCGTCTGCGCTCGAGAATCGATCACCTATGCCCGAGAATCGATCGCCATTGCTGAAGAATCAATCGTCTATGATAGAGAATCGATCACCTATGCCCGAGAATCGATCGTCAATTCCGGGGAATCTATTTCCTACAATAGCGGTGACTCATCATTATTCTTTCAATTGAAATATTCAAGACGCATGACGGACTAATCTATTTACTTTTCCCAACCTGTTGTACTTCCGCAAAGAATAGTTTCATTTCTATCTTTCCTAAACGTGCTCCCGCCAGTAATTGTCACTTTCCGTTCATTGATGTCGCATTAGTTACAAGCTATAATGAACATACATGAGGAAGGGAGGCAGTCTCCGTGCCATTATCGATTTTTGGCTTTCAAGCATTATGGAGTCCGTATTTACTCGTTTTTTGTATTGCTATTATACTTTTGTATTTATATATTGTTTTCAAGAAATACTCAGCTTTTGAAAATGGAGAGAAAGCGACGAGGAAACAGGTGATACAGTTTTCAATCGCTATGGTCATTTTCTACGCGATTAAGGGTTCGCCTCTAGACCTCCTTGGTCATATATTGTTCTTTGTTCATATGATCCAAATGGCGTTACTATTATTTTTAGTTTCACCTTTGGTTATTATGGGAATTCCAGGATGGTTGTGGGAGCGAGTTTTGAAAGTGAAGGTCATTCGTTTCTTATTTAATTTGTTCGCGAATCCTTTGGTGGCATTAATATTATTTAGTGCATTATTCTCGATTTATCATATTCCGCTACTATTTGATACGGTAAAGCAAAATGAGATTCTTCATATTATCATGACAGCAAATTTATTTTTTGCTTCTTTGTTTTTATGGTGGCCGCTATTTAATAATGTCCCTGGTGAACCTCAAATTAGTGGATTGAAACAAGTGGGTTATATCATTGGTAGTGCCATATTAATTACCCCAGCTTGTGCACTCATTATCTTTAATGACAATGCGATGTACGAAACATATTCTAGTGGTGCAGCATGGTTAAAAGCGATGGAATTGTGTGTTCCTGACGGAAAACTCGCTTCGCTTGGAATATCCGGACCTGAGTTATTTACAAACATGCCAGTAGTGGAAGATCAGCAATTAGGTGGTATTGTAATGAAGGTCGTGCAAGAAATAATTTACGGGGTATTTTTAGCGATGGTGTTCTTTAAATGGTTCCGAAGTGAACAAGAAAATGCCGATGCAATTACAGATAAAGCACTAAGAGATCGCCAAGCTTTACAAAGTAACTCTATTTAACTGTTGAATTAGGAGAATGATGATGAACTTACCTTTACTACCAACAATAAGTACATTTTTTATCGTCTTGAGCGCTGTTTTAGTTGCAATTGGTTGGGTGCTCATTAGTAAGAAGAAAGTAGAAGCACATAAGAAAACAATGTTAGCAGCTGGTATTTCGGCATTAACTTTCTTTATAATTTACATGTCCCGTACCATTTTCATCGGTAATACAGCATTTGGTGGACCAGCTGATATGAAGATTTTTTATACGGTATTTTTAGTTTTTCATATTTTCTTGGCAACTAGTGGAGGAGTATTTGGCTTAGTTTCCATATACACTGGATATAAAAACAACTTAGTACGTCATCGGAAAATTGGACCAATTACGAGTATTATTTGGTTTTTTACCGCGATTACAGGAGTCATCGTCTACTCACTATTATATGTGGTTTACCAAGGCGGAGAAACGACCTCAGTTTTCAAAGCAATCTTAGGTTTTTAATTACATTATCGTTTCGTTCTTTTGGAACTACCATCACGCCTTGAAATAAAGAAAGACGCAGTCACAATTTACGTTGTGGTTGCGTCTTTTTGATTATAATTTGAAATTAGTTTTAATGATGCCTGCTTCTTTTGCAGTGGTAAAAATGATGACGACCAATGGACCGATAAAGAAACCTAAGAAGCCAAATAATTTGAGACCAATAAACATCGCAATTAATGTTGCGAGTGGTGAGAGACCAATTTGTGAACCCATCACTTTTGGTTCAACCGTTCGACGAATGATTAAAAGTATCGCAGCAAATATTGCAAGTTTCGTGCCCATTACTGCATCTCCGGTAGCGTATTGATAAATCGCCCAAGGAGCTACGATAATAATTGAACCAAGTATAGGAATAACGTCAACTATCCAAATAATCAAGGACATCACAATTGCGTATTTCGGTGCAATGATCCATAAACCAATTAAACTGGCTGCTAATATAATGAAACTAACAAGAATTTGTGCTTTCATGAAACCGAAAACAACTGAATTCAATCTACTCATCATGAATCGCATTTTTTCTGCTGATGCGGGTGAAAGATGACGGAAAACTGTTTTCTTTAATTCCGTTAAATCAAGCATAAACAAAAAGAGAGCGATGAGAAAGACGATGAAGCTGACTAAGAAATTTGGAATTTCTGTTACCAATGTTGTAATAGAATCATTGCTAATCAGATTCGATATTCCGCCTTGTAAGTCTTTTACTAAGTCATTCATCTGGTCCTTCATCGCAGTTACAACTTCAGGAGGCATATCTCGAGCTAGATAAAGTAACCTTGCTTGAATGGTATCCCATGCAGTTGCTAAAGATTTAAAGTAATCTGGAATGACTTTTGCTAATTGGATGATTTGTGCTACGAGTTGTGTTATCGCCCAATAAACCAACAATGAAACGATGATTAAAAATGAGATGAATACGAGTATTACCGCCGGTTTACGATTCCACTTGAACGTTTTCTTCGCCAATTTTACTAATGGTTCTAATAAAAAGGAGGTTAACAATGCTAAAATGATTGGAATTGCTAACGGAAGAATGAAAACAACTAACAAAATTGCGATTATTATAATTGATAAAATAATGAGTAACTTTTTGTTGAACCATTTTGGCATATACGCACCCCATCAAAGTGAAAGCTTCTTTCTTTTAAGTATAGACATTTATCCGATAATTGAAAATGAAAAAACGTCGAAGAAAAACTTCGACGTTTACGCGTGAATTTCAAATGCATTTAAGTCAGCTTTGACAGCTGCAAGTGTTTGTTCACAGCTTTTTAATAAATGAGCTGGGAAATGCTCTTCTTCACCGTATTCAACACCATGTGGGTAATAGTGCTTTCCAACAACTGGTTTCATCAGTGTAATTATTGCATCATGTGCACCTACATCACCATCTTTTGTGAAACCAAATACACGAAGATAGAATGTGCCTTCTTTAATAACATATTTTTTGTCATACGTTACACGCTCATAATCCCATTGTCCTTCACGAACTAAACCGTGTTTTAACATAATGTCATCTAATAGGTTTAAATCAGCAGCTGCATTTTCAAGCCCAGTATTTTCGAAATACATAAAGAAACCCTCCTTATTTACTTCCTATATCCATCTTTCTTTCCATTTTATCATAGTCTAAATTAGTCATGGATGCAATGACAACATTGTGTCGAAAGCGTTGAAACGGTTATACTTGTAGTATGACGTTCGGAAGGAGTATTCCATTTGAAAAATTTGTTTCGCATTTTAGTCGTACTTGGAATCATTGGTGTTATTTTCATTCTGACGAATTCAAATGTAAAAGAAAATAATGTCTTGCAAGCTCCTACATCTGGTAACGTAGCAATCCCAGAATCAAATTTAATCACTCCGGTAGATGAAGAAAATGTTCCTCGTCCGAAAGAAGGACTATCGACATACATTGGCAAGGATGTATCTAGCTTCGAAAAAATGTTTGGTAAACCGGATCGAGTAGACCCTTCTGCATACGGTTATTCTTGGTGGGTGTATAACCAATCGATGGAATACATGATGATTGGTGTAAAAGATAAAAAAATCGTGCAAGTGTATATAGCTGGCGATGGTTTAAATGCATCACCTTTTCAAGTTGGGCAAACAATAGAGGATTTATATCGCACCACGATAATTGAGTCGGAGATTTCAGTTTCTATTGGAAACAATACGTATACATTTACGTTGTTAGAAGATGATTTGAAAAATCGTATTTTAGTTAAAATGACGGATGTTTTGGCTCAAGTCTATGTGGATGAAGAGGATGAAGTAGTGGAAGCGATTCGATTTATGGATGCCGAAACACTTGTCCTACATCAACCTTACGAAATGATGTATGCTGGGGATTATTTAGCACCAGCCGTTCCGTCTACGGCAAAGCAAATTTCGATTGATCGGGCAAATGAAAAACAATTGTTTGCGCTGACAAATATCTATCGAGTAAAGCATGGACTTGACGAATTAACGTATGATTATTTTATTTCCAAAACAGCTCGACAGCATAGTGAAGAAATGGTGATTCAACATTACTTCTCTTCTGAATCTCCTGGTTACGGCGATTTGCAATCACGATTAAGTACGGAAAAAATTGACTACAAAAAAGCTGCAGAGAACATCGCGGAAAACTATTATGATGCTGCAGAAGTGGTTCATGGTTGGTTGAATTCAGACGATCATCGGGACACGTTATTGGACGAAGATATGACGAATGCCGGCGTTGGAGTATTTGGTCGGATGTACACGGAGACCTATGTTTCAAGAGAGCTGGGAGAAGATTCCTCGTCTAATACACCAGCTAAAGAGTGATAGTAAAAAAGGAACCATCACATTTCAACGATGGTTCCTTTTTTTGCTTCATAAAATGATGTGATTTCTAACGGTATACGCCATTGTTTAGCCAAAGTAGTTGCTTTGGAATGAATGATGGGTTTATCACACGCGCAAATTTCTTCAAGTTGCTCATATGATAGAAAATCAAACATCTCTCCATGTTTGTTTAAAACTCCTGGAACATCTTTATAAAAAATTACTTTTTGTGCATTTACCATCTCTGCTACGTAAATTGCGCTTAAGTCGCTTCCACCTCTTCCAAGTGTCGTGATTTTTCCTTCTAATGTCGTTCCCTGAAACCCAGCAATAATTAAGCATTCGACCTTCTCTAGTGCTTCTAATAACTTTTCTTTTTCTAATTGTATGACGGTTGCTTGACCAAATTGGTTATCCGTACGTATACCTATCATGTTTCCATAACACAAGGAACACTTGATGCCTTTCTGTTCTAACAATTGTTGAAAAATAGCAATCGATATTAATTCTCCGCAACTACTGATTAAGTCGCTGGCTTCTGTCTGTGATTCCTTTTTCGGTAATAAGGAAAGTAAAGAGTCTGTGGCATATGGATCTGGAGATCTCCCTATAGCAGATAGGACAACAGCTGTCTTCGAATGCTCGGTGACTGCATCGATAACTTTTTGAACACACATTTCTCTATGCGAAGCGGTTTGCATAGCAATACCACCAAATTTTTGAACAATCATTTATCTACCCCTTTAGACGATAGTGACCCTTTGCACGCAAATTTCATATGGTACATTAACCTGTTTCTAGATTATGCAAGCAAATTTTCGAAGGTGTGGGGTGGAAATCGTTTTTATTTCCGAGCTGTTAAAGAATTGGCCATGTGACTGGAAGCAAGGGAACTATCGTCAAGAGGTAAATCGTATTTGTAGCGATTCTAGAGATGTCCAAAAAGGCGATATGTTTGTAGCGATTGATGGAAAAAAGGTAGATGGGCACGATTTTGTACACGAGGCGATTGTAAATGGGGCTGACTGTATTGTTGTTGAAAAAGAATTAGCGGTCGAGTTCTTCCAAAACGAAGAAGTGGCTGTATGCATTGTTCCAAATACAAAGAAATTTTACGCATATGCATGTGCTGCTGTTCGCAATTTCCCATCGCAAAAGGTAAAAGTCATTGCGGTAACAGGAACAAATGGGAAAACGACTACTTGCGCATTCATTTCCCAATTATTAACCCAATTAGGTGTATCAAATGCCACTATTGGTACGAATGGTTGTTATGTAAATCAGCAAAAACTATCCGACGCTCCAAAGCACATGACAACTTGGGATGCTAATGAATTGCAACAAATGATTAGTGTCTGTGTGGATCGTGGAATTGCTGTACTCATTATGGAAGCTTCCTCGATTGGGTTAGAAAATTATCGATTGGACGGTTGTGACATCGATATTGGAGTTGGGTTAGCCATAAATCATGATCATATCGATGAACATGGTTCAATCGAAAAGTACATCCATGCAAAATTACGACTTTTAGAGTTAGCCACTACATGTGTCGTTGATTTCAATGATAATACATGGTTTCAAGCGTCACAAAACAAAGGAAAAGATGTCCGTTTTTTTCGGGTAGAAGACTACGAAATGATTTCTGAAGAACTGACAAATATGACGTTTGTTCATCTCGATTCCAAAGTGAAACTAAACTGTCGTTTCAGTGGGGAACATTTAACATATGATGTCATTGCGGCAATTTCCGCCTTAAAGGCACTAGGTTATTCGTTAGAGGAAATTGGCTGTTTCACTCCCACCCTTGCGTTACCAGAGGGAAGAAGTACGACCCAAGAGGTGAATGGGGTATATGTGGTTATCGATTATGCCCATACCCCGAAAGCGTTACAAGAAACGCTCAAATGGTGCGCAAAAAATTGTCAGGGTAAATTAATTACTGTTTTTGGTTGTGGTGGTGATCGAGACAGACAAAAACGCGCCATGATGGGGGAAATCGGCTGTTATTATAGTCAATATTTAATCATCACTTCCGATAATCCGCGTACAGAGGACCCAATGGTTATCTGTCAGGAAATTGTCGGTACACTTCCTTCAACCAATCGAATTGAAATTATCGTTGATCGAAAGACTGCTATTGAGAGAGCGTTAAAATTGGCAAATGAAAATGACGTTGTGGTGGTAGCAGGAAAAGGACACGAAATGTATCAACAAATTGGGGTTGAAAAAATACCATTTTCAGACTTTCAAGTAGTCGAGGACTTTAAAAAGAATCATTTTCTGTTATGATTAGAATGGATTGGAGGGATGATCCATGATGATGACCTCAGAGTGGGCATTGATAATGGATGAAGCCGATCTGTTAACCGAGATGATTCTTTCATCAGAGGTCGTTAAAGCTTATTTCAACGCATATGAAAAGGTATATGAAAATCCAGTGCTTGTTGATAAGCTTAGACGCTTTATCAAGATGAAAGAGCTTTATGAAGAAGTTCAAAGGTTCGGCAGATATCATCCAAATTATCAAGAAACAATGAAGGAGATTCGTGTTTTAAAACGCGAGTTAGATATAGATGAGCATATTGCTGCACTAAAAGTGGCAGAAAATGACGTTCAAGACTTACTTGATGAAGTCAGTTTATTAGTTGGGAAGACTGTCTCTGATTCCGTAAAAGTGCCAGTTTCAAATCCGTTTTTTGCAACGGATTCTAGTTGTGGTAGCAGCTGTGGAACCGGTGGGAGTTGTTCTTGCTCGGCTTAGTGGCAGATGATAAGTATCTCGATTCATTCGGGATACTTATTTTTTTGTCCTATTCTAGATTTTATTTCGTGTAAGACTCAACGCGTAAAACAATAAAAATCCGACCAATTTCGCTACATTACGTTGAATGTCGAAGAATCGATCGGATTTTTTGAATGTGTTATTCCTGATAGTGGTTGTTCAAAGTCATTAAGAAGTTGGTTCTATATCCTTTAGCAGTTCCATTGCGACATCGGGACGATCCGTAATGATACCTTTTGCGCCTGAAGCGATCAACTGTTTCATTGCTTCAGGCTCGTCTATTGTCCAATAATGTACCGGAACTTGCAGTTTGTCTAGGAAATGAATGAAACCTGGACGATCTAGCTGGAAGACTCCGTGTTTTACAGGAATTTGAATTACGTCTGCTCGAGGTGAATACAAATGCCCGAATTGACTCGTATATGCGGAGAATGCCTTGCGTACTTCATTCTCTCCAGCACCTAACGCAATAGAGTTTTGTGCGTATAAGTTAAAACGATCGATTTGTTCATCGTAGAAACTGCTAACGACTACTCGATTATGCGAAGAAGTTTCCTCTATTAAGCGCCATAATTTAGAAGGGATAAGGCTGCCTTCATATGCCTCAGGAGAGTCTTTCATGTCAATATTGATCAATTGCAGGGGGAATTCTTCTAATAATTGTTTTAACGTGATGATTTTTTCGCCTTTTCCACGATACGTATACTGTCCGTTTTCGTTGGAAAAATGATACCCAAGATCAAACTGTTGAAGTTCTTCTAATGTATAGTTAGCTACTTTTCCTGAACCGTCCGTAGTGCGATCGATATATTCATCATGGAAAACGATAATCTCTTCATCTTTCGTTAAGCGAATGTCAATTTCAAATCCATGCACACCTAATTCAGCAGCTTGTTGAAACGCTGATAAGGAACTCTCAGGAGCAATTTTAGATCCACCACGATGTGCCATCACAATCGGTGTGTCGTAATTGAGTGCATCTTTTTTATCTCTTGGTTTTGGTTTCGTTAGTGCTTTCGAGCTAGCCCATGCTGCAGCACTAGCAGCAGCGATTGCAACAGCTACTTTCGTCTTCTTACCCATAATTCGTTCCTCCTAAATATGATGGAATAAGTTGATTATAACGGAAATTGTTCGAATAGAACAATGTAAGAGCGGTTGCGTGATTTTTTCTTGCTATGGTATTCTTGAAAGGAAGAAATGAGGCGAAATATATGGTAGATCGACAAGGTTTAATTGTCTATGTACACCACTTAAAACAAGCAAAATCTTTACGGAAATACGGTCATGTTCAATTCATTTCCCGGAGAATGAAATACGTGGTTATGTACACTGATCGCGAACAAATTGAATTTCTCACGGAAAAACTGCGCAAATTACCTTTTGTAAAGGATGTAAAAGCGTCTATGCGTCCATTTATTAAATCGGAATACGAGAACTCGAAACCAGATAAAGCGAAAGAATATGATTATAAAATTGGGTTATAGGTTGGAGGTTGCGTAAATTGAAATTTACCGCCGGCTTTGTGTTGTTATTACTATTTTTAAATACGTTCCTTCTTTTTTTTCAGTATCAAGCGTATTCAACGGATATTGGAAGTGATGGAGCGTCTATTACATATGAGCAAGAAATTACACTGACGCTCCGTGGTGAGCGTTTTTTCATTACTCAACGTTTTTTCAACCTTCCAGACCATGACATTACGATTAGTTGGCCAATGCAAAGTGAAAATCGCGCGTGTGTTGTGGATGAAACGACAAGCTGTGAACGGTTGACAGAAGACATGAAACAATTTAATAAGGGCGTACCAAATTCTCAAGGACTATCCTATGAAATTCCAATCACAGAAGCTCTTACGAGTGAAACATTGTGGAAAGGAATGTTTATTCAATTAAAAAATGGAGAACCTTCTCATACGAAAATACATTTGTCGGACGAGCGTAAATTAGGTGGGCTCTGGTTGACTGGACTGCCGGCAATTGGGCGGAAATCAATGGACTTGATCGATTATGTGTATTTCGATGGAAAAGGTGTAGTGGAAGACTTATATTTCCAGCCTACCTACGTGCCTGCAGTGTATAAAGATGATACGGTTTCCATCTATTCCTCTAAAACTATTTCGGAGGAAGAGAAAACACAATTAGAAAGTGCCGAAATTCTCGCATCGGAACATTTAGCCATTTTAGAGACTTCCTTTGTTCCAAAGGTAGAGCAATCGAAGCGAATCCTTTTTGTACAACCAAATGACAATCAAAAACTTTCATCTGCTATCTTGGAAGGAAGCGTTAATAACCTTTTTGTTTTTTCCGCTGAGACAACGTTTACAAAAGATGTTGTGACGTCATTTTTACTAAATGAGCCGATTGGGTCCACTAAATCGAAAGAGATGTACCAGCAATTAAATGGTTATTTCACAGAGCAACAAAAATCTAACTTCACGACACTTTTACAACAATTAAAGCACCAACCTTTGAGTGCCTCTTTGTTAGATAAAAAAATAAGTGAAATGTTAGGGCAAAAAACTACTTTTTTTGCAACCAACGAGAAGATAAGAGATGCGGTATTTCCATTAGTATTTGAAGACTCGCGGAAGATTTTTTTCAACCAGTTGGAACAAGAGTCGATGAAAACTATTTTTCATAATGGACGAGTCCTATACAGTGTCGAACCGTTACTATCGTTAATGGGTTACGACGCACGAGTAGGTCAGAATGGTTATTATGTAACGAACGCAGCTCGAGCATTCCGTTTTCCATTGGATGAAGATTTCTATGTATTTAATGAGCGAAAGTATGACATATTCACACAGCCTATTGAACAAGTAGGAGACGAATTTTTCATTGAAGAAACATGGCTCATGCGATTGTTTTTGCTTGAAATCGAAAAGCAAGAGAACCGGATTAACATTGTGCCAACGGCCATTTTCGAGGAGTGAAGTAATGCGAGTAATTTCGGGAGATTGTAAGGGAATACCATTACGAGCCGTTCCAGGAACAAACACTCGTCCAACAACAGATAAAGTGAAGGAATCCATGTTTAATATCATTGGACCTTATTTTGATGGAGGATTTGTAGTGGATTTGTTTGCGGGAAGTGGTTCATTAGGAATTGAAGCTCTTAGTCGTGGAATGGATCATGGTTACTTCGTGGATCGAGATAGAAAAGCTGTACAAACCATTCAACAAAATTTGGAAAAATGTCGACTTTTAGAACGTGCGACAATTCTTCCACTAGATGCGAAAAAAGCGGTTGAGCGATTAGCGGAAATCGAGGAGAAAATCGATTTATTATTCGTCGATCCGCCATATAAAGAACTTCGCTTTTATACGCTCGTAGAAAAATTAGATGAATTAGCATTATTATCTGAAAGGACAACAGTTGTTTGTGAACATGATAAAGGAAATACGTTACCGCTGACATTTGGAAATTTTAGATGTACACGAACCGAAATATATGGTCAAATTGCGTTGAGTTTTTACCACCATGAGGAGAATTAAGAAATGACAAAAATTGCTGTAGTACCAGGAAGTTTTGATCCAATTACATTGGGTCATTTAGATATTATCAAAAGAGGAGCACGTGTATTTGAAAAAATACATGTTGTTGTATTGAATAACTCATCAAAAAACCCATTGTTTTCTGCGGATGAGCGAGTGGAACTTATTCGATCGGCTACTTCTGAGATCGATAATGTGGAGGTCTCTACTTTTTCCGGACTGTTAGTTGATTATGCAAAAGAAGTGAATGCAAATGCAATTATTCGTGGATTACGAGCAGTATCCGATTTCGAGTATGAGATGCAAATTACTTCGATGAACCGCGTATTAAATGAAGAAATTGAGACGTTTTTCATTATGACGAATAATCAATATTCTTTCTTAAGTTCTAGCATTGTAAAAGAAGTTGCAAAATATGGTGGCGACATTTCTGATTTAGTACCAAAAGTCGTAGAGGTAGCGTTAAAAGAAAAATTTGCAGAGTAAAACGAACATTGTAACTAGTCGGTTTCAGGGAAGATTTTTTCTTGGAAAGATGGCTAGTTACAATTTTTATTTAAGGAATAAAATACAGATAACAAACACAAGCATACTATGAGCAATACGATAAAAAAGATAATGTTTCACGCGAAGTGACATGCTTTTTGCTAGAACATACACTTGCATATGAATACTCCAACCATTCCACAGGATGATTACGATAATGATGATAATGGAAACACTCATATGATGAGCTACTTCTAACCCTGCTGTCATTTCAAACAAACTATAGATGGCTAATTGCATACTTTCTGTAAAAGGTATAGAGGAAGTTTTCCAAGCTTGGATCAGATTCTGACTAACGGCAGTAAAAAAAATCACGGTAGCACCTACAATTAGCATCGTTTGTGCGGACTTTGTTACACTAGATGCAAAGGATTCCTTCTTCATGTTTGAAGGTAATAACGAGGTATTCGACGAATCGTATAGAAATGTTTTCCAACTAAATACAAGCAGGACAAGGTTTGCTACATGAAAAATCACAAGTAATAGAAGTGCTTGTTGGAAAGAATGTAAAATTTCTGCTCCAACATAGCCAATGATGAAAATAGGACTGGGAGCATGTACAATACCTAGCAAATGATTCGCTTGGGGTTTAGAGATAACCTCGCTCTCTGCTAGGTGCACAATGGTTGCTGCTCCGCTTGGATACCCTCCTAATGCCCCGATTAAATACAACTGGCAATAAAAGAAAAAATTCTTTCGCACAGGTGAATGTTGGAACAATATCGACATAAACCATTTCGAGACGATCAAATATGGCAACAAATAGGGAAGAAGTTTCGTCGTAAACAATTGCATACCAAAATTCGCTCCATCATAGGTTGCAGAGGGTTGTACTAAAAAAAGTGCCAGTAAAAAGCCAATGAAAAATAGCGTTACCACTCGTTGCAATCGAACACCTCGTTTTATTGTCAATGAGAATAAATAGTAAAACAGAATGAGAACGTGGGGGAAAAATAGTGCAAAGTAAAAAAATAGTTGGATATGGATTTCTCATTTTACTTATTTTATTCGGTTCTTACTTTCCTCTTAATATGTATATTATGAAACCTGGTGGCGCATACCCGTTGAGTCCATTAGTACACGTGGAAAATGCTGATGAAGACGACACTGGGGAACTCCATTTGATGACAGTTGCCGTCGCAAAGGCAACTCCGCTCAATTATGTGTGGTCGAAAGTGACAAATAACGGAAGAATCGTGGAGACGAACCAAATTCGAAATCCGGATGAAACAGAAGAGGAATACGATCTTCGACAACTAAAACTGATGTCTTCTTCTCAAAACAATGCGGTTATTGTTGCTTTCGATCGTGCGGGACTTGATTACAAAATTACCTCTAAGGGGTTATATGTCGTGAATGTGGTGGGCGAATCTGCTGCAGATGGAAAGTTAAAAGCGGGAGATTCTATCCGTCAAATTGATCAACTGAGCGAAGTAACCTTACAAGAAGTACTTTCTTACTTAGCGTCCAAAAAAGAAGGAGACACAATCGAATTAACAATTTTGCGTGACGGGAAAAAAATGACACAAAAAATCACCTTGGATAAAATCCCCGGTGAAGATGGAAGAGTTGGATTAGGCGTCGCATTTATGGAAGATAAAACGGTGAAAACAAACCGAGAAGTAACTATTAAATCTGAACAAATTGGTGGTCCTTCCGCTGGAATGATGTTTACATTACAATTGCTAAATGAGTTAGAGGACGAAAATTTGGCAAAAGGATACCAAGTTGCGGGTACAGGAGAAATTTTCCCAGATGGCACGGTTGGAAGAATTGGCGGTATCGATTTAAAAATAATCGCTGCAGCGGACCAAGGAATGGAAATCTTTTTTGCACCAGATGATGAACTTCCAGCAGCTGTTAAAGAAAAATATCCTGATTTAGTGTCCAACTATCAAGAGGCACTTGCAACAGCTAAAAAAATTGGAACAGATATGAAAATTGTTCCAGTGAAGACTGTTGACGATGCCATTACTTATTTGGAACAGCTTGAAGAAAAGAAATCATGATAAAAGACAAACTCCAGAAAATTGGAGTTTGTCTTTTTGCGATTTAATCCTATTTCATACATATCGGTTGATATCGTGCTAAATTTTATATTAACATCTCAAAGAAGTAGTGGTAAAGACGTTCTTTCAGCGCGGGAGGCACTTTTATCAGCGCAGAAAGCATATCAATTGGCGCGAATGTCTCTACTCAGTCATATTGCGAGTAAGAATATGATGACTAAGAGAAAAGCCCGTAGTTAGTCCCACGCTATAAAATAATTGGTGGTGTTTTCCAATCTAGTTGCAACGCTTGGGGGTGACTTCCGTTCGTTAATAAACTCATATAGATGTCAGTTGTTTGACAGTCTAAGAGGAGCATTGGATCGGTCGTTTTTCCAACTTTGCTGATAACCGGCAACGGTACATCACTTTTTATGGCATTAAGATAGTCTTGCCCAGTTGAATTCATTCCTAGTAACCGAATGTACGATGGAGTAGTTAGTTGGTGTAAGTCATCCCAAGTAAAACCAGTTAAAATGTGTGTCAGCATACGCTGAATACGCGTCCATGTAAATCGTTTCGATTTGATGCGTTCCATGAAGTCATGAAACGCTGTGGTTTCTTTTGCCGCTCGTGCGATTGCATGCTCCATGCCTTCCGTAACTTCGGCAAACGTTTTTAGTTCATCTTTAGATAATCGAAGTATAGAGTAGCGTAAGTAAGGCCAGAATAATTCCCAGTTTGCAAATAGTCCCCATTCTTGTTCCCAACCTTGAAGAAGCTTAGCTGTGGAATCAGGGACATAATCATGAATATCTGCCGTTGAATCTGGATCAAACAGCGCTTTTCGGATACCTGTCGCACTAGCGATATTCACGCCTTCTTCTATATCATCGTGATATCCTGCAATGATACGTTGAATGGTGAGTGGTTTCATCGAACTGTTACGTGCTACAGCAGCTTCCATATAGTGATATCCTAAAATATTGTTCGGTTTTGATAAATCAACTAATTTCTTTTCTGTTTTTTGTTGAATGAAATGAAAAGCTTTGTTTAATGCATTCGGGTAACTTACTCCGTCTTGCATGTGTCGGTGGATTTCGGCATTGTACTCGCCTTTATGTAGGTCGAGAATGTGCAATGTTTCTAGAAAGGTAGCGGTGTTTCCTTCTTCACTTCCAAAGCAGAAGCTTTCACATTTCAAGGAATCGAGTAATGTAATTGCTCCACGCGCGAATTCACTTGCTTGGGCTGTAGCAAAAACATATGGCAATTCGATGACAATATCAGCTCCACCATTTAGGGCCATTTCTGTTCGAGACCACTTATTTACTAAGGCAGGTTCTCCACGTTGCAAAAAATTCCCGCTCATTACAGCAATTACAACGTCGCATCCTGTTATTTCGCGCGTTTCTTTGATATGATGTAAATGTCCATTGTGAAATGGATTGTGTTCCACAACAATTCCAGCTGCACGCAATTTTTCGTTCCCCCTACATCTTTTTGCTTAAGTATACGGGGATTTGAAAAGAGTGACAAGAAATTATCTTGACATCTATTTTTCTGCATTATATAATCAACTTTGTTGTCTTGAGGTGATCATCGTATGAAATGGAGTATTCATCAATTAGCTAAATATCGTCAATCTGCGATGCCAGTTGATGAGGTTGTTCAAATGGACAATGTGATGAAGCGAAATCCGGATATCCGAGAGATTTCACCCGTACATGTAAAAGGGCATTGCACGGTTCGTGCAGCTCAATTAACTTGTCATTTTCGATTAACTGGAAAGATGATTCTGCCGTGTGCTAGAACATGGGAGGATGTCGAATACCCGTTTGATATTACATTAAATGAGATATTCAGTTGGTCCGATCAACCTGTGGATGAAACAAGTGAAATTCATCAAGTAGAGGGTGAAGTCATCGACATTGACCCAATCATTGAAGAATCGATCTTGCTGGAAGTCCCAATGCAAGTGTTTAAAGAAGGAACTTCTGAAAACGCAATTGCGGGAGGGAAAGATTGGTCGTATATGGTGGATGAAGATCTTGCCAAAGAAGACGAAGATGATACAAAAAAATTGGATCCAAGACTTGCTGAATTGGCAAAGTATTTTGATCAAACAGACGAATAGACGATCTGTAAGGAGGTGCCACCAATGGCTGTACCGTTTAGAAGAACTTCTAAAACTGCGAAAAGAAAGCGTCGTACGCATTTCAAATTATCTGTACCTGGTATGGTAGCATGCCCAAACTGTGGTGAAGCAAAATTGGCTCACCGCGTTTGTAAATCATGCGGTCATTACAAAGGGAAAGAAGTAGTGAGCAAATAATTCAGTATTTGTTCTATAAAAAGGCTGCTAGAGAGACCATGGCTCTCTAGTGGCCTTTTTCTCTATTTATTTTTAGGGGGTATTAGGAATGAGTTATTCGATTTCAACCATACATAATTGTTTACTATTTACCATCCAAAGAGAGGAACGACGGAACGCAATTGATTTCGACGTAATGGAAGGTCTTCGCGAATTTGCGCTGCGATTACACGAAGATACAAGAATTTCCGCTGGCATTATAACTGGCTCGGGAAATCAAGCTTTCTGTTCTGGGGGAGATCTACAAGTATTTCATGCATTAGAAACGGAAGCCGAAGCACGTAGCATGCTTCAACCTATGTCAGAAATATTAGTACAACTTGCCATTGTACCTGTACCAACCATCGCTTTAGTCAACGGACATGCTGTTGGCGGTGGATGTGAAATCGCTACGATGTGCGATTTTCGAGTGATGCACGAAACTGCAAAAGCTGGTTTTATTCAAGGTTCACTTGCGATCACGACAGGCTGGGGCGGAGCTACCTATCTTTTTGACAAGCTTGCTGATCCACAAAAAGCATTTAAGGTGCTTTTGGAAGCCAAGCCGTATGATGCCAAAACGCTTCATGCAATTGGATGGGCAAATGACCTCTATACGGGAGAAAAAGAAGAGGCGTTGGAACGAATCGTTCGTCAATATGTTAGTTCCCACCCGTCCGTTATGCGAGCATACAAGTCGAGAAGGTTGGATCAACTAAATATCCAGACGTTAAAAGGACAAATTGAAAGGGAAGTCAATGATTGTGCGCGGCTATGGGAACAGCCTGCACACCATGAAGCAGTTGCGAAATTTTTATCAAAAAAGTCTAAGTAGGAAGAGTAGTTTGACTATTTCCGCAGTAAACGCTTGAAATCGTTTTCATGTATCGTATAGACTAGAAAAGATGGAAGATTTGTCTCGTACATCTTAGGGGGTACATATGAAAAAGATATTGATTGCAAATCGTGGCGAAATCGCGCGAAGAATTATTCAGACATGTAAACGTTTAGGAGTTCAAACAGTAGCGGTCTACTCAGAAGCAGATGCAGAGCTACCTTTTGTGAAAGAAGCAGATGAAGCTTTCCTTATTGGTCCAGCAGCTGTAAATGCATCATACTTAAATGTGGATGAAATTTTACGAGTTGCACAAGAAACCAAGGTGGATGGAATACATCCTGGATATGGGTTGCTTTCTGAAAATGCAACGTTTGCGAAACGGGTAAAAGAAGCTGGTATCTCGTTTATTGGACCTGCTCCAGAAACAATGGATTTAATGGGAGATAAGATTGGCTCTCGTAAAACAATGATTGCAGCAGGAGTACCTGTCGTTCCAGGAACGGAAGAAGGGGTAGCTTCTTTAGAAGAAGCAATTGTTGAAGCCGAAAAAATTGGGTACCCATTAATGCTAAAAGCTAGTAGTGGTGGTGGCGGTATCGGTATGGTGAAATGTGAAAATGAGCAAGCGCTCAGTCAACATTTCGAATCGATTAAAAAGCGCGCCCAAAGTTATTTTGGAGACGATAAAGTATTTCTAGAGAAGTTCATTGAAAATGGACGACATATAGAAGTGCAGGTTTTCGGCGATACACATGGTAACGTCGTCCATTTGTATGAACGAAATTGCTCAGTACAGCGTCGAAATCAAAAAGTGATTGAAGAATCTCCTTCACCTAATTTTCCGAAAGAAGCGGCCGAAAAGCTTTGGCACGCCGCTGTAGAAGCTGCAAAAGCGGTGAATTACAAAAACGCTGGAACAGTTGAATTTATCGTGGATGCGAATCATGCATTTTATTTCTTAGAAATGAACACGCGTCTTCAAGTGGAGCATCCTGTGACGGAGAGTATTACCGGTCAAGATCTGGTGGAGTGGCAATTAAAAATTGCAAGTGGAGAAGAATTGCCGATTAAAAACCAAGCGGACATACCGCGTTCTGGGCATGCAATGGAATTCCGTATTTACGCGGAGGATCCAAAAACATTTTTCCCGTCTCCAGGAACGATTTCCACATTAAAATGGGGAACGGAAAATGTTCGAATTGATAGCGGGTTTGAAGAAGGAAATACAGTGACACCTTATTACGATCCGATGATTGCAAAAGTCATTGTAGAGAGCGATTCTCGTGAAGATGTGCTAGCGAAAGCGAAGGGATTTTTCGACCAAACGGATATTCAAGGACTAAAAACAAATGTACCGTTTTTCCAACATTTTTTTGAAAATGAACGATTCCAATCAGGCGACTATACAACAAAAGTAATTCCCGATTGGCTAGCACAAAAATAATAAACACACTTAGGAGGAAATTCACATGAAACAACTACATTCAACAATGGCAGGTACTGTTTTCCAAGTAGTAGCGGCAGAAGGCGAAGAAGTAACAGTAGGTCAAACAATTATCGTTTTGGAGTCTATGAAAATGGAAATACCAGTAGATGCAGAACAAGCAGGTAAAATCATGACAATTCATGCACAAGTGGGAGATTTCGTAAACGAAGGCGATTTACTCGTTTCGTTCGAATAAGCAGCTAGAATCACGTTCAAAGGGGGAACTTTCGTTGACGGAAACAAAAGGATACAATCAACGTTTAGAAGAAAAGCTAACGACCATTTTTTCTGGTGGTGCGAGTAAATACCATGACAAATTAAAAGAACAAAACAAATTATTTGTTCGGGACCGTTTACAGCTACTTTTTGACGATGGAAAATATTTAGAAGATGGACGTTTTGCAAACTGTGAGGCAAATGATTTACCAGCAGATGGTGTTGTTACTGCGATGGGTAAAATTGGTGGCCAGTCCGTTTGTGTCATGGCGAACGATTCTACTGTAAAAGCAGGTTCTTGGGGATCTCGTACGGTGGAGAAAATTATTCGGATTCAAGAAATCGCTGAAAAGAATAGAATGCCTATTCTCTATTTAGTCGATTCAGCTGGAGCGCGTATTACGGATCAACTAGAGATGTTTCCAAACCGTCGCGGAGCAGGTAAAATTTTCCACAATCAAGTACGTATGTCAGGATTTGTTCCACAAATTTGTTTATTATTCGGACCATCGGCTGCCGGTGGTGCGTACATTCCGGCTTTTTGTGACATCGTCATCATGGTAGATGGAAATGCCTCCATGTATTTAGGATCGCCGCGTATGGCTGAAAAAGTAATTGGCGAGAAAGTGACCCTTGAAGAAATGGGTGGGGCACGCATGCATTGTACGGTAAGTGGAGTAGGAGATGTATTGGCTGCATCGGAAGAAGAAGCGATCTCTCTTGCAAAAGATTACCTAGCTTTCTTCCCGTCAAATTTCTTGGAAAAACCAAAAAAACGAGATACAAAAGCGGCTAAAGCGGGACGTACATTAGAAGAAATAATTCCTGAAAATCAAAATGCACCTTTTGATATGTATGAAGCGATCGACCAATTAATTGATGAAGATTCTTTCTTCGATATTAAAAAGTTATTCGCACCTGAAATCATTACTGGTCTTGCTCGAATTGATGGTCAAGCAGTAGGAATTATTGCGAATCAGCCAAAGGCAAAAGGTGGAGTTTTGTTCGTGGATTCTGCGGATAAAGCAACAAAATTCATCAATTTATGTGATGCGTTTGGAATCCCGTTACTTTTCTTAGCGGATGTTCCAGGATTTATGATTGGGACAAAAGTAGAGCGTGCTGGTATTATTCGTCACGGAGCAAAATTGATTATGGCAATGAGTTCTGCGACAGTACCGAAAATTTCCGTTATCGTGCGTAAAGCATACGGTGCAGGGCTATATGCAATGGCTGGCCCGGCGTTTGAACCGGATGTGTGTATCGCGCTACCAACTGCTCAAATTGCCGTCATGGGTCCTGAAGCAGCTGTAAACGCTGTTTATTCGAATAAAATTGAAGCAATCGAAGATCCAAAAGAACGCTTAGCGTTTGTTCAGGAGAAACATCAAGAATATAAAGAAGAAATAGATATTTATAAACTTGCATCTGAAATGGTTATCGATGAAATTGTCGCACCAAAGGATTTGCGTGATGTGCTTTCAGAACGCTTCGCATTTTATTCTACAAAAGAAATTGCGGAAGCTCCTCGAAAACATCCTGTGTATCCAGTATAATGAATGAATCACAAGGCCTACCCGTCGTGGTGGGTCTTTTTAAGTAACAAAAGGTAAGGGGAGAGAAACAGTGCGCTTTGGAATCATCGGGGGAGGCTCTATTGGGCTGCTGTTAGCCTACATCTTGAAGGAAAATGGAACCAATGTAGAGATTATGACGAGAACGGCTCAACAGGCAAAGGTATTAAGGAAAGAGGGATTACATGTTGTCTCCATAGAAGGAGAGAAAAAGAGCTACGACGTGGGAGCGATTCCACTAGAAAATGCGGATTGGAATGTCTATGATGGAGTATTTATCACAGTAAAATCATATGACTTATCGCAACTAAGCTCTTATGTTGCAAAGGCATCGAAAAAACTCCCAATTATTTTTACGCAAAATGGTTTGAGTCACTTTACTTTTGCGCAACAATTTCCAGACCATTTTCTGATTGCGATGACAATTGAACACGGGGCAATCCGGAAAAGTTTACATACAGTGGAGCATAAAGGAGAAGGAAGTATACGAATAGCTTCCTTTACGAAGAAGGGTATACCTGACTCGGTAAAACAACTTGGGATTTCCTTTCAAGAAGAGAAGAACCCTTGGGAAATGCTGTTGCGGAAGGTGACATTAAACGCGTGTATCAATTTAGTCACAGCTCTATTAAAAATGCCAAATGGGGCTTTACTGGAAAATGCGAGTGCAAATCGATTGATGAAACAATTGTACGAAGAATTAGAAGCAGTTTTTCCAGAAATTAAAAGACTTCTTACTTTTACGGAAGTAGAAGCATTATGTGAAAAAACTTCTCGAAACACATCCTCCATGCTGCAAGATGTGATGGCAAATCGTCCTACAGAAGTGGATGCAATAGCTGGAGAGTTAGTACGATTAGCGAAAGAAAAAGGAAAGTCACTTCCCACACTTCAAACGCTCGTATTATTGCTAGAGGCGGAGCAGATGGAAAAAGGAGTGACAACAAATGACTAGTATTTTATCAGCGCTCTCCATATTTGTTGCGTTCCCATTCCTATTATTCGTGATTGTGTATTTCCTAGCGAAAAAGGCGAAGAAGTCATCGATACGTGCATTCGGAATTGCTTCAGATAGTACAACTATCTTGTTGATGATTGCAGTTCCAGTTACGTATCAATCTCTTTTCCATCATTCGATCCTCGCATGGGTCATTGTATTTATCTGCATAACTGCCATCGTTCTAACGACGATCGAATGGAAAACGAAAAAAGAAATCGATATTCAATCGTTGTTTCGACGGATTGCTCGTGTGTTATTTTTAGTTTTTAGTGTTTCGCTGATCATGATGTGGGTGGTTGGAATCATACGGACGATTCTTTATTATCAATCTTGAAATCAAAATATTTTTGAAGGCGTGGAAGAAATGCTATACTCGGATTGTATTTTTTGACGGAAAAAGGAGCATTTTTTATGAAACTCGAAGCAATAGATCTTCCGAATATCTCATCTTTTGTCCGTGATTATCAAGAAAATCCGAACAATTTAGAAGCTTATTTTGACTACTTTCCATCTACATCCGTTATGGATCGAGTCCATTTTGTTGAGCAACAAACGTATCCTCGTGAGGAACTAGCAACATACATAGAGAACTATATGGCTAAAAAAGAACTTTCTAAAAAAACACGCGAAAATATTGAAGCACTCCGAAAGGATGCCTTGGTTGTTATTGGCGGTCAACAAGCTGGTATACTAACTGGTCCTCTCTATTCGCTGCATAAAGCGATTCATGTGATTGCTTTATCTAAAAGTTACGAAAATGAGTTGAATCGACGAATTGTGCCTGTTTTTTGGATTGCTGGGGAAGATCATGATTTTGATGAAATAAGAGTATCGTATGGTCTGCAAAATGGTCACTTAAAAAGACAAGTATATGTAGATCAAAAATTGATGAAAAAAATGGCGTCTGAAGCAGAGATGACATCTGAGAAGCTAGAAGCATTTCTTCGTCTTACATTTCAATCGATGCCGGAAAGTGTGTACACATCGGAATTATGGCAAAAAGTAACACACATTTCCTCTGAAGTTTCATCCTTTAGTGAATTTTTCTTTGCGCTAATGCATGATTTATTTACAGAAGAAGGATTATTGTTTGTGGATTCTGCTGACCCAGAACTTCGGAAAATCGAAGCTCCATTTATGGCGAAGTTAATTGAATCAGCACCTTCCATAACGCAAAAGACGATGCAGTTAGAAGCTTCTTTTAATGAAAGAGGATATGGTACTCCAATTCAGTTGGAAAAAGACAATGCGAATTTGTTTTATGTGAAAGATGGAGAGCGATATTTACTGCGTATGGATCAGGACTGTTTTGTGAATGAACAACTTGGTCTTTCATTCACAAAAGAAGAATTACTGACAGTAGCTTCCGATCAGCCGGAGCGTTTAAGCAATAACGTGGTAACACGACCACTCATGCAAGAAATGCTTTTCCCGACAATTGCTTTTGTCGGAGGAGCTGCAGAAGTCGCGTATTGGGGATTATTAAAAGACGCGTTTCATGAAATTGGTCTAAAAATGCCGATTATTCATCTTCGACAAGGTATCACATATGTAACACCAAGAGCATCGAAATACTTACGTGAATTTAACTTACGTGTGGAAGATATTTGGGGCGGTAAGATTTCAGAAATGAAAGAAGAAATGGTGAAATCACAGTTACCTACTGAGACATTCCAAGCAATTGATGAGTTATCCGAGTATGTCAAGCAACAATACGAAGTGATGGGGGAAAAAGAAACATGGATCGAACCATCTCTTCTTCAACGAAATCTTTCGTACCACAATCGTCAATTCACTTATTTAAAACAAAAAATGGAAGACGATATTTGGAAACGCAACGAACCAGTCTTGCGAAAACTTCGATATTTGGAAAATCTCCTCTATCCAAATGGAGGACTGCAAGAACGAGTTTTCCATCCTTACTTCATGATGAATGAAGCTGGGTACGATTTTGTGCAGGAGTTGCTGACATTATCCGAATCGCAATCTTCGAACCATGCGGTTGTTTACTTATAATTAAATCGCTGAGACAAAAGAAAGATGTTAGACCATAGAAATGGTCTAGCATTTTTTGTTTTTTCCAAAGACATATAACAAAACGAATCAATAATTTCATTCAGTCCTCTTATTTCCATTTCGTACATTCGATTAAACACGAAAAGCTACGTTAATCACCGAATTCAAAAAGTTATTCTCCTAATCGTACACGTTAATCTACGCAAATCACCGTTAATCTCCCAATCGCTACACCAAATCTCCCTAACTTTAGGACTTCACTTTCTCTTATTTCTCGCGCCAGTAACTACCATAATAGAATTCCTATCCATCACCTACACCACAATCCGTTGCACATAAATGAAGAAGACCCCCAACCACCTCAGATTGGATTTTTCATTTTTCCGAAAAGCACACTTTTACACAAGAAGGATTTGTGAAATGAATTAGAAAAACAATCGTTTCCACTCCGTATGTAAATAGTAAGGTTAAAAGAGATAGTGGCTTACCAAAACTCATTTTGATGACAATTAGATTAAATTAAATAAATTTTTCAAAAAATGTGGTAGAAAGTGGGGGGATGTGGTACATTGATTTTATAAAGTGGGGTGAGTTCCATGTTCATGGGTGAATATCAACACAGTGTTGATGCGAAAGGTCGACTGATTATACCGTCTAAATTTCGTGATCATTTATCGGAGTCGTTTGTCATAACACGAGGTCTAGATAACTGTTTGTTTGGATATCCCATGGAAGAATGGCGCAAACTAGAAGAAAAGCTTAAATCGTTACCAGTGACGAAAAAAGATGCTCGAGCATTTACTCGTTTCTTCTTTTCCGGAGCTGTAGAAGTTGAAATTGATAAACAAGGCCGAATTAATATTCCTGCTGGATTACTCTCCCATGCACATGTAGAAAAAGAGTGTGTCATTCTTGGAGTTTCGAATCGCTTTGAAATTTGGGCGAAAGAAGCTTGGACTTCTTATTTTGAGGAGTCAGAAGAGTCCTTTAATGATTTAGCAGAAAATATGATTGGTTTTGATATTTGAGAGTGAGGCGAATCGGATGTTCAACCATACAACTGTATTATTAAAAGAAACAGTGGATGGACTAAACATTCGTCCAGACGGAATTTATGTTGACTGCACATTAGGCGGTGCTGGTCATAGTGAATATTTAGTGTCGCAGTTATCAGATAAAGGGAGATTGTATTGTTTTGATCAAGATACAACTGCCATTGAACATGCGAAAGAACGATTACACAATCATTTACATAAGGTTCATTTTATTCATGCGAATTTCCGTTATTTGAAAGAAGAATTAGAAAAATTATCAGTACATAAAGTAGACGGCATTCTTTATGACTTAGGCGTATCTTCGCCGCAATTAGATACGCCAGAACGTGGTTTTAGCTATCATCACGATGCACCTCTTGATATGAGGATGGATACTACGAGTGATTTAACTGCTTATCATGTGGTGAATGAATGGACGTACGAGGATTTAGTTCGTATCTTCTTCCGTTACGGGGAAGAAAAATTTTCAAAGCAAATTGCTCGTAAAATAGAGGCAGCACGTGAAAATGCACCCATTGAAACAACCTTCCAATTAGTCGATTTGATAAAAGAAGGAATACCGGCACCTGCTAGAAGAAAAGGTGGCCACCCTGCAAAACGAATTTTTCAAGCCATTCGAATTGCAGTAAATGATGAATTAGGCGCAGCAGAAGCTTCGTTAGAGCAAGCCTTGGAGCTATTGTCTATTGGTGGCAGACTGAGTGTCATCACATTCCACTCATTGGAGGATCGGTTAACGAAGACGTTATTTAAAGAAGCGTCATCTCTACCAGAGTTACCACCTAATTTACCTATCATTCCAAAAGAAATGCAACCGAAAATGAAGTTAGTTACACGAAAACCAATTGTTCCATCGGAAGAAGAGTTGGAAGAAAACAATCGAGCACGTTCTGCAAAACTTCGAATTATCGAAAGAATACTAGATTAAGGAAGTGACATGATGGCATTACACGCAAGAACATCACCTTACATAAAACAGCCTGCTGTTCAGCCAACTCCAACTGTCCAGCCTTCTAGAAAAGTTCGCCGTAAAACATACACAAAAGGAGAAGCTATTCTTTTTACAGCTTTTATCACAATTGCTGCGATTATGGCCGTTATTTCATTATCCATGCAAGCGCAGATACATTCTGCCACTCAAGAAATACAAGCTATTGAACAAAGCGTAGCCGAAACACAAAAACAAAATACAGATTTGTCCATTCAAGTGAGTGAGCTTTCCACCTACGAACGTATTTGGGAGAAGGCACAAGCACTAGGTCTTACGTTAAATGAGAAAAATGTGAAAGTAGTACCTGGACAATGAAAAAGAAATTTCGATTTCAATGGGGAGCCTTTCTGATGTTTGTTTTTTATGGAGGGCTCTTTTTTCTATTATTGTCACGGATGATTTTTATCCAAGCCACAGGAGAAGCGGACGGACAGGCACTTGCTGCAACGGCAGAGTCCAAGTATGAACGCGAACAAGTGTTAACTGCAAGTCGAGGAATGATTTTAGATCGAAATGGGGAAGTCATTGCAAAGGACACCTTAAGTTACAAGCTCATTGCTGTTCTAAGCCCGAAAGCAACAACTAATCCGGAGCATCCTCGTCATGTGAATGATAGTGAGAAGACTGCAGAAGTGTTGGCGAATTATCTTGATTTACCGCAGGAAAAAATTCTCTCTATTTTATCAAAAGAAAAAGCATATCAAGTGGAATTTGGAAAAGCAGGTAGAGATATTAATCATGAATTAATGTCAAAGATCAAAGCAGAAAATCTTCCTGGTATTGTTTTTGAACGAGATTTGAAGCGTTTTTATCCGAACGGAGCCTTTGCTTCTCACTTAATTGGGTTTGCTCAAAAGCAAGAGATGGAAGATGGTTCTGTCAAAACAATCGGAAAAATGGGGCTTGAATATACGTATGACAAACAGTTAACAGGTATTAACGGAAAAATTCGATATAGTAGCGATATTTGGGGATATTTATTACCAAATTCAAAAGAGCAAATAGAGCCAGCGCAGGATGGGTTTAATATCGAGCTAACGATTGATAAAACAATTCAAAGCTTTTTAGATGATGCGATGACTCGCGTGGAAAAAGAATATACACCAGAAAAAATGATGGCAGTCATTGCTGATCCGAAGACTGGTAAAATTCTTGCCATGTCTCAGCGACCAACATTCGATCCAGAAACTCGGGAAGGGCTAAGCGACAACTGGTTAAATGAGAATGTGGAACAAACGATTGAACCCGGATCCACGATGAAGACGTTTACAGTTGCATCCGCAATGGAAGAAGGCAAATGGGCACCGAACGATTGGTATAAATCAGGTTCTTACAAACTCTTAGTCAATACAGTACGTGATCATAACCAAGTAGGTTGGGGGAATATCACGTTTTTAGAAGGGTTTCAACGATCTTCAAATGTTGCGATGGCCTATTTGTTAGAACGACTTGGTGACAAAACATTTTTGGAGTACTTAGAGAAATTTGGTTTTGGACACAAAACAGGAATCGACTTACCGGGTGAGGCGACAGGGAAAATTATTAGCAAATACCCGTTTGATCGTCTCGTATCTACTTTTGGACAAGGGTCTACTGTGACGGTGATGCAGTTAATTCAAGCGGAAACCGCAATTGCAACAGATGGTACGATGAAACGTCCGTATGTCATCGAACAAATAGTCAATCCGAACACAAAAGAAATCGTCAAAGATTCCAAGCCCAAAGAAGTAGGATCACCCATTTCAGCCGAGACTGCAAAAAAGATGCGCGAGTTGTTAGCATCAACTGTAACGGCGGAACATGGAACAGCTAAGTCTTATGCACTTTCAGACTATACTGTTGCCGGAAAGACCGGAACCGCACAGATTCCAAATGAGTATGGGAGATATGAATATGGTCCTGAAAATTATCTTTATTCCTTTTTAGGGATGGCTCCAGCAGAGGATCCTCAATTAATTGTGTATGTAGCTGTTCAAAAACCAAAGCTTCCTGCAACAGAACTTGGTTCAGCACCAGTTTCCAAAGTATTTAAATCCGTTGTAGATAATAGTTTGAAATACTTGAATATCAAGCCTGAAAAGGTAGTCGCAACGCCTTCTATTGAAATGGAAAATTACAAAGGGAAAGAAGTAGGGGCTGTTCAAAGTTCTTTATTAGCGAACAAAATGCAAGTTGTAGTGATTGGGAATGGTAAATCCATTTCAGCTCAATATCCAGAATCAGGCTCTTCTCTATTAAATGGAAATCTTGTGCTACTTCAAACAGATGGAGATGTGACGATTCCTGACTTTACAGGTTGGTCTAAAAAAGAATTGATGGCGTATGCTAGTTTATCGAAACTTTCTATTGAATTTAATGGAAGTGGATTTGCGACATCCCAAAGTGTATCAAAAGGTACCATTATGAAGACAGAGACACCTCTTGTAGTGACATTGAGAAGTCCAGAAGAGCGACTTTCCGAACAACCAATTACAGAAAAAGAATCATCGGAAGAACAAGTCGTAGATACAGAAACAAGTGATTAAGTGGAATAGGCATACAGACCAACTCATAAATTGTTAAAAACAAGGTGTGAGAATTTGAGGTCCCGTATGCCTATTATTGCGAGAAAACGATTACGATTTATTGTCGTACTTTTTCTTTTGTTATTTATGTCTGTAACGATCCGTCAAGGCTATGTCCAGATAACGAAACATCAGGAATTAAAAGAAAAAGCGTTAGAAAACTGGGACAGAACACTACCGTTTAAAGAAGCGAGAGGCAAAATTGTTGATCGGAATGGGAGACTAATCGTCGGAAATACATTAGCCCCTTCTCTTTATTTTATGCCTGCTCAAAACAGTGATATTGAAAATGTAGCGGAGAAGCTGTCGCCTATTTTACAAGTAGACAAAAAGAAATTACACGATCAATTATCGAAAAGAACATTTCTTATCACGATCGCACCAGAGGGAAAGCATTTAACACTTCAACAAGTAAAAGAAGTGCATCAACTTCAATTGCCCGGTGTTTACGCAGGTGTGGATATGATTCGTTATTATCCATACGAACAAATGCTAGCACGTCTACTCGGATTTACAGGGTATGATGGAGAAGGTTTAGCGGGATTAGAATATCAATACAATGACTATCTCTCTTCCACTTCAAGTAGTCTTCGTTTAGTGACGGATGCAAAAGGTCAGTCACTGCCACACGAAAATGATCGTTGGAAAACAGGAACAGAAGGCGCTAACTTACAGCTTACCATCGATTTAGCGATACAAAAGGTAGTAGAACGAGAACTGTCTCAGGCGATGGAATATTATGATGCCGAGCAAGCATTAGCACTCGTTGCGGATCCAAACAACGGAGAGATATTAGCCTTATCATCTTTTCCAAGTTTTGATCCACTTTCCTATCAAAGTGTCTCTCCCTCCATTTATAATCAAAATTTGCCTGCGACGATGACATTTGAACCGGGCTCTACCTTTAAAATCATTACGCTTGCCGCAGCGTTAGAAGAAAAAAAGGTAAATTTGCAAAAAGAACATTTCTATGACCCTGGTTACGCAATAGTTGAAGGCGCTCGATTAAAGTGTTGGAAAAGAGAAGGCCATAAAGATCAGACATTCTTGGAAGTAGTCGAGAATTCTTGTAACCCTGGCTTTATCGAATTAGGTCGTCGAGTGGGACCAACTAAATTACAACAATACATTCGCGCTTTCGGGTTTGGAGAAAAAACAAATGCTGGAATTGCTGGTGAATCGAAAGGAATACTTTTTTCAGGAGACCGGTATGGTCCAGTGGAGCATGCTACTACTTCTTTTGGCCAAGGAATCTCTGTCACAGCACTTCAACAAGTGCAAGCTGTTTCAGCGGCGATTAATGGGGGTAAACTGTATCGTCCTTCGATCGTAAAACAAGTTCTCGACAACAATAGTGGCGATAACTTGTTACAAAAAAAATCACCTTTTATTCGCCAAGTCATCTCGGAGGAAACGTCAAAGGAGGTAAGAGAAGCGTTAGAAAGCGTGGTGGCCGTTGGCTCAGGTAGAAATGCCTTTCGTGAGAATTTACGTATTGGTGGTAAAACTGGAACGGCTCAAAAAGTCATTAACGGAAAATATGCAGAGGATGCATTTATCGTATCGTTCATGGGCTTTGCACCAATTACAAAACCGCAAGTGGTGGTGTACGTTGCCATTGACCATCCAAAGGTTGGCATGCAGTTTGGAGGCGTTGTAGCTGCACCAATTGTTGGAAGAATCATGGAAGACATCGCGCCGATTCTTCCAATTGATCCTCAGAAAGGACAATTGGAGAAAGAATACAGATGGGGCGACGAATTGGTGAAAGAAGTGCCTTCATTAGAAGGTCAATTGAAAGAATCGGTCTTAGAATTACAGGAACCATTTAAAATTGAATGGCATGGTACTGGATCCACCATTATTTCTCAATTACCAAAAGCAGGAGTAAAACTTCCCCTCGGAGGTACGATTCACTTATACTTACAATAACCACAGTAATTTACTAGTCTATACATAAAAGGAGTTTCACTATGTCACTTTTAACAACGATTACAATCATTGGAGTAGCATTCTTACTAACGGTTGCGCTTACACCGATTTTAATCCCTTTATTAAAACGCATGAACTTTGGTCAAAGTATACGAGAAGAAGGTCTAAAATCTCATTATAAAAAAGCTGGAACACCTACGATGGGTGCGATTGGATTTATCATTGCCATTGTTTTATCGACGATTGTCCTTTCTAGTTACCTGAACTTATTAACCACTCCAATCATAGTCTTACTGATTGTTTTCGTCGGATTTGGATTAATCGGATTTTTAGACGACTTTATTAAAGTCGTTTTAAAGAGGAATCTCGGGTTAACATCCAAACAAAAATTGGTAGGACAAATTTTCATCTCCATTATTGCTTATTTCTTGATTCAAAAAGGACCTATCGACACTACCCTTGTCATCCCGTTTACTGAATGGGAATTGCCACTTGGACTGTTGTATGTTGTCTTTCTTGTCTTTTGGTTAGTTGGTTTTTCCAACGCAACAAATTTAACAGATGGTGTTGATGGATTGCTTTCTGGTACGGCATCTATTGCATTCTCTGCTTTTGGTGTACTAGCACTTGTCAACAGTCAAGAAGATTTAGCGATTTTTGCATTTTCCGTCACGGGCGCACTATTGGGTTTCTTACTATTTAACATTAATCCTGCAAAAGTGTTCATGGGGGATACAGGATCTCTTGCAATAGGTGGAGCACTTGCGATGCTATCTATTTTAGTAAAACAAGAACTATTATTATTACTCATCGGAATAGTATTTGTCGTAGAAACACTTTCTGTTATTTTGCAGGTAATTAGTTTCAAAACAACAGGTAAACGAATCTTTAAAATCAGTCCTATTCATCATCATTTCGAATATTCTGGTTGGTCAGAGTGGAAAATTGTTGTGGTCTTTTGGCTGACGGCATTAGTAGCTGCGATTATCGCGATTTTGCCGGAGGTGATTTGATGAAACACGTAGCAGAGTTAGAAGGAAAAAAAGTATTAGTATTGGGTCTTGCTAAAAGTGGAGTGGCAGCCGCCGAAATTCTTCATGAACTTGGAGCTTATGTAACTGTGAATGATGCAAAGCCTTTTGAAGAGAATATTGAAGCTCGTAAATTATTGGAAAAAGGAATTACAGTGATTTGCGGTCATCACCCAGCAGATTTACTCGATAATGGCTTTCAATTAGTGGTGAAAAACCCTGGTATTCCCTATCAAAACACGATTATACAACAGGCAATTTCTCGAGAAATCCCGATTTGGACAGAAATTGAACTTGCTTTCCGTATTAGTGAAGCTAATTTTATTGGTATTACAGGTTCGAATGGTAAAACAACGACCACGACTTTGTTATTCCATATCTTAAATCAAGCAAATAAGCATCCTTTAATTGCGGGGAATATTGGGACTGTTGCATCTTCTGTCGCAAAAGATGCGTCTAAAGAGAATGTCATCGTGACGGAGCTTTCTTCTTTTCAGTTAATGGGAATTGAAACGTTTGCGCCAAAAATTGCTATTTGGACGAATATTTATGAAGCACATCTCGATTATCATCAATCAATGGAAGAATATGTGGAAGCGAAATTTGCTGTCACTAGAAACCAAATAGAGACGGATTATGTTATTTATAATGCGGACCAAGAAACAATCGTGACAAAAATAAATCAGTCGAAGGCGATACCAGTTCCTTTTTCTTTAAAGAATGAGCAGCCAAATGGCATTTGGGCAGATGAAGAAAATGTGTATTGGAAAAATGAGTTCTTTATGGAACGCTCAAAAATCGCTCTTCCTGGTGATCATAATATGGAAAACGTCCTATCTGCTATCGCAGCAGCTATGTTGCTAGAATGCGAAGAAGAGAAGATTAAACATGTACTTGGTTCATTTACAGGAGTGAAACATCGAACTCAATTTGTTCGGGAATGGCGAAAACGTCGAATTTATAATGATTCAAAAGCAACAAATACATTGGCGACTCGAAGTGCACTTCGCGCATTCCATCGTCCCACGATTTTAATTGCGGGTGGTTTGGATCGGCAGCATTCGTTTGATGAACTTACCGATTCTCTCCAACATGTAAAAGCACTTTTATGTTTTGGTGAAACAAAAGAAAGATTAGCTGATTTTGGGAAGTTGCATCAAATTCCCACAGTTAAAATGGTGGAAAATGTGCAAGAAGCCGTCAAAGAAGCGGCTGCAATGTCAACAGAAGAAGATGTTATTTTACTATCACCAGCTTGTGCTAGCTGGGATCAGTATCCGAACTTTGAATTGCGTGGAGATGACTTTATTGATGCGGTAATGAAACTTTCGGATGAGGAAGCTATCGAAGGGATGTAACTACTGGAACGATCACTGAAGATACGATTATGGATAGTAGCAGGACTTTTAACAGCGGTTGGTCTTGCGTTTGTGTATTCTGCTGGGCTCTACTGGGGCTCTATTCATTATGAAGGTTCTATGCCATTTGTGTGGAAACAGATGATATATGTTGGAATTGGAGTCACAAGTTGCTATGCAATTTCTTCTATCAAAACCCCTTTTTCTCTTACATTTTGGTTTTGGCTGTATCTTTTTTCATTAGTTGGTCTACTAGGGGTTTTCATTCCAGGAATCGGCACAACTAGAAATGGGTCTAGTAGTTGGATTAGTTTAGCTGGATTTACGATACAACCGTCAGAATTTGTTAAAATAGCACTTCTTGGTTTCATGTCTTCCGTACTTGCTCAAACGAAAAAGTTGGAAAAACATCATATTTGGCTGCTAGGAGTAATAGCACTTCTACCTCTCGCGCTAATTATACTGCAACCAGATTTTGGATCTGCCATGATCATTGTTTGCGGTATAGTATTTTTACTATTTATCGTGGGGTTACCTTGGAAATTTTTTCTATTAACGGGTAGCCTTTGTCTTGTTGGGATAGTAGGATTAATACTAGCAGCACCTTATCGGTTAAAACGCCTTACTGCTTATTTAGATCCGTGGCAAGATCCATTAGGCACTGGATTCCAATCGATTCAGTCATTACTAGCTTTTGGTCCCTCTGGACTTTTTGGTTACGGCTATGGAGATAGTCGACAAAAGTACTTGTATTTACCTGAGCCACAAAATGATTTTATCTTTGCCATTTTTTCAGAAGAAATGGGATTGATAGGTAGTGTCGTTTTAATCGGCTTATTTTTTGCTTTCCTAGTGCAATGCTTTGTAATTGCCAATGAACAACAATCTGTTGCGAATAGTTATTTCATTATTTCGCTGACAGCAATGATGGGTATTCAAATTTTTTTAAATCTAGCTGTTGTGGTTGGATTAGTTCCAGTGACGGGCGTTACTCTGCCATTTATCAGTTACGGTGGTAGCTCGATGATTGCGACGTGGGTCACAATCGGATTTATTCTGCAGACAATGAATCATACAACGAAAGGAGCGTAAAAATGGAGAAAATTATCGATATTGAAGATCGAATTCCCACCTTGAGAGAACGTAGAAAAAAAAGAACGAATCGAAAATTCACCATTTTACTGTTCCTTTTTTTGATGATTATTGTTAGCATCCTCTACTTTCAATCCTCTTACAGTAAAATTCAATCGTTCGTCGTCCAAGGAGAAGCGATTGAATCAGAAGCGTTCTATGAGCAACTATCAACCTTGAAAAAAGGACAATCCATGTGGGACTTTCGTGCATCGAAGATTGAACAATTAATTGCTAACGAAACGATCGTGCAAAAAGCTGACGTAAAACGAACAGGTTTGACGGAAGTCACCATTTCCATTACGGAATGGAAAACAAAAGGATTTGTTTTTGAAAACGACACGTATTATGCGATTTTTGAAAATGGCGAGCAAATGGACAAGCCTTGGAATGAACCAACCTTAGAAGGTCCGATTTTAATAGGCTTTGAAAATAAGAAAACACGAAAAAAAATGGTACATGAACTAAGTGATTTGCACACGGAAGTTTATAGTTTATTGTCCGAAATCTATTGCATTCCTTCAAAAGCAGATCCTTATAAAATTAAGGTGTTTTTAAATGATGGAAATGAAGTAAGGGCTGTAATCCCTAGTTTTGCAGATAAGTTCAACTATTATCCTTCCATTCTTGCTCAAATCACACCCGATGTGAAAGGGGTCATTGATTTGGAAGTCGGCTCTTATTTCCAAACGTACGAAGAAATGTATCAACAACAAGAGGAAGGAGATCCGAAAGTTGATGAAAGTGATCAAGCGACCAGCGAATAGGTATGTTCTGTGGGCATTAGTATGTGTCGTATTTGGATTTATCCTGTCGTATTCCTATAGTATTTCGAATGATAAAAATACATCTTCGAATACCGTGAGTTCTACATATTACGAGCAACAAGAGCGATACCGAGAACTCTTAATTGAACAAAAAGAACGAAATAAAGAATTGACGGATGAACTGGAAAAAAAGCAAACACAAGTACGCGAAATTGAACAACAGTTATCCGGTTCAGAAGAATCATATGATGCTTTAGTAAAAGAAGCGGAAGATCTTCGACTCCTTTTAGGGACTATTCCAGTAGAAGGAGAAGGAGTATCCGTTTTACTAGAGGATGAAGAGTATTCTCCTGAGACACAAAACCCTAACGACTACATTGTGCACGAAAGTCACATTTTTATGGTCGTCAATGAATTGAAAATTTCTGGTGCTGAAGCAATTTCCATTAACGGGAAAAGGATTGCGGCAAGTTCGTATATTAAATGTACTGGACCCGTCATCACGGTGGATGGACAACAATTTCCAGCTCCATTTGAAATTAAAGCAATAGGTGATCCGAATGTTTTACTTCCAGCATTAAAACTGAGCGGAGGTATTTTAGATCAACTAGTAAATGACAATATTGTTGTCACAGTAGAAGAAAAAGAAGAGATTAAGATGTCTTCTTTATAAAGAAGGAGCGTTAGCACGATGAAAACACGTGTATATGGGAAATTCACGATTATCTTGCTAATCGTTGGTTTTATGATTGCCATTCAATATAACTCTGTGAAAAAGCCAGATAATCGAGATACACGCGATATTTGGACGATTAGACAAGAATTGTCAACAGAAAGGGAATTACATTCGCAATTGTTGACGCGCATTCGAGCGCAAGATCAAACATTGCTTAGTTATCAAAACGCGCAAGATGAAAGCCCATCCGTTGCGTTAAATGAAACGATCCACTCTCTGAAAAAACGGTTAGGATTGACCGAATTAACAGGGCCAGGAATTGAGTTAACAATAGAACCATCTTTAGAAGGCGAAATACTTGGAGAAGAAGTGACCGCTATTTCTCCTGACTTGCTGACCCAATTATTAAATGAGATTAATCGATTTTCTGGAAATCATGTAGAGATAGACGGAAAACGTGTGATTTACTCTTCTGCAATTCGAGATATTAACGGAAAAACGACGGTAAATGCATTGCCGATTCAACTTCCTCCTTTCACCATTAAAGTAGTTACTGCATCATTTGAAGAAGCGGAGCGTCTACATAGTCACTTGGAATCGTCCTTAATAGCAGATGATTTCTTTGTGGATAATTTAACGCTAACGATTGGGGATCCGAAGCAAGTTCTGACGATTGCCCCTTACACTCAGAGAATTAATACACACTATTTAAAAGAATTAACAGAGGAGGACTAAGTATGTGGTTGCCACTACTAGGGTTATTATTTGGGATATTTCTCGGATTGTTAACAGATTTACAAATACCTTCTGAGTATGAAAATTACTTGTCTATCGCCGTCTTAGCTTCTCTTGATACGTTATTTGGGGGAATTCGTGCCCAATTACAACAAGTCTACGATGACCGTGTATTTGTATCAGGATTTTTCTTTAATATTGCACTTGCGGCGGGACTTGCGTTTTTAGGTGTACATTTAGGTGTTGATTTATACTTAGCAGCTATTTTTGCATTTGGCGTTCGTTTATTCCAAAACATTGCCGTGATACGCCGTATTTTATTAACCAAATGGCAAGACAGAAAAGGGACTATTGACTAAAAAACAGTCTAATAGAAGGAAAAATTGCAATTTTTCACTATTTTACTTAGACAAGCTTACAAGAATACAATAGAATGAGGAATATAGAGTCATTGAAGGAGGTGCCACGGATTGAACCAAAACGAATTATACGTTTCCCTTGATATAGGTTCTTCGTCTATCAAAGTTCTTATTGGAGAAATGACAAACGAAACCTTACATGTTATCGGAGTCGGAAATGTCAAATCGAATGGAATCCGAAAAGGCGCAATAGTAGATATTGATGCTACTGTTCAGTCGATCAAGAAAGCAATTGACCAGGCAGAGAGAATGATCGGCATGTCAATTAATGAAGTAGTTCTTGGAATTCCAGCAGGACAAGCACTTTTGCAACCAGTGAAAGGTGTTGTCGCAGTTAATAGTGAAACGAGAGAAATTACCGATGAAGACCTTGATCGCGTGATGGATTCAGCACAAGTAATGTCCATTCCACCTGAACGAGAGCTTATCAGTATTATACCGAAGCAATTTGTTGTGGACCATTTAGAAGAAATTAAAGATCCACGTGGCATGATTGGCGTTCGTTTAGAGATGGACGGCACCATGATGACCACTTCCAAAACAATCCTACATAACGTATTACGATGCGTAGAAAAAGCAGGGTTGAAAGTACGTGAAATTTACCTGCAACCACTTGCATCAGGGTATTTTGCATTGTCGGAAGATGAAAAAGATCATGGCACAGCGTTTATCGATATTGGTGGCGGTTCTACTTCCATTGGTATTTTCCGTGAAGGACAATTAGTGCATACATCCGTTTTACCAGTTGGTGGAGATCATATCACCAAAGACTTGTCCATCGTCTTAAAAACTCCGACGGAACATGCAGAAAAGATCAAACATCAATTTGGACATGCATTTTTTGATGATGCTTCTGACGATGAACTTTTCGAAGTTCCAGTTATTGGAGCAGACACGAAAGAACAATACAGCCAGCGATATATTTCTGAAATCATTGGCGTTCGTTTAGAAGAATTGTTCGAGTTAATCTTAGAAGAATTTTATCGTATGGGCATTCAAGATTTACCTGGTGGCATTGTCTTATCAGGTGGAACAGCAAAACTAGATGGCATTTTACAATTAGCTCGTCACATTTTACAAACGAGAGTTCGATTGTATACACCAGAATATATTGGTGTGCGTGAGCCTCAATATGCTACTGCAGTCGGACTTATTCGATACGCACAGCTAGAGGATGCGTTTTACGGTCGAGTTAGCGGAAACGCAGCTCTAGTAGCTTATAAGAAGACGGATAATGTAACGCCGGTCCAAACAGCTAAACCGAAGAAACAAAAAGTTGCAGTTGCAGCTTCTGAAGACAAAGAAGGCATGGTAGATCGAGCGAAAAAGTTTTTTGACAAATTTTTCGAATAAATCGATCATTAGATACTAATTAGAGGAGGAATTGCGATGTTGGAATTCGATACAAATGTAGACCAACTTGCTGTCATCAAAGTAATTGGCGTTGGCGGCGGTGGTAATAACGCAGTAAATCGTATGATTGAACATGGTGTGAAAGGCGTAGAATTTATCGCTGTAAACACAGATGCGCAAGCACTTAATTTATCCAAAGCAGAAGTTCGCTTACAAATCGGAGCAAAATTGACACGTGGTCTTGGGGCTGGAGCAAATCCTGAGGTAGGGAAAAAAGCTGCAGAGGAAAGTCGCGAGCAAATTGAAGAAGCTCTACGTGGAGCAGATATGGTATTCGTCACTGCTGGTATGGGTGGCGGAACAGGAACTGGAGCAGCGCCTGTCATCGCTGGAATTGCAAAAGATTTAGGCGCACTAACAGTGGGCGTTGTCACTCGTCCATTTACATTTGAAGGACGCAAACGTTCCACACAAGCAGTAGGCGGAATCACAGCAATGAAAGAAGCGGTAGATACACTAATCGTTATTCCAAACGATCGCTTACTTGAAATTGTCGACAAAAACACGCCAATGTTAGAAGCGTTCCGTGAAGCCGATAACGTTCTTCGTCAAGGTGTTCAAGGTATTTCTGACTTAATCGCTGTACCTGGTTTAATTAACTTAGACTTTGCTGACGTAAAAACAATCATGTCGAACAAAGGCTCAGCATTAATGGGAATCGGTGTTTCTTCCGGTGAGAATCGTGCAGCTGAAGCAGCGAAGAAAGCAATCTCAAGTCCATTACTTGAAACATCCATCGATGGAGCAAAAGGTGTTCTTATGAACATCACGGGTGGTTCTAATTTAAGTCTATTCGAAGTACAAGAAGCGGCTGATATCGTGGCTTCTGCTTCAGACGAAGATGTTAACATGATTTTCGGTTCCGTCATTAATGATAATTTAAAAGATGAAATTATCGTTACTGTCATTGCAACTGGATTTAACGAAGAGCAACTAACTTCACGACCAACTCGTTCAGGAGGCTTCGGTGCTGGACGCCAAACAGCAGCACCAGCACAGCCGCAACAACCAGTTCGTGAGCAACGCCGTGAAGAAGCTCCAACATATAATGAACAACCTCGTCAAACATCACAACAACACGGTGCAGAAGACACATTGGATATTCCAACATTCCTACGCAACCGTCAAAAACGATAATTCAACTAATCATGCAGAGTGAGCCATTCGGTTCCTCTGCTTTTTTATTTGCATGGAAAATGGGGAGGATCGTTATCGCCAGCGAAAACGTACTTCTTTGAATGGGAGGGCATGTAAGTTACAAGGGTCCTTGAAAGGAAATGGCTACTTACATGTTTTTTCTGTTCGTGGACAGGATATTCTTTATAATTGCACATTTCCCGACGAAAGTTGCATGTTTTTCATTCCACTCCGGTTTTTACTTACGTGAAATTTTGTCGAGAAATTCTTGAGATGTTGCTCCACGCTTTGACAATATTTGAATTTTCTTCATGCTACGCTATGAGTGAGGTGAGGATATGTACGCAGAATGGATCATCGCAGCGAATACATGGATGAGTATCATGCTCTTTCAGTTTATTAATCGAATGGGGAAATTTTCATGTCGGTTTTCTAAAATTGTTCTGTTGTCTTTTTTAGGTGGAATCGTCGTAGTGTTTTTACCTTTTACGATTTGGAGCAGTTTAGGCATTCTTTTTTTTCAAATGATTATATTATTTGGAAAGAAAATCGCTCTTTTGAAGAAGTCGTTTTTTTATGCGTTTCTTGGTGCAGTTATTGCAGCTGGTTTTTTAACATTCCTCCACCAATTAAATTCTTCTATTTTTAAATTTGTTTCCATCGACTTTTTATTTGTTGGAATCGTGCTCTTATTTATATCGTATTATTTCGTGAAACAATGGCTTGATCTACAATCTAAGTCGTTTATTCATCTTATGAGCTTTCAACACAATGGCACGCAATCGACATGTCGAGCTTTTATTGATAGTGGGAATCATGCACGAGAACCTATTTCAGGTGCACCCATTCATTTTATGACAAAGAAAATTGCTACGTCCTTTCTATCAAATGAGTTGCTTTCCTATTTGGAAACACTGGACGGAAAGGAGTTTCCGACATACGACACACTTCTTCCGGCATATCGCAAACTAGTCAAAGCAGTTCCTTTGCAGACGGTTTCTTCTCAAACGTTTTGGGCGACTGCAATTAAAATTCCCGCTATGACGTTTACTGAGAACGGTACTCCCCTCTCCACTAGTTACGTGGTTGTGGTAGAGGATGGAACTCACTTTCCACATCAAGTAGATTTGCTCCTTCATGCAAGTGCAATTCTAGATGCACCTAGTCAGCAAGGTAACACCCATACATCACTACAATCACTTCAAGGAGGAATAGGATGAGAACATGGTGGCGTAAAATTTATCAGTGGATACTTCATTTCCGCAAAAAAGGAACGTTTTATATCGGTGGTCACGATGCACTTCCAACACCGATGAATCGTGAAGAGGAAGCAGCAACGATCCTTGCTTTTCAAGATGGCAGTGATGCTGCGAGGGATACGTTAATCGAGCGAAATCTGCGATTAGTTGTGTATATTGCTCGACGTTTTGAGAACACTGCAACACCTATGGAAGATTTAATCAGTATCGGATCTATCGGTCTAATTAAAGCGATTGAAACATTTAATTTAGACAAAAATATTAAGTTAGCAACTTATGCCTCTAGATGTATTGAGAATGAAATACTCATGCATTTACGAAAAACGAGCAAGTTAAAAGGAGAAGTGTCATTTGATGAACCGTTAAACTCCGATGCAGATGGTAATGAATTATTACTTTCAGACATTCTTGGAACGGATGAACATATTATTACCGAAAATGTGGAAAAAAAACTCGAAAAACAATCGATGGTAGAAGCTATTTCCACGCTGGATGAACGTGAAAAATATATTATGGAATGTCGGTTCGGATTAAACGGTAAAGAGGAAATGACACAAAAAGAAGTGGCTGATTTACTTGGTATTTCTCAATCGTATATTTCACGAATTGAAAAAAAAATAATTGTCGATTTGCGAGCAGAATTAAATCATTCTGCTATGTAATGGAGAAAATTGGAGAAGATTGTTGTGCATATTTTTGTCTTGAACGACCACACTGTTACTAATTACAGGGCATAAGGGCGGGAGAGACAAACATGGTACGCACAAAAGTTGATATATGCGGGTTAGACACTGCGACCTTGCCAATTTTCACGAACGAACAAATGAGATCTACATTTCGAGAGTTTCAATCTGGCAGCGAAGAAGCGAAAGAAGCGCTCATCATGGGAAATTTACGTTTAGTGTTAAGCCTTGTTCAACGGTTTGCTTTTCGTGGTGAACAAGTAGATGATTTATTTCAAGTTGGTTGTATTGGCCTAATTAAGTCAATTGATAATTTCGATTTGTCGCATAATGTACGTTTTTCCACCTATGCAGTTCCGATGATTATTGGGGAAATTAAGCGACACTTACGCGATCACCATCCAGTTCGTGTATCACGTTCTCTTCGAGATATCGCGTATAAAGCGATGAAAGCGAAAGAACAATTTGTGCTTGAAAATCTTCGAGAACCTACCATTTCAGATATCGCTAAGATGATTGAACTGGAAGAAGAGGATATTTTATTAGCATTAGATGCGATTCAAGACCCCATTTCGTTAGAAGAACCCATTTTTCATGAAAACGGGGATCCAGTCTATATGTTAGATCAACTGAAAGATTCGGAAGTTAGCGAAGAATCGTGGTCGAATTATGTGTTAATGAAAGAAATGATGGGAAGATTAGGAGCAAGAGAACAAAAGATATTAGCTAAACGGTATTACTACGGAGAAACACAAACCGAAATTGCGAAAGAGTTAGGGTTGTCCCAAGCTCAAATATCAAGGTTAGAGAAAAATGCGCTGGGCATAATGCAAGAGGAATTTTCGTCCTATAACTAAGTAGAATATCTAGACAGCAAGTGGTTACCTAAACGCTTGCTGTTTTTTTGCGTCTTCTTATAATTGACCTGTCATATACTAAATCGAGGTGAATCGAATGAAATTTAGTGATATTCAATTAAAAGAATTTATCAATTTAGAAACTGGCAAGATGATTGGGTATGTTCAAGATGCCTCCGTAGATATTGAAAGTGGAATCATTACCGCCTTCTTTTTAGAATCGACAAAGTCTTCACTTTTTCCATTTGGAAAACAACCCGAGTTACAAAAAATTGAGATTGAAACGATCCAAGTAATTGGGAAAGATGTCGTGTTAGTGAAACAGCAAGGGACAGATCTTGATAAACATTGAACTAACTGTCTCTAATTGGTACAATATTAGCAATCATACTAGAAAGTTTGGATGCAAATGACGTCTTCTGTAAAACATAATCTAGAATCTATACAAACTAAAATAGAACAAGCGTGTCTAAAATCTAATCGCGACGCTCAATCTGTTCAGTTAATTGCTGTGACGAAAGCCGTGTCTGTGGAACGAACGCAGGAATCAGTTGATGCAGGTATTCTGCATCTTGGAGAAAATCGTCCAGAAGGATTTTTAGAAAAAGTGTCGAACGTAAAGGGAGAGATTACGTGGCATTACATTGGCTCGTTGCAAACGAGAAAAGTAAAGGACGTACTTCCATCTATCGATGTTCTTCATTCCTTAGATCGACTTTCACTTGCGAATGAAATTCAGAAACGAGCAACGACAACCATAGATTGTTTTGTCCAAGTGAATGTTTCAGGTGAGGCATCGAAACATGGAGTTGCTCCTGATGCATTACATTCCTTTATAAAAGAAATAGGAAACTATCCCTCGATTCGTATCATTGGCTTAATGACAATGGCTCCTTTAACAGAGGATACAGCTATCGTTCGAGATGTTTTCCAAAAGTTAAAGCAATTGCAGGTCGAAATTCATGATCTGGCAATTTCATATGCACCATGCACGGAAACGTCGATGGGAATGTCAGGCGATTTTGAAATCGCGATAGAAGAAGGCGCAACATACATACGAATCGGTACATCACTCGTTGGTGAATAGGAGGTATTACTATGAGTATCAAAAATAAAATTAAAAACTTTTTCTATTTAGATGAAGAAGAAGATGGGTATGATCCAGAGCCTGTCAGAGAAACACCAGTCGCTGCATCGACCTATCAATCACCTGTCAAAAAGTCAGTGAAAGAACGGAGAGTGTCATCCGTGGATCAAGCAGTACCGAATTTAGTTAGTTTGCAAAACGCACAGAAGTCTTCTAAAGTGATTTTGGTTGAGCCTAGAGTATATGCAGAAGCACAAGATATTTCCGAGCACTTGAAGAATAAACGTTCCGTTGTTGTAAATCTACAACGAATAGATAAAGATCAAGGAATCCGAATTGTCGACTTTTTGAGTGGAACTGTTTATGCTTTAGGAGGAGACATACAGCGAATTGGTACAGATATTTTCTTATGTGCACCAGATACGGTAGAAGTAGCTGGCGCAATTTCAGATTATTACTACGAAGACTTATAATTAGAGGTGGCTTAACAAGTTGGATACGGTATTGATACTCATTAGTTACGCAATTCAAATTTACACATGGTTACTCATTATTTATATTTTCATGTCGTGGGTTCCAAATGTTCGGGATTCGTCCTTTGGGAGAATGCTTGGAGCAATTGCAGAACCATTTTTAGAACCATTTCGAAAAATCATTCCTCCAATCGGAATGATCGATATTTCTCCAATCGTTGCTATTTTAGTATTAAACTTAGCGCGAACAGGAATTTCAGTACTGATTCTTAATTTTTAATGCCTCACACTATGTGAGGTTTTTTTATCGTTACTCATTAAAAAGTGGCAATGAATCCTAAGTAGAAGAAATCTTGAACACACCTTTATTTAAATGAAAAAACGTTACTTAATAAATTAAGTCACTCGTTTTATACAACATGAAAAGATTTTTCACACAGAATGCTAATAGGAGTCAAACGTTATGGAACATTTAATCCAACATTTTCGGAAAGAAGAGCAACCCTTTATCGAACAAGTAGTGGGTTGGGTGCGCGAAACAGAAGATCGCTATGCACCAAAACGAACAGATTTTTTAGACCCGAGAGAACGCTTTATAGTGGAGTCTATTGTCCGTCAGAATGAAGAGCTTGTGACCTTTTCAGAAGGTGTATTTCAAGAAGCTGAACGTGCGCGTATGTTTATCGCCCCGTCGTATTTTGAACCTACGATGGAAGATTTCGACATTGTCGTTTTTGAATTACATTACGCATCGAAATTTCTATCGTTACACCATCAAGATGTTCTTGGGTCGCTTATGTCACTTGGTTTAGAACGTTCAAAATATGGTGATATTCGCGTACTAGATGAAAAAATTCAATTCGCTGTAGCGAAAGAGGTTGCCGACTTCGTTCGCTTAAATGTTACCTCTGTAGGGAAAGCAAAAGTGCAGTTACAGGAAATAGATTCTCATGAACCGCTAATTTTTCAAGCAGAAGAATGGACAGAAGAGATGCACCTAGTGTCTTCCATGAGACTCGATACAATTGTTGCTTCCATTCTCTCTATTTCAAGACAAAAAGCTGCAACGTTTATTCACGGGGGAAAGATTAAAGTCAATTGGACCGTTCGAGACAATCCTTCTTTTGAAGTCCATGAATCCGATATGTTATCAATTCGAGGTGCCGGCCGAATACGAGTTGGTCTGATTGAAGGCCGAACAAAGAAAGACAAAATACGACTTCAAATCGAACGAATCGACCAATCTAGCTAAGATCTTTTTGAAAAATTCAAATTTCTACTGTAATCGACCGATACTATCGGTATAATAAGAAAAAGAACACTTTCAAAAGGGGAGTAGAATTCATGCCATTATCGCCGTTAGATATACATAACAAGGAATTTAGTAAAAGTTTTCGAGGGTACAGCGAAGACGAAGTAAATGATTTTTTAGAACAAATCATTAAAGACTTTGAACAAATGCTACGTGAAAAGAAAGAATTGGAAGAGAAATTGAAGTCTTCTAGCGAACGCGTCGGTCATTTCACTACCATTGAATCGACTCTTCAAAAATCGATTGTAGTGGCGCAGGAAGCTGCAGAAGAAGTACGTCGCAATTCTCAAAAAGAAGCAAAACTAATTGTAAAAGAAGCAGAGAAAAACGCCGATCGTATTGTGAATGAAGCACTTTCTAAAGCTCGTAAAATTGCATTAGAAATTGAAGAGTTGAAAAAGCAATCGAAAGTATTCCGTAATCGTTTCAAAATGCTCGTAGAAGCGCAACTTGATTTAATCAATACAGATGACTGGGATCATTTAATGGAATATGAAGTGGATACAACCGAGTTGGAACGAATCGAAACGAAAGAAGATTAGAGTTTCTTGACGCCTATAGGCGACTAGCCTATAATAAAGCAAGATTCGATAAGTTATGTACAATGACGGAGACAGTAAGTTCGTAGCGTTAGAGTAGCGATTTAGGGATAGTGAGAGCCTAAACAAAACATGCGAAACGAAAATCACTCCACGAGTAGAATTGCTGAACAGAAAGAAGTAAGCATTTCCGGTCACACACCGTTACATGTGTCTGAGTGGTAACAAATTGTTACAACTAGGGTGGTACCGCGAGTATAGTCAATCTCGTCCCTTTTTAGGGATGGGATTTTTTTATTTTCAAAAAAAGTATGAATAGATGATGGGAGAGAAAAAAATGGAGTATAAAGATACGTTATTGATGCCGAAAACGGATTTTCCTATGCGAGGAAACTTGCCAGCAAAAGAACCGGAAATGCAAGAAAAATGGGAAGCGATGGACATTTATCGCAAAGTACAAGAAAAAACGAAAGATTTCCCCACGTATATTTTGCATGACGGACCACCATATGCAAATGGTGATATCCATATCGGGCATGCGTTAAACAAAGTGTTAAAAGATTTTATCGTTCGATACAAATCAATGTCAGGTTTTAATGCGCCGTATGTGCCAGGCTGGGATACGCACGGTCTTCCAATCGAACAAGCACTTGCGAATAAAGGTGTAAAACGGAAAGAAATGACTGTGGCAGAATTCCGTGACCTTTGTGAAAAATATGCGTATGAACAAATCGATGAGCAACGGGTGCAATTTAAACGTATTGGCGTTCGCGGTGATTGGGAAAATCCATATATCACCCTAAAACCTGCATTTGAAGCTCGTCAAATTGAAGTATTCGGAAAAATGGCGAAAAAAGGCTATATCTATAAAGGATTAAAACCAGTGTACTGGTCGCCTTCGAGTGAATCAGCACTTGCAGAAGCAGAAATCGAGTACAAAGACAAAAAGTCACCTTCTATTTATGTAAGTTTTGATGTGAAAGAATCTAAAGGTGTTGTACCGAAAGATGCAAAATTCCTAATCTGGACGACGACTCCTTGGACAATTCCAGCAAACCTCGGAATTTCGGTCCATCCTGAATTTGATTATGTAGTTGTCCAAGTAAATGAAAAAAAATATATTGTGGCAAAAGAATTGGTATCTTCCGTTGCCGAAACACTTGAATGGTCGGAATATGAGATTTTACAAACGGTTAAAGGAGAACAATTAGATCGGTTAGTTGCAAGTCATCCTTTATATGAACGTGATTCGTTGATCATGCTTGGTGAGCATGTAACAACAGAAACTGGGACGGGATGTGTTCATACAGCACCAGGACACGGGGAAGATGATTTCTTAGTGGGGAAACAGTATGGCTTAGACGTTTTATCACCAGTCGATGATCGAGGAGTGATGACGAAGGAAGCTCCTGGATTTGAAGGGTTATTCTATGATAAAGCAAATAAAGTTATTACCGAAGCGTTAGAAGAGAAGGGCGCACTTGAAAAGCTGACGTTCTTCACACATTCTTACCCACATGATTGGCGTACAAAGCAACCGGTTATTTTCCGAGCGACAGCTCAATGGTTTGCATCGATTGATGCATTCCGTGACGAATTGTTACAAGCAGTTCGCGATACAGCATTTACACCAGCGTGGGGGGAAACGCGTTTATTTAATATGATTCGTGATCGTGGAGATTGGTGTATTTCTCGTCAACGTGTATGGGGAGTTCCTATCCCTGTGTTTTATGCGGAAGATGGAGAGCCAATTTTAACAGACGAAACAATTAACCATGTTTCGAATCTCTTCCGTGAACACGGTTCTACCGTTTGGTTTGAACGAGAGGCAAAAGATTTATTGCCAGAAGGATTTACACACCCTGGTAGCCCAAATAATCGTTTCGTAAAAGAAACCGATATTATGGATGTATGGTTTGACTCTGGATCTTCTCATCAAGCAGTTCTGGAAGAGCGAGAAGACCTCGTCTATCCAGCAGATTTATATTTAGAAGGTTCCGATCAATATCGTGGATGGTTTAACTCCTCGTTAATTACATCCACAGCTATAAACGGTCATGCACCATATAAAGCGTTATTATCGCATGGCTTTGTGTTAGACGGGGAAGGTCGTAAAATGAGTAAATCGCTTGGGAACATTATCGCTCCTCAAAAAGTGATGAGCCAAATGGGCGCAGATATTTTACGTTTATGGGTAGCGTCTGTTGATTATACGGCGGATGTTCGTGTATCTGATGCTATTTTCAAACAAGTTTCGGAGAGCTACCGTAAGATCCGTAATACGTTCCGTTTCTTACACGGAAATGTAACCGACTTTTCGCCAACTACTGATCGTGTACCATTTGAGCAGTTACGTGAAGTAGATCAATACGTTTACGTGAAATTGCAGCGTGTGATTCAATCTGCAACAGAAGCATACGACCGCTATGACTTCGCAAATGTATATAATACGATTAATTCATTCGTGACCATCGATTTAAGCTCCCTTTACTTAGACATTGCGAAAGATGTTGTCTACATTGAAGGAGAAAATCATCCACATCGTCGAGCGATGCAAACGGTCATGTATGATTCGTTAGTTAGCCTATTAAAGTTAATGGCTCCAATCTTACCGCATACGACAGATGAAATGTGGGGCTATTTAACGCAAGAAACAGAAGAAAGCATTCAGTTAGCAGATATGCCAAAAGCGGACTTGTCGCATGATACGAAAGATTTAGTAGAGAAATTCGACCGTTTAATGGATTTACGAGATGACGTGTTAAAAGCACTTGAAGTCGCTCGTAACGAAAAAGTGATTGGAAAGTCGCTTGAAGCTGCAGTGACGTTGTATGTAAATGAAAAAGATCATTCATTATTTACACATGAAGTCGTTAATTTTGCACAATTCTTCATTGTATCTAAATTCACGGTTGGTCTCGAACAGGAGAAACCGGAACAAGCACTTACATTAGAACATGCTGCAGTAGTGGTAGAGAAAGCTACCGGAGAGAAGTGCGAACGCTGCTGGACAATTTCAGATAGTGTTGGAAGTAACACGGACCATCCGACACTTTGCGCAAGATGTGCGGAGGTTGTGGAGAGTCTATGAAGCGATATTTCTTGTTAGCAGCGGTTGTTATTTTTCTCGACCAGTGGACAAAATATTTAGTCGTTCAGAAAATGGAGCTAGGGGAACGGATTGCTATTTGGGATCCAACCCTTGCGCTACTTTCGCATCGTAATAAAGGTGCTGCGTGGGGGATGCTGCAAGGGCAGTTTGCCATATTTGCCGTCATTACGGTCATTGTTATTGCAGGTATTTTGTATTTTTATTTCACAGAAGCGAAAAACAAACCGATGCTACAGATTAGTTTAATGGTTGTGTTAGGAGGAGCAATTGGGAATTTCATAGACCGAATTGTTCGAGGAGAAGTGGTCGATTTTGTCGATGTATTAGTACCAATTATTCACTATGATTTTCCTATTTTTAATGTAGCGGACGCTGCCCTTACAATAGGTGTTATACTGTTAATCATTGGACTATGGTTAGAAGAAAAGAAAACGAAAGTCCAACAGAAAGTAAGTGATGAGAATGCCTAATAAGGAATTTACCGTAACAGAAGAAACAAAAGGAAATCGAATTGATAAATTTTTAAGCGAACAAGAACCGGAATGGTCGCGTTCACAAGTCCAAACATGGTTGAAAGATGGCCATATTTTAGTAAATGACGAACAAGTCAAAACGAACTACAAAGTGAAAGAGGCGGATGAAGTCGTCGTAACGATTCCGGACGTTCAAGAGTTAGAAATTGTTGCAGAAGACTTGGATTTAGAAATCGTCTACGAAGACGCAGATGTGCTTGTTGTCAATAAGCCAAGAGGAATGGTCGTTCATCCTGCTCCTGGACACACTTCAGGTACATTAGTGAATGGGCTAATGCATCATTGTACTGATTTATCTGGTATTAATGGGGTTGCACGACCTGGTATTGTGCATCGAATTGATAAAGACACTTCTGGTTTATTAATGGTTGCAAAAAACGATATGGCGCATGAATCCCTTGTGGATCAATTGGTGAAAAAAACAGTAACGAGAAAATACATCGCACTTGTGCACGGCCATATCGCACATGATAAAGGGACAATAGATGCTCCAATTACTCGCGACACGCGCGATCGTCAAAGCATGGCGGTTGGAGACAAAGGCAAACACGCAGTGACACATTTCCGTGTGCTTGAACGTTTCCAAGATTACACACTTGTCGAGTGCAGACTCGAAACAGGGCGAACGCATCAAATTCGCGTTCATATGAAATACATTGGTTTCCCACTTGTAGGAGATCCAAAGTATGGTCCTAAAAAAACGCTAGACATTGGCGGTCAAGCACTCCATGCAGCGGTGATTGGTTTTGATCATCCACGTACAGGAGAGTACATGGAATTCGAACGGCCAATTCCTGAAACGTTTCAAGAAGTGCTCGAAACAATTAAAAAGGATAATTGACAGTTCGAAGTAAACGCTATATACTTTGACTAATGAATTGAATATCCCTTTAAAGACAGTCCCGAGAGGCTGGGAAGGAACGAGTGTAAAAATAGTACCCGAGAGGTTCTGTTTTCGCTGCTTTGTATACATTTTCTGTATGTATATCCCCCAGTCTACTAGGCTGGGGGATTTTTTTATCGAAAAATGCAAGAAAGGAGTTCTGACAGTGGTGGAAAAAGCACACATATTAGATGAAAAAGCGATTGGGAGAGCTGTGACACGTATTGCACATGAAATTATCGAACGAAACAAAGGAATTGATGAATGTATTCTTGTGGGAATAAAAACACGAGGTGCATTTTTAGCAAAACGGTTAGCGAAAAAAATCGCTGAAATCGAAGGGAAAGAAATTCGTGCAGGTGAGCTGGATATTACGCTTTACCGAGATGATCTAACAGTGAAAAGTGAAACAAAAGAGCCTCTCGTACAAGATGTTGCCATCGCACATGATGTTACAGATCAAAAAGTGATTTTAGTCGATGATGTACTCTATACAGGAAGAACTGTACGTGCAGCCATGGATGCGGTCATGGACTTAGGAAGACCTTCCCAAATCCAGTTAGCTGTGCTAATTGATCGGGGACATCGCGAACTTCCCATACGAGCAGATTATGTTGGGAAAAATATTCCTACCTCGAAACAAGAACGAATAGTAGTCGAATTAGAAGAAATTGATCAAACCGAAAAAGTAGTCATTCACGAATAGTCAGGAGATGTTTTATGAGTCAGTCAGCAGTCATTGATATTCAAGATAAACCTTCAACAGGAAAGATGATCACCTTAAGTTTGCAACACATGTTTGCCATGTTTGGAGCAACCATTCTTGTTCCACAACTTGTTGGATTAAGTCCCGCTATTGCGCTATTAACTAGTGGTATCGCGACAATTATCTTCTTATTTGTCACAAAATTTCAAGTCCCAGCATATTTAGGATCATCTTTTGCTTTTATTGCGCCAATTACATATGCCACAGCGGAAGCAGGTCTTGGCGGCGCCATGATTGGGAGCTTGTTTGTAGCACTTATTTATTTCGTCGTAGCTCTCGTTATCCGCCTTACCGGCTATCAATGGATTATGAGATTGCTTCCTCCAATCGTTGTTGCACCCATTATTATCGTAATAGGTCTTGCTTTATCACCAGTTGCGATTGACATGGCTATGAATATTCAAGTAGATAATCAATCTGTCTATAGTATGAAACACTTTTCCGCTGCACTTGTCACGTTAGCTGCAGCAGTCATTACGATGATGTTTGTTCGCGGAACTATTAGTTTGATGCCTGTATTAGTAGGAATCATTATCGGATACGTGTATTCGCTCCTTATTGGTATTGTCGATTTCACAACGGTAAAAGAAGCTTCCTTTTTTGCGATACCAGATTTTTATTTACCCATCCTAGATTATGATGTAGTAGTAACTGCGAATTTGTTACTGATCATGATGCCTATCGCGATTGTGACGATTTCTGAGCATATAGGACATCAGCTAGTGTTAGGAAAAGTAGTGGATCGTGATTTTATCAAGGAACCAGGATTGCATCGCTCTTTACTAGGTGACGGACTTGGAACGTTTGTCAGTGGGTTACTAGGCGGACCTCCTAAAACAACATACGGGGAGAACATTGGCGTGCTTGCCGTTACTCGCGTCTACAGTATATACGTTATTTTCGGCGCAGCAATTGCGGCAATCGGTACTTCCTTTTTAGGGAAATTGATGGCGTTAATTGCAACAATACCCGCGAATGTACTTGGCGGAATTTCGATCTTGTTATTTGGAATCATCGCATCATCCGGTCTTAGAATGTTAGTAGATGGAAATATTGACTTTGGTGACAAACGAAATTTAGTCATCTCATCGATTATTTTGGTCATTGGAATTGGTGGTGCGAAAATACACTTCACTGATTATTTTGAACTGAGTGGAATGGCTCTAGCGGCTATCATTGGGGTCCTGCTCAATGCCGTTCTACCATATGAAAAAAAGAATACCTCTTCTGAACATTCCGTTTAACATGTAGTCCCGTGAGGCTAATAAGGGAATGGGGATTAAATCTATGCACGTATAGGTTTATTTTCTGTTATCTTGTGATGCCTCTCCTAGTTACTGGAGAGGCATTTTTTATAGGAGGAGAAACGATGAACCACCTCGTGACGATGAAAGATCTATCAAATGAGAATATTATGCAGTTGATTAAACAAGCAGCATCATTCAAACATACCGAGCAACATCAGAAAGAGTATCCACACTTTGTCAGTAATTTGTTTTTTGAAGACAGTACACGTACAAAGGTAAGTTTTGAAGTGGCAGAACGGAAACTCGGGATGCACGTAATTCCGTTTGACGCATCCACTTCTTCTGTGAATAAAGGCGAGACATTGTTAGACACAGTGAAAACGCTTGAAGCAATTGGCGTGGAAGTGGTAGTGATTCGTTCAAGTGAAGAAAACTATTACGAAGAACTTCTTGCGAATACAAAGATGAAGATAATCAACGCAGGAGATGGTTCTGGGCAACATCCATCGCAAAGTTTACTCGATTTGTTCACCATATATGAAGAATTTGGGACATTTAAGGAACTTTCTGTTGTGATAGCAGGTGACATCGCACATAGCCGAGTTGCAAGATCCAACGCACAAGCACTAAGCAAATTAGGTGCGAACGTCCAATATGTTGCACCCCCAGAATGGTCAGGTGAATTTGACTGTTTACCGAATTGGGATTCCGTCCTTTCGACAGCGGACGTCGTCATGTTACTCCGTGTTCAACACGAACGACATCAACCCGACCAGTCTTTTGGAACAGATACGTATCATGACTTGTATGGTTTAACGGTAGAACGGTACAACGAATTAAAAGATACGGCTATTATTATGCACCCTGCTCCTGTTAATAGAGGAGTGGAAATAGCGTCTGAACTAGTCGAAAGTGATAAATCGAGAATTTTTAAGCAAATGGAAAACGGTGTTTATATGAGAATGGCAATGCTCGAATTTATTTTAGGAGGAGATCAAGAATGAAAACGTACATTCATAATATTCAACTACTAGTAAACGGAAAATTGGAGCATGATTGTTCTTTATTGATAGAAAATGGTGTCATTCAAGCAGTGAATCCAGCAAGTGTTGAAGAAAATGCGCCGAAACTAGATGGAAAAGGAATGTTTGTAAGTCCAGGATTTGTAGATGTCCATGTGCACCTTCGCGAACCAGGAGGAGAGAGAAAAGAAACGATTGAAACAGGCACGCTTGCAGCTGCAAAAGGCGGATTCACAACGATTTGTGCGATGCCTAATACGAAACCTGTGCCTGATTCGGAAGAACATTTATACGATCTCCAACTGAAAATTCGTGAAAATGCCTATGTACGTGTACTACCATATGCTTCCATTACAGTTCGCCAAGCGGGAAAAGAGCTGGTTGATTTTGAGGCGCTTAAAAAGTTAGGAGCATTTGCTTTTACAGACGATGGTGTAGGCGTTCAACAAGCAGATAGGATGCTTCAAGCAATGACAGAAGCGGCACGAGTAGAAATGCCAATTGTCGCACATTGTGAAGAAAACACGCTTGTTTTTCAAGGCGTTATGCACGAGGGCAAACGAAATAAGGAACTCGATCTTTCAGGCATTCCTTCTATATCCGAGTGCGTCCAAATTGCACGAGATGTTTTATTAGCTGAAGCTACTGGCGTTCACTACCATGTTTGCCATGTCAGCTCAAAAGAATCAGTAAGAGTGATACGAGATGCAAAAGCAGCCGGTATTCGAGTGACTGCGGAAGTCAGCCCACATCACCTGTTGTTAACTGAAGAAGACATCCCGTCAAATGATGCTAATTGGAAGATGAATCCTCCTCTTCGAGGAAAAGAAGACCAATTAGCGCTCATACAAGGGTTAGAAGAAGGTACGCTCGATTTTATCGCCACTGACCACGCACCGCACATGGCAGAGGAAAAGTCACATGGGATGGAAAAAGCACCATTTGGGATCGTTGGTCTCGAAACAGCTTTCCCTTTGTTACATGATGCTTTCGTCAAGACAGGGAAATGGACATTGCAACAATTAATAAACTATTTGGCCATTAAACCAGCTGAAGTATTTGGAATGCCTTACGGAAAAGTAGAACAAGGTGCAGTTGCAGACCTCGTATTTTTAGATTTAACGAAAGAACGAGCAATTGACGCAGAAACGTTTCTTTCGAAAGGGAGAAACACACCATTTCAAGGCAGAACATGTACAGGGTGGCCAGTAAAGACAATGGTAGCAGGAGAAATTGTTTGGCAGGAGGAGAACGCATGAAACGATATTTAGTACTAGAAACTGGCGATGTATTTGAAGGCATTGGGTTTGGTCACGAAGAAGAATCTTTCGGGGAAGTCGTTTTTACGACAGGAATGACAGGCTATCAAGAAACGTTATCGGATCCATCTTATTTTGGACAAATCATTACAATGACATATCCGTTAATTGGAAATTACGGCGTGAATCGGGATGATTTTGAATCCATTCAACCTGCTCTCAGTGGCATGGTGGTAAAAGAACTCGCAGACTATCCATCCAATTTTAGATCGGACTACTCGCTAGAAGAACTGTTTAGTCAAAAGAATATTCCAGGGATACAAGACATCGATACGAGAAGATTAACAAGAATTTTAAGGATACACGGATCCTTAAAAGGTGTCTTTACAAAAACAGGAGAGGCCCTTCAATTAGACATAATGTTGGAGAAATTAGCACGTTTTGAGCTTCCAAAAAACCAAGTGGAAAGCGTTTCGACGAAAAAAGCGTATCCAAGTCCAGGGAGAGGACAACGTGTTGTATTAATGGATTTTGGCATGAAACACGGAATTTTACGAGAATTAAACAAGAGAGATTGCGATGTTTTAGTGGTGCCATACAATACAACTGCCAAGGATATTTTAGCCATGTCTCCAGATGGTGTCATGTTATCAAATGGCCCAGGAGATCCAAAAGACGTACCAGAAGCAATTGAAACTGTCAGACAGTTAATCGGACAAATTCCTGTCTTTGGCATTTGTTTAGGACATCAGTTGTTTGCGCTTGCGAGTGGAGCTGATACCGAAAAACTAACATTCGGACATCGCGGAGCAAACCATCCTGTGAAAGAGTTGAAAACCGGAAAAACGGAATTAACTTCCCAAAATCATGGCTATACTGTTATCCCAACTTCATTGGAACAAACAGAAATTGAAGTTACTCATATCGCGTTAAACGACGGGTCCATTGAGGGATTAAAGCATGCGACGCATCCAGTGTTTACCGTTCAGTATCATCCAGAAGCGTCACCTGGACCAGAAGATTCGAATCATTTATTTGATGAATTTATCGACTTAATGGTGAAAAGTGAAAAGGGGGAACGTCAACGTGCCTAAACGTCAAGATATTCAAAGTATATTAGTAATTGGATCGGGACCGATTGTGATTGGACAAGCGGCAGAATTTGACTATGCAGGAACACAAGCTTGTCTTGCATTAAAAGAAGAAGGTTACCGCGTCATTTTAATTAATTCCAATCCGGCAACGATTATGACCGATACGGAAATTGCAGATAAAGTGTATATAGAACCGATTACGCTGGATTTTGTTAGTCGAATTTTACGAAAAGAAATGCCGGATGCGATTCTTCCTACATTAGGTGGGCAAACAGGCTTAAATATGGCAATTGAACTAGATGAGAGTGGCATCCTAAAAGAATTAGGAATTGAAATTTTAGGAACAAAATTACACGCTATTCACCAAGCAGAAGACCGGGATTTGTTTCGCCGATTAATGAGTGAACTAAATGAGCCTGTTCCTGAAAGTGAAATTGTGCATACAATTGCAGAAGCGCTCGAATTCACGGACCAAATTGGTTACCCTGTCATTGTTCGCCCAGCTTTTACACTCGGAGGAACAGGTGGAGGAATTTGCAACAATGAAGAAGAACTTCGGGAAACGGTGGCTAGTGGGTTAAAATATAGTCCCGTCACACAATGTTTACTCGAAAAGTCGATCGCAGGATTTAAAGAAATTGAATATGAAGTAATGAGAGATGCAAATGATCAAGCGATTGTTGTATGTAACATGGAGAATATTGACCCAGTAGGCATTCACACGGGAGATTCCATTGTAGTTGCACCTAGTCAAACGCTGTCTGACAGAGAGTACCAAATGTTACGTAACGTATCGTTGAAAATTATTCGTGCCCTCAAAATCGAAGGTGGATGTAATGTTCAATTAGCTTTAGACCCTCATAGTTTTCAATATTACATTATTGAAGTAAATCCGCGAGTTAGTCGTTCTTCGGCGCTCGCTTCAAAAGCAACCGGGTATCCTATTGCAAAACTTGCTGCAAAAATTGCGGTTGGTTTAACGTTAGACGAAATGAAAAATCCTGTCACGAATACGAGCTACGCTTGTTTTGAACCGGCTCTTGATTATGTTGTCGCGAAAATACCAAGATGGCCATTTGATAAGTTTGAATCAGCAAAACGAAACTTAGGAACGCAAATGAAAGCGACAGGCGAAGTTATGTCGATTGGAAGAAATTTTGAAGAAGCCATCTTAAAAGCAGTCCGTTCACTAGAGACTGGTCAAACACATCTCCAGTTAAAAAAAGGTCATGAACATAGCATGGAATGGATTGAAAAGAGAATCCGTCGAGCAGGAGATGAACGATTGTTCTTTATCGGAGAAGCACTTCGTCGAGGGATTTCTATTGATGAAATTCACGACTGGAGCCAAATCGATCGATTCTTTTTACACAAGTTTCATAAAATCGTCGCTCTGGAAAAAGCATTAGAAGATGCGCCTTTTGATGTGGACTTGACAACAAAAGCAAAAAAGATAGGTTACTCGGATGATACGTTAGCAACCTTATGGAATACGACAGCAAAAGAAGTCTATGATTTCCGTAAAAATCATCAGCTACAGCCTGTCTACAAAATGGTGGATACGTGTGCTGCAGAATTTGAGAGCACAACCCCATACTTTTACGGTACTTACGAAGAAGAAAACGAATCAATTCGAACAGATAAAAAAAGTGTCATCGTTCTTGGTTCAGGACCAATTCGTATAGGACAAGGTGTAGAGTTCGACTATGCGACGGTTCACTCCGTTTGGGCAATTAAAGAAGCGGGATACGAAGCAATTATTATTAACAATAACCCAGAAACAGTTTCTACTGATTTCTCCATTTCAGATAAATTATATTTCGAGCCGCTTACCATTGAAGATGTTATGCACATCGTGGATTTAGAACAACCAGAAGGCGTCATCGTCCAATTTGGTGGACAGACGGCGATCAATTTAGCAGCAGGTTTACAAGAACGAGGCGTAAAGATTTTAGGTACATCGCTAGAAGATTTAGATCGTGCAGAAAACAGGAATAAGTTTGAGCAAACGCTTCGGGATATTGACATTCCACAGCCACTTGGAAAAACAGCAATTTCTGCTGAAGAAGCTATCACAATCGGAAATTCCATTGGCTATCCAGTACTCGTCCGTCCGTCGTATGTTCTTGGAGGAAGAGCAATGGAGATTGTCTACAATGAGACGGAACTTGCTCATTATATGACTAATGCGGTCGAAGCAAGTCCGGAACACCCCGTACTCATTGACAAGTATTTAACGGGAGTTGAAATCGAAGTAGACGCTATTTCTGATGGAGAACAGGTATGTATTCCAGGAATTATGGAACATATTGAACGCGCAGGAGTTCACTCGGGTGATTCGATTGCAGTCTATCCACCTCAATCACTTAGTACTTCCCAAGTCGAGACTTTAGTGGATTATACGACAAGGCTAGCAAAAGGATTAAAGATTAAAGGGCTATTAAATATCCAGTATGTTATTTCCGAAGGACAAGTATATGTCATTGAAGTAAACCCTCGTTCGAGTAGAACGGTTCCGTTTTTAAGCAAAATTACGCATATTCCGATGGCAAACGTTGCAACGAAAGTCATTTTAGGAAAAAAACTTTCGGAACAAAACGTGCCTACTGGTCTTGCTCCAATTCAGCCGGGAGTGTTTGTAAAAGTACCGGTCTTTAGTTTTGCAAAACTTCGTCGTGTGGACATTACGCTTGGACCGGAAATGAAATCGACGGGGGAAGTAATGGGGAAAGATATCACGCTAGAAAAAGCATTGTACAAAGGATTAGTCGCTGCTGGAATGGAAATTAAAGATCACGGATCGGTGCTGCTTACCATTTCCGACAAAGATAAAAAAGAAGCACTAGAAATCGCGAGACGTTTTGCGGACATTGGTTTTTCCCTTCTTGCGACAGAAGGTACTGCGAATAATCTCCGTCAAGCAGGAATTACGGTGAAAACCGTTCAAAAAATCGGAGAAGAAGGACATACACTTCTAGATGTGATCCAACAAGGAGAAGCAAGTTTAGTCATTAATACGTTGACGAAAGGAAAACAACCAGAGCGGGATGGTTTCCGAATTCGTCGAGAAGCAGTTGAAAATGGGATTGCTTGCTTAACTTCACTCGACACAGCTTCTGCACTATTAAAAGTCATTGAGTCCATGACATTCCAAACGATGGAAATGACTTCCAAGGGGGCAACGCATTGATTCGACAAGAGCGGATGCAAATTGTCCGGCACAAACAACTCGCAGAAAACATTTTTGAGTTGACGTGTATTGGCCAACTTGTTTCAGAAATGAAAGAACCTGGACAATTTGTGCATGTACGAGTGTCCGATTCCTATGAACCATTACTTCGGAGACCAATCAGTATAGCTTCCATTGATCGAGAAACGTTAGAATTCACTATGATTTATCGAGCGGATGGTCGAGGAACAACGTTGCTTTCACGAAAGCAAGTGGGAGAAGAATTAGACGTCTTAGGTCCGCTCGGACATGGGTTCCCGCTCCATCACGACGAAAAAGGTTCAACTGTACTTTTAGTAGGAGGAGGAATTGGAGTTCCACCACTCTATGAGCTTTCCAAACGCTTAAACGAAAATGGAATCCAAACGATTCATGTATTGGGATTTCTAACAGAGTCCGTCGTTTTTTACGAAGAAAAATTTCGTGCACTAGGTGAGACGATTGTTTGCACCATAGATGGCTCTCGAGGAACAAAAGGGTTTGTGACAGATGCGATTGAAGTACTACCAGCTAATTTTCAAACGTATTATGCATGTGGACCAACTCCAATGCTTCGTGCACTTCAACATCAGATGCCAACTATTCCGGGATTCTTATCATTCGAAGAACGAATGGGATGTGGCATAGGTGCATGTTTTGCTTGTGTCTGTAAAACAGAATCTTTACCGGATAAAGAATATGTGAAAATTTGTTCGGATGGCCCAGTATTTCCTGCGGGGGTGATTTCCCTATGAATCGATTAAGTGTTTCATTGCCAGGGTTAGAATTAAAAAATCCAATTATGCCTGCTTCAGGATGCTTCGGATTCGGTAGAGAATATGCTAATTTATATGATTTGTCCTTATTAGGGTCCATTATGATTAAAGCCACAACATTCGAAACGCGTCTTGGAAATCCAACACCACGTGTAGCAGAAACATCGAGTGGGATGTTAAATGCGATCGGATTACAAAATCCTGGTTTACAAAAAGTCTTAACGGAGGAGCTACCATTCTTAGCTCAATACGACATCCCGATTATTGCCAATGTGGCTGGAACACTAACAGAAGATTACGTGGAAGTGGCGAAACACATTTCAGCAGCACCAAATGTACATGCGTTAGAATTAAATATTTCTTGTCCCAATGTAAAATGTGGAGGTATTACATTTGGAACTGATCCGGTAGTTGCAGCGGAATTAACGGCAGCGGTAAAAGAAGTATCCTCCGTCCCGGTCTACGTCAAATTATCTCCAAATGTAACGGATATTACCACTATTGCGAAAGCGGTTGAAGAAGCAGGCGCAGATGGAATTACGATGATTAATACATTACTTGGGATGCGTGTTGACGAACGAACAGGTAAACCAGTGTTAGCAAATAAAACGGGAGGATTATCAGGACCTTCTGTTAAACCAGTGGCAATTCGCATGGTTTATGAAGTACGACAAGCGGTTTCCATTCCTATCATTGGAATGGGGGGAGTTGCTTCAACACAAGATGTTATTGATTTTATGTCCGTAGGGGCAGACGCAGTAGCTGTCGGAACGGCAAACTTCGTGGATCCGTTTATTTGCCCAACCATTATTGAAGAACTTCCAGACTATTTAGATGCATTAGGTGTAGCACATATTTCAGAGCTTGTAGGGAGGGCACATCGATGACACGTCCAATTATTGTGGCATTAGACTTTGCAACAAAAGAGGAAGCAGTGCAGTTTTTACACTCATTTTCGGAACCGCTATTTGTCAAAGTTGGAATGGAGCTTTATTACCAAGAAGGTCCTTCTGTTGTCCGGAAACTTAAAGCATTAGGACATGCCGTATTTCTAGATTTAAAGCTACATGACATTCCGAATACTGTGTATTCCGCCATGAAAGGACTTGCGAAACTAGGCGTGGATATGGTGAATGTGCACGCTGCTGGTGGGATAGAGATGATGCAAGCTGCAAAACGAGGACTAGAAGACGGTTTAGCAGAAGGAAGCGAACTGCCTAAACTGATTGCGGTGACACAACTTACGTCGAGTTCGGAAGAATTAGTTCGAAGTGAGCAAAAAAGTGAGTTATCCCTTCGAGACTCGGTGCTTCATTATGCAAAATTGGCCCAAACAGCGGGGTTAGATGGCGTTGTATGTTCTAGTTTGGAAGCAGATATGCTACGAGAAAACATAGGCGACGACTTCCTACTCGTCACACCAGGAATACGTCTAACTGAAGGAAATCACCACGACCAGAAACGTGTAGCGACGCCTAATTTAGCCAAACAATTAGGAAGTAGTTATATCGTCGTTGGTCGAACGATTACACAAGACAAGAATCCAGTAGCAGCATATCGTAGTGTGCAAAATGATTGGGAGCGTGACTGAAATGACGAAAGAAACAATTGCACGAGCATTACTGGACGTACAAGCGGTAGAATTGCGTCCACAAGATCCGTTTACATGGGCATCAGGAATTAAATCACCTATTTACTGTGATAACCGATTAACCATGTCGTATCCTGCTACACGGAAAGAAATTGCTTCCGCTATGGCAGAAGTCATCTCTTCCTACTTTTCTGAAGTGGAAGTGCTTGCTGGAACAGCAACAGCGGGAATACCACATGCCGCTTGGGTAAGCGATAAAATGGAACTACCGATGGTATATGTGCGTTCGAGTGCAAAAAAACACGGACGTGGAAATCAAATTGAAGGCAGATTAGTCCCGGGGCAAAAAGCAGTGGTGATCGAAGATTTAATCTCCACAGGTGGATCTAGTATTGAGGCTGTACGAGCTTTACAAGAAGCGGGTTGTGAAGTACTAGGTGTGGTATCGATCTTTTCGTATGGACTTGATCGAGCAGAAGAAGCATTTCAAGAATTAGGGATTCCGTCCATCTCCTTAACGGATTTTGAGACACTCTCCAAAGAGGCGATTGTATCTGGGGCTATTTCTTCGGAAGATGCAGAACCATTAAAAGAGTGGCATACAAAACTCCGAAAAGGGGAGTTAGTATAATCGAGTGTGAGCGATCAATTCATTCCTGGGGGCTTCATTCACGAAGAATAGTTGATAGTAAACACATCTACTAGAATGATCTATCTCAGTGGAATAAAATATTAGTACGTACATCAAATGATTGTAAAAGTTAGATCGCTATAAGCGGTTACGTCCGTTCTATCAGCGCGGGAGTTCAGACGGACGATTTTCCCGCTAATAAAAAAGAAGGCGTGACTCAAACCGTCTCAAAAATAAAAATCCGAACGAATTCGAGCTTCTTAAGCACTGTCGAATTTGTTCGGATTTTATGTTTTCAAAAGATCTATCTTCAATAATCGGAGGAATAATGTTGGTCTACATACTACGTGAACCTTTAGACTTCACAGATGTAGCTACCTAATTAGTACAGATCATCAGAACATTTCCGTCGGGATCTTGGAAATTAAAATAGGCAAAATCTCCGAATCGTTCGATTTCTCGAACAATCTCGACACCTTTTGATGTTAAAAAGTCATATGCTTCATCGATATTTTCTGTATATAAGTTAAATAAAACGTGGTTTGCTGCTTGGAACCGAAACCCTGGATCAAACGTATGATCATCTAACGTCAACCCCGTAGTGCTTGTCACTGGAATGTTGTAGACCGGTGACTCCACTTTTCCCTCTGGCATCGGCAATCCGAGTAGTTCACTATACCATTTTACTGAATCATGTAAATTCGATACATGGATAAATACATTGTTTACCTTTGCTGCAATTGGAGAAGTGGTGAGTGCCATTTGAAAAACCCCTTTACGATTGGTAGTATCATTTTTTCCGTAATTTTCTTACAACATCTTCGTCAGGCGTGACAAAAACCGTCTTTTGTTCAAAGTAAATGACGAATCCTGGTTTGGATCCATTTGGTTTTTTCACTTGACGTATAACCGTATAATCAACGGGAACAGAAGATGATTCTCGCGCTTTGCTGAAATAGGCAGCTAATGTGGCAGCTTCTATAATGGTCTCTTCATCTGGATTGTCGTGATGAATGACGACATGCGAACCCGGTATATCCTTTGTATGAAGCCAAAGATCACTTTTTTTCGCTAACTTAAACGTCACATAATCGTTTTGCTTATTATTTTTTCCCACTGAGATAGGAGTGCCGGTTGTTGACACGAATTTTTCAGGAAGAGGCAATGATGCTTTCTTTTTCTGCTTGCTTTTGCGATGTTTTAGCCAGCCTTCTTCAGCTAACTCCTCGCGAATTTCACGAATATCTTCTGTAGAGGCATGCATCAACTGTTGTTGAATCAGTTCAAGATATTCTAAATCTTGCGATGTTTTTCGAAGTTGTTCCTCTGTTTTAATCAATGCCGTTTTCGCTTTATTATATTTGGAATAAAAAGCTTGTGCATTTTCAACAGGTGTCTTTCTTGGATCCAGAGCGATGGTCACTTCTGGCGAATCGTCCTCATAATAATTTAAAAGTGTTGCTTCTGTCATTCCTTTTTCAAGCTGATAAATATTCGCAGTTAATAATTCACCTTTTTGTTTGTAGGTATCCAACTTTTCCGCTGATTGTCGTTCTTTTTGAAGTTTCTTACTTTTTAATCGAAGCTTGGCAAGTTCATTTGTTAACCATTTTTCTAAATCTCCCGCTTGTTGTTTCACGCGATCCCGTTCCGCTTTTGCGAAGAAAATTTTATCGAGAAGTTGACCTAATGTTGCAAACTTAGTCGGTTCAACCTGTAAATGTGAAAGTTCAATCGAAGAAAAAATGGACTTTGCACCAACTTGGTAATAATAGCCTTCTGGATTTTTATGATCAAATGACGCAATAAATTGTTGGTACGTGTCATATTTGTTCATTGACTTACGAAGTTGATACACAAGCTCTTCTGCGTGTAGTTTTGAAAATCCGGCAATAGTTGCAACGACACTGTTAACAGAATCCTCCGACGCAAGAAGTGACTCAATATCTGATTTTGTTGCATCTTGTGGTGCCAATTTATGTTGGGAAGGTGGTGCCACATAGGTAGCGCCTGGCATAAGCGAACGATGCCTGTTTTCACTCGGCGATACATGTTTTAAACTATCGAGTAATACGTTCCGCTTTGGATCGACTAACAATATGTTGCTATGTCGACCCATAATTTCAATATGAAGTTCTCGCGTGACTTTATCGCCAATCTCGTCGGAGCTTTCAATCGTAAAAACAATTAAACGGTCCATCTCATGCTGTGTAATGGAGGAAATGAATCCGCCTTCTAAATGTTTTCTCATCAACATACAAAACATTGGTGGCTCTGGTGGATTGTCAATTGCTTCCGATGTTATGTGAATCCTTGCATAAGAAGGATGTATGGAGAATAAAACTTTGTGATTCGAACCAGCTGCTCGAATTTGAACGACGATCTCTGTTTGATTTGGTTGGTGAATCTTTGTGATGCGTCCCGAAACAAGTGGTTGCAATTCCGAAACCATCGCTTTAGTAAATAACCCGTCAAAAGCCATGGTGTCACTCCCTTAAAAAACGTTTTGCTCTATCTTATCATTTCTACTCCATTGTGTGGTATAATTGCTTAAGTTTGTACGAAAAGGTAAAGAGGGATTACATGCAAAAAGAACGTGGAATTTTAATTGTTCTTTCCGGGCCTTCTGGCGTTGGAAAAGGAACAGTACGAAAAGAATTATTTTCAACACCGGATACAAATTATGAGTATTCCATTTCAATGACCACTCGCCAACCAAGAGTGGGGGAAGTAGATGGAGTCGATTATTTTTTCCAAACACATGAAAATTTTGAATCACTTATTCAACAAGGAAAGCTATTAGAATACGCTTCGTATGTTGGAAATTATTACGGAACTCCACTAGATTATGTGAATGAAACACTTGATTCTGGCAGAGACGTATTTTTAGAAATTGAAGTTCAAGGTGCAGCTCAAGTTCGTGAGAAAGCACCGAATGCCTTATTTATTTTCTTAGCTCCTCCAAGTCTATCAGCTCTCGAAGAGCGCTTAGTTGGTAGAGGGACAGAAACAGATGATGTGATTGCTTCTCGTATTCAAGCAGCAAAGCAAGAACTAGAAATGATGAATTTATACGATTATGTCGTAGAAAATGATGAAGTGACAAAAGCTTGTGACCGTATTAATGCAATCGTAATGGCAGAACATTGCCGCAGAGAACGTGTAGAAAAACGATATTATCGTATGTTGGAGGGAAAATAAATATGTTATATCCATCAGTGGATTCATTAAAAAGCAAAATTGATTCAAAGTATTCTTTAGTAAGTCTTGCGTCAAAGCGTGCACGTCAAATGCAAGAACAAGGTGGAGAAAAGCTAGATGATTACGTATCTGAAAAGTACGTAGGAAAAGCTTTAGAAGAAGTAGCGCAAGGAGCTCTTAAGAAAGTGAAACAAGATGCCGACGCTATTTATGAAGACGAAGTATAAACACTAACATGAATCTCAAACTCCCTTTGTCATTTCGATGCATAGGGAGTTTGTTGTTCGAAAAGGAGAATTATTTTGTTGATGAATAAAAATATCCTTCTATGTGTAACCGGCGGTATTGCTGTCTATAAATCGGTTGCATTAGTTAGTAAACTCGTTCAAGCGGGAGCCTCAGTAAAGGTGATCATGACAGATTCAGCGAAGCAATTTGTTCAACCACTATCCTTCCAAGTAATGTCTCGAAACGATGTGTATGATGATACATTCGATGAGAAAGATTCTCGAGTCATTGCCCACATCGATTTGGCAGATTGGGCAGATCTTGTATTGGTGGCTCCTGCAACTGCCAATGTCATAGCGAAGATGGCAAATGGATTGGCAGACGATATGGTCACAACGACTTTATTAGCAACTACAGCACCAATATGGGTTGCGCCAGCCATGAATGTTCATATGTATGATCATCCTGCTGTAAAGCGCAATATTGAACAGCTCGCATTAGATGGGGTTTCATTTATCGAACCGTCTGAAGGCTTTTTAGCATGTGGATATGTTGGAAAAGGACGATTAGAAGAGCCTGAAAAAATAGTGGAACTAGTGTCAGCATTTTTTAATGAGAAAACCGGTTTAACACAAGAGGCTAGACCGTTAGCAGGAAAAAAAGTTGTTGTCACTGCTGGTCCAACTCGTGAACGAATAGATCCAGTACGATATTTATCGAACTTTTCATCAGGAAAAATGGGCTTCGCGATGGCCGAAGCTGTGGCTAAATTAGGAGCAGATACGATATTAATTAGTGGACCAGTATCAGAAAAAGTGCCAGAAAATGTTCACTACATACCAGTCGAAAGTGCGCAAGATATGTTGCGTGCAGTGGAAAACGAGTTTCCAACGGCGGACTGGGTCATTAAATCAGCGGCGGTTGCAGACTATCGTCCAGCAGTTGTTCATTCCAAAAAAATGAAAAAACAGCCTGGAAATGCCGTTTTAGAATTAGAGAGAACGACCGATATTTTAGCGACTTTAGGGGAACGAAAAACACATCAACTACTGATTGGGTTTGCAGCAGAAACGAATGATGTGGAGACGTATGCGAAAGAGAAATTGGCGCGGAAAAATGCCGATTACATTTTAGCGAATGATGTGTCTGAGGAAGGAAGTGGATTCGGTACGGATACTAATCGAATTCATCTTTTTGGAAAAAATAATCACTATCATGAATTCCCTCAAATGACAAAATCCGCATTGGCAATGGATATTGTGCGGAAAATCGTGGAACTAGAGCGTGAAAGACAATGATTGCAGAAGTCATAGTTGACATCGCTACTTCTGCGATCGATCGAAAATTTGATTACCTTGTTCCAGAACGGTATACGTCCGTCGTGCAAGTCGGGTCAAGAGTGAAAGTACCATTTGGACCGAGAGAAATTATGGGGTTCATTGTTGGTTTAAAGGAAGAAACCGATGTTGATATCCAAAAACAAAAAGAGTTAATGGATGTTGTAGATTTACACCCGTTACTTACCACGGAAATGATGGAGCTTGCGAAATGGGTAAAACAAGACACACTTTGTTTGGAAATTGATGTTCTGCAGATGATGCTTCCAGCTGCACTCCGTTCGACGTATGAAAAAGTGGTAGTTTTGGAAAAGCCAGATTTAATCAAGGATGAAGAATTGATTGCGCTTTTCGGATCAAAGAATTTTTTTGTTCTACCTAAAGATATCGATTCTACAACTGTGAAAAAGTTAAAACGTTTAGCAGACGAAGGCATCCTTTCATTTGAAACCGTGATGAAACAAAAAACAGCAGTGAAAAAAATCGCGTACTTAGAGCTGTCGCAGGATACCACGATTTTTCAACAAGTGAAAGAAGCTTTAACAGCAAACGCGAAAAAACAACTTGCATTGTTAGATAAATTAGCTTCAGAAAATCGCACGTCGATTGCGATGAAAGAAATAACGAATGAATGGGGATTTACGAAAGCGGTAGTAGACCAATTAGTGCAAAAAGGAATCGGCACTATTACCGAAAAAGAAGTGTACCGGGAGCCAGTGGATTTCCAATCCGTTGAAAAGAAATCTCCTCTTCAAATGACCGAGGAACAACAGATTGCCTATGAAAAAGTGCTGCATTCGTTTGAGCAGCATAGAGCAGAAACGTTTCTATTACACGGAATTACTGGTAGTGGAAAAACGGAAATATACCTTCAAATGATTGCACACGCTTTGTCAGTAGGAAAGCAAGCGATTATGTTAGTACCCGAAATTGCCTTAACACCTCAAATGACAGAGCGTTTTGTTGAACGATTTGGCTCTCAAGTTGCCGTCTTGCATAGCGGACTTTCTGCTGGGGAAAAATACGATCAGTGGCGGAAAATTCATCGGTCGGAAGTGAAAGTGGTCGTAGGTGCTAGATCTGCAATTTTCGCACCCTTTGAGAATGTCGGCGTCATAATTATGGATGAAGAACATGAATCTACCTATAAGCAAGAAGATTCTCCAAGATACCATGCAAGAGATATCGCTATATGGCGTAGTGAATACCATAACTGTCCAGTAATACTAGGTAGTGCTACTCCTTCGTTGGAGTCATTTGCCAGGGCTCAAAAAGGCGTTTACACATTATTAACGTTAGTGAATCGGCCTAAATCGCAACCTTTACCCCCAGTTCAAATCGTCGATATGCGAGAGGAAATGAAAAAAGGTAATCGCTCCGTGTTTTCTATCGACTTAGTCGAAGCGATGAGAAACAGGTTTTCTCGAAATGAGCAAGTAGTGCTGTTATTAAATAAGCGTGGATACTCTTCGTTTGTATTATGTCGGGATTGTGGTACTGTTATGAATTGTCCTTCGTGTGATATTTCACTCACATACCACAGGGCGAATGAACGGATGAAATGCCACTATTGTGCATATGAAAATCCAGTACCTACATCGTGTCCAAGTTGTCAGAGTGATCATATTCGTTTCTTTGGAAGTGGTACGCAAAAAATCGAAGAAGAAATAGCGAAACTATTTCCAGCGGAAAAAATGCTGCGAATGGATGTCGACACGACAAGAAAAAAAGGGGCACATGCCTCCATTTTGCAGGCATTCGGAAATCAAGAAGCTTCTATATTATTAGGAACACAAATGATCGCAAAAGGACTCGATTTTCCTAATGTCACGTTAGTCGGTGTCCTTTCAGCGGACACAGCATTATTTGTTCCTGATTTCCGGGCAGCGGAGAAAACGTTTCAATTATTAGCGCAAGTGAGTGGTCGGGCAGGAAGACATGATAAGGAAGGAAACGTTATTTTACAAACGTATTCTCCAGAACATTATGCAATCCAGTTCTCTAAAGCTCATGATTATCAAGGTTTTTACAGACAAGAAATGTTTTATCGGCACGAAGGAAAATACCCACCGTATACGTTTATCGGTTCGATTATTTTCTCACATGAAGATTTACTTTCTGTAAGTGACTACGCGATGAAATCCGTTCAATGGTTAAGAGAAAATCTTCCTGATTCTGTGGAGGTAATTGGTCCTTCGATTGCCTCGATCAGTCGGTTGCAAAATAGATATCGGTATCAATGTTTGTTAAAATACAGAAAAGATGAGGATGTTGGTCACCTTTTACACCAACTCCAAAACGTGTACAAAACACACTACATGAAAAATGGATACCATTTGTCCATTACAAAAAACCCTTCAGTGCTAATGTAAGGACAGATTATTAAAACCTCAAGTAATAAGAAGAATCAATAGGAGGAAAATATGACATCAATTATCTTTATGGGTACACCGTCGTTTTCCGTTCCAATTCTTAATCGTCTCGTAGAAGAAGGCTATCAAATTACACATGTTGTCACACAACCTGACAGACCATTTGGTCGCAAAAAAGTGTTAACAGCCCCTCCTGTAAAAGAGGCGGCTTTGCTACATGGAATTCCGGTCCTTCAACCTGAAAAGTTAAGAGGATCGAAAGAGGAACGGCAAATCATTGACGCAAAACCTGATTTAATTATCACAGCAGCATTTGGTCAGTTACTTCCAAAGGACATTTTAGATACTCCTTCTTTGGGATGTATTAATGTGCATGCTTCTTTATTGCCATTATATCGTGGTGGTGCTCCTATTCATCAAGCTGTCATGGATGGACAAGAAAAAACAGGTGTAACGATTATGTATATGGCAGAAAAATTAGATGCAGGAGATATCATCTCACAAGATTCACTTCCGATTTTAGAAGAAGATACGACGGGATCTATGTTTGAAAAGTTAAGCACATTAGGTGCTGACCTATTACTTCAAACATTGCCATCTATTTTAACGAAAACAAATGCACGGACGAAACAAAACGAGTTAGAAGTGACGTATGCTCGCAACATTTCAAGAGACCAAGAACGAATCAATTGGTCGTCATCTTCGAGAGATATTTTCAATCAAATTAGAGGATTGAATCCTTGGCCAGGGGCATATACAACTAAAGAGGAAGTTCCTGTGAAAATTTGGGCAAGTGAACTGTCTTCGAAATCATCTACTTTACAAGTAGGTTGCATTGTAGAAGTTGAGAAGGACCGAATCATTGTGCAGACTGGAAACAGTGAAACAATTGCCATTACAGAATTGCAGCCGTCAGGAAAGAAAAAAATGAGTGCTGAAGCATATCTTGCAGGAGTTGGCGCTAAGTTATCGATTGGAGACAAATTTGAATGAGTAAAAAAACCACGAAAATTTGGAGAGGGAACGTACGAGATGCGGCATTATCGATTTTACTCTCAGTGGAGAAAAATCAGTCGTATAGCAATCTCCTGCTTCATCAAACAATCGAAACGTACGACATCTCTGACCAAGATCGTGCTTTATTAACAGAACTGACGTATGGTTGTATTCAGCGGAAATTAACACTTGATTACTTTCTTGAACCATTTGTAAAAGGGAAATTAGAATCGTGGGTTCGCTTGCTTCTCCACCTTTCGATTTATCAGCTAGTATATTTAGATCGAATCCCCAATCATGCGATTGTGCATGAGTCTGTGGAAATCGCAAAAAAACGTGGACATAAAGGAGTAGCTGCTGTCGTAAATGGTATTTTGCGAAGCATATTAAGAGAAGGTGTCAGAAGTATTGAAGAGATTGACGATGAAAACTTGCAGTTATCGATCGCTTCTAGCCATCCACTTTGGCTTGTGGAACGATGGGTGAAGCAGTTTGGCTACGAGAAAACAGCAGAAATGGTGCACACTAATAATGTCCCACCCGTTCAAACTGTTAGAGTAAACTTGATGAAAACCACACCAGATGTAGTGATTCAAGCATTTCAAGAAGAAGGCATTGAAGTGGAACAAAGTAGATTTGTTCCCGAGTGTCTATATGTGATGAAAGGATCGATTGCAAAGACCGATTTGTTTAAACATGGTTTTGTGACGATTCAAGACGAAAGTTCCATGATTCCTAGTTTGCTTTTAGATGTTGAGAAGGATAATCGTATCCTAGACATGTGCGCAGCACCAGGAGGGAAAACAACGCATATAGCAGAAAGATTGAATGCCACTGGTTCTCTCACTTCTGTTGACTTGCATGCACATAAAGTAAAACTAATTGACGAACAAGTGCAACGATTGGAACTTGATAATGTTCATACAATTGTAGCAAATAGTAAAGAATTATCGGATATACTAGAAGAGGAATCGTTTGATCGAATTTTAGTCGATGCTCCTTGTAGCGGTTTAGGAGTTATTCGAAGAAAACCAGATATAAAGTACACCAAACAAGCATCTGATTTTGACTCTCTTCATGTCACACAATTACAGTTGTTAGACGAAGCATCTCGACTTTTACGACCTGAGGGTCGATTAGTATATAGTACATGCACCATTGAAGCCACGGAAAATAACGAAACGGTCCAGGCATTTTTAGCAAAACATCCTGAGATGGAATTACTCAAGGATGTTGCATTACCAGAAAGTTTGACAAGGTTTTACTCTGACGGAATGATGCAATTATTTCCGCAGGACCTCAACAGTGACGGATTCTTTATCGCTGTGTTTCGAAAAAAAGGAGTTTCTCAATAATGGAAGAAACAAAAGTAGAACAAACAAACGTAGAAGAAACGAAAGTAGTACGTAAGAAAAAAGAAAAGCCGAATTTAAAAGAATCGATTTACTCTTTATTGCCAGAAGAATTAGAGCAATGGCTTACAGAAAGAGGACATAAAGCATTTCGTGCGAACCAATTATACGATTGGTTATACGTAAAGCGTGTCGACAGTTTCGACGAAATGTCTAATCTTCCCGCAACGCTTCGGGAGGAATTAAAAGCATCATTTTTAGTGAAAACATTAGAAACAATTATCCAACAAACTTCTGCAGACGGAACGATTAAATTCCTTTTCCAATTGCAAGATGGCTATTCGATCGAAACAGTATTAATGCGTCATGAATATGGGAATTCAGTTTGTGTCACGACACAAGTAGGTTGCCGTATCGGCTGTTCCTTCTGTGCTTCTACTTTAGGTGGGTTAAAACGAAACTTACTTGGAGGAGAAATTGTAGAGCAGGTAGTGCGAGTTCAAAAAGCGTTAGATGAAACGTCTGAAAGAGCAAGTCACGTTGTCATTATGGGAATTGGGGAACCATTAGACAATTATGACGCAATGATGAGTTTCTTAAAAGTGATTAATCATAAAAAAGGATTAAATATTGGTGCTCGTCATATTACGGTCAGTACTAGTGGGATTATTCCAAAGATTTATCAGTTTGCAGACGAACAGCTACAAATTAATTTTGCGTTATCTTTACACGCACCGAATTCTGAGTTACGTTCTCGTTTGATGCCGATTAATAAAGCATACAAATTACCTGACTTGATGGAAGCAATTCGTTACTATACTGACAAAACTGGTAGACGTGTGAGTTTTGAGTATGGTTTGTTTGGTGGCGTGAATGACCAAGTAGAACATGCAGAAGAATTAGCAAAATTGATTAAAGATGTAAAATGTCATGTAAATCTTATTCCAGTAAACTATGTACCAGAGCGTGATTATGTCCGTACACCGAGAAATCAAATTTTTGCATTTGAAAAAACGTTAAAAAAACATGGGGTAAATGCAACGATTCGTCGTGAACATGGTTCCGACATCGATGCAGCGTGTGGTCAACTTCGAGCGAAAGAGAGAAAGCAAGAAACGGAGTGATGGGGATGAACTTCACAGTTTTGTCAGACATAGGGAAGAAAAGAAAGATTAATGAGGATCGTGCGAATGTTTTCGTACGATCTGATTTTGTACATATGGCAATTGTCGCAGATGGCATGGGGGGGCATGCTGCTGGAGAAGTTGCAAGCGAAATGGCGATTAGTTATTTAGAACAGGCATTTCATTCAGCAGAAGCCACCTCTTTTTCATCAGAAGAACAAGTCTTAGAATGGTTAACAACAAAAGTGGAGGAGATTAACTCGACCATTTATACCCATTCTTTGACACACGAAGAATGTAATGGGATGGGTACGACTTTATTAGTACTTATTTTGTCAAAAGACATGAAGATTCTTTGTCACGTAGGAGATAGCCGTGCATATGGCTTAGTAGATCATTCGTTAACGCAATTAACGAAAGATCATTCGTACGTCAATATATTATTAGAACATGGTGAAATAAGCGAAGAAGAAGCAGAAAATCATCCTCAGAAGAACTTTATTGTTCGCTCACTTGGAACAGAGAAAAAGATTCAAAGTGATATCATTCCGTTAACTAATCAACCTTTTACGCGATTGCTTTTGTGTTCTGATGGACTAAGTAACAAGCTTTCGGATAGCGAATTACTTTACTATCTAAACTCTTCTGAAACGTTGGAAACGATTGCACAAGCTCTTGTAAATCGTGCGAATGAATTAGGTGGAGAAGACAATATTACACTCGTCATATTAGATATAGAGACGGAGGTGAGTGCAACATGTTAATTGGTAAGCGTATTAGTGATCGTTACAAAATTATGGAGATGATTGGCGGAGGTGGCATGTCGAATGTTTACCTTGCTCATGACATGATTTTGGATCGAGATGTTGCGATTAAAATCCTTCGATATGACTTTTCGAATGAGGAAGACTTACATCGGCGGTTTCAACGAGAAGCGTTATCTGCAACAAGTTTGCATCATCCAAACATCGTCAATATATATGATGTCGGAGAAGATGGAGATCTCCACTACTTAGTCATGGAATACGTCAAAGGTGCGACGTTAAAACAGTTTATCCATGAAAACGCACCGATTAGTGCTTATGAATCAGTGGAAATTATGCTTCAACTCACATCCGCTATAGAACATGCGCATCAAAACCAAATTATTCATCGAGATATAAAACCGCAAAACATTTTAATGGACGATCATCATCATGTGAAAATAACCGATTTTGGTATAGCAATGGCACTTAGTGCAACGTCTTTCACACAAACAAATTCCGTTCTAGGAACCGTTCATTACCTTTCGCCGGAACAGGCCAGAGGTGGAATGGCAACGAAGAAGTCGGATGTTTATGCACTAGGTATTGTAATGTATGAATTACTGACAGGTCAATTGCCGTTTTCAGGCGAATCTGCTGTTTCAATTGCCCTGAAACATCTTCAGAATGAGACGCCATCTGTCCGTGCTGTTCGCCCAGAAATTCCACAAAGTCTTGAAAATATTATTATGAAAGCAACAGCAAAAGACCCCCTACATCGGTATAAAACAGTGCTTGAAATGGAAGCCGATTTAAAAACAGCGCTTTCAGCAGATCGGATGAATGAAAAGCCATTTGTCTTACCTTTTGATGATGGCGCGACAAAAGCGATGCCTATCATTAAAGAACCTAAAAAAGCTGAAAGCCTGACAGATACCAAAAAAGTGCCGACTTATAACGAGCCAGAAATAGTTCCGGCTACACCTAAAAAGAAAAAGATATGGCCATGGATTTTAGGGATTCTCGGCTTTCTAGTGGTTGCGTTCTTACTAGTTTTACTTGCTTTTCCTGACTTATTTGGACCAACGAAATTAGAAGTACCTGATGTCAAAAATATGACCTATGAAGAAGCGGTAGCAGAGTTAGAAGACCTAGGCTTCACTATTGGGCCGAAATCAGAAGAGCCTTCAGCCGAATTAGAAGAAGGTAGGGTAATACGTAGTATTCCAGAAGCTGGTAAAATTCGAACCGAAGGCACGAAAGTGTCCTTGTTTGTGTCAACTGGAAAAGAGACCATGGCCTTTCCTAGCTATATCGGAGAAAATATTGATCAAGTTATGTCGTTACTCTCTAATCAGAACTTCGAGTCAATAGACACAGAAAGCGTCTTTTCAGATGAACCAGAAGGAACTATTTTACAACAAGAACCCAGTGCAGATGAAGAGATTATTCCGGAAGAAACGGATGTCTTGTTTCAAGTAAGTAAAGGACCTGATTTGCGGACTGTGATCGATTTAACGGAATACAACGAAAAAGCGTTAAAGGATTACGCGAAATCGAGTGGATTTAGGATTAATATTGTGGAAGAAAATTATTCCGATTCTATTCCTGCAGGCTCGGTCATTTCCCAAAAACCAGAAGCTGGCACGACAGTTGCGCCTGGTAGCACGATAGAAGTAGTGGTCTCAAAAGGACCACAAGAGAAAGCGACAAAGACGTATATACAAACAATTACGATTCCATATGAACCAGAAACTGATGGTGACGAACAAGAAGTGAAAATATATATACAAGATCAGACACGCTCTCTTGCCGAACCTGCAGAGGAATTTACCATGACAGAGGACACTCAAAAGCGCCTTCAATTGGTCATAGTAGAAGGGCAAGATGCAGTGTACCGAATCGTTCGAGATAATACGATAATTGACGAACAAACGATAGCCTACGAGGATTTGTAGGATAGGAGGAATGCGAGTGCCAACAGGTCAAATTAGAAAAGCGATAAGTGGTTTTTACTATGTTCATGATGGAGATACTTTACAAGAATGTCGTGGACGAGGTGTTTTTCGTAATCGAGGAATTACACCATTAGTAGGCGATTTCGTGGAATTTGAGAAAGATACTGATTCTCACGGAACAATCACACATGTATTAGAACGAACAAATGCGTTGGTACGACCACCTGTCGCAAACATTGATCAAGCGCTCTTAGTTTTTTCATTAACAGAACCCGATTTTCATCCGCTATTACTTGATCGATTTTTAGTCGCAGTCGAATCTTTTCACGTTAACCCAATCATTTGTTTAACAAAAACAGATATTGCATCAGAAAGTGCGCGTGAAAATGTTCAATCCTATTTAGAAGACTATAGACGAATCGGCTATCAAATAGTAGAAACTTATAAAGATGATGCTTCGTTAGTAGCGAATTTAGCACCGATCTTGAAAGATAAAATATCGGTGTTAGCCGGCCAATCAGGTGTCGGTAAATCTACGATGTTAAATACACTGCTTCCGAGTTTGGAGTTGAAAACTGCTGAGATCTCAGAAGCATTAGGACGTGGAAAACATACAACTAGACACGTTGAATTGCTGGAGATTGGTGGAGGTCTTCTCGCAGACACTCCTGGTTTTAGTTCGTTTGATTTCGACGAGATGGAAAAAGAAGAACTATCCTCTTGTTTTCCTGAAATGCGAGAGCGAGCAGAACATTGTAAATTTAGAGGATGTCTTCATTTAAAAGAACCAAAATGTGCCATTAAAGCAGCAGTCGATTCTGGAGAAATTCCATCTTATCGTTACGATCATTACTTGCAATTTTTAGAAGAAATAATGGATAGAAAGCCGAGGTATTAACATGATTAAATTAGCACCTTCTATACTTGCAGCTGACTTTTCAAAGTTGGGACAAGAAGTAAAAGAAGTGGAACAAGCAGGAGCAGATTGGATTCATATCGACGTAATGGACGGACATTTTGTTCCGAATATTTCTTTTGGAGCTGTCGTTATGGATGCAATTCGACCGCTTTCAAAGCTTCCTTTTGACGTTCACTTAATGATTGAAAATCCAGATCAATATATTGAACAGTTTGCAAAAGCAGGAGCAGATTATATTACGGTTCATGTGGAGGCATGCCCTCATTTACATCGAACGATTCAGTTAATTCGCTCCTACGGTGTAAAGCCTGGAGTCGTGGTAAATCCTCATACACCAATTGAATCTATTTTTCCCATTTTGGAGGATATTGATCTAGTTTTATTAATGACAGTAAATCCAGGTTTCGGGGGCCAATCGTTCATTCCGAGTGTCGTGAAAAAGATTAAACAATTAAGCGACGAGATAAACGATAAAGGCTATGCGGTTGAAATTGAAATTGATGGTGGAATTAATGAAGAAACTATTGTTCCATGCGTAGAAGCAGGAGCAACTGTTTTTGTCGCTGGTTCTGCTGTATTTAATCAAAAAAACCGTGCGCAAGCGCTGAGTAAAATTCGAGAAGCGGGAGAAAAGGCAGAAAAATCATGAAAACCGTTGTGATTTGTGGAGGAGGACCTGAAGCTGAGCTGATTGATTTCTCTTCGTTACAATCTGAGCAGGCTGCATTTATCGGCGCAGATTATGGGGCGATTCATTTGGTTAATAAAGGTATCGTTCCTGTATTAGCAATCGGAGATTTTGATTCCGTCTCTGATGTGAATTGGGAAAAGCTGCAGGAACTTTCCATAGAGCTTAAGAAAGTATCTGCTGAAAAGGATGAAACGGACTTAGAACTTGCGCTTGAAGCTTCTTTGAAATGGCATCCTACCAATATTATTGTCACTGGAGTGACAGGTGGACGTCTCGATCATTTTTACTCTGCCATACAAGCCGTACTCGCTTGGAAAGAAGTCAATCAACAAGTGGATGTTTCCATTCAAAACAAGCTCAACTCTATGGAGATTCTATTGCCAGGAGATCATAACATTTCTGTTGATAAGCACTATCCATATATTTCGTTTTTCCCATTAAGACAAACGATTCATGGTTTCACATTGAAAGGGTTTAAATACAATGTGGAAAATAACAGCATCCATTTTGGAGAAACCAAATACACAAGTAACGAATTGATCGATAAAAATGCTACTATTTCCATTTCTTCTGGCATATGTTTAATGATAAGAAGTCACGATTAAACGGGAGGAATGTGCGTGAAGGTCTATACAGTCCGTTTGCCAAGAATGATGAGTAGCTTTTTCCGATTTTGTGTAAAAGTCACATCAAAAGGTTCACCAAAGAAAAAATAGTAAAAATCGAGATGCAGAATTTCTGTGTCTCGATTTTTTTTGTAACAAACGGCAATTTGTCATTTTTCGAACAAAAAACACCGTTAGCAGTAATCTACTAACGGTGTTTTTAGGTGGTAAAGTCGCGATTAAACGCGTTCAACTTTACCTGATTTTAATGCTCTTGCAGAAACCCATACACGTTTTGGTTTACCATTTACTAAAATACGGACTTTTTGAAGGTTTGCACCCCAAGTACGTTTGTTGGCATTCATAGCGTGGGAACGAGCGTTACCTGAACGAGCTTTACGTCCTGTAATTACGCATTGTTTTGGCATCGTATTTCCTCCTCACAAAAGAAGCTGAAAGTATTTTGTTTCAGTTCGATATTTCACATACTTTAATAATTTATCACAGACTTTTCTCGAATGCAAGAACATTTCACTCGCCTTTCAAGAAAAAAACCTTTACAGTGTTTTATTGATGAGAGAAGGTTATCTTTTCTATTAAACAGTTGTATAGTACAATGGTGTATAGTCCATTAGACGTTAAGGGGGCATTTAATATGTCAATTGAAATGACAAATGAATTTGGTCACATCGATATTACAAACGATGTCGTGGCACAAGTAGCTGGTGGAGCTGCAATTGAGTGTTATGGAATTGTTGGTATGGCTTCTAAACACCAAATCCGAGATGGTTTAACTGATATACTTCGCAAAGAAAATTTCGCAAAAGGCGTCATCGTTCGCCAAATCGGCGAGGATATGCATGTTGATATGTATATCGTGATCAGCTACGGAACGAAAATTTCAGAGGTGGCTTATCAAGTTCAATCAAAAGTAAAATACACACTAAAACAATCACTAGGACTAAACGTAACATCTGTAAATATTTATGTTCAAGGAGTTCGTGTAACGAACCCATAAGAGGAGGAATTTTGGAAATGAAATCTTTAGATGGTATTCAGTTTGCAGAAATGGTGGAAATGGGGGCTCACCATCTTTCCCAGAATGCAGATTATGTGGATGCTCTAAATGTATTTCCGGTTCCCGATGGGGATACAGGAACCAACATGAATCTTTCGATGACTTCTGGTGCGAAAGAAACTGCAGCTAACAAACAAGAACATATTGGAAAAACGACTCAAGGACTTTCAAAAGGTCTATTGATGGGAGCAAGAGGAAATTCTGGTGTTATTTTATCGCAATTATTCCGAGGCTTCTCTAAATATATTGAAAATGACGCTTCAATCGATGCGAAAACGTATGCTGAGGCGCTTCAACACGGAGTAGATACAGCGTATAAAGCTGTCATGAAACCGGTTGAAGGTACCATTCTTACGGTTGCAAAGGATTCAGCCAAAAAAGCAGTAGAAATTGCGGAGACAGAAAACGATATCATTGTGCTTTTAGAAAAAACATTAGAAGAAGCGAAAGCGTCTCTTAAACGTACACCGGATTTATTGCCAGTGTTAAAAGAAGTTGGTGTAGTAGACAGTGGTGGTCAAGGGCTCGTTTTTGTGTATGAAGGCTTTTTAGCGAGTTTAAAAGGGGAACAGCTTCCAGAAAAATTTGTGTCAAATTCGATGGATGAGCTAGTCAATGCTGAACACCACAAAGGTGTTCAAGGTTTCATGGACACTTCTGAAATTGTGTTTGGGTATTGTACTGAATTTATGGTGAAATTTACCGAAGATAAATTGGCGAATAACCCTTTCGACGAAGGGAAATTCCGAGAAGGTCTTTCTGCATTTGGTGATTCGTTACTTGTTATCTCTGACGACGAAATTGCAAAAGTCCATATTCACTCAGAACAACCTGGGGAATGTATGAATTATGGTCAACAATTTGGCGATTTAATCAAAATAAAAGTGGAAAATATGCGTGAACAACACTTAGAAATCGTCGGAGAAGGACATTCAAAATCTGCCTCAGTCGCATCTAAAAAAACATCGGTTCCGTACGCAGTCGTAACTGTTGCAATGGGAGAAGGAATTGCAGAGTTACTTCGTAGCGTGGGAGCAAGTGCTGTGATTGAAGGCGGACAAACGATGAATCCTTCGACAGAAGATATTGTGAAAGCAATAGAAGCTGTTGGGGCTGAAAAAGTGTTAATTCTGCCAAATAATAAAAACATTATTATGGCTGCCGAACAAGCAGCAGAATTAGTTGGAATTGACGCTGCGGTTGTACCAACGAAATCAGTTCCACAAGGAATGGCTGCTATTCTAGCATTTAATCCAGAAGCATCTGTAGATGAAAACAAAGAAATCATGACTGACGCGTTTGCGCATGTAAAAACTGGTCAAGTAACGTTTGCTGTACGTGACACATCGATCGACGGTGTGGAAATTGCGAAGGACGATTATATGGCAATTGCAGAAGGCAAAATTGTGTTATCAACTCCTACATTAGAAGATGCTGCTACAAAAGTGATTCATTCATTAGTGAATGATGAATCTGAAATCGTAACCATTCTCTTTGGTGAAGAAGTCACGGAAGAAGCGGCGAATGAGTTCGCGGAGTTAGTGGAAGACGCTTATCCTGATGTTGAAGTAGAAGTGTATAACGGGAAACAACCGCTATACCCTTATATCATCTCAGTAGAATAAAGAAACAGACTAAATCGCAGAATTCACCAATAGGTGTTTCTGCGATTTTTCGTTCCTTAAACTCGAAACGAATACTTTTGTAATGCGTGCGTGAATACGTTAAGATAACAGTAAGAATATGGACATTAAAGGGGTAACCGTGATGAAGTATAAATCGGTTTTTGATATTATCGGTCCAGTAATGATTGGGCCATCTTCTTCTCATACTGCAGGGGCGGCGAGAATTGGATTAGTAACACGAGAATTATTTGGAAGACAGCCGGAGTGGGCACGAATTCATTTGTATGGTTCGTTTGCGGAAACATATAAAGGCCATGGTACGGATGTCGCAATTGTTGGTGGTTTATTAGGCTTTGATACGTTTGATGATCGAATCCGAACCGCGTTTGAATTGGCGGATGCAGCTGGTTTACGTTATGAATTTATTCCCGAAAGCGGTAATACCGAACACCCTAACACTGCGCGAGTCGTCATTGGTGATGGACAAAGTGAGATGGAGCTAATTGGAATTTCCATCGGTGGTGGTAAAATTGAAATTTCGGAGTTAAATGGATTCCCATTACGTTTATCCGGAAATCATTCCGCTATTTTAGTGGTGCATGAAGATCAGCCGGGTAGTATTGCCAAAGTAGCGACATGTCTAGCAGATCAAAATATAAACATAGGACACATGGAAGTTTCCCGTAAAGAGCAAGGTAAAATGGCGCTTATGGTAATAGAAGTGGATGATCCCATCGAGGAATCTATCTTGGAGCAAATCGCGATGCTGCCTCATATTCAGCAGGTAACGCGTATTGCAGAATAGGAGCGTGACATCATGAATGTGTTATTTCGTAATGTAAAAGAATTAGTAGAACTAGCGAATAAGGAAAACAAATTAATATCAGAAATTATGATTGAGCAAGAAGTGATGATTACTCGTAGAACACGAGAAGAAGTCTTTGCTCAAATGGAAAATAATTTAAAAGTGATGGAAGAGTCTGTGGAGCGAGGCTTAGCCGGTGTGAAATCGACTTCGGGATTAACTGGAATGGACGCGGTATTACTACAGGAATACATGAAGTCTGGTAAATCTTTATCTGGTGAATTGATGTTAGATGCGGTGAGTAAAGCTGTAGCTACAAATGAAGTAAATGCTGCTATGGGCAAAATTTGTGCAACACCAACTGCTGGTTCTGCGGGAGTCGTGCCTGGAACATTATTCGCTGTTAAAAACAAATTAAATCCAACACATGAACAAATGGTACGTTACTTGTTTACATCTGGTGCATTTGGATTTGTCGTAGCAAACAATGCATCTATTTCTGGAGCAGCAGGTGGTTGCCAAGCAGAAGTTGGTTCAGCTGCTGGAATGGCTGCTGCAGCAATTGTTGAAATGGCTGGAGGCTCTCCACAACAATGTTCAGAGGCATTTGCTATTACGTTAAAAAATATGCTTGGTTTAGTTTGTGATCCGGTAGCGGGACTTGTGGAAGTTCCTTGTGTGAAACGGAATGCGATGGGAGCTTCAAATGCAGTTGTAGCGGCTGATATGGCCCTTGCAGGAGTGACAAGTCGAATTCCTTGTGATGAGGTAATTGACGCGATGTATAAAATTGGAAAACAAATGCCTAGTAGCCTTCGTGAAACAGCGAAAGGTGGTTTAGCTGCGACGCCAACTGGCAAAGCGTTAGAAGCAAAAATATTTGGAGGAGAAAAAGTGAAAGGTGACTAATTTACTCGATCAACCCATTTCCACCCTAAAAGGTGTTGGGCAATCTACAACCGATAAATTGCATGAAATTGGGATCGATACAATTCGTGATGTAATTTTTACTTTTCCTTATCGACATGAAGATTTTCGTTTGAAAAATATTGTGGAAACACCACATAACGAAAGAATAACGGTAGAGGGAAGGATCGAAAGTGAGCCTTCCCTTCTTTTTATGGGAAATAAAAAGTCGCGTCTGCAAATTCACTTGCTTATTGGTGCCCATTTAATCAAAGTCGTTTTTTTTAATCAAGCATATTTAAAATCAAAGTTAGTTGTTGGGGATACACTAACGGTGACAGGTAAATGGGACAGAGGAAGACAAATAATTAATGCATCTACATACACATTAGGTGTTCGACAAGATGCTAATGACTATGAACCCGTTTATTCGATCAAAGGAGTTATTCCGCAAAAGAATTATCGAAAACTGATTCGGCAAGCTCTTGAGGTGGCTAGTAGCAGTATTTCAGAGATATTGCCACAAAATATCCTGCAAGATTATCAATTGATGCACATTCAAGAGGCACTTGAAGAAATACATTTTCCAACGTCGACAGCGGCACTAGAGCAAGCGAGAAGACGCTTTATTTATGAAGAACTATTTTTATTCCAATTAAAAATTCATGCACTTAAAAAAATACGTCAACAAATGGAACCTGGGGTTTCGATTTCGTATGATCTCGAAAAAGTGAAAGCATTTATTGCTAGTCTTCCTTACGAACTTACGACAGCGCAAAAAAGAGTGGTAAATGAGATTAGCAAAGATTTAAAAACCCCGCATCGTATGAATCGATTGTTGCAAGGGGATGTAGGTTCAGGAAAGACGGTCGTGGCTGCAATTACCATGTATGCTGCAATCACTGCGGGATATCAGACGGCGCTTATGGCACCGACAGAAATATTAGCTGAACAGCATGCAGAAACACTTCATGAATGGTTTAAAAACACGGATATTACAATGGCTTTATTAACAGGATCAACGAAACAAAAAGTTCGTAGAGTTTTGCTAGAACAATTGAAAAACGGTGAAATTGACCTTCTTATTGGAACACATGCACTTATTCAGCAAGGCGTTGATTTCAAACGGCTTGGTTTTGTCATTACGGACGAACAACACCGATTTGGTGTAGAGCAACGTCGCGTTTTAAAAGACAAGGGAGAAAATCCAGATGTCCTTTTTATGACGGCTACACCAATCCCAAGAACACTAGCGATTACAGCATTTGGTGAAATGGACGTGTCAACGATTGATGAATTACCAACGGGGAGAAAACAAATAGAAACTCATTGGTTAAAAAAAGAGACATTTACGAAAACGATGGTTCGAGTTGGCAAAGAACTTGAAAAAGGAAGACAGGCCTATGTGATTTGTCCGTTGATTGAAGAATCCGAGAAACTCGATTTGCAAAATGCAGTCGATGTGTATAATCAACTCACTCAGCTTTACCATGGTAAGTTCACCGTCGGATTGATGCATGGAAGACTCTCGTCCGATGAAAAAGAACAAGTTATGCGAGACTTTAGTGAAGGGAAAATTGCTGTTTTAGTTTCCACAACAGTGGTGGAAGTTGGTGTTAACGTTCCAAATGCGACGAGTATGGTGATCTATGATGCGGAAAGATTTGGGTTGTCTCAACTACACCAGTTAAGAGGACGAGTAGGTCGTGGATCGGAACAATCCTATTGTATTCTGCTAGCAGATCCTAAAACAGAAGAAGGAAAAGAACGAATGATGGTGATGTGCGAAACAAATGATGGTTTTAAATTAGCAGAAAAGGATTTAGAGCTTCGTGGTCCAGGGGATTTCTTTGGGAAAAAACAAAGTGGATTACCAGAGTTCCAAGTAGCGGATCTTATCCATGATTATCGAGCACTTCAAAATGCCATGAAAGATGCGGAACAAATTGTTCAATCCGACGCTTTATGGGAATCAGAGGAGTATCAAGCCTTGCGAGATTTCCTACATCAAAGTGGCGCTTTAGAAGGAGATCGACTCGATTAATCAATATTCAACTTGCATTGAGAAGAGTGACTTTATATACTGATATTAGTACCAAGTGCTAATTTGGACGGTGACTTATGAAAAAAACGAAAAAACAACGACAACAAATGCTGATTGATTCCCTCGATACTAATCCTTTTTTAACAGATGAAGAGTTAGCTAAAACATTCGAAGTGAGTGTTCAAACCATTCGTTTAGATCGATTAGAATGTGCAATTCCAGAACTGCGAGAACGGATAAAAGATGTTGCCTCACGTTCGTTTGAGGATGAGGTGAAATCACTCCCTATTTCAGAAGTAATCGGGGAAGTAATTGATATTGAGTTAGATAATAGGGCAATTTCCATATTTGATGTGAGAGAAGAGCATGTTTTTGCGAGAAATCAGATTGCTCGGGGACATCACTTATTTGCACAAGCAAATTCTCTTGCGGTAGCCGTGATGAATGACGAGTTAGCCCTGACAGCAAAATCGAACTTGTCTTTTTTAAAGCCTGTTAAACTCGGGGACCGAGTCGTGTGCAAGGCAACTGTGACGGAAAGCGGAAATGAAAAAAATCGAAGTAAAGTGCAAGTAACCTCGACGGTAGAAAATGAAATTGTCTTTACTGGTGATTTTGATATGTACCGTGCGACGGAGAATTAAAGGAGAGACATAATGATTATAGCTGTAGATGCAATGGGTGGAGATCACGCTCCTTCTTCGATTATCGAAGGAGTATACACTGCACTCCAGACGTTTCCTGATTTAACTGTACATCTTTATGGTACGGAAGCAGAAGTTAGACCATTATTACACGATCTTGAACGTTTACAGTTCCTCGCTACGACCGAAAAGATTGAAGCAGATGATGAACCTGTTCGAGCTATTCGCCGTAAGAAAGATGCCTCCATGGTGAAAATGGCGGAAGCAGTAAAAACAGCGCAAGCAGATGCGTGTGTTTCAGCTGGAAACACAGGTGCACTGATGGCTGCTGGATTATTTATAGTCGGAAGAATTGATGGCATTGATCGACCAGCTCTTGCACCAACACTACCTACAATTGACGGAAAAGGATTTGTCATGATGGATTTAGGTGCCAATTCCGATGCTAAACCAGAACATTTAGAACAATTTGCGATGATGGGTTCTATTTATGCGAGTAAAGTTCGCGGAATTGAATCACCGCAAGTGGGACTTTTAAATATCGGAACGGAAGATACAAAAGGCAATGAACTGACGAAAAATGCGTTTCAATTATTAACTAATTCTCCTGCTATTCATTTCGTTGGAAATGTCGAGTCACGTGATTTGTTAACCGGTGTTGCAGATGTGGTTGTGACAGATGGTTTTACTGGCAATATGGTGTTGAAGACAATTGAAGGAACAGCAGGTGCGTTTTTCCACATGTTAAAAGGTGCGTTCACTTCCTCTGCAAAAGCGAAGATTGGTGCACTACTAGTCAAAGATCAATTAAGAGGAATTAAAAACACCATGGATTACACAGAATATGGCGGTGCAGCACTATTTGGTCTGAAAGCACCTGTTATTAAAGCACACGGTTCTTCCAACGCAAATGCAATTTTTAATGCCATTCGTCAGGCTAGAACAATGGTGGAATTTGATGTGTGTGGAACAATTGAACGTGTTGCGAAAGGAGAGACATTATCTTGACGAAAATTGCTTTTTTATTCCCAGGACAAGGATCACAATCTGTCGGAATGGGGAAAGAACTTGTTGAGTTTTCGGAAGGGAATCGATCATTTTACGAGAAAGCGGACGAACGTGTCGGATTCTCTCTGTCTCAATTGATGTTAGAAGGACCTGCCGATGAGCTTACAGCTACGTATAATGCACAACCTGCGTTAGTCACAACAAGCACATTAGTATCAGAATTACTTCAGTCAAATGGAATTGAGCCAGATTATACGATTGGTCATAGTTTAGGAGAGTATTCCGCTTTAGTAGCATCTGGCGTAATGTCCTTTGAAGATGCGGTACATGTAGTACGTAAGCGGGGACTTTTTATGAATGAAGCAGTACCAGTCGGACAAGGAGCAATGGCTGCCGTGTTAGGATTAGATGCTGCTAAATTACAAGAAGTAACAGAGCAAATTTCCTCTTCTGGGGAAACCGTCCAAGTGGCAAACTTTAATTGTCCTGGCCAAATTGTCATTTCTGGTACTGCAGAAGGAGTTCGCTTAGCAAGTGTAGCTGCGAAAGAAGCAGGGGCGAAACGTGCCATTCCGCTAGTTGTAAGCGGTCCATTTCACTCTTCCTTAATGTCCCCTGCTGCTGAACAATTACGTGCGGTATTGGATGAAATTCAGCTTGAAGAAGCGACTGTTCCAGTGATCAATAATGTTACGGCGAGTCCAGTTCAAAATCCTTCAGATATAAAAGAATTGTTAGTGAAGCAAGTTGTGTCACCAGTCCAATTCGAACAATCAATTGAACAATTAAAATCACTAGGTGTAACAGTGTATATTGAGTGCGGTCCAGGGAAAGTATTGTCAGGACTTGTGAAGAAGATTGATAAAGAAGCACAGATTTATTCTGTGTATGATCTTGAAACACTAGAAAAAGTAGTGGAAGCTTCGAAGGAGTGGGAAGTATGAATGTGAAAAACAAAGTAGCATTAATCACGGGAGCTTCACGAGGTATTGGAGCAGAAGTGGCAAAATATTTAGCCGCTAACGGGGCGAAAATTGTCGTCAATTACTCAGGTAGTCAATCGAAAGCAGAAGAAGTGGTGAAATCCATTCAAGATAATGGCGGAGAAGCAACCGCTTTTCAAGCGAATGTTCATGACGCAGATGCAGTAGCTGAAATGGTAAAACACACGATTGATACATTTGGCAGTCTCGATATCCTTGTAAATAATGCCGGGATTACTCGTGATAATTTGCTCATTCGAATGAAAGAAGATGAGTGGGATGATGTCATTTCTGTTAACTTAAAAGGCGTCTTTATTTGCACCAAAGCAGTTTCTCGTCAAATGATGAAACAACGCGCTGGGAAAATTGTGAACATTTCTTCGATCGTCGGTGTATCTGGTAATGCCGGACAAGCGAATTATGTCGCAGCAAAAGCTGGTGTAATAGGGTTGACGAAAACAACAGCGAAAGAACTTGCTTCTCGAAACATTCAAGTGAATGCGATCGCTCCGGGCTTTATTACCACGGATATGACCGATGAACTTTCAGCAGAAGTGAAAGAACAAATGCTTGAACAAATACCATTAGGGAAACTAGGAAGTCCAATCGATGTGGCAAAAGCTGTTGCATTTTTAGCTTCCGACGATTCCGATTATATTACTGGTCAAACTATTCATGTCGACGGTGGCATGGTCATGTAAAAAGACTGTTTGCTTGTACCGTTTTTCGGTATACTTGTTGAGGGGAGGTGACGAAATGGCAACAATCGCAGAACGCGTAACGAAAGTAATCGTTGATCGTCTAGGTGTAGACGAAAGCGAAGTGAAATTAGAAGCATCATTCCGTGACGATTTAGGAGCGGATTCACTAGATGTAGTTGAATTAGTAATGGAATTAGAAGATGAATTTGACATGGAAATTTCTGACGAAGATGCAGAAAAAATTGCAACAGTTGGAGATGCTGTAACTTACATCGAAAGCAAGCAATAATTGTTTTCCATCGAAAGGGAGTGAACGCTTATTTATCAGGCGTTGGCTCTCTTTTTTCCTTTTGCACAAAGCGCTATTAAAGGGTAAACTATACACTAGTACTTATAGGAAGGCAGATCAGAATGAGTGGAAGAAAGCGAACAACCGAAATAAAGTCAAAATCATACCCAGATAGTGTGAAATCTGCGTTTGTGAAATTACAAGAACAATTAAATTTTACATTTGAGAAACCAGAATTGCTATACCAAGCATTCACACATTCATCCTATGTGAATGAGCATCGTCGAAAAATGTACACAGATAATGAGCGTCTAGAGTTTTTAGGAGACGCAGTATTAGAGTTATCTGTGTCACAGTACTTATTTGAAAAATTTCGCTTAATGAGTGAAGGAGAACTAACGAAACTTCGAGCAGCAATTGTCTGCGAACCTTCTTTAGTTATTTTTGCGAATGAATGTCACTTCGGAGATTTTGTTTTGTTAGGAAAAGGGGAAGAAAACACCGGTGGTAGACGTAGACCTGCTCTATTAGCAGATGTATTTGAAGCATTTATCGGTGCGTTATATTTAGACCAAGGGCTGGAACCTGTAATTTCCTTTTTACATCAAGTAATGTTTCCGAAAGTAGACAACGGTGCTTTTTCTCATGTGATGGATTACAAAAGCTTATTACAAGAACTTATTCAACAATCGGCAGGTATGGGAGCAATCACCTATTCCATTGTAGATGAAAATGGACCTGCACATAGTCGTACCTTTGTATCGGCTGTCTTGCTAGATGGGAAGACGCTTGGTCAAGGTGATGGCCGATCCAAAAAAGAAGCAGAACAAAAAGCCGCTCGGTTAGCAATTGAAAATTTACAGAAACAATCGCGAGAAGGACTGGAGGGATAAACGTTGTTTTTAAAACGTTTAGAAGTAATCGGTTTTAAATCCTTTGCAGATCGAATTGGTATTGATTTCGTTCCTGGAGTAACCGCGGTTGTTGGTCCGAATGGCAGTGGAAAGAGTAATGTCACGGATGCGATACGATGGGTACTTGGAGAGCAATCCGCCAAGTCTCTTCGAGGTGCCAAAATGGAAGACGTTATTTTTGCTGGGAGTGATTCAAGAAAACCTTTGAACTTCGCAGAGGTAACCTTAGTATTAGATAATTCCGATCAACGAATTCCATTGGATTTTCATGAAATTAGTGTAACGCGACGAGTATTTCGTTCTGGGGATAGTGAATACCAAATTAATAAACAGTCCTGCAGATTAAAAGATATTACAGACCTTTTTATGGATTCTGGCTTGGGTAAAGAAGCGTTTTCCATTATCTCACAAGGTCGCGTGGATGAAATATTAAATAGTAAAGCAGAAGATCGACGTTCTATCTTTGAGGAAGCTGCTGGCGTGCTGAAATACAAGCTTCGTAAGAAAAAAGCAGAATCAAAATTATTTGAAACGGATGATAATTTAAATCGTGTGTTGGATATCTTGCATGAGCTCGAAGGTCGAATGGAGCCATTAAGGGAGCAGGCATCAAAGGCAAAAGACTATGTGGAAATGACAACGTCGTTAAAGGATATCGAACTAAACGTTCTTGCCTATGACTGGAAAGCGATGGAAGAAAAGAGTCAAGAGCTAGCAACCACTATGTCTCAGTTGACGAAAGAAAAAGAAAATTTGCAACAATCGATTGCATCATTAGAAGAATCATTAACGAAACAGCGTCTCGAGCTTGGTCAACAAGATACACGTCTTGACGAAGCACAAGAAGTATTAGTGGAAGCAAGTAGTGAGTTAGAGCGGTGGGAAGGACGGAAGCTTTTATTCCAAGAAAAAAATACCAACGCAGCAACTCAAATTGCCAAACTAGAAGAAGAAAAACGGGCTTTGGAAAAAGAAATGGACAGTATCCAGTCGGAAATTTCCTCACTTGGTCAACGGAAAACCGAAAAAGAAACGCAATTAAAAGAAGCGAAAATTTCATCTAAACAACTGGAACACCAAATGGTTAAATCATCAGCAGAAATTGAAGAAGAGCTAGAAGAATGGAAATCGAAATACATTGACCGTTTAAATGAAGAAGCAACGTTGAAAAATGAAGTAAAGAACATTTTACAGTTGTTGAGTTCAGAAGAAGCGCATCAATCTAAAGTATCTGGTGAATCATCTCAAGTACAACATGATTTAAGTGAATTGCACCAAAATCGTCAGCAAGTAGAGCGTTCACTCAAGAGCATTCGTGAGGAGTTATCCGGTAAACGTGGCGCTTACTCCAAATCTTCCACAGAGTTAGAGGAATGGAAACAAACACTTGAAAGTAAACAATCAATTCTATATAAGGCGTATCAGCATGCGCAACAATTAAAAGCGAGAAAAGAATCATTAGAAAACCTAGAAGCGGAATTCTCTGGGTTCTTTCAAGGTGTAAAGGAAGTTTTACAAGCTCGCGAAAAAGGACAGTTAAATGGAATTATTGGTGCTGTAGCAGAATTAATATCGGTGGATGCTGCCTATTCAAAGGCGATTGAAACCTCTCTTGGCGGTGCCTTGCAACATGTCGTGACAAAAACAGATCAAGATGCGAGACAAGCAATCCAATTGTTAAAACAAAAGCGAATGGGAAGAGCAACCTTTCTGCCACTATCCGTCATGAAAGCCCGAAAGCTTTCTGGAGATGTGATTTCCTCTATCAAAGGTCATCCCGCTTTCGTTGATACAGCAGATCGATTAGTGGAAAGTCAAGCAGAAAATCGCGTCATTATCGAAAATCTGTTAGGGAATGTCATCGTTGCAAAAGACTTAGAAGGTGCTTCGAAGCTAGCAAAAGTACTTCAACACCGCTATCGAATCGTTTCTTTAGACGGCGATATTGTAAATGCTGGTGGTTCCTTAACGGGTGGAGCGTCGAAACAACAATCCTCCGTATTTACACGGAAAGCAGAATTAGAGCAACTCATTTCGCAAGTTCAAGAGTTAGAACATCAACTAGAACAGGCGGAAAAACAAGTAGCATCTTGGAAAGAAAAAGTTTCGCAACGTTCCGTGAAACTTGACGAAGAAAAGCAGCAAGGTGAAGAACTTCGTTCAAAAGAAATGGAATTAGAGTTATCTTTACGACAAATCGACGAACAGGTCAAACGATTACAGGATCGCTTCACGATCACGGAATCAGAAAAAGAGCATATGGTCGATCGGCAAAAATCATTAGAAGTTCGTCAAATAGAAGCACAAAACCGATTAGAAAAAGTAGCCATCGAATTGACTCAAATGAATGAACAAATAGACCGGTTAACAAAACTGAAAAACCAAGGACAACAAGAACGTGACCGATTGACAGAACTATCCGCAGAAATGCGTTCACAAATCGCGGTCTTGTCTGAACAAGTACTAACGATGGAAAAAACGTATACATCCGAAAGAAATCGGTTACAGTCAGTCCAAGATAAAGTCATCCAAGTAGACAAAGAGATTCGTTGGATTGCTACAGGGGAAGGTAATTCAGGACCTTCTGAAGAAGAGATTGAAAAAGCTCTGCTCACTTGGATGGAGAAAAAGCAGCAGTCAAGTGAGATTGTTTTAGCGAGTAAAGAAGCTAGGCAACGCATCCAAGGGATGATTATTGAAATAGAACAAGCGTTAAAAGTGGAAAATGGCAAACTACAATATCAACTTGATACAATTCGAAAACTAGATGTGCAAATCAACCGTCTGGATGTTGAACAGCAAGCGCTAATCGAGCATCTAGATGAGACGTATCATATGGATGAAACAGAATTGCAATTACCTGACAGTGAGTCCTATGATTTAGCGGATGCTAGAAAGAAGCTAAAGCTATTGAAGCAATCGATCGAAGAATTGGGTTCTGTGAACGTTGGTGCAATAGAAGAATTCGAGAAAGTGTCAGAACGATTCGCTTTCTTAACCGAACAACGTCAAGATTTAGTAGACGCTAAAGAGACGTTGCATGAAGCGATCAAAGAGATGGATCAAGAGATGACTTCTCGTTTTCATGATGCCTTCTTTGCGATTCGTGCTCAATTTACTAAAGTTTTCCGAGAATTATTTGGAGGCGGTAATGCAGATTTAATTTTAACCAATCCAGAAGATTTACTTGGAACGGGTATTGAAATTGTCGCTCAACCACCAGGGAAAAAGTTACAAGCACTTAGCTTATTATCTGGTGGAGAAAGAGCGCTAACTGCTATCGCTTTGTTGTTCGCTATCTTAAATATTCGTCCTGTACCTTTCTGTATACTAGACGAAGTGGAAGCTGCATTAGATGAATCGAATGTTGTTCGTTACAGTCAATATTTGAAGAAGTTTAGTCAAGACACACAATTTATCGTGATAACACATCGAAAAGGCACGATGGAAGGTGCAGACGTCTTGTATGGTATTACGATGCAAGAATCTGGTATATCAAAATTAGTTTCCGTTAAACTCGAAGAAGAAGAACGAGAACTTGTGACACAAGGGAGCGCGAAAAATTGAGTTTTTTTAAAAAAATGAAAGAAAAGTTTACGGGTGCTTCTGATCAAGAGGTATCAACAGAAAAGTACAAAGACGGATTGTCAAAAACACGTAACAGTTTTACGTCGAAAGTAAATGATTTGGTTGCGAGATACCGAAAAGTTGACGAGGACTTTTTCGAAGAATTAGAAGATCTTTTACTACAAGCAGATGTTGGTTTTGAAACCGTCATGGAATTAATGGATCAATTGCGTTTTGAAGTCCAACGTCAAAACGTCAAAGATACGTCGCAAATTCAATCTGTTATTTCAGAGAAGCTAGTGGAAATCTACGAGTCAGGCGATGATAGCTCCAATGATTTACAGTATGCAACGGAAGGTCCAACAGTTTTCTTATTTGTTGGAGTAAATGGCGTTGGGAAAACGACTACTATTGGAAAATTAGCACACCGATTAAAACAAGAAGGAAAAACGGTCATGCTTGCTGCGGGAGATACATTCCGTGCGGGAGCAATTGATCAGCTGCAAGTATGGGGTGACAGAGTAGGAGTAGAAGTGATTAAGCAAGCGGAAGGTTCTGATCCGGCCGCTGTTATGTATGATGCCATTCGAGCTGCGAAAAGTCGTCAAGTAGACGTGTTAATATGTGATACTGCTGGTAGATTACAAAACAAAGTGAACTTGATGAATGAGTTAACAAAAGTTCATCGTGTCATTTCAAGAGAGATCCCAGAAGCACCACATGAAGTATTACTGGCGTTAGATGCAACGACGGGCCAAAATGCACTGATTCAAGCGCAATCGTTCCAAAAAGCAACGAATGTAACAGGAATCGTCTTGACGAAGTTAGACGGTACAGCAAAAGGCGGAATCGTGCTAGCTATTCGAAATAAGTTGAAAATCCCTGTAAAATTCGTTGGACTAGGTGAAAAAATGGACGATTTACAACCGTTTGATACGGAAAAATATGTCTATGGTCTATTTGCTGAGGGCTTAGAAAAGGAAGAATAGAGAGATAATTCTTTCGTTTATTCCCACGAATAACCACTTGTCGACAAGTAAAAATACTTGATAGGTGCACATGTTCTCGATAAGATGAACATACAATGGAGGGTGAAATACGATGATTGTAGAAAAAACTACCCGTATGAATTTCCTCTTCGACTTTTATCAGTCGCTACTAACGGAAAAACAGCGGTCCTATATGGAATTATATTATTTAGATGATTTATCACTTGGTGAAATCGCCGACGAATATGAAATTTCAAGACAAGCTGTTTACGATAATATTCGACGTACAGAAGCCATGTTAGAAGAGTACGAAGAAAAACTCGGCTTACTTTCAAAGTTTCAGCGACGACAAACTTTGTTAAAGCAACTGGAAGATGAATTGGCAGCTCTTTCGTCTGAGAAAGAGTCGCTACACCCAATTATTCATCAACTAAGAGAATCCGAATAGGAGGTGGGCGCAAATGGCTTTTGAAGGGTTAGCAGAACGTCTACAAGGGACAATGCAACGCATAAAAGGTAAAGGGAAGGTAACGGAAGCAGATGTAAAAGAAATGATGAGAGAGGTTCGATTTGCCCTCATCGAAGCGGACGTTAATTTAAAAGTAGTAAAAGAGTTTGTAAAAAAAGTAAGTGAACGTGCGGTCGGTACGGATGTAATGAAAAGTTTAACACCCGGCCAACAAGTCATAAAAATCGTAAAAGATGAGTTAACGGATTTAATGGGAGGGGAAGAAAGTCCTCTTCAGTTTGCGAAAAAACCTCCTACTGTAATCATGATGGTCGGGTTACAAGGAGCAGGTAAAACGACTACCTCTGGTAAATTGGCAAATGTCCTTCGGAAAAAATACAATCGTAAACCATTATTAGTCGCCGCAGATATTTATCGTCCTGCGGCTATACAGCAATTAGAAACAATTGGAAAGCAGTTATCTCTACCTGTCTTTTCTATGGGGACAGATGTTTCTCCAGTAGAAATAGTCCGTCAAGCGCTAGAAAAGTCAAAAGAAGATTTGAATGACGTGATCATAATCGATACGGCTGGTCGACTTCATGTCGATGAAGATTTAATGCAAGAATTAAAAGATATTCGAACTATTAAAGAGCCAGATGAAGTGTTCTTAGTTGTCGATTCAATGACTGGTCAAGATGCAGTCAATGTAGCACAGCAGTTTAATGAAACGGTTGGTATTACAGGAGTCGTGTTAACGAAGTTAGACGGTGATACACGTGGTGGAGCTGCTCTTTCTATCCGTTCAGTTGCAGAAAAACCGATTAAGTTCGTTGGTATGGGCGAGAAGATGGATGCATTAGAACCTTTCCATCCAGAGCGAATGGCTTCTCGAATTCTAGGTATGGGCGATATGATGTCGTTAATTGAAAAAGCGCAGGCAAATGTCGACGAAGAAAAAGCGAAAGAAATGGAAGAAAAATTCCGCACCCAAACGTTCACATTTGATGACTTTGTCGAGCAATTACAACAAGTGAAAAAAATGGGGCCATTAGAAGATATTTTAAAGATGCTTCCTGGCGCAGGAAAAATTAAAGGGCTAGAAAATGCAAAAGTAGACGAGAAACAGATGGGTAGAGTAGAAGCAATCATCTACTCCATGACGCCTGCAGAAAAAACAAACCCAGAGATTATTTCTTCTAGTCGAAAAAAACGAATTGCGACGGGATCGGGAACTTCCATTCAAGAAGTCAATCGATTATTAAAGCAATTTGACGAAATGAAAAAAATGATGAAACAAATGTCTGGAATGACCCAAAAAGGCAAAAAGAAAATGAAAATGCCGGGATTTGACTCTTTATTCCGTTAGATTTATAATAAATTTTAGGTGTTAAGAAAAAACACTTTACAAAAGAAAAAATCCTTGATAATATACTATCTTGTGTGAAACTATTCGGAGGTGCAAGAAACATGGCAGTAAAAATTCGCTTAAAACGTATGGGAGCTAAAAAATCTCCTTTCTATCGTATTGTAGTAGCTGACTCTCGTTCACCACGTGACGGACGTCAAATTGAAACAGTAGGTACTTATAACCCACTTACAAACCCAGCTGAGTTGAAAATCAACGAAGAGTTGGCGTTAAAATGGTTAGCAAATGGTGCAAAACCATCTGATACAGTACGTAACTTGTTCTCTTCTCAAGGGATCATGGAGAAATTCCATAACTCTAAAATCGCGAAGTAATCGGAGGCGGCAAAATGAAGCAGCTGATTGAAACAATTGTGAAACCATTAGTAGATTATCCAGAAGACGTTCGAATTGAAATGGATGAAAGTCCAAATCGTATTGTCTACAAACTATCTGTTAACCCAGAAGATATGGGCAAAGTCATTGGTAAGCAAGGTCGTGTTGCGAAGGCAATACGAACGATTGTGTATTCAGCAGCGAGCAGTCACCACCAAAAGAAGACATACGTCGATATTTTGGACTAAATAGAAAGGGGGGAGCTTATAGTTCCTCTCTTTTTTTGTTTTCAATGAAAGAATCGTCTCCTAGAGATGGGTTGTGAGGAAAAGGTATAGAGACAATCGAATATCTCATAGAATCGATTCCTCCCAGGTACTACTTCCATCGAATTTTATGGATGCCATTCTAAAATAGTTATTTTTGAGTAAAATAAATGTATCCAGACGGAACGATAAGACAATAGCTTTCCGAAAAGATTTTCATGATAAAATGAGCATAGCTGAAAAATACATTCGTTAAAACGTATGAGGTGTATATATGAATTGGTATAACGTAGGTAAAATTGTGAACACCCACGGAATTCGTGGCGAAGTGCGCGTCATTTCAAGTACGGATTTTCCAGAAGAGCGATTCGCAGTCGGTAGTAAGTTAGGGTTATTTAAAAAAACGGACAAAAAACCGTTGCCATTAATCGTTGCTTCCCATCGGAAACATAAAAATTTCGACTTGCTTACCTTTGAAGGATTTTCCACGATTGAAATGGTGGAAGGGTTCCGAGATGGCATTTTAAAGGTGTCGGAAAATCAATTAGAAGAACTGGAAGATAATGCATTTTATTTCCACGAAATCATCGGTTGTAAAGTGATCGACCTGGATGGAAATGATATCGGTGAAGTGCAGGAGATTCTTCAAACTGGTGCGAATGATGTATGGGCAATAAAGAACAGTGCGGGCAAAATGCATTACATTCCATATATTGAAGACGTGGTGAAAGAAGTAAACATTGAGGAACAAGTGATCAAAATTGATGCACTGGACGGGTTATTATAATGATGCAAATTGATGTTCTTTCTTTATTCCCAGAAATGTTCGAGGGAGTATTTGGAAGTTCTATATTAAAAAAAGCGCAAGAAAAAGATGCAGTTTCATTGAAGGTGACGGATTTCAGGGCATTTTCAGGAAATAAACATAACCAAGTGGATGATTATCCTTATGGTGGTGGTGCCGGAATGGTATTAAAACCAGAGCCCTTATTTCGAGCGGTGGAATCTGTACGAGATGATCAGAAGACTCCGCGGATCATCTTAATGTGTCCTCAAGGGGAACGGTATACCCAAGCAAAAGCAGAGGAATTGGCGAAAGAAGAACATCTCATTTTCTTATGCGGTCATTATGAAGGGTACGATGAACGAATTCGCGAATTCCTAGTGACAGATGAAATTTCCATAGGTGATTTTGTTTTAACCGGTGGTGAACTGGCTGCGATGACGGTAATCGATAGTGTCGTTCGTTTGTTGCCAGAAGTTCTTGGGAATAAACAGTCACATATCGGAGATTCATTTTCAACGGGACTTCTTGAACATCCTCAATACACAAGACCAGTTGAATTTGAAGGAATGATGGTACCGGAAGTTTTACGCTCTGGAGATCATGCAAAAATCGATGAATGGCGAAAAAAAGAATCCCTTTATCGAACGTGGAGTAGACGTCCAGACTTATTAACGGATTATGTATTAACAGAAAAAGAGCAACAATGGATTAAAGAATTCGTGACAAGAAAAAACCTTGACAGCTAGTTGCACCCACCAGATTAATATGCTATTATTTATCTTGTACTTTTCTGTGAAAGTACCGAATTACGATGTTCCGCTGCTGCCATAGTCGCTGGTAAGAGCATTGATCTAAGGAGAGAAAAACATGCAAAACATTATTACAGAAATCACAAAAGATCAACTTCGCACGGACCTTCCTGAGTTTCGTCCTGGAGACACTGTACGTGTACACGTTAAAGTTGTCGAGGGTACTCGCGAACGTATCCAAATGTACGAAGGTGTTGTCATCAAACGTCGTGGTGGCGGAGTAAGTGAAACATTTACAGTTCGTAAAATTTCTTACGGTGTAGGTGTGGAACGTACATTCCCTGTACACACTCCAAAAATCGCAAAATTAGAAATCGTACGTAAAGGTAAAGTACGTCGTGCTAAATTGTACTACTTACGTAACCTACGTGGGAAAGCTGCACGTATTAAAGAAGTACGATAAGTGTAAATGCATAAGAGAGCCTGGGATATCCTGGCTCTCTTTCTTTTTGCAGAGAAGCCATTTTATTTGTACAATGAAAAGAGAGAAATCAGGGAGGCAAAGGAATGGAACAAGTAAAAAAAGAAAAAGTAGAGTTTTGGGAATGGGCAAAAGCTTTATTAATTGCATTTGGACTAGCGTTTCTTATTCGTTATTTCTTATTCACGCCAATTGTGGTGGACGGAGAATCGATGATGCCTACGTTAGAAGATGGCGATCGTATGATCGTGAACAAGATTGGCTACAATATCGGCGAACCTAATCGATTTGATATTATCGTTTTCCATGCACCTGAGAAAAAGGACTATATCAAACGTGTAATCGGACTTCCTGGTGACCATATTGAATATAAAAATGACCAATTGTATATAAATGGCGAAGCAATTGACGAGCCATATTTAGATCCATATAAATCGCAAATTTCAGAAGGTACATTAACAGAAGATTTTACTTTAGAAGAAATTATTCAAATGGATAAAGTGCCAGAAGGGCATATTTTTGTAATGGGAGATAATCGCCGTTATAGCAAAGATAGTCGCCATATCGGAGTCGTTTCCATTGATGAAGTAATCGGTAGTACAAGTGTTATTTTCTGGCCATTTGACGAAATAAGTGTAGTGAATTAGAAGGAGGACTAGTGAATGACCATTCAATGGTTTCCTGGACATATGGCAAAAGCCAGAAGAGAAGTTACAGAGAAGCTCAAATTAGTAGATATCATTTTTGAGCTAGTTGATGCTAGACTTCCATTGTCTTCTCGAAATCCAATGATTGATGAAGTTGTTGGTCAAAAAGTTCGTCTTCTTATTTTAAACAAAGCAGATATGGCAGATGAGCAAGAAACAAAAAGATGGATTTCTTATTTTGAGGAACAAGGAAAACGCGCAATTGCGATTAATTCCCTAGAAGGGAAAGGACTCCAAGTTGTTACAAAAGCAGCGGGAGAACTACTTTCTGAAAAGTGGGAACGAATGGCTGCTCGTGGACTAAAACCTCGTGCAATACGTGCGATGATTGTTGGTATTCCTAACGTTGGAAAATCGACATTGATTAATCGGTTAGCGAAAAAAAATATCGCGAAAACGGGTAATACTCCAGGCGTAACGAAAGCTCAACAATGGATAAAAGTAGGGAAAGAACTTGAACTATTAGATACTCCAGGGATTTTATGGCCAAAGTTTGAAGATCAAACTGTCGGTTACAAATTAGCGTTAACCGGAGCCATAAAAGATACCATTACGAATATGGAAGATTTAGCAGTCTACGGACTTCACTTTTTACATGAACATTATCCAGCAAGATTGCAAGAACGTTACGGGTTAACAGAAATAGATGAAGACTTAGTAAATGTCTTTGATCATATTGGGAAACTTCGTCGAACGTTTGCAGGCGGTGGAGAAATAGATTACGATGCAGTATCTGAACTAATCGTTCGTGACATTCGAGGTCAACAACTTGGCCGTCTGAGTTTCGATTTCGTTCGTTCTATTGCAAAAGAAAACCTAGCAGAGAATACGTAAACAATGTGCCATGGACAACCTTGTTCATGGTGTTTTTTTTGTAAAAGAATGCATTCAGTCTCATTTCCCATGTGGAATGGAAGGGCGAATTGGTTAAAAGAATGGATTTCTTCCTCTAGCCCCATGAATTTCATTTCAACTGTGACGATAATACTTATAGAGAGTGTGGATTTACATGAAAATATCTCAAATTCGGGAGCAACTTTTTCTATTAGAAGAAAAAAACGATTGGTCCGAAAGTTTACAACAGGACACTCGTTTAGGAGTGCAAAAATTGCTCGCGCAATGGGAAAAACGAAACGAAATCAATCGATTAAAAGAAGCGATTTTCCAAGAAAAAGTTCAGTTTGATCAATCGTACAACACAAACAGTCAGGAGTTAATTGCAGGAATAGACGAAGCTGGCAGAGGCCCATTAGCAGGTCCAGTTGTAACAGCAGCCGTTGTATTTTCTTCCTATCCCGCATCGTTAGTAAACGTTCATGATTCCAAACAATTACGAAAAGAAGAAAGAGAGCGATTAGCTGAAATCATTGAACGGGAAGCACTCGCTTATTCGATACATATCCAATCTCCAGAACGAATTGATGAAATTAATATTTATGAAGCGACAAGGGAATCGATGGGTATTGCACTTCATTCCTTAAAACATAAACCTTCCATCGTGTTAATAGATGCGATGACAATTGATACGTCCCATCGTCAACATTCGATTATAAAAGGGGACACGAAAAGTCTCGCTATTGCTGCAGCATCTATTTTAGCGAAAACGACACGCGATAGATTAATGGATGCATATGATAAAGAATTTCCGCAATACGGGTTTGCACAACACGCTGGTTATGGCACGAAGAGACATGTGGAAGCACTACACGAATATGGACCATGCACGATCCATCGAAAAACATTTGAGCCGATAAAATCGCTCATTCAACGGTAGGAGGGCAAGCGATGACATCATTTCCATCCATACAACCAAATAGCCAATCTATCCCGGTATCCGAGAAAGGATTGAGCTTGAAAAGCGGTCAAGTCTTTCATGGGACGATTACGAAACTATTTCCGGATCAAATGGCGGAAGTGCAAGTGGGCAATCAAAAAATGATGGCGAAGCTAGAAGTACCTTTAAAAGCAGGAGATGCACACTTTTTCCAAGTAACGAAAGCAAGCCCAGAAATGCAAATTAAAGTCGTTACAAGCCCTCTACAAGGCCAACAAGGTTCCTCTGCATCCATTAGTCAGCTTTTAGATTCGATGCAGCTTCCAAAAACGGAAACAATGGAACAGTTAGTAAAATTTATGGTGAAAGAACAAATTCCGCTATCTAAAGAGCAATTGCTGCAAGCGGATCAGTGGCTTAAAGCATTGCCTGCTAACGTTTCTAAAACAGAAGCGCTTCAGGCAATCCAAAAAATGATTCAGTTAAAAGCACCATTTACAACAGAAGTATTTCAATCATTGATTAGTGGACAGTCAAAAGAAGGACTTCAACCATTTATCACACAATTGAAACAATTACTTCCAATGGAGCCAAATATTCCGAACGCAACAAAACAACAATTGTTGCAGAACATTCAAAATGTGACGGTCCCATTTCAAAAAGAAGTGGTCCTAACAACTGTAGGAGTTTTGTTACATCAAGTAATGAACGAAGAAGGCTCTATTAGCGCGAGGGCTGCTGCATTACAATTTTTAAAAGAAACGAATTTAAGCACGCAGATAAGCTCTATTTCAAGCTTTACTTCTTCTACCATCAAGCAAATGGTGGCGAATCCTGCAACCGTTCTTTCCATGGCTCAAGAGTTCGTCCAGAAGGCGCCACTCTCAGTAGAACAACGCACCACCATGCAATCCCTTCTTTCTGTGGTACAAGCGGCCGAAAGCTCACCGAGTATGAAAGCGAGTGCTTTACCTGTACTTTCGAATGAAGTCCTAAAAGCCGGCACGCAGTTAATGCAACAAGGGAATTTTCAATCGACAGAAGTGACGTCGTTACGTGATCAATTTGTGCAATTGTTGCAACAAGTTAATGGAGAGAAAGGTTCTTCATTTCCAATGCAAGCACTTCAGAAAGCTTTGCAGGAGACAAATTCGATTGTGGTACGAAAAGCAATCGTCGAAGCAAATTTGCAAGTGGAATCCCAAGTCAATCTTCGAGCAATGGATCAAGCAATTAAATCGACTCTTCAAGCAACAGGAATCTTTTATGAAGGACTTCTGCAAACAAAAGGTGACCCTGCACCAGGAATTGTGGAAAGTTTAAAACCTCAATTGTTGGCGTTATTAGCAGAACATCCAGTGTCGGCTGCGCTAAAAGAAGCATCTGAACAAGTAGTACACCGACTAAACGGTTTACAATTACATTCAGGCGAAAATGGTCCGCAACAACAAATTTTGATGCAAATTCCGCTCGATTTTTTTGGTCGAAAAATGGACGCAACTTTACAGTGGAATGGACGCACGAAAGAAAATGGACAAATCGATGCCAACTATGCACGGATTATGTTCTATCTCGATTTAACTTCCATGAAAGAAACCGTCATTGATATGCAAATTCAAAATCGAGTCGTGACAGTGACCATTTTTAATGAGGATTCTCCGATGAGCGGTAACGTACAATCGTTTCAGAAAGCCTTAAAAGCGGGTTTAGCAGATAAAGACTATCAATTGTCCGGTGTCTTCTTTAAACCCTTTACACAAGCTCCAGAACAGGCAAATAAGCAAAAGGCACGTATAGAGGGAACGACAGGAGTGGATATTAAAATATGAGTGACAATCAGGAAAAACGAAAAGAAGCTGTCGCTTTATCGTATTCTCCTGCTTCTGATGCGCCTCCGATTATTTTGGCGAAGGGAAAAGGGAAAATTGCAGAAACCATTTTGTCGAAAGCTGCAGAACATAATATTCCAATTCAAGAAGACCCTTCGTTAGTGTCGCTTCTGGGACAATTAAACATCAATGAAGCAATACCAGAGGAGTTGTATCAAGCAGTTGCAGAGGTATTTGCATTTATTTACCGAGTCGACAAAGAACATGGCTTAAAACGTAGGATATAAATGTCGGAATATTTCATGTTTACGTGATATTGTTCCACTTATGTGGACATTGTTTGACAGTTTTTATACAATGGTTAAGGTAGTAAATACTGACAGTAGTTTGATTGGAGGATTTTAGATGAATATCCATGAGTATCAAGGAAAAGAACTCCTCAGACAATATGGTGTAGCTGTTCCAAACGGTAAAGTTGCTTTTTCACCCGAAGAAGCAGTCAAAACTGCGAAAGAACTAGGCTCTGAAATTATTGTTGTCAAAGCGCAAATCCATGCAGGTGGACGTGGTAAAGCTGGTGGAGTAAAGATCGCAAAGAATTTAGACGAAGTTCGTGCATACGCAAAAGAACTTTTAGGTAAAGTGCTTGTGACACACCAAACTGGACCAGAAGGTAAAGAAGTGAAACGTCTTTACATTGAAGAAGGTTCAGATATTCAAAAAGAGTACTACTTAGGTTTAGTACTTGACCGTGCATCTTCTCGTGTAACGCTGATGGGTTCCGAAGAAGGCGGGATGGATATCGAAGAAGTAGCAGAAGCTACTCCGGAGAAAATCTTCAAGGAAGAAATTGATCCAGTTATTGGATTAACAGGCTTCCAAGCACGTCGTATGGCATTTAACATGAACATTCCTGCTAACCTTGTGAACAAAGCTGCGAAGTTAATGTTAGGTCTATATGATTCATTTGTAGACAAAGATGCTGCAATCGTTGAAATCAACCCTCTAGTAGTTACTGGTGGCGGGGATGTAGTTGCACTTGATGCTAAGTTCAACTTCGATGCTAACTCTTTATACCGTCACAAAGACATTTTAGAACTTCGTGACTTTGACGAAGAAGATGCAAAAGAAATTGAAGCATCTAAATATGACCTAAGCTATATTTCTTTAGATGGAAACATCGGATGTATGGTAAACGGTGCTGGACTTGCTATGGCTACAATGGACACGATTAGCTATTACGGCGGAACACCCGCTAACTTCCTTGACGTTGGGGGCGGTGCCACTGCTGAGAAAGTAACGGAAGCATTCAAAATCATTCTTTCTGATAAGAATGTAAAAGGAATCTTCGTTAACATTTTCGGCGGTATCATGAAGTGTGACGTAATTGCAGAAGGTGTTATTGCTGCTGCGAAAGAAGTTGGATTACAAGTACCTTTAGTTGTTCGTCTTGAAGGAACAAACGTAGATCTTGGTAAAAAACTTCTGAACGAATCTGGCTTAAATATTATTGCAGCTGATTCCATGGCAGATGGCGCACAAAAAATCGTGGAACTAGTAGGCTAAGAAAGGCAGGGACGAAACATGAGCGTATATATTAATAAAGATACGAAAGTAATCGTACAAGGTATTACGGGATCGACTGCTCTTTTCCATACAAAACAAATGCTTGAGTATGGTACTAAAATCGTTGCAGGTGTTACACCTGGTAAAGGCGGTACTGAAGTAGAAGGCGTTCCTGTATTCAATACAGTAGAAGATGCAGTAAAAGCAACTGGCGGTAATGTGTCTGTCATTTACGTACCAGCTCCATTTGCAGCAGATGCAATTATGGAAGCAGTAGATGCTGATTTAGATATGGCGATCTGTATTACAGAACATATTCCAGTATTAGATATGGTGAAAGTAAAACGTTACATGGAAGGCAAGAAAACTCGTCTTGTTGGACCAAACTGCCCTGGAGTTATCACTCCAGAAGAATGTAAAATCGGTATTATGCCTGGATACATTCACAAAAAAGGTCACGTAGGAGTCGTTTCTCGCTCGGGTACATTAACGTACGAAGCAGTTCACCAATTATCGCAAGAAGGTATTGGACAATCTACAGCTGTTGGTATCGGTGGAGACCCAGTAAATGGTACTGACTTTATTGACGTTCTTTCTGCGTTTAATGAAGATCCAGACACGTATGCTGTTGTAATGATCGGTGAAATCGGTGGAACAGCTGAAGAAGAAGCAGCTGCTTGGATTAAAGCGAACATGACAAAACCAGTCGTAGGATTCATCGGTGGCCAAACAGCTCCAGAAGGAAAACGTATGGGCCATGCTGGTGCGATTATTTCTGGTGGTAAAGGTACTGCGAAAGACAAAATCAAAGCAATGAACGATGCAGGCATGGAAGTTGCTCCAACTCCTTCTGTTATCGGTGAAACATTAATCAAAGTGATTAAAGAAAAAGGCATTTACGACAAATGTAAAACTCATTAATCATTGATGGAAGCTCGGAACGTTGATTATTCAGCGTTTCGGGCTTTTTTGATGGGGATTGCGGACTGGAGCTCGTTGGAGACAGGGAGTGTCCCAATGTTTGGGAAAAGTGTCCTAATGTTCGGGGAAAGTGTCCTAATCTTGCCGCGAAGAGTCCCAATGTTGCAGGAAAGTGTCCTAATGTTTGGGGAAAGTGTCCTAATGTTTGGGGAAAGTGTCCTAATCTTGCCGCGAAGAGTCCTAATGTTGACGTGAAGTGTCTTAATGTTGCCGCGAAGTGTTCTAATGTTGACGTAAAGTGTCCTAATGTTGCCGGAAAGTGTCCTAATGTTGCCGTGAAGTGTCCCAATTTCCGTCGAAAGCGTCCTATTATAGATTCGCACTTGGCATGCTATATTTCACACTGAAAATTATTCACTTCCGTCTTTTATTCCGCAAAACCCTAAAAACAAAACTTTACGCTATCTATTTACCTTTATGCTGAAAATCACTATAGTAAGAGTAGGCGGCGCATCAACCGATGTGTCGCTTTATTTTTCTTATGGTTATTTGCTATTTCCTTGGTAATCACATGTTGGGAGGGAGTCAATGAACACATCATTTGAAGAAAAATTGTTGGCACTACATTACGTATTTCCAGTTCCGTTAAATCGCATTCAATCGCTTTTAGAACGAGATCCTACACTGGATTACGTGGAAAAAATGAGCATTCCCCAGCTCGCATCTGTTTTAAAATTATCGTATGATCGCTCAAAAAGATTGCAGCTTGCATACGCAAAATCTCTTCAAACTTCACTCCTCTCTGCTTATCAAAAACATTCCATTTATCCTATCTCTTATTTTCATTCCAATTATCCAATATCTCTAAAACGTCTATACGATCCACCTGGATTTTTATATGCAAAAGGTCAAATTTCTTATTTAAATGAGTCGAAATTTGTCGCTATTATTGGATCTCGAGAAGCGGGAAGTTATTCAAAATTAGCGATGAAATTTATTATTCCACCACTTGTGAATGAAGGTGCTGTTATTGTTTCTGGAATGGCAAAAGGTGCAGACACGTTCGCTCATAAAGAAACCGATTTATTAGGTGGAAAAACGATTGGAGTTCTCGGTCATGGTTTTTTTCATCAATATCCAAAAGAAAATGCGGCGTTATTCACTTCATTTGCTGAAAAACAGCTATTAATCACCGAGTATCCACCCTATGTGGGACCAAAAAAGTGGACATTTCCGCTTCGTAATAGAATAATTAGTGGCTTGTCCCAACTAGTAATCGTAACGGAAGCGAAAGAAAAAAGCGGGACTGTTAGTACTATGCAGCATGCGTTGGACAATGGAAAAGAAGTGTTTTGTGTGCCTGGACCGATATCCTCTCCATTATCAATTGGGCCACATCAATTATTATTAGAAGGTGCAAAACCTATATGGAATGGGTATCAAGCGGTGCTTGAATTACAAAATTCTTCCTTCGAGAAATGAAAAATGGTTGCATTAATAAGAAAACTATTATACATTTTGCAACAGGACTTGTTACAGAACAATTTGTACCTCTACAGGGAGGAAATGATGATGGCAGATTATTTAGTAATCGTAGAATCGCCAGCAAAAGCGAAAACGATTGAACGATATTTAGGAAAAAAGTACAAAGTAAAAGCATCGCTCGGACATGTACGTGATTTACCACGTAGTCAAACTGGAGTAGATGTCGACAACAACTATGAGCCTCGATATATTACGATTCGAGGTAAAGGTCAAGTCATGCAAGAATTGAAAAGTGCAGCAAAAAAAGCGAAGAAAATTTATCTCGCAGCCGATCCAGATCGCGAAGGAGAAGCAATTGCGTGGCACTTAGCACATGCGTTAAATATTGATATACAATCCGATTGCCGTGTTGTATTTAATGAGATTACAAAAGACGCTATTAAAGAATCATTTAAACATCCACGACCAATTGATATGGATTTGGTGGATGCACAGCAAGCGAGAAGAATTTTAGATCGACTTGTTGGGTATAATATCAGCCCTATTCTATGGAAGAAAGTCAAAAAAGGATTATCGGCTGGACGTGTTCAATCCGTTGCATTACGTTTAATTATTGACCGGGAAAATGAAATAAAAAATTTCACGCCTGAAGAGTACTGGTCCATCGATGGTCAGTTTGAAAAAGGAAAAAAGGCATTTGAAGCTTCTTTTTATGGTGCCGGAAAAGAGAAAGTGAAGTTAACAAATGAAGAGCAGGTTAAAGAAATATTAGGTAAGATGAAGGGCAATGATTTCAACGTCACGAAAGTTACGAAAAAAGAACGAAAACGAAATCCGGCTCCATCCTTTACAACTTCTTCTTTACAGCAAGAAGCTGCTCGTAAATTAAACTTCCGTGCACGAAAAACAATGATGTTAGCTCAACAACTTTATGAAGGTCTAAACATTGGGAAAGAAGGCACAGTTGGGTTAATTACCTATATGCGTACTGATTCTACTCGAGTATCGGATACGGCAAAAACTGATGCAAAATCCTATTTAGAGGAAGCTTACGGCAAAGAATACATTGGGAATGCGACACATGCTTCTAAAAAATCAGCAAAAGCGCAAGATGCTCATGAAGCGATCCGTCCTACAAGTGTCATGCGTCATCCTGATACGTTAAAAAATGTATTGTCTCGGGACTTACATCGATTGTACAAACTGATTTGGGAGCGTTTCATTGCCAGTCAAATGGCTCCCGCAGTATTAGATACGGTAGCAGTAGATCTTGAGAATAATGGAGTTGTATTCCGTGCAAATGGTTCACAAGTGAAGTTTGCAGGATTTATGAAGTTGTACGTAGAAGGTAACGACGATCAAGTGGAAGAAAAAGACCGTATTCTACCAGTAATGGTAGAAGGGGATGTCGTGAAAAAAATCGATTTAGATCCGAAACAACATTTCACACAACCACCTCCTCGCTACTCAGAAGCACGTCTTGTCAAAACATTAGAAGAGTTAGGAATAGGTCGCCCATCGACTTATGCCCCTACATTAGATACGATTCAAAAACGTGGGTATGTTGCGTTAGATGCAAAACGTTTTGTTCCAACGGAGTTAGGTAGTATCGTCCATGAGCTTGTCTTAGAATTCTTCCCAGATATCATCAATATTGAGTTCACTGCTCAAATGGAGAAAGATTTAGATGAAGTAGAAGAAGGACAACAGAAATGGGTTACGATCATTGATAATTTCTACAAGAAATTTGAAAAAGATTTAGCAATTGCTGATAAAGAAATGGAAAAAGTAGAAATCAAGGACGAGCCTGCTGGAGAAGATTGTGAGAAATGTGGCTCTCCTATGGTCTTTAAACTTGGCAGATACGGTAAGTTTATGGCGTGTAGCAATTTTCCAGATTGCCGTAATACAAAGGCAATCGTAAAACCAATAGGCGTCGAATGTCCAACGTGTCATAAAGGGGAAGTAGTAGAACGTAAAAGTAAAACAAAACGAATCTTTTACGGATGTAATCGTTACCCTGAGTGTGATTTTGTTTCTTGGGATAAGCCAATTTCAAGACCTTGTCCAAAATGTCAGTCCTTGTTAGTGGAGAAGAAGTTGAAAAAAGGCATTCAAATTCAATGTACATCTTGTGATTACAAAGAAGATGCTCAATCGTAACAATAAAGAAAGTAGGTATATAACGTGTCAGTATCAGTAAATGTAATAGGTGCAGGACTTGCTGGTAGTGAAGCTGCTTGGCAATTAGCGAAGAGAGGCGTGAAAGTACGTCTTTATGAAATGAGACCTGTACGTCAAACAGCAGCACATCATACAGACAAATTTGCAGAGCTAGTTTGTTCCAACTCATTACGAGCAAATAATTTAACGAATGCGGTTGGCGTAATTAAAGAAGAAATGCGTCAACTAGATTCGATTATTATTCAATCAGCGGATAAATGTGCTGTACCTGCTGGCGGAGCTTTAGCGGTTGACCGCCATGAATTTGCAGCACATGTCACGGAAGCTGTGAAACATCATCCAAATGTCGAAGTCATTAACGAAGAAGTGACGGAAATACCAGAAGGAATTACGATTATTGCGACTGGTCCACTTACTTCCACTGCATTAGCAGAAAAAATTCAACAATTGACTGGTCAAGACTATCTATATTTTTACGATGCAGCTGCTCCAATCGTGGAAAAAGATAGTATTGATATGGATAAGGTTTACTTGAAATCACGTTATGACAAAGGGGAAGCTGCCTATTTAAATTGTCCAATGACAGAAGAAGAGTTTGACCGTTTTTATGATGCACTTATCTCTGCGGAAGTTGTGCCGCTCAAGGAGTTCGAAAAAGAGATTTACTTTGAAGGTTGTATGCCGTTTGAAGTAATGGCAGCACGAGGCAAGAAAACCCTTTTGTTTGGTCCTATGAAACCAGTTGGATTAGAAGATCCTAAAACAGGAAAAAGACCTTACGCTGTTGTCCAATTAAGACAGGATAATGCAGCTGGTACGCTTTATAATATCGTTGGTTTTCAAACGCACTTGAAATGGGGACCTCAAAAAGAAGTCCTTCAATTGATTCCTGGTCTGGAGAACGTAGAAATAGTGCGCTACGGTGTGATGCATCGCAATACATTTATTAATTCTCCAACCGTTTTGAAAAAAACCTATCAATTACAATCGAATCCTTCCATCTTTTTTGCTGGTCAAATGACGGGGGTTGAAGGATATGTTGAGTCTGCTGGTAGTGGACTGATTGCGGGTATTAATGCAGCGAAATTAGCGCTGGGTGAAGAATTAGTGGAATTCCCTTCAGAGACGGCACTAGGTAGTATGGCTAGATACATTACAGAAGCGGATTCGAAAAACTTCCAGCCGATGAATGTGAACTTTGGATTATTTCCGGATTTACCAAAAAGAATTCGTTCGAAAGCGGAAAGAGCGGAAGCACATGCTAATCGTGCATTAGATACAATTCAAAATTTTAAGAAAACACTAGACATTTAATTTGAGAAAAGCTTCTACTTATTGCTATAATGTAGAAGCTTTTTTGTATAGAAAGGCGGTGGCAAGGATGAGTAATTTACCTGAAGGTGTAAAAGAATTTTGGGAATACATACAACTGGAAAAAAACTACTCCGTCCATACGATTCGAGAATACGAAAGCGACTTAGCAGAATTTATTGCGTTTTTAACTCGGGAAGGAATTTCATCTCCAAAGGACATTGAATACCGTGATGCACGACTATATGTGACAGAACTATATAATAAAAAATTAAAACGGACGACTATTTCCCGAAAAATATCGGCTATTCGTTCGTTTTATAAATTTGGAAATAGACAGTATGGCTGGAAAGAGGATGCATTTCGGTCTCTCTTTCATCCGAAAAAAGAAGAAAGACTACCTCACTTTTTTTACGAAGAGGAGTTAGCAAAATTATTTGAAACAGTCGAGGGTGATGATTTTCTTTCGATTCGTAATCGTGCAATTTTAGAACTCCTTTACGCAACGGGAATGCGTGTAAGTGAATTAACGGGACTGACACTTCGTGATGTGGACGTCCGAATTCAAGTCGTAAAAGTTATGGGAAAAGGCAGAAAAGAACGGTATATTCCATATGGTCAATTTGCGCATGATGCATTGGAAAGGTATTTGGAACATTCGCGACCAAAGCTAATGAAAAATGCCTCCCATCAACAAGTCTTTGTCAATCAAAAAGGCGATCCGTTAACCGATCGGGGAGTTCGGTATATTTTGAATGAATTAATGAAAAAATGCTCCTTACAAACAAAAATTTATCCCCATATGCTTCGGCATACATTTGCCACTCATTTATTAAACAATGGAGCTGACATGCGAACGGTGCAAGAGCTACTAGGGCATAGTCACTTGTCATCTACTCAAGTCTATACGCATGTTACAAAAGATCACTTACGAGCTACATATTTACAATCGCACCCACGTGCGTAATTGGAAGGAGAAATTCATTTATGGGAGAAATACATGCAACGACAATATTTGCTGTTCAACATAAAGGGAAAGCTGCGATGGCAGGAGATGGACAAGTAACACTAGGAAATCAAGTAGTTATGAAACATACCGCTAAAAAAGTTCGCCGATTATTTAATGGAAATGTATTAGCCGGATTTGCGGGATCAGTTGCAGATGCGTTTACATTATTTGAAATGTTTGAAGCAAAATTACTGCAATACAATGGCAACTTGAGCCGCGCGTCAGTCGAATTAGCTAAAGAGTGGAGAAGTGACAAGATGCTTCGTAAACTAGAAGCCATGCTACTTGTCATGGATAAAGAAACGCTTCTTCTTGTATCGGGTACTGGGGAAGTAATTGAACCAGACGATGGAGTGTTAGCAATTGGATCAGGTGGGAACTACGCGCTAGCAGCAGGTCGAGCTCTAAAACAGTATGCAGGTGATCAATTGTCAGCTGAGGAGATGGCGAAAGCAGCATTAACGACTGCTGCCGATATATGCGTATTTACAAATCATCAGATTATCGTGGAGGCGCTAAATTAATGACTAAAGATATGTATACACCGAAAGAAATCGTGCAGTATTTAGATCGGTCCATTGTAGGTCAAGCGGATGCGAAAAAATCGGTTGCTATTGCACTACGAAATCGCTACCGTCGTAGTATGCTTCCAGAAGCATTAAAACAAGAAGTAATCCCTAAAAATATACTAATGATTGGACCAACAGGAGTCGGAAAAACGGAAATCGCTCGTCGTATTGCCAAATTGACAAAAGCTCCATTCATCAAAGTGGAAGCGACGAAATTTACGGAAGTTGGCTACGTTGGAAGAGATGTTGAATCGATGGTCCGCGATTTAGTGGAATCTAGTGTTCGTTTAGTGAAAGAAGAAATGATGGAGCAAGTGAAAGCAGAAGCAGAAGTTATGGCGAATGAAAAAATTGTTCGCTTACTCGTTCCGGCATTAAAGAAAAAACAAGCATCCAACAATCCCTTCGAAATGCTTTTCCAACAAAAGGTGGAGAATGAAGAAGAAACGGAACTCGAAGACACGGAAATTCGAACGAAACGTTCACAAGTTGCAGAGGACTTGAAGAATGGCAAATTAGAAAATGAATATGTCACCGTAAGTATTACCGAACAACCTTCTAATTTGTTTGACGCTATTCCAGGCGCAGGAATGGATGGAATGGGACAAAACATGCAAGATGCATTGTCTCAGTTAATGCCGAAGAAAAAAACAAAACGCAAGCTCCAAGTGAAAGATGCACGAAAAGTATTAATTACAGAAGAAGCATCCAAGTTAATTGATAAAGAAGAACTTCACGCCACCGCTGTAGAAAGAGCAGAACAACATGGGATTATCTTTATCGATGAAATGGACAAAATAGCATCAAAAGGTGGAAGTGGGTCTTCTGCTGACGTTTCACGAGAAGGTGTCCAGCGTGATATATTGCCAATCGTTGAAGGATCCACTATCCAAACGAAATATGGTGCGGTGAAAACGGATTATGTTTTATTCATCGCAGCAGGTGCATTCCACATGTCAAAGCCTTCTGATTTAATCCCAGAGCTTCAAGGTAGATTTCCTGTTCGAGTAGAGCTTGAAAAATTAACGAAGAATGACTTTGTTCGGATATTGCAAGAACCGGAGTATTCTTTAATTGAACAATATAGATCACTCCTTGCTACAGAAGAAGTGGAAATTACATTTAGTGAAGAAGCACTCGAGAAAATTGCGGAAATAGCAACTGAGGTAAACGAAGCTACAGACAACATCGGCGCACGAAGATTGCACACGATATTAGAGAAGCTTTTAGAGGAATTATCCTATAAAGCATCGGATATTGGTCCGGCAACGATCGAAATCACACCAGCATATGTCGAAACAAAACTACAAAAAATTGCAAAAAACAAGGATTTGTCACAATTTATACTTTAATTGAAATAATTTCACTTCCAAAAACGATTAAAAACCTTTAGAATATTTAATAAATAACTGTTTTTCAAAACAGGAGGCCAACAGAATGAATTTATTGGAAAAAACAAGAAAGATTAACTCGATGCTTCAAGCTTCTGCAGGTAAGCCGGTTAACTTTAAAGAAATGTCGACAACCTTAAGTAATGTCATTGAGTGTAACGTTTTTATCGTTAGCCGTAAAGGGAAACTTTTAGGTTTTGACATTAACCAACAAATCGACAATGATCGTATGATGAAAATGATGGAAGAAAAACAATTTCCTGAAGAGTACACTAAAAACTTGTATAAAGTGAGTGAAACATCATCGAACCTAGATGTATATAGCGAGCACACAGTATTCCCTGTGGAAAACCGTGAACTTTTCAAAGATGGTTTAACAACAATTGTACCAATTATCGGTGGTGGAGAACGTTTAGGAACACTGATTCTTGGAAGATTAAAACAAGAATTTGAAGACGATGATTTAATCCTTGGAGAATACGGCGCAACTGTAGTTGGTATGGAAATTCTACGCGAGAAATCCGAGCAAATCGAAGTAGAAGCGCGTAGCAAAGCAGTAGTTCAAATGGCAATTAACTCACTTTCATACTCTGAGCTAGAAGCAATTGAACATATTTTCGAAGAACTAGATGGAAATGAAGGATTACTTGTTGCATCTAAGATCGCAGACCGCGTTGGAATCACTCGTTCGGTTATCGTAAATGCCCTTCGCAAACTTGAAAGTGCAGGCGTAATCGAATCGCGATCTCTAGGAATGAAAGGAACGTACATTAAAGTACTAAATGACAAATTCCTTTATGAACTATCCCAATTGAAACTACGTTAAAAAATTAACCCGTAAACGGATGATCAACATCTGTTTGCGGGTTTTTATATTCTACACTTTTAAATAGAAGAAATTCATAGAAAGGGGATGATTGAATATGGCGAGTATGTATTCTAAATGGATTGAACGTGCTTGATTGGCAGATAAGACTGAGGCAATTATAGAGTGTTTCATAAGAGATTGAGACACTTACGGCGAACATTAGAACACTTACGGTGAACAATAGGACACTTACGGCGAACATTAGGACACTTACGGCGAACATTAGGACACTTACGGCGAACATTAGGACACTTACGGCGAACATTAGGACACTTACGGCGAACATTAGGACACTTACGGTGAACATTAGGACACTTACGGCGAACATTAGGACACTTACGGTGAACATTAGGACACTTACGGCGAACATTAGGACACTTCCGGTGAACATTAGGACACTTCCGGTGAACATTAGGACACTTACGGCGAACATTAGGACACTTTCCGTGAAGTTTAGGACAATTTCGAAGAACATTGGGACACTTGCACCGAACATTGGGACACTTGCACCGAACATTGGGACACTTGCACGGAACATTGGGACACTCTCCCTCAACACTAGGACATCTTTCGAAAATACGCGACTTTACTTCAGCGATCAACAATCCCATTAAGATCTTCTTACTTCATAGAAAGTTTCCGACTAAACAACATTCCCTAATACATTCTCCTAATTTATCATTTCAGATCAGCTTATCCTTATTCCATTTTTTTCATTTTTAGAGAGTTTCCTTTAGGCGATGGAAACAAATGCAAGTTATGATGTTATAAGAAGATCGAATTTTAGCGATTCAGAAGAAGGAAAAACAATTTCTTTATGACAAAATGCCCTATTATTCGATAAGTAGGATAGGGGAATGAGGGTAGTTGGAGAAAAAAACAATTTTTTGTCTAAAAACAGGTACTATGTACTATTAAAAAGTACGTAATGCGCATAGACACTATATTACATATTCTTTACAATGAAAGAGTATTGTTAGAAAACCGTAATTTTAATGGAAAATAGTGGGGTGAACTAGTTGAGTATTTTCAGTGGAACCATTCAAAACTTGGAAAATGGGTTACAATATTCGACAACTAAACAGAAAACAATTGCGCAAAATATCGCAAATGTTGATACTCCTAATTACAAAGCAAAAGATGTGACCTTCGAGCAGTTTTTTCAGCGAGCGAAGCAGGCATCCTTGCCAGCATACCGGACCAATGACAGGCATTTTGACTTTAAAATGCGTGATTATTCTCCGGGTGTTTTTAATTACGCAAATATCCGTTACCGTCAAAACGGCAACGGTGTAGATATGGACAAAGAACAAGCTAACTTGGCGACAAACCAAATTTATTATAATGCACTAATTGATCGTGTAAATGGAAAGTTAAATTCATTACAAACGGTTATTAAAGGAGGCTAATGCGTATGAGTATTTTCCATAGTATGAATACCACCGCATCTGCACTAACTGCGCAACGTCTACGAATGGATGTCATTTCGTCTAATATGGCAAATGTCGATACAACTAGAGGAAAGATAGTTGACGGAGAATGGCAACCATATCGACGAAAGACTGTAACGCTGCAACCTAAAGGTGGTTCATTTTCAACTATGCTTTCCACTGCAATTGGAACTGCTGGAAATGGCCAAGTAGGAAATGGCGTAAAAGTAAGTCGAATTAAAGAAGATACCGAAACACCTTTTAAATTAGTTTACGATCCAAGTCATCCAGATGCGAATGCAGAAGGATATGTCGAAATGCCGAATGTGGATCCTCTTAGAGAAATGGTTGATTTAATATCTGCTACTCGCTCGTATGAAGCGAATGTCACTGTTTTCAATGCTAATAAAGCGATGCTCACAAAGGCTTTAGAAATAGGGAAATAAAGTAAGGGGGAAATAATGTGGCAATTCAAGGTATAACAAGTGCTTTACCACTAAATAAAATGACTACAGGAACTATTCAACAGCCTACTCCGATGGAATCACAGCAACAATTCGGAGCGATGTTGAAAGATGCCCTCTCAAATGTGAACGAACAACAAAAAGTTAGTGATGTGTTAACGAATAAGTTAATCCGGGGAGAGCAAGTTGAATTGCATGATGTCATGATTGCATCACAAAAAGCGAGCATCACGTTAAATGCGACACTTGAAATTCGGAACAAGGTAATAGAAGCTTATCAAGAAATTATGAGAATGAGCGTCTAATATCCTGTTAATTTACTCACCATAACCGGAGGAAACTAATGAATGAGCGTATAACCAAATTAAGAACAGATCTTACCCGGTTTTGGGGAAGTCGAACGAAAAAACAAAAAGGTACCATGATTGGAACTGCAATTGGCGTTATTCTGTTAGCTGCGATTGTCACATTTTTTGCTACTAGAACTTCATATGTCCCATTATTCAAAGATGTGTCTCCAGCTGAAATAGGAAGAATAAAAGAAACGCTTGATTCACAAGGTGTTCCGAATCAAATTGCCCCAGGTGGAACGAGCATCTTAGTTCCAGAACAGCAAGTTGACGGGTTACTAGTCCAATTAGCGGCAGAAGGTTTTCCGCAATCTGGCACAATTGATTATTCGTTCTTCAGTCAAAATGCCGGTTTCGGGATGACGGATAACGAATTTAATGTATTGAAATTAGCATCCACTCAAACGGAACTAGCTAATTTAATGAAAAGTATCGAAGGCGTAAAAGATGCTAAGGTAATGATTACAATGCCGGAGGAAGGCGTGTTTTTAACACAGGATTCCCAAGTAGCTAGTGCCTCGATTATCTTAAACACACAGCCAGGTCAGCAATTTTCAGAATCACAAATCAAGGCAATGTATAATCTTGTATCGAAAAGTGTTCCAAATTTAGCGACAGAAGATATTGTCATCACGAATCAATATTCGGAGTACTACGATTTAAATCAACCATCTAATGGTACTGCTGTGTTAGATCAAATGGCGATAAAGAAAGAAATTGAACGTGATTTGCAGCGTCAAGTACAAACGATGCTTGGAACATTGATGGGCCAAGATAAGGTAATCGTTTCTGTTACAACTGATGTTGATTTCCAACAAGAACAACGCGAAGAAAACTTAGTAGAGCCAGTTGATAAAGAAAATATGGAAGGTATTCAACTGAGTGTTCAGCGAATTACCGAAACATATTCTGGTGGAGACTTCGTTGGCGGTACTCCAGAAGGGGAAGATCCAACAGATGACTTTACTAACTATGTGGAAGGTACAAATGGGTCAGGAGATTACGAACGTGTGGAAGAGACGATTAACAATGAAGTAAATCGTATCCGAAAAAACATTGTCGAAAGCCCTTACCATATTCGAGATATAGGGATTCAAGTGATGGTCGAACCTCCAAATCCTGAGGATCCAACCTCTATGCCAAATGGTGTCGAGCAAGATATCGAACAGATTTTATCGACAATTGTTCGAACTTCCATCGACAAAGATGTCGCAACAGAATTAACGGACGATGTGTTAGCGCAAAAAATCGTTGTCTCCGTCCAACCATTCGCTGGTAAAACAACAGACTTAGCATCCGCGCAATCGGTTATTCCGTGGTGGGTATATGTGGTTGGTGGAATTTTACTTGTTGCTGTCATCCTACTAGTGTTCTTCATTATTCGTTCTAGAAGAGAAAAAGAAGAAGAATTGTTACTAATGGAAGAACGCATTCCAGTAAATGTGGAAGATATTAATAATGAAAAAGAAACAGAAAGTACTGTTCGTCGTAAACAACTAGAGAAAATGGCGAAAGATAAACCAGATGATTTTGCAAAATTATTGCGTACCTGGATTGCGGAAGATTAATGGAGGGGAACAGCTGTGTCTAGGAAAGAAAAAGAATTATCAGGAAAACAAAAAGCTGCTCTTCTCTTAATCTCGCTAGGGCCAGAAGTTTCTGCCTCCGTCTATAAGCATTTAAATGAAGAGGAAATTGAAAGACTTACATTAGAAATATCTGGCGTGAAAAAAGTAGAACCAGAAGTGAAAGAAGATATTATAGAAGAATTTCACAATATTGCGCTTGCACAAGACTACATTTCACAAGGTGGAATTGGGTATGCGAAGACGGTTTTAGAGAAAGCGTTAGGAACGGATCACGCCCAAAATATTATTAATCGCTTAACATCATCGTTACAAGTACGACCATTTGACTTTGCGAGAAGAGCGGACCCAGCGCAAATACTGAATTTTATTCAAAATGAACATCCGCAAACGATTGCGCTAATCCTATCTTACTTAGATGCAGGACAAGCAGGGATTATTCTTTCCTCTTTACCTCAAGAGGTACAAGCGGATATTGCGAAACGGATTGCCACAATGGATTCTACTAGTCCAGAAGTAATCAGCGAGATAGAATCCGTGTTAGAAAGAAAGTTAAGTTCCACTGTAACGCAAGATTACACAGAAACGGGTGGAATTGACGCGGTCGTAGAGGTGTTAAACGGTGTAGATCGACAAACAGAGAAAACTATATTGGATGCACTGGAAATACAGGATCCGGAACTCGCAGAAGAGATCAAAAAACGCATGTTTGTATTTGAAGATATTGTGACACTTGATAACCGTTCGATCCAACGAGTGGTACGTGATTGTGAAAATGAAGATCTTTTATTATCTATGAAAGTTTCTAGCGAAGAAGTAAAAGATATTATCTTCCGTAATATGTCTCAGCGTATGGCTGAAACATTCCGCGAAGAAATGGAAATCATGGGCCCTGTACGACTTCGTGATGTTGAGGAAGCGCAATCTCGCATTGTCGCAACCATTAGAAGGTTAGAGGATGCTGGAGAAATCATCATTGCTCGTGGCGGAGGAGATGACGTCATTGTCTAGAATTATTCGTCCTATCCAAACCAATTCGCAAGAGGAGAACTCGAGAGCGATTCAACTAAAAAAGCTTTTCGTTCCACCTGTGAATGAAGCCGAATCCGAATTAACTCTATCTCAAGTCATGGCGGAACGTGAACGATTGTTATCGGATGCCTCGGAACAAATTGAAACAGAAAAGAACAACCTAGAGTGGATGAAATCGCAGGCGATCGAAGAAATACAACTTGCGAAACAAGCTTGGGAAGATGAAAAATTGCAGCTACAGCAACGCGCATATGAAGAAGGTTTTGCACAAGGATATGAAGAAGGGCTACACAAAGCGACGAGCGATATGGCAAACGATTTGCGTGAGGCAAACGAAACAATGCTACATACGCATGAAAATGCCAAAAAATATATTGCCGAACAAGAACATGTCATTTTAGATCTAGCGCTTAAAAGTGCTGAAAGAATTCTAGGACACGCCCTAGATCAAAACGATGAGGAATTCTTAGCAATTGTGAAACGAGGGCTGAAAGAAGCTCGGGAGATGAAAGAGATTAAATTATACGTCTCACCGAAATATCACGACCTTGTTTCCTCGAATTACGACGATTTATCGGCAATATTCCCTGTGAATGTGCCATTTATGATTTTTGTGAATGAAGATCTTCAAGACAAACAGAGTTATATCGAAACGAATCATGGTCGCATAGTCATTGGTATTGATGCACAGCTAAATGAACTTCGCTTAAAGCTAAGCGAACTCTTAGATAGTAAGGAGTGATTCACATGAAAGCAGCTACACTGGCAGAACATATTCCACAAATACCAACATGGAAAAAATATGGTCGAGTCATTCGTGTAGTCGGTCTCATGATTGAATCACAAGGACCTGAAAGTTCAATCGGAGATGTATGCCTCATTCACGTGAATCGTTCGAATGGACAAAAAGTAATATTGAAAGCCGAGGTAGTAGGTTTTCAAGACGAAATTGTGGTGTTAATGCCATATACCAACATTCGAGATATTTCGATTGGATGTTTAGTAGAAGGAACAGGTAAACCGTTAGAAGTGAAAGTGGGACCAGCACTAATCGGAAAAGTACTCGACTCTATGGGTCTACCAGTAGACGGTTCTTCATTACCAAAAGGTTTGTTGTCCACTATTACGGAACAAGATCCTCCAAATCCGCTAACTCGACCACCAATCGATGAGAAATTAGAAGTTGGAGTAAAGGCGATTGATGGCATGTTAACAGTCGGTAAAGGGCAACGAGTTGGTATTTTCGCAGGATCTGGTGTCGGAAAAAGTACACTGCTTGGAATGATCGCGCGGAACACGAATGCAGACTTGAATGTAATTGCGCTAATCGGTGAGCGTGGACGAGAAGTGCGCGAGTTTATCGAACGTGATTTAGGTCCGGAAGGATTAAAGCGCTCCATCGTTATTGCAGCAACGTCCGATCAGCCAGCATTAATGCGAATTAAAGGAGCATTTACTGCAACCGCAATTGCGGAATATTTTCGAGACAGGGGCATGAATGTCATGCTCATGATGGATTCCGTCACTCGAGTCGCCATGGCACAACGGGAAATTGGACTTGCTGTTGGTGAACCTCCTGCGACAAGAGGGTATACCCCTTCAGTATTTTCCATCTTGCCAAAACTGTTAGAAAGAACGGGAACGAACCTACATGGTACGATTACCGCTTTTTACACCGTTTTAGTGGACGGTGATGACATGAACGAACCAATCGCGGATGCTGTTCGTGGAATTCTAGATGGACATATTGTGTTAGACCGTACGCTTGCGAATAAAGGGCAATTCCCTGCCATCAATATTTTAAAAAGCGTCAGCCGGTTGATGAATCACATTTCTGATCAAGAGCATGTCACGGCTGCAGAGTATTTACGAAATTTGTATTACCAGTACGACAAATCGGAAGATTTAATTAACATTGGTGCTTACAAAAAAGGGTCATCGAAAGAAATTGATGAGGCGATACAGTATGAACCGTTAATCGTCGATTATTTAAAGCAAAATTATTTAGAAAAAGTTCCAATGGACACAAGTATCTCGCAACTTCGGCAATTAGGCAGTAGGAGTGAATCATAATGACAGCGTATAACTATCGATTTGAAAATGTCCTCACATTGCGTGACCAAGAAAAAACGGAAATGGAAGTCGCTTACAAAGATTCCGTTCGACATTTTGAAGATGTAGCTACTAAGCTTTATGACCTTCTGAAGAAAAAAGAGAATACGTTAGAAAATCAACAGATGAATTTAGAAAAAGGTTCGACAATGGATGATTTTCATCATTACACTCGATTCATTAATGGATTAGAACGATCCATCAATGACTTACAACAAATCGTTGTGCAAGCTCGTATTAAAATGAATTGGCATGAAGAAAAGTTGATTGAAAAAAATATGGAAGTTCGAAAATATGAGAAAATGCGAGAAAAAGATTACTCACAATTTATCGAATTGCAAAACAAAAACGAAATGAATCGATTAGATGAACTATCAACATTGGCATTTCGACAAAAGAGAATGTAGGTGGACAAAATGGCAAAAGCAAACAAAAAAACGACAGAAATGGATAGAATGCCTGGTGAACCAAAAGAGCCAGGTATGATTCAAAAGTTATTTCTTTGGATTGTTATCCCTATTTTGTTTGCAGTAGCAGTCTTCCTCATCATTGCACAATTTGCCAATATTAACGTTTTTGATAGTGTGAAAAGTGCTTCAGATGTACTTCCATTTATCAGTTCAGAAGAGCCTCAGTCAGACGCAGATCGAGCGAAAGTTTTCGAAGAACGTGTTGTCACGCTTCAAGCACAAATACAGGAAAAAGAAGCGCAAATTGCAAAATTACAAACAACACTCGATGACTCCGATTCTGAGAAGGAAGCACTATTAATAGAACAAGAACGTTTGTTAGATGAAATTGCGGTATTAGAACGACAATCGACTGATTCGAAACGAGACTTTGATGAAATCATCTCGACATTTGAACAAATGTCTTCTAAAGCAGCAGCTCCTGTCATTACAAATATGAGTGATGCAGAAGCGATAAGGATCCTTACAAATGTTACTCCAGAAGTATTAGCTGGTATTTTAGAGAAAATGACTCCTCAAGATGCAGCAAAATATACGGAATTGATGTCTAAACAATAGCAAACGAATCATTGAAAGGAGGTGAAAAAAATGATCACACAACTATCCACTACATCCGTGTCGAAAACTAGTACTTCAACTACGTCTACTTCAGAAGTTGCGGCATCTAGTAAAAAAGTTAATGAAGGAACACAAAAGTCGACGAACTTTAAATCCGTCTTTAAACAAATTCATCAATCGGCCGGAAAAGAACCTACTCCAAGTGATTCTACTTCGACTACCGCAGAGAAATTAGGAGAAGTTCAGGATATCTTACAAGCAGACTCAATAGAAGATTTGTTCGGAGCACTTGGTCTTCCAACTCCTCCTGTTAGCGAATTAGAATCGATTACATTGGAATCTCTTTCGGACATGCTAGGTTTGAAAGTGGAAGAAGTCTCAGACGAACTAAAAGATCTTTTAGATGTGACAGAGCTTCCTAATTCGTTAATGGAATTAGTGCAGATAGTAGAAAAAGAAATGCCTGCTATGCTCACTAAATTAACAGAGAGCTTAACAAATGTCAGTGCAACCGATTCAAAAGGCTTATCTCAAGTACTACAAGTCATAAAAGCTGCAGAACTAATTCTTCCGAAAACAGACTTACTTTGGAAGCAAGAATTAGCAGTGTTCCAGTTAAAAGATTTGATGAAGAAGCTAGAATCAGCTATGCAACAAGTAGTATCAAAACAAAATGCACAACCAGCACAAACTAGACTAGCGATTTGGAATACGTCAACAAGTGTTCATCGTACGACAGAAGTACACGTCACAGAGACACAAATCGTGCAGAAGACGGTACAACAAACAGAACAATCTAGTTCTACGTTGAATGGACAACTGCCACAAACGAAAACAGAAACTGTCACAATAACATTGCCTACTGTAAAAGCCGCTCAATCAGAAAGCTTTGTGAAAGAATTTCAAGCGATTATGAATCGATCACAATTTGGTCAAGCTGGCGGGACAACAAAAATGTTAATCAAATTGTACCCAGAACATTTAGGAACGATTCGAGTTGAATTGGTCTCACGAGATGGAGTCATGTCTGCTAGATTGTTGGCAAATACATCTCTAGGAAAAGAAATGCTCGATTCTAGTTTGCACCAACTGAAACAAGCATTCCATCAACAAGCATTGCAAGTTGACCGGATTGACGTTTCACAAGCTTTACAAGACTCTAACAGGCAAGAAAAACAATCATTTAATGGAGCATTCCAGCAACGTTCTCAACAAAATGACACAAAACAAGAAGAAGAGTCACAAGAAGATACATCCTTCCAAGATGTATTAATGGAAATGGAGGTTTAAAAATGGCAAATTCGCAAGCAATCAACAGCAATTTCTATTTATCGCAAGTACAACAAACGCGTAAAACAGGAAACAGTGCACTCGGAAAAGACGAGTTTTTAAAAATTTTAATGGCTCAACTTCAAAACCAGGATCCAACAAATCCCATGAAGGACAATGAATTCATTGCACAAATGGCTCAATTTTCTTCATTAGAACAAATGACAAATATGACCAAAGCATTCGAATCATTTGCAGATGGTCAACAACAAATGCAATTAATTCAGTACAATTCATTCGTTGGAAAAGAAGTGACTTGGCACGAATTAACAGAAGAAGTAACTGAAGACGGTAAACCTGTTGTAAACGAAGGAAAGGGTGCAATCCAATCTGTCAAATTCGTGGATGGATCTGTAGAGTTTACATTAACGGATGGTAAAGTCATCAATCCAGGAAATATTTCAGAAGTAACTAGTTCAAGTACAAGCTCCAATTCACTAGTGGAAGCAAGTATGTTAATTGGAAAAACCGTCACGTATGACAAAGATGGAGCAGATACTTCAAGTGAAGTCGTATCCGTTACAAACAAAGGTGGCAAATTAGAATACGTTCTAGCAAACGGTGAAAAAGTTAATTCATCTCAATTCACAACAATAAGCGAATAGATCGGAGCAACGCATATGGACAAATTGAACATTCAACGCGTTCCAGTGCACCCGGGAATCCTGCAAACATCAGTGAAACCCAAACCATCGCTTCCACCTAAGCAATCGTTTTTGCAACATTTACAACACGCCACAGATGCAGTAGAACTTAAAGTAAGTAAACACGCATCTCAACGACTAGTTGAAAGAAATATTACCATTTCAGAAAAAGAATGGATGCAAGTAACCGATAAAGTAATGGAAGCACGTAAAATGGGTATGAAAGATTCACTCGTGTTAATGGATCAAGCTGCACTTATCGTAAGTGCGAAAAATGCTACTGTCATAACAGCCATGGACCGCAAGGAAGCGCAAAACCAAATCTTTACAAACATCGATGGAACGATCATATTAAATTAATCGGCAGGACCTCGAATAGGATGCCGACGAGCTGCTGACTGATAGACGCAGACTCAATCCAATCTAGGAGGAAAACAAACAATGTTACGTTCAATGTACTCAGGAATCAGTGGATTAAAAAACTTCCAAACAAAATTAGATGTAATTGGGAACAATATCTCCAACGTAAATACGTACGGATTCAAAAAGGGTCGTACCGTTTTCAAAGACCTTATCTCGCAAACAGTATCAGGTGCATCTGCTGCAACAGCAACACGCGGTGGGGTTAACCCGAAACAAGTTGGACTAGGTTCACAAATCGCAGCAATCGATACCATCCACACTGGTGGGTCAATGCAATCAACAGGTCGCGTACTTGACCTTGCCATCTCAGGAGACGGCTTCTTCCAAGTGGCGGATGGAAATGCAACAAGTTATGGAGCTAAACTTTTCACTCGTGCAGGTAATTTTTACATGGACAACAAAGGTTATTTAGTTAATGGAGATGGTAAATATCTAGTTGGTGTTGCTGATCAAGCTGGTGCAGCTGCTGCAGGAACTACTTTTACTAACGCTGCTGCCGCAAATGCTATAACTTCAGCTGTAGATGGTACAAATCCAGCTGCTGCAGGTAATTATCAAGTAAAACCTATTCGTATTCCGACAGACGCTCAAAGCATGTCAGTTGGTCAAGATGGTGTTGTAACATTTGTTGATTCTGCCGGTACTCTTCGTTATGCAGGTCAAGTAGTTTTAACAAAATTTTCAAATTCAGGTGGACTTGAAAAAGTTGGAGCAAATTACTTTCAAGAATCCGCTAACTCTGGTGTCCCATTCTTTGCAGCTGCAACTCAGCAAGGTATGGGTTCGATCAACTCTGGTTTCCTAGAAATGTCGAACGTTGACCTTTCAGAAGAATTCACTGAAATGATCGTTGCACAACGTGGTTTCCAAGCAAATACACGTATCATCACAACTTCAGATGAAATCTTGCAAGAACTAGTTAACTTAAAACGTTAATACTAAAATCTCATTTTAGAAATTAACAATTATAGAATAAGGGTGTCAAAAGACGGCGACTCCTGCGGAATAAAGAGCGGACGAGACCCCGCAGAGCAGTGATCTTCTGCTCGAGGAGGCTCGAACGTTCTTCCGCGGAAAGCGTCCGTCTAAAGAAATCCGAAGGATTCAAAATACAACATACAAAGGGGGGCTGGGCCGGCTCCCTCCGAGCTCGGCCCTTTTCTATGATTGAATTAACACGATTAAACGGACATCCATTTTCTTTAAATGCTTTATACATAGAAACAGTAGAGTCATTTCCAGATACGACGATCACATTAACAAACGGTCGGAAATATGTAACGAAAGATTCTGCGGAAGAAGTACAAGCGAAAATTCTCGCGTTTTACCAGTCTGTACAATTACTATCGAACCCCCATTTAAGAGGTGATTTGGATGAAGAATAAATTATTAACGATTATGCTCATTATTTTAGTTTCCATTACACTCATTGGAGTAGTTGCACTTATTTTAGTTATGCAGCTAAACAAAGGGGAAGAAGATACCGCTCCTACAATTGATGAAATTGTGGAAGCATCTATCGACGTACCCGAAATTACAACAAATTTAGCTGGTAATGACTTCATTCGCCTTTCATTAAAAATACAGACTGATAGTAAAGAAGCTGCGGAAGAATTAGCAAAACGTGATTTCCAAGTGAAAAATATCGTGATTCAACAGCTCTCCGAAATGACAGCAGAAGACTTAAATGGCAAAGATGGAAAAGCAACATTTGAAAATGCGTTAAAATTGCAAGTGAATGAGTTAATGCAAGATGGTGAGGTACAGCAAGTGTATATTACCTCCTACATTATTCAGTAATTGCACCAAATGGATAGGAGGTGGGGAAAATGGCTGGAGATGTTTTATCGCAAAATGAAATCGATGCGTTATTATCGGCTCTCTCAACTGGTGAAATGACCGCTGATGAAATAAAAAAAGAAGAAGAAACGAAAAAAGTTAAAAACTACGACTTTAAACGTGCGCTTCGGTTTTCTAAAGATCAAATCCGAAGTTTGACCCGTATACACGAAAACTTTGCACGATTGCTAACAACTTTTTTCTCCGCACAACTAAGAACGTACGTGCAAATTTCGGTAGCTTCTGTCGATCAAATTCCTTTCGAAGAATTTATTCGATCCATACCGAACATAACTTTGATTAACGTCTTTGAAGTTCCACCGTTAGATGGCAATATCTTAATGGAAATAAACCCGAATATAGCGTATTCCATGCTCGATCGTTTAATGGGTGGAGCGGGAATTTCCACAAGTAAAATCGAATCGTTAACGGAAATTGAGTCGAAAATCATGACAAATCTTTTTGAGCGATCCTTCGATAATCTACGTGAAGCTTGGATGAACATTTCGGACATTGATCCTATTTTGACCGAATTAGAAGTAAATCCACAATTTTTACAGATGATTTCTCCAAACGAAACGGTGGTTGTAATTTCCTTTAACACGATTATTGGAGAAACAAGTGGGATGATTAATATTTGTATTCCACATGTCGTATTAGAACCAATCGTTCCAAATTTATCGGTTCGTTACTGGATGCAGACGAATAAAAAAGCTGTATCTCCAGAACAATTGGCAATTTTAGAAAATCGAGTAAAGTCAGCTAGTTTACCGGTTGTAGCAGAATTAGGACATTCTGAAATAACAATTGAAGATTTCCTTCTCTTACAACCGTTAGATGTTATACAATTAAATCAGAAAATTGAAGAACCTCTCGTGCTTCGAGTAGGAAATATTCCGAAATTTACTGTCCAACCTGGTCAACTGAAAAAGAAAATGGCCGTCCAGGTAATGGAAACCTTGAAAGGAGGAAATGACGATGATGAGTGACGATATGCTCTCCCAAGATGAAATAGAAGCGTTATTACGAGGAGAAACAATTGAACCGAAAGAAACAGCACCTGCATCTGAAAAAGAAATAAATGTCGATGACTACCTAGACAATATTGCGAAAGACGCTCTGGGAGAAATCGGAAATATTTCTTTTGGTAGCTCAGCAACAGCTCTTTCCGCACTTTTAGGACAGAAAGTAGAAATCACGACACCGACTGTCGGTATGATTAATAAGAATAAGCTGGTGGAGGAATTTCCACATCCGTATGTGGCCGTTGGAGTTGAATATACAACGGGATTAATTGGTTCCAACCTTCTTGTCATTAAACAAAGCGATGCAGCAATTATTGCGGACTTAATGTTAGGCGGAGATGGTTTAGCTCCAAGTCCTGATTTAAGTGAAATCCAATTGAGTGCTGTACAAGAAGCTATGAATCAAATGATGGGTTCTGCTGCAACATCTATGTCGACTGTATTCAATAAAAAAGTGGATATTTCGCCACCTACAATTGATTTGTTGAATGTAGAAGAAAATGAAGGCACGGATCAAATTCCAGATGAAAACCTGTTAATTAAAGTAAGTTTCCGTTTGAAAATTGGAGAGTTAATCGACTCTAATATTATGCAATTGCTTCCGTTACAATTTGCCCTTGATTTAGTAAAAGGCTTAATGGGGGAAGAGGAAGTAGCAGTAACAGCAACAGAAGCACCTCCAGTGCAAGAAGCACGTCCGGTTCAACAAGCTACACCTACTCAACAAGTTGCACAGCCAATGTACCAAGAACCAATTCAAACACAACCGCGTCAACAAGCGCAACAAGTGAATGTCCAACAAGCACAATTTACAAGCTTTGAGTCTAATCAATTAACTCAGGGTGAATCACGTAATTTAAATATGTTATTAGATATTCCTCTTCAAGTAACAGTGGAATTAGGTCGTACGAAACGGTCCGTGAAAGAAATTTTGGAACTTACAAGTGGTTCCATTATTGAGTTAGATAAATTAGCTGGGGAACCCGTTGATATTTTAGTAAATGCACGATTAGTTGCCAAAGGGGAAGTTGTTGTCATTGATGAAAACTTCGGCGTTCGAATTACGGATATTGTTAGTCAAGCAGATCGCTTAAATAACTTAAGATAGTTTACTAATGGAGGAATACACACTATGTCGAAACGTATTTTAATAGTTGACGATGCAGCATTCATGCGCATGATGATTAAAGATATTTTATCTAAAAATGGCTTTGAAGTTGTTGGAGAAGCAGCGGACGGAGTTCAAGCAATTGAAAAATACAATGAACTAAAGCCGGATTTAGTCACAATGGATATTACAATGCCAGAAATGGATGGAATTGCAGCGTTAAAATCGATTAAAGAAAAAGACCCGAGTGCGACAATTATCATGTGTTCAGCAATGGGCCAACAAGCGATGGTAATCGATGCGATACAAGCTGGAGCAAAAGATTTTATCGTAAAACCTTTCCAAGCGGACCGTGTAATTGAAGCGATTCAAAAAGCGATAGGATAATCGATGGGGATGACTTACTTCAGAAGGAGTATATTGTCGTTCGGTGTCATTGCTATTCTAGTTTTAGTTTTGAATAGTACATTTGTGAATGTAACCTTCGCTGAAGGGAATGAAACAGTAAATGACTGTATACAAAATCCAGATGAGTGTAATTCACCAGACTCCCCAGCTGCCGAACCGAGTTCCGATCCGGCAGCTGTAAGTTTGTCTGCGTGGGATTACATCAAAATGGTATTAGCACTTTTATTTGTTGTTGCTTTACTCTATATTGTCCTACGCTGGATCAATCGCAATAATCGTTCATACCAACGAAACCAACTTGTTCAAAATCTTGGCGGAGTGTCGATAGGTCAACAAAAATCCGTACAAGTTATACAAGTAGGAAAATCATTATTGGTTGTTGGCGTTGGAGAAGATATTTCGATGTTAAAAGAAATCAAAGATGAAGAAGAAAAAGCGACGATTTTGCAGTCTTTTGATGAGAAACAAGACTTTTCGACGCCTATTCCGTATATTTCTGAGTTGATTCAAAAAATTCCTTTTCGTTCTGCGACTAATCATCAGAATGAAACCAATTCACCGCAATTCGGTGCAATGTTACATAAACGACTAGATGAAATTAAGAAAAAACGTAAAGATTCCTTATCTAGCATGGAGAGCTCCCGAAAGGAGAAGGATGATCAATGAATGAGTTTTTACAATCTTTCGGAGAAAACGATCCTTCGACTATTTCAACTTCGATCAAGTTGCTCTTACTCTTAACGGTCTTGTCGTTAGCTCCAGCTATTTTAATATTAATGACATCGTTTGCTCGAATCGTCATTATCCTTTCTTTTGTTCGGACAGCATTGGCGACACAACAAATGCCACCGAACCAAGTAATTATTGGTCTGGCACTGTTTTTGACATTTTTTATCATGTCTCCAACATTGCAGCAAGTAAATGAAGAAGCTTTGACTCCTCTGTTTGATGAAGAAATAACATTGGACGAGGCGTATTCAAGAGCAAGTGGTCCATTTATTGAGTTTATGAGTAAACACACAAGACAAAAAGATTTGGATTTATTTTTAAGCTATAACGGAGCAGAACGTCCGGAGTCTATTCAAGATATTCCGTTAACGATTATGGTTCCAGCATTTGCATTAAGTGAGATCAAAACAGCGTTCCAAATCGGATTTATGATTTTCATCCCTTTTCTTGTAATCGATATGATTGTAGCAAGTGTCTTAATGTCGATGGGGATGATGATGTTACCACCAGTAATGATTTCATTGCCATTTAAGATTTTATTATTCGTGTTAGTGGATGGATGGTATTTAGTAATGAAGTCGATACTTCAAAGTTTTTAGGGGATGATCCAAGATGACAGGTGAAATGGTTATTTCTATAGCAGAACGTGCAATTTGGGTCATCCTGTATGTCTCTGGACCCTTGCTGTTAATTGCGTTGATAACGGGGCTTTTAGTGAGTATTTTCCAAGCGACGACGCAAATTCAGGAACAGACATTAGCCTTTGTTCCGAAAATCATAGCCGTTTTGGTCGGCATCATCTTTTTTGGCCCTTATATGCTTACGCAATTGATTAGCTATTCAAAAGATATTTTTGAAAATTTAGTAAGGTATATCGGGTAACGCGATGGATATTGTGATGCCAAATGTATCCGTTTTGTTATTAGTAATTGCTCGCGTTTCTTCCTTTTTTGTCACGTTACCACTGTTTTCACATCGAACGATTCCAGCGATGCATCGAATTGGTTTTGCAGTACTTATTGCTTGGATGATGTACTTTACAATGGATGTCGAAGCTTTTGAAATAAATGGGCAATACTTATTACTCGTAATTAAGGAAGTAATTGTCGGTTTGTTTATCGGTCTATTAGCATATATCATCATGTCCGCTATTCAAGTTGCAGGATCATTTATTGATTTTCAAATGGGGTTTGCCATTGCCAATATTATCGATCCACAAACAGGTGCACAAAGCCCGTTACTTGGACAGTTTTTTAATACGTTAGCTTTGTTATTACTACTAGCGTTAGATGGTCATCATTTGTTGTTGGATGGTATATTTTACAGCTATCAATTCATCCCTATGGACTCTGTTTGGCCGGCATTCGATTCGTCTAATTTCGTTGAATTTATCATGAAAACATTTACTGCAGTATTTGCTATTGCATTTCAAATGTCTGTTCCAATAGTTGCTACACTATTCTTGGTAGATGTTGCGCTTGGAATTACTGCAAGAACCGTTCCACAATTGAACATTTTCGTTATCGGTTTTCCTATCAAAATAGGTGTAAGTTTTATTGTCTTAATTATTATGATGGCGGTTATGATCGCGGTTATCGAAAATTTGTTTGAAGTAATGATTGTAAGTATGCGAGATCTGATGATTATTTTAGGTGGTGGCTAATATGTTTTTGCTTCAAGTTGATTTGCAATTCTTCGCAGGAGAAAAGACAGAAAAAGCGACTCCGAAAAAACGTCAGGACTCACGAAAAAAGGGACAAGTATTAAAGAGTCAAGATGTTACAAGTGCTTTAGTTTTGTTTTCCGTCTTTCTCTTTTTATGGTTTGGCGCTGGATTTATGAGAGAGCCGATTTTTGCGTTTTTCTATCAAACGTTTCAACAATACATATTAATGGAAGATTTGTCGGTGGAAACCGTCATGTTAATATATTCAGATTTATTAAAAGAAATGGCGATTGTTGTCTTACCGATTATGGCAATTGCTGTTATTGCAGGTATCGCAGGTAATTTCTTTCAATTTGGATTACTTTTCACGGCAGAACCTTTAAAGCTTGACTTGAAAAAGTTAGATCCGATAAAAGGGTTTAAGCGGATTTTCTCCTTACGTGCAATAGTTGAATTATTAAAATCTGTCTTAAAGATTTCGTTGATTGGCACAGTAACTTTCATTATATTATGGATGAACATTGACCAGGTTTTGGCCTTGTCGTTTAAGAGTCCTTGGGACACATTATCCACTGTTGCGTTATTAACGGTCTACATGGGACTGGGAGCATCCATCGTATTATTAGGGATCTCCATACTAGATTATTTTTATCAGAAATATGACTATGAAAAAAACTTAAAAATGTCGAAACAAGACATTAAAGATGAACATAAAAATACAGAAGGTGATCCGATGATTAAATCTCGGATTAAGCAACGACAACGTGAAATGGCAATGCGTCGGATGATGCAAGAAGTTCCTAAAGCAGATGTGGTCATCACGAACCCAACCCATTATGCGATCGCTTTAAAATATGAAGACGGCAAAATGGATGCTCCAGTTGTAATTGCGAAGGGTGCAGATTTTGTCGCTCAAAAGATAAAATTGATTGCGAAAGAAAACGATGTTGTCATGGTAGAGAACAGAGATCTTGCACGTGGAATGTACGACCAAGTAGAAATTGGCGACAGAATTCCAGAGGAATTTTTCCGAGCTGTCGCAGAAGTACTGGCGTATGTGTATCGGATCAAGCAGAAAATTTAGCTTAGGTGATGGGAGGAAAAAGCATGCAAATTCGTGATATTGGTGTTTTATCGGCAGTTATTTTAATCGTTGCCATGCTGATTATTCCTCTCCCAGGATGGGCGTTAAGCTTTTTAATCATCATAAATATTACGTTAGCACTCATGGTGTTACTAACTTCAATGAACATGCAGGAAGCTTTACAGTTTTCGATTTTTCCATCGTTATTACTCTTGCTTACCTTATTTCGATTAGGGTTGAATGTTTCAACTACACGTGCAATTTTATCTGAGGGGCAAGCTGGTGGAGTAGTAGAGACGTTCGGAACGTTCGTTGTTGGTGGAAACATTTTAGTTGGTCTAGTAGTGTTCGTTATTCTGATCATTATTCAATTTATTGTTATTACAAAAGGTTCGGAACGTGTTTCGGAAGTCGCGGCTCGATTCACTCTCGATGCAATGCCAGGAAAGCAAATGAGTATTGATGCTGATTTAAATGCTGGAATGATTTCCGAAAAAGAAGCGCGTGAAAGACGAGAAAAAGTTGGAAATGAAGCGGATTTTTACGGTGCCATGGATGGTGCGACAAAGTTCGTAAAAGGGGACGCAATTGCTGGTATTATCATCGTTATTATTAACTTATTAGTTGGGATGATTATCGGGGTTGTTCAGATGGGCTTGCCGTTTTCTGAAGCTGCATTGCTTTTCTCAAAATTAACAGTCGGTGATGGAATCGTTTCTCAAATTCCTGCACTCTTAATTTCCACAGCAACAGGGATTGTTGTAACACGTGCTGCATCTGAAGGGAATTTAGGTGGAGATATTACCCGTCAATTGTTAGGTCAGCCCAAATTGCTATATGTAGCTGCTAGTACAATATTTCTACTAGGTATCGCAACACCTATTACCGATATCTTAACGATCCCAATCGCTGCAACATTAGCTATCAGTGCGTATATTATGTCGAAAAAAGCAAACGAAACGACAGAAGAGTTAGAAGAATATGAAGAAGAAATTACGACGGACGGCATGAAAAGTCCGGAAAATGTCGTTAATTTACTAAATGTTGATCCAATTGAATTTGAATTTGGATACGGCTTAATTCCGTTAGTAGATACTGCTCAAGGAGGCGACTTGTTAGATCGTGTCGTAATGATTCGTCGTCAGTTAGCCCTAGAGCTAGGAATTGTCATTCCTGTTGTACGAATTCGCGATAACATTCAACTGCAACCGAATGAATACCGGATTAAAATCAAAGGAAATGAAATGGCTCGAGGGGAATTGCTTCTCGATCATTATTTAGCAATGAGTCCGGGAGACGATGATTCCATCGAAGGTATCGATACGATTGAGCCATCGTTTGGATTGCCTGCAAAATGGATTACAGAACCCGTTAAAGAAGATGCCGAAATGCTTGGCTATACCGTAGTAGATCCACCTAGTGTCGTGTCCACGCATATGACGGAAATTATCCGAGCAAATGCGCACGAGTTATTAGGTAGACAAGAAACGAAACAATTGCTAGATCACGTACGTGAAACCTATCCGATCTTAGTTGATGAGATAACACCAAGTCCACTTTCCGTTGGAGAAATTCAAAAGGTATTGAGTAAATTATTAAAAGAGCACGTGTCTGTTCGAAATTTACCGATTATCTTTGAAACTCTCGCTGATTATGCAAAATTGACATCCGATGTCGATATATTAACGGAATACGTTCGACAGTCTCTAGCTCGTCAAATTACATCTCAATATGCTGGGAATGAAGCATCTCTAAAGGTATTAACTGTCTCTGGTAAAGTCGAAAAAGTTATTGCGGACCATATTCAACAAACAGAGCATGGTAACTATCTATCCATTGATCCGAATGATTCGCAATCCATCTTAGAATCGATTGCAAAAGAAGTCGATCGAGTTTCCTTAATCGATCAGACACCGGTAGTTCTATGTTCTCCAGCAGTAAGAATGTATTTACGGCAAATGACGGAACGATACTTTCCTCAAATTCCAATTTTATCGTATAACGAATTAGAATCTTCTATTGAAGTGCAAAGTGTAGGGGTGGTGACGGTAGAATGAGAATGAAAAAAATTACAGCTAAGTCAATGCCAGATGCTATGACGAAAGTGAGAGCGGAATTAGGCGAAGATGCGGTTATTTTAAATTCAAAAGTAGTTTATACAAATGGCATACTAGGGTTATTTAAAAAGAAGCAAATTGAAGTAGTTGCAGGATTAGAAGAAGTGTCGGTTCTCCAGTCGTCCAAATTAAACGCAGAAAAACCCGTTTCGCATCCGGTCACTACTTCTGTTTCGCCGGAACTGAAGCAAGAGCTTTCTGAATTGAAAAATATGATGAAAGAATTGAAACGGCCACACGTGAGTCATTTTCCAGACGATATTGAATCACAGCTGAATTATCTACGCAATCAAGATGTAAACGAAGAGCTTGTCACGGAGATTGGTGATGAGCTTTTTGAGCATAAAAAAGCAACCGGAGAAGTACTCGACGCACCAACGTTTCTATCGATCACTAGCCGTGTTTTGAAAGAGAAATTGCAAGATTTGCCATTTGGTGGGCTTTCTTACCGGAAAAAATATATCAACATTTTAGGTCCAACAGGTGTTGGTAAAACAACGACAATTGCAAAAATGGCAGCACGTGCGGTTCTTGAAAAGAAAAAGAAAATAGGATTTATTACAACAGATACGTATCGAATTGCTGCGATTGAACAATTAAAAACGTATGCTAATTTGCTTCAGGCACCAGTTGAAGTGGTGTATAACAAAGAAGACTTTGAACAAGCCAATCGCAATTACTTGGATGTTGACTTAGTTTTCATTGACACAGCTGGCCGCAATTATTTAGAAAGTAAATTTGTGGAAGAAATGAAAAATTTGCTGCACTTTAATGACAGTGTCGCATCTTTCTTAGTACTTTCAAGTACATCTAAAGAGAGAGACATGCGTGCCATTATCGAGCAATTTTCCACTATTCCAATCGATCAATTCATTATGACGAAAGTAGATGAAACAAGCTCAATCGGTGCAATTATCAATATTTTGATCGAACAACAAAAAGGTTTAGCCTATTTAACTGATGGACAAGAAGTTCCCGAGGACATTACGGAAGCAACAGTAGACGGTTTGATAAAAATGCTATTAAAGGAGTATTCCTATGCATGATCAAGCGGAGAAATTGCGCCTCCATATGTTGAAAAGCCAAGGGAAAATTGCTAAATCCATTGCGATAGTGAGCGGAAAAGGTGGAGTTGGGAAAAGTAATTTCTCCATGAACTTTGCTTGTATGCTTGGAGAATTAAAGAAAAAAGTAGTCATCGTGGACATGGATCTAGGGATGGGGAATATTCATATTCTTCTCGGAAAATCTGTGCCTCGCAACTTAAAAGATTATTTAGAGGGTAAAGCCACTCTCGAAGAAGTAATGTTCGATGGTCCAAATGGAATCCAATATATTTCCGGGGGATCAGGTTTAAATGGAGTAGTCGAATGGACAGATGAGATGTATGAACGTCTTATCGTGGCATTTGAAGCATTGCAGCAACAAACTGATTTTATTTTGTTTGATATGGGAGCAGGTGCCACGAACAAAACGTTGGATTTAATCGTTGCAGTAGACGAAGTAATTGTCATTTCAACAGCAGAACCTACTTCCATTACGGATGCTTATTCCATGATGAAATATATTTATTATAAAGATGCATCAAAAGATTTTTATTTAGTATGTAACCGAGCGTTCACTCCAGAAGAAGGTAAAGAAACAACTACTCGTCTTTCTTTTGCGATGAAAAAGTTTCTAGAGAAAGAGGTCGTAATTTTAGGTTCTTTACCTGAAGATGATGTTGTGCGCAAAGCGGTTCGAGAACAAATTCCATTTAGCATTCGGTACCCAGAGGCATCCATCACTCGTTCGCTAAAGCTTATTGCCACCAAATTTGTGCAAAACGAGTTTGTGGAAGAACCTGAATCGGAAGGATCATCATCGAACTTTATACAAAAACTACGCGGCATATTTTCACGAGGGAGGTCAGAATAAATATGGCTCCAACACCAATTCGGTTATTAATCGTGGATGACTCTGCTTTTATGCGGAAAATTATTTCTGACTTCTTCCAAGATACACAAGATATTAAAGTGGTAGGTACAGCTCGAAATGGTAAAGACGCAATCGCGAAGATCTCCACACTACAACCTACCGTTTTAACAATGGATGTGGAAATGCCGGAAATGGACGGTATGGAAGCGTTAAAAGTCATTATGCAACGTACGCCACTTCCCGTGATCATGCTTTCTAGCTCTACGAAGAGCGGAGCAGAAAATACGATGCTCGCAATGGAATATGGGGCAGTGGATTTCATTGCAAAACCAAGTGGAACTATTTCGCTCGACTTACATAAAGTGAGGGACGAGCTCATCGAAAAAATTCGTTCTGCTTCGACGATTTCGATGTCAAAATTAAAACAAACGAAAGAAATTTCTACTGAATCAAAAGTTACACTTCCAAAAAGAATAAATAATCCGATATTACCTGTAGGAGACAAGATTATTTTGATCGGCACTTCTACTGGAGGTCCAAGAGCATTACAACAAGTGATCACAACGCTACCTGCTAATATTGCTGCGCCTATCCTAGTTGTACAGCACATGCCCGCAGGGTTTACGAAGTCACTTGCTAATCGATTAGATCAACTTTCTGCTGTTCGAGTAAAAGAAGCCGAGAATGGCGATGTGTTAGAAGATGGGACTGTGTATATTGCGCCTGGAGGATTTCATCTTGAACTTTCGAAGCATCAGCAACGCTTCATAGCAAGTGTATCGAATGAGAAACCACCAAGAGCGAGTCATCGCCCGTCGGTGGATGTGTTGTTTGAATCTGCGAGTCAATTTCCTGAAGTAGCCAAAATAGTGGCGATAATGACGGGAATGGGATCAGATGGAACCATTGGTTTACGAGCTCTAAAAGAGAAAGGACAAGTTATTGCTATAGCAGAATCATCAGAATCATGTATTGTGTATGGCATGCCAAAAGCGGCAGTAGAGTCGGGTAATGTCGATGCAATCTGTCATCTGGAGGACATTTCTTCTGTTTTAGTAAGAAGCTTGAACGAAAGGGGGGCCCTCTAAGTGGAGGTTAGCCAATATTTAGAAATGTTCATTGAAGAAAGTAAAGAGAATTTGCAAGCATGTAGTGAGAATTTGTTAGAACTAGAGAAAAATCCTACTGATTTATCGATTGTAAACGAGATTTTCCGATCTGCTCATACGTTAAAAGGCATGTCCGCAACGATGGGATATGAAGATTTAGCCGATTTAACACACAAAATGGAAAATGTGTTAGATGCGATTCGAAATGAAAAGATTGCGGTGACAACAGAGATTCTCGACGTTGTTTTTGTCGCTGTTGATCATTTAGAAGCAATGGTAATGGATATAGCAAGTGGTGGAGATGGAAAACGGGATGTCAGTGAAACGGTGACACAACTAAACGCTATTGAAAAAGGTGAATCGTTAGCAGAAGTTGCTGCTACAACGGCTGCTCCCACACCATCGAAAGACGAATCGGAAACTTCAAGTGTATCTAAACTTACATACGATGAATTTGAGTGGACAGTGATCGATCAATCTAGAGAACAGCATTTTCATGCGTATGAAATTACAGTCGAACTTCGGGAAGACTGCTTATTAAAAGCAGCGCGTGTATTTATGGTATTTGAATTACTAGAGAAAATGGGGGAAGTCATCAAATCCTCTCCTTCTGTTGATAAATTAGAAGAAGAACAATTCGATCAGCACTTTACAGTTGCGTTTGTGACACACGAATCTGCTGATGATGTCAAACAAAAAGTGATGAAAGTTTCAGAAGTGACAAATGTTTCGGTCCAAATGATTTCTAAGAACAATGCTGCTCCTAGCACTGCGGCTACTTCGATAACGGAAAATGCGCCACTTGAAAACAATGATGATAAGACCCCTGTTGTAGCGAAAGATCAAGCACCTGCAAAACAAGCAGTTCAAGCCGGGAATAAAACGATTCGTGTTAACATCGATCGATTAGACGTATTAATGAATTTGTTTGAAGAGCTTGTAATTGACCGAGGACGTTTACAATCTATTGCGGCAGATCTTAGCCATCCAGAGTTGGATGAAACCGTGGAGAGAATGACACGAATCTCAGGAGACCTGCAAACGATTATTCTTACCATGCGTATGGTACCAGTGGAAACGGTATTTAACCGATTCCCTAAAATGGTTCGTCAATTAGCGCGCGATTTAAACAAAAAGATCAATTTAGAGATCATTGGTGCGGAAACAGAATTAGATCGTACGGTTATCGATGAAATTGGTGATCCACTCGTTCACTTAATTCGAAATGCGTTAGACCATGGAGTTGAACGCCCAGAAATACGTGTAGCAAACGGAAAACCGGAAGAAGGGACCGTTAGTTTACGCGCGTATCACAGTGGAAATCACGTGTTCATCGAACTTGAAGATGACGGTGGCGGTATTAATAAAGAGAAAGTTCTGCAAAAAGCGATTTCAAAAGGCATTATTACGCAAGAAAATGCAGCGATGTTATCCGATCGACAAGTATTTGAATTGATCATGTCGTCTGGTTTCTCGACAGCTGACACCATCTCCGATGTTTCAGGACGCGGTGTGGGCCTAGACGTCGTAAAATCAACCATCGAATCGTTAGGTGGAACTATTACGATTGATTCAACAGAGGGTAAAGGATCATTATTCTCTATCCAACTTCCATTAACGTTATCCATCATTTCGGTTATGTTAGTGGAAATGGAAAAAGAAATTTTTGCGGTTCCACTTTCTTCTATTATTGAAACAGCCATCATTCGTAAAAGTGATATCTTAAATGCGCATAATCAGCGTGTGATTGATTTCCGAGGAAAAGTAGTTCCTTTAGTCTTTTTAGATGAAACATTTGAAGTACCACGAGATGAAACGAAAGACGACGAATTTTTATCTGTCGTAATTGTTCGAAAAGGTGAAAAAATGGCTGCCCTCGTGGTAGATTCGTTTATTGGACAACAAGAAGTTGTCTTAAAATCCCTTGGTAATTATTTAACGAGTGTCTTTGCAATATCTGGTGCAACCATTTTAGGAAATGGCCAAGTAGCATTAATAGTAGATTGTAATGCTCTAATCAATTAAAAAAGTAGGTGAGAATATTGACAGAAGTTGCGACGAAAGAAGATATGAAAGTCATTGTATTCCAACTAGCAGGGAAAGAATATGTCATACCAGTTCATCAAGTGCAGTCCATAGAAAAAATTATGCACATTACGCGCGTTCCAAAAACTCCTTCTTACGTGAAAGGAGTTCTAAATCTTCGAGGAGTTGTCACTCCCATCATTGATTTACGGGAACGTTTTGGGATTGAAACGAAAGTTGCAGACGATCATTCACGCATGATCATGGCGAAGGTTGGAGAACTAGAAGTAGGTCTAATTGTAGATGCTGCGAATGATGTGTTAGACATATCGCCAGACATGATTGAGCCTCAACCGGACGTGGTTGGTTCTATTGAAAATACCTTTATTGAAGGTGTAGCAAAAATCGACCGCCGCTTATTAGTCCTTCTCAACCTAGAACAAGTGTTGCATCCAGTGAAGCAGGACGTCTAATATGGGTTTTCAACTGAAAATAACGTCCTTTCATTTAGATGTGTTAAAAGAAGTGGGGAACATAGGAGCGGCACATGCTGCTACTTCCCTTTCTTCTCTTTTAGGGAAGAAAATCGATATGGTTGTACCAAAAGTAGAAATGGTTTCCTTTGACGACATGATGGAGTTAGCGGGAGGACCAGACGAAATAGTTGTTGGAATTTATTTACGAATTGAAGGAGATGCTTCCGGCGGAATGTTTTTCGTTTTGCCGATTCCTCAAGCAAATCGCTTCATTCAACGTCTTATTCATGACGACTCTTTCGATTTTGAGAAACCACCATTATCTGAATTGGGATTATCCGCCATGCAAGAACTTGGAAATATTTTATCCGGCTCCTATTTATCGGCATTGTCGGACTTTACAAAACTAAATCTCTATCCAACACCACCGGCATTAACTGTGGATATGGTTGGAGCAATCATTAGTTTTGGATTAGTAGAACTGTCAGCAGTTAGTGATTATGCGATTGTCATAGATACATCCATCTTTGAAGAGGATTTAGAAGAAGAAGTAAAAGGACATTTCTTCCTCCTTCCTGATCCAGATTCTTTTCAAGTCATTTTCTCGTCGTTAGGTGTGGAATAACATGATAGTAGTTGAACAAGTGGTGAAGGTTGGTATTGCGGATATGAATATTGTCACCGCACCTTCGACAATTCGAACTTCCGGACTTGGTTCATGTGTTGGTGTTGTTCTTTACGAAGAAACGAAACAAACTGCAGGAATGATTCATGTCATGTTGCCTGACTCATCCCTTGCACGATCGGATTCCTTAACTATTGCAAAATTTGCGGACACCTCTATCCCAGCCATGATAGAAACATTGAAAGTAGAAGGGATTGCCCCTTTTCGTCTCAAAGCTAAAATTGCAGGTGGGTCGCAAATGTTTCAATTAACAACAGCATCGGACAACATGCGAATAGGTCCACGAAATGTCGAAGCGGTAAAGCGTGTTCTTAGCGAATATAATATTCCTATTATTGCGGAAGATACCGGTGGAAATAGCGGGAGAACAATTGAATTTGATCCCTCCACAAAAATGCTTGCAATTCGAACAGTGAATAAAGGAGAAAGGAGTATTTAAATGTCAGGTACACTACTTACTAATTTTTGGGCTGCATTACTTGGATTTACACTTTACTTTTTATCGTCCTTTCCATTTACATCACCCGTCAAAACGCTAGTAGCTTCATTTACGTGGGCATTTATTTTCTTCCTTCTCGCTTTTGTCGTTCGGTTTGTTATTCATTATGTAATGGAACCAAAAACTCCAGAAGCTTTAGAAGAAGTAGAAGGAGAACAATTATTAAAAGAACTCATTCAGCCTAACGCAGAGGACGCAACGAGTGAGCAAGTCGCACAAGTCGTGAAAACGATGTTAGATGAAAATCATCAAGAAGCGCAATAATCTCATTGTCTTAAATGGCAATGGGATTTTTTTTGTGAAATAAAGAATCGCTGAATACTCTAACTTTTCACCAATAAAATGTATTCCTGAATCATAAAAAGCAATCCCGTTTTAATTTGTTTAGTCATTCGACAGGAAAATCTCCACATTCATTCAGAAACGGATTTACTTCTTGTGGATAAGAATGAAAAAATAGCGGAAAATTAGTAAATTACTTTAGCAAACTTTGTTGTGCTAAGTATATATTTGTTATAATAGTAGTATTACAGTCGTATTTGGGAGGGATTCCATGTCACGTACATCCGCAACTGATGAACAGACCTATTGGCAGCTATGGATTGAAAAACGTGATCCGGATGCTGGCGATATTTTAATACGTAAATACACGCCCCTTGTCCAATACCACGTTCAGCGGATTGGAGCGGGTATTCCGAAAAATGTTTCCCGTGATGATTTGAAAAGTTTAGGAATGATGGGTTTATTTGATGCGCTAAATAAATTCGAACCATCTCGAGATTTGAAATTTGATACGTATGCTTCCTTTCGAGTTCGAGGAGCAATCATTGACGGTTTGAGAAAAGAAGATTGGTTGCCACGTTCTACTCGGGAGAAATCGAAGAAATTAGAAGCAGATATTGAAAAGTTAGAGCAGAAACTAATGCGACATGCGACACCGGAAGAAGTAGCAGATTTTACAGGGAATACCGTGGATGAAGTGTACCGAACTGTCCAAGAACACTTTTTCTCTAATGTGCTATCAATTGATGAACAACTCCAAGATCAAGATGAGGCGGAGGGCAAGAGCTTTGTCATTCGCGATGATTCGACGAAAACACCGGAACAAGAATTGGTGAAAGTAGAACTATTAGGAGATCTTGTCGAACAAGTGGGTCAGTTAAATGAAAAAGAACAACTGGTTCTAAGTTTATTCTACACAGAAGAGTTAACGCTAACGGAAATTGGGGAAATGCTTCAGCTTTCTACTTCTCGCATTTCTCAAATTCATTCCAAAGCCTTATTTAAATTAAGAAAGTCGCTAACTAGTGAAATGATTAATTCTTAATCGAGGTGCCATCATGAGTTTAAAAGGTGTTGAACTCCAAATTGCCATTCCGAAAACATTTGATGCTGGAAAAATGGCAGATCAATCGAATCAATCGATGCTCTCTAACCAAGCATCTGCTGCAAATGCTTCTTCAAGACAGTTAGAAAAAAATCGTGCTAGTGTAGTAGATTCGAAGGAATCGGAAAAAACGGGACAATTTTCGGAAAATAGCAATCAGCAGTTTTCTGATCAAAATAAAAAAGAATCAAACGAAGAAAATGCTAAAATGGAACATCCATATAAAGGCAACTTCTTTGATTTTAGTGGGTAGGATTACATGACAGGTATTAGCATAGGATTATTATTTATTCTACAAATCGTGGCATTTTATTTTATTGTCATGCTGTACATGAAAAATACAAAATTACAGGAAATTGAACGTAACCAACAAAAATTATTGCAGGAGATGGAAGATTCTATTTCCTTATATCTGCAAGATATTCAAGAAGAAAATGATCGTTTAATTCGCGAATGGAAAGCTGCTCAAATCAAGGAGGACGCTTCTAAGGAAAAAGATGAGCTTTCGATTCAAAAGAAAGAAAGGCAACCTATACCATCAGAAGAAATCCCTAAAGTTCAAATCACGACTCCTAAAGCAAAAGCGGCAGGGGCTTACAAACAAGCACTACTCACTTCTAATCCTGTCTCGCCAGAACTCGAGTCGGAAGAACAAACAGTCCATCGTCTGGCGAATGAAGGAAAGACAGCAGAAACAATTGCCAAACAATTGGGTAAAGGGAAAACAGAGATAGAACTGCTATTAAAATTTAATCGGTCGACTTGATTCTGTTCTCTAGATATGGTATATTTGCAAATGGTGTTAATACACACGCATTTTGATGAAACTAAGTGGTCCTTCTTATAGGTCTTAATTTCAAAGGATAAATGCGGAGGGAAAAAAACCAAAAACAGGAGGAAACACACATGTCAGTAATTTCTATGAAACAATTACTTGAAGCTGGTGTACATTTCGGACACCAAACTCGCCGTTGGAACCCAAAAATGAAGAAATATATCTTCGTTGAGCGTAACGGGATCTACATCATCGATTTACAAAAAACGGTGAAAAAATTAGAAGAGGCATACAACTTCATGCGTCAAGTTGGAGAAGAAGGCGGAAAAGTACTTTTCGTTGGAACAAAAAAACAAGCGCAAGAAGCAATTAAAGAAGAAGCAGAACGTTCAGGTATGTACTATGTTAACCAACGTTGGTTAGGTGGTACGTTAACGAACTTCGGTACTATTCAAAAACGTGTTAACCGTTTAAAAGCTATTGAAAAAATGGAAGAAGACGGCACATTCAATGTTTTACCGAAAAAAGAAGTTGTTCAATTGAAAAAAGAACACGAACGTTTAGTGAAATTCCTTGGCGGAATTCGCGATATGAAAGGTGTTCCGGACGTAATGTTCGTTGTTGACCCTCGTAAAGAGCGTATCGCTGTAGCTGAAGCAATTAAATTAAACATTCCACTAGTGGGTATCGTTGATACAAACTGTGATCCAGATGAAATCGATTATGTTATCCCAGCAAATGACGACGCTATTCGCGCTGTTAAATTGTTGACTGCTAAAATGGCAGACGCATTAATCGAATCTAAACAAGGTGACGAACAAGCTCCAGCTGAAGAAGAAGTAGTAGCTGCAGAGTAATTCACATGTATGTAAAAGGTGATAAGCGGCCAATCCACTTATCACCTTTTTTTGAGAACTGATGGGAATTATTTTCCTTTCAAACGAATCTAACGCATAATAGATATGCACTTAAACTTTCGTATTATAAATAGTTGACTGGAGGAATTTATCATGGCAGTAACAGCTCAAATGGTAAAAGAATTGCGTGAAAAAACTGGCGCAGGAATGATGGATTGTAAAAAAGCATTAGTACAAACTGACGGTAATTTAGAAGCGGCGATCGATTTCCTACGTGAAAAAGGTCTGTCTAGTGCTGCAAAGAAAGCAGATCGTATTGCTGCTGAAGGTACTACTTATATTTTAGTTGAAGGTAATGAAGCAGTAATTCTTGAAGTAAATGCGGAAACGGATTTCGTTGCTAAAAACGAAAATTTCCAAGCATTAGTGAAAGAATTAGCAGAACACTTATTAGCTACAAAACCTGCATCTGTAGATGAAGCAATTGCATCAACGATGTCAAACGGTTCTACAGTAGCAGATTATATCTCTAATGCGATTGCAAAAATCGGAGAGAAAATCACGCTTCGTCGTTTCGAAGTTCGTACGAAAACAGATGCAGATGCATTTGGTCCTTACTTACACATGGGTGGACGTATTGGAGTATTAGTTGTTCTTGAAGGTTCAACTGACGAGCAAGCTGCGAAAGATGTTGCAATGCACGCTGCAGCGTTAAATCCTCAATATATCTCGCGTGATGAAGTATCTGAAGATGAAGTTGAACGTGAGCGCAAAGTATTAACAGAACAAGCGTTAAACGAAGGCAAACCTGAAAACATCGTTGCGAAAATGGTGGAAGGTCGTCTTGGAAAATATTTCGAAGACATTTGTTTACTTGACCAATCATTCGTTAAAAATTCAGATCAAAAAGTACGTGATTTCGTAAATTCTACTGGCGGTAAAGTAACGGACGTGATCCGTTATGCTGTTGGTGAAGGAATCGAAAAACGTCAAGATAACTTCGCTGATGAAGTAATGAGTCAAGTTAAAGGAAACTAATAACTGAATTCCATATGTTTTATCTTAGGGAGCACGCGTTTGTGTTCCCTATTTTTCGAGAAAAATTAATGGAGGGGTTTTATGAGCCAACCAACATATAAACGAGTAGTGTTAAAACTAAGCGGGGAAGCACTTGCAGGTGAGCAAGGATTTGGTTTATCTCCTCAAATTATTAAATCTGTTGCAGAACAAGTGAAAGAAGTTGTCGAACTTGGAGTGGAAGTTGCTGTAGTTGTAGGTGGCGGAAATATCTGGAGAGGCAAAGTAGGTAGTGAGATGGGCATGGACCGAGCAACTGCTGATTATATGGGAATGCTTGCAACTGTCATGAATTCTCTTGCACTGCAGGATTCGCTTGAAAAATGTGGAATTCAAACACGTGTTCAAACATCTATTGAGATGAGACAAGTGGCAGAGCCTTATATTCGTCGAAAAGCGATTCGACATCTTGAAAAGAAACGTGTAGTAATCTTTGCTGCAGGAACTGGAAATCCATATTTCTCTACGGATACTACCGCCGCACTTCGAGCTGCCGAAATTGAAGCAGATGTAATTTTAATGGGAAAAAATAATGTAGACGGGGTTTATTCGGATGATCCGAAAACGAACGCATCGGCAGTAAAATACGATACTTTATCCTACTTAGATGTTATTTCTCAAGGGTTGCAAGTAATGGATTCAACTGCTTCTACTTTATGTATGGACAACGACATTCCACTTATCGTATTCTCGATTATGGAAGAAGGTAATATTAAACGTGCCGTTAGTGGTGAAGCTATTGGTACAGTTGTTAGGAGGACTATTTAATGACGAAACAAGTGATCGAACAGACAAATGAAAGAATGACAAAAGCTATTAGTGCCTTAAGTCGCGAACTTTCAACTATTCGTGCTGGTAGAGCAAGTGCTTCTCTTTTAGATAAAATTTCCGTTGACTACTACGGTGCTCCTACCCCGATTAATCAATTAGCTGGCGTTTCCACTCCAGAAGCTCGTCTTTTAACCATCCAGCCATATGACAAAACGGTTTTAGGCGAAATTGAAAAAGCCATACTCAAATCGGACCTAGGAATCACTCCAACAAATGATGGATCGATGATTCGAATTGCGATTCCTGCTTTAACAGAAGAACGCCGCAAAGATTTAGTAAAAGTCGTGAAAAAAGAAGCGGAAGAAGCAAAAGTAGCAATCCGTAACATTCGACGTGATGCCAATGATGATTTAAAAAAAGCAGAAAAAAATGGTGACATTACGGAAGATGATTTACGTGGATATTCAGAAGACGTTCAAAAACTAACCGATGATTATATTGTGAAAATTGATGCGGTTGCAAAAGAAAAAGAAAAAGAAATATTAGAAGTGTAAGATAGCATTTGCTGCAGATAATCTCCTTTGGGGATTCATGTGCAGCTTTTTCATTTCTGCATGTGTTCTTCTCCTTTATTGGACTGACATAGAAGGTAATTGCACACTATTCTACCTACCTTATATCATACATATTCTATTTTCACTAAAACTCTCCCACTACCCATTTTCTACTTCTTTTCTTCATTAGATGGTTAGCTTTATATTTGAAGGACGTTTCATGCTATGCAATCTATTATCTGAAAAATAACTAAAACATGTTTCCTCCTCTATCGAGAACTTTTAAAGACTACTGTACGTCTTATTAAATTCCTTATAGAATTTCGTATCAACTGGAAGTAAAACGTGTCTACTTTTGATATGATAGGAAAGACACGTATGCAAGATGAATCATGTTCGGAGGATTTTTAATGTTTACTAAATGGAAATGGCGACAAAAAGAACAACAAACGCTATCTATAGAAGAGCGTATTTTGCATGCAAAAAAAGAGCTAATACCAGGTCATTTAGCGATTATTATGGATGGAAATGGCCGGTGGGCAAAAAAAAGAGCATTACCTCGAGTTGCAGGTCATCATGAGGGAATGAAGACTGTACGAAAAATTACTAGACTAGCAAATGAATTGGGAATTCAATGTTTAACTGTATATGCTTTTTCAACAGAAAACTGGAAACGTCCAAAAACAGAAGTTGAATTTTTGATGCGTTTGCCGGAAGAATTTTTAAGTACGTACTTACCCGAATTAATGGAACAAAATGTCCAAGTGAAAATGATGGGGCATTTGGATCAAGTACCTTCACATACTATTCAAGCGGTACAAAAAGCAGTAGAGTCGACAAAAGACAATACAGGTCTTATTTTAAACTTTGCACTAAACTATGGCAGTAGAGCGGAAATCGTCCATGCTGTTAAGAATCTTGCAAAGCAAGTTAAAGCTGGAACGTTGCTACCTGAAGATATAACAGAAGAATCGATTACATCACATTTAATGACGTGCCAGTTGGTAGAGCCAGATTTGCTTATTCGTACCAGCGGAGAAGTTCGCCTCAGCAACTTCATGCTTTGGCAATTAGCCTATACAGAATTTTGGTTTACGGATACATTATGGCCAGATTTTGATGAAAGTTGTTTGCTTGATGCTATTGAAGGTTATCAAAAAAGAAATCGTCGGTATGGTGGTTTGAAGGGAGAAGAAACAGTTTGAAGCAACGTATCATTACAGGAGTAATCGCAGCTGGATTGTTTATACCAGTCGTATTTTTTGGCGGATTGACTTTTTCTCTTCTTATTTATGCTATTGCCACGATTTGTTTGTATGAAATGCTTCGAATGAAAAAGCTTTCCCTGTTTTCTGGACATGGAATCATCTCATTGTTTGCGCTATATGTGTTTTTAATGCCAAATGAATGGGCAAAACAGCTTTTTCAACGATTTGATTATAGTAAGATTGATTTGGCTATTTTTTCGATTTTAATCATGCTAGCATATACAGTCTTAGTGAAAAATCGCTTCACATTTGATGATGCAGCGTTTGCCATTTTGAGTAGTTTATATATTGGAATTGGGTTTTATTATTTCATCGAAACTCGACATGCCGGTTTAGAATTTGTTTTATTTGCACTACTAGTAATATGGATGACTGATACTGGAGCGTATTTTACGGGAAGACGATTTGGGAAGCACAAGCTCTGGCCAGATATTTCTCCAAATAAAACAATTGAAGGTTTTGTAGGGGGAATTGTAACGGCGATCATTTTTGTACTGATTTTTCAACTCCTGTATCCGCTTACTAGTTCTTGGACGTATTTATTCGTCGTAACGATCATTGCTTCGATCGTGGGACAAATTGGGGACCTAGTTGAATCAGCGATTAAACGCCATTATCATGTCAAAGATTCTGGGACAATTTTACCTGGTCACGGAGGGTTACTCGATCGATTCGATAGCTTGATTTTTGTGCTACCGGTTATACATTTATTACACTTTGTCGGATAGGGAGTTTTTCACTATGAAAAAGAAATTGAGCTTACTTGGATCAACTGGTTCGATTGGCATTCAAACGCTCGATGTCATTCGCGAACATTCAGAACGTTTGCAATTAGAAGCAGTATCCGCTGGTGAAAATATAAAAGAATTACGAAATGTTATACAAGAATTTTCCCCTAAACTAGTTTCAGTGAAATTGGAGCAGGATGCATTAACGTTACAACGAGAGTTTCCCAAAGTGGACTTCTCATATGGCAGTCAAGGTCTGATCGACGTGGCTACTTATTCGACAACTGATACTCTTGTAAATGCAGTATTAGGAAGCGTGGGACTTCCTGCGACGCTAAAAGCAATTGAATCAGGAAAACATATTGCTCTAGCTAACAAAGAAACATTGGTAACTGCTGGCCATCTCGTAATGGAAGCTGCAAAAAAGCATCAAGTAACAATCTTGCCTGTTGATAGTGAACACTCTGCGCTATTCCAAGCCTTAAATGGAGAAAAATTAGAACAAGTTGATCGTCTAATTTTAACTGCCTCTGGAGGGAGTTTCCGAGACAAGTCGAGAGAAGATTTATCAAATGTGTCATTACAAGATGCGTTAAATCATCCGAATTGGTCGATGGGAGCTAAAATTACGATTGACTCCGCAACGATGATGAACAAAGGATTAGAAGTAATTGAAGCACATGTACTATTTGGTATTCCATATGATCAAATAGATGTTGTCTTGCATCGTGAAAGTATTATTCATTCTTTAGTAGAATTTCAAGATACAAGCGTGATGGCGCAATTAGGAACGCCGGACATGCGTGTACCTATTCAATACGCTTTAACATATCCAGATCGTCTTCCAAGGAAAGAAGCGAAACGATTAAATTTAGTTGAAATAGGTAAACTTCATTTTGAAGAAATGAATTTAGAGCGATTTAAAGCTTTACGACTTGCATATGATGCAGGTAGAGTAGGTGGATCCATGACGACTGTGATGAATGCGGCGAATGAATCTGCAGTAAAATTGTTTCTCCAAGAAAAAATTTCGTTTTTAGAGATTGATGAAGTAATTGAAAGAGCGATGATGTCACATGGTACCATTGCTGCACCTGATTTAGACACCATTCTTGAGATAGACGCTGTCACAAGAAAATCGATTGAAAACGTGATAAACTAAATCGCAGATAGAAAGGCTATTCTGCGAATTGAAGGTGGGACAACATGGAAACAACGATAGCGTTTATCTTAATATTTGGTTCCCTCGTTTTTTTTCATGAACTAGGGCACTTTATCTTTGCGAAAAGAGCAGGGATATTAGTTCGAGAATTTGCAATTGGATTCGGTCCGAAAATTATTGGTTACACAAAAGGCGAGACAATCTACACCCTTCGTTTACTGCCCATTGGCGGCTACGTTCGAATGGCTGGCGAAGATTTAGATAAAATCGACTTAAAACCAGGCTACCGAATAGCGATTGAGTTAAATAAAAAGGAAGAAATCTCCAAAATTATTCTGAATCAAAAAAACCCTTCGCCTCAACAGCTATTTGTCGAAGTGGAGAAAGCGGATTTAGAAAAAGATCTTTTTGTAGAAGGATATGACGAAGAAGAGAAATTTGTACGGTACTCGGTAGCTAGATCTGCTGTTGTAGTTGAAAATGGAACGGAGACAGTGTTAGCACCCTATGACCGACAGTTTAATTCGAAGAAATTATCACAACGAGCAATGGCGATTTTTGCTGGGCCATTGTTTAACTTCATTCTAGCTTTTTTCATCTTTCTAGCGATTGGGTTAATCCAAGGTGTACCTACAATGGAACCCGTTATTTTTGACACGCAAGAAAACGGACCAGCTGCTCAAAGTGGTTTGTTGAAAGGTGATGTGGTGACAAAGATTAACGGTGAATCAATCGCAACCTGGGACGACATGGCGAGAATTATTCAGGAAAATCCTAATCAGCAACTTGATTTTACTGTTTCACGAGACGGTCAAGAAAAAGAAATGTCCATTGTTGCGGATTCAATCAAAAATGGGGAAGAAACTGTTGGGCAAATTGGTGTGTATTATCAAAGTCCATTAGAAAAAAATCCATTGAAGGCGGTTCAGAATGGAGCTACTCAAACAGTGGATTGGACGATTCAAATTTTCCAATTGTTAGGAAAATTAATTACGGGACAATTTTCTATTGATGCCTTATCCGGACCAGTAGGTATTTATCAAGCAACGGATGAAGTTGCTAAATTTGGTGTGTTCAGTTTAATGAACTGGGCGGCTATCTTGAGCATTAACTTAGGAATTATGAATTTACTTCCACTTCCAGCACTCGATGGAGGAAGACTTCTGTTTTTCTTATTTGAAGGACTCAGAGGAAAACCGATTGATCGTCAAAAAGAAGGAATGGTTCATTTAGTGGGAATCATGCTTTTGATGGTACTGATGATTGTTGTGACATGGAATGATATTCAACGGTTTTTCTTTTAAACAAAGTTGTGTGAACGTGTATCGAAAATTATAGATTTGAGGTTTTTTATCAATGAAACAAAGTCAAACATTTATACCAACATTACGCGAAGTACCTGCAGATGCAGATGTGAAGTCTCACCAATTATTATTGCGTGCTGGCTACATCCGCCAAAATACAAGTGGAATTTATTCCTATTTACCATTAGGAAAGAAACTTCTTCAAAAAATTGAAGCTGTTATTCGGGAAGAAATGAATGCTGTTAGTGCAGTCGAAGTCTTCCTTCCTGCTATGCAACAAGCAGAATTATGGCAAGAAACAGGTAGATGGTTTTCGTATGGACCAGAATTAATGCGTTTAAAAGATCGCCATTCTAGAGATTTCGCGTTAGGCGCTACCCATGAAGAAGTCATTACTTCTCTCGTTCGAGATGAAATTAAATCCTATAAAAAATTACCACTCGCTCTTTATCAGATTCAAACAAAGTTCCGTGATGAGAAAAGACCTCGCTTCGGCTTACTGCGTGGACGAGAATTCATCATGAAAGATGCATACTCTTTCCATGCAACGAAAGAGAGTTTAGATGAAATGTACGAACAAATGAAACAAGCGTACACCAACATTTTTACTCGTCTAGGATTGAATTTCCGAGCAGTAATCGCAGATTCAGGAGCTATTGGTGGAAAAGATACGCATGAATTCATGGTCTTGTCTGATATTGGAGAAGATACGATTGCCTATTCGGATCAGTCTGACTATGCTGCTAATATTGAGATGGCAGAAGTAAACGTGAACTATCCTCGTTCCGATGCGCAGTTATTGACTGTAGAGAAAGTAGAAACACCTCAACAAAAATCGATTGAGCAAATCGCGAACTATTTGAACGTGAAGCAAGAGGATTGCATAAAAACGCTAGTCATAAATGTAGACGATGAGTTAATGCTCGTATTAATTAGAGGTGACCATGAATTAAACGAGATTAAGTTAAAAAATGCACTTAATGCAAAACAAATTGAAATGGCATCCGACGAACTCATTCAAGAACTTCTTCAAAGTGAACCAGGATTTATTGGCCCTGTCAAAATACCTTCGACGATAAAAGTAATTGCTGATCATGCGATCTCTTCAGTAGTGAACGGTGTATGTGGTGCGAATGAATCCGACATGCATTTAGTTAATGTAAATCCAGAACGCGACTTTGCAATTGACCAATACGAAGATTTACGTTTCATTCAAGAAGGGGATCCTTCTCCAGATGGGAACGGAACGATTCGATTTGCAAAAGGAATCGAAGTTGGACATGTCTTTAAACTAGGCACGACTTACTCTGAACCGATGAAGGGGCTCTTTTTAGATGAGAATGGTCGTAATCAGCCATATATCATGGGATGTTATGGAATAGGCGTTTCACGTATTCTAGCTGCAATGGCAGAACAATTCCAAGATGATCAAGGGTTTACTTGGCCGAAAGACATTGCTCCATATGATGTTCACCTTGTTCCTATTCAAATGAAAGACGAGGAACAAGCTACACTCGCAACTGATCTGTATAAATTACTAACGTCGTACCGATATGACGTTCTATTAGATGACCGAAACGAACGCGCAGGAGTGAAATTTACTGATTCTGATTTAATTGGTGTCCCAGTGCGAGTAACAATTGGGAAGAAAGCATCTGAAGGAATTGTAGAAGTGAAATTCCGAACATCAGGGGAATCAAAGGAATGTAAACGAGAAGAATTATTAGATGTACTTCAAAAATTTGGAGGAAATTAAATGTCTGAATTAGCTGAAAAAAACAATCGTTTGCTTCTTCTTTTACAGCATCTTGAGTTAACAGCGGATGAACATATGATGTTTTTTGAAGCGGCAACATTAGAACGAATGACTGTGCATAAAAAAGAGAGAAAATGGCGATTTGCCATCTCTCTTCGTTCTGTTTTGCCAGTGAATATGTATGAATTGTTTACTACTAGGCTTCGCGAAAAGTTCTTAGGAATTGCGGATGTCCAAGTAGTTTTTCGTTGTGAAGAAGACACGATAGATGAATCACTGTATCTAGATTATTGGAAATATGTCATGCACGAACTGGCCGATATCTCTCCACCAATTAAAGAATGCTTAATGAATCAAGCTCCAACAATTACGACTCAAAAACTGATTGTGGCGTGTCGGACGGAACTAGAACTAAGGACTATTAAGCAGAAATATGTGGAGAAGATTCAAGCTTGTTATGCATTATTTGGTTTGCCGGAAAAAATTGTGGATGTTCAGCTTGTGGAAGCATCTGCTGAGCTAGAAGCAGAACAACAAGCGTATGTAGAGCAGAGAAGAAAAGAAGAAGAAGCTCTTGAGAAGAAAGCATTAGAAGATCTGCAAAAACGAGATATGGCAAAACAGTCGAATGAATCAAATGTATCTGGACCTTTCCAATTAGGTATTCCGATTAAAGCAGACGATTCTATGATGGATATTAAAGCAATTCAAGATGAAGAACGACGAATTACGATTGAAGGTCTAGTGTTTGATGTGGAAGTAAAAGAGCTTCGTAGTGGACGTTCTTTATTAACGGCAAAAATAACGGATTATACGGACTCTATTTTAGTGAAAATGTTTTCTCGAGATAAAGAAGATGCAGAAATGATGAAGTCACTAAAAAAAGGCACTTGGATTCGAGTGCGAGGTTCGGTACAAAACGATACATTCGTCCGAGATTTAATCGTGATGGCACAAGATATGATGGAAATAAACGTCGATGCTCGATTAGACACTTCTCCCGACGAAAAGCGGATTGAGTTACATACGCATACCCCTATGAGTACAATGGATGCGGTGTCTTCTGTAGATGCTTTAGTTGGACAAGCGGCTAGATGGGGGCATTCAGCTATAGCCATTACGGATCATGCAGGTGTGCAATCATTTCCAGATGCTTATGCGGCCGGAAAAAAACACGGCGTTAAAATCATTTATGGTTTAGAAGCGTATTTAATCAATGACGGTGTGCCTATTGCTTATGAAGAAGAACACCGTGACTTAAAAGATGCTACATATGTTGTTTTTGATGTAGAAACGACGGGCTTATCTGCAGTTTATGACACTATTATCGAGTTAGCAGCTGTTAAAATTCAAGGTGGCAACATTATCGACCAATTTGAAAGCTTTGCGAATCCTCACCATCCTCTTTCAGATACCACAACGAATTTAACGGGAATAACGGATGAGATGGTACAAGATGCACCGGAAGTTGAAGAGGTCATTCAGAAATTCCATGATTTTATTGGAGATAGCATTCTAGTTGCACACAATGCCTCTTTTGATATGGGATTCTTATATGAAGGATATAAAAAAGTAGGCTTAGAAAAAGTGCTGCATCCAGTCATTGATACATTGGAACTTGCTCGTTTTTTACATCCGGAAATGAAAAATCATCGGTTAAATACACTAGCAAAAAAATACAATATTGAACTTACACAGCATCACCGTGCCATTTACGACTGTGAAGCGACTGGGTATTTACTTTTACAATTGTTAAAAGAAGCAGAAGAAAAAGGAATTAATTACCATGATGATTTGAATCATCAAGAAGGAAACAAAGAAGCGTACAAACGTGCTAGACCTTCACATTGCACCATTTTAGCTGCAGATGAAGAAGGGTTGAAAAATTTATTTAAACTCGTATCGTATTCGCATTTAAATACATTTTTCCGTGTTCCAAGAATTCCAAAGTCTGTTTTACGCAAACATCGTAAAGGACTTCTCATTGGATCTGGTTGTGATAAGGGAGAAGTTTTTGAAGGATTAATGCAAAAGTCTCCTGAAGAAGTGGAAGAAATTGCGAAGTTCTATGATTATTTGGAAGTGCATCCAAAAGAAGTATATGCTCACTTGATTGAGATGGAATTGGTGAGGGATGAGTGGAATTTAGAAGATATTATACGAAAATTACTTAAACTAGGGAAAAAATTATCATTACCTGTCGTTGCGACTGGTAATGTTCACTATGTGAATGAAACAGATGCGATTTTCAGACAAATCCTAGTCTCTGGACAAGGTGGTGCAAATCCTTTAAATCGACATTCGTTACCAAAGGTTCATTTCCGCACGACAAATGAAATGTTAGAAGCGTTCGATTTTCTTGGTGAGGAAACGGCACGTGAGATTGTGATTACGAATACACACAAAATTGCAGATCGAATCGACTCAATCAAACCAATAAAAGACGATTTGTACACTCCGAAAATAGAAGGCGCAGACGAAGAAGTGCGTGAGTTAAGTTATTCTATGGCTCGTTCCATTTACGGAGAACAGTTGCCAGAAATCGTGGAAGCACGTATTGAAAAAGAACTAACATCGATCATCGGTCATGGTTTCGCGGTAATTTACTTAATTTCACACAAATTAGTAAAAAAATCATTAGATGACGGTTACTTAGTAGGTTCAAGGGGATCGGTAGGATCTTCTTTAGTGGCAACGCTGATGGAAATCACCGAAGTAAATCCATTGCCGCCTCATTATATCTGTACGAAATGTAAACATGTCGAATTCTTTGATGATGGCTCAGTGAACTCGGGATATGATCTGCTAAATAAAGAATGTCCTACTTGTGCAATTCCGTTAAAGAAAGATGGACAAGATATTCCCTTCGAAACATTTTTAGGTTTTAAAGGAGATAAAGTTCCAGATATTGATTTAAACTTTAGTGGCGAATACCAGTCTGTCGCGCACAATTATACAAAAGTGCTTTTTGGAGAAGACAATGTCTATCGTGCTGGAACAATTGGAACCGTCGCAGAAAAAACGGCTTACGGATTTGTGAGAGGGTATGCAACGGATCATAATTACACATATCGTGGAGCTGAGATTGATCGACTCGTACAAGGGTGTACTGGTGTTAAACGTTCTACTGGTCAACATCCAGGTGGAATTATCGTAGTGCCAGATTACATGGATATTTATGATTTTTCTCCTATTCAATTTCCTGCAGATGCGCAAGATTCTGAATGGAAAACAACTCATTTTGACTTTCATTCAATTCATGACAATCTATTGAAGTTAGATATTCTTGGTCACGATGATCCTACTGCGATTAGAATGTTACAAGATTTAAGTGGAATAGATCCTAAAACGATTCCAACCGACGATCCAGAAGTGATGAAAATCTTTAGCGGCACCACCTCACTTGGCGTTTCGGAAGAACAAATTGGATGTAAGACTGGTACACTTGGAATTCCTGAATTTGGAACTAGGTTTGTCCGTCAAATGTTAGAAGAAACGAAACCATCTACTTTCTCTGAACTTGTTCAAATTTCCGGATTATCACATGGGACAGATGTGTGGCTTGGTAACGCACAAGAGCTTATTCAAAACGGAACTTGTCAATTATCAGATGTGATCGGTTGCCGTGACGATATAATGGTGTATTTAATTTATCAAGGTTTAGAGCCATCATTAGCGTTTAAAATAATGGAGTCCGTACGTAAAGGAAAAGGATTAACACCGGAATTTGAAGCAGAAATGCGAACGAATGGTGTACCAGAATGGTATATCGATTCCTGTAAAAAAATTAAGTACATGTTCCCTAAAGCCCATGCTGCAGCTTACGTATTAATGGCTGTTCGTATTGCATACTTTAAAGTTCATTTTCCAATTTTATATTATGCGGCATATTTTACAGTTCGAGCTTCTGATTTTGACTTGTTGATCATGACAAAGGGATCGAAAGCAATTCGGACAAAATTAGAAGAGATTCTTGCAAAAGGATTAGATGCCTCACCAAAGGAAAAGAGTTTATCTACCGTTCTCGAAATCGCTTTGGAAATGAGCGAAAGAGGAATGCACATGAAAAAAGTCGATTTGTATAAATCCAAAGCAAAAGAGTTTGTCATTGATGGAGATGGGTTAATACCTCCATTTAATGCGATTCCTGGATTAGGAACAAACGTAGCATTAGCGATTGTAAAAGCGCGAGAAGAAGGAGAATTCCTATCCAAAGAAGATCTCGGACAGCGAGGTAGAGTGTCAAAAACATTAATCGAGTATATGGACCAATTAGGTTGCTTAGAAGGAATGCCAGATGCGAACCAATTGTCCCTCTTTTAATGTAATTTGCACGCCAATCGTAATCATGGTAAGATGGTATTAACTAGTTGTGGATAGATTTGCGACAAAAGAGTGGGATTTCCCGCTCTTTTCTCTTTGTTCCCAATAAAAAAGTACGTACGGGAGGTTTGTATGAGCAAAGTTGTAGAAGAAGTAGAAACGCTAGTAAAACCAATCATTGAAAATTTACAGTTAGAATTAGTCGACATGGAGTTTGTAAAAGAAGGACGTAACTGGTTTCTTCGTATTTATGTAGACACTCCATCAGGTGGAATTGACATTGAACAATGTGCGTTAGTAAGTGAAAAAGTAAGTGAAATGCTTGATGAAAAAGATCCAATTGAACAAAACTACTTTTTAGAGGTATCTTCGCCTGGTGCGGAAAGACCATTGAAGAAAGAAGAAGACTACGTTCGTTCTGTTGGAAAGTTTATTTACGTGAAAATGTATGAACCTGTTAAGGATATGAAAGAGTTCGAAGGATATTTAATGGAGAATAATGAGACGGACATCGTGTTAAATGTCAAAATCAAAACGCGAAAACTGACGGTAACATTGCCGAAAGACAAAATCGCATTTGCTCGTTTAGCAATTGATTTCTCTGCATAACTTGATATAGGAGTGAAAAAAATGGGTAGTGAATTGTTAGATGCTTTAACAGCATTGGAAAAACAGAAGGGAATTTCCCGAGATGTCTTAATCGAAGCGATCGAAGCGGCATTAGTGACAGCGTACAAACGCAATTTCAACCAAGCACAAAATGTGCGTGTAGACTTAAATTTAGATAATGGCTCCATGCGAGTATTCTCCCGTAAAGATGTAATGGAAGAAGTATTAGATGAGCGTCTGCATATTTCATTAGAAGATGCGAAAGAAGTAAATCCAGCTTATGAGTTAGGCGATGTAGTAGAGCAAGAAGTCACACCACGTAATTTCGGTCGAATTGCTGCTCAGACTGCTAAACAAGTTGTTACTCAGCGTGTACGTGAAGCGGAACGCGGATTGATTTACGAAGAGTTTGTTGATCGTGAAGAAGATATCGTGAACGGAATTGTCGAGCGTTTAGATGCTCGAAATATTTACGTTGGTCTTGGAAAAGTGGAAGCAGTTTTACCACAAAACGAGCAAATTCAACAAGAGACGTATCACCCACATGATCGTATTAAAGTGTTCATCACTAAAGTAGAACGTACCACACGTGGGCCACAGGTTTTTGTTTCAAGAACACATCCTGGATTACTTCGTCGTCTATTTGAAATGGAAGTTCCAGAAATTTACGATGGTATTGTGGAGATCAAGTCTATTGCTCGTGAAGCAGGGGATCGTTCAAAGATTTCTGTTGTCGCTCACCAGGAAGATATCGATCCAGTTGGATCGTGTGTCGGTTCAAAAGGTTCGCGAGTTCAAACTATCGTGAATGAATTAAATGGAGAAAAAATTGACATCGTGGAATGGTCAGAAGATCCAGTTACGTTTGTAGCGAATGCGCTTAGCCCTTCGAAAGTGCTTGATGTACAAGTAAATGAAGAAGAAAAGTCTACAACAGTTGTCGTACCGGATTATCAGTTGTCACTTGCGATCGGAAAACGTGGTCAAAATGCTCGTTTAGCTGCTAAGCTTACTGGCTGGAAAATTGATATTAAAAGTGAAACGGATGCACGTGAATTAGGAATTTATCCATCCGCAATTGCCTCTACTTCTTTCGATGAGTATGACGATTATGAAGAGTCATATGAAGAAGAGGAATTTGATTTATATCAAGATTCGGAAGATGAATCCAACTGAGGTGAATGAATAATGGCAACAATGAAGAAAATCCCAATGAGAAAGTGTGTCGCAACAAACGACATGTTTCCAAAAAAGGAATTGATTCGAATTGTTCGTTCGAAAGAAGGAGAAGTCTCTGTAGACTTGACAGGAAAGAAATCTGGTCGCGGAGCATATCTCTCGAAGTCTGAGGAAGCAATTAAATTGGCAAAAAAACGTAATTCATTAGAGAACCATTTAGAAACGAAAATTCCAAGTGAAATCTACGATGAATTAGAAAAAATTGTTGCGAAAGAAAAACTTTCATGATGAAGGAACAAGCAATACTCCAGACTCTTGGGTTAGCGACACGCGCAAGAATGTTAATCACAGGGGAAGAACTTGTTCTAAAAGAAATTCGAAGCAATAAAGCAAAAATTGTTATTCTTGCAAAAGATGCTTCTGAAAATACACGGAAGAAATTTTCCGATAAATGTTCGTTTTACAACGTTGAGTTGCATGAATTTTCCGATCGTTACACATTGGGACATGCTACAGGAAAAGAGGCCCGCGTGGCACTCGCCATTACTGATGCCGGTTTCGCAAAAAAACTATCCGGCCTTCTCAACGAATCTAACCGGGGGTGACCTAATGAGTAAACTTAGGGTACATGAATATGCGAAACAAATTAACAAACCGAGTAAAGAAGTTATTGATCAATTAAAGAAGTGGGACGTACCTGTTTCCAATCATATGTCGACAATTGAAACTACTGTCGTATCAAAATTAGATGGGGTTTTTAAGCAATCAGCGAAGCCAACTTCAACTGCTTCTTCAAATACCCAAAATCCACGTCCATCTCAAGGCGGACAAGGAAGCCGTCCGTCTCAAGGAGCACAAGGAAACCGTCCATCTCAAGGAGCACAAGGAAACCGTCCAGGGCAAGGGAACCGTCCCGCTCAAGGCGGACAAGGGAACCGTCCAGCACAAGGGGCACAAGGAAATCGTCCAGCACAAGGCGGACAAGGGAACCGTCCTGCTCAAGGCGGACAAGGAAATCGTCCAGCACAAGGTGGGCAAGGAAACCGTCCGGCTCAAGGCGGACAAGGAAACCGTCCAGCACAAGGCGGACAAGGAAACCGTCCGGCTCAAGGGGCACAAGGAAACCGTCCAGCACAAGGCGGACAAGGAAACCGTCCAGCTCAAGGGGCACAAGGAAACCGTCCAGGGCAAGGGAACCGTAATTTTGGTGGACGTCCAGGTGGATACGGCAACAATAGTCCAGGTACTGGAAACAGAGCTGGCAGCCGTGGAAAAGGAAAAGGAAAAAGCAAGCAACCAGTTCAACCACCTGTTCCAATGAAAGAAAAAGAACTACCTGAAAAAATTACGTTCTTTGAATCATTGACAGTTGGTGAACTTGCAAAAAAATTAGGCAGAGAGCCTTCTGAAATTATCAAAAAGTTATTTATGCTTGGTGTAATGGCTACCATTAACCAAGAATTAGATAAAGATGCGATTGAGTTAATCTGTACAGATTACGGTGTTGAAGTGGAAGAAGAGATCCGTATCGATAAAACAGATTTAGAAACATATTTTGAATCGGATGAAGAACAACCAGCAGGCGAATTAAAAGAACGTCCTCCGGTTGTTACGATTATGGGACACGTCGATCACGGGAAAACGACACTTCTTGACTCCATTCGAAATACAAAAGTTACTGCTGGCGAAGCAGGCGGTATTACGCAACATATTGGGGCATATCAAGTTGTAGAAAATGGCAAGAAAATTACCTTCTTGGATACTCCTGGACATGCTGCATTTACTACAATGCGTGCTCGCGGAGCAAAAGTAACCGATTTAACTATCTTAGTTGTTGCAGCGGATGATGGTGTTATGCCACAAACCGTGGAAGCAATTAACCACGCGAAAGCAGCAGAAGTTCCAATTATCGTTGCTGTGAATAAAATGGATAAAGAAGCGGCAAATCCTGACCGTGTTATGCAAGAGCTAACGGAACATGGTTTAGTTCCTGAGGCTTGGGGCGGAGATACTATTTTTGCTCCAATTTCAGCATTAAAAGGTGATGGAATTGATAACCTTCTTGATATGGTGTTATTAGTTGCAGAAGTGGCTGAACTTAAAGCTGACGCTAAACGTAAAGCAATTGGTACAGTGATCGAAGCGCAACTTGATAAAGGACGAGGATCAGTTGCAACGTTACTTGTACAAGATGGTACGTTGAACGTTGGGGATCCAATCGTAGTAGGGAATACATTTGGACGTGTTCGAGCAATGGTAAATGACATTGGTCGTCGCGTAAAAGAAGCCGGCCCAAGTACCCCTGTTGAAATTACTGGGTTGAACGATGTACCACAAGCTGGCGATCGTTTCGTTGTATTTGAAGATGAAAAAACAGCTCGTGCAGTCGGTGAATCTCGTGCTACGACAGCGATTCAAGAACAACGCTCTGAAAAAACACGCGTAACACTAGATAACTTGTTTGATCAAATGAAACAAGGCGAGATGAAAGACTTAAATATTATCGTGAAAGCAGACGTTCAAGGTTCTGTAGAAGCAATGGCTGCATCATTGATGAAATTAGATGTAGAAGGCGTAAATGTACGAATCATTCATACAGGCGCAGGAGCTATTACAGAATCGGACATTTCATTAGCAGCTGCTTCAAATGCTATTGTAATTGGATTCAATGTTCGTCCTGACTTGAATGCGAAACGCGCTGCGGAAGAAGAAGGCGTAGATATTCGTTTACACCGCGTTATTTACAAAGTGATTGAAGAAATTGAGTCTGCAATGAAAGGAATGCTTGATCCAGAGTTCCAAGAAAAAATTATTGGGCAAGCAGAAGTACGCGAAACGTTCAAAGTTTCAAAAATCGGTACAATTGCAGGAAGCTATGTAACAGAAGGTAAAATTACTCGTGATAGCGGCATTCGTGTCATCCGTGATGGCATTGTCGTATTTGAAGGGGAATTAGAATCTTTAAAACGCTTCAAAGATGATGCAAAAGAAGTGGCAAAAGGGTATGAGTGTGGTATTACAGTGAAAAGCTATAATGACGTTAAAGAAGGCGACGTAATTGAAGCGTACGTTATGGAAGAGATCAAACGTTAAGATAGCGTGAATTGAGGTGTATGTACAAATGAGTACTCGTTCGACAAGAATTGGCGAGCAAATGAAAAAAGAATTAAGCGAAATCATTTCTCGAAAATTAAAAGACCCAAGGATTGGCTTCGTCACTGTAACAGACGTGGAAGTCACAGGTGATCTCCAGCAGGCAACTGTGTTCATCACAGTTCTAGGTGATGAAAAAAAGAGAGAAGAAACACTTAAAGGTTTAGCGAAAGCGAAAGGCTTTATGCGAACAGAAATTGGTCAACGAATCCGATTACGTAAAACTCCTGAACTTATGTTTGAGTTTGACGAATCAGCAGATTACGGTAACCGTATTGACTCTCTATTGCGTTCACTCAACGACGAGACAACAAGCGAACAAGAAGAATAAAGTGAGCCTACAGGAGTTTGCTTCCTGTAGGCTTTTTTTACTTCATCGGATTTTTGAAAATGCATCAAAAAGTGGTATCCTGTGAACAAGAACGGTGTTAGTTACGATATAGGATAAGGTTGAGTGATAGGTACGAGACCATTTGAAAAATTACGTGGAGGTTTTAAGAATGAATGGAATTTTACCTCTTTGGAAAGAAAAAGGAATGACCTCACATGATTGTGTTTTTAAATTAAGAAAAATTCTTCACATGAAACGCATTGGTCATACAGGAACGCTCGACCCAAGTGTCGAAGGAGTATTGCCGATTTGCATTGGTGAAAGTACAAAAGTGGCGGAATATTTGACTGATTCAGGAAAAGAATACATTGCAGAAATTACTATTGGTTCCTCTACCACAACCGAGGATGCCGATGGTGAAGTGCTTGAAGAAAACGACGAAGTGTTTACTATTACACGGGAAGAATTGCAACGCCATTTAAACGCCCTGACAGGAGAAATTGAACAAATTCCACCCATGTATTCTGCTGTAAAAGTAAATGGGAAAAAACTATACGAATATGCTCGTAAAGGGTTGGAGGTAGAACGTCCTAAGCGTACTGTAACGATTCATGAATTCGAATTGCTGGACTCTCTCAATAGTTGGAGTGGAAAATCGATTACCTTTACTGCTAGGATTGCTTGTTCGAAAGGGACGTATATTCGTACTTTAGCTACGCAAGTTGGAGAACTTCTTGGCTATCCTGCTCATATGTCTCATTTAGAACGAACAAAGTCAGCTTCTTTTAAGAAAGATGATTGTTATACACTTCAAGAGGTGCAGGATATGATGGATCAACAAGTTTTGGATGAACATTTATTTCCTATCGATTATGCTTTACAAGATTTCCCGCATGTTGAAGTCCCAGAGAGTATGGAAAAGGCAATTCAAAATGGACAAGTGCTAGAAGCTCACACAATATTAGAAGATGAGCCAAAATTAGTGTGGACGAAAAACCTTCAACCATTTGCAGTTTACGTGAAACATCCAACAAAAGAAGGTAAAATGAAACCCGAGAAAATGTTTGTATACTTATCGGAAGAAGTGACTACGAAATGATTGTAGAATATTTAAGTTACCCAGGTCATTTGACATTAACAAAAATGGATCAACCCTTGTCTGTGGCAATTGGTTTTTTTGACGGGATCCATTTAGGACATCAACAAGTTATTGAGCAAGCTAAAAAAGTTGCGAAAGAAAAAGGCATACAGTCTGCCGTCATGACATTTGATCCGCATCCCTCCATCGTATTAGGTCATCGGAATGAACGGGTCTTTTACATAACACCTTTAGAACAAAAATTGGAGTTGTTAAAAAAGATGGATATTGATGTGGTCATCATTATTCGTTTTACTTCTGACTTTGCTTCTTTAAGTGCGAAAGATTTTATCGAACAAGTACTAGTAAATAACCGTATCTTATCCGTCACAGCTGGATTTGATTTTTCATTTGGAGCTTTTGGAAAAGGCACGATGGACACACTCCGAAGAGAATCGAATGACCGTTATGCAGTGCATGAGATTCAACGAATTGCTGATCCGAAAGAAAAAATTAGTTCAACGAGAATACGAGAAGAATTGACTACTGGAGACATGTTAGCTGCAAAACGGATGTTAGGCAGACCGTATCGATTCCCAGGGATTGTTGTGCACGGGGACAAACGAGGAAGAACGATTGGATTTCCAACGGCAAATATTGCTCCAAGTGAAGGCGTTTTTATTCCAAAAGTTGGTGTATACGCAGTGAAAATGCTTGTTCAAGACAGTTGGGTCAATGGGGTCTGTAATGTCGGATATAAACCAACCGTGCAAGATCCAGAAGGAAAAAAATTAACAGTTGAAGTGCATTTATTTAACTTTGATAAAACAATCTATGGAGAGCACGTGGAAGTTGCATGGTTTGACCGTATTCGGGATGAACAGAAATTTAATGGGCTTGATGAGTTGAAAATGCAAATAGAAAAAGACAAACAACAAGCGGAATTAATCTTAGAAAAGGCATTGCACTAACTTGTTTTCTGTTTGAGAATATGGTACGATTTCTAAGTGCATTAAGCACTCAACCATTGCTTGGCATATCGACTCACCACCGTATGCTTGGGAATTGGGGATATTATGAAAGTATTGGAGGTGGAACGGATGGCAATTACACAAGAACGTAAAAACGAATTAATCGCTGAGTACCGTACACACGAAAGTGATACAGGTTCTGCTGATATTCAAGTAGCTATCCTAACGGAAGAGATTAACAACTTGAATGAGCATTTACGTACTCACAAAAAAGATCACCACTCACGTCGCGGTCTTTTCAAAATGGTTGGTCGTCGTCGTAACTTGTTGAAATATCTTCGTGAAAACGAAGTTCAACGTTACCGTGAATTGATCAACAAACTTGGCTTACGTCGATAAGATTGTTTCGAAAAGCGGGAGGAATCCCGCTTTTTCTTTATGTTTCGGCTCTGCTAAACTGAGTAGTTGAATCCAGGTTATCTATTTCAGCAAAATTTACACGTTCAACTCTTCAGTTTAACGGAGCCAATATTGAAATTATTTTTCGCAACACGTATGCTTTTTTGATACACTACTAATGATACATACAACAGGACAAACAGTATTCGATGCACGAGAGGAGTTCATCAGATGAACGAAGAAAAAATTTACACGTATGAATGGGCAGGAAGAACACTTTCTGTCGAAGTAGGAAAATATGCAAAACAAGCAAACGGTGCAGTAATGGTTAAGTATGGTGATTCTACTGTTCTTTCCACAGCAACTGCTTCCAAAACACCAAAATCGCTTGATTTCTTTCCATTAACAGTAAACTATGAGGAACGTTTATATGCCGTTGGTAAAATTCCAGGAGGCTTTATTAAACGAGAAGGGCGTCCTTCTGAAAATGCAATTTTAACTAGTCGCTTAATCGACCGTCCAATACGTCCTTTATTTCCAGATGGGTTCCGTAATGAAGTCCAAGTGATTTCGATCGTAATGTCTGTTGATCAGGATAGCACACCTGAAATGGCTGCCATGTTTGGTTCATCCCTTGCATTGATGGTTTCTGATATTCCGTTTGGGGGACCAATTGCCGGTGTTCAAGTTGGATTAATTAACGATGAATTTATTATCAATCCTACACAAGAACAAATGGAACACAGCACGATTGACTTGGTTGTAGCAGGAACAAAAGACGCGATTAACATGGTAGAAGCTGGAGCGCTTGAAGTACCAGAAGAAACGATGCTTGAAGCGATAATGTTTGGTCACGAAGAAATTAAAAAATTGATTGCTTTCCAAGAACAAATTGCTGCAGAAGTTGGGAAAGAAAAATCAGTCATTAATTTATATGAACTAGACGAAGAATTGAGCGCAGACATTTCTGCTAAAATCGAGACTCGTTTACATGAAGCGATTCAGGTACAAGAAAAACATGCTCGTGAAGCAGCTATTTCAGAAGTGAAAAATGAAGTAATTGCGCAGTATGAAGAACAAGAGTCAGATGAAGCAACACTAAAACAAGTTCGTCAAATTTTAGATAAAATGGTAAAAGAAGAAGTACGTCGTCTAATTACGGACGAGAAAATTCGACCTGATGGACGGAAGTTAGATGAAATCAGACCACTATCTTCAACTACGGGCGTATTGCCGCGTACTCACGGTTCTGGTTTGTTCACACGAGGACAAACGCAAGCATTAAGTATCGCGACACTTGGTGCACTTGGGGACGTGCAAATTATAGACGGCCTTGGAGTAGAGGAATCGAAACGATTCATGCATCACTACAATTTCCCTCAATTTTCTGTAGGGGAAACTGGTCCAATACGTGGACCAGGTCGTCGTGAAATCGGACACGGTGCACTTGGAGAGCGTGCATTGTCAGCTGTGATCCCAGATGAGAAAGAGTTTCCGTATACGATTCGTTTAGTTTCCGAAGTGTTGGAATCAAACGGTTCTACTTCACAAGCAAGTATTTGTGCCTCAACATTAGCAATGATGGATGCTGGTGTACCGATTAAAGCACCAGTTGCAGGTATTGCAATGGGACTTATCAAACGCGGTGAGCAATATTCTGTTCTGTCTGATATTCAAGGGATGGAAGATCATCTAGGCGACATGGACTTTAAAGTAGCTGGAACTGCAAAAGGTGTTACAGCTCTTCAAATGGACATTAAAATTGATGGTTTATCGCGTGAAATTCTTGAAGAAGCACTTACACAAGCAAAAATCGGTCGTATGCATATTCTAGAAAGTATGCTTGCAACGATCGCTGAACCAAGAAAATCGCTGTCCAAGTATGCACCGAAAATTATTATGGTGAAAATTAATCCAGATAAGATTCGTGATGTCATCGGGCCGGGCGGAAAACAAATCAATAAAATTATTGAAGAAACTGGCGTGAAAATTGATACAGAGCAAGACGGTACAATTTACATCTCTTCTACAGATGAAGCGATGAATGCTCGTGCAAAAGAAATTATTGAAAATATTGTTCGAGAAGCACAAGTTGGCGAATATTATGATGGTAAAGTCAAACGAATTGAAAAATTCGGTGCTTTCGTTGAAATCTTCCCAGGTAAAGATGGCTTGCTTCATATCTCTGAAATCCAAGAAGAACGGACGAAAGCGGTAGAAGACGTCTTAAAACTCGGGGACGAGTTAAAAGTGAAGGTAATTGAAATTGACAACCAAGGACGCGTCAATTTATCGAGAAAAATCGTTATAAAAGAAGAAAAAGAAGCGGCAGAAGAAACGCAAGCAACTGAATAATAGTACTAATTAGATTGCCTAGGAGTACTTTCTAGGCAATCTTTTACTATGTATTCACTCACCATAGAAAATCGTATGTCAAGGACAAAAGAAAGTTGGATTATCATGATAGAAACAATACATTGCTCAAATGGAGTTCGAATTGTTGCGGAAAAAATGGAACATTTACGTTCGACCGCAATTGGGATTTGGGTAAAAGTAGGCTCTGTAAATGAAACACCGAATGAGAATGGCATGACGCATTTTATTGAACACATGCTTTTTAAAGGTACGAAATCACATTCTGCAAAACAACTTGCCCAGGAATTTGATCGAATTGGTGGGAACATGAACGCCTTTACATCCAAAGAGTACACTTGTTATTATGCAAAAGTGTTAGATCATCATGCCCCTAAAGCAATCGATTTATTGGCTGACATGTTCTTTCACTCTGTTTTTGACAAAGTAGAGTTGGATAAAGAGAGACAAGTAGTCGCAGAAGAGATATTAATGGTGGAAGACACACCAGATGATGATGTACACGAGCAATTATGGAAAATCATGTACCCCTCTCATTCGATTGGGAGGTCCATTCTTGGGAGTGAAGAGACCCTTCAAACATTTGATGAACAAGCAATCCGAGAATTTATGGACCAGCATTATGTACCGGAGAATATCGTGATATCGATTGCTGGAAGCATTCCCACTGGATTCATTTCCTATATTGAATCGTTATTTGGATCGTTCTCCCAAAAAGAAGACAAAGGAAGAAAAGAAATAAAGGAAACTACACCTCTATTCCATGCCGGAGAAAGCGTGAAAATTCGCGAGACAGAGCAGAGTCACTTATGTCTTGGTTACCCTGCATTAGATATCCATGATCAACGGTTAATGGATTTAGTGATTTTTTCTACTATTTTTGGAGGCAATATGTCCTCTAGATTATTCCAAGAGGTTAGGGAAGAAAAAGCACTTGCCTATTCGATTTATTCGTATCATTCTGCATATCAACAATCCGGAACATTTTCGATTTATGGAGGAACATCCACTAAACAACTTCCTCTTTTACAAACGACAATTCAAGAAACAATTGATCAAGTAGTACAAAACGGAGTATCAGAAGACGAAGTTGAAAGTACAAAAGAACAGTTAAAAGGAAATATTCTACTTGGTTCAGAAAGCTCCAGTTCTAGAATGAACCGAAACGGAAAAAACATTCTGATGTTTCATAAAACGAAGAGCTATAACGAGGTCGAAGAAGAAATTAATGCAGTAACAACAGAAAGTGTAAATGCATTACAACGGAGTATCCTAACTTCCAACTTTGCTACATCCATCATTACATCGAAATAATTTTACAGAAGCTCTATGTAGCTTCTTTTTTTTTGCGATGAAATTAGGTAGGGGTACAATCGATCGTTTTACGGGGAGAAGTGCCTTTGTGAATTAATGTAAAGAGTGAGGGGGCATCAATCATCAAATCATGAGAATCGATTGCTTGTACTGGAGAATCGATCGTCTCAATCAAATAAGCTTTCTTGAGCAATGTGTGTAACAACATTTTTCCAAACAATGCATACATTATGTTGAGTGGAGGGATCAACATGTTGTTATCAGAAATGGCTAATAAGGAATTGATTCAATTATCGGACGGAAGAAGAATGGGTTTTTTATCGAATACAGAATTACTTTTTCAACCTAAGACAGGTGAAATTATTGGATTTGAGTTGCCCGATAAAAAGAAAATGTGGAATGGATCGAAGGGGAATGCAAGTTCAAAAGAAATAGTGCTATGGAGTGATATTGTCTTAATCGGTGAAAATCGCATTTTATTCTCCAAAACGACGGACAGTAATAAAGTGAGTCAATTAGGATGAAGTGGTTTTTACTCGGTTCGGATGAAAGAATGGTCTATCTGCAACAATTTCTAAGTGCTCGTTTTTCTGTGCTTTATTATCCAGTAAATGGCTGGACGAATGAAGTGAATCGTAAAATTGAAGCGTTTCACCCGACACATATTATGCTACCAATTTCACCGATGGATATTTGTACGGATTCTTTTTCGCTTACAGGTGTCGAACAGTTGTGGATGGGAAGAGAGTCTCCTGAATTATCGCAAATTGCACAAGAGTACTCCATTCCTGTCGTTCGATATTTGGAAGAGGAGGAGTGGATTTGGTGTAATGCCAATGTGACGAGTGAAAGTTTTCTGAAGTATTTTTATGAGGAACAATCGGAACAAATCGAGGGGCAATCATTTGTGGTAACAGGTTTTGGCAGGGTAGCGAAGTGCTTAGCTAATCTGTTAGTTAAAATGCGAGCGAAAATTGTTATCTATGCTCGGTCGCCGTATCAAATAGCGGAAGCAAAAGCATTTGGGTATGAAACGATTTCGAGTTTAGAAAAAACGGATTTGGTGAATGCGTATTTAGTTAATACCATCCCTTCTAAATGGATTACTTCCGAAATTTCCAACAACTTACATGGGGTGAAAAAAATATTCGATTTGGCATCTGCTCCTGGATGTGTAGACTCGAATGTAAAGGTGAAGGATGAAGATTATGTCTTGTTAGCTGGGCTGCCAGGAAAAATGCTTCCTGTAAGTGCAGGAAAGATCTTATTTGACCAAATAATGCGATATCAATTAGCTGGAGGCGAAGTAGTACATGATGGGTAAACGAATTGGGTTTGGAATCACAGCTTCCCATTGTACGTATGAAGAAGTAGTTCCCAAAATTCAGGTTTTCCGGGATGCAGGAGCGGTGGTAGTTCCTATTGTGTCTCAATCTGTTGTCACTGCAGCAACAAGATTTGGTACAGGGGATGAGTGGATTGCGCGAATTGAAGAAGTAAGTGGAGAAAAAGTAATTCAAACGATTGCGGATGCAGAACCTTTAGGACCGAAAGCACCTTTAGATTGTATGGTTATTGCTCCTATGACTGGCACATCGTTAAGTAAATTCGTGCATGCAATAAATGATTCACCTGTATTGATGGCTGCAAAAGCAACATTACGAACAAACCGGCCAGTAGTAATCGGGATTTCATCGAATGACATTTTAGGTGCGAATGGTGTAAACGTGATGACAGCAATCAATATGAAAGATGTTTACATTGTCCCTTTTGGGCAGGATGATCCTCATCGAAAACCAAAATCGTGTATCTCTGATTTTAATTTATTGTATGATACAGTTGAATCTGCAATTGACGGAAAGCAACTCCAACCTATTTTGCTAGGGTATGCTGAATGAAATAATAATGCAATAGCTGTCGAAAACATGTTACAATACGGGCATTATTAGCTGTTTGGAGAGGAAGAATGGATAGATGGAAAAGAAGTATCGAGTCGCGATTGTTGGTGCTACAGGTGCAGTTGGCGAAAAAATGAAAGAACAATTGGAGAAGCGACAATTTCCGATCTCCTCGATTAAATTTTTGGCATCAAAACGCTCCGTTGGTAAAGAAATTTTCTTTCAACATCATGTACACTTTGTAGAAGAAGCGACCCCAGAAGCATTTGAAGGCATCGACATTGCCTTTTTTAGTGCTGGGGGGAGTGTATCAAAAGAATTAGCGAAAGAAGCGGCCAAACGTGGTGCAGTTGTAATTGATAACACTAGTGCATTTCGAATGGAGCCAACTATTCCATTAGTCGTTCCAGAGGTAAATAAAAAGGACCTACATAGCCATCAAGGCATCATTTCGAATCCAAATTGTTCCACTATACAATTAGTATGTGTCTTAGAACCAATTCGACAAGCACTAGGATTAACGAAAGTAATTATTTCCACGTATCAAGCGGTATCAGGTGCGGGCTCCATAGCCGTTCAAGAATTAGTTGCTCAAAATTCAAGCTATGGAAATAGACTTTCGACTAAAGCGGAAGTGTTACCAGTTAAAAGTGGATCAAAGCACTATCCAATAGCGTACAATGCCATTCCCCAAATCGATCAATTTGGAGAAGACGGATTTACGTTAGAGGAATGGAAAATGATGAATGAAACAAAAAAAATATTGCACGATCCGACTCTTGCCGTTTCAGCAACTTGTGTTAGATTACCAGTTGTTGCTGGACATTCGGAGTCTGTTTACATTGAAATTGAGAAAGAAAATTGTTCTGTTGAAGAAGTGAAGACAATTATTCAACAAGCACCTGGAGTTCAACTACTAGATAATCCTGCAGAGCAAGAATATCCAATGCCTCTTTTCTCAGAAGGGAAAGATGATGTATTTGTAGGTAGAATTCGCCGTGATCCAGCAAATCCTAAAGGATTTCACTTGTGGATAGTCGCGGATAATTTGTTAAAAGGTGCTGCACTTAATTCCATACAAATTGCAGAAGCCCTTATGGAAGAGGGCTTAGTTTAGGAGAGTTTAATGATGAATATAGGAAAAGTTTCGACCGCAATGATTACACCATTTTTACCCGATGGATCGATTCACTTTGAAATGATTGCAAAAATCATTGAACACTTAATTGCAAACGGTAGTGATTCAATCGTGGTTTGTGGAACGACGGGAGAATCGCCGACGCTTAGCCATAATGAAAAAATGGATATTATCCGTTTTACAGTAGAGACTGTGGATGGTCGTGTACCTGTTATAGCTGGAACGGGAAGTAATAACACCCAACAATCGATTGACATGACTCAAGAAGCGGAAGAAGCAGGTGTAGATGGAGCGATGCTAGTCACTCCTTACTATAACAAACCGGACCAAAGAGGCATGTACGAACATTTTAAAGCAATTGCATCGAACACAAATTTACCAGTGTTACTTTATAATATTCCAGGAAGATCGGTTGTCAATATGTCGCCTGAAACGATTCTTCATTTAAGTACGATTTCGAATATAGTAGCCGTAAAAGAAGCGAGCGGAAGTCTAGATCAAATGGGGCTTATTCTTCACGGAAAAGAGGAAGAATTTCAAGTATACAGTGGAGACGACGGGTTGACGCTTCCACTATTAGCGATTGGTGGAGAAGGAATTATTTCAGTAGCTTCTCATATTATAGGTGGAGATATGCAACGCATGATTCAAGCGTTTGAAAGTGGGGATAGAGAGCTAGCCAAGCGAATTCATTTGGCAATGCTTCCACTCGTGCATGCATTATTTGCGAAACCAAATCCCGTGACAATCAAATATGCATTATCAAAACTAGGTTTTGATGTAGAAGCGGTTCGTTTACCTTTAGTTGGACTCTCAAAAGATGAACAACTAGCATATGACCTTGTTTGGGATACGTATATGAAACAACGAGAAATGTTCGTTTTGTCTTAAAATTTTATTCGTTTTATGAAAAACCAGTGCATACTGGTTTTTTTTCATTTGTACAACAGCATACTGTCACTTATAATAAGAAATAGTGGATGTTGATCGGGTAAATTTTTAGGAGGAAATAAATTGACAAAGAAAAAAAATGAGTTAATCCGAGTAATTCCCCTTGGAGGCGTTGGGGAAATCGGAAAAGCCATGTATGTGGTTGAAATTGATGAAGAACTATTTATTGTAGATAGTGGCCTTATGTTTCCAGAAGATGAAATGTTAGGTATTGATATTGTGATTCCTGATATGACGTATTTAGAAGAGCAAAAAGATCGGATTAAAGGGATCTTTTTGACACACGGTCATGAAGATGCAATTGGCTCTATCGCTTATTTGTTAAATAAAGTGAAAGCACCGGTATATGGTTCTAAGTTAACCATTGCTCTAGCAAAGGAGCACTTAAAGGAAGGCCCAGTTGCCAACCAAGTGAAATTCCATGAAGTAACAAGCAGAAGCCGTATGAACTTTGATTCTACGCATGTAACATTTTTCCACACCACTCATAGTATCCCTGATTCTCTTGGAATTGTGTTCCATACGTCTGAAGGAGCAATTGTTCACACGGGCGAATTTAAATTTGATCAATCTGCAAAAGGAAGTTATAAACCAGATATTGCCAAAATGGCAAACTTAGGCGAACAAGGCGTGTTAATGTTACTGTCTGATTCAACCGAAGCAGAGCGACCTGGATATACAACCTCAGAAACGGTTATTGAAGAGCAACTAGCAGAGACATTTCATTCTGTAAAAGGACGGATTTTAGTCGCTGTCTATTCTTCCAACTTTATACGTATTCAACAAGTGTTAGATCAAGCGTTTGCTTGTAACAAGAAAGTTGCACTAGTAGGGAAGACGCTTGAAAATGTCTTCCAAGTAGGACACAAGCTTGGCTATTTACATGTTGAAGAAGACGCGCTAATTTCCATTCGAGATGTTAACAAATATGAAGACGATCAACTCGTTATTATCGTCTCTGGTAATCAAGGTGAACCATTAGAAGCGCTTGAAAAAATGGGCAGAAAACATCACCGCGACGTTAAAATGAAAGACACAGATACCGTACTCATCACATTTACACCTTCCCCTGGCATGGAAGTAGCGATGTATCAAACAATGAATCATCTTGCAAAAGCGGGTGCGAAAGTACTTACCTCCAGCAAAAAGGTGCATGTTTCAGGACATGGTAGTCAAGAAGATTTAAAAATGATGCTGAATTTAATGAAGCCGAAGTACTTTATTCCAATTCAAGGAGAGTACCGTATGTTGATGGCTCATTCAAAGTTGGCTCAAGAAACAGGCATGCTTAAATCACAAATTTTTATTGCAGATAAAGGCGATATTGTTGAATTTAAAAGTGGAAAAGTTCGAATGAGTGGTCGCGTAAATGCTGGCAATGTTCTTATCGATGGAATCGGCGTAGGAGACGTTGGGAATATCGTTTTACGAGATCGTAAATTGTTGTCTCAAGACGGAATTTTTATTGTTGTGGTTACACTTAATCGAGCGACGAAACAAATCGCTTCAGGACCAGAGATCCTCTCACGTGGATTTGTCTACGTAAGAGAGTCTGAGAAGTTAATGGATGAATCTACGGAGCTTGTTCGTAAAATAGTCGAGAAGTATGTGAATAAAGAATCGTTTGAATGGACAAACATTAAACAAGAAATCCGTGATACGTTAAATTCTTATTTATTCCAACAAACGAAACGACGTCCAATGATTATCCCAATTATCATGGAATATTAAGAACTCAAAAAGGGATTTCCTTGCCACCGGGCGGGAAATCCTTTTTTATCACAAGGAAGACCTCAGCAAAAAAGAGAATCATCGGGGGTGATGGTGAATGGCGAAGAAAAAGAAGTCTAAAAAAACGTCGAAAAGAAAAGATCAAAAGAAACTGCATCCATTAGTATTTGAAATTATAGGTTTAGCACTCATTGGTTTAGCTATTATTACTTTTTTTGAATATGGATGGGTAGGTGAAATACTAACGTCTATTAGTATGTTTCTATTTGGGAATTGGTATATCGCCGTACCATTAATGGTAATTACCTACGCATTATTGATGATGGTGAAGCGTAAACGTCCTGAATGGAAAAGTAGAGTACTGATAGGATTAATCTGTATTTTGTTCAGCTTTACCGTTTTTAGTCATCTCTATTTGTTTGAAGATTTAGTTGCAAGTCGTTCACTTCAGTCGAATTCGGTGTTAAAAGAGACATGGAATTTATTAATTGTTCAAGATGGGATTATAAACCGGACGAATTACTTAGGTGGAGGAATGATTGGTGCATTGCTTTTTGCATCCCTACACGTATTGTTTGCCTCTACGGGTGCGCTGATTGTTGCATGGTTGCTATTATTTACAGGAGCAATTTTATTAACCGGAAAAGCACTGGTACCTATTGTGGCGGAAGAAATCCCGAAGTGGAATGAGAAGTTCGCTGAGTGGATGAAACGAAAATCTTCGAAAACAAAACCAACGAAGAGACGAAGTAAACAACCTAAGATTCTAGAGACTGAGAAAAAACTTCCCACTGAAACGATCGAAGTAACGGAACAAGCAAGTACTTTAGTTGAAGATGCACCGATTATTTCCGCTTTTACCGAGAAAGTGTTAAAGAAAGAAGCGCCTGCAAAAATAGAGGAAACAGAAGAAATTCCCGAAGTGAATTTTCTTCAAGACAGTGTGGAAGAAACAGATCAACAATCGTATGTTTTACCATCTGCATCATTATTAAAAGAGCCTCCTCCCTCTGACCAGAGTGGAGAATATAGTGCGATTCAACAAAACGCTAAAAAGTTAGAAGCAACTTTTCAAAGCTTTGGCGTTAAAGCAAAAGTGACTCAAGTCCATTTAGGACCAGCAGTGACAAAATATGAAGTCCTTCCGGATACCGGAGTGAAGGTTAGCAAAATCGTTAGTTTAAGTGATGATCTAGCTCTGGCATTAGCTGCCAGAGACATCCGCATGGAAGCTCCTATACCCGGCAAATCAGCAATAGGGATTGAAGTTCCAAATAATGAAGTCGCGATCGTGAGTCTTCGAGAAGTATTGGAAGCGAAAGAAAACAATCGTCCGGATGCGAAGTTAATGATAGGTCTAGGAAGAGATATTACCGGACAAGCAGTCTTGTCAGAATTAAACAAAATGCCACACTTATTAGTAGCTGGATCAACTGGCTCGGGTAAAAGTGTGTGTATTAACGGAATTATTGTCAGTATATTAATGAGAGCAAAACCACACGAAGTAAAACTAATGATGATTGATCCTAAAATGGTAGAGCTAAATGTCTACAATGGAATTCCTCATTTGCTCGCACCTGTGGTAACAGATCCACGTAAAGCATCGCAAGCACTTAAAAAAGTTGTGAGTGAGATGGAACGACGTTACGATTTGTTTTCTCATACAGGTACCAGAAATTTAGAAGGGTACAATGAGCATGTGCGTCTATTTAATGAAGAAAATGAAGAAAAACATCCACAATTGCCATATATAGTAGTCATTGTCGATGAATTGGCAGATCTTATGATGGTTGCATCGAATGAAGTAGAAGATTCGATTACTCGACTTGCGCAAATGGCTCGTGCTGCAGGTATCCACTTAATTATTGCAACGCAACGACCAAGTGTCGATGTTATTACAGGTGTGATTAAGGCGAATATCCCTTCTCGAATTGCTTTTGCGGTGTCCTCTTCAATTGATTCCCGAACAATTTTAGATATGGGTGGAGCAGAAAAATTATTGGGCAGAGGAGATATGCTATTCCTGTCCGCAGGTGCTTCAAAACCCGTTCGAGTGCAAGGTGCGTTTCTCTCGGATCAAGAAGTAGAGAATGTAGTGGATTATACGATTTCGCAACAGAAAGCGAATTATCAGGAAGAAATGATCCCGGATGAAGTAGTCGATGCTCCTGTCCAAGAAGATTTAGATGAGTACTATGATGATGCTGTCCAATTAGTGACAGATATGCAAACCGCTTCGGTGTCCCTTATCCAACGAAGATTTCGTGTAGGTTATTCGAGAGCTGCTCGATTAATTGACCAAATGGAATTGAATGGTGTCGTCGGACCTTATGAAGGAAGTAAACCGCGACAAGTGCTCATAAGTAAATCATATGAAGACAATTAAGTTATACAATATATGGGTAATTTGAATGACACCTTTGTCAAAAACTCATAAAGTTTACCTACAAATATATGAAAAACTATTTCTTTCACGAAAAAGAAATGGTATAGTATGTCTGATTAGTAGGAATGTTTTACATCAGATGTCTGATCTCTGCTTTTGGTGGTGGTGCTATGACAATTAAATCAGATCATCGTCCTTTGTATCTTCAAGTGATCGATCGCATTAAAAGCGATATTGCAAAAGGCATTTTTAAGGAGAAAGATAAACTTCCTTCTGAATTTGAACTTGCCAAATCACTTGGAGTCAGTCGGGCGACACTTCGTGAAGCACTACGACTGTTGGAAGAGGAAAACGTCATTATTCGTCGTCATGGTGTAGGTACATTTGTGAATGCAAAGCCCCTATTTACTTCAGGGATTGAGCAATTGGCGAGTGTTTCTGCCATGATTCGACAAGGTGGAATGGAGCCAGGAACTATTTATTTGAGTTCTTCGGAAGCGCTTCCATCTGAAGAAGACCGTAACCGCTTTCAATGTGGGGAAGATGAATCCGTCATTGAAATTCAACGTGTAAGAACAGCTAATGGAGAACCTGTTGTCTACTGTATTGATAAAGTGCCGCAAAAACTTTTGCCAGCTGATTTTTTAAGTAGAAAAGAAGGCTCCATCTTTGCTGCAATCGAAGAATCTGGAGAAATTCATGTGTCGTATGCAGTAACCTTCATTGATCCAATTGGGTACCATGAAGTAGCTTCACCGATTTTAGAATGTGAACCAGAAACTTCTTTGCTAGTTCTGAAACAATTACATTATGATGACAACGATCAAGTTGTTTTGTATTCAAAGAACTATTTTAGGGCTGATAAATTCAGTTTCCATGTAGTACGTAAACGGGTGTAAAACAAGTATTCCTGCTAATAAGAAAACATTTCGGGGGGTTCTCAAATTGACAAAACGTAAGTTTGGATTGGCATTGTCGATGGTATTAGCTGCAAGCACTATTTTAGCTGCATGTGGTAGCGATGATAAAGACAATGATTCATCAAATGGTGGAGAAACTGAAGGAAAAGATTTCTCAGTTGCAATGGTAACAGATGTTGGTGGAGTAGATGACAAATCGTTCAACCAATCAGCTTGGGAAGGTTTACAAAAATTTGGTGAAGACCAAGGTCTTGAAAAAGGCGACGGTGGAATTGATTACTTACAATCAGCTTCTGACGCTGACTACAACACAAACTTAAATAACTTAGTACGTCGTAAATTCGATCTAGTATTTGGTATTGGTTTCTTAATGGAATCAGCTGTAAATGAAATTGCAGAACAACAACCAGATGCTCAACTTGCGATCATTGACTCTGTAGTTGATCAACCAAATGTTGCTTCTGTTCTATTCAAAGAACAAGAAGGTTCTTATTTAGCAGGTGTTGCTGCTGCTCTAATGACAAAATCGAAAAAAATCGGTTTCGTTGGAGGAATGGAAATTCCAGTAATCGAACGTTTTGAAGCTGGGTTCTTAGAAGGTGTTAAAGCCGTAGATCCAAGTATCGATGTAGACGTTCAGTACGCTGGAGATTTCGCAAAAGCAGAACTTGGTAAAACAATCGCTAACCGTATGTACTCTTCTGGCGTAGATATCATTTTCCACGCTGCTGGTGGTACTGGTAATGGTGTATTTGCTGAAGCAAAAGAAATTAAAACAAACAAACCGGATTCATATGTATGGGTAATCGGAGTTGACTCTGACCAATACGATGAAGGTGCTGTTGGTGATACAAACGTAACGCTTACTTCTATGTTAAAACGTGTTGATAACGCTGTAGTTAATATCTCAGAATTAGCAATGAACGGAGAATTCCCTGGTGGAGAAACAATCGTTTATGGTTTAGCTGAAGATGGTGTTGGCCTAGCAGATTCACGTGGAGCAATTCCTGAAGATGTACTTTCAAAAATTGATGAGTACAAAGAGAAAATTGCATCAGGTGAAATCACAGTTCCTGAAACTGTAGAGTAATCTACACAATGTAAAACAAGTAAAGACCGGTTTATCCGGTCTTTATCCTGTTTTCAAGCTAAAAATGTAAATTAATAGAAGAAAGGTTTTCGCTCGGAAATCTTTCCTGTATTAATTTATTTTTCATTTAACTGTCTCTAAGGGAGTGAAGACGTTGGAATATGTAATTGAAATGCTGAACATTCGAAAAGAATTCGGCACTTTTGTGGCGAATGACAATATTACGCTTCAGTTAAGAAAAGGTGAGATTCATGCCTTGCTTGGTGAAAATGGCGCAGGTAAATCAACACTCATGAACGTCCTTTTCGGTTTGTATCAGCCCGATGGGGGTTCCATTAAAGTTCGAGGAGAAGAAGTTGCGATCACTGATCCAAACGTCGCAAATCGTTTAGGAATTGGAATGGTACACCAACATTTTATGTTGGTAGAAAACTTCACTGTAACAGAAAATATCATTTTAGGTAGTGAACCAACTGTAGCGGGAATGACTTCGATGTCAAAAGCGTCTAAAAAAGTACGTGAACTATCTGAGCTTTATGGATTAGACGTCGACCCCAATGCAAAAATAGAAGATATTAGTGTTGGAATGCAACAACGAGTTGAAATTTTAAAAACGCTTTATCGCGGTGCTGAAATTCTTATTTTTGATGAGCCTACTGCTTCCTTGACTCCTCAAGAAATCACAGAATTAATTCAAATTATGAAACGTCTGATCGAAGAAGGAAAATCCATTATTATCATTACGCATAAGCTGAAAGAAATTATGGATGTATCGGATCGAGTAACGGTTATTCGTAAAGGGGAAGGAATTGGAACTGTTATTACTTCAGAAACAAACCCTAACGAATTAGCGGAGTTAATGGTTGGACGCCAAGTATTCTTTAAAACTGAAAAGATAGACGCTAATCCCACAGATGAGGTTTTACGAATTGAGAATTTAACGGTACAAGATTTCCGTGGAATTGAAAAAGTGAAAGAATTGAATCTTTCTGTTCGTAGAGGGGAAATTGTCGGGATTGCTGGGATTGATGGAAATGGTCAATCGGAGTTAATTGAAGCAATTACAGGCCTACGTAAGATTAAAAGCGGTATTGTGATGGTGAATGGGAAAGATGTCACTGGACATAAACCCCGTCAAATTACGGAAACTGGTGTTGGTCATATTCCACAAGATCGTCATAAACACGGTCTAGTGCTTGATTTCCCTATCGGACATAATATTGCACTTCAAACGTATTATACAAAGCCAATCTCTAAAAATGGCATCATGGATTACGGAATTATTCGAAAGAAAGCAGAAGAAATTATTGCGAAATTCGATGTTCGTACGCAAGGACCAGATGAGCCTGCACGTGCTTTATCCGGAGGAAATCAACAAAAGGCAATTATTGGTCGCGAAATTGATCGAGATCCAGACTTATTGATCGCTTCACTTCCTACCCGTGGTCTAGATGTTGGTGCGATTGAGTTCATCCATAAAGCATTAATCGAACAACGCGATAAAGGGAAAGCTGTTCTTCTCATTTCATTTGAATTAGATGAAGTAATGAACGTTTCCGATCGTATCGCCGTTATTTATGATGGGCAAATTGTCGATACATTAGATCCTCTTCAAACATCTGAGCAAGAGCTTGGATTGTTAATGGCTGGACAGAAAAAAAGTAGCACGGCAGTAAGTGAGAAAGTGGGGAACAACACCAATGTCTAAACGTTTTGTAAATATGCTTGTTCCTGTAATTTCCGTTATTTTAGGATTAATTGTTGGAGCAATTGTCATGTTAATCAGTGACTATGATCCAATTAAAGGATATATAGCATTATGGAACGGTATTTTTGGGGATTCCTATACAATTGGAGAAACGATTCGCCAAATAACACCGTATATTTTAGCTGGTTTAGCGGTTGCTTTTGCATTCCGTACAGGATTATTTAATATTGGGGTAGAAGGACAATTGATTGTCGGATGGTTTGCAGCTGCGTATGTTGGTGTTGCTGTAGATGGACTGCCGAAAATTATCCATTTACCATTAGCAATTTTGGCTGCTGCTGCAGCTGGTGCATTATGGGGATTAGTTCCTGGTTATTTAAAAGCTCGTTTTAAAGTACATGAAGTAATTGTCACTATTATGATGAACTATGTTGCATTACATACAACGAATGCACTCATTAAAACAATTTCAGATGGCGGAGATAACACTGGGAAAATAGCGGAAAGTGCTTCACTACGTTCTGCGTTCCTAGAAAATATGACCGATTACTCTCGATTACACCTTGGAATCTTTGTTGCTTTACTGATGGTTGCGGTTATGTGGTTTATTTTAGAAAAGACAACAAAAGGGTTTGAATTGAAGGCTGTTGGATTTAACCAACATGCTTCTGAGTACTCTGGAATGAATGTGAATCGTAACATCGTCCTTGCAATGGTTATCTCAGGTGCATTTGCTGGTATGGCTGGTGCAATGGAAGCTTTAGGAACTTTTGAATATGCATCTGTAAAAAGTGGATTCACTGGAGTCGGGTTTGACGGTATCGCGGTTGCGTTATTAGGTGCTAATACGCCAGTAGGTGTGATTTTTGGTGCGATTCTTTTTGGTTCTCTAAAATATGGAGCACTTAATATGCCAAATGAAGCTGGTATTCCACCAGAAATTGTATCCATTGTCATTGCGATTATTATTTTCTTCGTGGCTTCGGGATATGTTATTCGCCTGTTCTTAGAGCGAATGAGCAAGAATAAGGAGGCGAAATAATATGAGTTTTTTAGAAGTTCTATATTTTATCGTCCCTAATGCAATCTTTTACGCAGCACCTCTTATTTTTACCGCCATCGGTGGAGTTTTCTCTGAACGATCTGGCGTTGTAAACATTGGGTTAGAAGGTTTAATGGTAATTGGCGCATTCGTGGGAATCGTTTTCAACTTATTTTTTGTGGACGTATTTGGTAGTTCTACAGAATGGGTTGCATTACTTGCTGCGATGATCGTAGCCATGATTTTCTCATTACTCCATGCTGTTGCTGCGATTTCATTCCGTGCAGATCAAGTAGTTTCTGGGGTAGCAATTAACTTGTTAGCAGTAGCTGTAACTCTTTTCTTAGTAAAAATGATCTTTGGAAAAGGGCAAACTGATTTCATTCAAGAAAGATTTTTACGTACAGATATTCCTATTTTAGAAAACATTCCGGTTATAGGACCAATGTTTTTCCAACACGTATATTACACAAGTATTTTAGCATTCGCAGTTGCGATTTTAGCATGGGTAGTACTTTACTTTACACCATTTGGTTTACGTATTCGTGCAGTTGGTGAACATCCAATGGCAGCTGATACGATGGGAATTAATGTATCGAAAATGCGTTACATCGCTGTAATGATTTCAGGTGCATTAGCTGGTATCGGTGGTGCAATTTATGCACAATCAATTTCGCTTGATTTCGGTCATTCCACCATTAATGGACAAGGATTCATGGCTTTAGCAGCAATGATTTTCGGTAAATGGCATCCACTTGGTGCACTTGGAGCGGCATTATTCTTCGGTTTTGCTCAAGCTTTAAGTATTGTCGGTGGTTCGCTTCCAATTATAGAAGAAGTACCAAAAGTGTTCTTGCTAATTTTGCCGTATGTCTTAACAATCCTTGCACTTGCTGGATTTATCGGTAAAGCAACTTCACCAAAAGCTAATGGTATTCCTTACATTAAAGGCAACCGTTAATAAAAGAAGAAGTAAGTTTATAATGGCTGTAGGCAAGGTAGATATTCTACTTGCTTACAGTTTTTTTTATTTCACGTAAAAGTGAAGAGGAGATTTCTACTATTTGATATGTTGCTGAGGACAAAGATGTAACATCTTTTACCTAAAGATGAATGGAAATTTTGTTAATCTGATTGAGGTGAAATTCGCGAATGTAGAACGAGAGGATTTGCATTATCAGTTACACCATTCTTATGCTCTATTTCCTTTAAAGCAATGTAGAAGAGTTCTAATCACTTCGCCGTAAAAATTACCTGTATGTAGATCAACCTGTTTTAAATTAAGAAGACATGACAATAGCTTGTGTAAAATGAATCACTTACTAGATTTTTAGAAAGGAAATTTTTAAGAACAAATTCATCCGATTCCCACGTTTATATTCGAATAGTCCGCTTAGTCGTTTAGTTGCATTCATTATTTTCGCTAGGTATAGTGAAGAGGATATATTGACAAGATAAGAGTAGAAATAGGAGGGATTAAATGTTTCATTCAACCGAGTTAAAACCTGGTATTCATTTACATACAAACAACACGGATCAATTTAAAACATTATCCATTGCAGTTAAATTTCGACAAAAATTATCTGAAAAAGATGCGGCACTTCGGTCTGTGTTAGCAAACGTATTAAACGATAGTAATAAGGAGTACTGCACTAATACAGATTTCCGTTCCCATTTGGACGAATTATATGGCACAGGATTGTCTGTAGACGTTTCAAAAAGAGGCAATGAGCATACCGTTCAGCTCAGTGTAGAAACAGTCAATGATCGCTTTTTGGCAGAAGATAACATCATGTCTAAGCTGTGGAAGACAATCCATGCAGTGTTATTCCAGCCGAACTTTGAAAACAATTCGTTTAAGTCAGAAATTGTTGAACGAGAAAAAGCCACGATAGTTTCCAAAATCGAATCGATTTATGATGATAAAACTCGTTATGCACAATATCGACTTCTTCAAGAAATGCGTCCTAATCATCCAGCTTCTGTTCAAGCAATCGGAACGATCGAAGCTGTTCGTGCTATCACACCTAAAGATTTGGCTCAATCGTATCAATCCATGATTGAAAAAGATGCTGTAGACATATATGTGGTAGGTCAAATTAAGGAGGAAGAGATTTCTCAATATATAGAGCAGTATTTTCCACTAAAAGAACGATTTTATACAGTGCCTCCAACGTCACCTGAACAATCATTTAACGCTTCTTCGAAAGAAGTGGACGAAACTCAGTCGATGAAACAAGGAAAATTACACATTGGCTATTCCTCTCCAATAACGTTTTGGGACAAGGATTTTCCTACCATGCAGATTATGAATGGTATTTTTGGCGGTTACGCACATTCAAAATTATTTCTCCAAGTGCGAGAAAAAGAAAGTTTAGCTTATTACGTATCGAGTAATTACCAATCTCCTTATGGATTAATGTTTGTTCTTTCAGGGATTGATCCGGAGAATAAAGAAAAGGCAGAAAAACTGATTGATGTAGAATTGCTTAAAATGACAGCAGGAGAGTTTTCCGAACTAGAGTTAGAACAAACAGTTGCGATGTTAAAAAACCAATTAAAAGAAGCGTTAGATTCTTCAAGGGGTCAGATAGAAATATTTGATGCCTATAAAGACCTTCCAGGTGGTTTTTCTATCGAAGCACTTTTTGAAAAATGGAATCAAGTGACGAAAGAAAACATTCAGGAAGTAGCGAAAACATGGAATAAAGAAGTTACCTACTTCTTAAGTGGAAAGGAGTAAGAGCGATGAAACTACAATCTTTTGAACAAATAGATGAAAAATTATATACAGAAACGCTTGCAAATGGCTTACGTGTTTGCATTTTACCGAAAAAAGGATTCTCAAAAACGTATGTTACGTTTACTACACATTACGGTTCCATCGATCGCCATTTTGTTCCACTGGGAGAAGAAGATCCAATAGAAGTTCCAGATGGTATTGCTCATTTTCTGGAGCATAAAATGTTTGAAAAAGAAGATGGGGATGTATTTCAGAAGTTTAGTCAAAAAGGGGCTTCTGCGAATGCATATACTTCTTTCACACGAACAGCTTATTTATTTTCTTCGACAAATCATGTGTATGAAAATACAGAAACTCTATTAGATTTTGTCCAAACACCTTATTTCACAGAGAAATCTGTGGAAAAAGAAAAGGGGATTATCGGACAAGAAATTACGATGTACGATGATAATCCTGATTGGAGATTGTATTTCGGAACAATTGAAAATCTATATGAAAAACATCCTGTGAAAATAGATATTGCCGGAACAGTGGAATCTATTTCTCATATTACTGCAGAACACTTATATACTTGCTATAACACTTTTTATCATCCTTCCAATATGATTTTATTTGTTGTCGGGGCAGTAGACCCAGAGAAAATGATGTCTTTTATTCGTGAAAACCAAGATAGAAAAGAGTTTGCGCCAAAAGATTCCATAGCTCGTCTTTACCCAGAGGAATCGATAGAAGCGAGTGAATCTGCGCGAGAAATCTACATGGATGTGCAAAAACCGAAAGTGATGGTTGGTATAAAATCGAGTACGAATGATTTGCAAGGTCCAGAGATGATGAAAGAAGAACTCTCTATTCAATTATGGATGGAAATGGCGTTTGGTCGAGCATCGAAGTTTTATCAAAGTGCCTATGAAACATCTCTTATTGACGACTCGTTTTCGTTCGATTTTACGCTTGAAAAGGGATATGGATTTGCAATTATTGGATCCGATTCTCCTAAACCAGATGAATTAGTGAAGCTGATCAAACAAGAAATTTCTTCTTCGACAAATGAGTGGGCATATAAAGAGCAAGATTTTGAGCGAGTGAAGAAAAAGAAAATCGGTCAATTTCTCCGAGCACTTAATTCATTAGAATTTATTGCGAACCAATTTACCCACTATGCATTTAATGGTATGGAACTTTTTGATGTACTCCCACTTCTAGAAAAGTTGACGATCGAAGATGTTAAGCAATCTGTTGCGTCACTTGCAGGAGATGAAAAACAAACTGTTTTTAAAGTGCTTCCTTCAACTTCGCAACGCGATCAGAATGAATAAAGCGATTATTTTCGGTTCTTCTGGAGGAATAGGAGAAGCAATAGCAGATGAGCTGGCAAAATCAGGTTGGAATCTAATTTTGCATTATTTCGAGCATGAGCCTCCTGTTGAAAGATATCAGGAAACCTTTCCAACTCAATCTTTTGAAACGTTACAATTAAACTTTCATCAACCGCAACAAATAGAATCATGGTTGCAACAAGCACCTCCTGCAAATTGTTTAATTTTTGCGCATGGTAACTCGTTGGAAAAAATGGCTGACGAAACGTCTTTAGAAGAAATAAACGATTTGTTTCGTGTCCATGTCAGTACACCGATGATCATTAGTGGTCATTATCAACAAGTTCTGCGTAATATGCCCAACAGCTCTATCGTCTTTATAAGCTCTATATGGGGAAGTGTTGGAGCAGCATATGAAACGGCATACTCTGCAGTTAAAGGAGCTCAATTGAGCTTTACAAAAGCGTTAGCTAAAGAGTACGCAAGTCTTGGAATACGAGTTAATGCACTAACTCCAGGGTGGATTAACACAACCATGAATGCACATTACGCGAAAGAAGAGATTGCAGTCGCAAAACTAACCATTCCATTACAAAGAATTGGGTCTCCGGCTGAAGTGGCGAAACCTGTCCGATTTTTAGCTTCCACTTCTGCTTCGTATATCACTGGGCAAGTTATCCAAGTAGACGGCGGATGGTTTATGAAGTAAATCTGTCGAATTGGTACGAATATAGACATATACATGACGAAAAAAAAGGAAAAATGAGAGAATGGGGAAGGACAATCTTCCTTCTTTTCATTTTACCTTTTCTTAGTAGATAAAATCAGCTATCATAATAGGTAGAAATGTGTCATACTACGGGAGATTAGTAGAAAGGGTGATTGATTTGAAAGAATGGTATTTTGAATACGAAATTCAAATTAATCGACCTGGATTATTAGGAGATATTGCATCTTTACTCGGTATGCTCCGTGTCAACATAGTCACGATTAACGGTGTGGATCAAGGAAGAAGGGGAATGCTTCTTCGCGCAGAAAATGACGAGCAAATAGAGCGTTTTGAATTGATTGTTTCTACCATGGAAACAATTCAAGTAACAAAATTTAGAGAGCCTAAACTTCGTGATATTTTAGCAGTAAGGCATGGTCGATACATCCAGCGAGATGCAGATGATCGCAAAACGTTCCGCTTTGTTCGTGATGAACTAGGATTATTGGTGGACTTTATGGCTGAATTGTTTAAACAAGACGGCCATAAATTAGTCGGTCTGCGTGGAATGCCACGGGTAGGAAAAACAGAATCTGTTGTGGCTGCAAGTGTATGTGCGAATAAAAAATGGGTCTTTTTATCTTCCACAATGATTAAACAGACTGTCCGCAACCAACTTGCGGGGGACGAATTTAGCGATAATAATATTTTTATTCTAGATGGAATAGTGACAAGAAGATCTAGTGATGAACGTCATATGCAACTTGTCCGAGAGATGATGCGTCTTCCTTCTATCAAGGTAGTTGAGCATCCAGATATGTTTGTGCAACAGTCGGAGTACAATATCGAAGATTTCGATTATATTATTGAACTAAGACATGAACCAGATGAAGAGATTACATATGAAGTCATGGAAAGAAACCATGGTATTTCCGCTGAAGGATCGATCGAAGGATTTGGCGGGTTTAATTTTTGATAGGTAGGTGTTCTTGTTGACAGAATTAGGTGCTCGCTTAAAAGAAGCGAGAGTAGCAAAAGGATATAGCCTGGATGATCTTCAGGAAATGACAAAAATACAAAAAAGATATTTGGCAGGCATTGAAGAAGGTAACTACTCCACCATGCCAGGGCCATTTTATGTACGAGCATTTATTAAGCAATATGCAGACGCAGTCGGCTTAGACTCAGATGAACTGTTAGAAGTGTACAAACAAGATGTACCAAATACAACAAATGAATCGATTACTTCGAGTATGTCTTCCTCCCCTGTGAGAAGAAGACCCATTTCAAAATCTCGTTCTAAAATTGGTGAAATTATTCCTATGATTTTAGTTGCAGTTTTTGTGATTGCATTAATCGTTGTCGTTTGGTTTTTATATCAAAATATCGCATCAAAAGATGACCCGAAAGAAACAAATAATTCTAGCGATGTTATATTAGAGGAAAATCCTGTCGAGCAAACTCCCGATGATGCGGATGAACCAGAGCAAGAACCCGCAGATGAAACTCCCGTTGTCGAGGAAGAGCCAGTAGATGAGCCAGTCCAAACAATTGAAGTAGGTACGACTCAAGGTCAAGATACAAATTACGTTTTATCGAATACCGATGCTTTTGTCATTAAGGCGGTTGCTAAAGGTGATTCTTGGTTAAGCATAAAAGATCAGAACGGAAAAGAATTTATTGGTGCTGAAGGAAAAGGACTTAAAGCTGGTGAAACGTTTGAATTGGATGTTAGCACAGTTGAGTCCGCTCGAATTCGCGTCGGCTCAACACCAAATGTAGAAGTATTCATAAACGATGAAAAAGTTCCTTACAGCAACGATAATGTTACACAGAATCTACTCATACAATTTAACAAATCCGAATAGTCATCTCACCAAGATGGCTATTTTTTTGTTTCGAATAAATAGTCATTCGAAGGTTAGAGTGATAGTCGACATAGAGGATTTAGACATGTATGCTAATGTATAGAATGCGTAAGTTTTGTTTATTAAAGGAGAGAAAGAAATGAACATTCCGAATAGAATTACGGTATCTCGTGTTGTGATGATTCCCATATTTGTACTAATTATGATTTTAGATTTAAACTGGGGTGAAATTACCTTATTAGGTGCAACTATGCCTGTCGAACATTTCGTTGGTGCGATTATTTTCATCGTTGCTAGTATTACTGATTTTGTCGACGGATATTATGCCCGCAAGTATAACTTAGTGACGAATATGGGGAAGTTTTTAGATCCGTTAGCTGATAAGTTATTAGTTTCAGCTGCTTTAATTTTACTAGTAGACCTGGAATATGCACCTGCTTGGGTAGTCATTGCTATCATTAGTCGTGAGTTTGCGGTAACAGGATTACGATTGCTATTAGCTGATGAAGGTGAAGTAGTTGCTGCAAAACAATTAGGGAAAATTAAGATGTGGACACAAATTGTCGCGATTTCTGCATTACTTCTTCATAATATTTTCTTTGAAATGTTTTCGATTCCGTTTGCCACTTTTATGTTATATGTTTCGTTATTCTTCACGCTATGGTCAGGTTGGGACTACTTTTACGCAAATCGTCGAGTATTATTAGACTCGAAATAAGGAGCAAATGATATGAATGCAGAGATTATTGCAGTTGGCTCGGAATTGTTACTTGGTCAAATTACGAATACAAATGCAGCATTTATTTCTAAGCAACTTGCAGAATTAGGTGTGAATGTGTATTTCCATACAGCAGTTGGTGATAATCCAGAACGATTAGTAGAAGCAATTCAACAAGCGGAAAAACGTGCAGAGTTAATCATTTTCTCTGGAGGACTTGGACCCACAAAAGATGATTTAACGAAGGAAACGATTGCAAAACACTTAAACACTACACTTGAAATGAACGAGCAAGCAATGCAGTCGATTCGCCACTTTTTTGAAAAAATTCATCGTGAAATGACGCCAAATAATGAAAAGCAAGCACTCGTATTAAAAGGTAGCTTTATTCTAGAAAATCATCATGGAATGGCCCCCGGAATGGTCACTGAGCATCAAAACCGCTTTTATATGTTACTTCCTGGACCACCAAAAGAATTGGAACCAATGTTCCAGTTTGAGGCAAAGCCATTTTTAATGAACAAACTATTTGAAGATGCCGCTATTTATTCGCATGTTCTCCGTTTTTACGGAATAGGAGAAGCAGAGTTAGAAGATCGCATACATGATATTTTAGATGCTCAATCAAATCCCACAATTGCTCCATTAGCTTCAGATGGCGAAGTTACAATTCGTATCTCCGCAAAAAGTAAATCGAAGGAAGAAGCAGATTCTCTCATCTATTCTGTAGAAGAAAAGATCGTGGAAAGAGTTGGCGACTATCTGTATGGGTACAATGACGATTCGTTAGCATCAAAAGCAGTGGATGCACTTCGTCAACATGAAATGACGATAGCCGCTGCTGAAAGTTTAACAGCTGGATTATTTATGGCAGAACTAGCTTCTGTCCCAGCGGTTTCGGATATTTTTGTCGGTGGAGAAGTTACATATCATACGGATGCGAAAATTAACACGCTAGGTGTGTCGCGCGAAATAATCGAAAACTATGGTGTCGTTAGTAAAGAATGTGCCATTGAAATGGCGAAAAAAGCCAGTGAAAAATTCGGCACGAAAATTGGTGTTGGATTGACTGGCGCAGCTGGTCCAAGTAGTTTAGAAGGTGAAACACCTGGTTCTGTTTGGATCGGCATTCGTTTAGCGAATGGAGAAACTTATGCGGAGCATCTTCAATTGTCTGGAAATCGAAATACCAATCGACTTCGAGTTGTTAAAAAAACGTTTTCTATTCTTATCCGTTTAGTCAAAGATTCCACGATCCGTTAAATGAAGACTACAGCAGCTTACGTTTAGTATGCTGCTTTTTTAATGAAAAAATGATATTTCGAAAAGAAACATTCATTTGGTCGTTTGTTTTGTTGGTATAATTTTCTTGTTTTAGAGAAAATAAAGCTTCTAATTAAAAATAACCGAATAAACGTTCGCTTTTTTCTTGTGTATTTCTCATAAACCGAGTATAGTAGTTGTAGAAAGAAGTTTATGGGAAATAAGAGGAGGAAATACTGTTGAGCGATCGTAAAGCAGCTTTAGATATGGCGTTAAAACAAATTGAAAAACAATTTGGTAAAGGTTCCATCATGAAATTAGGGGAACAAACGGATCGTCAAGTTCAAACAACTTCTAGTGGCTCACTAGCACTTGATGCAGCACTTGGAGTAGGTGGTTATCCACGCGGAAGAATCATCGAAATTTATGGACCAGAGAGTTCAGGTAAAACAACGGTGGCACTTCATGCGATTGCAGAAGCACAAGCTTCTGGCGGCCAAGCAGCGTTTATTGATGCAGAGCATGCATTGGATCCTGTTTATGCACAAAAATTAGGTGTAAATATAGATGAGTTATTACTTTCACAACCAGACACTGGAGAGCAAGCACTTGAAATTGCGGAAGCTTTAGTTCGAAGTGGTGCAGTTGATATTCTTGTTATTGACTCTGTAGCCGCTTTGGTTCCAAAAGCGGAAATTGAAGGAGAGATGGGAGATTCCCATGTCGGTTTGCAAGCTCGTCTAATGTCGCAAGCTCTTCGTAAGCTTTCAGGTGCCATTAGCAAGTCGAAAACAATTGCAATTTTCATTAACCAAATTCGTGAGAAAGTCGGCGTTATGTTCGGAAATCCAGAAGTTACACCTGGTGGACGTGCGCTTAAATTCTATAGCTCAGTTCGACTAGAAGTAAGACGTGCTGAAACGATTAAATCGGGTAATGACTTTATGGGAAATAAAACAAAGATTAAAGTTGTAAAAAATAAAGTAGCACCGCCGTTCCGTACAGCAGAAGTAGACATTATGTATGGAGAAGGTATTTCCAAAGAAGGAGAGATCATCGATTTAGGCGTCGAAATGGACGTTGTGAATAAGAGCGGGTCTTGGTACGCATACAACGATGATCGACTTGGACAAGGGCGAGAAAATGCGAAAATTTTCTTAAAAGAAAATCCTTCTATTCGAGATGAAATAGCACGTAAAATTCGGGAATCATACGGATTAACGGCTGGATCGTATACAATTGCAGGTCATGAAGACGAAGAAGATGCGGAATTCGCATTACTTCTTGATGAAGAATAGAATTATTAGAAACAATATCCTTCTAATTCCTTATGGGCATTAGAAGGGTATTTTTATGCAGAAAAACATGATTGTAAAAGTTGATTTTGTTGGGAAAGCAATCCTGATAGTTTTACTCCATCGAAAACATATGTGCAAAGAAAAAATGGTCATATATTCTAGATCAAAAGAGGCAGAAAGAAATCGAGTGGGTACCATTAGGATTATAGAAGAGATTGTATAATGTTCGTTGATTTGTCTCCTATCATTTAAATTGATAGAAACCACTCTATTCAGGTCTGTAAGTAGTGATAAATGCTTTTATTCTCAACGGAATAAAATGACAGACTTTTCCTATATTTCAAAAGGAGTTACCTTGACAGAGGTTTTTGTCACCGATACAATTAAGGGGTATTATCCTATTATCTGAACCGACAACATGAAAAAATGAAAATAGCAAGAGGAGGTGTTCAAATGGATTATTTTGACATAATCTCCGCTTTGCTTGGTCTTATCGTCGGTGCCGTTGTTAGCTATTTTGTAGTGAAAAGTGTGAACGATTCGAAAGTGACTGGTGCGAAACAATCAGCGCAAACCATTCTCGATGATGCAAAGCGAGAAGCGGAGGCACTAAAAAAAGAAGTATTACTAGAAGCCAAAGATGAAACTCACAAGATGAGAACTGAAGCTGAATCTGAAATCCGTGAACGCCGATCGGAACTGCAAAAACAGGAAAATCGGTATTTACAACGTGAAGAGAACATTGATCGTAAAGACGATGCGCTTAACAAAAGAGAAGCAGGATTAGAGCGGAAGGAAGAAGCTCTTTCTGAACGACAACAGCATATCGAACTGATGGAGAACAACGTAGCGGAGCTTGTAGCTAAACAGCAGTCAGAACTTGAACGAATTTCTGCATTAACGAGAGATGAAGCTAAAACGATTATTCTCGGACAAGTAGAAAACGAACTTGCGACAGACATTGCTGTTATGACGAAAGAAGCGGAAACGCGAGCTAAAGAAGATTCTGACAAAAAAGCTCGTGAAATCCTTTCTCTTGCTTTGCAACGATTTGCAGCGGACCATGTAGCAGAGACTACTGTTTCAGTTGTTAACCTACCGAATGATGAAATGAAAGGCAGAATTATTGGTAGGGAAGGACGAAATATCCGTACGCTAGAAACACTTACTGGTATTGACTTAATTATTGATGACACACCAGAAGCAGTTATTCTATCAGGATTTGATCCTATTAGACGAGAAACAGCTCGTTTAGCACTAGAGAAATTAGTACAAGATGGAAGAATACATCCAGCTCGTATTGAAGAAATGGTGGAGAAATCTAGACGGGAAGTAGATGAGCAGATTCGTGAAATCGGAGAGCAAACAACATTTGACATCGGAATCCATAACTTACACCCTGATTTAATTAAAATTATGGGTAGAATGAGATACCGGACAAGTTACGGTCAAAACGTGTTGAAGCACTCAAAAGAAGTTGCCGTATTGGCAGGTCTTCTTGCAGCAGAGCTTGGCGAGGATGTAACACTAGCACGACGTGCCGGATTACTACATGATATTGGGAAAGCAATCGATCATGAAGTGGAAGGTAGTCACGTTGAAATCGGTGTGGAACTTGCGAAAAAGTATAAAGAACATCCAGTAGTTATTAACAGTATCGCTTCCCATCACGGTGACACAGAAGCAACATCTGTTATTGCTGTCCTAGTTGCAGCAGCAGATGCTTTATCTGCTGCTAGACCAGGTGCAAGAAGTGAAACACTTGAAAATTACATTCGTCGACTTGAAAAACTAGAAGAAATTTCAGAGTCCTACGAAGGTGTAGAAAAATCATTTGCTATTCAGGCAGGAAGAGAAGTTCGTATCATTGTTCGACCGGAACAAATTGACGACATTACTTCTCATCGTTTAGCACGTGATATTCGAAAACGTATTGAAGAAGAATTAGATTATCCTGGTCACATCAAAGTGACGGTAATTCGTGAAACAAGAGCAGTAGAATACGCAAAATAATAAAGGCTTCTTCGGAAGCCTTTTTCTTGTGGCTTCTTATTACCGATCGAAAGGGATGTCGTTTCATTCTGAACAGTGGTAAGATGAATGATTGTAGAAGATAAGTTGTAGAAAGTTGGGTTATACATGAGAGTATTATTTATTGGAGATATTGTTGGTTCCATGGGACGTGAAATGGTCGAAGAATATTTGCCAAGATTAAAAAAGAAATATCAAATTGACGTAGTAATTGTAAACGGTGAAAATGCAGCGGCAGGTAGAGGAATCACGAAGAAAATTTATCAAGACCTCCTGTATATGGGAGTGGATGTTGTAACTATGGGAAACCATACGTGGGATCAGAAAGAAATTTTCGATTTCATCGATGACGTGGACTATTTAATACGACCAGCTAATTTCTCGAAAGATGCGCCTGGTAGAGGAATGACGTCCATTTCGAAAAGCGGTACAACACTTTCCGTCATTAATCTACATGGACGTACTTTTCTTCCACCTCATGACGATCCATTTGAAAAAGTAGCAGAGTTAATGGAGGAAGCTAAAAAGATTTCCCCATTAGTATTTGTCGATTTTCACGCGGAAGCGACGAGTGAAAAAATGGCAATTGGTTGGTTTTTGGATGGTAAAGCCTCTGCTGTGGTTGGAACACATACACATATACAAACAGCAGATAATCGCATTCTGCCACAAGGAACGGCGTATATTACAGACGTAGGTATGACCGGACCATATGACGCAATACTTGGTATGAAGAAAGAAGATGTGTTATACAGATTTCAAACGAATCTTCCAGCACGATTCGAAGTACCAAAAGCCGGTCGCAAAATGTTAAGCGGAGTCGTGATTGATATCGACGATGTGACTGGAAAATCAAATTCGATTGAACGTGTCTACATTAATGAGGATTCGCCTTTTCAAAACTAGCTTCTAAGTAGTTTTCCTGGTGCATATGTTAGGTCAAGAAGGTAACTTCTAACGCATCTGACATACTAGGAGGAATAAGAATGGAATCATTAAAAGTATCATCTAAATCAAACCCAAATTCAGTGGCTGGGGCATTAGTGGCAGTGATTCGTGAAAAAGGATTTGTGGAGTTACAGGCAGTCGGTGCAGGTGCCTTAAATCAAGCTGTGAAAGCCATTGCGATTGCTAGAGGTTTTGTTGCTCCAAGCGGTACGGATTTGATTTGCTCACCAGCTTTTACAGATATCGAGATTGCTGGTGAAGAACGAACAGCATTAAAATTATTGATTGAAAAGAGAGTACGAGCACAAATAAAGTAACGACTTCGACGACCATTGTAGGTATGACCTGTAAATTCATCGTTGTATGCACTAGCTTAGTCTTAGTAAAAAATGAAAAATAGATACGTTTCAACATTCCTGTTCGTTTCAAAGTGAGTGTTGCTTACATCGGATATTTTGAAGAAGCTAAATGGTGATTTGCTTCGAAAGCAGGATTAATTCATTGAAACTAACAAAACAAGAAGAAACCAAGCAAACGTTGCTTGGTTTTTTTGCGTGAACTGCAATAAATAGCTCCTACTTTCTTTTCTTCCATGCTTGAAGAAAGCAACAGTGATGAATGATTACACTTGGTGTCCGTCAAAGGTCTGAATTCGTGTAACAGAAACGTTTATAAATAGTGAAATGGTATGTATAATGGTACACTATGATAGGATTTAACTACTTATAAGCACGTTAGGAGATGTTATTATGTTACATCAGCTTTCATGGAAAGTCGGTGGGCAACAAGGGGAAGGTATTGAGAGCACGGGCGAGATTTTTTCGATGGCGATGAATCGCCTCGGGTACTATCTTTATGGCTATCGTCACTTCTCTTCACGAATAAAAGGTGGACATACAAATAATAAGATTTGCGTTCGTACAACAGAAGTTCGTACGATTCCAGATGATTTAGATATATTAGTGGCATTCGATCAAGAAACAATCGATGTAAACTACAAAGAGTTAACACAAAATGGCGTGATTATTGCCGACAGCAAGTTTAACCCTGTGAAACCTGATGATTGTATTGGTGAAATGTACAGTGTCCGTTTTACGGAAATAGCTTCTGAACTAGGAACATCTTTGATGAAAAACATGGTGGCAATTGGTGCTACTTCCGCATTGATGGAATTAGATTTAGCCGTTTTTAAAGACGTTGTAGACGAAATCTTTGGTCGCAAAGGTGCTGCTGTAGTAGAGAAAAACCTTGAAGCGATACAGCTCGGCTATGCGGAAATGACACGTCAACTTGGGAATCGATCGGGTGATTTTAAATTAGTGGAAGCGGATGGAAAACGCCGATTGTATATGATTGGGAATGATGCCATCGCGTTGGGAGCTCTTGCAGCTGGGGTAAGATTTATGGCTGCTTATCCAATAACTCCTGCCTCTGAGATTATGGAATATTTAATCAAAAAATTGCCGAAATTCGGTGGAACCGTCATTCAGACCGAAGACGAAATAGCTGCAGCAACAATGGCTATTGGAGCAAATTATGGAGGAGTTCGCTCATTCACTGCTTCTGCTGGTCCTGGATTATCACTCATGATGGAGGCAATCGGCCTATCGGGCATGACTGAACAACCTTTAGTAATTGTAGATACACAACGCGGAGGACCATCTACCGGTCTACCGACAAAACAAGAGCAATCGGATTTAATGCAAATGATTTACGGAACACATGGTGAAATTCCGAAAGTTGTGATCGCGCCAAGTACTGGAGCAGAGGCATTTTATGACACAGTTGAGGCATTTAATATTGCAGAAGAGTTGCAATTACCAGTGATTATTTTGTCCGATTTACAACTCTCATTAGGGAAACAATCTGTTGAGCCGTTTGATTACGCGAAAGTGGTTATTCGTCGCGGAAATTTAATAGCAGAAAGTGACGTAACAGAACAGGAAGACAAAGCTTATTTTAAGCGATATGAAGTAACAGAAAATGGTGTTTCTCCGCGTGTACTACCGGGAATGAAACATGCAATTCATCATGTGACAGGTGTTGAACACGATGAAACAGGAAAACCTTCTGAGTCCGCAATGAATCGGAAGAAGCAAATGGACAAGCGTATGCGTAAGCTCCAGCATGTACATTTTCCACAACCAATCTATCAATACGCACCTTTTGAAGAAACAGATATCTTGCTAGTAGGATTCAATTCGACTCGTGGTGCTTTAGAGGAAGTACAGCAAACGTTGATTGCAGACGGATTAAATGTGAACCACGCTCATATTCGACTCATTCATCCGTTTCCAGCGAAAGAAATGACCGTACTTGCAGAAAAGGCGAAAAAAATAATTGTTGTCGAGAACAACGCGACAGGACAATTAGCGAACATTATGAAAATGAATATTGGATTCCATCAGAAAATGGAATCGATTTTAAAATACGATGGAACTCCTTTCCATCCAAGAGAATTGTACAACTTAGTAAAGGAGTTGCACACAAATGGCAACGTTTAAAGACTTTCGAAATAATGTGAAACCCAACTGGTGCCCAGGGTGTGGAGACTTTTCAGTGCAAGCTGCGATTCAACGAGCTTCTGCAAATGTCGGTATTGAACCAACCGAGTTAGCGGTTATCTCAGGAATTGGTTGTTCAGGAAGAATTTCTGGTTATATAAATTCTTATGGCTTTCATGGTATCCATGGCCGCGCACTTCCTATAGCGCAAGGACTGAAAATGGCGAACAAAGACTTGCATGTAATTGCTTCAGGTGGAGATGGTGACGGATTTGCAATCGGAATGGGTCATACCATACACGCAATTCGTCGAAATATTGACATCACATATATTGTCATGGATAACCAAATTTACGGATTAACAAAAGGGCAAACTTCTCCTCGCTCTGCAGCTGGATTTCAAACAAAGTCAACGCCTGGAGGTGCAATTGAGCCTTCTTTAGCTCCTCTTGAAATGGCTTTAACATCCGGTGCAACGTTCGTCGCTCAAGGGTTCGCTTCCGATATAAAAGAACTTACTAGTATTATTGAAGCTGGAATTGCACATAAAGGCTTCTCATTTATCAATGTATTTAGTCCTTGTGTGACGTATAATAAAGTGAATACGTATGATTGGTTTAAAGAGCGGTTAGTAAAAGTGGGAGCATTGGATGACTATGATGCTTCTAATCGACAAATAGCCATGCAACAGTTAATGGCACATGATAGCATGTTAACGGGTATTCTCTATCAAAACCTTGATCAACCATCCTACCAAGAACAAGTGGTTGATTACTCAGCTGAGCCATTAAGTACACACGATCTATACATGGAACCAGGGAAGTTCGATGATTTAATGAAAGAATTTTATTAAGTAAAAGTAAAGTGACTGCTCACCAGTACGTGAGTGGTCATATTTTTTGACCATTTACCAACAATTAAGCAACCCTCCTTGAAGAATCCCAGAAGTTATCAGTATAATAGAGAAATGGATTTCCGTACGTATGGAAATGAGAAAGGAGACTTCTCATGAACGAAGATCAAAAAAATACAACGAATTTATTAACGAAATTAAAACAAACAGACAAAGTCGAAAAAGATTACAGTCAGTACTTTCAATCTGTTTATACAGCACCTTCTTTAAAGGATGCAAAAAAACGTGGTAAAGAAGATGTTACATATCATCATGATTTTAATATTGACCCTAAATACCAAGGGATGGGCGATGGCAAAAAGTTCTATATTCGCACATATGGGTGCCAAATGAACGAGCATGATACAGAAGTGATGGCAGGTATTTTCATGGCGTTAGGCTATGAATCGACCAATACAGTTGAAGATGCAGATGTTGTTTTATTAAATACATGTGCAATTCGCGAAAACGCGGAGAACAAAGTGTTTGGTGAATTAGGACATTTAAAACCGTTAAAATTAACGAATCCGAACATGTTAATCGGCGTTTGTGGATGTATGTCTCAAGAAGAAGCAGTCGTCAATAAAATTTTGAAAACATACGAGCAAGTTGATCTTATTTTTGGAACACACAATATTCATCGTTTGCCAGCTCTTTTACAGGAAGCGTATATGTCAAAAGAAATGGTCATGGAAGTGTGGTCAAAAGAGGGAGATGTAATCGAAAATCTTCCTAGAGTTCGAAAAGGGTCAATTAAAGCTTGGGTAAATATTATGTATGGTTGCGATAAATTTTGTACGTATTGTATTGTTCCTTATACTCGAGGTAAAGAACGTAGTCGTCGTCCAGCAGAAATTATTCAAGAAGTAAGACAGTTAGCTGCACAAGGATACAAAGAAATTACACTATTAGGTCAAAATGTAAATGCGTATGGAAAAGACTTTGACGATATAGACTATCGATTTGGTGACTTGATGGACGATTTACGCAAAGTAGATATCCCAAGAATTCGTTTTACAACAAGTCATCCTCGTGATTTCGATGATCATTTAATTGAAGTATTAGCAAAACGGGGCAACTTAGTAGAGCATATTCACTTGCCAGTTCAATCTGGATCAAGTGACATGCTGAAGATTATGGCACGAAAATATACAAGAGAGCAATACTTGGAACTTGTGCGTAAAATTCGACAAGCAATTCCAGAAGCAACTTTTACAACAGACATTATCGTTGGATTTCCAAATGAGACAGACGAGCAATTTGAAGAAACAATGTCTCTATACCGAGAAGTAGGATTTGACATTGCCTTTACGTACATTTATTCTCCAAGAGAAGGAACTCCTGCAGCAAAAATGGTAGACAATGTTCCAATGGAAGTGAAAAAAGAACGATTACAACGTTTGAACAAATTAGTGAATGACTCTTCCTTTGAAGCGATGAAAAAATATGAAGGGGAAATTGTCGAGGTGCTTGTTGAAGGCGAAAGTAAGAAAAACCCTGAAGTATTAGCCGGATACACTCGTAAAAATAAGCTCGTCAATTTTGTTGCTTCAAAAGAAATGATTGGAAAGCTCGTGTTTGTAAAAATAAATAAAGCGAAAACATGGTCTCTAGATGGAGAATTCGTGTCAGTAGCAGAAAATCAAGAGGTGCCAGCCCTATGACAACATATACAAAAGATCAAATTATTGAAAAAGCGCGTGAAATTGCGACAATGATTACGAATACTGAAGAAGTAGAATTTTTTAAACGCGCGGAAGCACAGATTAATGAAAATCAAAAAATTCGCGAAAAAATTGCTAGTTTAAAGAGTCTTCAAAAACAAGCGGTAAATTTCCAACAATACGGTAAAGAAAAAGCGCTATCATTAGTAGAAAGTAAAATTGCTGAAATTGAAAAAGAAATTGATGAAGTACCGATTGTACAAGAGTTCAAGCAATCGCAAGTAGATGTAAACGATTTATTGCAACTAGTGGCAAATACCATTGCGAATAATGTGACGAACCAAATTATTACGGCTACTGAAGGAGATCTTCTTCAAGGAAAAACAGGATCTGACATGAAGGCGCAACCAAAAAAACTTTCATAAGTTAAAAAAGTATGAAAAAAGCTATCACTCGTGGAAACAAACGCGTGATAGCTTTTTTGTTTTTCAAGAGATTAAACTGAGACAATCACCTTTTATTCGCCTAAGCATATGATGAAAAGAGCGAATACGAAGGAGGAAGTTGAATGAAGTTTGTTCGACAAATAATGACGAAAGCTGTCATTGCGAAAGGTAAGAAAAAAACAGAAGCAGTCGAAACATTGCGGCCACCAAATGAGCCAGATAGTATTCTTGGCTGCTGGGTAATTAATCATACGTATCAAGCAAAAAAACAAGGCAATTATGTAGAAGTAGTGGGCAAATACGATATTAATGTGTGGTATGCACATCATGATCAATCAAAAACATCTGTTTTTTCAGAGACCGTCCCATATCGCGATAAAGTAAAAGTGCACTATCGTGACTCTTCACATCCATCCGTTGAAGAAATTAAAGTTCGAGTGATTCAACATCCATCATGTGAAGAAGCGATCATAACTTCAGACGGAGAATGTTTCCAAGTGACCGTTGAAAAAGAAATATGTGTGGAAATTATTGGTGAAACGTTACTGAGTATTCAAGTACATCCTCATGAATTTGAAGAAGAATGGAAATACGAGGAAAGTACTTCTTCCTCTTCAGACTTTTTGATGCAATCGGAATCTTCTTCTCATTAATAGAGTCGGTTGTTACCGGCTCTTTTTCTTCTACTCTTTGTTATACTATGAAGAGAGCGATATAACGAAAATGAGGGAAATTTATGACAACATACACACCTATGATGCAACAATATTTGCAAATTAAAGAAGGCTATCAAGACGCGTTTCTTTTTTTTCGATTAGGGGATTTTTATGAAATGTTTTTTGAGGATGCCATACAAGCTTCTCGAATATTGGAAATTACATTAACGAGTAGAGATGCAGGAGCAAAAGATCGTATTCCGATGTGCGGAGTTCCTCATCATGCCGCGCAAAATTATATGGACGCTCTCTTAATGAAAGGCTATAAAGTAGCGATTTGTGAACAGGTGGAAGATCCGAAAGAAGCAAAAGGTGTAGTCAAGCGAGAAGTAGTCCGTGTCATTACGCCTGGGACGATGACAGAAGGAAAAGGAATGGACAGTAAAACAAATCTTTTCTTAGGATCAGCTGATTTAGTAGAAGACGGAACTGCCATCCTAGCTTACGTAGATCTTTCTACTGGAGAAGGTACGGTTACCTCTTTTAGAGGAGAAGCGAATTCATTATTTCAAGAAGTTTTATCTTTACAAATTAAAGAACTTCTCGTAGCTGAAAATCTTTCATTGTTATTGGAAGAAAAAGCAATGAATAGTGGGATCAATTTGACAACTAGTTCGGAGTTGCAGCTTGCAGAACATGAACAATCATTACAGCATTTGCCAACGTTTGTGCATCCAACCTGCAGTAGACTGTTACATTATATACATACGACACAAAAAAGATCCTTTTTGCATTTACAGCCTTTTCACTACGAAGAAAAAACACACTATCTATCCATTGATTATCACTCAAAACGTAATTTAGAGCTACTTTCCTCCATTCGTGGAGGCGATACGAAAGGTTCTCTTTATCATTTGTTAGACCACACGAAAACAGCGATGGGTGGTCGAAAGCTAAAGCAGTGGCTTCATTATCCATTAGCTTCAAAGGTTGCGATCGAGGAGCGATTAACCATTGTAGATGGTCTTTTAGTTGATTTCTTTTTGCGAAATGAACTGAGAGAAAGCTTACATGAAGTATATGATTTAGAGCGTCTTGCAGGTAGGATTTCGTTCGGGAATGCTGGGCCAAGAGATTTGGCGCAACTTCAGAAAAGTTTGCAACAGCTCCCGTTATTTAAAGCAGCTTTAGAGAACTCGACCAATCCCGTCATTTCTTCACTTGGGGAAAGTTTGGATACCTGTGAAGATATTACCTCCTTGTTAGAAAAAGCATTACTCGAAAATCCTCCTCTTCATGTAAAAGAAGGAGACGTTATTCAAAACGGCTATAACAGTAGATTAGATGAGTTACGAGATGCAAAAAACAACGGCAAAAAGTGGATAGCTGCACTTGAACAAAAAGAACGGGAAATAACAGGCATCAAGAACTTGAAAATCGGGTATAATCGTGTATTTGGTTACTATATCGAATTGACGAAGTCGACCATCTCGATGGCTGATCTTACACGATATGAACGGAAGCAAACCCTTGCAAATGCGGAGCGATATATCACAGCAGAATTAAAAGAAAAAGAAGCGCTAATCTTACATGCAGAAGAAGAGAGTGTACAGTTGGAAATTCAGTTATTCCAAGCACTTCGTGAAGAATTAAAACAAGTCATTCCTCGCATTCAGCAAGTGGCTAATATCCTTAGTGAAATAGATGTCTTTCAATCATTTGCACAAGTCTCAGAGCGAGAAAGATTTGTTCGTCCAGAATTTCATGATGGAAGAGAATTACGAATTATAACTGGCCGGCACCCTGTAGTGGAAAGCATGTTAAACAGTCATATTTATGTGCCAAATGACTGTATTTTAACCGAAGATGCAAATATGTACTTAATCACCGGACCAAATATGTCTGGTAAAAGTACGTACATGAGACAAGTAGCGATTACGGTTATTATGGCTCAAATGGGGTGCTTCGTTGCTGCAGAGAGAGCATTATTGCCTATAACAGACCAAATTTTCACACGCATTGGTGCAGCAGATGATTTAGTATCTGGGCAAAGTACGTTTATGGTCGAAATGTTGGAATCAACGAATGCGATCAACGGTGCCACCGATCGAAGTTTGTTATTATTTGATGAGATTGGACGCGGTACATCTACCTACGATGGCATGGCACTCGCACAAGCAATGATGGAACATATTCACGATACGATTGGTGCAAACACTTTATTCTCCACTCATTACCACGAATTGACGCAATTAGAACATACCGTGGAGCGCTTAAAAAATGTTCACGTTGCGGCCACAGAAAAAGAAGGACAAGTTGTTTTTTTACACAAAGTTATGGATGGACCAGCGGATAAAAGTTATGGCATACATGTAGCGGAATTAGCAAATATGCCTTCTGCAATAATTGACCGAGCACGTGTTATCCTACATGATTTAGAAAAAACGTCTGCTTTGAAAACACCATTGCAGAAGCAAAAAAGTGAGCAATTATCAATGTTTGATGCATCCATTGAAAACGAACTATTAGCGATACAAATTGGCCAAACAACACCATTACAGGCACTGCAATTATTAGATGAACTCCAACGCAAAATTCGTTTGTCATCGAAAGAAGGGAATTAAATTGGGAGCCATTCAAATTATGGATGCATTATTGTCCAATAAAATCGCAGCAGGTGAAGTGGTAGAGAGACCATCTTCTGTGGTGAAAGAACTAGTGGAAAATGCAATTGATGCTGAAAGTACGTCAATTGAAGTATTTTTGAAAGAAGCAGGGTTAACGGAAATTCGAGTTGTGGATAATGGCAAAGGAATGGATCAAGAAGATGCTTTGCTTTCTTTTTCGAGGCATGCAACAAGTAAAGTATTTCAAGAACACGATCTCTTTCGTATTCGTACATTAGGATTTCGCGGAGAAGCACTGGCATCGATTGCTTCTGTGTCCAAAGTGACAATGCAAACTTCTAATGGTGTAGAAGGAACGAAAATTGAATTAGATGGAGGACGACTTATTTCTAGCGAAGAAAGTAGTCTCCGAAAAGGAACGGATATTTCCATACAGCAATTATTCTTCAACACACCAGCAAGATTGAAATATGTTAAAAGTATACAAACAGAGCTAAGTCACGCATTAGATTTGATAAACCGATTAGCTATTTGTTACCCCTCCATTGCATTTTCGGTTTTTCATAATGACCAACAATTGCTACGCACACCTGGTAGAGGAGACTTACATCAAGTAATTGCAGCTATTTACGGTATGTCGATTGCCAAGAAAATGATTCCGTTTGAAGCGGAAGACCCGGATTTTCGAATCTCTGGTTTTGTTTCCTACCCAGAAATTACACGCGCGTCAAAAAATTATATTACCTTATTTGTAAACGGCAGATGGGTAAAGCATTTTGGCATAACGAGAAGTATCGTAGAGGCGTATCATACATTTTTGCCAATCGATCGTTATCCAATCGTGATTTTATCCATCGAAGGGGATCCGTTATTAACAGATGTGAATGTACATCCCGCAAAACACGAAATTCGATTAAGTAAAGAGAAAGAGCTGAAAGAACTTGTTGAAAACACGATACGAGATCGTGTTAGAAAACTGTACCAAATTCCAAATGCTACAGCTCCTGAGAAGAAAGTAGATTCCTCTTCCCAATTGTCTATATGGAATCAGTCTTCTTCAACACCACCAGGTCAAGTGACATCTGCTCCCGAAGACATCAAGATTGTAAATTCTTCTTTTGAAACTCCGAGTGATTTCATGCACTCCCAACTGGAGTCAGTGAATCATGTAAGAGAAAGCGCAGTTGAAAAGAGTGTTGAAAATCATTTTTCATTTTCTTCACCAAATCATACAGCTTTTGAAGAAGGAATTTCAGAAGATAAACGAGAATTTCCTTTATTAGAAGTAGTGGGGCAAATACACGGCACATACATCGTGGCGCAAAGTGAAGATGGTTTTTACTTAATTGACCAGCATGCAGCCCAAGAAAGAATTAAATACGAGTTTTTTAAAGAAAAAGTAGGGAAAGTAGATTCTAATGAGAAACAACCATTATTGATACCACTTTCCTTTGAGTTTACGTCAAATGAGCAAGTATTAGTGAAGGAACGCTTATCTCTGCTTAAAGATGTTGGGCTGACACTTGAAGAATTTGGCATTAACACATTTATTGTTCGAGAACATCCAACGTGGTTTCCAAAGGGAGAAGAAGAATCGATTATTCAACAAATGATACATGAAGTGGTTCAAGAAAATAAATTATCCATTCCGAAATTCAGAGAAAAAACAGCAATCATGATGAGCTGTAAGCGATCAATAAAAGCAAATCATTACTTAACACATTCGGATATGGAACAGTTATTGCATGATCTTCGTCAATGTGAACAACCTTACACTTGTCCGCACGGACGTCCATTAATTGTCCATTTCTCCACATATTCAATCGAAAAAATGTTCAAACGCATCATGTAAAGCGATTACCTATTTTATGAGGAATCGCTTTTTCTCGCATATTACACATTAATAAGTGCTTAGGGGGATCCAAATGGGAAAGTATATCATGAGTATTGACCAAGGTACCACAAGTTCTCGTGCAATTTTATTCAATCAAGAAGGAAAAGTAGAACATATCGCACAAAAAGAATTTACACAATATTTCCCTCATTCTGGTTGGGTGGAACATAACGCAAGTGAAATATGGGGGTCTGTGTTATCCGTAATTGCTGCTGTATTGACTGAAAGTGGAGTACAGCCACAAGAAATTCATGGGATAGGAATCACAAACCAGCGAGAAACGACAGTTGTTTGGAACAAAAAAACTGGCAGACCAATATACAATGCAATTGTCTGGCAATCGAGACAAACTGAAGAAGTTGTAAACAATTGGAGATCGGAAGGACTCGAATCGTGGTTTCAAGAAAAGACAGGGTTAAAATGTGACCCATATTTCTCCGCTTCGAAAGTAAAGTGGATATTGGACCATGTCGAAGGTGCTCAAGAACTGGCAGAACGAGATGAACTATTAATGGGGACAATCGATAGTTGGTTAATATGGAAATTAACGAATGAACAAGTACATGCAACCGATTACTCGAATGCTTCTAGAACAATGCTTTACAACATCCATGATTTGCAATGGGATGAAGAAATATGTGCCAAATTAGCATTACCTTTAAGTATGCTACCGGAAGTTAAAGAATCCTCAACCGTGTATGCTCAGACAGATCCATCTGTTTTTTTCGGCCAAAAAATACCAATTGGAGGAGTGGCGGGAGATCAGCAAGCTGCTCTATTTGGACAAGGATGTACCGAAAAAGGTATGACGAAAAACACTTACGGCACAGGATGCTTCATGCTAGTCAACACTGGTGAAGAAGCCGTTGTGTCAGAAAATGGATTGCTAACGACAATTGCATGGGGAATGAATGGCAAAGTACAGTATGCCCTCGAAGGCTCTGTATTTGTAGCAGGATCAGCCATCCAATGGTTACGAGACGGACTGCGAATGATTAAAACAGCAAAAGATAGCGAACTGTATGCATCTAAGGTTGACGATAGTGATGGAGTATACGTTGTTCCTGCTTTTGTCGGGCTAGGTACCCCATACTGGGATTCGACAGCTCGAGGTGCAATTTTCGGATTGACTCGTGGAACTACTAAAGAGCATTTCATTCGAGCAACACTAGAGTCACTTGCCTATCAAACAAAAGATGTTCTGGATGTTATGGAAATGGATGCAAATTTGACCGTCGAGACGCTCCGAGTAGATGGTGGAGCAGTAGACAATGAAATGCTCATGCAATTCCAAAGTGACTTGCTGAATAAACGTATTGAACTTGCTACGATTAATGAGTCGACTGCATTAGGCGCTGCTTATTTAGCTGGCCTATCTACAGGGTTTTGGCAAGATATTGAAACGATTCAATCATTACGTCAAATTAAGAAAGTTCATGAACCAAGAATGACGGAAGACCTTCGACAAGCGAAATATCAGAAATGGCAAAAAGCCGTAGAAGCAACTCGTGTTTTTCACTAACTAATAGTTTGACTAGTCACAATAGAAGGAGGAACAATAGATGCTCTCAGCAATTGCTCGTCAAGACAAGGTAGAGAAACTGGATTCCTATCATTTTGATATTCTCATCATTGGTGGTGGAATTACAGGTGCAGGAATAGCGTTAGATGCTAGAACTCGAGGATTATCTGTCGCATTAATAGACATGCAAGATTTTTCTGCAGGCACTTCGAGTCGCTCAACGAAGCTTGTGCACGGTGGCTTACGCTATTTAAAACAATTTGAAGTTAAGATGGTAGCTGAAGTGGGAAAAGAGCGTGCGATTGTTTATGAAAATGCACCTCATGTTACGACACCAATACAGATGCTCCTACCGTTTTATAAAAAAGGAACGTTTGGTAGAACAAGCACTTCCATTGGATTGAAAGTGTACGATTTCTTAGCAGGGGTAAAAAAAGAGGAAAGACGTATTATGCTATCGAAAGACGAAACACTTCGTTTAGAACCTCTATTGAAGGAAAAATCACTTTTAGGTGGCGGATTGTACACGGAGTATCGGACAGATGATGCTCGATTAACAATTGAAGTGATGAAAAAAGCGGATGAACTAGGTGCTCTTTGTGTCAATTACGTAAAAATGGACAATTTTTTCTACCATAACGGAAAAGTTCAAGGCGTCCAAGCGAAAGATCTATTAATGAACAAAGAAATATCCATTCAAGCTACCCATGTCATAAATGCTGCAGGTCCATGGGTGGACGAGGTTCGTTCCAAGGATAGTATTGAAAATGGAAAGCAATTGCGTTTAACAAAAGGCGTTCATATCGTTCTAGATCGTCAACGGTTTCCTTTGAAACAAGCCATCTATTTTGATGCCCCTGATGGTCGCATGATTTTCGCCATCCCACGAGGGGACAAAGCATATATAGGAACAACAGATACAGTGTATGAAAAAAATCCAATACACCCTATCGCCAGCAATGACGATGTTTCGTATTTAATTGATAATTTAAATCGTCAATTTCCGGACCATTCATTTACATTCGCAGATGTAGAATCCACATGGGCAGGAGTTCGACCTTTAATTTTTGAAGAAGGGAAAGATCCTTCTGAAATATCAAGAAAAGATGAAGTATGGCGTTCAACTTCTGGACTGTGGTCGATTGCTGGTGGAAAATTGACCGGATATAGAAAAATGGCGGAAACAATTGTGGATGAAGTGATGAAAGAATTCGATTCTACAAAACAGATTGCCAGTGGGACGAAGCATTTGTCTTTATCAGGTGGAGGTGTTAATGGTTCAACAGGTTTGTCTAGCTTTCTTCAGCAAAAGAAGAAAGAAGGACAGCTTCATGGACTTTCTGAAGAAGAGAGCATGGAACTAGCAAGTTACTATGGATCGAATGTCGATCACGTTTTTTCTTTTTATGCTTTTCTAAATATAAATAACACATCTCTACCTCGAATAGAGGCTGCAAAACTTGCATATTCCATTCAATACGAGATGTGTATGAAACCGCAAGATTTTCTTATTCGACGTAGCGGATATGGTTTTTTTCATTTAGAAAAAGCGTGGGACCTTCTTTCTGGTGTGACAGAATTTCTGGGAGATCGTTTACATTACTCGCCGGAACAAAAAGAAACACTTAAAAAAGAAGCGGAGTCAGAGCTAACGCTTTTAACTCAATTTAAGGAAGGGAAATTTCTATGAAGCGCATATATGCACTTGAAATGAGTGATGGAGTATTCATACATGTTGTTTCTTATGCTCCATCTGGGGAATGTAAAGGACACATTCATTTTTTACATGGTTTAGGGGATCATCATTCAAGATATGAACCTTTTTTCGACTATTTAAATACGGAAGGATATTTTGTCTCCACGCATGATCAACGCGGTCATGGTGAAACAGGAAAGAAAAGTAATCACTTTGGCTATTTTGCTGAACATAATGGATTCGAACGAATTACGGAAGATGTCAGAGAGATCATCCAACACGTTCGCCAATCGACAACATTACCTCCTGTTATTCTGATAGGACATAGTATGGGGTCATTTGTAGCAAGAAGATATGCACAGTTATATGGGGGGAGCATTCAGTCGTTAATAGCAATTGGAACAATAGCTCCCACAACCATCAAAGAAAAACTTGCGAAACCGCTCATTCAGGCATTTGTTCGATTCCAAGGGAAAGAAAAGCCGAATGAGTTATTACAGTCGCTTTCCTTTGGGGCATACAACAAAACGGTGAAAAATCCATCAACTGAATTTGACTGGCTAAGTCATAACAAAGCAAATGTTCAAACCTATATAGACGATCCATATACAGGATTTGTGTCGAGCAATCAACTTTTTCTTGATCTTTCAGAAGCATTTGAGAAACTAGAAAATCTAGAAGAGAATCAAAAAATTCCTAAGAATCTACCAATCTTACTCCTTTCAGGAAAGGACGATGCTTTGATTCATATGGGAAAAGGCATTTGGAAAGTAGCTGCTTTATATGAAAAAGCAGGGTTAACGAATGTAACGGTTTCCTTAATTGAAAAAAATCGACACGAAGTGTTAATGGAAGAAAATAAAGAAGAAACGTATAAGTTTTTGGTGAAGTGGATAGAAGGAGTGTAATATGTCTACATTAGATTTAGTGGCCATTGTAGGTCCTACTGCAGTTGGTAAAACGGACTTATCGATTGAACTCGCTACAAAATGGAACGGCGAAATCATAAATGGTGACTCCATGCAAGTGTATGAAGAATTATCAATTGGAACAGCGAAAATAACAGAAGAAGAAATGAAAGAGATTCCGCATCACTTGTTCGACATAAAAAAACCAACGGAATCATTTTCAGTAGCGGAGTATCAACAACTCGTTCGTGAAAAGGCTAGGGAAATAAAAAACCGAGGGAAAGTGCCTATTTTAGTTGGCGGAACAGGATTGTATGTGCAAGCAGTATTATACGATTTTCATTTTACGGAAACAAAAATTGATGCTTCTCTTCGATCTACTCTTTACGAAGAATTAGAGGAGTTTGGACCGGTCCATATGCATCAAAAATTACAGGAATTAGATAAGCCTTCTGCGGATTCGATCCATCCCAACAATACGAGACGCGTTATTCGTGCGCTTGAAATGATCCTTTTTCAAGGAGAAAAACGATCAGCAGACAATTTCCAACAAGGGAAAGAAGAGTTTCTTCAACATCTAGTGCTCGGATTAAATCGTGATCGAGATGAACTTTATGAGCGCATTAATCAGCGAGTAAACTGGATGATCGAAAAAGGTTTGGAACAAGAGGTTAGAAATTTACAACAAAAGGGTATTCGTGAAGGACAGGCAATGCAAGCCATTGGTTATAAAGAAATGATTCGTTATTTAGATGGCGAGTTAACATTGCCAGAAACGATCAAACAAATCCAACAAAATTCAAGAAGGTATGCCAAACGGCAATTAACTTATTTTCGAAACAAAATGGACATCACTTGGATTGACGCTTCATTGCCAATTAACCGACAAGTTGCCATTGCGGATGAAGCGAAAATGAAAAAAGAGAATGACTATGATCAAAAGAGAGAGAAGGAGAAAGAATCATGAAACCTATTAATATTCAAGATGTGTTTTTAAATCAGTTACGTAAGGACAAAATCTTCGTTACGGTATTTTTATTAAATGGATTCCAGTTAAAAGGTACCATCAAATCATATGATAATTTTACGGTGATGTTAGAGTCTGATGGGAAACAACAACTAATTTATAAACACGCTATTTCCACTTATGTACCAGCCAAAAATGTCGATATTTCCGCTGAAATGGAATAAGCAATTCACTTGACTGTATACCATGGGGGGTATATACTTTTGCTATACCAATCAAGGAGGAAAAAATAATATGAAATCAATTACTACTGAAGAATTACAAGAGCGTTATGAAAATGGAGAACAATTTAATATTGTAGATGTTCGCGAAGCGGACGAAGTAGCGGAAGGAAAAATCCCAGGTGCTACTCATATTCCATTAGGTTTGATCGAATTCAAACACCAAGAATTAGATAAATCAAAAGAATACCACATGGTTTGTCGTTCAGGTGGACGTAGTGGCAGAGCTTCTCAATTTTTAGAAAGCCAAGGCTATAACGTTGTCAATGTTGACGGCGGAATGATGTCTTGGACTGGTAAAACAGAATAACTTAAAAAAAGCGATGCACATGTCAATATGTGCGTCGCTTTTTTACTGTTGGCTGCCTTGTAGAGATTTAAAAGGCAATCGCCATTTATACATATAGGATAGAATTCTCAACACTGTAATAACGATAAACAACAAATATAAATACAAATCCTTCGTCACAATTTCAAATCCAATCAATAACCCGGCGAGTGCTGCCCAGACTGCATAAATTTCATGTTTTAAGACAGTTGGCTTTCGACCTGCTAGTAAATCACGAATTATTCCTCCACCTGATCCTGTCAGAACCGCTGCTACTACAGCAGCACTAATCGGAAGATTATATTCTACTGCAAAAAGCGCACCTTGAATGGCAAAAGCAGAAAGACCAATGGCATCAAAAAAATTCCCCCAACGATACCAATGTTTTAATAATCCATTTGGAAATAAAAATAGTACCGTCATCGAAAATAGAGCAATTTGAAAGAGCATTTCTTTCTCCCACAATGCCGAAACAGGTACCCCTATAAGTAAATTACGAACAGCCCCACCACCAAAGGCAGTAACAATTCCTAGTAAATAAACACCGAAAATATCATATTCTTCTTGCATCGCAACAATGGCTCCCGATATTGCAAAAGCCATAATACCGATGATGCTAAAAAATTCCCATGCCAATCTTCATTCCTCCAATATTCACAAACCGAGATTCATTGTAGCAGAATGTTGACTAAATGAATAGCATTGATAAGATTATGAAGAGAATAAGGAAGAAAAGAGGATTAAACATGTTCGTATCCGCGATTGAATCAACTTTGTTACTTGAAGCAAGTAAAATAGAAGAGAAGTTACGTGATTCTTTTTCGAAAATAGAAGAAGTCGCTTTTTACAATCAAGAGAAAGTTTTACATGCTTTCCACGATGAGAAAATAAGTGATCAACATTTACAAGGTTCCACTGGTTATGGATATGATGATCATGGGAGAGATGCATTAGAACGAGTTTATGCAAAAACGTTTGGGGCAGAAGCGGGACTTGTTCGCCCTCAAATCGTTTCTGGTACACATGCCATTACGCTAAGTCTCTTTGGTGTGTTACGACCTGGTGATAATTTATTATATATTACCGGTAAACCGTATGACACGCTGCATTCAATCGTCGGTGCAAAAGAGAAAGATACGGGCTCATTATCCAATTTTCACATAGGGTATCAACATATCGATCTACTCGATTCAGGTGAAATTGATTGGAAGCGTGTGGAGGCGGCTATACATAGTTCCACTAAAGTAATTGCAATTCAACGTTCAAAAGGCTATGCCAATAGACCATCTTTTTCTGTGGAAGCTATTGGAGAAATGGTGAAGAAAATACGTTCCATCAAAAAAGATGTCATTATTTTTGTGGATAACTGTTACGGGGAATTCGTCGAAAAACTCGAACCTACTAATGTAGGTGTTGATTTAATGGCGGGATCGCTCATCAAAAATCCTGGAGGTGGGATCGCTAAGACTGGTGGTTATATTGTCGGTAGAAAAGACTTAGTGGAATTATGCGCTTTCCGATTAACTTCCCCAGGACTTGGTGCGGAAGTAGGCGCTTCTTTAAACGCATTACAAGACATGTACCAGGGTTTCTTTTTAGCTCCTCATATTGTGTCTCAAGCTGTAAAGGGCGCAACTTTTACGTCTGAAATATTACAACAATATGGTTTTACCACTTCACCTTCTTCCAAAGAAAACAGAACGGACTTAATTCAAAGCGTTACGTTCCACTCGGCTCAAGAAATGATTTCCTTTTGCCAAGTGATTCAACAACAATCACCAATTAATGCTCACTTCTTGCCTGAAGCTGCTTATATGCCTGGCTATGAGGATGATGTTGTGATGGCAGCTGGAACATTTGTACAAGGATCTAGCTTAGAATTGACGGCTGACGGACCAGTACGACCTCCATATACCGCTTATATTCAAGGAGGTTTAACGTATGAACATGTTAAACTTGCCATATTAATGGGTATAACTACTATATCAAAGAAAAAATAAAAAAGTCGAAAGACTTTTTTTATTTTTGTGTTAGAAAACCTCACATATGTTTGACAGAAAACATAACATGAGATAAGATTAGTTTCATGGAGGAATGGTAATGACGAAAAATATACGTAAATCTATGGCATTACTTCCAATGAGTATTGTAATGAAACTAACAGAGCTAACGGCTCGGCAAATTCGTTACTATGAAGATCATTCTTTATTAGTACCAGCAAGAACTGAAGGTAATAAACGAATGTTTTCTTTGAATGATGTCGATCGTTTGCTCGAAATTAAAGACTTATTAGACCAAGGAATTAATATCGCAGGTATTAAAAGGATTTTCGAAATGAAAGATCAACCGGTGGAGTGGGCAAGCAAAGCACCTTTATCGGATGCAGAATTACGAAAAATGTTACGAATTGAGATGCAAGAAGCAGGAAGAATGAATCGTTCTTCGCTAAGACAAGGGGATTTATCTCGTTTTTATCATTAGAACGAGCCAATATATTAAGTAGGAGTGTGGAAAATGAGTAAGTACACAAAGGAAGACATTAAGAAGTTTGTTAAAGAGCAAGACGTGAAGTACATTCGATTACAATTTACTGATATTCTTGGCACTATTAAAAATGTAGAAATTCCAGTTAGTCAACTTGATAAAGCACTCGATAACAAAATGATGTTTGACGGCTCGTCCATTGAAGGATTTGTTCGTATTGAAGAATCGGATATGTACTTAGTTCCTGATTTAAATACTTGGGTTGTATTCCCATGGATTGCCGGATCTGGAAAAGTGGCTCGTTTGATTTGCGATATTACAAAAGCGGACGGGACTCCGTTTGAAGGAGATCCGCGAAATAATTTGAAACGTATTTTAAAAGAAATGGAAGAACTAGGTTTCACTAACTTTAACTTAGGACCTGAACCTGAATTCTTTTTATTTAAATTAGATGAACGTGGCGAACCTACACTTGAACTTAATGATCACGGTGGTTATTTTGATTTAGCTCCGATGGATTTAGGAGAAAACTGCCGTCGTGATATCGTGTTGGAGTTAGAAGAAATGGGATTTGAAATTGAAGCATCCCACCATGAAGTAGCTCCTGGTCAACATGAAATTGACTTTAAGTATGCCGATGCTGTTACAGCATGTGACAATATCCAAACCTTTAAACTAGTGGTAAAGACCATTGCACGAAAGCATGGTTTACACGCGACGTTTATGCCTAAACCGTTGTTTGGGGTGAATGGATCTGGTATGCACTGTAACGTCTCTTTATTCAAAGGGAAAGAAAATGCGTTTTACAATGAGAAAGCGGATTTACAATTAAGTGAAACTGCATTTCAATTTATGGCAGGAATTTTAAAACATGTGCAAGGGTTTACCGCAATCACTAACCCTACAGTAAACTCTTACAAACGTTTAGTTCCTGGGTATGAGGCTCCTTGTTATGTAGCATGGTCCGCCCAAAATCGTAGCCCATTAATTCGAATTCCTTCTTCTCGTGGCTTGAGTACACGTGTGGAAGTGCGTTCCGTAGACCCTGCAGCAAATCCTTACTTAGCGATGGCTGTTATTTTAAAAGCAGGCTTAGATGGAATTAAAAACAAAATGTCACCACCAACAGCTGTCAACCGCAACATCTATGTGATGAACAAAGAAGAGCGTTTAGCAAATGGCGTACAAGATTTACCTGCTACTCTATATGCGGCATTAGAAGAACTTTCTAAAAACAACGTGATTCGCGATGCACTTGGTGAACATATTTATGCAAACTTTGTTGAATCGAAAGAAATTGAATGGGATATGTTCCGCACTGCTGTACATCCGTGGGAACGTGAACAGTACCTAAAACTATATTAATTTGTCTGAAAGCCGGAGTGACTTGCTCCGGCTTTTTATAATGTTATGGGGAAAGCATGTGACTAGGGGGAAAATTTAAGAATCAGAACGATAGGAAAGAAGAGAGGTTTTAAGAGAAGCGTAGGAACCGATTGCTGCATATCCATAGAAAGTTCCCATAAAAATTCCAGCTACAAGGTGCCCTTTATGGCTGATCAAAATAGAGATAAGAAGTCCTATAATTAAGGCGACATAAGGAATAAATTTTTTCTTTGGTTTAAAAAACCCTTTAATCAGTTGAGTTAAAATAAGCACTACTGGTACTGCGATGACTGCATCCCAGAAATTTGTATGTATTAATGGAAAGTCCAATTATATTTCTCCTTTCAATCTGTATACTACATAAATCATCGGCAATTAAATGCATAAGAAAACATGAAATAAAAAGCATAAACAACAATTTCTTCCTTAGTATGGCAACAGATGAAAAGTTTATGTATAAAATAAAAAAAGCGTCATATCGACACTTTTTATAGTAAAAATGAAAATTGAATTTTGTCTTTAGAGAATAAGAAGATGAAATTAGTGTATATGGCGATAAACCCCAACTACTTTTCCTAGTATGGAAACTTGATTGACGATAATTGGTTCCATTGACGAATTTTCAGGTTGAAGACGGAAATGCGTTTTTTCTTTGTAGAAACGTTTTACTGTCGCTTCGTCATCCTCTGTCATCGCGACTACAATATCTCCATTGTTGGCAGTCTGTTGTTGTTTTACTACGACATAGTCTCCGTTAAGTATTCCAGCTTCAATCATACTGTTCCCCATTATTTCAAGCATAAAAAGTTGATCTTCTGATGTTCCAAATGTTTCTGGCAATGGAAAAAATTCTTCAATATTTTCAATGGCTGTAATTGGAAGTCCAGCTGTTACTTTCCCTACCATCGGTACATGTAAAACGTTTGAGGCAGAATAAGAAAGCTCCTCTTCTCCAATAATTTCAATAGCACGAGGTTTCGTAGGGTCTCTTCTAATAAGTCCTTTGCTTTCTAATCTTGCAAGATGACCATGAACTGTAGAGCTAGAAGCTAAACCGACTGCTTCTCCAATTTCTCGTACGGATGGTGGATATCCTTTTTTTCGAACTTCTTCTTTAATAAAAGACAAAATATCTTCTTGTCTCTTCGACACTTTTTTCATCTCATTTCACCTCGTATTGGAATGCCTGCCTATATTTCTAACTAAATTATACAAAATGTGAATTAAAAATGCAAACATAGGTTCGAATTTTATTGTTGACAAGGACATATGTTCGCATTATGATAAGAACATATATTCCGAACAAACATTCGCATAAAGGAGAATCACGATGAAACGATTAAAATCTTTTTCTTTTTTATTACTATTAATTTTCATAACAGTTATTGGCTCCACAATCTTTATTGGAAAGGTTTCAGATTCTAAAACGAGTTCGATTGAGTTAGTGATTCAAGAAGGGGATACCCTTTGGACTTTATCCGATACGTTTAAAGGAAATTCATCAAGAGAAGCATGGATTGCAACAGTGATGGATATGAATAGCTTGCGAACGCAACATATTGAATCTGGAGCTACACTTGCTATACCTGTAAATTCGATTCCTTATGTGCATGATGAAGGAAGAGAATACGCATCTAAATGAAACAACGTGACACGAATCTAGCAGTGTGCTATACACGTGTCTCTACTACGAAAGAGACGCAACATACTTCCTTGCTTAGACAAAAAGAAGAGTTAGAAAAATTTGCGGTTAGTCATCAGCTTCAAATCGTACGTTATTTTGAAGATACACACTCCGGATATGAATCCGATCGTCCAGGTATGTTGGAACTATTAGATTTCATCAGGAAAAAAGACATTCAACATGTTCTCGTTCAAGATGATACGCGCTTAGGCCGTGGTCACGCAAAAACAGCAATTCTTCATCTTCTTATGAAGTCTTCAGTTACGGTTCATACACTTCAAGATCAAGGCATAATGAAATTGAATGATATGGATACGATGATGCTCGATATCTTGTCTATCGTGGAAGAGTATCAACGTAAAATTCATAACGCTAAAATTCGTCGTGGTGTACGAAAAGCAATCAATAATGGATACAACCCAGCACAGAACTTATCCAATCAAGGAAATAAAAAAGCGAGCGAGCGAGTCGAAGCACCAATTGAAACAATTGTGAAAATGAAAATTGAAGGCAACACATTTGAAGAAATTACGAAACGTTTAAATGACATGGGATACGAAGTAAGTCGTGCAACCGTTCATCGAAGATATCAAGCATATAAAAAGAAGTAAAAGGCAGATTACTTGCACTTTTGCTTCTTTTTTTCTATTCTTTAAGATTGAGGTGATAGAAAATGTTATCAAAAGACAAAATGGATCGAATTAACGAGTTATCGAAGAAATCAAAAACAACCGGTTTATCTATAGAAGAAGCAAAAGAACAGACTACCTTACGAAAAGAATATTTAGAAACGTTTCGTTCATCTATGAAAGGCATGATTGAAAACGTCACAATTTTAGATCCAAATGGAGAAGACGTTACTCCAGATAAAGTGAAAGAGTCTCGAAATAAGAACCTTTTGAATTAAATGAACTTTCTTCAAATCGTTGTCTTTGCATGCAGAATTGACTAAACTAGTCTAAGAACGTACTTATACATTGAAAGGAAGTCATTCATGTCTACACAATTAGATCAATTATCCATTAATACTATTCGTACTTTATCAATTGATGCAATTGAAAAAGCGAATTCAGGTCATCCAGGCTTACCAATGGGAGCAGCACCAATGGCTTACACTCTTTGGACAAAACATATGAACCACAATCCAAAGAATCCAAATTGGTTTAACAGAGACCGTTTTGTTTTATCTGCAGGCCATGGTTCTATGCTCCTTTACAGCTTACTGCACTTAAGTGGCTATGGCTTGTCGTTAGACGAATTGAAAAACTTCCGTCAATGGAATTCTAAAACTCCAGGTCATCCGGAGTTTGGTCACACTGTTGGAGTAGAGGCAACAACTGGTCCACTTGGACAAGGTATTGCGATGTCCGTTGGTATGGCAATGGCTGAAAAACACTTAGCTGCTACGTATAATAAGGAGAAGCACACCATTGTTGATCATTACACGTATGCACTTTGTGGTGATGGAGATTTAATGGAAGGTGTGGCAGCAGAAGCTATTTCGTTAGCAGGTCATCTTCAGTTAGATAAATTAATTGTATTGTATGATAGCAATGACATTTCATTAGATGGAGATTTAGAAAAATCATTCTCTGAAAATATTCAAAAACGTTTTGAATCTTATGGATGGAACTATCTGCATGTAGCAGATGGTAATTCTGTGGAAGAAATTTCTTCTGCAATTGAAAATGCTAAAAAATCAACAGGTAAACCAACACTTATTGAAGTTAAAACTGTTATTGGTTTTGGATCACCAAACAAATCTGGTAAATCAGATGTTCATGGTGCACCTCTTGGAAAAGATGAAACACTACTAGTAAAAGAAGCATATAAATGGACGTTTGATCAAGATTTCCATGTTCCAACAGAAGTGTACAAACACTTTGAATCCTCTATTCATTCATTAGGACAAGTGGTGGAAGATACGTGGAACGAAGAAATGGCTTCCTATGAATCAGCGTATCCAGAATTAGCAAAACAGCTTAAAGTAGCTATAAGTGGGGAACTACCAAGTGACTTCGATAGCGAATTTCCTTCCTATGAGGTTGGAAAATCAGTTGCCACACGTTCTTCTTCTGGAGATGCAATCAATGCAATAGCCAAGACGGTTCCTTCATTCTTTGGAGGTAGTGCAGATCTAGCAGGATCTAACAAAACTTCTATCAAAGGAAGCGCCGATTTTTCTGCCGAGTCGTTTGAAGGAAGAAACATATGGTTTGGTGTTCGTGAGTTTGCCATGGGTGCTGCTTTAAATGGTATGGCGTTACATGGAGGATTGCATGTATTCGGTGGTACATTCTTTGTATTCAGTGATTATGTTCGCCCTGCAATTCGACTTTCTGCTTTAATGGGATTACCGGTGACGTATGTATTTACACATGACAGTATCGCAGTAGGGGAAGATGGTCCGACACATGAACCGGTAGAACAATTAGCTTCTTTACGTGCTATGCCAGGTTTATCTATCATCCGACCTGCTGATGCAAACGAGTCAAACGAAGCTTGGAAAGTAGCGGTTCAATCGAAAAATGTACCTACAGTTCTTGTATTGTCTCGCCAAAACTTACCAGTATTAGAACACACAGCGTCTTTGGCTAAAGATGGTGTGGAAAAAGGGGCATACATTGTGTCACCTTCTTCGAAAGAACTAGCAGATGCAATGATATTGGCAACAGGTTCTGAAGTATCGCTTGCAGTAGAGGCGCAGAAAGAATTAGCATCCGAAGGAATTGATGTTTCGGTTGTTTCTATGCCATCATGGGATAGATACGAAAAACAAGATACAGCCTACAAAGAAAGCGTTTTACCTAAGTCTGTCAAAAAACGTCTTGCGATTGAAATGGGTTCATCATTTGGTTGGGAGCGTTATACTGGAGATGAAGGTAGCATTCTTGGAATTGATCGCTTTGGAGCTAGTGCGCCAGGGGAACAGGTAATGGAAGAATACGGATTTAGCAAAGCGAATGTTGTCGCACGTGTTAAATCATTATTAGGAAAATAAGAAATAAGTAGACAAGGTAATGGGTTATTCCATTGCCTTGTCTTTTTTTGGAGCGTATACAATCTAAGGTCCATTCTAATGCTTTTTTACTCGAAGTTCGCATACCGAATCGAGATAAGTTTCCTCATTTAATTCGAGCAGTAGTAGTTGCGGATGAAAAAATAGAATCACCATTTCGTTATCACGCCAAATTTCATCAATCATTTTATCATTTCTACATCGCTCTTCGACAACCTTTTCAAGTTCCTTCCGCTATGATGTAAAAAAGGGGTGGGACTTGTGAGAGAATATATAGTGATTCATGTAAAAGAAGAATATGTGCCATTTATTCATGGAAAGGAAAATCATATTCATGAATTATTTACGGATACATATAGCTTGAAAAAAGAAATTCCACTGGAATTTATGTATGTATGCAAAGAGTTATATTGGGAAGAATTTATGAATGTAGTTGCAAGTCAAACCCAAGAGGACTATGTGCACTTTTCCATCAACAAACCGACGATTTTTATGCATCATCCTATTAAAGGGGAGGCGAACATTACTATTTTTGATCAGTTCATTCATATTAGCTGTAAAGGAAATGCAATGCTCGATTTAGATATTTTTTCTTTATTGTCTAAAACGTCTAATACGTACTTTGCTTTTCAGAAAAACTCCAAATCATATGGGTGGTTACGACCAATCAAACATTTCGTCTAGAATAGACCAACTATTTCATGTATAATCCATCTTGGAGAGAATTTCTCGTTTAACTGCAAGAAGGAGGGAAACTACATGAGTTTAGGCTTAGCAATTACATTAATTGTTGTCGCGCTATTAGCTGGTGCTGCATTAGGGTTTTTCATTGCTCGTCAATATATGATGAAATATTTAAAAGACAACCCACCAATCAATGAACAAATGCTTCGAATGATGATGACGCAAATGGGTCGTAAGCCATCAGAAAAGCAAGTGAAACAAATGATGGCTCAAATGAACCGCATGCAAAAATAAAAAGATGCTTGAACTGTAACTTCTACTTTTTCTGTAGTCGTTGCAGTTTTTTTATTTATAAAAAATAGTGATCATTGAACGGTCGTAGTTAACTAAAAGGTGCATTTTCAAGACGTAAAAAAACTTCAACGAAGACATCTCATTGAAGCTGTGATTACTATTCATCATTTCTATAAATGAAACTCTTCTAAAAATTCATGGATTGTCTGTTGATATTCCTCTGGGTTCATATTATACGATTGTGCATGAGGTCCGATATCAAATAATTTTAGTTTTTTGTTAGACGGTTTCGCCTTGTAAAGCTCAATTGTCATTTCCGGTAAGATAAAGTCGTCCGGTAAGCTATGGATAAATAGCATAGGATTTTCTATGTTGACGACTGCTTCTCTCGGTGAGACAAGGCGCATAGAATACCCATCTCGCACGCGCAAAAAAACATCTGCTAATTTTAAAGCAAGGCTAGATCGAAGTGGAGTCTCTTTTCTCATTAAGTAGAGAAGTTGATCCGTAAAGTCCGAAAATGGGCAATCGGCGATATAAAAATCTGCGCCATCTTCTAACGTGCCTGCATATAAAATGGTGGTAGCTGCTCCCATTGATTCTCCGTGAATTCCGATAACTGCCTCTGAACCTGCATGTTCTTTTACAGCTTCTACAACATTTTGTAAATCCATTTTTTCATAATGCCCAAAACTAGTCGTTTTACCGCCAGAATCTCCATGACGTCGATGATCATATACGACGGAATTAAATCCTAACCGCTCGAAAAGACGTGCATATTTCATTGAATTAATTTTATTTTCCGTGACGCCGTGACAGATAATTACATAATTTTTCGTTTCAAGTGGTTCTAAAAATACGGCTTTGATTTGATATCCATTGTTGGTGTCTATCCATTTTTCTTCTTTTTTGACCGTTTGAAACCATGCCTCGTCGAAGCGCTTTGCATTTAATTCTCGATCAAGAATAAATTGATCTTCCTTTTTCTTTAAATACATTAAACGGCTTGTAAAGATGAACCCAAATAGAGTAGCAGCTGTTGTTAATAAGGTTGATACAATACTAGTAATCCAGAAAATTCTTTTTCTCACGACTAGCCCCCCTGATTTAAACACTTTTCGATAACGTATACATACCCGTTTCGATAGGTCTTGAGACATACGGCTCAATAATTTTTACTGCCTCAAGTAATTTGTCAAGTTGGATTCCTGTTTCAATGCCTAGTCGATCGAGCATATTTAAAACATCCTCCGTTGCAACATTACCTGTAGCACCCGGTGCAAAAGGACAACCTCCTAAACCACCAGCGGAACAGTCATAACGATGAATGCCTGCTTGTAAGGCAGCATAAATATTCGCTAAACCCATTTTTCTCGTGTCATGAAAATGAGCAGTTAACAAAACGTTTGGAAGTTTTTCACTTATCATAGAAAAGAGTTCATAACTCTCTGATGGACTAGCCATTCCAATCGTATCTGCTACACTCAATTCATCTACGCCCATATCCACAAATTGCTGGCAAATCTCATAGGTTCTTTCTGGTTCGATTTTCCCTTCAAACGGACAGTAAAATGCGGTAGAAATACAAGCACGAACAAAAATATCTTGCTCTTTTAATTGGCGTATTAATGGACGCAGCTCCTCCATACTTTCCGAGGTTGTCTTATTTATATTTTTCTTATTAAATGAGTCACTGACACCTACAAATACCGCTATACTTTTCACCCCGAGTTCCATAGCGGAATGAATTCCTTTTTCATTTGGGGTTAACACAAATTGACGACCTGATTGCGTTACACTTTGGACGATTTCTTTATGGTCACTCATTTGTGGCACCCATTTAGGAGAGACAAATGACGTGATCTCCATCTCTGTGATACCTGCACGTTGTAATGCTTTTATAAATTGTAATTTGACTTCTGTAGGAACGATTCTTTTTTCGTTTTGCAATCCGTCTCTTGCTCCTACCTCGATAATTGTCACATTCTTTGGTAAACTATTCATGTAAATCCCCTCCATTTCTATTGTATAGACGTGTGGGGAAATTAAGCAATTTATTTCTGTTAAATTAAAGGGGATAGGACGTATGTATTCAAAAGAAGTTGTGATTGTAAGCGCTGTTCGTTCAGCGATCGGATCTTTTCAAGGAGCTTTAAAAGACATATCTGCTACAGAACTTGGTGGAATTGTCATTAAAGAAGCGATTAACCGTGTGGGATTGAATCCAGAAGAAGTGGACGAAGTAATAATGGGGAATGTACTGCAAGCAGGTTTAGGTCAAAATCCTGCTAGACAAGCTTCTATTAAAGCTGGTTTGTCAGAAACAGTACCTGCTATGACGATTAATAAGGTATGTGGTTCAGGATTGAAAGCAGTCCATTTAGCTACCCAAGCAATTGTTTCAGGAGATGCAGATGTTGTTATTGCTGGTGGAATGGAAAACATGAGTCAAGCTCCTTATTTATTAATGAATGCTCGCGATGGTTTCCGCATGGGCGATCAAAAAGTCGTGGATAGCATGATTTCGGACGGTCTATGGTGTGCGTTTAATGATTATCATATGGGTATTACTGCTGAAAATTTATGCGATCGTTACTCGATTTCGCGGGAAGAACAAGATGAATTTTCCGCGCGATCACAAGCAAGAGCGGCTGCTGCAATTGAAAGTGGTAAATTTAAGGATGAAATTGTGCCAATTGAAATTCCCGTTCGAAAAGGGGATCCAATTATTTTTGATACGGATGAATACCCGAAAAAAGGAACAGACGCAGAAAAACTAGCGAAACTCCGTCCAGCATTTAAAAAAGAAGGTTCCGTTACAGCTGGTAATGCTTCCGGCATTAATGATGGTGCTGCTGCACTAGTCGTCATGTCAAAAGAGAAGGCAGATCAACTTGGTTTAACCCCACTTGCATCTATCGTTGTAAATGCTTCTGCCGGCGTAGACCCATCTATCATGGGAATTGGTCCTGTTCAAGCGGTGAAAAACGTTTTAACAAAGTCAAACTTATCGCTAGGTGACATGGATTTAGTCGAGGCAAATGAAGCATTTGCTGCTCAATCGATTGCTGTGGATCGTGAATTGTCATTTGATCACGAAAAGTTAAATGTAAATGGCGGAGCCATTGCGCTTGGGCATCCAATCGGTGCAAGTGGAGCGCGCATTTTAGTTACATTGCTTCATGAAATGCAAAAACGTGACGTAACATATGGACTTGCTACACTATGTATCGGTGGTGGACAAGGCGTTGCAACAATTGTGAAAAAGTAAGAAGGTGTAAACAATGAATGATCAAACTTTAGAACAACTTCAACAATTAAAAATAGACTTAAAAAATGTCGAAAAAGAACAAGAGAAAGCACGACATGAGAGAGAAGCAAAAGAAAGACGAATGCGAGAAAAAAACAAATCTTTCGAGGAATTGTTTAATGAGCATGGCATGAAAGGTTCAAAGTATTAGAAGAAGTGAGCTCCTTACACAAAAAGGAAAATTCCTAGGTAATAAAAAAATATCCGGACGAATTCGACATGTTTTTAAGAGTTGAATTCGTTCGGATTTTTTACATACGTAAATAGTTCTTAGCATTATTCTCGATGTTCTTCGTAGGTATCTAAAGGATATTGGGCTAAGATTGATTGAAAAACATGATCATTTATTGGAGTAGAGTAAGCTTTTAGCGATTCTTCTATCTGTTTGACATGGCTAGCCCCTACTAAAGCCGTACTTACCTCAGGGAAGGATAGAATATAGCGGAATGCACTAGCATAAAGCTCAGGGGAAGCAGTTAGTTCACCCTTTGATAAAGGACCACGAGCTATTACGTTAACTTCTTCTTTGGCTAATAACGGAAGCCATTCTTCTGGACGTCGATCCTTTAAACTCAATTGCATCATCACCGATACAGCTGATGAGTCAGTAATAAACCGCTTAATCACATTAGGACGAATCGACGAGATCCCGTATTCTAGGATAACCCCTTCTTTTTTCAACGCTTCCATTGTATGAACTACTTCTTCTAAATTATCTTCCATTGTACCGCCATGCAGCTGATACAAATCAATATAATCTGTCTTTAATCGAGTGAGACTTTTGAATACACCTTCACGAATATGTTGAGGGGAGGAATCAAAATGCCAGGTTTCCCCGTCTTTATTCCAAACATTCCCTACTTTAGTGGAGAGAATAATCTCTTTTCTTTTACCTTGCAGCCACGAACCGACAATTTCTTCGTTCTTTCCTTTGTCGTATAAATCTGCAGTATCAAAATAACGAATTCCACCTTCATATGCACTGTCTAAAATTTCATGTGCATCGGTGACGTTTGTTGGGAGTGACATGCAGCCAAAACCTAATTCCGTTACTTGAAGGGAACTTTTTCCTAATTGACGAGTCTTCATAATCGTACCTCCTTTTTTCCATGGTACAATGAGCAGTATCTATTTAGAAAGGAATGTGAATTCCATGAGCAAATTTGAAGAGAAAACACTTCAATCGACTGAAATTTTTAAAGGAAACGTTATTTCATTACAAGTAGATGAAGTTCAACTACCGAACGGAAGAACTTCTAATCGAGAAATTGTGAAGCATCCAGGCGCTGTCGCAGTTATTGCGATAACAGATACGAAGAAAGTTGTGATGGTGGAACAATATCGAAAAGCACTTGAGCGAACTATAGTAGAGATTCCCGCTGGCAAATTAGAAGCAGGGGAACTTCCGGAAATGACAGCAAAAAGAGAGCTGGAAGAAGAGACAGGTTATCTTGCAAATAAGTGGACATACTTGCAATCTTTTTCTACTTCTCCAGGATTTGCGGATGAAATAATTCATTTGTTTGTGGCGGAGGAGTTAACCCGTTCCCACTCGAACCTTGCCATGGACGAAGATGAATTTATCGATGTTCATGAATATTCTGTTGTTGAAATGGAAGATGCTGTCTTAAGTGAACGAATTTTCGATGCAAAAACGGCTTATGCCGTTATATGGGCGAAAATGAATGTGAAATAATGTCCTAATGTTGGGTACATCCTTCATATACTTCTTGTAAAGGAGTGGATGAACGTGAAAATTGGACAAGCAATCGGACTACTTATTTTCGGGTATTTAGCTGGTATTGTGTTATACCAGCAGTTTCCCATTTATGCAACAACAGATACGTTAGCATTATTTGATAACCGTCTCATATCATCCTCAACTACTTCGGTTAAACTTTATAGCTTTCAAACGCTTGTCTTTTTTGCTGTATTTTTACTGTTTAAAACGCACACAAAATTAACCCATTTTGTATTGCTTTTCCCAATTAGTAAAGCGGTTCTACTCGGAATGGGCTCTATGTATTTAATCGAGCATGTGGAGTCCGTAATGAAATATTCCGTTTGGTGGTTTCCATTTGGAATTGTTCTTTGTAGCGGTTATTTCTTCCTCGCTTTTGTCAACAAACGAAATGCTTTTATTGCTGGATGTTGTATACTGGGCATTCTTTTTGTACTTGATTATTTATTGTATAAAATTCTAGGTTCATAGCAGTACGAATTCCATCAATCATGCCTCATTTTGTCCGTTTTGTCAGAGCTTCGCCAAAATTACATCTATTCACTCGTCTTCATCTTGTCTCTCTATGATCCCTTTTGGTATACTAGTAGAAGTTTAGGGGGGCGTCATATGGAGACCCGTATTGATCGTATTAAAAAACAATTACATAATGCTAGCTATAAACTGACGCCGCAACGGGAAGCAACTGTCCGCGTCCTCTTAGAAAATGAAGAGGATCATTTAAGTGCGGAAGACGTTTATTTATTAGTGAAAAACAAAGCACCTGATATTGGACTAGCAACTGTGTATCGTACATTAGAGTTATTAACCGAATTAAAAGTAGTGGATAAAATCAATTTTGGCGATGGTGTATCTCGGTATGATCTTCGACAAGAAGGAGCAACTCATTTTCATCACCATTTAGTATGTATTGAATGTGGTGCCGTGGATGAAATTCAAGAAGATTTGCTTGAAGATGTGGAAGCAATAGTTGAGAAAAGATGGAATTTTATGATAAAAGATCATCGTCTAACTTTTCATGGTATATGTCATCGTTGCCATGACCGTGAAAACGATTCAACGGATTAAAAAGATAGCAGTTAATGCTGTCTTTTTTTGTTCGTTCTTTTACACATGATAGGAGGAGAATGATTGGATGAAATGGAAAGAGAATTTAGAGGACTATCTTCATTTTTTACGTGTAGAAAGACAGTTAGCTACTAACACATTGCTCTCCTATGAACGAGATTTAGTCAATTATCTGAACTATTTAGAACGAGAAAAAAGAATTAGTTCGTTCGAACAAATCGATCGAACCATCATTTTGCACTACTTAGCGCAATTAAAATCAGAAGGTAAGACAGCTAAAACCATGGCTAGACATATTTCCTCCATTCGATCGTTTCATCAGTTTTTAGTACGAGAACGCATCATGGATTCTGATCCTAGTATGCATGTTGAAATGCCAAAGATGGAGAAAACGTTACCAAAGATATTGTCACTAGACGAAATTGATATGCTTCTAACTATGCCAAATAGAGAAAAGGCTATCGGAAAAAGAGATCTTGCCATTCTTGAACTCCTTTACGGAACTGGTATGCGAATTAGCGAATGCATTGAATTGTCGATGGAGGACATTCATCTATCGATGGGTTTTGTAAGAGTATTTGGGAAAGGTGGAAAAGAACGTATAATTCCTCTTGGAAATAAAGCAATTGCTGCTTGCGAAGACTATTTACTTCATGCACGTGGTGAATTTCAACTAAATGCTACTAAAAGTAACCATTTTTTCTTAAACCATTTAGGTAACTCGCTCACCAGACAAGGAATTGGGAAGATTCTCAAAGAGTATGCTAAAAAAGCGGGGATAAAGACAGATATTACGCCACATATTTTTAGACATTCGTTTGCAACTCATTTAATTGAAAACGGAGCAGATTTAAGAGCAGTTCAAGAAATGCTTGGACATGCCGACATTTCAACGACCCAAATTTATACGCATGTAAGTAAGACCCGCTTAAAAGATGTGTATACGCAATTTCATCCAAGAGCGTAAAGATTATGTCAGAGGTCTGACGTGTATTTTTGCAATCATTTTGTTACACTAAATGAAGATAAGGAGTGAGTAAATAGTGGGAAAAAAATATAATCGTATTCATTTAATCGTTATGGACTCTGTGGGCATCGGAGAAGCTCCGGATGCTGCTGCGTTCGGAGATACAGGGTCACATACTTTAGGACATATTGCAAAACATATGAAAACGATTCAATTGCCTCAATTAGAAAAAATGGGTTTAGCAAATATTGAATCATTAACTGGCTTAAATCCAGTAGATGCTCCAACAGCTGTTTATGGGAAAATGCAGGAAGCTTCCGTAGGGAAAGATACGATGACGGGTCACTGGGAAATCATGGGGTTAAACATTGACACTCCATTTAAAGTGTATCCTGATGGGTTTCCAGAAGAATTGATTTCACAATTAGAAGAAAAGACGGGTAGAAAAGTAATTGGAAACAAACCAGCTAGTGGGACGGAGATTCTAGACGAGCTTGGGGAAGAACACATGAAAACAGGTGCTATTATTGTGTATACTTCAGCAGATCCAGTTCTACAAATAGCAGCACATGAAGAAATTGTTCCTCTAGATGAGTTATATCGTATTTGTGAAATAGCTCGTGAACTTACATTGCAGCCCGAATTCTTAGTTGGACGTGTGATAGCTCGACCATTTATCGGAAGTCCGGGTAATTTCGAACGTACAACAAATCGACATGACTACGCTTTAAAACCTTTCGAACGTACAGTCATGAATGAATTAAAAGATGCGAACTTGGATGTTATTGCAATTGGGAAAATATCGGATATATACAACGGCGAAGGTGTGACGGAGTCCATTCGAACGAAAAGTAATGAAGATGGTATGGATCAACTTATTCATGTATTAGAAAAAGATTTTACAGGAATTAGTTTCTTGAATTTAGTTGATTTTGATGCGTTGTTTGGTCATCGTCGTGATCCACAAGGATATGGAGAAGCATTAGAAGCTTTTGATGCTAGACTGCATGAAGTTTTTGCTAAATTAAAAGAAGATGATTTACTCATCATCACTGCTGATCATGGGAATGACCCAACGTTTACAGGTTCCGATCATACGAGAGAATATGTTCCGTTATTGATTTTCTCTCCATCTATTCAAAATGGATATGAGCTACCTACGCGTGAGACTTTTGCTGATATTGGAGCTACAATAGCCGATAATTTCGACGTTAAGTCACCTGCATTTGGCAAAAGCTTTTTATCAGAATTAGAAGAAAAGAAGGCGAATTAACATGAGATTTGTCGATATTATCGAGAAAAAAAGAGATGGAAATGAGTTAACGACGGAAGAAATTCAATTTTTCATCTCGGAGTACACAGCTGAAAAAATTCCAGACTATCAAGTAAGTGCTTTACTAATGGCAATTTACTTCCAAGATATGACGGACCGTGAACGTGCTGATTTAACAATGGCAATGGTAAATTCGGGAGATAAAATAGATTTATCTGCGATTGAAGGCATTAAAGTAGATAAACATTCCACCGGCGGCGTCGGCGATACAACTACCTTAGTTTTAGGTCCACTAGTAGCAGCAGTGGGTGTTCCAGTTGCGAAAATGAGTGGAAGAGGACTCGGTCATACAGGTGGTACGATCGATAAATTGGAAGCTTTAGAAGGATTTCATGTTGAGTTATCTGTAGAAGACTTTATCCAACAAGTGAATGAACTTAAATTAGCTGTTATCGGTCAAAGTGGGAATTTAACACCTGCGGATAAAAAATTGTACGCATTACGAGATGTAACAGCGACAGTAAATAGTATTCCCTTAATCGCTAGCTCCATTATGAGTAAAAAAATTGCTGCTGGCGCAGACGCAATCGTTCTTGACGTGAAAACAGGCGAAGGTGCCTTCATGAAAACTGTTGAGGATGCGAGGGAACTTGCAAAAGCAATGGTGCAAATCGGAAATAGTGTAGGAAGAAAAACGATGGCGATTATATCAGATATGAGTCAACCGTTAGGATACGCTATAGGAAATGCCCTTGAAGTGAAAGAAGCAGTGGAAACGTTACAAGGTAAAGGTCCAGCAGATTTAACCGAGCTTTGCTTAGTACTTGGCAGCCAAATGGTTGTATTAGGTGGCAAGGCCGGTACACTAGAAGAAGCACGATCCATGCTACAAGAAGTTATCGACAATGGAAAAGCGCTTGAAATCTTTAAATTATTTGTTAAAGCACAAGGTGGAGACGAAACAAGTATTGACGATTTAGAAAAATTACCACAAGCAAGTTACAAACATCACGTGAAAGCTCGTAAAAGTGGCTATATTTCCTTTATTGAAGCAGACGAAATTGGCACAGCAGCGATGCTTTTAGGTGCAGGGCGCGCAACGAAAGAATCTGAAATTGATTTAGCAGTTGGAATTTTATTAAACAAAAAAGTCGGAGATCGTGTGCAAGAAGGGGACGTATTAGCAACCATTTTTGCCAATAACTCAGATGTAGCGGAAGTGAGCGATCGTATTCTTGAGTTTATGGAGATTTCGGACAATAAACCAACAGTGCCGCAGTTAATCGAAGAAATTATTACTGCCTAAATTTGAAGGAAATAAATAATGACTTGATCAATGAACCGTAAACGTACTTCTAAAGAAGTATGCTTGCGGTTTTTTCATTTATTAGGATTCAAATGGCTATATCCAATAATCGATCGCCTGTCTGCGAGAATCGACCGTCCCCTTACAAAAATCGTTCTCTTAATTGTGCGAGTTTATTGCCTTTATCAATGTATCATTTATATGTGTGAATACTACTAATTTGCTCACCGTCACAAGCTCTTTCCTCCATTACTAAAAGGACTTACCTGACTTTAATTCTTTCTTCCACTATTTCTTTTAACTTGAAAGAATAAATCTTCTAAATCATGGCGAAACTGAAGGTGTCAGTAGAAATTGTCGAATCATATATCTTTTCTTCTAGTATTGTCGTTGACAAGGATTTGGTATTTGCAGTCACGAATACAAGTTGGAAAAGGAGGGAATTTCATGGCATTTACCATTATTCCAGTTACAGAAACAGCATTACTTATTCGAGTTGTGGGTGAGTTAGGAAATCATGAAACTCGAGAACTTAAAAAAGCCTTACAAACAGTGATTTATGCGAGAAAATGCGATCTATTAGTATGGGATTTTCATCAAGTCAGTTTTATGGATAGTTCTGCGATTGGTTTAATTCTTGGAAGAATAAGAGAGTTACAGGTCTACGGTGGAACGACGAAGATTCTCTGCTCTTCACCTACTCTAAAGAAAATATTTCAGTTTTCAGGATTATCGCCATTTGTTTCAGAAGAAACCGAAGATCAAGTGTTAGAACAAATAGGGGGTGCTACTTTATGGAAAACGAAATGACATTATCTTTTATTGCAAAAACGGAAAATGAACGATTAGCTAGAATGGTGATTACAAGTTTTTTGTCGACAATTGATCCAACTGTGGAAGAACTTTCGGAGTGTAAGACGATTTTGTCAGAAGCAGTGACGAATGCCATTATTCATGGCTATCAAGAGGACGGAAAAGGAGTCATCACGGTTAGTGCTAAACGAGAAGGGCGAATGATCGAAGTCGTTGTTTCTGATCAAGGTAGTGGAATTGAAAACTTGGAATTAGCAAAAGAGCCATTATATACAACGAAAGTATTAGAAGAGCGATCAGGGATGGGATTTACAATCATGGAAACGTTCGCTGACGAGTTCCAAGTGGAAACCGCGATTGGGAAAGGAACGGTGGTGCGATTTAAGAAAGTCTTTCAAGCGGTGAGACCCTTGACAGGAGTAAGTTCCGTATGACGTTCTTGCAGGAACAATCCTCCATTTTGTTAACACAAGAAGAAATGCGGAAACTCATTTTTGCAGCTCAACATGGTGATGTCATTGCTCGAAAGAAAATGATTGAAGGAAATACACGGCTAGTTTGGTCGATTGTTCAACGGTTCACTAATAGAGGGGCAGACTTAGAAGATCTTTTTCAGATTGGCTGCATTGGGTTGATGAAGTCTGTTGATAAATTCGACTTATCGTATGAAGTGAAATTCTCCACTTATGCAGTACCAATGATTATTGGAGAAATACAACGTTTCTTACGTGACGATGGTATGGTAAAAGTTAGTCGTTCGATACGTGAACTCAATTTTCGTATGCGTGCAGCGACGGAAGAATTTACGAGAGATCATGAAAGACATCCTACACTCGAAGAGCTATCTAAATTAATGGATGTTTCCGTTGATGATTTAGTATTGGCATCAGATGCACTGCGCGATCCAGCTTCTTTGCATGAACAATTATTTGAAGGTGAAGGAGATACATTGACGTTAATGGATCAATTAAAAGATGATCGATCTGAAAAACCGTTTGATCATATTCCATTAAAAGATTTGCTTTCGAAGCTAGACAAGCGAGAACAAACGATTATTTACATGCGCTATTATATGGACTGTACACAAAGTGATATTGCGAATCGCTTAGGAATTTCTCAAGTGCAAGTTTCGAGGTTAGAGAAGAAAATATTAATTCAATTAAAAGAATGGTTCACGCCGGTATACGCAGATTCGAAAGGGACTATGTTATGACGAATAGGCTATTTGAACAGTTAGATGACGCAGAACAATTTTTTAAAAAGACCTTTCCGTCTGAAAGCTGTTTTGATGTGGGAATGAAAAAAATTCAACTGTGGAATACACCTGCGCTTATAGTATATGTAACTGGTTTTATTGATTCTGCGGTACTGACACAACTGCTAACGAATATTACGGCTAGCCCAAATGAGTCTGATACGTTTTCATCGTTAGATGATCGGTTGACAAAAAGTCTTCCCTTTCATTCTCTACAAACGTATACCACTAGAGAAGAGTGGTTGACAGCGATTTTAAGTGGTCCTTTAGGTATCGTTTTATCTACTGGACAAGCATATACAATTGATGTGCGAAATTATCCAGGCAGACAGCCAGAGGAACCCGACAATGAAAAGGTCATTCGTGGATCTCGAGATGGTTTTACAGAGAATATTTTACAAAATGCAACGTTAGTACGACGAAGAATTCGGGATCCTCAGCTGCGTTTGGAAAAATACCAAGTATCCAAACGTGGAAAAGTGGATGTAGCATTTTGTTATTTAGAGGATATTGCAAATCCCGAAATACTTACTTTTTTACGTGAGAGAATTCAACAAGTAGACCATGATGGTTTAACTATGACAGATAAATCTCTAGAAGAATTGCTCTTTAAACAAAGTTATTACCCCATGCCGTTTGCACGATATACAGAAAGAGCAGATACATGTGCGGCTCACCTTTTAGAGGGGCATATTGCCATTATAGTGGATACGTCTCCATCTGTTTTACTTGTTCCTACAACACTTATTCATCACCTTCAACATGCTGAAGAATATAGACAAGCACCATCTGTTGGAACAATTGTTCATTTTCTAAGGTTTACCGGTTTTTTCATGAGTTTTTTACTGATCCCTATTTGGTACTTGCTTACGTCGAATGCAGAATCGCTACCGGATGCACTTTCGTTTATCGGACCAAAAGAAAGTTCTAAAATTCCTGTATTTCTGCAACTAATACTGGGGGATGTTGGGTTGGAGTATTTACGATTAGCGGCCATTCACACACCAACTCCTTTGTCGACTGCAATGGGCTTAGTAGCTGCGATTATTATTGGACAAATAGCGATAGACGTGGGATTATTCCAGCCAGAAGTTATTTTATACTTGGCAGTTAGTGCGATTTTCACTTACTCTATTCCTTCATATGAATTGAGTGTTGTTGTCAAAATGATTCGAGTGATTCTACTGCTAGCATGTGTTATTTTTGGTGCTCCTGGACTTTTTCTACTACTAACAATTCTCTATTTGCATTTCGTCTATTTAAAACCATTAAACGTTCCTTATTTATGGCCAATTGTTCCATTTTTCCCTAAAGCTTTATTTCGAGTAATTGTGCGACAACCATTAGCAGTGAATGCCTTACGACCTTATATTGTTCATGCGAAAAACCGCTCGCGTTCTTCTTAAGGAAATAAATCGGTAGGAATGCTATGGTGCTTTCTTCTCAACAGTCACTACTGAACGATGTCTTCCTAGAACAAGAGTGATTGCGACTCGACCTTCTCCGTGGTAAAGTTCAGTTATTGAACGTTGAAGGAGAGAAGAACATGTCTTTTGTAGGTACTAAAACGGTAAATAACGATGGACACTTAATCATCGCTGGAATAAATACACTAGATTTAGCGAAAGAATATGGAACTCCACTATTTGTCTATGATGTGGCCCTCATTAAAGAACGGGCTAATGCATTTATGCAGACATTTAAAAACTTAGAAACACCAGCACAAGTTGCGTATGCAAGTAAAGCATTCTCAAGCATTGCAATGTACCAATTAGCAAAGGAACTGGAACTTTCGTTAGATGTTGTTTCTTTGGGAGAACTGTATACAGCTCTTCAATCTGGATTTCCTAAAGAGAAAATTCATTTTCATGGAAATAATAAAAGTGAACAAGAGTTAAAATACGCGATTGAAGAAAAAATTGGATGCATTGTTGTCGATAACTTTCACGAAATTAACGTTTTGCGAAGACTCCTACAGGAATACCAATACTCAATGCCGATACTTCTTCGAGTTACGCCTGGTATTGAAGCGCACACGCACGATTATATTACAACAGGACAATCTGATTCGAAATTTGGATTTGATTTAGAAAATGGACAATTAGATCAAGCTTTTCAGTTAGTGAAAGAGGAACCGTTCATGAATCTTCTCGGAATTCATGCTCATATTGGTTCCCAAATATTCGATACGGCTGCGTTTTCATTAGCAGCTGAAAAATTGTTACACAAAATGGTGGAATGGAAAACACAGGATGGCTTTACATGCTCTGTCCTGAACCTTGGTGGAGGATTTGGCATACGTTATACAAAAGAAGATCATCCATTGCCAGCTTCGAGGTATGTGGAGGATATGATTCAGTCCGTGAAACGGATTTGCGAGAAGGCTTCATTTCCACTTCCCGAAATATGGATCGAACCTGGTAGATCTCTTGTTGGAGATGCAGGAACAACTTTATATACGATTGGATCATCAAAAGAAATTCCAGGAAAAGCTTCTTACGTGGCGGTGGATGGAGGTATGTCTGATAATATTCGTCCTGCGCTATACCAAGCAAAATATGATGCGATAGTTGCCAATAAAGGAAATCACCCAGCAAATACATTGGTCACCATCGCAGGGAAGTGCTGCGAATCAGGCGATAAATTAATTGAAAATATTTTCCTTCCGTCCATGGAAGCAGGAGACATATTGGCAGTACATTGCACAGGCGCTTATGGCTACTCCATGGCAAGTAACTACAATCGATTACAAAAGCCAGCAGTTGTGTTTGTAGAAGATGGAAAAAGTAAACTGGTGGTAAAGCGCGAATCGTTAGAAGATCTTGTGCGTCAGGAGCTTTTCCTATTAGATAGCGAGGTGTCGCGAGGATGAAGTCTTCGAATCGCAATCTTCTCATTTTTCTTTTGTTGTTTGTTGTTGTATGGGGTATTATTTACTGGCTATTTATCGCGTAAAGATTCTTTACTAAAATGTGTTCGTTGTCTAAAAGTTGAATAGTCACGGGTAATCATGATAGGATAGTTCATGTTGTATGCGGTAAAAAAAGAGGGATAATTATGTTATTACGATATAAAAAATCTGGAGAGAAGATTGCAATGGGTTTGTTATCTTTTATGCCAGAGGAAAAAGAATTTAAAAAACTCCAAGATACCATTCATACGTATGAAACGGATCCGAACTGGCATCTTTTTCTTTGGAAGAAGGAAGAAGATTTCGTTGGGCTAATTGGCGTAGAATCTGTTGATGGAATTTGTACCATTCACCATATAACAGTCAATCCTTCTCATCGAGGAGAAGGAATCGGGAAAACAATGGTAGATAAAGTAAAAACTATCTTATCATGTGAATCCTTTACAGCAAGCGCACAAACTAAATCTTTCTTTGAAAAATGCACTGAAGCATAATAAAACAATGACACAGTAAGAGAAGTTAGTCTTTTATTGTGTCATTGTTTTTTTTATCCGCATTTGATTTTGCCTTCCTGCGTTTCTTCTTATTTTCCTTTAACGCTTTTTCTCGTTGTTGTACTATATCTTTTCGATCCCTTAATAAATGCTTGTGTAAAAGGTATTCTTCCTCCTGAGATGGAGGCATAGGATAAGAAATAGCACTTGTTAAAAGGGGTTCTTTTACCGGTAGCGGGGAAAATAAAAAATCGTTTTCATTTTCGGTGTGACGGAGTGCAACTAAAATATTTTGTTTTAATGTTACCTGATCCATGTATTCTAGAAATAAATGTTCTTTTGGTAGACGCGATAACGCTTTTTTAAATGAGCGATTTGCCCCTCGATAATTCTTTCTTCTCCAATGGTACATACCTGTTGCTAGTAAAATATATCCCACAAGAGGATGGTCACGTTCCTTCGGTGCAACATCTTTCCAGTATTCTTCTAATACCTCATGGCATTCAAAAAAATCTTGATGTAAATTGTAATAATGAATATATTGTAAAAAAAGTGGATGAAACAACGGATGCATCCAACCAATCCTTCCTATATAATTAAGTATTATGTTTACGGGTTAAGGTGGAGAAGTATGTCATATAATGTACGACTTGATGCATTTGAAGGACCATTGGATTTATTATTGCATTTAATTAATCGCTTGGAAATTGATATCTATGATATTCCAATGGCAGAATTGACCAATCAATATATCGAACATATCCATGCTATGCAAGTGCTAGAGTTAAATGAAGCGAGCGAATATTTAGTAATGGCCGCTACACTATTAGCGATCAAAAGTAAGTTGTTATTACCCATTCATGAAGGTGAATTAGACGAAGCAGAGTTAGACGTAGATCATGAAGACCCGAGGGACGAATTAGTTCAACGCTTAATCGAATATCGGAAATTCAAAACTGCTGCAATGCAATTAGAAGAAATGGAAAAAGAACGAGGGAAATACTTTACACGTCCACCAATGGATTTGTCTCAATTTCAACCTACTACACAATTAGTATTATTTGAAGAGCAGATGAATGTCTATGATATGTTAGGTGCATTCCAAAAAATGATGCGAAGAAAAGTTTTACGAGCACCTCTTTCAACTCGCATAGCGCGCCAAGAAATATCTGTAAAAGATCAAATGATATCTGTCGTTGAAAAATTAAAAGAAACGAATGGTCACTGTTTATTCTCCGAGTTATTTCCTTATGATGATAAATCACGTATTATCGTGACATTTTTGTCGATATTGGAATTAATGAAACGCGACATTATTCATGTGAAGCAAGAATATAACTTTGATGACTTGGCAGTAAAGTTAGTGAATGAGGATTGGATTGGTGAAGAAATTGGAACAATTGATGAGTAAAATGGAAAGCCTATTATTTGTTGCTGGAGATGATGGTTTAACCGCAAAGCAATTAGCTGTATTAATTGATTGCTCGACAAAAGAAGTAGAAGAAATCCTCCGTAACATGCAAGAAACTTATGTAACGAGAGTGGAAAGTGGCATTGAGTTAAAAGAACTCGCAGGAACATTTCAATTAATTTCGAAGATTAGCAACTCAGATATCGTTCAAAAGTTAGTAGACAACCCAACAAATCAATCACTATCGCAAGCGGCTTTGGAAGTACTTGCGATTGTTGCGTATAAACAGCCCATCACACGAGTAGAAATTGAAAACTTACGTGGAGTAAAATGTGAGCGTCCTTTACAAACGTTAAGTTCCAAGGGATTGCTTCAAGAAGTAGGTAGAGCTGAAGGGACAGGACGTGCAATATTGTACGGAACGACAAAAGAATTTTTACATTTGTTTGGTCTGAATCAGTTAGAAGAACTTCCTCCTTTACTGGAACAAGAAGATGAGACGGATCAATTGGAACAAACGGATCTTTTTTTAACGAAATTTCAAGAAGCGTTTCATGATCAAGAAGAAAAGTAAAAAGGGGATTTTGTGAAAAAATTTTTTCTTGTGCTTGTTATTGCCATACTTTTAAGCCCTATTGGAACTGCACATGCAGCATCACAAAGTTTCGTCGTGATGGATGGTAAATCGGGTCGAATTCTTCAAGGATTACATGAAAAAGAACTATTACCTATAGCGAGTTTGACTAAAATCTGGACAGCATTTGTTGTGGTGAATGAAATCGATTTAACGAAAAAAGTAGTGATCTCAAAAGAAAGTGCCATGCAAGAAGGATCATCTATCTATTTAAAAGCTGGATCAACTTATACCATTGAAGAATTGGTTTACGGTTTGTTATTACGCTCTGGAAATGACGCCGCTCATGCATTAGCACTCGCGGTAGGAGGCACGGAAGAAGGATTTGTCGTATTGATGAATCAATACGCACGTGAATATGGTCTTTTAAACACGACATTTACAAACCCTTCCGGACTTCCGAATGAAGCGCACCTTTCGACAAGTGAAGATACTGCAAAAATGTTGTACTTTGCCATGAAACATCCTTCTCTGCGGAAAATTATTTCGACAAAAAGATACGCGAATGGCAATATGGTTTTTTTAAACAAACATCGTTTATTACACGAAAATAACTATGCTGTAAGCGGAAAGACAGGATTTACAAAAGCCGCAGGAAGAACGTTGGCAACTTTTTTTGAGAAAGATAATGAATCTGTCATTGTCGTTACGCTTAATTATTCGAATGATTGGAACGTGCATCGAATGTTAGCAAAAGAGACATTTGAGAATTATCATAATGAAATAGTAATACCAAAAGGAGAATTTTTTACTGGCGATCTCCCTTTATTTGAAATTAAAAAAGATGTCACCCTATTAGTATCGAATAATGATCGATTTTCGAATCGAATTGTCTGGAATCAGTCAAAAAATACTGGAACATGGATTGTATCCGATAAACGTAATTGGCACTTTTTGTATCCATTACGTACTAATTAATAGGGGAGTGGAAACTAGCTATCGTCTGAATTGCTGGTTTCTTTTCATTTCTGAGGAAGTGTGACATAATTTATCGTAAGGTTTGAAATAGTTAATGAGGTGAAACAGTGGAGCGTTTACAGAAAGTTTTGGCTCATGCAGGAATTGCTTCTCGGCGAAAAGCAGAGGAAATGATTTTAGCTGGTCAAGTGAAAGTGAATGGAAAAGTTATTCGAGAACTTGGAACGAAAGTCTCGGATGCGGACGTAGTAGAAGTTGATGGCGTTAAGCTTGAAAAAGAACAAAAAGTATATTTTCTTTTATATAAACCGCGAGGGATTATCTCGGCAGTAACAGATGATAAAGGCAGAAAAACAGTAGCTGATTTGTTCCCTGGACGCTTAGAACGATTGTACCCTGTAGGCAGATTAGATTACGATACTTCAGGCGTGCTGATCGTTACAAATGATGGCGACTTTTCGTATAAATTGACGCATCCTAAATTTAAAGTGGATAAAACCTATGTTGCCCGAGTAAAGGGAATACCGACAAAAGAAAAGTTACGTTCTTTAGAACGCGGCGTAGTATTAGAGGATGGTAAAACCGCACCAGCAAAAGTGAAAATGTTATCTGCTGACAAATCATCTGATAAAGCAATCGTGGAAATCACGATTCACGAAGGAAAGAACCGTCAAGTTCGTCGAATGTTCGATAAGATTGGACATCCAGTTCAAAAATTGAAACGTGAACGATTTGCATTTTTAACTCTTCACGGACTATCACCTGGGGAGTCAAGAGAGTTAACTGCGCATGAAGTTAAACTTCTTCGAGTGTTATCTGAAACAGGTAAAATTGGTACATGAATATGTTCACAAACCCTTCAAATATATGAAGGGTTTCTGTTTGTTAATTTGCTATACTTAAAAGGATATATAGGGCGGAGGGATCACCTGTGGCACAAACGAAAAATCAGCGTTTTATCATGAGAACAGTTATATTAGGCATACTCGTTGTCGCAATTGGCTACACGATTTATTCCAATTTGACGAAAGATAAAGTGGCAGTTTTGGAAGTAGGAGATCAAGCTCCTGATTTTACATTAGTAGATATGAACGGTGAGAAACATCAGCTGTCGGAATATAAGGGGCAAGGCGTCTTTTTAAATTTCTGGGGAACATGGTGTAAGCCTTGTGCAAAAGAAATGCCTGCGATGGACAATCAATTTCAGGAATTTAAAGATAAAGGCGTTCAAGTGTTAGCAGTGAATATAGCCCAATCTAATTTGGAAGTAAATCGCTTTGCAGAACAATACGATTTAACTTTTCCCATTGTGATTGATAAAGAAAAGAGTGTTATGCAAGCGTACAATATTGATCCGCTTCCTACGACATTTTTAATCAACCCTGAGGGCAAAATCGAACGGATTATTACGGGAGAAATGTCGGAGCAAAATATTGCGGATTTCATGACGCAAATCATGCCTGAGTAAGGAGTTCTTGTCAGATGGCCGAAATAATATGTAAATGTGGACATACGAATCCAGAAGGAACCCAAATTTGTTTAAATTGTGGGCGTCCTTTAACAGAAGAAATGAAAAATCAAAAGTTAATGGACATGAGATACGAAGGTTCTGCAAGACGTTCTCAAACGTATAACAAGAGTGTGATTGATAAAGTCTGGAACTTCTTCTCAAGCGTGCGTGTAGGCGTGACAATTATTGTCATTTTACTAGTTGCAGCTGCTATCGGGACCATTCTGCCCCAAGTGATTTATGTACCAGTCACAGGGGAAGCAGAAATTGCCGCATACTACGAAAGAGTGTATGGAACGTTCGGGAAAATTTATAACATGCTTGGACTATCCGACTTGTATAGCTCGTGGTGGTTCCAAATTTTAGTTGGGATGTTAGGGATTTCAATTATTGTGGCATCTATTGACCGAGTTGTGCCTCTTTACAAGTCTCTTAAAAATCAACGAGTCCGTCGTCATAACAGCTTTATGAAGCGCCAACGAATTTTTGGAGAAGGCGATAGTTTATTTACACCTTCAGAGTCGTTAGAGAAAAGCGCAGAAAAGTTAAAAGAACTACGGTATAATGTTCGCGTGGAAAACAACGCAGTTTTAGGAGAAAAAGGTAGGTATTCTCGTTGGGGTCCATACATCAATCATGCTGGCCTAATTATTTTCCTAATAGGGGTAATGATCCGCTCATTACCTGGATTCTATGTGGATGATCATTTATGGCTTCGTGAAGGAGAAACAAGAGCGATTCCAGGTGCTCCTGGCTATTTTTTAAAAAGTGACGATTTTATTTTAGAAACCTACGACCAAGAGAAGTCTAATGAAGTGTTTGGGAAAGCAATTGAGAAAAATGGAACAATCGCGTCAAATTACCAAACAAATGTCACACTTTATCAATCCCCTGAAGATGCATTACCGGGACAAACAGATAATTTAAAAGTTGTTAAGAAAGACGATATTCAAGTAAATGAGCCACTAAAATTCGATGGATATGCTGTGTATCAAATGGATTTCCGTCTTAACGAGTTTAAAACGATGACATTTGATTTAGAAAACAAAGCAACTAGCGACAGTTTAGGAACATTTACAATCGATATCATTAATCCAGAAACCGAATACGATTTGGGCAATGGATCTAAAGTCGAAGTTGTACAAGTTTATCCAGACTTTGGAGGATTTGAAAATGGCGTACCTCAGTTACGTTCGCCACTTCCAAATAATCCAGCATTTTTAGTAAGAATGTTCACACCTGAAACACCTGAAGGCGAAACAAGTTTTGTAGCAATTAAACAAAATATTGAACCTCTTGGGGAAAATAAATATAAACTTGCTTTCAAAGGTGTGGAAACGCGTGATGTTTCTGGTCTTGCTATTCGAAAAGACAAGACATTGTGGCTACTTGGATTAGGTGGATTAATTTTCATGATAGGAGTCATTCAAGGTGCTTACTTCAATCATCGACGAATTTGGATTCATCAAACAGAAAATGGTAAACTTGCTGTAGCAGCCCATACAAACAAAAACTGGTTAGCAATTACAAAAGAATTAGAGCAAGTAAGAGAAGCAGGGGGATTACCCCCAGTGGAAGATCAACAAGATATTGAAATATTGAAACAAAAAGAGGAGGCGGAGAAAAAGATATGACAACATTAGTCTCCATAAGTAGCAATTTACTGTTTGCTGCATTCATCAGTTATCTAATTGGAACATTCTTTTTCGGTGGTGCCATTAAAGGATCTAAAACAGAAGCATCAACTTCTGAAACAAAATGGGGTAAAATCGGCATAACAGTGACTGTTATCGGTTTCTTATTAAACATTGGGTACTTCATAACTCGCTGGATCGCTGCAGGACATGCACCTGTAAGTAATTTGTTCGAGTTTACGACATTTTTTGGAATGATGTTAGTTGGATCATTTATTCTAATTTATTTCCTTTATCGAACTCCGTTACTCGGTGTATTTGCTCTTCCAATTGCGATTATCGTCATTGGATATGCATCGATGTTTCCACGAGAAGTAAATCCGTTAATCCCAGCACTGAAAAGCTACTGGTTACATATTCATGTAACGACAGCAGCTCTTGGTGAATCGATTTTAGCGATTAGTGCGGTTGCTGGATTAGTGTACTTGTTAAAAAGCATCGATTTGACGCGCAAATCCAAACAACGTTTTTGGTTAGAAGCAGTGATGTTTACCATCGTATTAGTGATAGGTTTTGTTGCTTCGTCTAGTCTTTTTCAAGCGATGGGTTATGAATCTAACTTTACGTATGTTGACAAAGAGGGTGCTCCTCAAGAAATCACATATAACATGCCTGCACTTTTCGGGATGAATGAATACGAACAAGTAACAACGGATGTGATGTCACCACTTGCTGAAATGCCAGCGCTAGTGAATGCAAAAAAATTAACAACTGTTACATGGGCGATCATGTTCGGTGTGGTAATTTATCTTTTGATTCGACTAATAGGTCGTCGCAGCATTTCTTCCATGCTACAACCGATGGCAAGAAAAGCGAATTTAACACTTTTGGATGAAATTGGAAATCGTTCTGTCTTGATCGGCTTCCCAGTATTTACTTTAGGAGCCTTAATATTTGCCATGATTTGGGCACAAGAAGCTTGGGGTAGATTCTGGGGTTGGGATCCAAAAGAAGTTTGGGCACTTATTACATGGTTATTTTATGCAGCATTTTTACACTTACGTCTTTCAAGAGGATGGCATGGTGAAAAATCTGCGTGGTTAGCAGTTATCGGATTTGTTATTATTATGTTTAATCTTGTAGCAGTAAATCTTATTATTGCTGGTTTGCATAGTTATGCATAAGTAGTTACTAAGAGCTTATGAAAAGACTAGTTATTTTCCCAAAAAAAGTTGTTTTTCTTCTTCGGTTGTTAAAGAGGGATAACAATTTGCTTGTGAGAAAGATAGCTAGTCTTTTTTTAGTCAATCTTTTCCATAGAATTGTTGGTTTATCTAGAAAACAATCGGTATAATTTAAAGTAGTTATAGTTAGGACAAGCTATTAGTATGCATGAAATTTCAGAAGAAGCTGATGAAGGAGCGGTTAATATGAACGAAGCAATTCGAATCTTAGTCGTAGATGATGAAGATCGTATCCGGCGATTATTGAAAATGTATTTAGAACGTGAAGGGTATGAAGTAGACGAAGCAGAAAATGGAGTAGAAGCATTAGAACTAGCAATTGAACACGATTACCATTGTATCTTACTGGACGTTATGATGCCTGAAAAAGATGGCATGGAAGTATTAACAGAGTTACGAGAGAAAAAAGCGACTCCAATTCTCTTATTGACAGCAAAAGGGGAAGAAACTAATCGTGTACAAGGATTTGAATCTGGCGCGGATGACTATATTGTGAAGCCTTTTAGCCCGAGAGAAGTGGTGCTTCGAGTAAAAGCGGTACTTCGTCGAGCTGTTAGTATGACGCCAATGCCATCTTCCACTATGTCTAAGGATCTCGTAGTGTTTTCTCACTTAACAATTGATCATGACGCGCATCGAGTGACGGCGGATGGAACAGAGGTGAATTTAACACCAAAAGAATATGAACTTTTATATTTCTTAGCAAAATCACCAGATAAAGTTTTTGATCGCGAACAATTATTAAAAGAAGTATGGCATTATGACTTCTTTGGGGATTTACGCACAGTCGATACTCACGTAAAACGCTTACGAGAAAAACTGAATCGTGTTTCGGAAAAGGCTGCAAAAATGATTGTGACAGTGTGGGGCGTAGGCTATAAATTTGAGGTTATCAATGAATAGAATATGGAACAGTGTCGTCGGGAAGCTATGGGTAACCATTTTGCTTCTCGTTTCCTTTGTCCTTTTTATTATTACTGTATTGATGCTCGAATTTTTTTCTGATTACCACACAAAACAAGCGAAGGAAAATTTGCATAACGAGGCCGAAACAATTGCTAGTATTGTGAATGAACATACGGAAGTAGAACAAGCTGTAACAATAATCTCCGACATCCTAGGAGAAGACACGAATGCATTGATTTCAAAAAAAGAAGGTCAAGTGTCGTATTCATTACACGATGGTTTAAACAGGACCGGTGTGCAAAAGCAATTATTAAAAGATCCAGATTTGCAAGAGGCATTTCATTCTAGTAATACGATACAAAAAGAAATGATTCTTCCTTCTTTAACATCGGAAAATCAGATGGAATCGTATATTGTCCTAGGTTTTCCATTAGACGTTCAAGAAGAAAATCATGGTGCTGTATTCATTTATCAAAGTTTAGATGTAATTCATCGAACAACTCAGAAGACGACAGAAATTGTCTTTCTTTCTGCCTTTATCGCTTTTCTATTAACGACATTTTTTGCATTTTTCCTCTCCACAAGAATTACTTTACCTTTACGAAAAATGCGAGAAGCCGCTTTTGAACTGTCGAAAGGAAAATTTGATACAAAATTGCCTGTCGGTCAGAAAGATGAAATTGGACAATTAGCAGTGGCTTTTAACCAAATGGGTCGTCAATTGAAGCATCATTTGGAAGTTATTAACCAAGAGAAAGAACAGTTATCAAGTATTCTTACCTCAATGGCGGATGCTGTTATTACATTTAATAGAGACCATACGATTATGATTAGTAATCCTCCTGCCGAAAAATTGCTGCAAAAATGGTATTACCGAATGGGTGCTAACCCAGACAAATTACTTCCAGTCGAAATGGATCATATGCTCGACCACGTGTTACATCTTGAAGAAGAAGTGCAAGAAGAACTTGAAATGGAAGGAAACTATTACGTCATAACGATTAGTCCTTTATATAGCGGAGATTCAGTTCGAGGGGCAGTAGCAGTTCTACGTGACATGACAGAAAATCATCAGTTAGAAAAATTACGTTCCGATTTTATTGCTAACGTATCTCATGAACTTCGAACACCTATTTCGATGTTACAAGGATATAGTGAGGCAATCGTTGACGGTGTAGTAGTCGACGAAGAAGAAAAACAAGAAATGATTAAAATTATTTCAGAAGAATCAAAGCGAATGGCTCGGCTTGTAACGGATTTATTAGATCTTGCAAGAATGGAGTCTGGGAAAATGAGATTATACAAAGATGAGGTAGAAATACTCCCGTTTTTGGATCGGATTCTTCATAAGTTTGTTCAGAGAGCGAAAGAGGAATCCATTTTACTCGAAACAGCATCTTCTGTATCACCTTCATTACGAATTTCAATTGATGAAGACCGAATCGAACAAGTACTTACAAATTTGATTGATAATGCAATTCGACATACTCCTGCAAATGGAAAAATAACGTTACATGTAAAAATGCATAATCAAATGCTTGCTGTTTCGGTTGAAGATACTGGTACTGGAATTCCAAAAGAAGATTTGCCGTATGTTTTTGAACGTTTTTATAAAGCGGATAAATCAAGACAACGAGGAAAAGGTGGAACAGGTCTTGGACTTGCCATCGCTAAAAATATGATTGAGGCGCATGAAGGGATGTTAACGGTGGATAGCGAAGAAGGAAAAGGAACTGTTTTTACTTTTCAATTACCTTTTTCGTAAACTGAAACTTTTTTTCTTGCCAGACGACTAATTAGAAGAACGGGGGGAGTATATGAATGACTCCGTTTTCAACAGGCTTTATGATCAGTATCATCAAGATGTCTTTCAATTTCTTATATATTTAGTCACTCATCGTGAAACAGCAGAGGATTTGATGCACGAGGTGTATGTAAGAGTCTTGAAAGCCTATGACAAATTTGAAGGAAAAAGCTCGGAGAAAACATGGCTATTTTCCATTGCAAAAAATGTCTCCATCGATCACTTCCGAAAAACAAATGTCCGTAAAAAATATTCATTTGATTTATTTGATTGGGATCAGAACCAACTATCTTCCAATGAAATTCTTCCGGATGACAAAGTAATGATGAAGGAAGAGACTGAAAAATTGATAGTTGCATTAGAACAATGCACCGTCGATCAAAAGATGGTAATCATCCTACGATATTTACAAGACTTATCTATTTCTGAAACTGCTAGTGTACTAGGTTGGACAGAAGGAAAAGTAAAAACAACGCAACATCGAGGGATTCAAAAACTTAAAAGTATTTTCCAAATGGCAGAAAAGGAGGAGTCTTAATTGGGAAAACAATATAATGATCAAGATATTGACCAGCTCCTTCGGAAACTGCCGAAATCGACGGATACTCGTAACAAAAGTGACATTTATAATAAATTAATACAAGATAAACGATTGCAACAAAAACCAAGAAAACACATAAAACAAAAATATATAGCAGCTATTACTACTATCGCAGCTATTTTCATTATGTCACTTGTTACCTATAAATTAATCGCTACGACACAGCAGGAAGACTCTGTTGGTGATATGCAACAAGCAACTGAATCGATGGATCAATCGACAAATAAGTACTCAATAGAATCAAATGAACAACTACCAACAGAAGCAGATGAATCGAGCGTAACTATGGAAGCTAAAGAGTCGGAATCTACTTCTAGTTTGGTCAGCGCAGAAGAGCTAAGTGGGTATGTACCATTCCCTCTTGGCGTAACAATCAATGCGTTAGCTATTCCTATAACATGGTTAATTCCAAAAGAGAAAGTAATGGAAGACTTTGGGACAGTAGATGTCACTAATTTTCAATTATATGAAAGATATGCAGCTGAATTTAATGAAGGTACTTATGGCTTTGATGAATACCAGCCATACGACGGAAAACTAATGGAACAAAATGATTCAATAGTCCATACTCTTCCGGCTGATCACAAGTATGATATGGGTACCGCTTCTGAAACTGTCTATTTTCAAACAATGAATTACACGTTCCCCAATTACGACAACTTAGCAACTCAGATGGAAAATGGAGAAGCTGCGGAGTTTTCACATATTGGAAGTGTTGAGAATACTAAGTTGCTTCACGGTATGTATCAACGGGGTATCTTTTTATACGTCATGGAAGATGGAACTCGTTTCTTTTTCCCTGAAGGAGAAGTATTTGAATCCGTTGCAGATGCGATTAATTCGCCAAATGGTATGAGACAAAAAATAAATGATTTAGTACAATCTGTTCTACCCGCATCCATCGATTTTGATATTACAGAATCGGAATCAACCGTCCAGGTTACGTTTGCTAATCAAGAAGAAGTGAATGCGTTAGATCGACAAACTTTAACTACAATGATGGATGGGTTAATTTATACGGCAAGTAATTTTGGAAAATCGATTACATTTAAAAATCTCCCTTTTGAGGAATGGGCAGGATTTAGAGTAGGAGAGGAGATACCTCCAGTAGCGGGATACAACAAAATTCGCCAATAAAAAGGAATTTGTAAGCGGAAACGTTTACAAACTCTTTTTTTTTTCATAAAATGGAGAGGTAAGTTAATATTGATTCATCTTCGGGGCAGGGTGAAATTCCCGATCGGCGGTAATGAAGCAAGTTTTCTGAGCCCGCGAGCCGAATAGGCAGGATTTGGTGTGATTCCAAAGCCGACAGTATAGTCTGGATGGGAGAAGGTGAAGGTACGGTCGTGTTTTGTCACGTGAAATGACAACACGCTTATTTAAGTGTGCCTTTTACTCCCTTAAGTGATAAAGACTTAAGGGTTTTTTTGAGGAAACGAACCGACCTTTCTTCTTGTGGAGTGAATCGCAAAAGGAGAGAGGAACATGCGCAACAAAAAGTTAAAGGCGATGATCTTAATCGCAATGCTTAGCAGTATTTCTTTTGTGCTAATGCAGTTAAATTTCCCCATACCGGGATTACCACCATTTTTAAAAGTGGACTTCAGTGATGTACCTGCTTTAATAGCAGCTGTCATTATGGGACCTATCCCAGGAATTCTCGTAGCATTCTTAAAAAATGTTTTATACTGGATTTCAAACGGTAGCCCAACTGGCGTTCCTGTAGGAGAAATGGCCAACTTTGCAACGAGTATTTTGTTTATGATGCCAGTATATTACATTTATCATAAACTTACGTCAACAAAAGGATTAGTAGTCGGATTAGCAGCGGGTGTTGCCGCAATGGCAATTGGAATGAGTGTGCTAAACTACGCAATTTTCTTGCCGATGTACACATACTTTTTGCATGCACCTGAGCTAACAGGCAGTGCTTTACGAGAAACAATTGTATTAGGTATTTTACCGTTCAATTTAATTAAAGGTGTACTTGTTGCAATTGCGATTGTTGTTTTATTTAAATCGATGTCGCCGTGGTTAAAAAAACAAGAAACATCCTTTCAATAGGATACAATGCGAAGCTCCGGAGATTTTCTCTGGAGCTTTTGCTTTTATGTTCGAATCGACTTTACAGTCACTCACAATTTAAGCAAAAGGTTTCTATTAGAGATTTTTAATGGTGCTTATTTGCAATAAAATAACTCGAACCATTTTTGAATAGAATCAGTCAATAACGGTTCGAGTTAATGGTATTAAATTATTCGTATTTAAGCGCATCTCCATCAAACGATTCGTCTGCAACTTTAATGGAATCTGTTGGACAACCTTCAAATGCATCTTGCATATCTTCTTCTAGTTCATCTGGTATCGGAGCCGTACCCATGTTATCATCTAAAATAACAAACGCAATTCCCTCATCGTCATAATCATAAATATCTGGTGCAGCAGCCCCGCATGCACCGCATGCGATACATGTATCTTTATCGACAATCGTGTATTTCGCCATTCCAATCTCTCCTTTATATCCGCTCCAACTTCACAAGCTTATCTTTTTATTCTAATATTGTTTATGCGAAACTTCAACCATCACCTACTACGACGCGGAGGGGACATCGTGCTTTTTACTTCTATCCTTTTAGAACTCATCGAAAATTTCAAGGGAGAAAGATCCTTCCGTGCACCTTACTATATTTTACAAGGAAAACGTTCAGGTCAAACGATACAGGATCTTCATCAACTAAAACTATATCCTTTTTTTCATTTGCTACCAAAATTAAACGTAAAGGAATATGATGCGTATTTGCAAAAACTAGTGAAAGAGGAATTAATAGTCCGAAAAGGGGAATCGCTCATTCTTACATCTTTGGGGATGGAAATGCGAAAGAATCACCCTGCTCCTTCACTTTTCGGTTGGAAATTTAAAGGCAATGAGTTGATTTTTGGAAACCGTTTGAATTTAATCATTCAAACATTGTCCCATCTTTCTAAAAGAGATCGACATTTTGTTCCAATGATTCGAGACGAACGAATTCGCCAATATGTGAAGGTGTGGATACGTAATACATATTATCAGGGAGTAGAGAGGAATGTCTTACGTGAATTAGAAAATGTATTAACTTCCGCCATTTTTCCTCCGATTGAAAGAGCTATATTCGTCTATCGTTTAAGTGGAAAATCCGTTACGTCGTTAACTTGGAGTCAACTAGCGGATAAATTTCACCTCACAAAGTACGATGTGTATATTTACTATGTGATGATTTTGCAGAAATTGATTCATACAATTGAAAAGGAACAAACGAAATACCCAATTTTGGTGTCAATTAGTGCTGATTTATACACTAGCAAAGAATTGACAAATTCTGCACAAAAAACGTGGGAATTATTTCAACAAGGGTATGTGTTGCATGACATCGCCAATAAAAGAAGGCTGAAAAGTAGTACGATTGAAGATCATTTTGTCGAGATCGCATCAGTATATCCTGACGTTATGGCGTTTTTTTTAGAGGATTCGAAACGATTAATGGGAGAAAAGGTTCTGGAAAATGTAGAATCTTTCAAACTATCTGCATTAAAACCATTATTACCAACTTTTTCCTACTTTGAATTACGTTTACTATTAACTTGGAAGGAGAATGGAAATGGACAGACTGGATCAAACACTTAATGCCTATTTTGGATATGATTCATTTAAAGGTTCTCAAAAAGAAATTATTACAAGCATTTTAGCTGGTGAAGATGTCATTGCATTTTTACCAACTGGAATGGGAAAATCGCTTACCTATCAATTAAGTGGACTTTTGTTACCAGGTTTAGTTTTAATCATTTCTCCGTTACTTTCTTTAATGGAAGATCAAGTTGACCAAATGAAAAAAATGGGATTAAAAAATAGTGCTTCTCTTAATTCATTAAAATCGAGTGTGCAAAAAAGAGAAATCCTTCGTCAAGTAAATTCGTACAAATATCTTTTTCTCTCGCCAGAGATGTTAATGCAGCAAGATGTACGTTCCATACTACGGGAATCCGTCATTTCACTAATAGTCGTGGACGAGGCGCATTGTATTTCACAGTGGGGATCAGATTTCCGTCCAGATTATTTACGTTTAGAAGAGTGGATTGGAGAGTACTCGAACGTACAAAAGCTTGCTTTAACGGCAACTGCAACGAGGCAGGTTCGTCAAGATATTGAAAAGGTACTTCGGTTAGAGAAACCGAGTGTTTTTCAATCATCTGTCAATCGACACAATATCTACTATCAAACAGAGTTTCTGCCAAACGAAACAAGTAAACTTGAGCGAATAGAAGAATTAATGCATCAAACTTCTACTTCGGGAATTGTATACACGTTATCGCGAAAAAAAGCGGATGATTATGCAGAAATCCTGCGTCAAAAAGGATATTCTATTGTAGCCTATCATGCCGGTTTAGAGAAGGAAGATCGACTCATCATTCAGCAACAATTCATCAACGGGGAGTTAGATTGGATAGTTGCAACAAGTGCATTCGGAATGGGTGTCCATAAAGCAGATGTCCGTTTTGTCATACATGATTATTTACCGGGTTCTATTCATGAATACATGCAGGAATCAGGAAGAGCGGGTAGAGACGGAGTTCAATCTGCATCCGTTATTCTTTTACATGAGCGTGACCATGAAAAAACAATTTTCACGAAAACAAATGGAATGGTAAATGAAAGTGATTTGTCTTTATTTACCCACTATGAAGGGTCTCTCTCAGAGTTAGTTGAAAATGGATTAGTAGAAGAAACAAAGCTTCGAATCTGGTCGTATTGGAAGGAAAGATTACAGTATGAGGAATTAGAGTCCCATTTTAACCGTTTAAAAGCAGGCAAAATGAAAGATATATTCGCGGTTCAGTCACTTTTCTATGAGGACAGATGTATACGAAAACAACTAGTAGAATATTATGGGGAAGATTTGACGGATCAGCAGACTCCGTGTTGTTCGGTGTGTGATGCAGAATTTTCTTCCTTGATTCTTTCGTTTACACGAGAAAAACCACTAATAGAGAACAGCGACTGGTTAAATCGATTGCGAAATTTGTTGTAATGAGTGGAAATGCTTATTTCCAAATAGGGAATTATTCGTCATAATAATGATAGACTGTTTTAAAAAAGGGAGTTTATTTACATGAGTAATGAAGAGTATAAAGATAGTATCGAACGACATCGAAAAGCTGTGAATTTAGAAGAAGAGTCATCTCCATCACGACGAACGAGAAGGACGTCGAAAAAACAAGCTGTTACGAAACAATCGAATCGTAAAAATCCATTAATGCCAATATTGTTTTTTATTTTTATCATGATTCCAATTGGTTTTTTAATCTATATTCAATTTTTCTACGATCCATCCGCTACAGAAACAACCGTGGATGAAAGTATTACATACGAAGAGAACACGACTACAGATAGCTCAGACACGAATGTCGATGAGAACATAGAAGAGGATGCAATTGATAAGAAGGAAGATACAGGTACGGAAGATAATGTATCGGAAGATGTTCCATCATCTGACACGCCTATAGTGGAACCTGCTGAAGAACGAACGCAAGCTGGTGACGACGAATCGAGCACTGATTCGACACCTAACCAAGGAAGTAAAACGCATACTGTTGCGCCAGGTGAGACACTTTATCGAATTGCTATGAATTATTATAATGATCCGTCTGCTGTGGACAAAATTAAAGCAGCGAATGGATTATCTTCGGACTCCATTTCTGCTGGGCAAGAATTAATTCTGCCATAAAAAAGGATTTTATCCTTTTCTGGCGAATATATCTAAAGATATCCAAAAGAAAAGAGGGTTTATATGTTTGCTAAAAGTGTCATGATCCCAAAAGAAAAATGCCTAACAATTCAAGCTGGTGAATCCGTTGAAACAGCTTTAGAAATTCTTGAACAAAAACAATTGGATGCTCTTCCGGTTTTAGATGGGAAAGAATATAAAGGATTGTTAAATCGATACATCGTCTATAGAGAATACTTTTATAGTGGAAAAGAGAAACAGGATTTTTTAAGTAATATGACGGTTCTCGACTTAGTTACGATGCAAGAGGTTTATCTCACATCGGAAGATGTTTTTGAAAAATCTTTTTACCAACTAAATGATTTTCCAATTATCGCTGTTGTAGAGGAAGGGAAATTTTTAGGTTTAGTAACACGTTATGATATGATGAATGAATTCCAAAGTGCTTTTGGTATGAAAAAAGATGGAATTCGAATTTCATTCACTTCTTCTGAAGCAGAAGGAAGAATTGCACGTCTTGGAGACATTATCGAAAAACATCATGAATCAGTTATTTCACTTGTAACGTTTGACGAAACTGACAAGTTACTTCGTCGAATCGTCTTGAAAGTTGAAAAGCGAGGGAATTTACCATCGTTTTTACACGACTTAGAAAAATCAGGATTTCGAGTTCTCCATATTGAAGAAGACTAAAGAAGGGGGTATCCCTTCTTTTTTCTTTCTTCGATTCGCTCTATAAGAAATGATGAGACAATCATGCTACAGTGTTAAAGGTAAGTGAAAGAGGAGATCAAGTTGCAAATTGTTGGCATTCTATTATTCGTCTGTATAGCGTTGGTCGCACTTATGTTCTTTTTGGCACATTTTGCCGTGATTAGACATCATAAAGTTGCTTCGCCAATTCCGATTGAAGAAGATATTAAGTTGTTTTTTATTTCTGATATTCATCATCGAAAAATAAGCAAACAACTGTTGAAAAAAATAAAAGACTCTGTAGATTTCATCATTATTGGTGGAGATTTAACGGAAGAATCTGTACCGATTAAAAAGACCGAAGAAAATATTCGTTTATTAACAGGAATTGCTCCAACTTATTTTGTTTACGGCAACAATGATCGAGAAGTTGGAGAACACAAACTTGAGAGCATACTGATGAAATATCATGTAGAAATTTTATCAAACCGGTGCGTAAAGATAGATGGCCATTCCTTACAATTGGTTGGAATAGATGACACAACTGCTGGATTAAGTAATATCACACAAGCATTTGAAAATTGCCATTCAGATATCCCAATTGTGTTTATCTCTCATACTCCTGCCATTATTCGAAAAGTGATGGAAAACTATCATCCTTTTTTATGTTTATCTGGTCATACGCACGGAGGACAGATTCGGTTAGGAAAATGGGGTTTACAGGATTTAGGCTCTTTTGAAAGGAAAGATGGTTACTTTCAGCTGATTAGTAATGGGTATGGAACAACTTTCTTACCTTTTCGTTTTGGCGCGATTGCGGAATGTCACATTATGACGATTACGTCGTGAATGTGTTTCGACTGCATACCAATCATTTACAATGGGGAATAACTTCAGTAAACTAAGCACTGTTTACCAAGCGATTTCTAGGAGATGTTTATAGTGGCAGAACAACAAGGAAAATACAATATGAAAGCATTCTCTCAGTTAGTAGGGATATCTCCGGGTACCATTCGCGCTTGGGAGAGAAGATATCATATACTTTGTCCAATTAGAAATGACATAGGTCATCGACTGTATACAGATGCAGATGTCGATATGATTTTATGGTTGCAAAACAAAATAGAAACAGGATTTACGATTAGCCAAGCTGTTTCGCTATTTGAACAACGTAATGCGTTTGAGATTGATGATGTTAAAAAAGATCAAACAGATCAAAAAAGAGTGGAACGGATACAAGAAGAGTTAGTGCATGCATTTCTATCGTTTGATGAAATTTCAGCACAACAGCTTTTAGATCAAACATTTAATCTTTTTACTCTCGAAAAAGTATTTTTCGACATTCTTTCACCTGTTTTGTTTAAAGTAGGAAATTTATGGGAAGAGGATAAAATTACCACCGCACATGAACATTTTGCTACATCGATTATTCGATCTAGAATTAGCGGTATCATGCAAAGTTTCCCTGCCAATCCAATGCTTCCAAAAGTATTAGCTGTGTGTGGTCCTGGAGAATGGCATGAGTTAGGTCTGCAAATATTCTCGATTTACTTAAAACGTAAAGGATATGACGTGGTGTATCTAGGTAGTACCGTGAAAGACGGAGATATTAAAAGTGTGCTTCCGATGATTCGTCCGCAACTATTGATCCTGTCGGTTACATTGGATCGGAACTTACCTAAAACAATTGAACTCTTGCATGAATTGCAGGAATCATTTCCTGAGATCCGAATAGGCTTAGGTGGAAAAGCAATTGAAAGATCAAATTATTTACAAGAGAAGCATATAGGTACGACACTATCCGAATGGGATAATTGGATAAAAGGGAATTCTAAGTCTGAACGTAAGGTGTGATTTTTTGAAACAAGAAGAAATTATCGTTATTGGTAGTGGACCGTGCGGTATGTCCGCTGCAATTGAACTGCAAAAGAAAGGATTTAATCCTTTAATTATAGAAAAAGGGAATATTGTTCAAGCAATTTACAATTACCCAACGCATCAAACATTTTTTAGTACGAGTGAAAAACTAGCAATTGGAGATGTTCCTTTCATTGTAGAGCAACGAAAGCCTTCTCGGAATCAAGCGCTAGTTTATTATCGTGAAGTGGCAAAACAGCATAAACTGAGATTACACCGATTAGAGGAAGTACTTGACGTCACAAAAATTGAAAATGAGTTCAAAGTAATGACGAACAAATCTACTTACTTAACAAAACGAGTCGTAATCGCAACAGGCTACTATGAACAACCAAATATGTTAGGTATTGATGGAGAAAAATTGCCGCACGTTTATCATTACTTTAAAGAGGGACACCCATTTTTTGATATGGATGTTGTCGTAATTGGAGGAAAGAACTCGGCTATCGATGCTGCGTTAGAATTAAACAAGGCCGGCGCAAGAGTAACAGTGGTTTACCGAGGCACGGAGTATTCGAAAAGTATTAAACCATGGATTTTACCTGAGTTTGATGGATTAGTACGTAACGGGGAAATCACCATGCATTTTAATTCCCAAGTTTCCTCTATCAAAGAAAGTTCGGTCATTGCAAATGTAGATGGCGAAACGAAGGAATTAAAAGCAGATGCTGTTTTTGCAATGATCGGTTATCATCCAGATCATAAATTCCTCAAAAGTTGTGGAGTGGAGCTGGATGATCTTACCGGAAGACCAATTGTGAAAGAAGAAACAATGGAAACATCCGTTCCGAATTTATATATAGCGGGAGTCATTGCAGCCGGTAACAATGCAAACGAAATATTTATTGAAAATGGACGATTTCATGGGCATGCAATTGCAGCAGATATCGATTCAAAATCATTGGAAACAAACGAATAATTGAAATATACTTTGTTTCATAAATGGTTAAATTTTTACAATGAACAGCATTCGTTGACAACTTTAAAAACTTCATCATTTTCAAATGAGAACCTACATCTAGTTAAGATTCCTATTTTGATTAGGCAGCGTTTTAGTCAATGAAAAGCGAAAAGGCATTTTAAAAAAATCCGAACGATTTCGACACTCTGAATGGAATGTTGAACAATCGTTCGGATTTCCTTTTTATGAGAAAAGTAGAGAGTATTATGGTGCCAAAGAAGGTATGAATTATTTTTTAAAACCTGTGTGTTGCTCAGAAATCTCTAATAACAATTTTATCCGGGCTTTAGGCCCACTTAATCCATGTTCAAATCGAACGCCATATTGTTCTAACATTTTTCCACCACCTAAGTATCCGTAAACAGGTTGTGCAATGCCGTTGTAGCATCTTGAGACCATAATAACAGGAACATGACGCTCACGTAATGCTATGATTCCAGGAACTAAACTAGGAGGTACATTACCCTGTCCTAATCCTTCTATCACTATCCCTTTAACAGGTAACTGAATCACGGCATCAAGAAGTGCAGATTCCATTCCCGCATATGTTTTCAATAAAAATACATTTCCATGTAGTGATTCCACCTCATAGCGTTGGTGCTGAAAAGCCATGTGATGAAAATGGATGTCTTCTTTTGTAATTAACCCGATTGGGCCATATTGAGGACTTTGGAATGTGCTGACATTACTAGTCGATGTTTTCGTAACATTTTGTGCGGAATGTATTTCATCATTCATTACGACTAAAACGCCTTTTCCTTTCGAATCAGGGTGGATAGCCACTCGGATGGAAGAAATTAAATTATAAATACCATCTGCACCTATTTCATTTGAAGAGCGCATGGCACCTGTCAAAATAATAGGGATATCTAGATGGAGTGCCAAATCTAAAAAGTATGCTGTTTCTTCGAGCGTGTCTGTTCCGTGTGTAATGATCACACCATCCAAATTCTCTGAAATGGCGATCTCTTTTATTAATAAGGAAAGATGAAGCATTTCGTTTGGTGTTACATGAGGTGATGGTAAATGAAATGGTTCAAACTCCACAATATGAGCATACGATTTTAAAAGATGATTCTCTTGTTTTAGAGGATGTTGATCACTTGGAACAACTGCTCCTATGGAAGAATCCATGTGCATCGAGATTGTCCCACCTGTATGTATTACGCCAATTTTTTTCACATCGTAGTCTCCTTTATTTCCCTTTACATATCTCGTGCTATACTTATTTTGAAGGAGGGAAAACATGTTATTTCTTTTGTCTGTTGCGATAGCACCTGGACTTGCGCTATTAAGTTTTTTTTACTTACGAAATGATATAGCAAGTGAACCGTCCAAAACATTATTTCAAACATTTCTCTATGGTGCTATTTTAACGTTTCCTCTCCTGTTTTTACAATTTGTATTCGAAGAAGAAAATTTTTTAGGGCATTCCTATCTTCGGGACGTCCTAATATCAAGCTCTTTAGAAGAATTTTTTAAATGGTTTATTTTACTCATCGCTATATATCAGCACGTGGAATTCGATGATCCATATGATGGGATATTATATGGAGCTAGTATTTCGCTTGGTTTTGCAACAGTTGAGAATATACTGTATGTATTTACATATGGGGTGGAAACAGCATTTTTTCGTGCATTATTACCAGTTTCAAGCCATGCATTATTCGGTGTCGTTATGGGATACTACATAGGAAAATCTAAATTTGCTATGCATGAATCAAAAAAGCCTCTTCTATTCCTAGCGATCTTTGTACCGTTGGCTTTACATGTTCTGTATAACAGTATCCTCTCTCTAAAAGAGGGATGGTTAATTTTCATGATCCCTTTTATGCTTTTTTTGTGGCTGCTTGGTCTATCAAAAGTGAAATCGGCTCACAGCCATGCTTTAAAATATAAAAACGACATTCTTTCCTAGCGTAACATTATAGAAATGACAACTAAAAAAACCGAAACCGAACGAACATTCATCATTTTTTCTGACGAATGGAATCGTTCGGTTTTTTCATTTTAAGAGTAAATAACTACCGTCACTGAAGAATAAACCAGGAATATAATTCAAAAATGATGGAAAAGTAAGAGAAAAGAGAGGGTCTTGCAAAACGATGAACTTACATTCTTTCATGGATACTTACAATGGTTGAACAACTAAATTGCTTGTTTATGAAAATATTTTTACAAGCACAACGCTAATTATAAAGGATAAAAATAGGATGTTTTGCAAGTGATTAATGGGAGACTTAAGTTAACTAAATGGATTGAAACGCTTCGACTTTTAAAACTAGATTGCATAAAATTCCCGAAATTATCCACACTAGTTGGAAAAAGGAGCGAATGAAATGAAAAAAAGAGGATTAGCATTATTGCTACTATTTTTTCTTGTTGGTGCAACAACGCCACATGCTTTTACAGATCAAGTGCTCGAACGAGGTGCTTATGGGGATGATGTAGTAGAACTTCAATCACGGCTACAATATATCGGGTACTATACCTCTCCTATTGATGGCAAATTTGGTTATAACACCTATTGGGCAGTACGTAAATTCCAAGAACAGTTTGGACTGCCAATTGATGGTATAGCAGGTAAAAAAACAAAACAAAAATTAGTAAGTGTGACAAAATACGATCAAAAGTTTGTTCAAACACAAATAAAAAAAGGCAAGAAATTCACGCATTATGGTCAACAAAAAAAGACAGAGCAACTTCCTCCTACTTTCTCGGAAAAAGATTTGCAATTAGTTGCTAACGCAGTTTATGGAGAAGCGAGAGGTGAACCTTTTGAAGGTCAAGTTGCAGTAGCAGCCGTGATTTTAAATAGAGTAGAACATGCTGAATTTCCTAATTCTATTTCCGGAGTTATTTTTCAACCTGGAGCATTTACTGCTGTCGATGATGGGCAAATATGGTTAGAACCAAATGAACAAGCGAAAGAGGCTGTGTTAGATGCTTTAAACGGATGGGATCCTACTGAAAATGCCATTTATTATTTTAATCCGGAGACTGCTACAAGCAAATGGATATGGTCTCGTCCTCAGATTAAAAAAATCGGACAGCATATTTTTTGCATGTAAGGAGTGAGAAGGATGAAAATTGTTCGTTTGTTAGTAGTTATTGCAGCAATTGCATTTTTTGTTTTATGGATTCAAGCTTACTCCGCAAAAAAAGATGTGGAACAAGCACTTCAAGCACAATATACGCAACGAATTAGTGATACCTCTGAAAAGATGGTGCATTTAAGGGATGCTGTCGATCAGTCAAGAATGTTCGAAGATCCAATAGCTCGACAAAAACCGCTAGAGGATGTCTGGAGATTAAGTTCTGAATTAAAAAATGATATCGGGATGTTACCAATCCACACAGAATTTCGAAATCAATGGATGAATTATTTGGGTCGGTTAGGAAATAGTGCACAACTCACTGCGCAATCGAAAATACCTGCAGAGAAGTGGGATCAAGTCGCAGCTGGTGTTGTTGTCAATATGAAGTCTTTTGAACAAGATTGGAACAAAGCATCAAGTATTCAATTAAGTCAACCTACATCTATTAAGCAAACAAAAAAAATACTCGATGAACCGATCGCAAAAACGAATTTTAATGGCTTGTACACACAAGTGAAAAAGTATTCTGAAAGCGATTTCCCATTGACGACAAGTGAAGAAGATGTCCAAAAGAAAATTGAATTAAAGCATTTAAAAGAGAAAAAATGGACGCAAGGTCAAGTGGAAGAAAAATTTAAACAATTATTTCCCGAATTAGCAAAAGCAAAATTAACGACAAGTAAAAGTAAAAAAGACGCACCATATCCTTTTTTCGAGGTTTCATTTAAATTAGGAGATGCATCTGGATATGCGGACTTCACAGAAAAAGGGGGAAATCTCCTATCTTTTATAAATAATCGTCCAATTGGCCAAGCTGCGATGAGTCAAAAGGAACTTCGTGAAAAAGGGAAGAAATATCTTCAACAATTAGGTATTCAAGATGTGCAAAATACACAAGAACTGGAAAATAACCTCGTTTGGCACTTTGCTTATGCTCGTGTTGTAGGGGACAAGCAAGTCAAAGTGTATGATGATAGTGTTCAGCTTAAACTCGCTAAAGATAATGGGCAGCTATTAGGGGTAAATACAATGGAATATATACAAAAGGAAAAAATCTCCGAGCAAGAAATTTTGCCTATTGATACGAAAACGTTTTTCACACCAGATGTTATTGTGCAGTCACATGATTATGCATATACCGAAAATGATTATCTTGTTCAACGGTTAGTACACGATTTTGTCGTCACGCAAACAACTAAAAAGACCAGTGAAACGTTCCGCGTATTAGTGGATACCGAAACATTTGAAGTATTAAAGGTTCAACCCCTCACTTAGTAGTACTTTTCAACTAAAAAGAGGTAGAAATTTTTTTGAACACATGTCATAATACGGGTAAACGTATTGTGAAAAGAGGCATGAAGTATGAAGCCGAAAGTTGGAACCATTTTAACATTAGAACCTAGCTATTCGGACTCAATGGAAAAGTACCGCTGCAAAGTAGTGGAGGAAAAGGAAAATCTACTTTACATTGATTATCCGACTGATTCTATTACAAAAAGAACTGTCTTTTTAATGGAGGGAGCACAATTACGTGCCTCTTTTGTGGAAGATGAAAAAGCGGCATATGCTTTTCAAACAGAAGTACTGGGTCGAACAAAGCGTCAAATTCCGATGATCATGCTTTCCTTTCCGAAAATGGAAGAAGTCCTTAAAATTCAGCGTAGAGAATTTGTTCGAGTAGAAACACCTGTCGATATTGCCGTCGAATATCAAGGCGATTTTAGTCAATTTGTCGCTGAAGATATTAGTGCTGGAGGTACAGCGATCATTCTTAACAACCCTGTTAACTTTAAAGAAGGGGATGAAATCGATTTAACCGTATCTCTACCATTTGCGAACGGAGATGTGAAATACATTCAAACAAAAGCGATGGTAACAAGATTTTGGGAAAAAGATTTTATCCAAATAGCATCCGTGAATTTTATGGAAACAGATGATGTGGATAAGCAATATATTGTTCGATTTTGTTTTGAACGACAATTATTAAAGCGAAAAAAAGAAGTAGAGTAATGTAGAAGCCTAATTTTTAGGCTTCTTTTTCTGCCTTTATGGTACAATAATTTGAAGTTAAATGGAGGTATTTTACGATGAAAAACTATATTCAAATTGCAATCGATGGACCTGCAGGCGCTGGAAAAAGCACGATTGCAAAAATGGTTGCCGAAAAGCTTGGTTATACATATATCGATACTGGAGCGATGTATCGCGCTATTACGTATAAAGCAATGAATGAAAACATAAACTTATCTGACGGGAATGCCATTGGTTACTTGTTGGAGCAAACAGATATTGCTTTAATCCCCTCTCCTAGTGGACAACGCGTCGTGATGGATGGCAACGATATTTCTCAAGAAATCCGGTCAAATGATGTCACATCTAATGTTTCAGAAGTCGCAGCTCATGCGAATGTTCGAGCAGAAATGGTGAAACGACAATTAAAAATGGCCGCAAGTTCAGGAGTTGTCATGGACGGCAGAGATATCGGAACACACGTTTTAGTAAATGCGGAATTGAAAATATTTATGTCAGCTACCGTTCAAGAGCGTGCTAAACGACGACTATTAGACAATGAAGCAAGAGGAATACAATCAGACATTGCAAGCTTAGAAGAAGAAATTGCTACTAGAGATAAAATGGATAGCGAACGCGAAGCTTCCCCTCTTGTTCAAGCGCAAGATGCAATTTTTCTGGATACAACTTCTATGACAATTGTAGAAGTTCGAGATGAAATTATTCGACTTGCAGAAGAGAGGTTGGCATCATGACATTTTATCAAGTAATTAAAGGCACTGTTTGGCAATTATTGAACCCAATGTATCGATTTGATATAGAGGGATTAGAGCATTTCCCAAAAGAAGGCGGAGTGCTTATTTGTGCAAATCATATTTCGGCACTTGATCCGCCAGTGGTTGGAATCACTTCACCAAGACCTGTGCATTTTATGGCGAAAGAGGAATTGTTTCATATGCCCGTCCTAAAATGGGCAATCCCAAAATTAAATGCCTTTCCTGTTAAACGTGGAATGAGTGATCGAGATGCGCTTCGTAAAGCAATTTCTCTCTTAAAATCAGGGGAAGTGATGGGTTTATTCCCAGAGGGGACAAGAAGTATAGATGGCAAATTAGGAAAGGGATTTTCAGGTGCAGGTTTTTTTGCAATGAAAGGCGATGCCCATGTGATTCCGTGTGCCATTATTGGACCATACAAACCATTTAAACGTTTAAAGGTTCGTTATGGAAAACCAATTGACTTAACTGAGTTAAAAGAACGAAAAGCGAATGCAGAAGAAGTTACTGCAGTCATCATGGAACATATCCAAACATTATTAGATAAATAAGCTGGTCATTTAAAGTGTAAATTTTTGTATTTCTTGAAATATTGGCATAAAATGAATAGATGAACGTTTGAAGGAGGATGCTATATGTCAGAGGAAATGAACTTGAACGAACAACAAGATTTCCAAGAAGGAAGTCTCGTAAAAGGGAAGGTTGCACAAGTTGACGAAAAAGCCGTCATTGTTTCTATTGAAGGTGCTCCTTTCGATGGCGTCATCCCTATTAGCGAATTATCGAGCCTACATATCGAAAAAGCATCAGATGTTGTGAATGTAGGAGACGAACTTCAACTGATCATTACTAAGGTAGAAGATGATAATTATGTCCTATCTAAACGTAAAGTGGATGCGGAAGATGCTTGGAAAGAATTAGAAGAAAAATTCCATTCTGGTGAAGTATTCGATGCTGAAGTAAAGGATGTCGTGAAAGGCGGGTTAGTCGTTGACTTAGGAGTTAGAGGATTTGTTCCTGCATCTCTTGTCGAGGACCATTTCGTTGAATCATTCGATGATTATAAAGGGAAAACATTGGCATTTAAAATTGTCGAAATGGAAAAAGATAAGAACCGACTTATTCTATCCCATCGAGCAGTTGTCGAAACAGAGAAGGCTTCTCACAAACAAACAGTTCTGCAAACTATTCAAGCCGGAGATGTGCTTAAAGGGAAAGTCCAACGTATTGCAACATTTGGAGCTTTCGTTGATTTAGGTGGAGTTGATGGATTAGTCCATATTTCTCAGCTTTCTCACAATCATGTAGAATCGGTCTCAGAGGTTGTGAAAGAAGGGCAAGAAGTTTCTGTAAAAGTGTTATCAATTGATCGAGACAATGAACGAATCTCTCTGTCCATTAAAGAAACGCAACCTGGACCATGGGATACAATCGAAGAAAAAGCACCAATAGGCTCTACGTTAACTGGAAAAGTGAAGCGATTAGTAACGTATGGTGCCTTTGTAGAAGTATTTCCAGGAGTGGAAGGATTGGTCCACATCTCCCAAATTTCCCATTCTCATATTGGAACACCTCACGAAGTGTTGAAAGAGAATGAGGAAGTCACTGTAAAAGTGCTTGATGTGAATAAAGCGGAAAAACGTCTCTCTTTAAGTATTAAAGAACTACAAGAAGACACTGAACGTAAAGCAATTGAGAAGTACGAATTGCCAGAAGAAAATTCTGGTTTCTCCATTAGTGATGTAATTGGGGATAAATTAAAAGGGTTTAAATAATACATGACGGACTAGATTATTTCTAGTTCGTTTTCTTTTTGTGGAACGAGTTCAATAAATTTTATCCAAAATTCTCCTCAAATTCTTATCCCTTTTGATTTCTACGGAAAAAATCCACGTCTAATGGCAATAAATAATAAAAAGATATGTCAAATCAATGAATGATTTTTCATTTCCTATGTTTTTATCTACGTTGAAAGCCCAATTCATGTATAATACGTTAAAGAAGAAGTTGGAAGGATGTTTAGTATGTCAAAACCAGTAGTAGCAATCGTAGGAAGGCCAAATGTTGGTAAATCGACGATTTTTAATCGAATAGTTGGAGAAAGAATCTCCATCGTGGAAGATATTCCAGGAGTAACGCGTGACCGCATTTATAGCTCAGCAGATTGGTTAACACACGAATTTAATATCATTGATACTGGAGGTATTGAAATTGGTGATGAGCCATTTCTTGAGCAAATTCGTTCTCAAGCCGAGATTGCGATTGAAGAAGCGGACGTTATTATTTTCCTTGTGAATGGTCGAGAAAGTGTCACGACTGCAGATGAACAAGTGGCAAAGATACTCTATAAAACAAAAAAGCCAATTGTACTAGCCGTTAATAAAATTGATAATCCAGATATGCGAGAAATGATTTATGATTTCTATTCTCTTGGATTTGGCGAACCATTTCCCATCTCAGGGTCGCATGGTCTAGGATTAGGGGACTTGTTGGATGAAGTGGCAAAGAATTTCCCACAAGAAGATGAAGAAGTTTATCCAGATGATGTCATCAAGTTCTCCTTAATTGGCCGCCCTAATGCTGGGAAATCCTCCTTAGTAAACAGTTTCTTAGGAAATGATCGAGTCATTGTAAGTGAAGTCGCGGGTACAACTCGTGATGCGATTGACTCTCCTTATGAATACGATGGGCAGCCCTACGTCATTATCGATACAGCAGGGATGCGTAAGCGCGGAAAAATATATGAGTCGACTGAGAAATACAGTGTCCTTCGAGCATTGAGAGCGATTGAGCGATCTGATGTGGTTCTTGTCGTTTTAAATGGGGAAGAAGGAATTCAAGAACAAGATAAAAAAATTGCTGGTTATGCTCATGAAGCAGGTAAAGCAGTTATTATTGTTGTAAATAAATGGGATGCTGTAGAAAAAGATGAGAAAACAATGAACGAATATACAAAACGGATTCGGGAACACTTCTTATTTTTGGACTATGCGCCTATTCTATTTGTTAGTGCTAAAACAAAGCAGCGTGTCCACCAAATCTTGCCTGTTATCAACCGTGTAAGTGAAAACCACTCGATGCGTGTACAATCTAGCTTGTTGAATGAAGTGATCGAGGATGCGGTAGCTAGAAATCCTGCACCATCCGATAAAGGCAGAAGACTGCGCATTTACTATGCAACTCAAGTTGCGATTAAACCGCCCACTTTTGTTGTCTTCGTTAATGATCCAGAGCTCATGCACTTTTCTTACGAACGTTTCTTAGAAAATCGAATTCGTGAGTCATTCGATTTCGAAGGAACACCAATCCGTATCATTACACGTGCTAGAACGTAGTAAGTGGAAAGGAATGTGACGATGGAAAAGATTACTGTTTTAGGAGCAGGGAGCTGGGGAACGGCATTAGCAATCGTATTAGCAGAAAATAATCATGATTGTTTGTTATGGTCCCATCGAGCTGACCAGGCTATAGAAATAACCCAGAACCATACCAATAAAAAATATCTACCTGAAACTACCCTGCCAACAAACTTGAGAGCAACTTCTGATTTAAAAGAAGCGATAGAACATTCTCAAACGATCGTGTTGGCTGTTCCGACTAAAGGGATTCGAGAAGTTTGTGCAACGATCAATGACTATTTATCGAATCCAGCGCTAATCATCCATGTTTCAAAAGGGATTGAGCCCGATACATTTAAACGAATTTCGGAAATGATTGAAGAAGAAATAAGCCCTAGTAACTTACAAGAAATAGTTGTGCTTAGTGGCCCGAGTCATGCCGAAGAAGTTGTTTTACAGCATCCAACTACTGTAACCGCTGCATGCAGAGATTTGACCTATGCAGAAAAAGTGCAAGATTTATTCATGAGATCTTATTTCCGTGTGTATTCAAGTAGCGATGTAATTGGTGTCGAGATAGGTGGCGCATTAAAAAATGTGATCGGCTTAGCAGCGGGAGTATTAGCAGGTTTAGGTTATGGAGATAATGCGAAAGCCGCGTTAATTACCCGTGGCTTAACAGAGATTACGCGATTAGGAGATAAAATGGGAGCGAATCCGAGAACATTTTCGGGACTTTCAGGTATAGGAGATTTAATAGCAACATGTACAAGCGTGCATTCCCGTAACTGGCGGGCGGGAAATTTACTTGGTAAAGGATACAAATTAGAGCAAGTACTTGAAGAAATCGGAATGGTCGTGGAAGGCGTGCGTACGACAAAAGCGGCTTATCAACTTTCCAATCACTATCATGTGCCGATGCCTATTTCGACTGCCCTTTATCATGTTTTATTTGAAAATGAAGATCCAAAGACTGCCGTAGATTCTCTCATGGAACGTTCGAAAAAACATGAAATGGAAGATTTATACGAAGGTCATGAATAGAGAGAAAAATGGGAGTGAGACATCATGACATCGCTTGGGAAAATGTGGGTATCTTTTGCCTCTATGGGGTTTATGTTAATTTCCATGGGGTTAATATATTTTAGTCGCTACAAAATATCCAACAAATTTGTGAAATTTGTTTTTGCAATCATTGCATACATCTTATTGATAAGTGGGTTTTTGACGATGGTGTATGTCGTTTTTAGCGGTCCGACTGGAAGGTGACAGAAGTGAAATTATCAAAAATTGCAGGAATTATTCTTCCACTCCTGCTTCTCTTAAGCGGTTGCATGTATCCTAGTTCTGAAAGAGCGGAAAACCAAATTCCATATGATGCGCAACTTAAATTAGTACAAGAAGCAGTCGACTCATTTCAAACAGATTCTAGTGGTTTATTGCCAATCAAAACGAGGGATCAAGATGTCGATCAATACATTAAATATCCGATAGATTTTGAAAAACTCGTTCCGAGATATCTTCCAGAGTTACCTGGTAACGCGTTTGAAACAGGTGGAATCTATCAATACGTATTAATGGACGTCGAAGAAAATCCAACTGTGAAATTAGTAGATCTTCGAATGGCAGAAAAACTTCGAGAATTGAATATTAAACTTGGCGTAAATGGATACGGTCCGATCAAAGATGAAATCGCACCAAATGTCTATACGCTTGATTTTTCTGTGATGGGATACAAGGAAGAACAGACAGTGAAAAGTCCATACTCAGACGTTCATTTGCCAATCATTGCAACAGGTGACGGTAAACTATATGTGGACTACTCGATTGAATTAAATAAATTGATCCAAGAAGAAAATTTAACTCCTAAGCAAGGCGAGGATATTCGTGCTCTTTTAGTAGAGAAATATCCTATTTTACCAGCGTATTCTCTACCTTATACAGTGAATGAAAAAAATGAACCGATTTTTAATCTAAACCCTTAACACTTCATGTCTTTTGCATGAAGTGTTTTTTTTTCGCATATAGTGAAGTGCGATGAAAAGGGGGAATTTTGGATGGATTCAGTTTATTCTCAGTTAGCTGAAAGAACAAATGGAGATATGTATATTGGAGTAGTAGGGCCAGTACGTGTAGGGAAATCAACGTTTGTAAAACAATTGATGGAAAAGGTCGTGATTCCAAACCTTCAAACGGAGGATGATCGTCGACGGGCAATTGATGAATTGCCTCAAAGTTCGGCAGGGCCAGCAATTATGACAGCCGAACCCAAATTTGTACCTGCGCAAGGTACACGAGTGCATTTAGCAGAAAGCTCTATATCGTTTCAAGTTCGCTTTGTTGATTGCGTCGGGTATTTAATTGAAGGCGTGAAAGGGCACGAAGATGAGAACGGTCCACGATATGTACAAACTCCTTGGGATTCTCAGCCAATTCCATTTGAGAAAGCAGCTAGAATTGGCACGGACAAAGTTATTCGAGATCATTCCACATTAGGAATATTCGTGACAACTGATGGCACGGTTAACGGGATCACAAGACACCAATTACAACCAGTTGAAGATGAAATGATAGCGACCCTTCAATCTATAGGAAAACCGTTTGTTGTCGTATTAAATAGTGAAAATCCATACCACGCAGATACGTTAGCTTTAGCGGAAGAAATGCGAGCAAGCTATAATGTCCCTGTCATTCCTACAAGCGTCAAAGATATGTCGGAAGGAATGCTCCAAGACATTTTAAAAGAATGTTTGTTTGAATTTCCGGTTTTCGATGTGGAAATGAATACACCTGATTGGATCGATATTTTAGATGATAGCCATCCGATGAAGCATTCTTTAAGTGATGCTATTCAAGAAAGTATTAATCAAGTGCAAAAAATCCGTGACGTACAGCGGATAGCGGAAGCGTTAATGCACTATGACTTCATTGAACAGGCCGAATTAATGGAAATATTACCTGGTAAGGGAATAGCAAGCTTACAGTTAACCATTGAAGAAAGCTATTATCAACACGTATGTGATTCCTATTTAGATCATTCGATTGAAACAAAAAAAGATTGGTTGCTCTTCTTACAGGAATCATCTAAACGGAAAAGACAGTTCGACTCCTTTTCGCAAGCATTAGAAGATGCTAAAACAAAAGGGTACGGAGTCACCATACCGAAGAAAGAGGATTTTGATCCTAGCATGCCTGAATTGGTCAAGCAAAACCAATTTTTCGGAGTGAAAATGAAGGCTAAAGCTGCAACTTATCATGTCATACGGATCGATCTCGATGCAGAATTTTCCCCATTAATAGGATCAGAATTTCATAGTAAACAGCTTCTAACCGAATTACAAAATGCCTATCAAAATGATCGGGAAGAACTTTGGGAAACATCCCTTTTTGGAACACCATTACACAAAATGCTAACAGAAAGTATGAAATTCAAAGTGGACTCCATTTCTTCTTTGTCTAAACGCAGAATGCGAGAAACAATTGAGCGAATGACAAATGACGGAGAACGCGGTATGATTGCATTTATACTTTAAACAATGAACAGGACCTCCGTTTTATGAGCGGAAAGTCCTGTTATTTTATTGAAAATGAAATTATTTCCAAGATTCTTGAAATAGTCTGATAAATACTGTTGCATAGGCTTTTTCGTTGTGATACTCTTTTTACATGATTGAAGTTCCATCCCCTTTGAGAGGAGGTGAATGGTGTGAATAAAACAGAATTAGTGAACTCTGTAGCTGAAGCTGCAGGTCTTTCTAAAAAAGACGCTTCTAAAGCAGTTGATGCTGTATTTGATACAATTCAAGGTGCTCTTTCAAAGGGTGACAAAATTCAGCTAATTGGTTTTGGTAACTTTGAAGTTCGTGAACGTGCTGCTCGTAAAGGTCGCAACCCACAAACAGGTAAAGAAATCGAAATCGCTGCAAGCAAGGTACCTGCTTTCAAACCAGGTAAAGCACTTAAAGACGCAGTAAAATAATTCGCGTCCAACGTACATAGAACGACTTTTGCTATTATGGCAAAAGTCGTTCTTTTTTTTTTGAGATTGTTGATACAGAAGAAAACTATAAAATATACAAATTGTCGAATTGATTGTTTCTGCTAACCTCATCAAAGAGAAATGAATCACTTACATATTATTTACTAAATGAACAATTGAAAAGTGGGGCAGAACGGAACGAATTATACTTCCAACATTCCCATAAATACTTTCAACGTTAGGATGAATTGTTTCTGGATATCGGGTACTTTAACTAGCGAGGGGGGCTTCTGTGTGCTACTATTTTGTTAGTTTGGAAAAGGTACTGTAGGGGGCAAATAATGTCGAATGTAGATAAAGCAAAAATAGAAGAAGCAATTAAAATGATTTTGGAAGCGATTGGTGAAGATCCTAAGCGGGAGGGTTTACTTGAGACGCCGAAACGAGCGGCGAAAATGTATGAAGAAGTAATCGGAGGAGTAGAGGAAGACCCAAGAGAATATTTCACGACAGTTTTTCATGAAGATCATGAAGAAGTTGTGTTAGTAAAGGATATTCCTTTCCACTCTATGTGCGAGCATCATTTAGTTCCTTTTTTTGGAAAAGCTCATGTAGCATACATTCCACAAAATGGTGTGGTAGCAGGTTTAAGTAAGCTAGCGCGAGCTGTTGCTTCTACTGCGAGACGCCCTCAACTTCAAGAGCGAATTACTTCCACCATCGCTGATGTGATGACAGAAATGTTATCGCCTAAAGGTGTGTATGTCATTGTAGAAGCGGAACATATGTGTATGACGATGAGAGGTATTAAAAAGCCTGGAGCAAAAACTGTAACTGCTGTTTCAAGAGGGATTTATGAAACAGATGCTGTCAAACGAAATGAAATTATGCAATTTATTCAAATGAAGTGAGGGGAATTCTATGACGGAGAAAGAATTTATTATGATTAAAGCAGAAGAAGATGGTGTACATGTCATTGGATTGACTAGAGGAACGGATACGAAATTTCACCATTCCGAGAAACTAGACAAAGGTGAAGTGATGATTGCTCAATTTACAGAGCATACTTCTGCGATGAAAATTAGAGGAAAAGCGGAGATCGTTTCGGCACACGGTACGGTTTTAAGTGACTCGAAAAAATAGGCACATTTTCGTGATGATTGATACGTGCTATGCTATAATGACACATGACAAGTCGGTATAACCTGCGAAATGGAGCACGTATTATGAGTGATCAATTTATTATAGATTCGATTAAAACATTTAAAGAGCGGTGTTTGCGATTAGTTCATCATAAAACACTTTTAACATATACAGGCCAACCGAAGCTTGATGACGTTCGCCTGTTTTTTTTGCTTTTACCTTTTTTTGTGAATGGGAAATGGAAAGAAGGGCAAGAAGAGGCAGCACAAGCTGTTGCGCTTATCCAAAGTGCATTAACGGCACACGATGATATATATGAGCAAGAGGAAATTTCAAAAGATCAGCAGCTGACCGTTTTAGCCGGTGATTTTTATAGCGGGATGTATTATCAATTGTTAGCTAAGACTGGTGATATTGAACTTATTCAACTTCTATCTACTGGTATTGTTTCGATTAGTGAAAAGAAGGCAGACTTCTATGATCGAAAAATGTTGTCTTTCGATCATTGGATGCGCAATTTGACGATAATCGAGACGTTGTCCTTTCGTCAGTACTATGAATATTATGGGGAAGAAAACCTGATCTCTCTAATGGAAAACGGACTCATTTTGCATGTTGGACAGAAAACGTTAAACCATTGGAACGAAAGCAGTTTATCGAACTGGAGTGAAATCTTTTTACATAAAGTACACACACCAGCGTCTAGTATTTCAAGTAAAGATCTTTTCTTTCAAGCATTAGACAAAGTAGAGAAGGATGTACAAGACTTAATATCTAATTTAAATTCCGCTCCAGTAGGTGCGATGAACTTTGTAAGAAACAATCTGTTACACCATTATTCGGCTGATATACGGTAGTAGGGAGGACTTTTTATGTCCAAATCAAAAGAAGAGAAAGTGCACGAAGTCTTTGAGAAAATTTCAACAGACTACGATAAGATGAACTCAGTGATTAGCTTCCAACAACATAAAAAATGGCGAGAAGATACAATGGAAAGAATGAACGTTCAAAAAGGTAGCCACGCGATTGATGTTTGTTGTGGTACGGCTGATTGGACAGTAGCTCTTGCGAAAGATACTGGTTCAACAGGCAAAGTAATTGGGTTAGATTTTAGTCAAAATATGTTAGCTGTCGGTCAAGAAAAAGTGAAAGAGTTTGAACAGGTCACCCTTGTGCATGGCAATGCAATGGCATTACCGTATGAAGACAACTCATTCGACTTTGCCACGATCGGTTTTGGCTTACGGAATGTTCCGGACTATTTACAAGTATTGAAGGAAATGCATCGTGTGTTAAAACCCGGCGGTATGTTTGTGTGTTTGGAGACATCTCAATCGGAGATTCCGGTTTACAAACAGCTATTTCGATTTTACTTCCGTTTTATCATGCCGATGTTTGGAAAACTTTTTGCAAAAAGTTATCAAGAATATTCCTGGTTACAAGAATCTGCAAAAAACTTTCCTGGCCCTAAAGAGCTTGCAAAGTTAATGGAGACAGCAGGATATGAAAAAATAGAAGTAAAAAAATATAGTGGTGGTGCTGCAGCGCGTCACATTGGGTATAAACAAAGCGAAATTTAGGTTAGGATGGGCTAGGTTTGGAAAAGTTGAAGTTTAAAATGCTCTACTCAGATCTCAAAAGTGATCTAGTGGCTATTGAAAAAGAACTTAAATATGCACTTGACTCCCGCTCTCCTTTATTAGAGGAGGCCTCTTTACACTTACTTTTAGCAGGTGGAAAGCGGATCCGACCAGTCTTTGTTTTGCTTGCGGCTAAGTTCGGTCATTATTCTTTAGAACAAATGAAAAATATAGCGGTGCCGCTTGAACTGATACATATGGCTTCACTAGTACATGATGATGTGATCGATGATGCGAATGTCCGTAGAGGGCGAGAAACCGTTAAGGCACAATGGAATAATCGTGTAGCTATGTATACCGGAGATTTTATGTTTGCAAGGGCATTAGAATATATGACTAAAATATCGAATCAAAAAGCACATGAAGTGTTGGCGAAGTGTATGTTAGATATTTGTGTCGGTGAGATTATTCAAATTGAAGACAAAAAACGAATTGATCAAAATTTCCGTGATTATTTACGTCGGATAAAGCGTAAAACTGCACTATTGATTTCGACTAGTTGTCAAATTGGCGCTGTGGTAGCTGGGGCAGATTCGAAAACAGTACATCATTTAAAAAAGTTTGGTTATTTCGTTGGAATGTCTTTTCAAATTACAGATGATTTGTTGGATTTTACAGCTACCGAAAAACAATTAGGAAAGCCTGCTGGTAGTGATTTGTTGCAAGGAAACATTACACTACCTATATTATGTTTGAAGGAAGATCCAAGTTACCTTCGGGATATTATCAACGTAATGGAAGGTGAAATGAATCCGAAGGAAGTAAAAAATTTAATCGATCGCATTCGACAGTCAGAAGCGATCACGCATGCCAAGCAAATAAGTAATTTATACTTGGAAAAGGCATTACAAGAATTAGAATATTTGCCAGATGTACCAGCTAAAGCCTCTTTAACGGAAATTGCGTTGTATATAGGTAAGAGAAAGTTTTGATTTTTCTTGTACTCTCCTATGGAGAGTGGTAGTATTTTTTTGGCGGATAAAATCCGAAGAATGTATGGGAAGGAATGATATCGATGGAAAGAACTTTTTTAATGGTTAAACCTGACGGTGTTCAACGTAATATGATTGGAGAAATCGTGGCACGTTTTGAGAAAAAGGGGTTTCATTTAGTTGGAGCAAAATTAATGCAAATTTCTCCTGAATTAGCTGGAGAGCATTATGGTGAGCATAAAGAGCGTCCGTTCTTTGGTGAACTAGTAGATTTCATTACTTCTGGTCCTGTTTTTGCGATGGTTTGGGAAGGCGAAAATGTAATCTCAACTGCTCGTTTAATGATGGGTGCAACTAATCCAAAAGAATCTGCTCCAGGAACAATTCGTGGAGACTTTGCTGTAACGGTTGGAAAAAATATCATTCACGGTTCTGACTCTCCTGAAAGTGCAGTACGAGAAATCGGATTATTCTTCAAAGAAGAAGAACTTATTTCTTACGCAAAAGATTCAAACAACTGGGTTAACTAATTAGTAAAATAGACGCTGCAGCACAACTGATTTTCTTTAAGAGAATCGTGTGTTGCAGTTTTTTTGTTTTACGTGGAATGTTTGTTCCAGTAATTTAAAACATACGGTATACTTAACCTATTGATGCCAAGGGGTTGAAACGAGATGACAGATTACATAAAATTTATTGATCAAATAAAACGGAAGACGGGTATTGATCTTCAGTTATATAAAGAAGCTCAAATGAAGCGTCGATTAACATCGCTTTATGAAAAAAAGGGCTATGCAAATTTTGAAGAATACTTTCATGCGATTAATCAAAGTCAGGAATTATTAGAAGAGTTTTTTGATCGAATGACCATAAACGTTTCCGAATTTTATCGAAATGGGAAGAGATGGGAAGTTCTGGATCAAAAAATTTTTCCAAAACTTCTGGAAAAGAATAAGAAATTAAAAATTTGGAGTGCAGCTTGCTCAACAGGAGAAGAACCTTACTCTCTTGCAATGGTTCTCTCTAAACACATCCCATTGAGTCAAATTGACATATTAGCAACTGATTTAGACGAAATAGTCTTAAGTAAAGCCAAAATTGGCATTTATCCAGAGCGTTCATTATCAGAAGTGCCTGTGGAGATGAAAGAGAAATATTTCGACCAACAAGGTGTTTTCTTTCATGTGAAAGATGAGATAAAAAGAACGGTCACTTTTAAAAAACATAACTTGTTAAAAGATGATTATGGAACTAACTTCGATTTAATCGTCTGCAGGAATGTCATGATCTATTTCACGGAAGATGCGAAAGATCAAATCTATACTAATTTTGGTAAAGCATTGCGAAAGGATGGCATTTTATTTGTAGGCAGTACTGAACAAATATTTTCCCCATCTAAATATGGATTAGAAAATGAAGATACATTTTTCTATCGAAAGAGCAACTGACTCGCCATACTGTAGAACTGTCCTTTTCGAAGGACAGTTTTTGTACATTCAATTGACTTTGGCTTTTTTTGCAGTTTATGATATAGTAACAAAATACTTTAGCGCGTTGAAGGGGAAAAGTGTATGAGATATTTAACAGCTGGAGAGTCCCATGGACCAGAACTGACTACGATTATTGAAGGATTACCCGCCGGTCTAAATGTCGATGTCTCTAGAATTAATGACGATTTACGCAGAAGACAAGGTGGACATGGACGTGGCAGAAGGATGCAAATCGAAACGGATACGGTTGAAGTGACTGCTGGAATTCGACACGGCAAGACATTAGGCTCACCAGTGTGTTTGCGTGTGGTAAATGATGATTGGAAGCATTGGACAAAAATTATGGGAATAGAATCCCTGGAACCATTTGATGAATCAGAAGTTAAACGACAAATTTCACGTCCTAGACCAGGTCATGCGGATTTAGTTGGTGGAATCAAGTATGGACATCGAGACTTACGGAATGTATTAGAACGTTCTTCCGCAAGAGAAACGACCGTTCGCGTTGCGGCAGGGGCAGTAGCGAAAATTTTGTTAAAGGAGTTAGGTATTGAAGTCATTGGACATGTGAAAGAAATTGGAGGAATTCAAGCGAACGCAGTTGACGTTAGCAACATGCAACCGGACGAAGTGAAGAAAGCAATAAAGGAAAATCCTGTATATTGCTTGGATGAAGAAGCAAGTAAAGAAATGGTCGAATTGATTGATGAGACGAAAAAAAATGGAGATTCCATTGGCGGTATAGTGGAAGTAGTGGTAACAGGTTGTCCTCCAGGTGTTGGTAGTTATGTTCATTACGATCGCAAAATTGATGGAAAGCTCGCAATGGCAATGATGAGTATTAATGCCTTTAAAGGTGTGGAATTTGGTATAGGTTTTGACATGGCACATCTTCCTGGAAGTCAAGTTCATGACGAAATCAAATGGGACCAAGAGAAGGGTTACACGAGAAGTACTAACCGATTAGGTGGAATCGAAGGCGGGATGACAACAGGAATGCCAATCGTGATCAAAGGTGTCATGAAGCCGATTCCCACACTCTACAAGCCCCTACAAAGTGTTGACATCGAGACGAAAGAAAATTTTAAAGCAAGTATCGAACGTTCTGATAGTTGTGCTGTTCCTGCTGCTTCTGTCGTTGCAGAACATGTAATTGCTTGGGAAATTGCTTCTGCCATACTTGCCGAATTTCCAGCTAGTCGTATTGATCAACTGAGACAACATGTGCAGGGTCAACGAGATTTTGCAAAGGAGTTTTAAGATGCAGAAGATTCATGTTTCCTTACAAAGTAGTTCGTATGACATTTTACTAGCACATAATGAACTTGCCGAGATGCTAAAAGGATATCGAGAATCTTGGCGACAATATGATCAAATCGTTGTTATACCTGATGAACATGTATGGCAATTGCATGAGCATTATTTTCGAGAGGCGATGACAATGAATGGTCTCGAAAATTATTTGGTTAAACCAATACCAGCAGGAGAATCTTCCAAGTCAATAGATGTATGGGAAGAAGTCCAAACGTTTTTACTGCAGCAAAATTGCAACCGAAATACGTTGTTAGTAGCTTTCGGCGGTGGAGCTTGCGGTGATGTTGTAGGGTTTATTGCCGCAACGTTTTTACGAGGAGTAGATTATTGCCAGATGCCTACAACCGTTCTAGCACATGACAGTTCTGTTGGTGGAAAAACAGCAATTAATCATTCACTTGGAAAAAATTTGCTTGGTGCTTTTCATCAACCTATAGCTGTGTTGTATGATAGTTCTTTCTTTGACACGTTGAGCGAAAAAGAATTTCGATCAGGCTTTGCCGAGTTATGGAAGCATGCTTGGTTAAGTGATGCAAATTGGCTGCAAGAACTTGAAATTTCCGTTCTCCAGAATAGTTGGAGATCTATTCCTTGGGTGGCAGAGCTAACAAAAGGAATACAAGTAAAAGTCTCTATTGTAGAACGAGATGTTTTTGAACGACATGAACGAAAGTATTTAAATTTTGGTCATACCTTTTCGCATGCATTAGAAAAGGGTATCGGATATTCTGAGATTTCGCATGGTGAAGCGGTAGCTATTGGTATCCTGTTCGACCTTCTTATAAGTGCAGAAAAAGGATTCATACCCCATCAACTTGTTAAAGAAAAAATAACTTTTATACATTCATTAGGATATCCTTTGAACAAAGTCTCCTCTGTGCCATTTGAAAACTATTACGAACTAATGGTGCGTGATAAGAAAGCGACGAAAACAGGAATTCAATTCGTTTTACTTCACACAATTGGAAATCCTGTCGTTGAAACAATTGAAAAAAAACTATTGCTCCATGCATATCATCTATTCCAACAATTAATAGAGGAGGTTGCTAATGATTAGAGGAATTCGCGGAGCAACTACTATTACCGGTGATCATCTGGAGGAACTATTAATTGAAACGGAAAAACTTGTGCTCGAAATGGTCCGAGTAAACCACGTGGATCCTGATGAAGTTGCCTCTGTTATTATTTCGACGACAACCGATATTTGTAGTGGGTTTCCAGCAAAAGCTGTCCGATCGATTGAAGGGTGGAAATATGTACCTGTTATGTGTACACATGAAATGGTCGTTTCGGGATCTTTGCCACACTGTATTCGTGTGTTAATGCATGTAAATACATCCGTATCACAAGAACACATACACCATATTTATTTAAATGAGGCAATTGGGTTAAGACCAGATCTATCTAGTTAGGAGTGAGGAATTAATGAAATGGAAGCAACAGCTTTTAGGAATGAAAGCATACCAACCTGGGAAATCAGCAGAAGATGTTAAAAAAATATGGGATTTAAAGACTGTCGTAAAATTAGCGTCAAATGAAAATCCATATGGATGTTCTACACGCGTAAACGAGGCGATGGATCAATATCCACTTTCTGCAGCTATATATCCAGATGGGTATGCTTACTCACTAAAAAAGGCCTTAAGCGAGCATTTGCATGTTAACATGGATCAATTAATGATAGGTAATGGATCGGATGAAATAATACGAATTGTTTCACGTGCACTTTTACATTCTAATGCTTCCACTATTATGCCCACTCCATCTTTTCCTCAATATAGACATAATGCATTGATTGAAGGTGCAGAGATAATAGAGATCCCGCTACTTAATGGGATGCATGACCTAGAAAAAATGCTTCATTCGATTAAAGAGAATACATCGGTTATTTGGTTATGCTCTCCTAATAATCCTACAGGTACGCTAATTTCATCTTTAGATCTCCGTCATTTTTTGATGCAAGTACCTAAGGATGTCCTTGTGGTTCTTGACGAGGCGTATTTTGATTATATCCACGATGATGCCTATGAAAATTCAATTGAATTACTTAAGACATTCTCCAACTTACTTGTATTGAGAACATTTTCAAAAGCATATGGATTAGCAAGTTTCAGGGTAGGTTACGGAATTGCGCATAAAGAGTTAATCGAAAAGCTGGATCCAGTGCGAGAACCATTTAACAGTCCTACGATCAGTCAATATGTCGCACAGCATGCGTTACAAGATCAACATTTTATACAAGTTACTCGAAATGAAACGAAAAAGGGAATTCAATTGTTTGAAGCATTTGCAGAGAAAAATAACCTTCATATATACCCAAGTGAAGCAAACTTCGTCTTGTTACAGGTTCCTAAAAAGGCAGATGAAGTATTCCAAGATCTAATGGCAAAAGGATTCATCATTCGAAGCGGGGATGTACTAGGTACCCCGGGCTATATACGAATAACCATTGGAACGCATGACCAGAATGCATCATTTTTAGATGCTTTAACTGGCATCTTATTTGCGGATGAGGACCGTTTATGAAAATAGGAATTATTGGACTTGGTCTTATTGGAGGATCACTTGCTAAAGCTTTAAAGCGTAATTCCGAGAATTATGTCATTGGTTTTGACGTTAAAAAAGAGAGTCTTTCACACGCGTTAAACAAAAAGATCATTGACGAGATTGCACTAAACTGTGAGGATGATTTCCATTCAGTTGACTATCTTTTTTTAGCAACACCTGTGGAGAAAACAATCGAAATTATGCGATTGATTCCGTCTTGGAGATTAAAGGAAAATGTGATTGTTTCTGATACAGGCAGTACAAAAAAAGAAATTATGAAAGTAGCGCAAGAACTTACTACTGTCGGAATTACGTTCATTGGCGCCCATCCCATGGCAGGTTCTCATAAAAGCGGTCTAAGCGCATCTAAAGCACATTTGTTTGAAAATGCCTATATGATCCTTACACCTTTAGGGAATGATATATCTCTTATACACTCGATGAAAAAGCTTTTAGAACCGACGAAAGCGAAAGTTTTGGTCACAAGTGCACAACAACACGATGAGATGACTGCTCTAGTAAGTCATTTCCCTCATTTGGTTGCCACCTCGCTCGTACATCGATTGGCAAATGAAGCGTCTGATTATCCAGTAGCAATGAAAATTGCTGCAGGAGGTTTTCGGGATACGACACGTATCGCTTCTGGTAATCCAATTATGTGGCGTGATATCACGATACAAAATAGAGAAATCCTGTTGTCACAATTACAAAAATGGGAAGAAGAGATGCAACGGTTGAAGAAGTTGCTTTCTGAAGGATCACCTTCCGATATGGAAGATTATTTTATTTCTGCAAAACAAGTTCGAGATGAGTTGCCTATATCCAATCAAGGCGCACTTTACAGTACGTTTGATTTATCTGTCGATGTTCCGGATTATCCAGGCGTAATTTCAGAGCTAACAGGTTTACTTGCTGAGCATATGATTAGTTTAACAAACCTACGAATTGTAGAAGCCAGAGAAGATATTTATGGGATTTTTGTGATAAGTTTTCAAACTGCTTCCGATCGTCAACGTGCACAGGAACTTATTCAAACGAAAACTGCATATGAATCGTATATTTCGTAAAAAGATAGTATGAAGAGTTAGGGAGTGAAAGATGTGGAAAAAACACTCTATCCATTATCGGAACCATTAAATGGGTCCATTCAAATTCCAGGGGACAAATCCATTTCACACAGAGCAATTATGTTTGGCTCGGTGGCGAAAGGGGAAACCATCGTGTCGAATTTTCTACCAGGTGCTGATTGTCTAAGTACCATCGATTGTTTTCGAAAACTCGGAGTTCAAATTGACCAACAGGATACGACCGTTACCATTTCAAGCGAAGGGTTTCATTCATTCAAAGAGCCCGCGGAAATCTTGGATACGGGAAATTCCGGAACAACAACACGATTATTAACTGGTTTACTTGCAGGCTCGTCCATTTTTGCAGTGATAAAAGGGGACGAATCGATCTCGAAACGACCGATGGGAAGGGTAACGAATCCATTGCGAAAAATGGGAGCAATCATTCATGGCCGAGAAGAAGCACAATTTACTCCCCTAGCAATAAGTGGAACGAAACTACAAGGCATAAACTACACGATGCCAGTAGCTTCCGCTCAGGTAAAATCTGCTATTTTACTTGCTGGACTTCATAGTGAATCGGAAACTGTTTTACAAGAAAATGTTAAAACGAGAGATCACACCGAAAAGATGATGGAGCAATTCGGTGTTGATATCAAGGTGGTAGATAATACTATACATTTAAAGCCCGCTGGAGAGTTACATGGTAGAACAATTGAAGTACCAGGTGATATTTCATCTGCCGCTTTCTTTCTAGTTGCAGGAGCTATTACACCCAATAGCTCGATTGAACTTAAGAATGTCGGATTAAATGATACTAGGACTGGGATCCTTGATATACTTCAAGCGATGAATGCAACGTATAAGGTAACTCCTCAAAGTGTTCATTCGACTGAGCCAGTTGGAACTATTTCTATTGAGTATAGTGCATTAACTGGGACAACCATCGATGGTTCGTTCATTCCAAGATTAATCGACGAAATTCCCGTGATTGCATTAATGGCAACGCAAGCAGTAGGAAAAACGATTATTAAGGATGCAGAAGAGTTAAAAGTAAAAGAAACAAATCGAATCGATGCAGTTGTAACGGAACTAAAAAAACTTGGAGCTACTATTGAAGCGACAGAAGATGGGATGATTATTGAAGGACCTACACCTCTTCATGGAGGAACCATTCAAACATATGGTGATCATCGAATTGCGATGATGGCCAGCATAGCTTCGCTTATAAGTAGTGACCCAATTACGATAGACAATTATCATTGTATAAATGTCTCTTATCCAACATTTTTTGACCATATTGAAAAATTAACAACGAAATAGAGTGAGCTTAAAGAAAGAGGCTGGGACAAATGGATGATTTGTCCCAGCCTCTTTTTTCATTTCGTCGAAAACTTGACAGGTGAACCCTTCAAGAACATGGATGTTCACATGCCGAAATGCTACATGGATGTCGCCTCGTTTCGGCCGTAAGGAGGCACGAACTCAACTAATTCCCTTAGACTTGGTTTGTGGGAATGGATTTAAGTTTCGTGCTGATCGCCCAGGAGTCACGCCTGTCCTACACATTCGACATTTTAATCAGGAAACAGTGGAAGAACGACCAAATAAGTCTGATCCTTTCTTCATAAAATTATCCTACATAAAAATGGTAGATTTTCATTCTTGAGCTTAGACTAGTTTATATCCTAGCCTCTTTCTTGAAAATTTTTTTACACAACTCATACACTATTCACATTTAACTTCTCGGAAATCGAAAGATGGCATAGAAAAAGAGAAAATTCTTGTCACGCGTAACCGCTTCCTGTACCCTAGTGAAAGAAAATGAGATCGGAGCTATTACTATGATAATTGAACAGAAATTTCAACAAGCTATCTCACAAGGAGATGCCAGTGAAGTAAAGTCGTTAGTGAGTGATGCGCTTTTAAATGAATCTCCAGATGTACTCGATCAAATTGCTCAATATTTAGCAACAGAAGGCTATTTCGAAGAGGCATTGGAAATATATCAGCACTTTCAATTTTTGTATCCTGGGGAGAATCAATTTTTAATCGATCAAGCTCAATTATTATTTGAACTTGGACAGGAAGATAAGGCAATAGAGTTGCTAAGTTCAATTGACGAAAAGGATACAGTTTACCTTCAAGCACTTTTAACTTTAGCAGATTACTACCAAGTAATAGGCTATTTAGATGTTGCAGAGCAAAAATTGGAGCAAGCACTAGTGATGTTGCCGGATGAACCAATGTTGTTATTTTCTAAAGGACAACTATTAGAAGAAAGTGGCCGATTTCTTGAGGCAGCAAGAATTTTCGAAAACTTAATGAAACAGGAAATTGACGAATTGCAGGAATGGAATCTCGAACTGCGTCTTGCTTCCGTGTACAGTGCAGGTGGAGCATATGAAGAGTCAATTCCTTTATACGAACGTTTTTTAAAAGACGAAGAACTTCCTGAAGTGAAGTTTCAATTGGCTTATGCACTTTTTCAAACAGAACAATATGAGCGTGCAGTCGAACAGTTAACGGAAATTATAACGATGGATCCGGATTTCTTTAATGCGTATCTTCTTCTTTCACATAGCTATCAAATGATGGAAGAAGATCAACTTGCCTTAAAATGGATAGAAAAAGGTATAAAACGGGATGAAGTGGACAAAGAATATTATGTAACAGCAGGAAAATTAGCATTAAAGCTAGGAAAAACCGAGGATGCAGAAACATATTTACGACAATCCTTAGCGATTGATCCAGGTTACTTAGATGCGTTGATTGTCCTTGTAAGTTTATTGTCGAATAAAGATTCTCACGAAGAAGTTATAGAATTATTTGAGTGGGTAAAGAGTTACGAGGAAGATCCACTTTCAATCTATCCGCTAGTCGCAAAATCATATGCAGAACTTGAACTGTTTCAAGAGGCATATCAATTGTATGAAGAAGCATATAGTGAATGGAAAGAAGATCCAACTTTCCTAGAGGAATTCATGGAATTTTTATTAGAAGAAGGAAAACGAGCTCAGGCTATCGAAGTGTTAAAGCAGCTAATGTTAATAGAGCCTACAGAACCAAAATGGGAAGAAATGTATCATCAAATACAAGACTAAGTTTGGAAGGAGTGATATCTGATGCCAGCTTCCGTTTCTGCAGTCGAGAAAAAAGAATTTGTACGTTGGTTTCTCTCGAAATTCGAATTGAAGCGTCGCGAATGCGTATGGATTTTAAACTATATGCTAAGCCATGATGAAATATTGCGTCATGTTCATTTCGTCGAAGAAGCACATTATTGCCCACGTGCGATGGTTATGTCAGTAACAGATTCCTCCGGAATACCATTTCGTTTTTATAAAGGTAACTTAATGACTTCTGATGCGGAAAAATCGTTCCACGATATGCGATTAAATCCAAAGGAACCATTATATATTCAACTGAATTTCCCATTGTTTCCACCAAGTCCTGAATACTTAGCAGTATTAGAAGAAAACCCGCATTATCCTTACAAGTGGCAAGTAGAAGAGGGAGATAAAAAACTTGCGAATGATATTGTAGCGAAAAGTGTAGGAGAATTTCAAGAGGAATATTTGTTAAAAGAAATAGACCGCACATTAGATAATCAAGATGAAAAACGATTTTTTGAGTTATCCAAATTATTAAATGACATAAAAAATCAAGGATAGGTTTAAGGTGACTTACACGTTTTAACGGAGAGAAAAACCGCGAATTCGCGGTTTTTCTTTATGTGTAATTCTTGAAGAAAATTGGTAAGATATATATACATAGAACAAGAAGTTGTTCTAATGATAGTGGGGTGGAAAAATGAAGTGGACTGTTGGTGATTTGCAAAAGATGCAAAATCAACCCGAATACGTAGATACAATCGTTGTTCCATTGGTGAAATTATCGGGTCAACCGAACAAAATCATGGGAAGCGCAACTTCTGCTGAGTTTTTAATGGTTTTAACGATGGAATTAGAAAACCAATTTAAAGGACGAGTCGTATTAAGCCCTCCTTTTAGCTACGTTGACAGCATGGATATGAAAAGTCTCGGAAATAGTATCAACAATGAATTGACCTTAACAGGAGCAAAAACTATTTTCTACCTATCAAGTGACTTGGAATGGTCTGAGAAAGCTCCTGATTTAGGTGTACATATCGTTCCGTCTATTCCTTTAAATGATATGGATCAAGCAATGCGAAGTAAAATTATAGAAGATCAAGTAAGGCAGTTAGTTCCGGTGTTATCTTCAAAATGGAATGCTTTATAGACGTATTTCAATAAATGTTCACATTCTCACGTGTCGAAACGAATGGAATATTGACCAACTCTAGGGTTTGAAGTATCATAGAACTGTCCTAGTTTTACTTATTTTTGTACTAAATTTGTCCGTTGGACTGACCTTTAAGTTAGAGGGGGGAAACGCATGAGTAACAACCGAGTATCGCGCCGACAATTCCTTAACTACACATTAACAGGTGTAGGTGGATTTATGGCTGCTGGTATGTTAATGCCGATGGTACGATTTGCCATCGATCCTGTACTTCAGAAAGCCGAAGCAGGAGATTTCATTGCTACCGAGAAAAAAGTAGCTGATTTAACAGAAACTCCAGAACGTGTTGACTTCTCTTATGAGCAAGTAGACGCTTGGTATACTTCCCAAGTAACGGATACAGCGTGGGTTTATAAAGAAGGCGATAAAATCATTGCCCTTTCTCCTATCTGTAAACATCTTGGATGTACGGTTAACTGGGGTGCGAATGAAGACCATCCTAATCAATTCTTCTGCCCTTGTCATGGTGGTAGATATGAAAAGAATGGTAAAAACGTACCAAAAACACCACCTCTTGGACCATTAGACCAGTTTGAAGTGAAAGTTACAGACGGTTTATTGTACATCGGGAAAAAAGTTCCTAACAAATTAGTGTAGTAAGGGGGTACGACGTACGTGCTAAACAAGATATATGATTGGGTAGATGAACGTCTGGATATTACTCCTATTTGGCGTGATATCGCGGACCACGAAGTTCCAGAACACGTTAACCCTGCACATCATTTTTCTGCATTTGTTTATTGTTTTGGTGGATTAACATTTTTCGTTACAGTGATTCAAATTCTTTCTGGAATGTTCTTAACAATGTACTACGTTCCAGATATTGAGAACGCTTGGAAATCCGTTTTTTATCTTCAAAACGAAGTAGCATTTGGTGAAATTGTGCGTGGTATGCATCACTGGGGAGCTTCCTTAGTAATCGTGATGATGTTCTTGCATACATTACGGGTATTCTTCACAGGTTCCTACAAGAAACCTCGTGAGTTGAACTGGGTAGTAGGTGTACTAATTTTCGGTGTTATGCTTGGGTTAGGTTTCACTGGATATTTACTTCCTTGGGATATGAAAGCGTTGTTTGCAACAAAAGTAGGGATTGAAATTGCTGCCTCTGTACCATTAATTGGTGGGGCAATTAAAGTATTGTTAGCTGGGGATGAAGCTATTCTTGGTGCACAGACTTTAACTCGTTTCTTTGCGATTCATGTATTCTTCTTGCCAGCAGTTCTTTTAGGACTTCTTGCAGCTCACTTTATCATGATTCGTAAACAAGGTATTTCAGGACCGTTGTAAACAAAAGTTTTAATTCCTAAAGGAGGGGACACTATGCATCGCGGAAAAGGAATGAAATTCGTCGGGGATTCACGTGTGCCTGTTAATCGCAAGCCGAACATCCCAAAAGACTATTCCGAATATCCGGGTAAAACAGAAGCTTTCTGGCCAAACTTCTTATTAAAAGAATGGTTAGTAGGGGCTGTATTCTTAATTGGATATTTAGTATTAACTGTTGCACATCCATCTCCACTTGAACGTCAAGCGGATCCAACAGATACTTCTTATATTCCATTACCGGACTGGTATTTCTTATTCTTATATCAATTATTGAAATATGAATTTGCTTCAGGACCGTATAATGTTATTGGAGCGATTGTAATCCCTGGTCTTGCGTTTGGTGCTTTGATGTTAGCTCCATTCTTAGATCGCGGACCAGAGCGTCGTCCATTTAAACGCCCGTTACCAACTGCGTTTATGTTATTAGCTGTAGCAGGTATCATTTTCCTAACTTGGGAATCTGTTGTGAACCATGATTGGGAAGCTGCAAAAGCACAAGGTGAAATTCGTGAAGAAGCAGAGTTTGATGATACTGCTGAAGGATATTTAATTTATTCCGAAGCATCATGTATCGGCTGTCATGGTAATGCTTTTGAAGGAGGACTTGGACCAAGTCTTGCTGAAACAGATAAAACAGCAGAAGAAATTGCAGATATCGCAGTAAATGGTATTGGAACAATGCCTGCTGGCCAATGGACAGGATCGGATGAAGATCTTCAAAAAATGGCGCAATTCATTGATGAATTAAGCGAATAATCAAAAGGAGTCAGGAAACTGACTCCTTTTTTTTGAAATGAAAAGACGAAATAGTGGAACTATTTCTGCGGATTTCGGTAAACATGAAGAGGTGGAAATGGTGAGTTTGTATCTTTCCGTTTTACGAACTATTTTAGATCATAAATTGTTTCTAATAGTGCTTTTTATTGTGAATGTCTTCGGGACTATCTATGGTTATTATTGGTATGGATCACAATTAGAAATAACAGAACCTAAATTTTGGCTATTTGTTCCAGATAGTCCTACGGCAAGTCTCTTTTTTAGTATCGCCTTATTTGGATGGATAATAGGCAAGCATTTCCGTTTGATAGAGGCTTTCGCGTTTATCTCGCTCATCAAATATGGGTTATGGGCTGTAGGGATGAATATTTGGTCTGAGATTGAAACTGGTCCAATTGGCCCTATTGGTTGGATGCTAGTTGCTAGTCATTTCGCAATGGCGGTGCAAGCTGTTTTATATATTCCAAAGTATCGTTTTCGGTGGATCCATGTACTCATCGCAGCAATATTCACTTTACATAATGAGATGATAGATTATGTATATGGTCAAATGCCGATTTATCGTTCGATTGAACAGCATGCTCAACTTATCGGTTATTTGACGTTTTGGCTCTCTATCTGCTGTATTCTCGCTGCAATTGCCGTCATAAAAAAGACAAAAGAATCAAAGGCGTACTAGTTGCTTCAACTCACTAAAGTAAGTACACTATTACTATAGAGATAAGGGAAGGATGGAGAATGTATACATGAGTTTTATCTTATACTTCGCAATATTGTTAATATTGCCATTGTATGCTCAGTTTAAAGTTAAATCTACGTATAAAAAATATGCTAAAGTTCGCTCGACTTCAGGAATGACAGGAGCTCAAGTAGCCCGAACAATTCTAGATGCAAACGGGTTACAAGATGTGAAAGTAGTGGAGATTCGTGGCTTTTTATCCGATCACTATAATCCAATGACGAAGATTGTTGCATTATCTTCTGGTAACTATCATGAAGCATCTGTTGCTGGTACGGCAATCGCGGCACATGAAGTTGGGCATGCGATTCAACATAAGGAATCTTACTCCTTTTTAAAATTTCGTCATGCACTTGTTCCAGTGGCTAACATTTCATCGAATGCCTCATGGATCTTTGTAATGATTGGGATATTTGCAAATTTAAGTGGAATGTTATTACTTGGAATAGTCTTATTAGCTATCGGCGTATTATTCCAAATCGTGACACTTCCTGTTGAATTTAATGCTTCTTCTCGAGCAATGAATCAAATCGTGTCACTTGGTATAATAAAGAACGAAGAAGAACGTCATGCGAAAAAAGTGTTAAGTGCAGCAGCGATGACATATGTTGCAGCAGCAGCTGTAGCTGTTCTTGAATTACTTCGTTTAGTGCTCATCTATACAGGTATGGGTCGCGACGAATAGAATAAAAAAACCTGAATCCCCTCACTGGAGGAATTCAGGTTTTTTGCGTTTTCAGTGTTTATTTCTTTACTTGTACTTCAATCAATTGGCTTTTTCTGCTCATCTAATGTAAAACCTTCTCCCATCACATCATGTACTTCTGTTACAGACACAAATGCATGAGGATCAATAGATGTAATGATATTTTTTAAACGTACAATTTCATTCTTTCCAACTACGCAATAGATGACTTCTCGATCTACTTTAGAGAAGTGCCCAAATCCTTTTAATATGGTTACACCTCGGTCCATCTCCGTTAAAATTCGATCTCCTATTTCGCTTTGGAAATCTGAAATGATAAATGCACCCCTCGCAGCATATGCACCTTCTTGAACGAAGTCTATGACCCGAGCTCCAACAAAAACAGCCACTAAGGTATACATCATAGAACGGGAATCTAAAAATGTTAACCACGAAAGTAAAATGACGACAGCATCAAAAATGAACATCGTTTTTCCCATGCTCCAGCCAAGATACTTGTGACCTAAACGTGCAATGATATCGACTCCACCAGTAGTGCCACCATAGCGAAATATAATTCCTAATCCGATCCCGACAAATACACCAGCAAATAAAGAAGCTAAGAACAAATCGTTCTTTAAATGAATATCCACTTCATATAAGAGGAAAATTTTTAAAAACACTGATACGGAAACAGTTCCGACTACAGTATAGATAAATACTTTTCTTCCTAACAACCTCCATCCAACGATAAACATCGGAATGTTAAGCAATAGATTCATTAACGCCGGGTCAAAATGGAAAGCAAACAACAAGATTAGTGTAATACCGCTAAACCCACCTTCACCTAATTCATTCTGTATATTAAAATGAACAAATCCGAAGCTAAAAATAGCAGCACCAATTATGATAAAGAGTATATTTTTTACTTTAATACCTTTGAGCACATGTACCCCTCCCATACAAACAAACACTATGTCATTATCATTCATTTTAAGTCTTTTGACAATACGCTGTGGAGTTCATTAGGATAGAATAAGGAGAGTGAAAACATGGAAGAGAAAACATTGAAAAATTGGCAAGCAGAAGTAGATCATTATATAGGACAATTTAAGGAAGGGTATTTTCCACCATTTGAATTGCTTGCTCGCATGTCAGAGGAATTAGGTGAACTTTCAAGAGAAGTTCATCACCAGTATGGAATGAAGAAAAAGAAAGATACAGAAGATAAAAGTTCTATGGAAGAAGAACTTGCGGATTTATTGTTTGTTATTATTTGTTTTGCAAATGCAGAGAAACTATCTCTAAATGCAGCAATGAGTACCGTAATGGAAAAATTTCGAACAAGAGATGAACATCGTTGGACAAGAAAGGAAGAATAGCCATGATTCGTGTTGCATTAGCTGGTCCAAGAGGGAGAATGGGATCTGAAGCAGTACATACATTAATGAAGAATTCATCTATCGACCTAGTAGCGGTTTTGGATTATAAAGAAATTGGAAAGGTCCTCAGTGAAACGTCCATATTTCCAGCGAATTATGAAATTCCTGTCTACAATAAAATAGAAGAATTGCTTCAAATTGAAAAACCGGATGTATTTCTCGACCTGACTACTCCAGAGAGTGTGTATGATCATGCAGAACACTGCTTAACCAAACAGGTAAAGGTGGTCATCGGGACAACCGGTATGTCGGAAAAACAAAGTAGTTCATTACAAAAACTTTCAGATGAAAATCAAACAGCATGTATTATCGCGCCTAATTTTGCGTTAGGGGCAATTATGATGATGAAATTTGCAAAAATGGCAGCTGCTTATTTTCCAGATGTAGAAATAATTGAATTGCATCATGATCAGAAGTTAGACGCACCGTCTGGAACTGCAACTAAAACCGCTTCATTAATATCGGAAGTAAGGAAACCTCATCAGCAGGGCCATCCAGAAGAGAAAGAAGTGTTACAAGGCGCGCGGGGAGCCTCGTATCAGGGAATACCAATACATAGCGTCCGCTTACCTGGCTTTACTGCCCATCAAAAAGTAATTTTCGGTGATACAGGACAACTATTAACAATCCAGCACGATTCGATGTCTAGACAATCATTTATGAGTGGCATCGTCTTTGCAATAGAAAAAGTGATGCAAACAAATGACTACATTGTGGGATTAGAAAATTTGTTAACGGAAGAAGGGGATCTTCGTTGAAGATAGCATTAATCGCTCATGACCGTAAAAAAGACGATCTTATTCAGTTTGTTACGGCATATAAAACAATTTTAGAAGATCATGATCTTGTCGCGACAGGAACGACTGGTCAACGAATTATTGATGAAACGGGATTACCTGTAACTAGATTCCAGTCGGGTCCTCTTGGAGGGGATCAACAAATTGGTGCGCTTATCGCGGATAATGCGATGGATATGATAATCTTTTTCCGAGATCCTTTAACCGCTCAGCCTCATGAACCAGATGTTACAGCATTAATACGATTGTGCGACGTCTATCAAATACCTCTAGCTACAAATATGGGTACTGCGGAAGTATTACTAAAAGGGTTACAAGAAGGCTTTATCGATTGGCGATTATTAGCCGACAGAAGAAAATAAGGGGGCGTAACGATGAGAAAGTTAAAGATAGGCATCATTTGCTACCCGACAGTTGGAGGAAGTGGAGTAGTCGCGACTGAACTTGGAAAATTGTTAGCAGAAAAAGGGCACGAAATTCATTTTATTACCTCCAGTGTTCCATTTCGTTTAAATCGAATTTTTCCTAATATTTATTTCCATCAAGCAGATGTCAATAGTTATGCTGTGTTTCAGCATCCACCTTACGATTTATCATTGGCAAGTAAAATTGCAGAAGTAATTGAAAAAGAAAACTTAGATCTTATTCACGCCCATTATGCAATACCGCATGCGGTGTGTGCAGTGCTAGCAAAAGACATGGCTCAAAGCACGATTCCAGTAGTTACTACACTTCATGGAACAGATATCACCGTGTTGGGACAAGATTCTTCCATGTCATCCATTATTAAATACGGAATGGATAAATCCAATGCGGTTACTGCAGTTTCGCATTCATTGAGCGAACAGACAAAAGAAATGATTAATCCGAACAAACCAATCGATACGATATACAATTTTGTCGATCCAAAAGATTATGCAGTGAAACCTCGCAAAGAATTGACTGATTACTTTAAATTGTCTAGTGAAAAAGTCGTGATTCATGTTTCCAATTTCCGTAAAGTGAAGCATGTAGAAGATGTAGTTAAAAGTTTTTCTCTCATCTTGAATTCCATCCATGCGAAGTTATTACTGGTAGGCGATGGACCGGAAATGAATACAGTGATTCAATTAGTGAAACGACTTGGTTTAGATGATCAGGTGCTATTTTTAGGAAAGCAAGAAAATGTTGCGGAACTATATGCAATTAGTGATTTAAAACTTTTATTATCGGAAAAAGAATCCTTTGGACTTGTCTTAGCGGAAGCGATGGCATCAGGAATTCCTTGTATCGGTACAAGAATTGGCGGGATTCCAGAAGTCATCCAGCACGGTGAAAATGGTTACCTCGTCGATTTACATGATACGAAACAAGTTGCTGAGTATGCGATTGAATTATTTACCAACAAGGAGTTGTATGATTCATTTTCAGCAGCTGCAAAACGAAGTGTGAGTGACAGATTCAGTTCTGCAGAAATTGTGAAACAGTATGAATCGTTGTATGAAAGAGTTTTGCAGAATGACTCTAAGTAAAAAATTAATTGAAAATGGAAAGTATTGTTTAGAAATACTGCACGACCACGGGTTCGAAGCTTTTTTTGTTGGTGGATGTGTTCGTGATCAATTAATTGGCCGTGACATTAAAGATATTGATATTGCGACGAACGCTTTGCCACATGAAGTAAAAGCACTATTCGCTATTACAGTGGATATTGGGATTGAGCATGGAACAGTGTTGGTTCTTGTAAATGATATTCCGATCGAAATCACCACGTACCGTCAAGAAGAAGAATATCTTTTACATCGTCGGCCTGCTTCTGTTCATTTTGTGCAAAATCTTTCGTTTGATTTGATGAGACGTGATTTCACGATGAATGCAATAGCAATGAGCAAAAATGGTGATTTAATCGATCCTTATAAAGGAGAGGAAGATATTAAAGACCTTCTCATCCGTGCAGTGGGTAACCCATTTGAACGGTTCTCCGAAGATGCCCTTCGAATGCTACGAGGAATTCGGTTTACATCTACTTTAGGATTTGAATTGGAAGAAACCACCATGAGTGCGATTAGATCAAACCGATGTCTTTTACAGCATATTTCTGTTGAACGTATTACAAAAGAGCTGTCTTCTTTTTTTATGGGCAGCTATGTAAAGCATGGATGGAAATTTTTAAAGGAAAGTAAGATAGCAGAATGTTTTCCTATTCCATTGGATGTTATTCCACCAATTATAGAACAACTTTCCTTCGCGTCATCTATTGAAGGGTGGAGTTATTTATACCAAGAGCATAATGAAGCAGGGAATGTTCCGATTAAATTTAAGTTTTCAAAGCAAGAAGCGAAAGAATATCGAATCCTCTCGACGTTACTAAGTGTTAGAAAAGAGCGTGTTTTTCGGGAACTTGATGTATTTAATCAGCAACTTTCTCATATTTTATTCGCTGAGCGATTTGCAACTACTCATGATGAAATAAGTTGGACAGAACGCAAGAGAGACATCGAAGAAATGTATCATCACTTACCGATTAAACAGTCGAGCGAGCTGGCAGTTAATGGATCTGACTTACTTTTATGGTCTGAGAGAAAACCTGGACCATGGATGAAAAACGCTTTACGAATGTTAGAAGAAAAAGTCGTAAGTGGAGTAATAGAAAATACAAAACAAGCGATAAAGGATGAGTTTTTACATGAAGGTACCGATTAAACAAGGAGTTTGGAAACGACTGCTTGAAATGGATGGAGAGCCAATTTCTGGGCAAAAACTTGCCGAAGAACTTGGCGTATCACGAACTGCGATTTGGAAAGCAGTGCAAACACTTCAATCAGAGGGATTCGAAATAGATTCTGTCAAAAAGAGCGGATATGCAATTCATGCTAAACCCGCATTTTTAACGCTGGAAGAAATGCAACAGTATCGAACGTCCGAACAAATTGGAAAGTACATCCACCTATATCCATCTCTTACTTCTACTCAAGTTATTGCACATGAGAAAGCACAACACGGTGCTTTGCATGGCACGGTAATTGTAAGCGAAGAGCAAACAGCTGGAAGAGGAAGGTTGCAACGAAAATGGGATTCTGGAGCAGGGAAAGGCTTATGGATGACTATCATTCTACGTCCCGACATTCATGTATCTCGCGCTCCACAATTGACATTAATTGCAGCGGTTGCAGTTGTAAAAGGAATCGAAGATGTTACAGGTGTACAAGCTCAAATCAAGTGGCCGAATGACGTGCTCATTAATGGAAAGAAATGTACGGGTATTTTAACTGAACTACAAGCAGATGTTGATCGTGTACAAGCTGTGTTATTAGGTATCGGAATTAATGTATTGCATGATAAAGAAGACTTTCCAGAAGAGTTAAAGGACATCGCAACATCGCTAAAAATGGAAAGTGGAGAAGCTGTTAATCGAGCAAAATTAGCTGCTACAATATGGAATTACCTCGAAAAATACAGTGATCTATACTTAGAACAAGGGTTTGAACCAATTCGTTTATTATGGGAGTCCTATTCTACTAGCATTGGTCAACAGATTATCGCCCGCACAGCTCGCGAAGTGATAGAAGGACGTGCGAAAGGAATCACAAAAGATGGTGTATTGTTAGTAGAAGATTCCACAGGAAAAATCCATGAGATTTATTCAGCAGATATCGAATTGACAACATAAAACAAGCTTTTTTATAGAGGGTAATATAAATATCTGCTATAGTGTAGGTGTAGGACGGTATCCAGTTGGAACTGTACCTAAGTAAAAAAAAACAATAAAAATAAATAGCAATTCTGCCTTGATCATTTTTGACAGGGACGGAGGAAAGCCTTATACACACTACCCTTCTGTCCAAATTCAGAAGGGTATTTTTAGGTTTACTCCTGGAAAGGAGCAAGATTAGGATGAAATCTGTATCAAATTTTATGAAAATGAAACAGCAAGGTGAAAAAATTGCGATGTTAACTGCCTACGATGCCCCCACTGCCTCCATCGCTGAAAAAGCAGCTATGGATATTTTACTAGTGGGAGATTCACTTGGAATGGTTGTACTGGGGTACGATTCAACCGTTCCTGTTACGTTGGAGGATATGATCCATCACGGAAAAGCAGTCCGTAGAGGAGCAAAAGATACATTTGTTGTTGTGGATATGCCTTTTGGTTCGTATCACGCATCCATTGATACTGCTATTGATAATGGTATTCGTTTGTTTCAAGAAACAGGTGCGAATGCATTGAAAATAGAAGGGGCAGATGAGATTGTCGATGTCATTTATCGTTTAACGAAAACCGGCATCCCTGTGGTAGCTCACTTAGGTTTATTGCCACAATCCGCTGCAGTATTGGGTGGGTACAAAGTACAGGGGAAAACAGCTTCGGCAGCAAAAAAATTAATAGAAGATGCGAAACGCTGTGAAGAAGCTGGTGCGATTATGGTTGTATTGGAATGTATTCCACATCAACTAGCTGCAGAAATTTCGAAAGCAGTTTCTATTCCAGTCATAGGAATTGGTGCGGGAGAAGCATGTGACGGGCAAGTGCTCGTTTACCATGATACGGTTGGATACGGTGCACATCATATACCGAGGTTCGTGAAACAGTATTCCACTATCTCGCAAACGATTGAACAAGCCCTTTTAGATTATGTTCACGAAGTGAAAACTTCTTCATTCCCAGCAGAGGAACACCGATTCTCCATGAAAGACGATGAACTTGAACAGTTATACGGAGGAAACAAATGATTACGGTACACACAATCGCAGCATTAAAGGAACAATTAGCTATATTCCGGAGCACAACTCAATCGATTGGTTTTGTTCCTACAATGGGCTATTTACATGAAGGTCATGAATCATTGTTAAAAAAAGCGCGTAACGAGAATGATGTAGTCGTATTAAGTATCTTTGTAAATCCATCTCAGTTTGGACCGAATGAAGATCTCGATCGTTATCCACGAGATTTAGAGCGCGACTTAGCAATTGCGAAAAAAAGTCAGGTCGATATTGTATTCGCACCATCCATTGAAGAAATGTATCCTACGAAAATGAAGATACATTTTCTAGCAGAAGAGCAGTCAAAAGTTCTTTGCGGGGCATCTCGTCCTGGACATTTTGAAGGAGTTTTAATGGTTGTCACAAAACTTTTCCATTTAGTTTCCCCTACAAGAGCTTACTTTGGAATGAAAGATGCGCAGCAATTAGCCATTATCGAAACACTTGTGAGAGATTACAATTTTCCATTAGAAATTATTCGTGGGGAAACAATTCGTGAAGAGGATGGACTTGCAAAAAGTTCTCGAAATGTCTTTTTATGTGAAAAGGAACGGGAGGAAGCTCCAGCTCTTTTTCAAGCACTCGTTCTAGCGAAAGAGCATTTCCAGAAACATCGGTCGGTAATAGATGCTATTCAAAAAGCAACGGAGCATGTAACAAAAAATACAAACGCAAAAATTGACTATCTGCAACTTTTAGAATATCCTTCACTTGCTGAGGTGACGGAAGATTCACAAGAAATGATTGTTGCTGGTGCTATCTATTTTGAAAATGCTCGATTAATCGACAACCAGATTTTTAACGTAAAAGGAGAATGAACATGTTACGAATGATGTTAAATAGTAAAATTCACCGTGCTGTTGTAACAGAAGCGGATTTAAATTATGTTGGGAGCATCACTATAGATCAAGACATATTAGATGCTGTTGGAATGCTTCCAAACGAAAAAGTACACATTGTCAATAACAACAATGGTGCAAGATTTGAAACGTATATAATTGCTGGAGCACGTGGAAGCGGTGTGATATGTGTTAACGGGGCTGCAGCTAGACTTGTGCAAAAAGGAGACATTGTTATCATTCTCTCTTATGCGTATGTGATGAATGAAGAAGCGGCTTCTCATAAACCAACCGTCGCTATTATGAATCAAGATAACTCGATTCGAGATATTTTAACGTACGAACCTGAGGCAACAGTCATGTAATATTAATAAACTTAAGCGATCTTCTTCGGAAGATCGCTTTTTACATGGAGACATCATGAAATATTCTTCGTTCGAAGTAATAAGGGGAGTATGTGTATAGATTATTGGCTCATTGAAGTTTTGTTATGTGTCAATAAATAAGGAGAGAATTCGCAGAAACATCACATGTTTTCATACATAATGCAGAGGTTATTATTCCTCGTCTTATTTTAGATATGTTACAATTTTATCTAGAAAAGAAAGAACGGATGATACAATTTGGAAAAACCAATTTATGCCGTCGTTGACATAGAGACAACTGGAAACGCTCCGTCACGTGGAGACCGTATGATTCAATTTGCGGTAGTATTCGTTCAAGATGGTGCTATTATCGATGAATATAGTACATTCATTAACCCCGAACGTGCTATTCCGAAATTCATTGAAGATTTAACCTCCATTTCATCAATCAATGTGGAAGGTGCCCCTACATTTAAGGGAATTGCGCCAAAAATCTCCAAACTATTAAAAGGAACCACTTTTGTTGCTCACAATGTTTCATTCGATTTACCTTTTATTCAAGCGGAGTTAAAACGTGCTGGGGAACCAAAATGGGTTGGGGAAACGATTGATACGGTGGAACTTTCTAGAGTATTGTATCCGACACTTTTTAGCTTCAAACTTCAGGATGTTACTGCTGAAAATGGCATTGTGTTAACGAATGCTCACCGTGCGGATGACGACGCGATGGCTACAGCTAAACTTTTTGTGAAATGTCTCGAAGACTTGAAAAATTTGCCACTCCTCACATTACAGCTTTTACATAAACGAGCTTTTCAATGGAAAAGCCGGATTTCGACACTTTTACACGAATTTATCGTAGAGAAAAGAACTTCTTTGTTGGCACATGATGGACTTGTGTATAAGGAACTTGCATTAAAAAAATGGACATTGACACAGCGTTTAGCAGCTACGCAAGATACGTTTCCTAAATCATGGGAAGAAAAAAAGCGCTTGTTTGAAAACACCTCAACCTTTCGTTTGATCCAGGAACAGTGTCAAATGATGGATGTTGTTTGGGACTCTTTAGTAGAAAAATCGGAAGTGATTATTGAAGGTTCTACAGGGATTGGGAAAAGCTTAGCTTATTTACTACCATCCTATTTTTATGCTAAACAATCGGGGTTGCAAGCTGTGATCAGTACTTCTACAACACCTTTAATGAATCAGATAGTTGATAAAGAGATTACTCAACTTTCCAAGCTTTTGAATAAACCTGTAAACGCTGCAATTGTCAAAGGAATTCATCATTATATTGACTTAGAAAAATTCAGTCAGTCTCTCTCATTTGAAGATGAATCGTATGATGAAATGTTCACAAAATGCCAAGTAGCAGTATGGCTCACAATGACTGAGACAGGTGATTTGGAAGAGATAAATTGTTCGAGTGGTGGAATGCTATTTCTAGATCGAGTTCGAAAAAAATCAAGAAATAAACAAGAAATGATCGAATTTGATTTTTATGAAAGAGCATTGCAGCGAAGTATAAATGCGGAAATTGTTGTCACAAATCATTCTATGATTGCACATGATGTGCTGCGTGATCATCCGCTTTTTCATCCTGAAAAGATGTTTCTTATTCTGGATGAAGCTCATCAGTTTGGACATTCCGTCCAGCAATTAGGGGAACAACTTTTTGCGTATACTCATTGGAAGTATTTGTTTGGTCAAATTGGAGATTTAAGTGAACGGCAATTAATGGGGAAATTCCGACAAGTCTGTACGATTCATGGATTAGAAGTTTTTTCTCAATTTCATCAACTAGAGAAATATTTTAACGATTTTCAATCGTCATTCGATCAATTAATTACAGAGATGATTGATACCCTTCGCGATAACTTTAAGCAGAAATATCAGCATCGGTATCAATTTCCGATTCGAGAGTTAGCGATTCCGCTTGAAGAAATTCATGGCCTTTACGAAAAGGGCGTCCGATTTAAAGACCTTGGACAACGAATTTTGCATACGTTATTTACGCTTCAAAACGATTACTCCGGTTTAGACCAACAAGTTATTTTTGAATGGGAATTTTTGATCAATGAATGGAATAGTAGATTAAACGAATGGGATCATATTTTCTTTTCCTCAAAGGAGTCTGCAGCTTGGGTAGATATTGATACACGAAGTCTACCAGGAAGTTTGCAAATTACACAGGTCCCGATTTTATTACAATCATCCATTCATCGCATAATTTCCTCTTGGAGAAACTCGAATGGCGTAATTTGGACATCAGGTACTTTTACTACACCGAAAAATTCTCGGTATTTGGCAGAACAATATGGAATTCCAACGTCTGTTCCTATCCATCAATTTATTGCTCCAACTAATTTTTATAATGGAGCGAAAGTATTTGTTGTAACAGATATGCCAGATATTCAACAAGTATCTCAAGCTGAATACATTGAATCAGTAGCAGAAGTCGTGATTGAAACCGCTATGGTGACGGAGGGGAAATGTTTTGTTTTATTTACCTCCCATGACATGCTTCGGAAAACGGTTGAATTCATTCAAGATACAGAACAATTAAAAGAATTTACACTGTTTGCACAAGGAATTACATCTGGCAGCAGATCGAAATTATTAAAGTCCTTTAATCGCATACCAAAATCTATTCTTTTTGGGACGACAAGTTTTTGGGAAGGCATCGACATGGCTGCAGATTCACTTGCAGCTGTCGTATTGGTACGCTTACCTTTTGCCTCGCCAGAAGAACCGATATTTAAAGCCAAAGCAACCATTCTGGAATCACAAGGAATGAATCCTTTTTCCGAAATCTCCCTTCCAGAAGCTCTTTTAAAGTTTCGTCAAGGATTTGGCCGACTAATTAGACGTCCTAATGATCGGGGAGCATTTATCATTCTTGATCGTCGGATTGAGACAAAATCATATGGGAAAGAATTTATTCATGCTTTGCCATCTATTTCGACTGAGAAAGTATCCCTAGAAGATATGGTCTTAGCGCTGGAACATTGGTATACTAAGAAAGCATGAGTTTGAATAAAGGATGATATTTCATGGAAAGTAAAATCGAGATTCTTTCGACAATTAAAGTGGAGTATTCGAACGATTTATATAAAATCGTTGATACGTTGAATCGCACATTAAAAGAAAAAGATATTATGTTTGGTTTAGCGCTCGATAAAGAAAATCAAGAAAAAGCAATCTTCACTATTTATAAAACTTAGGATGATTTGATGAAAAGATGGTTGATTTTTTTAAGCCTATTTGTGGTGTTATTAGGATTGAGTATTTCCATCGTAGTGCTTTGGAAAGCTTCTCACGCATTCTCAGAAGTAAGGAAAACCGGAGAAGAAGTAGCTCTACAAAATAATTTTTTACAAACGGTGGATGAATCATATGTATATAATGGTTCGACACCTTATGTTACGGTAATCGGAAACGATCGAAACGCGCAAAAAAAAGCCGTATTCATTCCGCAAAACCAAAAAGAAACAACCGTTCCTTCCGTTTTACTTAAAGAAGGGATTTCAGAGAATCAAGTAAAGAAACTTGTGCAAGATGAATTCCCGGTAAAAGAAATTCTCCATATTAAACTAGGCTATGAAGCTCCTGGTGCGATTTGGGAAGTCACTTTCAAAAGTGCAAACGGTCAATTGAATTATGTATATGTTTTGCATCAAAATGGCGAATGGTGGAAGAAAATATTGAATTTATAATGGAGGATATTAACTGATGGTATCACTTGCTAAACGAGTTCAAACGCTAACCCCATCAACAACTTTGGCAATTACTGCGAAAGCAAAAGAGTTAAAAGAACAAGGTATCGATGTCATTGGTCTTGGAGCTGGTGAACCAGATTTTAATACACCAGAAAATATTTTAGAAGCTGCAACAAAATCTATGTATGAAGGTCATACAAAGTATACACCTGCTGGTGGACTGCCAGCGCTTAAGAAAGCAATACAAGATAAACTCAAACGTGATCAGCACTTAAGCTACAGTCCTAAAGAAATAATAGTGGGTATTGGTGCAAAGCACTTGTTGTATACATTATTCCAAGTGATATTGGATGAGGGGGATGAAGTAATTATTCCTACTCCTTACTGGGTAAGCTATCCGGAACAAGTCAAGTTAGCTCAAGGATTACCTGTCTTTTTAGAAGCGAAGGAAGAGAATCAGTATAAAATTACTCCTTCTCAATTAGAGGCAGCTATTACGGAAAAGAGTAAGGCATTAATCCTTAACTCTCCAAGTAATCCAACTGGTATGGTCTATACAAAAGATGAATTACACGCGTTAGCACTTATTTGTGAAAAGCATAATTTGCTTATTATATCCGATGAAATATATGAAAAATTATTGTATGGAAATGCACAACATGTTTCGATTGCACAACTGTCCGATTCGCTTAAAAAGCTAACGATCATTATAAATGGTGTCTCGAAATCTCATTCGATGACAGGTTGGAGAATCGGTTTTGCAGCTGGGGATGAATCGATTATTTCTGCCATGACAGATCTTGCAAGTCACTCTACATCTAATCCTGTGACTACATCGCAATACGCAGCAATGGAAGCGTATAATGGTCCTCAAGATGATGTGGAAGTAATGCGTAAAGCATTTGAAGAGAGATTATCGGTCATCTTTCCAAAAGTAGAGGCAATACCAGGTTTCCGAGTCCTTAAACCACAAGGTGCATTTTACTTGTTGCCGAATGTATCAGAAGCTGCAAAACGTACTGGATACGAAACAGTTGATGCTTTTGCCGAGGCTTTGTTAACAGAAGCTAAAGTAGCTGTCATTCCTGGTTCAGGTTTTGGTGCACCGGCGACAATTCGCTTATCATATGCGACATCTTTAGAGTTATTAGAAGAAGCAGTAAAACGAATTCATGAATTTGTAGAATCAAAATGGGATACTGCAGATCGTATTTAATGGAGGATATTATGAAGAAAATTACAATCAATGACATGAAACACCATGTAGGTGAAGAAATAACATTAGGTGCATGGTTAGCAAACAAACGTTCTAGTGGGAAAATTGCTTTTTTACAATTACGTGATGGAAGTGGATTTGTTCAAGGTGTGGTAGTGAAAGAAGAGGTTGGAGAAGAATTATTTGCTGTCGCAAAAGGGATGACACAAGAGACTTCGATGTATGTGACAGGTGTCGTAACAGAAGATTCTCGTACAACTTTTGGATATGAACTACAAGTGAAGAATATTGACGTAATTGCGGAAGCCATCGATTTTCCAATCACTCCAAAAGAACATGGAACAGAGTTTTTAATGGATAACCGCCATTTATGGTTACGTTCAAGAAAACAGCATGCCATTATGAAAATCCGAAACGAAGTAATTCGTGCAACATACGAATTTTTCAACGAGAATGGTTTCACTAAAGTAGATCCTCCTATCTTAACTGGATCTGCACCTGAAGGAACTTCCGAGTTGTTTCAAACGAAATACTTTGATGAGGATGCCTATTTATCTCAGTCAGGGCAGTTATACATGGAAGCAGCTGCAATGGCTCTTGGAAAAGTTTTCTCATTCGGTCCGACTTTCCGTGCGGAAAAATCGAAGACTCGTCGACATTTAATCGAGTTTTGGATGATTGAGCCTGAAATGGCGTTTGTGGAGTTTAATGAAAATCTAGAAGTGCAAGAGAACTATGTGTCATATATCGTTCAATCTGTGGTAAAAAATTGTCCACTAGAATTAGAAAGATTAGGGCGCGACGTTAGTAAATTAGAAAAAATCAAAGTTCCATTCCCACGTATTAGTTATGATGATGCCATTACGTTTTTGCATGAAAATGGCTTCAACGATATTCAATGGGGTGACGATTTTGGGTCGCCGCATGAAACAGCAATTGCAGAACATTATGACTTACCTGTATTTATAACTCATTATCCAATCGGTATAAAACCGTTTTATATGCAACCACACCCAGACCGTGATGATGTTGTGTTATGTGCAGATTTAATTGCACCAGAAGGATACGGTGAAATAATCGGTGGTTCTGAACGGATTCATGATCATCATTTAATGGAACAACGAATTAAGGAACACAACCTTGATCCACAAGCATATGCTTGGTATTTAGAATTACGTAAACAAGGATCTGTTCCTCATTCTGGATTCGGATTGGGATTAGAGAGAACCGTTGCTTGGATCAGTGGAGCGGAACATGTTCGTGAATCGATTCCATTCCCACGCTTATTAAATCGATTATATCCATAATAGAAGGAGGCAAATGTCATGGAAAATCAATTACCTGACCGCCTCCAAGCTTGGTTAGAGCAGGGGAATGTTACTATTTCCCAGCTCTTTTTTAAACATTACAAGACTTGCGGTATTCAGGATCACGAAGCCCTTTTACTACTCCATTTAATCGCATTTAAAGAACAAGGAGTCGCTTTTCCAACTCCTAAAAATTTAGCAGAAGTGACACACTTTACAGAACAACAAATCAGCCAATACACACAACGTCTGTTTCAAAAAGGATTTCTTTCTATTGAAAATCGCTACGATGCGAATGGCGTATACGAGGAGATGTACTCTTTTCATGCGTTGTGGGCAAAATTGTTAGAGTCACTCGAACAAGCGAAAACAATGTCTGCACAATCAGAAACAACCATGCAAGAGGGCGAACTATACAAAATCTTTGAACAAGAATTTGGTCGATTACTCTCACCAATGGAAATGGAATCGATTGGTATGTGGTTGGATCATGATAAAATGTCGCCAGAATTAATTAAAGCAGCATTAAAAGAAGCAGTAATTGCACAAAAAGTAAGTTTACGTTATATCGACCGCATTCTTTTTGAATGGAAAAAGAAAAATATACAAACACCTAAACAAGTGGAAAAACATGCAAGTGAGTACCGTGCGAAGACCATCCAACCTACAAGTAATTTACAGCAACCAACGACGAGACGGAAAGTTCCATTTTATAACTGGTTAGAGGAAAGAGATTGAGGTGATTTTTTGCTAACAAAAGCACAATGGCAGGGATGTCTAGAAGTGATGGAAGAGATGTTTCCTGATGCACATTGTGAGTTAATTCACAGTAACCCATTTGAATTACTGATCGCTACACTATTATCTGCACAATGTACGGATGCCTTAGTTAACAGAGTGACACCTGCCTTATTTGCAAAATATCGTTCCCCGCAAGACTATCTTCAAGTAGACGTGGAGGAATTACAAAACGATATACGTTCAATCGGGCTATACCGAAACAAATCGAAAAATATTCAAGCACTTTCCCAGATGTTAATAGAACAGTTTGCTGGAGAAGTTCCAAACAGTCGAGAAGCATTGGTGACGCTGCCAGGTGTAGGAAGAAAAACAGCAAATGTTGTTCTTTCAGTAGCTTTTGGAATTCCAGCTTTAGCAGTTGATACGCATGTGGAACGTGTTTCAAAGCGATTAGGACTTTGTAAATGGAAAGATTCGGTGCTGCAAGTGGAGGAAACAATAACGAAAAAAACACCAATGAATCTTTGGAATAAAACGCACCATCAATTAATTTTTTTTGGTAGATATCACTGTAAAGCCCAAAACCCGAATTGTCTCTCTTGTCCTTTATTAGAAGTGTGCAGGGAAGGAAAGAAACGGATGAAGAAACTCTCATCCACTTAGCCAACGTTAATTTTCATATGAAAAAGAGACACCTTAAGAAAAATCTCATGGTGTCTCTTTTTTGCATTCTGCATTTAAGGAGTTTCTTTTGTATCAGTTGTGCCGGTAGGAGTGGAACTATTCGTCGATGCAGTTGAACCATCGGTTGATCCATCTGTTGAACCGTCCGTTGTTCCATCTCCAGTACCATCGTCTGCAGGAGGAGTGGTTGTTCCATCCCCAGTGCCGTCATCTGGATTTGTTCCATCACCAGTGCCGTCATCTGTTGAAGGTGGAGTGGTAGTACCGTCATCCCCATTCTTATCTCCGTTTCCTTTGTCATCAGGCTTATCTTCATTTCCTTTTGGATCATCGGTTTTTTCTTCACCTACTTGAAGCGAAACGGAAGCAGGGGAGCTTTTCGTATCATCGGCCACCGCTACGACAGTAAATGTATAACTATCTCCAGGTGTTATTCCGTTAACGATTAATCCATTTTTGTCTGTCGTTTGAAGCAATGTTGCTGCTTCACCATTAATAGAAAGGGAAACTTCAAAGCTGACGTTCACATCTTTGTCTTTTGGTGCTTTACGCTTCCAAGATAAAGTAGCAGCTTGTTGTTTGTCGTCGTAATCAACTTTTAAGTTCGTTGGAGCTTCTAACTCAAGTTGTTCATACTGTTCCGATACAGTTGTAGGAACGGTACCTTTTACAAACAGTTCTTTACTCTTAAGCTCATTAGGAGTGTAGTCACTCGCAAGTTGAAGAGGATCTGTTCCTACTTCTACAGTAGCTTCCACAACGGAGGAAGGTTTTTTAAATCGCCCATTATCTGCGTTTGCGGATACTTCCGTCATGACACTTTTGAAAATTCGTTGAGCAAAGTTAGCTTCCTCAGAGTTATTTTTATTTATCCCATTTTTCATACTCTCATATCCAGTCCAGACAGCAATAGAATAGTTCGTTGTGTAACCGGCAAACCAGACATCAGGAGCATATCCAGAAGGAATGTTATTTTCTTTCATATAATCAGAGTTATAGTTTGTCGTTCCTGATTTACCAGCTAAATCTAATCCAGGAACATTGGCAGCTTTCCCAGTAGAACCTGATTTACTTGATACAACATCGCGAAGCATGTCTGTAATCATGTATGCTGTGTAATCTTCCATCGCTGGTTCAGATTGCGGTTTAAATTCTTGTTTCGTTTTGCCATCTCTATAAACGATAGCATTAATTGCGAATGGTTCCGAGTACACACCTGAATTGCCAAATGCTGCATAGGCAGCTGCTAGTTTAACGGTATTAATTCCTTCCGTTGCACCAATTGCAGCTGACTCGTATTTTAATTTCTTGTTTTCGGGAATTCCTAATTTTGTCGCAAATGCGGTTCTATCCGATTCTTTTACTTCTTGATATGCTTTTACAGCAGGTACGTTACGAGAACGATATAGAGCTTCACGAATGGTCATTTTGCCCATGTATTTATTGTCAAAATTATATATTTGTTGGTCAGAACCAGTATAAGTAATTTTTTCATCATTTATAGTTGATCCAGTTGACCATTTTTTGTATTCGATTAGTGGACCATAGTCCAGAATTGGTTTAATTGTAGAACCGACACCTCGACCATCTAAATCACTCGCATAATTCAGTCCGCGATCGGAACCGTAATCTCGTCCTCCACCAACTGCAACGATTGCTCCAGTTTTTGTATCAAGGACTGTTAAACCTGCTTCCATTTTCTCGGTAGGGAAGTTATCTGATTTTAAAGCTGATTCAACAGCCTTTTGTGCAACTGGATCTAAATTCGTATACACTTTTAACCCGTCAGATAAAGAAGCACCATCGCCTTTTTCTTTTAATTCATCTAGGACGATATCAAGATAGGCAGGATAGTTAGTGACCGTAACTGATTTTCGTTTTTCTTCTGGTAATAAGCCATCCGTAATTGGTTTTGCTTTAGCTGCATCCGCTTCTTCTTGTGTAATTTTTTCGTGTTGAACCATTAATCCAAGTACAATATTACGACGTTTTTCAGCAGCTTCAGGATGTTTGAACGGATTGTAATTGTTAGGACTTTGAGGCATACCAGCAAGCATCGCTAGCTGATGTAATTCTAAATCTTTCAATTCTTTTCCATAGAAAAAGTCTGCTGCTGTACCAAATCCGTACGTATTTCCGGACATGAGGATTTTGTTAAAATACATTTCGAAAATTTCTTCTTTTTCATATTCTTGCTCTAATTTATACGCTAGCACAGCTTCTTGTGCTTTTCGTTTTAGTGTTTTTTCATTCTTCAAGAAAGAATTTTTAATCACTTGTTGCGTCAAAGTAGAAGCTCCTTGTGATCCAAATCCGTCAGTTACATTTGCTAATACTGCACCACCAAGCCGGAAAAAATCGACCCCATTGTGTTCGTAGAAACGAACATCTTCCGTTGCTAAAATGGCATCTTCCATTTGTTTTGGAATTTCCTCGTAAGGAACAAATTCACGGTTTTCTTTTCCGATGGTTGCAAATACTTCCTTATTTCTATCATAAAATTCTGTCGAGATAGGATCTTTTAATGCTTCCTCATCTAATTCAGGGGCGGAACTAGCATAGTAAGCAAATAACGCTCCACCGAACACAAGACCTGCTAACCCAACTGCAATAATTGCGATGAGAACTTTTTTCCACCAAGCACCTTTAGGTTGTTTGGATTTGTTTTGTTTTTGAACTTCTTTTCTTCGTTGTCTACGAGAGTTTGTCTCTTTGCTCACGAAGCTCTCCTCACTTTCACTTTAAGACTGAATCTGATGTACCATTTTTTCTAAGGCTTCTAAATAATCTATTCTAGGAAATGCCTTTGGTATAAGTTCAAACCCTTTATCTTCAAATATGTTGAGAGAAATGGATTTTCTCGCACCCTTATTCATATCCTCCCAGCACGATTTCAAAACCTGATATGGTAATAAAAAATATCGATTGAGCGTAGAAAAACGAACAAGTAAAAAGGCAATACCTTGATTCGCGACTATATTTTCCATATGTTCCATTTGATGGGAATGAATATTTTGAAGAGGAAAGGACGTTTTATTCTTCGTTTCTTTCGCTTCAAAGTCAATATATCTACCCATCCAAACCCCATTGTAATCCGTCGTAGATGCAGTTCGATAATAAGCTTCTCGAATAACAGCGGAGCTCCTAGATGGATAATCCACTTTCACCACTTGAATAGGAACTGGTTTTTTATGAATAACGGCCAAATTACGTGAGAGATAAAATTCATTGGTTTCATTCAACTCATCTTCTAATGTTTTTCCGCGATTCCCAAAATCTATTTTCCTATTTGGTTTTGAATCATTAGGAGTTTTAGTAGGAACAAACTTTTTTCCATTTGGATAATGAACGGTCATATGCGCCACCTCATCTCCTTTCATCATACCATATTATCAGAACGTTCCTTCCTTCAGAAAGTTTCAAAATGGAGATCTAATTTTGTCGAAAAATCACTTCTTTACACTAAACAGCACTTCTTTTGTCTTCCGAGTAGGAAAACCTCTCCTAACCCCGAAATAGTAGGGAAAAAGGGGGAGAAGAGATGAACAGGTTACAAGATTTAATTAAACAAGTGGAGCAGCTTGAAAAGATTTTGGAGATTCGATTTCTTCAAGAGAAAGTGGCATTAACTAAATCGTATTATACACGAAATGACGGAATATATGTTCGTGTTTTAGTGGAGAATAAACAAAAGATTTGTTAGAATAAAAGAAAAGGAGGGCGTTAGAAATGTTAGTCCAGTTAACGAAAGAGTTAAAAACCGAAGCAATTGCATCACAGCTCCGTCACGAGCGTATGCGTGAAGAAGACCGCTCTCCTGATTTCTTTGTTGAAGTGAAGCCACATGTGGATCATTGGCATACCATGTTAGCAGAATGGGAAGAACAGACATCTCAATTTATTCATAAGTTTCGTCCAAAACATATTCGAAAAGAACAAATTGATGCAGTAGTAGATGGATTTAAACAATATATTGTTCAATCCTTTTATAAAGAAACAGGAAAAAAGAGATTTGTTTTAACTATACAAGCAAGTATTTATACATTTGATACGCTCATTCGCGCTATAGAGGAAGAAGGAAGTTGACATGTTTCAGAAAAAAACGGTCGTTGAATTAATCGAGCAATGGAAAAACGATCCAGAAATGAAAGAGCGAATTGTCTATTCAAGAACATTGCCAGAAAAAGATGCGATATATGTACCATTTCCGTCTACTATGCATCCCAAATTGATCGAAGGATTACATAAACGTTCGATTCATCAATTGTATTCCCATCAAGCGGAGGCATTCGAACTCGCGTCGCAACGGAAATCATTTACAGCTATTACCCCTACAGCCTCTGGAAAATCTTTTTGTTATCATTTGCCTGTCCTTCATGAAATTTTAGAGAATCCTACTGCAAGAGCATTATATTTATTTCCAACAAAAGCGTTAGCTCAAGATCAAAAAAGCGATTTGCATGCTTTAATAGAAGAAATCGGTGAAGAAGTTTTTAGCTACACTTATGATGGGGATACTGCTCCTGCGGTTCGAACGAAAATAAGAAAAGCTGGACATATCGTCTTAACGAATCCGGATATGTTGCATTCAGGAATTCTTCCACATCACACGAAATGGGTTTCATTATTTGAGAATTTATCGTATATCGTGATTGATGAACTACATACATATAAAGGTGTCTTTGGAAGTCATGTTTCACATGTTATTCGACGGTTAAAAAGAATTTGTGCATATTATGGTAGTAATCCTACAATTATCTGTACGTCCGCTACGATTGCAAATCCAAAAGAGTTAGCAGAACAACTGACTAATACGGAGCAAGTGCTAATTGAACGCAACGGTGCACCTTCGGGGAATAAACATTTTCTCTTTTTAAATCCTCCTCTTACTCATCCAGCATTTGGCATTCGCCGAAGTGCGATTCTAGAAGTAAGAGATGTTGCAGAAAAGTTATATAAAGAGAACGTTCAAACAATTATATTTGCTAAAAGCCGTGTACGAGTGGAAATGCTAGTCACGTATTTAAAAGAAATGACGAAAAAGAAATTGTTTGATGAGTCGATTAGAGGCTATCGAGGTGGCTATTTACCATCTGAACGAAGAGTCATTGAAAAAGGATTACGTACTGGTGATATTAAAACAGTAGTTAGTACAAATGCACTTGAATTGGGGATTGATATAGGGCAACTTCAAGCGTGTGTGATGACTGGCTATCCTGGAACGATAGCGAGTGCGTGGCAGCAAGCGGGTAGAGCAGGAAGAAGACAAGAGGATGCATTAATCATCTATGTCGCTGGAAACAGTGCGATTGATCAGTATGTGATAGAAAATCCATCCTATTTATTAAACCAATCTCCTGAAGAAGCACGTATTCAACCGGACAATCTGTTTATCTTAATGGATCATTTGAAATGTGCTTCTTTTGAATTGCCATTTTCTCTAACGGATACTTACGGAGAATTTGAAATTCAAGAATTGTTAACCTATTTAGAAGATCAAGGCGTATTGGTGAAAACAAGTTCATCTTGGCATTGGATGAGCGATCGTTTTCCAGCTCATGACGTTAGTCTTCGTTCTGCAACACAAGAAAATGTTGTTATTATTGATCAAACAATTCCTGCCGAGACAAAAGTCATTGGAGAGATGGATACGTATAGTGCCATGACATTGTTACATGATGAGGCTATCTATATGCATCAAGGGACACAATTCCAAGTAGAATATTTGGATTGGGAAGAGAAAAAAGCGTTTGTACGAGAAGTGGATGTCGATTATTATACAGATGCGAATCTTGCATTAGAATTAAAAGTGATGGCAGAGGATAAGTCGAGACCTATTGGCCAAATGTCGGCACATTTTGGGGATATTTCTGTCGTTCAATTGCCGACAATCTTTAAGAAAATACGTTTTGAAACGCATGACAATATAGGTTCAGGGCCGATTTCTCTTCCCCCGATGGAGAAGCATACGTCCGCTACTTGGTTAAGTTTCGAAAAACCAGATGACTGGAATGACTCCATGTTATCGGATGCATTAATTGGTGTTGGTACAGCAATTTCGGCGTTTGTACCGATGTTTGTTCAATGTGACCGATCAGATATACATGTTGTTCCACAAGTAAAAGCTGTCCATTCAGAATTGCCGACCATTTTCATAAGTGATAGTTATCCTGGAGGAATAGGAATTAGTGATCGAATTTATGATAAGTGGGAAGAAGTCATAGAGAAAGCAACAAGCCATGTAGAACAATGTTCGTGCGAATGGGGATGTCCCGCTTGTATTGGAGCGCAAGAAGCTGCGGTAGGAATGAAGGACGAAGTTATTTCTTTGTTTCATAAATTAGCAAAAATTAGTAGGTGAAAATATGTCCTTTCAACAAAATTACTTGGATTTAAAAAGCAAAATGAAAAAATCCAATCTAGTGAAGGAATCAGAGGTTGCATTTGTCAAACCACCAAAACCTTCATATGCAGATGAATGGGCTTCAAGAGGGTTAACCCTAATCGAAAATAAATTTGGATACGTTTTTATGAAAAAACAAACGTACCCATTTTCCTATTTGCATGGAACGTATACGTTTGAAGAATCAAAAGAGTCAATTAAACAATGGATGAGAAAGAAGGTTGATCATCCACTTTCGCCAAGTAAACCTAAATTGATGTTTTTTGATACCGAAACGACCGGTTTAAAAGGTGCCGGTACGTATATTTTTTTATCTGGTCAGTTAGAAATTCTATCGGACCGAGTGGAATTACATCAATACGTAATGGCTAACCATGATAACGAAGCAGCATTTTTATATGAGACGGGCTTATGGAAGAATGATCACACCGTCGTCTCTTATAATGGAAAAAGTTTCGATTGGCCGCAGTTGCAAACAAGATGGGTATTTCATCGAAGCGTTTTACCACCATTGCCAGACATTCGTCAGTTAGATCTTTTGCATAGCAGTAGAAGGATATGGAAAAACGCTTTAGAACGGTTCCCCTTAACAGAGATGGAGAAGCAAGTAATAGGTTTTGTTCGAAAGGACGACATTCCTGGCCACTTAGCACCAATGATTTATTTAGATGCAATAAAATCAGGCTATGTTGATACATTGATGAAAGTTTTGAAACACAATGAATGGGATTTACTCTCCTTAATCTCTTTGTACGGCTTTTCCACCGATTTGTTATTACGAGAAAAATCCTTACAAGACGGTACTATCACCGCGACAAATATAGGAAAGTGGTTTTATGACCTCCAAGATTACGTCACTAGTAAAGAACATTTTGAGGAGATCGGAAAGGATCATTCAAAAGAAGAAGCGGCTATTGCCAACTACTACTTGGGTCTTCAATTTAAAAAAGAAAAACAGTACGTAGAAGCCATTTCCTATTTCCGACAATCAATCAACTACTTAGAAACAAAACAGCGGTTGGATGCATGGAAACAATTGGCCATCCTGTTAGAACACAAATTTTTTCACTACAACGAAGTGAATGAGCTATGTGAAAAAGCAATACAATATATTGAGGAAACAACAAATATCAAACAATCCATGAAAACAAAGCTTCGGTTAGAATGGGTCAAAAGGAAAGCTCGAGTGAATAGAAAACAAAAATAATTTCCCGGGAAAGCGCAGAGTTCGACACTTTTATGTAGCACGAATGTTTTTAAAAAGTAGAATATGGTATACTTTTCTATATGTATGAAAAGCAGGAAGGAAGATCGTTATGGAAATGAAATTAACTGCTAAAGATATTTTAGAAAAAGAATTTAAATCAGGAATCCGTGGGTATAACCAGGATGACGTGGATCAATTTTTAGATGATATTATTCAAGACTACGAATCATTTGAAACCCAGATTGCCAATTTACGTGCTGAAAACAAACAATTGCGCGACCAATTAGAAGATATGCCTAGAAGACAACCAGTTCAACCAACTGCAGGTTCGACAAATTTTGATATTTTAAAGCGTTTATCTAATTTAGAAAAACACGTCTTCGGAAGTAAACTTTACGAGTAAGTTGTTATTTTCTCCTTTTTCGGCTATACTGTTTCTAGCTTTTGAGAATTCAGGTAATCGCTGCAATGTTAGACATTGTAGAGGAAAGTCCATGCTCGCACGCATCTGAGATGAGCGTAGTGTTCGTGCTTAGCCAAAAAATAAGCTAAGGCAACGTGAGTTGACGGCGGGAAGATTCCTAAGTCCTTCGTGATATGGATCCCTTCTCTGAAAGTGCCACAGTGACGAAGCTAGTTTGGAAACTTACTAGGTGGAACGAGGTAAACCCCACGAGCGAGAAACCCAAATTATGGTAGGGGCACTCTTATGAAAGAAATGAATGGATTAAGAGACAGTTTTCTGTAGATAGATGATTACCGCCCATTCGTACGAGGTGCAAACTGTTTGAGTACGTGGGAACAAAACATGGCTTACGAATTATTAAAAGCTTGAAATGTAAAATTTAAAGCTCTCCATTCATGGAGGGCTTTTTTACACTGTAAGAATAGATGCAAGTATACACTTTAAACAAAGATAGTGAGGGATTCACATGAACCATAATTTAGTTGCTACTGCCGCGATGGGTTTAGAAGGAATTGTAGCAGATGAAGTAAAAGCATTAGGATACGAAACACGAACAGAAAATGGCAAAGTCTATTTTTCGGGAGACGACGAAGCAATTGCACGTGCCAATATGTGGTTACGTGTAGCGGACCGTGTCAAAATTATTGCTGGTCAATTTAAAGCCACTACATTTGATCAACTTTTTGAACAAACAAAAAATATCCCGTGGGAGAACTATTTAACAGTTGATGCTGCATTCCCAATACAAGGAAAATCGGTTAAATCTAAATTATTTAGTGTCCCTGATTGTCAAGCAATTGTAAAAAAAGCGGTAGTAGAACGCTTAAAAACTGCACATAAACGAATTGGGTTTTTAGATGAATCTGGACCGACTTATAAATTAGAAATAAGCATCTTGAAAGATATTGCAACTATCTCAATAGATACAAGTGGTGTTGGCCTTCACAAAAGAGGGTATCGAGCGGACCAGGGGGAAGCACCGTTAAAAGAGACATTAGCAGCAGCTCTTGTGTACATTTCAAAATGGAATCCCAATCGTCCATTCGTGGATCCTTTTTGTGGTTCTGGGACCATTCCTATTGAAGCTGCAATGATTGGACAATCTATTGCTCCCGGATATAATCGAGAATTCATCAGCGAAGATTGGACATGGATGAATGCAAAAATTTGGGATCGAGTGAGAGAAGAAGCTGAGGATAAAGCGAATTATGATCAGCCATTAAGTATAGAGGGTTCTGATATTGACCATAAGATGATTCAAATGGCAAAAGATAATGCAATTGAAGCAGGTTTTTCAGACATTATTCAATTTAAACAACGCCAAGTATTAGATTTTTCGACAACGTTAACCGACGGTGTCATGATTGGAAATCCGCCATATGGTGAGCGAATTGGCGAAGTGGAAACAATTGAAAAAATGATTGCGGGACTAGGTGACTTAATGGAGCAATATCCTACGTGGTCTGTTTACATGCTTTCTTCTATGGAAAATTTTGAAACGCTGTATGGAAAACGAGCAACAAAAAAACGGAAGCTTTTCAATGGCTTCATAAGGACAGATTATTATCAATATTGGGGTAAAAAATCGTAATGTCAAAAAAACTACCATTTTCATTGTCAAAAGATAAAAGTTTTTATGACTCGTTAAATGATTGGTTAGGCGATTTATTTTATGATGAATTTCCTGAGAAGGGACTAGATTGTCGGGATGAGCAAATTTTCATGTCCTTTCAAATTGAAAAATCTCTGAAAGAAAAAGGTGTATTATTTGCAGAAGCTGGAGTGGGTACAGGTAAAACCATTGCTTATTTACTCCCTGCAATCGCCTATGCAAGGTACACAGGAAAACCAGCATTAATTGCTTGTGCAGATGAAACCCTTATCGATCAATTAGTAAAAAAAGAAGGAGATCTAGCCAAGCTAGAATCTATTCTTGGATGGGATGTAGATGTACGTTTAGCTAAATCTCGAGATCAATATTTATGTTTAAAGAGATTAGAAGTTGCTAAATCTGAAACGAAGGCTGCTTTTATTCAACGAATTGAGGAAAAGATACCTTCGTTCGTGAAAGATATCCAATCCATGCAACGATTTGAACCGTATGGTGAAAGAAGTGCGTTTTCATCTGTAACGGATGAGGAATGGCAACAAGTTAATTATCAGGCGACCTATCAATGTGAAATCTGTGACGTTCGAAACAAGTGTGGACAAACACTTCACCGAAATTATTATAAGGAATCAGCAGACTTATTGATCTGTTCTCAAGATTTTTTAATGGAGCATTTATGGACAAAAGATTCGAGAAAAAGAGAAGGGCAAATGCCACTGTTACCTGAAGTGTCCATGCTTATTCTCGACGAAGGACACTTACTCGAATATGCAGCACAGAAAGCATTAACATATAAAGTGCAACGCCAAACATTATTAAATTTAGTGGAATTGGTTTCTGTCGATGGAGTACAAGAGAAAACATTGGTAATGTTAGAGGATTTAATAGAAACACATGAGATGATGTTCGATGAAATAGAAGATTTAACGGCTGATGATACGAATGAACGAATGGCATTTTCATTAAACGACGGATTAATAAATCTCATGAAAAAGCAAGTGATGCTAGTAGAATCACTCATGGAAGAGTTTGTGTTCGAAGCGGAACTGTATGTCATACCAGAATTTGAACTGCGGATGACAGAAGAGTATTTGGATCATTATTTATACGCTTTGCGTCTCCTCATTAATAAAAACGCAGGAATTCATTGGATGGAAATAACAGATTCCTCTGAAACATTAGTGATTATGCCTCAGATGGTTCGAGATATACTGAAAGAAACGTTGTTTAGTCAGAGGTTACCAATCATTTTTTCATCCGCAACTTTATCCATTAAAAACGACTTCCACTTTTTTGCATCACAACTTGGAATTGAGAAGTATCACTCTTTCCATGTAGATTCGCCTTTTGAATATGACACGGTTATGTCGGTGACGGGACATATCGTGACACAAGAAGAAAAGTTCAAAGAAACGAAACGATTGTTGGAGCATTCAACAGGTGGGACATTAATTCTTTTCCAAAGTAAAGACGCGTTAGAAACCTTTCAACAAAATTGGAATGAGTCTGAATCGATTCGAATCGCTTTTGAAGGCGAAAAAGAACTTTCAACTCTCATTAAAAACTTTCAAATGAGAGAACTGGACGTTTTATGCAGTTATCATCTTTGGGAAGGTTTAGATATTCCTGGAAACGCATTAAATCAAGTTGTGATTCACGAATTACCTTTTCCACCAGATGATCCAGTTTTCCAAGCGAAAAAACAACTATCCGCGAATCCAACAGAGGAAATATTGGACCCGTACATGTTACTTCGACTTCAACAAGGTATGGGAAGACTAATACGTACAGCTTCTGATCGAGGAAGAATTGAGTTCTTTTTAACGCCTAAAGAATCGACTTACCAAGATACGATTCAAGAAATCACACCAGTACCAATTCGTTGGAAATGAAAAATCCTGATAGGCTAGTTGAGTGGAGCATTGAATGGTTAGTTCTCACTAACTTGTTGAACATCTACTCCAAGCTTATCAGGATTTTATTCGTTTGAATTATATGTTTAATCTTCTTCATCAATTGTCACAATAATCGTCATATCGCCTGTGTTATGAAGACTTACAGGTAAACGAAATGCATGCTCAAATCCGTACAATTTAGCATGACCAACTACCACTGTTGGTGGAGTTATATCAAGCTCTATATCATTAGATGCTACAAACGTACATAGATTTCCAGCAATCATATTACCAAGTTCGCCAGTGAACGATTCTAACATTTCTCCTTCTAATGGCATACCGAACATCGTATTCCCGATCTTCGAGAAAACTTCAGGAACAGAGTCAATGATGATTCTACCTTTTAAGTCTCCGATCATCCCAATCAGCACTCCCATTTCTTGCTGTTCAAAAGGTTGTGCCATTAGAGAAGGAGTTTTAACATCCATCTCAATAGGAATAACGGATTTCAGAGATTGTATTGTGCCATTTAAAACTGTATGTATGTATTTTGAAGTACTCACAGCCAACCACCTTATGTTCGTTTTTTTAATCGTACCATGTCATGATATGATATGGAAAGAATGTTTTAAAGGAGTCCAACGAATGACTGACAAAGAAAGCACAATTAATGATCTTAAAGTAAAAACAAGTATTCTAGCTCAGTACGCAAAAGAAAGCGGAAATTCATCCACTTACCAAAAAGTGGAACTATTTTTAGAGAAATTGGAGAAAGAAGAATTTACTATCGCTTTTTCCGGACATTTTTCTGCTGGAAAATCATCCATGATAAATCGTTTAATTGGTGAAAATTTATTAGCGACAAGCCCTATCCCGACGTCCGCTAATATTGTGAAAATTAAAAGAGGGGAAGAACATATTGCGTACATCTTTCGTGCGACTAAATCCCCTATTTTATTAAAAGGAAAAGCAGACCAACACCAGTTGAAAGAATTGAGCAAAGATGGGAAAAATGTTGCTCGAATTGAGTGGGAATTTCCTTCAACGGCCCTACCAAGTGGCGTTACAATTATGGACACGCCTGGAGTTGATTCTACAGATGACGCACATCGCATTTCAACCGAATCTGCGTTACATTTGGCGGATGTTGTTTTTTACGTCATGGACTATAATCATGTGCAATCGTCGCTAAATTTCCAATTTACAAAAGACCTGCTTGCCCATCAAGAAAATCTCTATTTAATTGTTAACCAAGTGGATAAGCATCAAGAAACAGAGTTGAGTTTAAAAGACTTTCGATTACAAACGTGGGAATCATTCAAACGTCACGGTGTTGAACCGAAAGAAATATTCTTCACCTCCTTAAAAAAATCGTACGAGGGGGAAAATGATCTTTCACGAGTAGAAGAAACGATACGTTTCTATATGAACACAAAAGAATCCGTTTTTCTTTCTTCAAATCAACAAACATATCAACAATTGTTAGAAGAACATCGTACATATTTACAACATGAAGTTGAAACGTGTAAAGATAATTTCTCTTCTATATTGTCAGACGAAGAGATGGAAAAAATCAGCCCCACCCACCAATCAACAAAGAAACAGGAAGAACAATCGCTTACTTCCTTAGAAGAATGGGGAGATTCCTTTACCCAATCTAGAAATAAATTATTGGAAAGCGGAAATGTTACGCCTAGTGAATTTCGAGAATTACTAGGAAGCTATATGGAAACGTTAGATCCACAATTTAAAATGGGTATTTTATTCTCTAAGAAAAAAACAGAAGAAGAAAGAAGAGAAAGAAAACAACGAGCTTTTAATAAATTAGAGGAGATTGTAGAAAATCAATTTACGTTACATGTAAAACGATTAATGAAACAATCTCTGCTAGACATTCATTTCCTTTCCGATGAGAAAGAACAAACTATTCAAGCTTTAGAAATTCCACTTCCCGCTGATTTATTAGAAAATATGGCACCAAAAGGTTCAATTGCCACTGGACAAGCATTATTAAATTACTCCAAAAACGTCGCAGATGAAGTAAAGCGGGTAGTAAGAGATAAAACGAATGATTGGCAACGTTCTATTGAAAATCAATTAACGGAAGTGTCAGAAGAACAAAAAACGGCATTCGTTCAACATCAGCAAGAGGAATCAAAAAAAGAATTAGCCGAACGTTCGATTCAGAAAGTTTTATTAGCGCAGCAACAGTTCGAAAAAGAAATTGCTTTTCCACCACTTCCAGTGCAGGATGCAGCGAAGAAATGGTTCCAAAATTGGAAAGTTGCATTTGAACATTTATATGAGTCAATGGAACAATGGAGTGGAGCAGTTGCAGCTTCTGATTCGGAAATGGAACCAGTTCAACAAGATGAGACGTCCAAGACGACAGATAGTCACAAGTTTTTTGACTGGGAAACCCTAAAAGGTTCCACGAATTCAGTTTTGGACAAATTACAAGCGATACCAGATTACCAAGAATCAGTAGAACAAGTGAAGAAAAAAATTGCTAGATTTGAGCAAAAAACGTCGACGATTGCATTGTTTGGAGCTTTTAGTGCAGGTAAATCATCGTTTGCAAATGCTTTATTAGGAGAGAAAGTACTTCCAGTATCACCTAATCCAATGACTGCTGCGATAACAACGATTAAACCCTCTACGAATGAGTATGCTCATGCGACTGCAACGATTTTTTTCAAAACAGAGAAAGAGCTTTTTTCTGATTTGAAAGAAGCGTATGCTCGCGAAAAATTGGAGATAGTATCGTTGGAGGAAGGAACGAAAAGAGCGAAAGAAGTTCCACAAAATGCATTCATTCAAGCTGTAGCTGGTGGATTGCAAAAGGAAAATATGAAATTGGGGAAATCGATTCAAGTAAATCGAGCAACATTCGAACAATATGTCGCTGATGAGAATAAGAGTAGTTTTGTCAAAAAAATCGATTTATTTTTTGATTGTGAGTTAACGAAAAAAGGAATTTCACTCGTTGACACACCAGGAGCTGACTCCATTCATGCCAGACATACAGATGTAACGTTTGAATATATCCGAAATGCAGATGCCATACTTTTTGTCACCTACTATAATCATGCATTTGCTAGAGCGGACCGAGAGTTTTTGATTCAACTTGGTCGAGTGAAAGATTTATTCGAATTAGATAAAATGTTCTTCCTCGTCAATGCAATTGATTTAGCTGATTCAATGGAAGAGAAGGAAGACGTTATTGACTACGTGGAGCAAGAGTTGCAATCATTTGGCATTCGTTTTCCAAAGATATTTGGTGTCTCTAGCTTAGAAACGTTAAACGAAAAAATAAGTGGGAAACCGCTTAATAAGGATATGAAAATTTTCGAAGAAGCATTTTCACACTTCATTCACCAAGAGCTAACACACTTGACCATGCAACGCATTCAAGAAGACGTGGTAGAATTGAAATCGCGTTTCCAATCATTAATAGAACAAACGGAAGCAAATTTACAACGGAAAGACGAGCGACTAAAAGAAATTCATTTGTTAGAACAGAAAATTAGAAAGCGTTACGCAACAAGTTTTGCAAGCACAGTTTTAACGGAAGTGAAACAAGAAATTAGTGAGTTAATCTATTATGTCGAGCAACGAGTGTTTTTCCGCTTTGGAGATTTCTTTAAAGAAAGCTTTCATCCTTCTGTGTTTCATGACGCATCAACAAAAGTTGCACTTCGACAAGCATTAAAGGAAACGCTTGCAGCCACAAAGTTTGACTTAGAACAAGAATTACAAGTAACAAATTTCCGAGTCGACCAATGGCTTATCAAAAAACTGAAAGATCGCTTACAGCAAGAAAAGATTTTTTGGCAACAAGATTTTTCCTTTGTGCCAATACAATTCGAAATAGAAAATCACGACATACTTACATTTGATGGACCTTTTGAATCGATTGAAAAATATGAACATGTATTTTCTTATTTTAAAAATACCCATTCTTTTTTTGAGAAAAATGAAAAAGAAAAAATGAAGCAAGCGTTGTTAGAGTCAAGTAAAGAAGAAGCGCATCAGTATTTATCACAACAAAAGAAAGAATTAGAGCAGTGGGTTACACCTATAATTGATCAAGAAATGGAAAGACTTAAACAATACGTATCTTCGCACTTAATTCGTCAATTAAAAAACGAAGAGGAGCTGTTACGTAAATCAGAAGCATTAGCTAAGTGGAAAGAAATTCAACAATCCATTCAGAGGGAGGAATTATGATGCCAAAAGTGTTTTTAAATCAGTCGGAGTTTCCGTCAGGAGCTATTCGGTTTATCGATACGAGATTTTCTCTTTCAAATCCTGGTTTAGGGAGAACCCTATATGAAAAAGGTCATCTGCCTGGAGCAATTTTCTTAGACTTAGAAAAAAATGCCTCCGATATGTCTTCCTCTCTCGGTCGGCATCCATTTCCCTCTAAAGAAGGGTTTCAACATTTCTTAGAGAGCAATGGTTTATCATACGAAGATACCATTGTCATCTACGATCAAGGTGCCTCTCCTTTTGCAACAAGAGCCTATTTCTTGTTTAGATGGGCAGGTTTTTCGAATGTATTTGTGTCGTTAGATGGATATGAAGAACTTACGTTGAAATGGGGAGTAGACTCCTTACCAGTCGACTATCCAGTGACAATTCTTTCGTTACATTGGCACGACAATTTAATCGCTACGAAAGACGAAATTAAACATCGCTTTGAAAAGAACGAAGCTATAGTGTTAGTAGATGCGCGCTCTGCTCATCGTTTCTCAGGAAAACAGGAGCCGTTCGATGCAATTGCTGGAAGAATTCCTTCAGCGTGCAATGTGGATTGGGAGCAATTTGCCGACGGCAACCATTTTAGATTAGATCAAGAAATAGGTTTCTTACAAGATCGCGATAAATCAGAGGAACTAGTGGTGTATTGTGGAAGTGGTGTTACTGCATCTGTGTTGTTTTGCCTTTTTACTCATTGGGGGTTTTCCCACACAAGAATCTATGTCGGTAGCTATAGTGATTGGATTACTAGCGAAGAAGTGGAAACAGATAATTAGTCAAAAGAAGAAGACATACTTTAGTTGAAAATGTTGATGCAAAAGTAATCTTCCATTTGATTTGATATCGTGCTATACAAAAAAGTAGTCTTCTTAAGAGAAGACTACTTTTTTATGTATCCATACGTCATGTTCGAACGTATTAAGTTAATGGAGTATAGTTTTTATGAGATACAACAGTCAAGGTGGAAGCGGCGCCGATTTTTTTTGCATCTTCTTGAGAAATTTCCACGATCACAGAGTTTTCAAGGATTTTGAAAATGTTCCCTTCGACTTCAACATCACGGCGTGTAAACGAGATTTTTTCTCGAATTTTACGTGCTGCTACAAATTCTGATACTTCTTTTTCTTGCTTTTGGAAAGTCATCTCATAGCCCCATTTCTATTTTCTTCGCAATTTATTAATAAACTCATAGATTAATAAATGCAGTAATTAGACTATAATAGCATATTTTCGTGAAAAATTCTATTGGTAAGTAGATGGAACTATTAACGAAATAGAAGCTTTCTGTAATTGAATGGTTAGAGGTGTTTCCTCATGAATTTCACCATCCATGTCAACAGACAAACTTTCATTCGTTAGGATAGAGACATTTTCCCCTTTCAAATGAAGAATAGAACGATCTTCTTGAAAAGAATTAGTCGAATCTTTGTATCCCAATTGAATCCATTTTAGAACAGTTCCAATAGAAGTAGTAGGGAAGACAAAGATATCTAGCTCCCCATCTTGAGGCGAGATAGTGGAAACAGGAAATGTATGAGTGCCGATAGAAAAACCATTCATGACTAGAATCATCGCTGCCTCAAACTCTATTACTTGATCATCTATCGTTAACTTTCCCGAAAACGTTTCTGATTCTTTCATTGTTTTGATTGCAGAAAGAAAATAACTAATCTTTCCTAATTTTTCTTTTTTCGTTTCTTCAATCCCATCGGATGCATGTGTGATGAAACCAAGGCCAGCAAAATTTAGAAAATAGGATGAATTTGCTTTTGCGAGATCGAATGACTCGATTCTTCCATTGATTAATGCTTCTGTGGCTTTTTCAAGTGTTTGGGGAATGGATAGAACACGAGAGAAATCATTACAGGTCCCTCCAGGTAGGATCCCAATAGGTGGTAGACTGTCTACATGTTGAAGAGCTTGTATCGCTTGGTGTAATGTACCATCTCCTCCCAATAAATAGATTGCGTCTGTATTGGTGATGCTTACAATTTGTTCTATTAATTCTTCCGGAGAAGACGTTTTCTTGGAAATGACGGTTTGATATTGACTGGCAAGGATCGGCAAAACTTGAGCTACCGATTGTGAAGAATTTTGTTGACCTGCACTCTCGTGATGAAATAAGTAGCAATGCGAAAACTGCACGTTAATTTCCTCCTTTTCATTCTTATATTAAAATAGTATGATTGACACAACTTAACCGGAACGGAGACTAATAATGGAAGTAAGCTATATAGGCGTTGATGCAGGTGGAACGTTAACGAAAATCGCCTACAGCTCAACGGACTCAGATACAATACATTATCACTATATTCCCTCAAAAGATACGAAACTAATCCTACCTTTTTTACAATCTTTTTCGAAGCAGTCCGTTATTACCTTTACTGGTGGAAGAGCGCAATTATTAATGGATGAGCTTAAAATTGATAATCGTGAGCATTACATTATTGAATTTGATGCAACCATCAATGGAGTCCACTTCTTATTGCAGGAAAGGGAATTGGCAGAAGAGCCACTGATTGTAACGAATATAGGTACTGGTACATCGATTCATTTTACAGATCATAAACGACATAAACGACTTGGTGGTACAGGAGTTGGGGGAGGGTTACTCACAGGAATGTCCGCTTTTTTACTGCCAAATGAACGTTTTGACGAAGTACTGCGCCGCTCCAGCACAGGCAAAAGAGAAATGATAGATTTACTGGTAAAAGATATTTACAACTCTCCTTCTACACCTATTAATCCTAATTTAACCGCTAGCAATTTTGGGAAAATTGGGATTTCTACTGCGTCGATTCCGACGTCAAACGATATATTAGCTGGTATCATTGGAATGATCGGAGAAGTTGTCTCAACATTAAGTGTGCAGTATGCAGAAGCATGTTCCGTAGAAAAAATTGTTTATATTGGTAGCACACTCGAAAATAACCCTATGTTACGAGAAACCATTGAATCGTATACTACATTGAAAAACAAAAACTCTATTTTTATTGATAATCATGGATTTGCAGGAGCAATTGGAGCATTCCTTCGATCAAAAAAGCAATAAGTTCAAACAATTTGCAATAATTGCCAAAGCATGTTATTTTTGAATGGAATTATTTTTGTTCTTTGAGCAAGGATAGTAACACAAAGTGTATGGGATACACGAGGAGGAAATATGTAATGGAACAAGGTAAAGTAAAATGGTTTAACTCAGAAAAAGGTTTCGGATTCATTGAGCGCGAAGGCGGAGAAGACGTATTTGTACATTTCTCAGCAATCCAATCAGAAGGATTCAAATCTTTAGACGAAGGTCAAGACGTGACTTTTGAAATCGAACAAGGTCAACGCGGACTTCAAGCTACCAACGTAGTAAAAGCATAATTACTGACACAATTATAAAAATCCAAGCATGAAAATGCTTGGATTTTTTCTGTTCAAAAATAAATTATTTGAATGCACTATAAGCCGTCATTATTCTTGGTGTCATCGCATAATTGCTGATTTTGCTAGGAGGTCTGCAGTTTTATTTTCTTTTTCCGGTATCCATTTAATAAAAAACAAAGGAAAAGAATCAACTAGTGCTAAAATTTCTTCTAATTTCACTGCAAATATCGGATCTTTTGCATACCGTTTTTCAATAGCTTGCACGACAATTTTTGAGTCAGTGCGCGCAGATACTATGTCTGAATGAAGTTTTTGTGCTTCTTGTAAGCCAAAAAGTAGTGCATCGAACTCTGCTTGATGATTCGTCGATTCACCAATGGATTTTTTTAACCGGATTTGATGTCCTTCTCCAGTAATGTAAACTCCAATACCACTTGGTCCAGGATTGCCGGCAGAAGCACCATCTGTATAAACTTCTAACAAGAATAGCCACTCCTTATTTTTCGTCTTGTGGAGTCATTCGTTTTGCCACATAACCAAATGGCGTTCCAATAATGGAAACAATAAACTTTAATACATATGTTGAAATGAAAATACTCCACCATATACTCATAGGATATACACCTAAAAAGGCAATTGAAGTAAATATTAGTGTGTCAAGCAACTGACTGATCATGGTTGATCCATTATTTCGTATCCAAAATGCTCCGTCAGAAGGGAATATTTTTTTTATTGCGCTAAAAATAAGAACATCTGTATGTTGACTGATTAAATAGGCAAGAATACTTCCTAAAGCAATACGTGGAATGAGACCGAAAATAGTTTCTAAAGAACCCTGTGCAAAATCACTTTCAGCGGGTTGAAATTGCAATACGATTTGCATCATGATGGTCATCATGACTAATGAAGCAAAACCTAGCCATACAGCTTTTTTCGCTTCTTTTTTTCCGTATTTCTCGTTCAAAATATCCGTTACAAGGAATATACTGCCATACACAGAATTTCCTAGAGTAGCAGTTAACCCAATGATTTCAATTGTTTTTAACACTTGAATATTTGCTAAAACGGTAGCAAAGCCCACCCAAACAAATAATCCTGTCTTTCCAAAAAAACGATACATGACTAATACTCCGACCATGTTAAGTAAAACAAAGCCTAATCCTACTAATTCGTTATACATTTTTTTCCTCCAGTAGTTTTGATATCGCGGGAGTTTACGAACCGCGTGCTAGTCAAATTTGACCAACTCGACTATTATAGTACGAGTTGAATTCATTTGCAATGAAGGGTAAAATGATGAAATGTGTAGGAAGGAGAACCGCTTTGTGAGAGTTATTGATATTTTAGATGAATTAAATGATCTTGAGCAGCGTTTCTGTACAGACTGCTTTCTGAAAAAAACGTTAAAAGAAACGGAAAGCAAAACTTCTGCTCATCGTTTTTGCATTTCATCTTGTACAGTGGGAAAACAATTACAGTTTATTGGTCAAGAACTTATTAAACATAGATCGTAAAAAAACCCGCAAATATGCGGGTTTTAATCGTTTGTTTTCATGACATTGGATGCTTGGGGGCCGCGATTACCTTCTGTGATTTCAAATTGCACAGATTCGCCTTCCTCCAAGGATTTGAAACCTTCCCCTTGAATCCCAGTGAAATGGACAAACACATCTTCACCATCGTTATATTCAATAAAGCCATACCCTTTTTCATTATTGAACCACTTAACTTTTCCTTGGTACATGTGCTCTCCTCCAAATCTACAGGATGGTTTAACTATATCGTATCAAGAAAATTCAGTCAATGACTGTTATAGTAGAACAGGAGCGAAAAATATGAATGAAAAAATCATACACTTTGTACAGACTCGATATGAGCAATTTGATGCAAGCCATGATTGGCAGCATATAGAACGTGTACTTGAAAATGCGGCGAGAATTTGTGAAACGGAAGAAAATGTGCGTGAAGATATCATCAACTACGCGATTTTATTACATGATGTAGACGATCCAAAATATAAAAAAGAATTCGAAAAAAGTTACATAGATGAAGCATTATCTTTCTTGGTCATACCCAAAGAAGAGAAGGATTGGATTAAAGAAATTATTCATTCCACCTCATTTAACGGTGGAAATCAACATGACGCAACTACACTTGAGGCGAAAATTGTGCGAGATGCAGATCGTCTAGATGCAATTGGTGCGATTGGTATTGCTCGCACATTTGCTTATGGTGGCGCTAAAGGTAGAAAATTATACGATTGGAACGAAATGGTTAGAGAAGAAATGACCGAAGAAGAGTACCGATCAACAACTACTTCAAGCGTGACACATTTTTATGAAAAATTGTTCCTTTTAAAAGAGTTAATGGTCACGACTGAAGGTAAACGATTAGCGCAAGAGCGGCACGAATTTATGGAGCTTTTTATCCATCAATTACAGAATGAAACGAGGGCTCGGAAATGAGTCATTTTATCGCACAACAGATAACAAAAACAATCGGAGATAAAACGTTATTTCACAACATAGGATTTTCGTTATATCCTGGTCAACGAGTTGGCTTGGTTGGGATTAATGGTACTGGAAAAAGTACACTTCTTCACGTATTAACACACCCGGAAGAAGCAGATGCCATATCACTAGACACTCCTTCGCGATTTCGAATCTCCTATTTACCACAAGAACCATTATTAGATGATACATTAACCGTGTTAGAAGCTGTTTTTGAAGGGGATAGCCCTTTACTTCGTCTAAACAGAAAGTACGAAAATTCACTTAAATTAGTGCAAGAAGAGACGGAAAATGAAGAACAATTAAATCGATTGGTTTCGCTTCAGGCACAGATGGAAGACAATCGAGCCTGGGACTTAAATGCCTACGCAAAAACTGCCTTAACTAAATTAGGAATTCAGAACTTTTCACAACGTATTTCTGAACTCTCGGGAGGGGAGAGAAAGCGTGTCGCACTTGCGCAAGTTTTGTTAGAAGAAAGCGATTTGTTGCTTTTAGATGAACCTACCAACCATTTAGATGTAGATGGCATTAAATGGCTTCAAGAAACGTTAGCAACAAAGAGTGGAAGTATTCTTTTCATCACCCATGATCGATATTTTTTAGATGCTGTATGTACGTCCATTTTTGAATTAGAAAATGGACAGCTTACAGAATTTACAGGTGACTATAGTTCATATGTAGAACAAAAAGCCCAACTAGAAGCAACTCAACAAGTTTCTGAACATAAACAAGCACAATTATATAAGGCAGAACTTGCTTGGATGCGAAAAGGAGCAAAAGCAAGAACAACCAAACAAAAGGCACGTATTGACCGATTCGAGACGCTGCAAGACAACATGCCTGTTACTTCTTCCGAGACCTTAGATATTGGGTTAGTAGCTAGCCGTTTAGGTAATAAGGTTATTGAGGGACATCATATAGCAAAATCTTTCGGTAGTAATTATATTGTTCGTGATTTTTCTTTCTTATTACAGAAACGAGATCGAATTGGAATTGTAGGATTAAACGGAGTCGGTAAAAGTACGTTAATGAAACTATTAGAAGGCTCAGAACCTTTGGATGCTGGAACAATCGAAAAAGGCTCAACTGTAAGTATAGCTTATTTCGATCAGCATGTTCCTGCGATGAATGAAAATGTTCGCATGATAGAGTATATCCGATCGATTTCAAATGAAATATCCACAGAAAATGGAGAACGTCTATCCGCAACTCAGATGCTGGAACGGTTTTTATTCCCAACATCTGTTCACGGAACGTATATCCATAAATTATCTGGTGGAGAAAGAAAACGCTTGTACTTGCTTAGTTTGCTAATGAGTCAACCGAATGTTTTGCTCTTAGATGAGCCAACAAACGATTTGGACATTAAAACTCTCTCTGTCTTGGAAGGATTTTTAGAGGAGTTTTCTGGCGTTGTCATTGTGATATCCCACGATCGTTATTTTTTAGATCGAATTGCGAACCAGTTATGGATTCTCGATGGAAATGGAAACGTTGTAATAAGTTCGAAGCAATACACAACCTATTTAGAAGAACGACTGGAAAAACAACCCGAAACTATGAGTAAAGCTGTTTCTGTATTCAAGGAGGTAGAAAAGTCTCCTAATGAGAAAAAGAAAAAGCTTTCGTACCATGAAAAAAAAGAGTGGGAAACGATTGAACAAGAGATCGAGGAGATGGAAGTTTCCATTGCTCATCTGCACGAAGCTTTAAATAACGCGGGGGCAGATTATGATAAGACAGTTGAGTACTCAAAAGAAATCGACAGACTTGAACTATCATTAGAGGAAAAAATGGAGCGATGGTCTTATCTGCAAGAAATAGTAGAGTCATGATACAATTTTAAAGAGAACGGATGATTGAAAGGCGGGAAAATTGATGAAAATAGTCACTATTGAACCGACACCAAGTCCAAATACGATGAAAATTGTGTTGGATACAGAGTTACCCTTTGGAAAAAGTTATACGTATACTTCAGAGTCGATAGAATCCTTTCCTGAACTAGCGCAGTTTATTTTATCTATAGATGGTGTGAAAAGTATCTTTCATGTAGCTGACTTTTTTGCAGTGGAACGAAATGCAAAAAAGGATTGGGAAACGATTATTCGTGAAATTCAGGAAGTGGAAAGAACGGATAAAAGTGAATCATCTTATAAGGAACAAGTAGACGAACACTTTGGAGAAGTTCAAGTTCATGTCCAGCAATTCAAGAACATTCCACTTCAAGTAAAAGTTTTCGACCAATCTTCAGAGCATCGAATCGGATTAGATCAGCGGTTTATCGAAGCGATGAATGAAGTACACGATCCTGAAGAAGAAAATTATTTACTCCAACGGCAGTGGAAAGATTTTGGAATACGATATGGCTCGAAGGAACAAATTGCGACTGAAGTAAAAGAAGAAATAGAAACGATTTATACAAGTGACAAACTTTCACAAATTATTCAATCCGTCCTGCAACCAAAAGAAGCGCAGGAAATGGAAAGAGTTAAAGTGACGATTGAAGACTTCAAACAAGATGAATGGAAAGAACGATTTCGTTTGTTAGATTCGATTAAAACGCCTGATATTTCGGATTTGGATTTACTGCAAATCGCGTTGCAGGATAATCAAATGGCGATACGACGCTTAGCAGTTGTTTATATTGGTATGCTATCAGACCCAAAAGTAGTTCCATTACTTGAATTAGCATTAAAAGATAAAAGTGCTGCAGTGAGAAGAACTGCAGGAGATTGTATGAGTGATATTGGATTTCCTGAGTTTGAAAAGGCTATGCAGCTAGCACTTTTTGATAAAAGCAAGATCGTTCGATGGAGAGCGGCCATGTTTTTATATGAAACTGGTACAGAAGATTCACTCCAATCATTAGAAAATGCAAAAAACGATGCAGAATATGAAGTGAAATTACAAGTTAGAATGGCACTCGCCCGAATTAAAGATGGGGAAGATGCGATGGGTTCTGTCTGGAAACAAATGACAGAATCACGAAATCAGTGAGTCGTAGGAGGTAATAACATGAATGCTTATGATGAATATATGAAAAGTATCGTTGTACCAATGAGACAGGAGCTAGTTCAAAATGGATTTAATGAATTGGTAACTGCAGAACAAGTACAGCAACACATGTCCGAGTCTACCGGGACTTCCTTAATCGTCATTAACTCGATTTGTGGATGTGCTGCTGGTTTAGCACGTCCTGCAGTTATCGAGGCTGTGAAAGAAGTGGAAAACAAACCGGAACACCTTGTGACCGTCTTCGCTGGTCAAGACCAAGAAGCTACTCAGACTATGCGAGATTTTTTCAATGAAGTTCCACCAAGCTCACCTTCAATCGCTATTTGGAAAGACAATGAGCTAGCATATTTTATTCCGAGAGAACAGATAGAAGGTTTTGAAATGGACCAAGTAAAAGACCATTTAGTACAAGTGTTAAATCAATTAAACGTTCAATGACCATTCTTACGACTTCAGGAAGGCCTACTTCCCAGGAAATTGTAACGGCAAAAACATTCTCGGAACAACTTAGTATTCCTTACATTGATCGTAACAAGCGAACGTTAAAACAATTATTTGACCAATATAATCAAGCGATGCTCGTTTTATCTAAAAATCAATGGGACTTTTATGAAGATGCAGAGAAAGATCCGTTCTTTTTCCATCCTAGCTCCGCCATGTTCCGTTTAAAAAGGATTAAACGAGGAGAAAATGATCCTTTTATTGAAAGTTGCAATTTAACAAGCGGGATGCGTTTTTTTGATTGTACATTAGGGTTTGCTTCAGATGCCTTACTGGCGTCATATGTAGTGGGAGAAAAAGGAAAAGTTGTTGGATGTGAAGAGCATAAAGAGCGAGCATTTGTGTTAAAAGAAGCAATTTGTCACGGCTTTTCACCTTATCAAGACTTTTTACAGGAGATTCCTCCAATAACTATTTATGGAGAAACTGCGGAAGCAAAACTTGCTGTTTGTGAGGATAATTCATTCGATGTTGTTTACCTAGACCCAATGTTTGATGAAACGATTCATGAATCGGCTAACATGAACCCATTACGAAATGGCATCATTCGGTCCAAAATATCGGACAACTGGATACATGAAGCGAAGAGAGTGGCATCCAAAAGGGTTGTGATGAAAGGACACTTTTCGTCAAATGACTTTGTGAAATATGGATTCCAACAACATATACGGCCGAACACGAAATTTCATTATGGGGTGTGGAAAAAATAAAAAAAGACACATTGTAGTCGCGAAAGCGACCAATGTGTCTTTTTCATTATTCGGTAAAGTTTAGAGATGTTAAATATCCTAAAAGAAATAAGAAACCAATACCAACAATAATACTCGTACTCATGATGTACCCCCCAGATTTCTCTCGTAGTGATAAATTGATAACTTTATTGTACAATGAAAAGAAAGAAGATGAAACAATTTAATCTCTAACTTGGGTAGGTAATTGACATGAAAATGAAATTGACAAAGTTTTTCACGGTACTTGTTGCTATTATTACATTTGGCATGGTCTCACCAGATCATGATTTATGGGATTCGTTTCTCGATCAAAAAGAGGAAAAACAAGTACAAAGTAGTGAAACTAAAGCTGATTTTGCAACTTCTGTGTATTCACTTGCGAAAGAGCAAAGTGATATTAAATTCGGAACACGAATTGGACCAGTGATTAAAGAGGATTATTATGAAATGATTTTTCCTAAAATGGAAGAAGCAATTCAAATGACATACGCTTCATTACATACGGACCAAACCATACAGTGGAAAGTAAGTGAGAACCCTGCCGGCGGAAGCAGTGAGAAAATATTTCATATATATAATGAGCGAACTCGAGAAGATCTTATTCGTTTCCATGTCAGAACTGATTTACGACCGAAAGATGGATATTATTTTAATTTCCATTACCATACATGGGAAGATAACTTCGTTTCCCATATTGACATGGGAGAAATCTATTGGTCTAAAAATCAGCCGCCGAAATGGCTATCTTAATATCGGAGGTTTTAACAAAAATGGATCAATATAGAAACTTGTGTGAAACGATCCTCTCGACAGGGACGACGAAGGAAGATCGGACTGGAACAGGTACAATAAGTGTATTTGGTTACCAAATGAGATTTAACTTATCAAAGGGATTCCCTTTACTTACAACTAAAAGAATTCCTTTTCGTCTCGTAGTTTCAGAATTATTATGGTTTTTGCAAGGTGATACAAATGTCCGAACTTTGATCAAACAACGAAATTCTATTTGGAATGAGTGGGCATTCGAAAAGTGGGTGAAAAGTGAAGACTACTCTGGTCCAGATATGAACGATTTCGGAAGAAGAGCTGCCAATGACCCAGAATTTGCTTTGATCTTGGAAGGCAAAATGAACGAATTTTGTCAACAAATTATAGATGACGATGATTTTGCTGCAACATACGGTGATTTAGGTCCAGTTTATGGGAAACAATGGCGTTCGTGGGCAGGCGCAAAAGGTGAAATAATCGATCAATTACAGAATGTCATTCATTCTATTAAGCATAACCCCAATTCAAGAAGGCATATTGTTTCAGCATGGAATCCTTCTGAAGTTGATGAAATGGCTCTTCCGCCTTGCCATACGATGTTTCAATTTTATGTGGCAGATGGAAAATTATCCTGTCAACTTTACCAACGAAGTGCGGATGTGTTTCTAGGTGTGCCATTTAATATTGCTTCTTATGCTTTACTGACTCATTTGATTGCAAGAGAGTGCAAACTTGAAGTTGGAGAATTCATCCACACTTTAGGTGATGCCCATCTATATTTAAACCATATGGATCAAGTGGAACTGCAATTATCACGTTCAGAAAAAACGTTACCTGAGTTAAAAATTAACTCCACGAAATCACTCTTCGAATTGGTAACTGAAGATATAACAGTGGAAAATTACGATCCTCATCCAACAATAAAAGCACCAATTGCTGTCTAAGAAAGGTGATGACATGATTTCTTTAATTGTAGCGCATGATCCGAATAGAGTGATTGGTAGAGAGAACAAAATGCCTTGGCATATTCCGGAGGATTTAGCTTACTTTAAAAAAATGACCTTGAATAAACCCGTCATTATGGGAAGAAAAACGTTTGAATCTATTGGAAGAGCGCTACCGAATCGTGAGAATATAGTTGTGACAAGAAATAAAGAATTAGTTATTCCACACGTTAAAGTTGTTCACAGCCTTCAAGACGCCGTAGAAACAGCAGAAAAGATGGAAAAAGAAGTAATGGTGATTGGTGGAGAACAAATATTTCGTTTTGCTTTACCTCTTGCTGATCGATTATACATTACTTTTATCCAAACTAGCTTTACGGGTGATACATATTTCCCGGCATATGGTGACGAGTGGAAGTTGGTTTCAAAATCACAGGACTTTCTTTCAACTGAAGGAATACCCTATACTTTTTTAGTGTATGAAAAGGAAAAAAATCAATAGATAATGTAAACATATTATTCAAATCGAATAGATGATTATTTGTCAAAGGAAGTGTTCGTTATTAAAACGATAAGAATCGTCACGGATTCAACAGCTGAACTGAGGAAAAAACAAATAGAGGAATTACAAATTGAAGTTGTACCCTTAAGCATTCAATTAGATGGAAAAACATATACAGATAAAGTTGATCTTGATAGTGAAAACTTTTTAACGTTAATGGAGCAGTCTTCTGAACTACCAAAGAGTTCGCAGCCAGCTGTAGGAGTTTTTCAAGAAATGTATGATCGAATTGGATCAAATGGAGAGACAATTATCTCAATTCATATGACTGGTGGAATGAGTGGGACTGTAAAATCCGCACAAGCTGCTGCTGATATGAGTTCATCAAACATACATGTTGTCGATTCGCAGTTTATATCTTATGCTTTATCCTTTCAAGTAATAGAAGCAGCAACTATGGCTAAGAATGGTTCGACAGAAAAAGAAATTCTGGAACGTCTTCAGCAACTACAAAATAATACACATTTATTTGTAGTAGTTGATACGCTAGAAAACCTTGTAAAGGGTGGTAGAATAGGGAAGGGCAAAGCGATGGTAGGGTCTCTTTTAAACATTAAACCAATTGCTGCCTTAATTGATGGAGTATACACACCAGTAGCGAAAGCTCGGAGTCATAAACAAGTTGTTCAATATTTAATCAAACAATTTGATCAGCATATCACAGGAAAAACACTCAAGCATATTGGAATATCTCATGCCTCTGGTTATAACATGATGAATCCGCTTCTGGAAAAGCTAAAAGAAAGAGGCGTGACAAATATTGCAACCGATTTTACAAATCCTATCATTAGTACACATACAGGAATAGGTGCTATTGGATTTATGTATACGGTAGAATAGCTTCATTCTTTCAACAGCTTTGTAATAGCAGACGAATCATTTTTTTCTATAGCCTCCACTAGTAGATTTTCTACTTTCTGGGGGCTATTACTTTTGGTTAGCTACATCTAAAGCAGACGGTAGAATAACTTGATCAATCCGATACGGAAACAAACTGATTCAACAGAATGTTTAGGATGATCCGAGTATGAATAAGGATTAACAAGGTATTCCAAGAGACGATTTACACATACACTATCACGAAAAAGCGAATAGACTTTTATCTACGAAAAGAGGATGTATAAGAAGTGAAAAATTTAACATATATACTCTTTCTCCCATTTATCTTGCTTACTCTCACTAGTTGTAGTCAATCAGAAAACGTCCCGGAATTTGCTGCACACAAACACCAATTATCGAATTATTCATTTGAAGCGACATTCATTCCAGACAAAGTAAAGATTGTAGGAATTGGAGATTCACTTACGCAAGGTGTTGGAGATGAACAGAAAAAAGAAGGATATTTCGGGCGCATCACGGAGAAACTAGCTGAAGTAGAAGGAGTAGAATCGTTAGAGGCAGTAAATGTGGGAAAAAGAGGAAGACGTAGCGATCAATTACTTGAGTATTTAGAAACGGCAGAAGGCCAAGAGGCGATAAAAGACGCAAACATGATATTTATGACAATTGGCGGAAACGACGTTATGAAAATTGTGAAAGAAAACTTATTTAACTTACGAGTTCAATACTTTTATGAGGAGTTACCATTCTATAAAAATCGTTATACAAGTATTGTTCAAGAAATTCGTAAAAAGAATCCCTCAGCTCCTATTATTTTTATTGGCATCTACAATCCATTTACAGTTGTGACGGATGAGAGAAGTGAATTTCAAGAAATTGTAGAGCGATGGAATGATGAAATGCAAAATGTCGCTTCTTCTGACGCGAATGGTTGCTTTGTTTCAATTGAAGAATTGTTTCGTTCCGACTCAAAACTTGTGTATCATACGGATTTTTTCCATCCTAATAGTAAAGGCTATGATGATATTACCTCTGCAATATGGAGTCAATTACAGTTATGCGGTTTAAAGGAAATAACAAACGGGGAAATGCAAATTAGGAGGTAATACATATGAACAAGTGGAAATTCTTTTTTTTCGCCCTACTTTTTATCTTATTGATAGGAATCGGTTGGTTGTTTTGGTATATTCAACAGCCGAGTGAAAGCACGAACTCTATTCAACCATCCGAAAATGTGAAGGGGTACACGTTTCAAGTTTCCACAACAAAACAGGATTTAGAAGGTGTAGCAAATAGTTATTTGCAACAAGAATTTGGTGATGCACCATTGCCAATTACGATAAAAGTAAATAACCAAATTCAACTTCAAACCGAACTTCAAATTTTCTCCATTTCTATCCCTGTATTAATGAATTTTAGTCCAGAAGTTAGCGGGAACGGAGATATTATCTTAAAACAAAAATCGGTGGAAGTAGGGAAATTAGATATTCCACCTTCAACGGTGTTAAAATTGATGAAAGATTCGATTGACTTACCAACATGGATGAATGTTCAACACGAGAAAGAACAGATATATGTTCAAATGGCGAATATTCCGACCAGTCAAAATGTGGAAGTACGAGCGAAAGAAATAGATTTAAAAGAGAACAATTTATTGTTTGATATTGTATTTCCAACGAACTAGGAGGAAACTAAATGCAAAAAGAAATCGCGACATTTGCAGGTGGATGCTTTTGGTGTATGGTGAAACCTTTCGACCAGTTTGAAGGTATTCATCGTGTAGTATCTGGCTATACAGGTGGACATACAGTTAATCCAACTTATAAAGAAGTATGCTCCAATCAAACAGGCCACAAGGAAGCTGTGCAAATCGAATTTGATCCAGAACTCTTTTCATATGAAAAATTAGTGGAATTATTTTGGCAACAAATCGATCCTACAGATGCGGGAGGTCAATTCTTTGATCGAGGAGATTCATATACGACCGCAATATTTGTTCATAATGAGAACCAACGAAAGATTGCGGAAGCTTCCAAAAATCGCTTGGAAGCGAGTGGAAAGTTTTCAAAACCAATTGTAACCCCTATTCTCGATGCGAAAGAATTTTATCCAGCTGAAGAGGAGCATCAGCAGTATTACCAAAAAAACCCAGCGCATTACAATCGTTACCATGTTGGCAGTGGACGTGCAGGTTTTACAGATAAAATGTGGGGAGGCAATAAATAATGGAAGAAAATTCAAAGAAATTACTAACGGACATGCAGTATTATGTAACCCAACAAAATGGTACAGAACCGCCTTTTCAAAATGAATATGATGCCCATTTTGAAGAAGGTATTTATGTAGATGTTGTTTCAGGAAAACCTCTTTTTCATTCAAAAGATAAGTATGATGCTGGCTGTGGTTGGCCAAGTTTTAAACGGCCAATTGATGACGAAGAAATTACAGAGAAATTTGATACTTCTCACGGTATGAGACGAACGGAAGTAAGAAGTAAATCTGCTGACTCTCATTTGGGACATGTATTTCCTGATGGACCAGGTCCGAATGGATTGCGTTATTGTATCAACTCTGCCGCGCTTCGATTCATTCCTAAAGACCGCTTAAAAGATGAGGGATATGAAAACTATTTAGTATTATTTGATAGAAAGTAGTCGAGTCGATGAATAAATCATTTTACCAATTTGTACTGACTTTTCGAGGGGCGAAAACGTCCGAAGGTGTATTTGCAGAAGCTATGTTTGAGGACTTGTCCTTTCCAAAACAATCCAGATCATTTTCTGAAGTCTCGAGGTACATCGAAGAATTAGCAGATGAGCGATTGTCTGCTTCTCAATTCGATGCATTATGGAGTAAATATCAGGAAAGAATATGAAGATAGTTTGCATATATGCTTAAAAAGCCTTATGATAGTACGGAAATGTTTATAGAAGTGAGGGTATTTACATGAGTGTTCACATTAATGCAAAAAAAGGCGATATCGCTGATACGATTTTATTACCAGGAGATCCACTACGTGCAAAATATATTGCTGAGACGTTTTTAGAAGACGTAACTTTATATAACGAAGTTCGTAATATGTTTGGTTACACGGGTACATACAAAGGAAAACGTATTTCGGTTCAAGGTACTGGAATGGGTGTTCCTTCTATCTCGATTTACGTTACAGAACTTATGCAAGAATATGATGTTCAAAAACTCATTCGCGTAGGGACTTGTGGAGCGATACAAAAGGATGTTAAAGTTCGCGATGTTATCATCGCACAAGGAGCTTCTACGGATTCAAAAATGAACGAAATTATTTTTAACGGGGTTAATTACGCACCTATTGCTGATTTTGATCTTTTATTGAAAGCGTACAACGCTGGAAAAGAAAAAGGATTAAATTTAAAAGTAGGAAATGTCTTCACGGAAGATGTTTTCTATAATGAACACGCTGAACATGAGAAGTGGGCACAGTACGGTGTATTAGCGTTAGAGATGGAATCTTCTGCACTTTATACATTAGCAGCAAAATTTGGTCGTCAAGCGTTATCCATTTTAACAGTTAGTGATCACTTATTAACTGGGGAAGTCACTTCTTCAGAAGAACGTCAATTAACGTTTAATGATATGATTATTGTTGCGTTAGAAGCAGCTATTCAAGAATAGTATGGTATAAAATTAAACTGTCAAATGTCATTTGGCAGTTTTTTTACGGATATTTCGTTCATGTAAAACGGAAATGATTCGAGGAACAAAATAGGTATTTGCACAGTAAAGGGTGAAAAGAATGTCAGATTATAACGAGGATACAAAAGAAGTCATAGAGAATGATCCTAGCGATTCACCTTCTCCTGCAACGAAGTATATTCGTCTGAAACCATTTGTTTTTTTAATGATAATCTTTGCACTTATATTAAGTACTGCGGGGATTACTATTTTTGCGTTAACATTCGGTGATGAAAAAGTAGTGGAAGTTGGAGCGCCTGAACGTCGAGAGTTTGAAAAGCTTTACCAAGTATATGATGAATTAAAAGCAAATTATTATTCAGATATCGACCAACCAGCTATTGTCAACGGTGCGATTAATGGGATGATTGAAGCACTTGGAGATCCATATTCAGATTACATGAATCAAGAAGAAGCTGCTCAATTTAATGAAAGTATTTCGTCAAGTTTTCAGGGAATAGGTGCTGAAATCCAAGAACGTGGAGGATTTATCACAGTTGTTTCTCCTATTAAAAACTCTCCTGCAGAAAAGGCTGGACTTTTACCGAACGATCAAATCATTGAAGTCGATGGCGAATCAATCGTCGGTATGGGAGCTTCAGAAGCTGTTATGTTAATAAGAGGCGAGAAGGGTTCTGCCGTTACGTTAACGATTCAACGTGGAAAAAACAGCGAACCGATGGAATTGAAAATCATCCGTGATGAAATTCCAATTGAAACTGTTTATCCTGAAATGCTTGAAGGAAAGATAGCTCATATTCAAATTACAAGTTTCTCTGAACACACATATGAAGAGCTTGTAACTGCACTTGATGATTTAAAATCACAAGGCATGAAAGGCTTGATTATAGACGTTCGTCAAAATCCTGGTGGATTACTAAATTCCGCAGTAGACATCTCCAATTTATTTGTCGAAGAAGGGAAAGCTTTATTCCAAACACAGGAAAAGGATCAGGAACCAACTATATATTCAGCTACAAGTGGTGAAAAAATTCAAGTGCCTGTCACATTACTAATTGATGGTGGTAGTGCTTCTGCGTCTGAGATTCTTGCATCAGCTATGCGCGAATCCGCAGGCACAAAACTTGTTGGACTTAAATCATTTGGTAAGGGCACTGTGCAAACAGCAGATGAATTGTCTGACGGATCCAACATGAAATTTACAACTGCTAAATGGCTTACTCCTGAGGGTAATTGGATTCATGAAAAGGGTATCGTCCCGGATGTTGAAGTGGAATACCCAGCATATTCTCAACTTCCATATTTAGATCCGTCTCTTGAGTGGAAAGAAGGAAGTCTTTCAGAACAAGTAAAGGCAGCGGAAGAAATGCTTGCTGCAGTGGGGATTAACCCAGGCAAAATTGATGGATTGTATGACCAAGACACTATTACTGCAGTGAAAACACTTCAAAAAGAAAACGAACTTAAAGAAACTGGTGTTTTAATTGATGAAACGACATTCGCATTAATGGATGCTCTTCGTGAGAAAATTAAAACAGATGATCCACAGTTATTAAAAGCAAAAGAAATTGTGGAGAAAGAAATAAAATAACAAAAAGAGCTGGCCATTTTTGGTCAGCTTTTCTTAGTACTAGGAGGAAAAACGGTGGCAAAAAAAGCAGTATATTTGTTTAGTGGATTTTTAGGAAGTGGAAAAACTTCAGCTTTATTACATATCATTCGTCAATTAAAAGAAAAGGGTATAAAGCCTGCCGTGTTTATGAATGAAATTGGAAGTATGTCATTCGATTCGGATCAAATAGGAAATGACACCCCTTTGAAAGAAATTTTAGAAGGATGTATTTGTTGTACTGGTTCCGAATTAGTAGAGGCACAACTACAGCAATTATTAGCGGAGCAAGAATTCGATGTTCTTTTAATAGAGACTACAGGAGCAGCACATCCAATCGAAACATTAGATGCTGTTTTTTCCCCGCTTTTTGCAGATCAATTAGAAGTAAAAGGTATTATCACAATTGTCGATTCGACTGTTTTATTACTTCAAGAGAAGTTGTCCACAATGGCCTTAATGTTATTTCATGAACAAATTAAACACGCACATTTGTTAATTGCAAATAAAATGGATGAGTTGACGGACAACGAACAAATGCAAGTCGTTCAAAGTCTTCAATCGAAAAATAAATTTGCATCCATTGTTCAAACATCACACGGGAAATTTTCTTCCAATGAATTAGAGAAAATCTCTTATCAAAAAAATGCTAGTCAAACGACACCTGTTAAAATTGGGACGGATTGGCCGTTAGAAACTTCTTTCTTCCGATTTTCTGCTCCTATTTCAATTGACATGATGGAAAATTGGTTGAAAAGCTTACCTGATACTGTCTATCGCATGAAAGGGTATGTCCCTATAGAAGGATCAAAATATCCATATGTATTTCAATATTCGTATGGGATGGTTCAGTGGTTACCCGAGTATGTAAAAGTTCCAACTGGAATCGTTATTATTGGTGAGCGACTTCAGGAGATATCATTGAAACATGTGAATCTCTATGAGTAATTTTGACACTTGTAAAAATGCGTACCAAAAAATCTATTCTAGTCGTAGAGCTGCACAACAAGTTGCTTGTATGGCGGAGCTTATAAAGTTAGTCGAAGCTGAATTACGTGACGAATTATCTCATCCTAGAGTTCGGAAATCTCCTGTAGAAAAGTTAGAAGAAGCAAAGTATCGAATAAGAAAAACAGCCTTAACAAATGAAGAAAGCACATCCATTTTACAACTCTATGAAGAAGTTTTCGGTAGTGTCAATACTAATTGAGTTCCAATTTTTACATAGAACGTATAGTCTTTCCTTTTTGTTTTTAAAAAATATGCTTTTTTCTCGTGTAATATATGTAATAGGAATTCTCGCTAAAAATTGCTAATTTTCGACTCAAGCTTTTCCGCTACACTAGTTTTCGAAGGAGGCGAGAGTGTTGAAAAAAATAGCTACATTCACACTATCAAGTTTACTTTGCTTGTCCATGGCACCGACCATGCAAGCAGCAGAAAATACAAACCAATGTAACAGTCAGGACACTTTACAATTTTCTCCTATGCAGGTGAAAAGTGACCGTTATGTGCATTCTTATCCTGTATGGTCAAAGGAAGTAAAAGTCGGCAATATTCATCTTCTGCAAAATAAGGAAGACTACCAATATATGATGGAAAAATTCTTTGGTAAAGATTCTTTTTATATATCAAAACAACTAGAGGGTAAGAAGGAAGCGAGTTCAAACGAAAAACCTAAATCTACTTTGAACGAGCAAGCACCGTCCGAACAAACTACTTCTAAGCCTATCGTACAGAATACGGATAAAGTAATAGAACCGGTAGAAAAAACGGAGAGTACTACACCTGTTGAGGTGAGTGAAAATACCGCTCCAAATGTAAGCGAAAAAGAAGATACGCCGGCAATTGAAACGGCTCCAACGACATCCGTAAATGACAATGCTATTGGGTCATTTGAACAACAAGTAGTTGACTTAACTAATGCAGAACGTGCGAAAAATGGATTAGCGGCATTAAAAATTGATTCTTCATTAATGGCAACAGCGGAAGCGAAGTCGCTTGATATGTCGACTAATTCATATTTTTCCCACACAAGCCCTAATTTAGGGAGTCCATTTGATCAAATGAAAGCAAAAAACATTTCGTATAAAACTGCAGGCGAAAACATTGCAATGGGACAACGTTCTCCACAAGAAGTAGTGGATGCATGGATGAAGTCTCCAGGTCATAGAGCAAATATTTTAAACAGTAAATTTACGCACATTGGTGTTGGATTTGTTGAAAAAGGTTCTTATTGGACACAACAATTTATTGGGAAATAAACATTTTCCAATAAACATGAAAAAGATGATCTCCTGATTCGTTAGGAGATCATCTTTTCTTTTTTGCGTTGAATTCGATGTAGTCGAACGGATAACGTAATAGCTCCAATGGTTAGACCTGCTATTAAACCAATCCAGTATCCGAATGGCCCGTAATTTGTAAAGTTTGCAAAGTAATATCCAACTGGTAAGCCAATGACCCAATAAGAAATGATTGCCATGATAAACGTAACATTTACATCTTTATACCCTCTTAGTGCCCCTTGAACAGGTGCTTGAATAGCATCTGAAAGCTGGAATAGCGCTGCGTAAAGGAAAAATTGTATAGTAATAGGAATCACTTCCTGATCCGATGTATAAATGGTGGAAATGGGTTCTCGGTAAAAATACAAGATGGCTGCTGATAAACCACTAAAAACGATTGCGGAGCTTACAGCAAGTCGACTATACGTTTTTGCACCAGCAACATTATTTGCTCCCAGTTCATTCCCAATTAACACGGTTGCTCCGAATGAAATACTTAAAGGAACCATATAAAGTAAAGAAGTGAAATTTAAAGCGATTTGATGAGCCGAAATGACGGCAGTAGAGTAAGTACTCATAAGAAGCGTAACAGCCGCAAATATACTTGTTTCCGCAAAAATGGATAATCCAATTGGAACACCTATTGAAAGAATTTCCTTCCATTTTTTTAGTTGAATTTTACTCCAATGAGTAAACAAGTAATAGGAAAGGAAGGGCTGTTTCGTATGTATGACATACATCGAAATGCCAAGTACAATCCAATAAGTGATAGCAGACGCCACACCTGCTCCTATTCCTCCGAGTTCAGGAAATCCCCAATTACCGAAAATAAAAAGATAATTAAAAAAGACATTAATAGGCGCAGAGAGTAACGTGATAAACATCGTGATTCTCGTCATACCAAGCCCATCCATATAGGAACGGAGTACGCTATAGACAAATAGTGGAACGATACCTATTAACAAAGACTGAATGTATCGAAGAGATACATGAGATACTGCTTCTTCAATTGGCATTTTCGATATAATGATCGGAGAGACTAAGAATAAAAGAAATGAAATAACAATCGATAACAAAAGTGCTACATATATACCTTGCTGAACCATTCGCTTTATTTCCTGCTTGTTCTTCGCTCCATTTAAATGTGCTACAATGGGAGTTATGCCAACTAGGATTCCAGATAAGCCAGTATAAACGGGCATCCATATAGAAGAACCTACTGCTACACCAGCTAAATCGACACTTCCATACCGACTGCTCATGAGAATATCAAAAAATGTAATTAAATACATAGCAACTTGAGTGATTAAAATAGGAGTAGTAACTTTCAGCATAGTACGCAGTTTGTGGGTAAGGTGTGAAGATGTTTCAATCATGATAGCCTTCTCCTTCAAGTGAAAATAATGCTAAGTATACCACAATTAAAATGCATCGAAGATGTTGGAAAAGGAGTTTAATTAAATGAAGAAAAAAATTGCCTTAACTGGAGGAGGAACTGCTGGACACGTGTCCTTAAATCAAGCAATCATTCCTTCGTTAATCGAGAATAATTACGAAGTTATGTATATAGGTTCTAGAGATGGGATTGAAAAAGAACTAATCTCTGAAAATTTTCCCACATTACCTTACGCTTCGATTTCGAGTGGAAAACTAAGAAGGTATTTTTCACTTGAAAATATTTCCGATTCATTTCGTGTGGTCAAAGGTGTATTCGATAGTATTCAAATACTTATAAAAAACAAGCCGGACGTCATTTTTTCCAAAGGTGGATTCGTTTCTGTTCCTGTAGCTATTGCTGCAAAATTATTGCGGATTCCTCTCTTAATACATGAATCGGATGTTACTCCTGGACTTGCAAACAAAATTGCCATGCCTTTTGCGAAACACATTTTTACCGTATTTCATGAAACATTGGAATATGTTGATCAGTCAAAAGCAACCTGTTCCGGCGCAGTCATTCGAGAAGAATTGCTTGTTGGGAATCGATTAAACGCTCTAAAAAAAGTAGGGTTTTCTGGCAATAAAGCCGTGCTGTTTGTAATGGGAGGGAGTCAAGGCTCGGATGTTTTAAATGGAGCAATACGAAGCAATTTATCCATTCTCCAAAACACGTATGACATAATTCACCTTTGCGGAAAAGACAAAGTGTCGAAGGAACATCAATTCATTGATGGGTACGTTCAAATAGAATATGTTTCAGAAGGGTTAAATGACTTGTTGCATCTGGCCGATGTTGTCGTATCGAGAGCGGGATCCAATTCCATTTATGAATTTTTAGCATTACGAATTCCAATGCTATTAATACCTCTTTCTGCCCAAAAAAGCAGAGGAGATCAAGTGTTAAATGCGCAGCTTTTTGAAAAGCAAGGGTTTGCGTTAGTCTTACAAGAAGAAGAATTATCACCAGAAGCATTCTTAGAAAAAGTGCAACAATTAGAAGAGAGAAAGTCTCATATGCGACAAGTAATGGAACAATCAGAAATGCCTAAGACTCCTCGACAAATGGTAGAGCTGATAGAGAAATATCAATAAGTAGTTTTCTTGTAAGAGGTGCGACAAACCAAAAGAGGCTGAGACAAATGTATGTTTTGTCCCAGCTTTTTTTCATTTCGTCGAAAGTTTGACAGACAAAGATTTCAAAAGCAAGAGCACCTTTCAAAATAAAAACCCGTACGATTCGTTCCTTTTAAAAAAGAGGAATGAACGTTCGGGTTCAATAAAATGACTATTTTACATTGCTTGTTCTTCTTCTGTTTGTTCGTATATGGCAACAGTCGAGAAGATAAATAAATCCTTCGGTATTTGATACAGCACATATTCATGCTCTCCGCGGTTAATCTCCTCTAATAAAGCAGGATGCGAGTCGTGTGCAAGAGTGGTGTATGGCAACTTTTCTGCTGCTCGAATGGATTTCACGTTATGTTTTTTAATTCGTAAAAAGACGGTTTGAATAGAATGTTGGAAAAATAGTTCTTCTAGAAATTCTAGTTTTGCTTTTTGATTATAACCCTTTCCTTGAAAAGGTTCTCCTATCCAAGTGCCGAGAAATCCAGCATTATCTTGTATGTCGTATAAATTGATAGTTCCAATAGGCATTCCAAAATCGTCCGTGATTGTGCGGGAAATTACATTACCTTGTTCTTCTTCTTCCATCAATTGTTTCGTCATGAACATGAATTCTTCTGCGGACGCCGCTTTTTGTCGGACAAACGGGAAGACAGATGGGTGAGAAATTAAGTCAAATAGGGAAGAACAATCTTGCAGATCTCTTTTTTTCAACATAAAAAAACGCCTCCATTACTCAGGGGCATTTAAGCATGCGAAAAGCAATGCCCCTCGAAATTTTTCATTTTAATTGCATAAAAAATTTCGGGGTGGGAATCGAACCCACTAGAACCAGTAATTGGTGGCGCACCATTTGCCTTCCCTAACATCTTTGTTAGTGTTTTGCACTATTCTGTTGTATGCATATTTACTATACTAAGATTTTTTTCATTTGAAAAGAAAAATATCTCGAAATTCGAGAAAAAAATCGATATGATTAATGAAACAAGTGGAAGGGGAAAAACCATGAAGATATCGTTAAAAAAAATGCATGGCTCAGGTAATACCTTCTATGTTTTATGGACGGAAGATTTTGCTCATTCCCTTTGGCATGAGATGGCGATAAAGTTATGTTCAACATCGTGGGACGGGGGAGCAGATGGTCTTTTACTCATTTCTTCTTCCGCTTCTGCAGACGTAAAAATGACGGTAATAAATGCCGATGGCTCGTATGCGAAAATGTGTGGAAATGGTCTTCGTATTGTTGCGAGGGAAGTGCTTGAAAGCTTAGACGTTCTTCAAGCATCCATTGAAACGGAAGAAGTAACACTTCATGTGAAAAAGACGACTCCAATATTCGAACAACAAGATGCATTTGCGGTTGAAATAAAACCAATTACATTCTCGCTCTCTGATATTCCCATGACCTATGGAAATAACGATACATTGATCAATAGCATAATCCCGGAAATACACGATTCGATTCATTTTTCAGTTCTAGCAGTTCCTAACCCACACTTGGTTGGCCTTGTGCCGATTCAATATATAGAATCTCGTGTATTTCAGGAGAAAATTGGCACACAATTAAATGAAAGTCGCTCGTTATTTCCAGAAGGTGTCAATCTTAGTTTTATGCATCCTGTAGATGAAATGACCATTTTTGTTCGAACTTTCGAAAGAGGTGTTGGCTTCACGAACGCTTGTGGTACTGCTATGTCAGCGAGTGCACTTGTTGCCTATCAGTCAAAACTAGTGGAGAGCACGAAAGTTCGTGTGATTAACCCAGGTGGCTTTGTCGAATGCCATCTATCAGAAGATCAGCAATCGGTTTTTTTAATAGGAAATGCGTCTTTGATAGAAACGTTAGAGGTTACAATTGGTTCTGATGAAACTATTTCTATTTTGTCTAAGACCATTGCGCACGATGAAATGGATGACTATGAAAGATGGAAAGATTATGCGGAAAATATGGTGAAACAAAAATGGAGAAAATAGGAAGGAGGAAAAGCAGTTGGAATCATTTATAACAGAAAAACAATTCACCCTTCTCTATGGTGACTCCAAAGAGTTAGTGTTCATATTAGAATACAGAAATGGGAAATTTGTTTATCAATTTGTGAATCCAAGTGCTTTACTTGTATTCCCAAATAATCCAGTTGGAAAATCAATAGAGGAAGCTGTATCACCGAAGCATGCGGAAGAATTATTAACCCATTATAGAGAAGCCTTAGGGAGTAATGTTCCTTATGTTTACCAAGACTTTTTTATTTTTTCCGATATCGAATTAGTGAATGAAACAACGCTGAGAGTGATACATGACGAAGGAAGAACGTTTATCTTTGCGAAAACGAGAGAAGTGTCTGGGGATGTGGAACTAAAGGAAAAGTATAATTTTCTACAATCCATTTTAAATATGAATGTAGATCCCACCGTCGTTTTGTCACCAGATGGAAAAATCTATGACATGAACCCCCAGTTTGAAAAAACGTTTGGATGTAAACTTTTGGAATGGCGTGGAAAACATTATTTGAATCTCCCTTTTTTACCTGAGAATGAGAAAGGTCCCGTCGCAGAGTATTTTGAAAAAAATAAAACAGGAAACAATGCCCCTTCTCGTATCGTAAAACGGAAAAAAGCAGAAGGGAAGATTGCTACTTTTTTGGTTAGCTATTCTCCCATTATTCAAGATCAGTCTGTCGTGGCAATCTATATTTTAATGCAAGAAATCGAGGATGAAACAGCGTTACGGAATTCCTTTAATCATATTGTTTCAGAACTGAGATCAATTGAACGTATTTTCCATTTAATTACGGAAAACACGACTGATTTCATCGTCATTACAAACGATGATGGAATGATTCAATATAGTTCTCCTTCTCATGAAAAAAGACTTGGCTACGAACAAGAAGAATTATCTGGCCACTTTTTTGATGAAATTGTTTCAGATGATTGTAATATTAGTTGGAGCAGAGATATTTTACCGAAGATTAACGATGGCGAAGAAATACGTCTTGAAATTCAACTTCTTCAGAAGAACGGTCATGCGATTTGGACAGAAACATCCGTGATTTCTGTTGAAGATCCAACGAGAGAATCTGTTAATCAGCTCGTCATAGTCTCACGAGAAATTACGGAACGAAAGAAATTAGAGGAACGTTTGCGTTTTCTCGCCTACCATGATAACCTTACGCACTTACCTAATCGGAGCTTTTTATTAAAGGAGTTCCCCAAAATTGCAGAACAAGCTTATGAGCAAAATACTTCTATTGGCATTCTGTATTTGGATGGAGACGACTTTAAAGAAGTAAATGATTCCTATGGTCATGAAGTTGGGGATGAATTTATCCGACATTTTGGCTTAGCCGTGCAAGCAAGTATACGAACAAATGATGTCATTGCACGTATTGGTGGAGACGAGTTCGTTATACTTTTGACAAACCTTACAACTGTTCCACATGAGCGGAAACAGCAAGTAATTTCCGTTATCGAAAGAATACAACAAACATTAACAAAAGGTTGGTCGATACGTGATTCTGATTTCCATCCTACTTCATCTATTGGGATCAGCTTCTATCCGGAAAATGGCACAACATTAGATGAGTTACTGGAAAAAGCAGACCACGCTTTATATGAAGTGAAGCGAATGGGAAAAAATAAATTTTTAATTTTTAATGAAATTGTGTAAATCCGTTTCTTCATGAGACGGATTTTTCTTATGTAGTTTTAGGAGAAAATGATAGTATAAATAAAATGCCATTTCCTATGAGAGAAAGATAGGAGGAGTCGAGATGGTTTCCATTCTATTAATTGAAGATGAAGAGAATATTGCTAAATTCATTCAAATGGAGTTAGAGCACGAGAGTTACACTGTTTGCCACGTTTCAAATGGACGAGAAGCACTTGAAGAAGCGTTTCGGAACAACTATGATGTCATTCTTTTAGATGTCATGTTACCAGATCTAAGTGGAATGGAAATTTGTCGTAGGATACGAAAAACTTCGGCAATTCCCATCATTATGCTGACAGCAAGAGACGCCATTTATGATCGAGTTGCGGGATTAGATGCTGGTGCGGACGATTATCTCGTCAAACCTTTTGCTATTGAAGAATTACTAGCAAGACTTCGTTCCGTTTTAAGAAGAATAGAGGTACCAACGACTAAGGAAAATGTACAAAATTTTGGAGCACTTACAGTTGATGTAGGGGCACATGAAGTACGCGTTGGGAATAAAAAAATCGAGTTAACTAAGACGGAGTTTGACTTACTTCTATTATTTACGAAGAATGCAAATCGTGTCTTATCTCGTGAAATGATGTTAGAACAAGTGTGGGGATTTGAAACGGAAACGGAGACAAACGTGGTGGATGTATATGTGCGGCATCTTCGCACAAAACTTCTCCCTCCTGCAAATGAATATATTGAAACGATACGAGGAGTCGGGTACGTGATGAGACAATGAAGCAACGATTGAACGATTATTGGTCTTCGTTACAAACGAGATGGTCCATCATAACAGCCTCTATAATGGTGAGCATTTTTCTTTTACTCAGTTTAACGATGTTTTTCTCGATGAAGGCGTGGCTTTTAGAGAAAGAAAAACAAAACACGAATGCGACGATGAATGAATTAGTTCAATTTTTCGAATCAAAAGGTCCGTTTTTAACGATCTCTGATATTCGATCCAATCGAACGTTAATGTCCTCCATTATCGAAAAAAAACAATCCGTCAGGTTATTAAATAGTGATGGAATTGAGCTGTTACGAATAAATGATGTGGAAAGTTTTTCTCCGATACCACTTAAACGTGTGCCGGATAATGGCTTTCTGTTAGAACAATCGACGCTCAAGGATCGACACTATCTTCATGCATTTGGAAAAGTGCAATTAGGAAATTATCCTTTCTACTTACAGCTTCAACATCCTTTAGATGATTTTGTCGCAAGTACAAGTTACATGCTCGGCATGCTTGTCTTATTTACGTTAATCGCTTTAATAGGAACATTTATTGTCTCGTTCTTTCTTTCGCGTTTGTTAATTCAACCAATTTTGGATTTGAAATCTGAAATGGTAAACGTTCGTCTGAATGGATTAACGGAGAACATCCAACTGAAATCGACGACAAGAGAAATGAACGAATTGTATGATCAATTTACATTGATGACAGATAAATTAAAAGAGAGCTTTGATAATCAAACACAATTTCTTGCGGATGCCTCTCACGAGCTTCGAACTCCTCTACAAGTTTTAGAAGGTCATATTGGATTGCTCAGTAGATGGGGGAAGAATGATCCGAAAATAATCGATGAATCACTCGACATTTCGCTGAAAGAGATAGAACATATGAAAACACTTTTAAATGAAATGATGCTCTTATCTCGTGAAGATTCTCCAGTGATTTCGTATCAAGATGTAGATATAGATTCACTTCTTCTTCATTTACAGCAAGAACTAAAAACAGTTTTTCCTGCAAGTCAATTTACTTATACTCCAATCATTGCAACCGTAAAAGTGTCTTTGACAGAAGTGGCTTTACATCAATTATTACGAAACTTGATTGTAAACGGCTTGATTTATAATAAAAATGCTACTCCAATGGTACATGTCACACCAACGATAGAAAAATATGGTGTACGTATAAGTGTAAAAGATAATGGTGTCGGTTTAACAGAAGAACAACAGAAGAAAGTATTCAATCGATTTTATCGGGTAGATGATTCCCGTAATAAACGTAAAGAAGGATCAGGGTTAGGTCTATCAATCGTAAAAAGCTTTTTAATAAAAAATGGTGGGGATATATCCATAAGTGAAAGTTCTCCAAGCGGCACAACTTTTGAGATTCATCTACCACTATATGACGTCTTCTATTCTTCGAAAGAAGATGGATCACCAAATAGTCCTAAAAAAGAGTAAACGTTTTAACTGATAGGAAAAACAATTTAATTTCACCGGAAATTTTCATGAAAATGTTAGGAATAAGAGCATTTTTGCGGGGGAATGAAAAGATTTGCATAGAATGAACAAAAAACATTGTTTTTTCTGTTGAGAGTAGTAAGATTGAAAATGAAAAAAAGTTCACTTGTATGCTACACTTAATACAAGAGATGTATTTAATTTTTGGAGGGTTCGCTTCATGACAAACAACGGGACACCAAATGGGTCACCTTGGTCAAATTTATCAGGTCCTAACTTAGGGTATATATTAGAAATGTATGAGGAGTATAGAAAAGACCGTCAAACGGTAGGAGAAGAATTAGCATCATTGTTTGATCAATACGGTGCTCCTTCTATTCCTATGTCTAAAAATTCGAGTCATTCAATGGAAGGGATTTCTGCTGCTTCAATTGAAAAATATTTAGCAGCAGCTAAATATGCCGATGCTATTCGTACTTCTGGCCATTTAGCAGCAGATATTTATCCATTAAATGATCGTCAAAAGGATGCTTCTAAATTAGAAGCCTCTTATTATGGATTAACCAAAGAAGATTTAGAAGCTCTTCCAGCAAGTATTGTTTTTGATCACGCTCCTCAACATGTACACAATGCTTGGGATGCTACGGAAATGCTGAAACGTACGTATACAGAAAAAATTGCATATGAGTTTGCACACGTTATCGAACCAGAAGAACGAAAGTGGCTGCAACATGCAATTGAAAATAGTACGTTTAAAGAATCACTTTCTTCTGACACGAAAAAAGAACTGTTAAAACGATTAACGCAAGTGGAAGGTTTTGAAAAGTTTTTACATCGTACGTTTGTAGGTGCTAAACGTTTCTCAGTAGAAGGACTGGATACTTTAGTCGTAATGCTCGATGAACTCGTTCGCCAGTCAAAAAATGCTGAAACAAAAGAAATCCTAATCGGAATGGCACACCGTGGCCGTTTAAATGTGTTGACCCACGTGTTAAACAAACCTTATGAGATGATGTTTGCAGATTTTGCTCATGTATCAAACGAACCTTTCCTTCCAAAGGATGGATCATTGGAAATTACAAAAGGTTGGTTTGGCGATGTAAAGTATCATATGGGTGCTACCCACATTTCTGATACGGGAATGAAAGTGAAATTAGCTTATAATCCATCACATCTAGAAGTAGTTAGTCCAGTAGTAACTGGTCAAACAAGAGCTGCTCAGGAAACTACCACAGAAAAAGGCTTACCAAAGCAAAATACAAAAGCGGCTTACTCGGTACTTATTCATGGCGATGCAGCTTTTCCTGGTCAAGGAATTGTTACCGAGACATTAAACTACAGTCGTATTAGAGGTTTTCAAACAGGTGGGTCTGTTCATATTATTGCGAATAATATGATTGGATTCACAACAGAATATTACGATTCTCGTTCCACTTATTACTCGTCGGATCCCGCAAAAGGCTACGAAGTTCCAGTCGTACATGTCAATGCGGATGATGTAGAAGCAGTGATTAGTGTCGCAAAATTTGCGTTCGCATATCGTGAAAAATTCCAAAAAGATATCGTCATTGATTTAATTGGTTATCGTCGTTTTGGTCATAATGAAATGGATGAGCCTTTAGTGACGAATCCAGTGATGTATCATGAAGTGCATAAACACGATACAGTGCGTGCTTTATATGGAAAACAATTAGTTAATGAAAACATTCTTTCAGATGAAGAAGTTAGTGCTATAGAATCTTCTGTTCAAACTCGTATGCAGGAAGCTTACGATAAAGTAAAAGAAGAATCAGAAGCTTCTCCAGATGAAATCATTATTCCGGACGCAGTGTTGAATGGATATCCAGAAGTTCCAACTGGTGTTGCGGAAGAAACGTTAACGAAGATGAATAAAGAACTTTTGCAATGGCCAAATGAATTTCATGTCTTTAAGAAATTAGGCAAAATTTTAAAACGTCGTGAAGAGCCTTTCAAAGGAAAAGGAAAAATCGATTGGGCACATGCTGAAACACTTGCATTTGGTACGATTCTTCAAGAAGGTAATCCAATCCGTCTGACCGGCCAAGATGCACAACGTGGAACGTTTGCTCATCGTCATCTAGTATTACATGACGAACAAGATGGCTCAGAATTAGTACCACTTCATCATATTTCAGGTGCTAATGCCTCGTTTGTTGTCTATAACAGTCCGTTAACCGAATCAGCGGTACTTGGATATGAATTCGGATATAATTTGGAAAACGAAAAAGCATTGGTCATTTGGGAAGCTCAATATGGTGACTTTGCGAATATGGCTCAAGTTATGTTTGATCAATTTATCTCCGCTAGTCGCTCTAAATGGGGACAAAAATCTGGATTAGTCATGCTACTTCCGCATGCCTATGAAGGTCAAGGTCCGGAACATTCTAGTGCTCGTTTAGAACGTTACTTACAAATGGCTGCCGAAAATAACTGGACAGTTGCTAATTTGTCTAGTGCTTCCAACTATTTTCATATTTTACGAAGACAAGCAAAAATGCTAGGGGAAGAATCCATTCGTCCTTTAATTATTGTTTCTCCAAAATCGTTGCTTCGCCATCCGTTGGTTGGGGCAGAAGTGTCTGAACTAACAGAAGGTCATTTCCAAACAGTGATCGAGCATTCTACTACTGGAAATCAACCGAAAAAAGTGAAAAAACTATTGTTAGCGAGCGGAAAAATGGCGATGGATCTTGCAGATAAAGTGAAAGATGGAAAAGGATATGATCATGTTCACTTAGTACGTGTTGAACAATTGTATCCATTCCCTGCTGAAAAGATCGCCGCAATCATTGAAAAGTTTCCACAACTATCACAAGTTGCGTGGGTTCAAGAAGAACCGAAAAACATGGGTTCATGGACATTTGCGGAGCCTTACTTACGTGAAATCACACAGGATAAAGAGATCTCTTACACGGGACGAGTGAAACGTTCAAGTCCTGCCGAAGGTGATGGTGAAACACATAAAGTGGAACAAGCACGAATTATCGAAGAAGCAGTTAGTAAGTAACGAGATAGAATATAGGAGGAATAATAATGGCTGAAATTAAAGTTCCAGAATTAGCAGAGTCTATTACAGAAGGTACAATTGCACAATGGTTGAAACAACCTGGTGATACAGTTGAAAAAGGCGAATTTATCGTTGAATTAGAGACTGATAAAGTAAATGTTGAAGTTATTTCAGAGGAAGCTGGAGTAGTTCAAGAATTGCTTGCAGCAGAAGGTGACACAGTAGAAGTAGGTCAAGTAATTGCTGTTGTTGGCGAAGGAACTGGTAGCGGTTCTACTCCAAAGAACCCGGTAGAAGCAGACCCAGCAGAAAGCGATGCTCCTGTAAAATCGGTAGAAAATGCACCTAAGAAAGAAGAAACAACTTCTTCACCACAAGTAGCGCAAAAAGAAGAAGCATCTTCTTCAGAACGCACGATTGCTAGTCCTGCGGCACGCAAATTGGCTCGAGAAAAAGGCATTGATTTAAATGCTGTTTCGACAGCAGATCCATTAGGTCGAGTTCGAGTTCAAGATGTAGAGTCACATACGAATGCACCAAAAGCTTCTTCAGCACCAGCTCCTAAAGCTGCGCCAGCAAAACAAGCTGCGTCATCTGAAGATGATTCTCGTGTGAAACGTGAGAAAATGTCCCGTCGTAGACAAACGATTGCAAATAGATTATTAGAAGTAAAACAATCTACTGCTATGTTGACGACATTTAACGAAATTGACATGACAAATATCATGGAACTTCGTTCTCGCAAAAAAGATAAGTTTTTCGACGATCACGATGTTCGTTTAGGATTTATGTCATTCTTTACGAAAGCTGTAACAGCAGCGCTTAAAAAATATCCGTATGTGAATGCCGAACTTGATGGGGATGAAATTATCCTGAAACAGTTCTACGATGTAGGGATTGCTGTTTCAACAGAAGAAGGATTAGTCGTTCCAATCGTACGCGATACGGATCGTAAAAACTTCGCAGAAATTGAAGCTTCCATTGTGGATCTTGCAAAAAAAGCACGCGATAAAAAACTTCAAATTTCAGATATGACAGGTGGATCATTCACCATTACTAATGGTGGTGTATTCGGTTCATTGATGTCGACGCCAATTTTAAACGGAACACAAGTAGGTATTCTAGGTATGCATACGATTCAAAAGCGTCCAGTGGCTATTGGAGACGAAGTTCAAATTAGACCAATGATGTATGTTGCTTTATCGTATGACCACCGTGTTATTGATGGAAAAGATTCAGTAGGATTCTTGAAAACTGTAAAAGAACTTATTGAAAATCCAGAAGATTTATTACTTGAATCATAAGAAATTCGATTTTTTAGAAGCGATTAGACCGTTCTTGGTCTAGTCGCTTTTATAATGGAAATGGTTGAAGCATGTGATTCAACTTGAGTGGAACACTAAAGTTTGCTAGTAGAATTACTTTTTGGGAAGATAAAGAAAAAAGATGAGGAGAAGTCGTATGAATCTTTCAGTATTGAATGACTTTATCGATCAATTTGGATACTTCGCAATGTTCCTCATCAATTGGTTATTATTGTTTGGATTACCTCTTCCTAATGAGATTGCTGCTTCTTTTTCTGGATATATTACTGCGACTCGTAATTTAAACGCAAGTATCGCTTTTTTTAGTGCATATATGGGACTAGTTAGTGCGACATTATTTGCATTTTTTATTGGAAAACGATTCGGCTCGAAGCTGATTATACGATTTAAAAAGACTCGCTTAATTCATGCAATTAATCGCTTTGAAGCTTTTTTTCAAAAGTATGGAAAAAAATCAATTGGTTTTAGTTTTTTTGTTCCAGGAGTAAGATGGGCGATGCCTTATGTTGTAGGGGCAGGTGAGATGACGTATGGAACATTTTTAAAATATTCTTTAATCCCCTCTGCTGGATGGTTGATGCTCTACTTCCAAATTGGACGTCTTTTTCCAAATGCGTATGGAACAATCGTCCACCATTTGCGTATTTCCATTCTTATTTTGCTGCTTTTGTTCGCAGGAATCCTAGTAATTCGGTATACTGTAAGTAAGAAGTTTCGAAGGGAAGAGACAAAATGATTCACATTAACTGGAAAGAATCACCAACTATTAAAACCGTTACTTGTAAGCATGCAGATGCTTCGAAGTATTTAGTTTCCAACGTATTAACTGTAGGAAACACGTACGAAGTAAAAAATGAAACAGAAGAGTACTTGTTCGTTGTCGATAACACTGGAAAAGTCGGCGGATTTTATAAAACATATTTTGAGTGACCGATGACTTCTCATCGGTTTTTTCAATGGAGGAAAAATGATGAATGATATGGAGTTAATTTCGAAAGTACAACAGGATCGACTGAATCGATCTTTTCTAAATGAAGAGAAAAGATTAATAGGAGATGGAGGATATCTTGCTCCATCGGCAGAACTTTGGAATGATTTATTAGTTACAGCATCTTTAAAGAAAAATATTTTACTTATAGGACCATCTGGCTCAGGTAAAACAAAATTAGCTGATTCTATTTCGGCCTTTTTCCAACAACCAATTCAAGTAGTGAATTGTTCTGTCGATTTAGATTCTGAAGCGTTACTTGGATTCAAAACGATTGTAAAAGCAGACGATCAACTTATAATAGACTTCATTGAAGGTCCAGTCGTGAAAGCCATGAAGAATGGTCATATTTTATATATTGATGAGATAAACATGGCAAAACCAGATACCCTCTCCATTTTAAATAGTGTATTGGATTATCGTCGTATGTTAGTGAATCCATTCACAGGAAAGACGATTATTGCTCATTCTGATTTCCTAGTAATTGCGGCTATAAACGAAGGTTATATTGGAACGACACCGATGAATGAAGCACTCGCAAACCGATTTATAAGTTTTTCCATTCCTTATATTCAATCTGATATGCTTCGAGAATTACTCATAGGAAAGTTTCCACATGTTTCAACAAGACTAGTCGATTCGTTTATCTCTTTTTCACAGGATTTAATGAAACAAGTGCAAAATGGCCTTTTAAGTGATGAAGCCTCGTCTATACGTAGCTTAGAGGATGCAATCGAATTAGCGCAATTTATGGATCCCATTCGTGCGATTACGTATGCTATTGCAGAAAAGTTGCGAGATGAAATGGAACGAGATCTAGTGATTCAATTAGCAAAAACGTGGATGTGATCGTATGTCATCTGTTAACCGATTCATTCAATTTAATAATGAGCAGATTAATACGCGTGAAAGGATGGGCTATGAACGACTGCTGCAAGCATTGACTAACAATCCATATCTAAAAATGAACACTAGAAAGTTTTTGGAATTTTCACCTGAGGAAAACTCTATATCGCTAAGTGTTTTTTGGAAGCATAGGGGAGATGAGATTGAGCACAATGGGTTCCTTTCAGATATATATCTAGCTTCACTTGGTTATTGGGAACATTTTTCAATCACGGCTTGGAATGAATACGCTCACTATACTCAAAAATCTACTATTCCAAAGTTCCTTCAACAATTGGCAATATTAGGAGAAGAAGTGCGTTTGGTGGCTCAGATAAAATCTTCTCGTCCCGGAACAAAAAGGAGTTTAGTCATACGCGAAGAAGTTCAGTATCAAGCTCATACTGGTTTTTATTTTGAAAATTTGAAACGCGGATTTGTTGCGGATGCTTTGCTCAATTACTTGTATTGTTTAATGACAAAAGGAGAATTAGTTACTTCTAATTTCCCAATAGATTTTGAACTTATTTCGATTATTCAACAAAAATGGTTTTATGTATTTGACGCTAAGTCCACAAATGAAGTGTTGCAAATCTGTCGAGAAATTAACTACATCTTAGAGGATGTTCTAGTAGAAGATTGTCAATTAGAATATGTCGCTATTCCATCTTTCGGTTCACTAGCTTTGGTGAATGAAGAAAGTAGTGGGAAAATGGAACATTTAGAGGACTCAAATGCTTCTACTACAGATTCTATTAAAGAAAGATACCAAACTTGGCACCGTGAAACGCAATCGAACAAACAGCATACGTTAGAATACGAATTATCCAGTGGAGTAAATACAGCAGCGGATAGTGGACGTAAAGTAGACGATATAGATCATCCGTCTGATTTGACGATTGGAAAAGGTCAATCGACAGGTCAAACTCTTATTGATATAGAAAAGGCATCAAATGAAGATATACAACGAGAGGAAGTAAGTGAAAAAAGGGATCGTTTCGGTCCTGAAAATCGATTTGTGACCATTGTAGAATCCGATGGTAAGCAAGAAGTGGACGAACAAACAAAATGGCTTATTCATGAATTGCGAAAAAAACAACTTCCACTTGTTCGTTCGATTCTTCAAGAGATGAAAAAAAGAATGCATTTAAAACAACAAGATAGACGTGAGCATCTCTCTATTGGTAGACTATCACGTAATTTACTACCATTGTGGTTGGAAGAAAGACCAAAGCTTTTTTATAAAAAAGATGCTCCTAGTAAGGAGTTAGATGCAGTATTTGGATTGTTAGTGGATGGTTCTTCCTCGATGATTGATAAAATGGACGAGACAAAAGAGGCTGTTCTATTATTTCATGATGTTCTGCGACAATTATCTATACCTCACGACATTGTACAATATGATGAAGATTCATTTGAGGCGACAGAGAAGAACCAACCAAATCGTTTTCAGTTTTCACAACGGATGGATAATTTTAGAAACGATGCTTCGCAAGCTATTTTCTCGATGGAACCTGGGGAGGACAATCGAGATGGGCTTGCAATAAGGTGGATGATGGAGCGTCTTGAGAAAAGAAAAGAAAAACATAAATTTCTTCTTCTATTTTCAGATGGTGAACCTTCTGCTTTTCAGTATGAAACAAACGGATTAATCGATACTGCAAAAGCTGTCGAGTTAACGAAAAAAAAGGATATTCAATTCATGCATTTGTTCTTAAGTAATTTTCCTCCAACAGAAGATCAGGAAAATCTGTTTCGACAATTGTTCGGGCATACAACAGTGTCGACCGATAATTTGCATTCCTTTGTTTCTCACACAACAAGATTACTTAGAAGAATGTTAAGTAGCGCAATTTAAAAGCTCCTCATCGAGGAGCTTTTTCTGATTCGTGATGGATTTGTAATAAACGATTTTTTAGTTCTTCTTCCATTTTGGCAATTTCTAACTCTGCTGCTTTACGTTTAACTCGACCATCTGCTTGAATTTGTAATGTTTCTTCAATGGTTTGAATAAGAGAAGCTTGAGTTTGTTTTAATGTATCGATTTCAACAATTCCACGCTCATTTTCTCTTGCTGTTTCGATACTATTCACTTTTAACATTTCTGCATTTTTGAGCAACAAGTCATTTGTTGTTTTGGAAACTTGTTTTTGGGCAGCGACAGCTTGTTGTTGTCGATTTAGTGTAAGTGCAATGGCAATTTGATTCTTCCATAATGGAATAGACGTCATGATTGACGACTGAATTTTTTCTGCTAGAGTTTGATTTGTTTGCTGGATCATTCGGATTTGTGGGGCACTTTGAATCGTAATTTGTCTAGAAAGTTGCAAGTCGTATATTCTTTTTTCAAGGCGATCTACAAATTGCGCCATATCATTCACTTCTTGGTAAGCCATTTGATCAGAAGAGCTTTCTGCTTTGCGTTGTAATTCTGGAATGAGTTTTTTTGTGATCTCGTCACGTTTTAACTCTGCTGCAGCAATATAGATGTTTAGTGCTTGGAAATAAGCTTTGTTTTGATCGTATAATTGTTCTAACATATGAACATCTTCAAGCAATCCTTTTTTCGAATGCTCTAATTGAATACCTATCCGATCAATTTGAGTCGATAAGCGCTGATATTTGGACATCATTTCCTGGACTGACTTCGTCACTTTGCGAAAAAGCCGTTTTACTCCGTTTCGTTTCCCCTGAGATAAGTCCTCGGGATTCATTTCACCAAGTTTATCCATTAATTCTTTTAAAATATCACCAACTGGCCCTATATCTTTTCGTTGAACGTGATCTAACATCTGATGAGAAAACTTAGACAATTCATTTTGTGCATTTGCTCCATATGTCAGAATTGCTTCATGGTTTCCTACAGGAATTTGTGCAGCTAGTGTTTTAGCTTTCTCTTGTTCTTCTGATGACAGCCTTTCCATAAATGAAACAGGAGCAGTCGGAGTTTCTTTTACGTTTTCAAGAGAAAAAGACGACTCAGAAGAGAAGGGGTTTTGTAACAAATCATCCATCGACTTTGATTGGTTATTTGCTGTAGTATTTCGGCTCATTAGCAGGTTCTCCTTTAAAAGCAATTGAATTCGATTCATTTGATGAACTCTTTATATATAGTAGCTCCATTTGCAATTGTTCTAAATCTGAAGCAACAGCGCGATGAAGATCTTCTTGAACATTCGATGCTACACGATCTAACGTCTCTTTCGTCTCGGATAGTGCGAGTCGAATATCGTTCGATTTAGATGGTTGGTGTGTTAATAGAGTGAATTTTGACGTTAATTCTAATGCAGAATCTAAGTGTTGATAAAAAAATGATTCGACTGTGTAGAATTTTTTTGGTTCTTTTCGAACTAGCTGTATGATTCTGCGAGCGGCTTTCGTCAATTGGAAAAGTTGTTTCATTGTGCGTAGTGAGCGAGTTCTTGTCACTTGCTTTTGAATTTTACCAACCTTGATCAAAGCTTGTTTTACTTCCATTTGGATTCGTTTATATTCCTCATAGGACAATCCATATTTGGCAATAAATCTTGAACGTTGAATTTTTTTCATACTAGCAACTGCAGCGACATAAATTCCCAAACTAAACAACAAAGAAACAACGAAATTTGTTTGTACATAAGTGTCAAAAGTAAAGTAACTAATGATGAACAGTACTGCCCCAATAAGATGACGCATACTGAATGAAAATATAGAAGTCATACAATCCCTCCTAAAGAAGTCACTACTTTATACGTAATTATTGAAGAAAAGTTTCAAATAATATCAGACTCCATTGTTGTATACCCTTTTAGTTCGTCAAAAATAGTGACAGAAAAGGAGGAGATGGAAGCCATGGGAGAAACTCCTTTCTCGATAAATGACACAAACTTTTCAATTTGTTCTTCTTCACCTTCTACTTCCATCACAATTTCATTCTCATCAAAAGCTTTACAGTATCCTTTAAGGCGTAATTCATTCGCTTTTTGTTTCGCTAAAAATCGCACGCCAACTCCCTGAACATCTCCGTGCATGATAAAATGTGCTCGTTTTTTCACGAATATCCTCCTTAAAAAACCTTCTATTTTAAACTTATCGTACTATTTAGACAACTTCAATACATACTGCTTATTATGAGCCGAATAGTAGACTAAAGGCGTATTTTTGATACAATTTGTACATGATGCAAAGGAAGTGACTATATGTACCAGTTGATTTATATGAAAGCAGACTATGAACCTTGGTGGATGTTCGAAGGTTGGGAAGAGTATATCGTTCAAACAGAAACTTTTGATAATATAGATGATGCAATGAATGGACTTGTGTTAAAAGTAAAGGAATTTAGCCAAAAATATCCTCATTTAAAAACAAAAGATGATACATTTTGGTCTTTTTGGTCAGATGAGGAAATCGTATTTTGTGATGCATGCGATGATGATTTACAGACATACCATGGCATTATTTGTATGAAAGAGGGAAAAGCTACTCCATTCAAAAGTGAGTGAATATTCATTATTTATAGTTTTTTCTTTTCTCCATTTTTAGTAGATGATATACTAATTAGAAAGAAATATTTTTTCTTTGAACATTTTTTTGGAGGTAGATGGTTATGAAACAAGGTACTGTAAAATGGTTTAACGCAGAAAAAGGATTTGGTTTCATTGAAATTGAGGGAGAAGATGATGTATTTGTTCACTTTTCTGCAATTCAAGGAGAAGGTTTTAAAACATTAGATGAAGGTCAAAGTGTTGAATTTGAAATCGTAGAAGGAAATCGCGGACCTCAAGCAGCTAATGTAACGAAACTATAAATAACGATCATATATAAAGCAGGTGAGAGAAGAAATCTCCACCTGCTTTTTTTGTTATTTTATACTTTTGAGACTAGAAGAGATGATCATTTCTTCACCATCATTTGGCATGATAAATTCTCTTTTCACCAAACCATAATTTTTCACATAATACGATCGATTGATTGATCCATCTTCTGCAATTTCTTCGACCATATACGCTTGTTCAAAGCTTTTTAGGGGTGTATCGACTTGAGTTGTCGAGGGAAGAGGATAAGGTAAAATGAGCTTTGTTTCAGGTAAAGTATCCAGCTCCTCTTTAGTAGGAGAATATTCATCATAAAATTCTCCTCTTTCTTGAAGAAGAAAAATCCCTTTTTTTGTTAATCGATACGTACGTAAAATTTGAGTGCCACCATTATTTTCAACTACAGATACTTCATCGGGACTATGCCATTTTGTAACTTGTTCCAGAGTAGCGAACTCGTTTCCACTACCTTCGAAATGAGCAGAATGGCCTGTTTCTAAAAAGAAAGTAGATAATTCCGCAATTATTGATTGTTCTTGGAGTACAAGATCCTCCTCATTAGTAGAATTGCTAGATTCATTTTCGGCAGGAACTTCGCTTTTCTTCTCTTCAGATACATCTACCTTACCCTCTTGAGGTGTGCCGCAAGAAGAAAGTAAAATGACAACAGTAACGAGATAACTAAATCGACGAAACATCGGAAATCCTCCCATCATTTTATTCTATTAGACGTATGTATACACTATTTGTTACAATATTTCAAAATCATCTTTTGAAAGAGGGAAGCGAATGTCAGAATATGAATTATCTAAACCTTTACCACCACAAGAAAAACAAGAAACGTTTTATCTTCATTTAAGAACGAAAATAACAAATT